>NZ_JBVIPQ010000005.1:0-65756 GCF_055577795.1 Streptomyces sp. NPDC033174
GCCCGGTTACATTCCGAACCCGGAAGCTAAGCCTTTCAGCGCCGATGGTACTGCAGGGGGGACCCTGTGGGAGAGTAGGACGCCGCCGAACAATCTTTAGCCTCAACCCCCGGACTCTGTCCGGGGGTTGAGGCATTTTTGCGTTCAGCACTTGTCTGAGGCCCCAGGACCCCGGAGCTGCCGGGGAGTTCACGGAACCACCGGGGAGTTCAAGGGCCGGCGGGATACCTGTGTACGGGCGATGGACGGCGACCAGAGACCGGACTGAGTTGGTTGGGAACACACGCCAGTTCGGGGTATGATTCTTCTCGTTGCCGCGAGGGAAACCCCGCAGTCAACAGGCCCCTATAGCTCAGTCGGTAGAGCGTCTCCATGGTAAGGAGAAGGTCTGCGGTTCGATTCCGCATGGGGGCTCTTACGAAAGAAGGCCCCCCGCCCAACGGCGGGGGGCCTTCTTCGTGTTCAGCGCTGGTGGGGCTCCGGGAGGCGCATCGCCAGGATGGCCATGTCGTCGGAGGCTGGTTCCGCCGCGAAGCGTTCGACCGCGCGGAGGATGCGGGCGGCGACGGCGCCGGCCGTCAGGCCCGTACAGGTCGTCAGGACGTCGCTCAGGCCGTCGTCGCCGAGCATGCGGGAGCCCTCGCGGCGTTCGGTGACTCCGTCGGTGACGCACAGGAGGACGTCGCCCGGGTCCAGGGTGACGGTCTGTTCGTACAGCTCCAGGTCGTCCATGACGCCGAGCAGCGGCTGGGGTTCGGCGGCGGGTTCCACCGTGCCGTCCTGCCGCAGGCGCAGCGGGAGCGGATGGCCGGCGCAGACGATTTTGAGGATGGCGCTGCCGTCCTCCTGGGGCCACAACTCGCCGTAGAGCAGGGTGAGGAAACGGCTGCGGGCGCCCTCGTCGAGGATCGCCGCGTTCAGTCGCTCAAGGACCGCGGGGCCGCCGAAGCCCTCGCGGGCCAGCAGGCGCAGGGCGTGGCGGGCGAGGCCGGTGACCGCGGCGGCCTCCGGGCCCGTGCCGCAGACGTCGCCGATGGCGAAGCCGTACACGCCGTCGCGGATCGGGAAGAGGTCGTAGAAGTCTCCGCCGACCTCGTTGCCCTCGCCGGCCGCGCGGTAGATGACCTCGACCTCGACGCCGGGGATCT
Organism: Streptomyces sp. NPDC033174; assembly: GCF_055577795.1. NCBI lineage: Bacteria > Bacillati > Actinomycetota > Actinomycetes > Kitasatosporales > Streptomycetaceae > Streptomyces > Streptomyces sp. NPDC033174. The sequence goes on from NZ_JBVIPQ010000005.1 coordinate 1,149, forward strand.
GAGGCTGGTCCGGCGGGAGGAGGCTGCGCTGGAGGGACTGGCTGATGGCCGTGCGCTCAGAGTAGAGGCGGGCGTTGTCCAGGGCGAGGGCGGCCCGGCGGGAGAGGTCCTCGGCCAGCTCCAGGATCTCCTGGCGGAAGTGGTCGTCCGAGGGCTTGCCGAGGGTGAGCATGCCGATGACGCGGTTGCGGGCGACGAGGGGGAGGACCACGGTCTCGCCGCCGACTGCCGCGGCGGTGGCGAGGGTGGAGCCGATGCCGGAGGAGAGCGGGCTGGACGCGCCGTCCAGTTCACGCCTGGACGTGCGCAGGGCAGCCTGGTGGGCCTCGTCGGCGGGGGCGGTCCAGACGCGGGCGCCGGGGGTGGGGACCGGGTCGGGCGGGGCGATCCTGGACAGGAGTGCCTTGAGGCCGTCGATGCGGTCCTCGTCCTCGTGCAGCACGTAGGAGAGGTACGGGTCCGACGACTGGTCCGCGATCGTGTAGACGGCGCACCAGGTGGCGAGCGTCGGGACGGTCATCTGGGCCATGAGGGCCAGTGTCTGGTCGCGGTCGAGGGTGCCCGCGAGGAGGTCGGAGGCCTCGACCAGGAAGCTGAGGGAGCCGCGGCGGAGGCGTTCGAGCTCGCCGAGGCGGGCCGACTCGACGGCGAGGGCGATCCGGTCGGCGGCGAACTGGAGGCGGAGGGCCTGTTCGTTGGTGTAGCGGCCGGAGGCTTCGGCGGCGACGCCGAGGGAGCCGGTGAGGCGCCCCTCGACCTTGAGGGGGACGGTGACGACCGACCTCATGCCGGTGCCGTTGAGCAGTGGTACGGCGCCGGGGACGGCCGCGAGGTCGTCGTGGACGGCGGGCATGCGGGCGGAGCCGTACCGGCCGGTGCCGGCCTCGACGGGGACGCGGGCGAAGCGCTGGCGGGCGGAGGGGAGGCCAGTGGTGGCCCGTACTTCCAGTTCCGTCTCGTCGTCGGTGGCCAGCAGCAGGAAGGCGGAGTCGCCGTCGAGCATGTCGCGGGCGCGTTCGACCGTGCGCTGGAGGAGGCCGTCCAGGTCGTCGGGGGCCGGGGAGCCGATGAAGACCTCGAAGGGGTCGGTCGGGTGCTTCTCGGCGCTGGAGTCGACGGGGGTGCGGGGCGGGGACTGGAGCACGGCGCGTTCGTAGTCCCGTACGAGCAGACAGACCGTGGAGGGTTCGCCCTGGGTGTCGCGGACGCGCAGGTGGGAGGCGTAGACCGGGATGACGCGGCCGTCCGCGCCGCGGATTCCGTAGCTGCCCTCCCAGCGGGAGAGCTGGAGGGCCTCGGCCAGACCGGTGCCGATGCCGGGGGTCTGCGGCCAGGCGGCGAAGTCGCCGAGAGGCTTGCCGACGACCTGCTCGGAGGCGTATCCGAAGAGCTCCTCGGCGTCTTCGTTCCAGGCGGCGACGGCGCCGCCGCGGTCGATCTGGACGACGGCGACTCGGACGCGTTCGTCGGCGACGGGGAGCATGTCGACGGGGAGGACCGGGCCGGCGGAGCGGGTGCCCACCATGCGCTGCGGGAGGTCGAGTTGGAACCAGACCTGCTTGCGGGTGGGGGAGTATTCGACGCCCCAGCGGGTGGCGAGTGCGGCGCACAGGAGCAGTCCCCGGCCGTTCTCGCTGTCGAGGTTGGTCAGGTGGGGGCCGGTGCTCTGGATCGGGATCTCGCGTTCGGGGTAGCGGTCGGCGACCTCGACCCGGACGCCGTCCTCCGTACGCAGACACAGGACGTCCGCCGCGGTGCCGGCATGGATGACGGCGTTGGTGACGAGCTCGCTGGTGAGGACGACGGCGTCGTCGACGACATCGGTGTAGCCCCAGCCCTGGAGCGTGTCTCTGACGAAGGCGCGGGCGGTGGCGACCGACCGCCCCACGGGGTCGAAGCTGGCAGCCGCCCGCGCGGTGATCACAGAACTCCTCGTACGCGTCTCGACGCCCGGCTGTGCCATGGTCGGCCCTGCCCCTCCCGGTGCCCGGTTGTCGTCCACGCGCCATGCCGCCCCCGCCGGGCGGACGGGGCGGTTGGACAGCCGGATGCCAGGTTACTTACCTTCACTGTCCGAGCGGATGCCGGTCACCGCTGTTTCCGTCCCCCGAGGATGGGGACGTTATGCCAAGCTGCCGAAGTGTTATGGCCTGGTTCGGCTGCGGTGAAACACTGGGCAGGCTTCCAGAGACAACCCGAGCACTATGGTCAACCCCTGCGGGAGGGACACGGTGGAGTCTGGCGTGACGGCGCGGGGCATGAGCACGCGTACGAAAAGCGGACGGTCCCGGAGCAATGGGACGGTGGAGGTCGACGCCGCGGCGCTCGACCGGCTGCTGTCGGCCCTGGTGTCGATGCGTGACGGCAATTTCCGTAGGCGGCTGACCGTCTCCGGTGACGGTGTGATGACGGAGATCGCGGCCGTCTTCAATGAGGTCGCCGATCGGAAACTGCATCTGACCGGCGAGTTGTCCCGGGTCCGCCGGATGGTGGGGCGTGAGGGCAAGCTCTCCGAGCGGCTCGAGGTCGGGGCCAGTGAGGGCGCCTGGGCGGCCGCCATCGAGGCCGCGAACGCGCTGGTGGACGACATGACGCGGCCCGTCTCCGAGGTCGGGAGGGTGCTGTCCGCGGTCGCGGAGGGCGATCTGGACCAGCGGATGGAGCTGCGGTCCGAGGGGGCCGAGGGGCGTCCGCTGCGGGGCGAGTTCCTGAAGGTCGCGCGGACGGTCAACAACCTGGTCGATCAGCTGTCGGCGTTCACGGACGAGGTGACGCGGGTCGCACTGGAGGTCGGTACCGAGGGCAAACTGGGCGGCCAGGCCCAGGTGCGCGGTATGTCCGGTTCGTGGAAGGATCTCACGGATTCGGTCAACACGATGGCGTACCGATTGACCGCCCAGGTACGTGACATTGCTCTCGTCACCACGGCCGTCGCCAAGGGCGATCTGTCGCGGAAGGTCACGGCTCATGTGGCCGGCGAGATGCTTCAGCTGAAGAACACCGTCAACACGATGGTCGACCAGCTGTCCTCGTTCTCCTCCGAGGTGACCCGCGTCGCACGTGAGGTGGGTACGGAGGGTGAGCTGGGCGGCCAGGCCGAGGTGCCCGGCGTCGCCGGTGTGTGGAAGGACCTGACCGACTCCGTCAACACGATGGCGGGCAACCTCACGTCGCAGGTCCGGGGCATCGCCGAGGTGACGACGGCGGTCGCGAACGGTGACCTGTCCCAGAAGGTCACGGTCAGCGCGCGCGGTGAGGTGGCTCAACTCGCCGACACGATCAACCAGATGACCGAGACGCTGCGCACCTTCGCCGACGAGGTGACCCGGGTGTCGAGTGAGGTCGGCGCCGAGGGCGTGCTGGGCGGTCAGGCGCAGGTGCCGGGCGCGGCGGGGACGTGGAAGGACCTGACCGATTCGGTCAACACCGTCTTCCGCAACATCACCACCCAGGTGCGGGACATCGCGCAGGTGACCACGGCGGTGGCGAACGGTGATCTGTCGCAGAAGGTCACGGTGGACGTGGCCGGCGAGATGCTGGAGCTGAAGAACACCGTCAACACGATGGTGGACCAGCTCTCCGCCTTCGGTTCCGAGGTGACCCGGGTCGCCCGGGAGGTCGGTGTCGAGGGCCGGCTGGGCGGTCAGGCGGAGGTGCCGGGCGCGGCGGGGACGTGGAAGGACCTCACGGACTCGGTGAACACGGCGTTCCGCAACCTCACCGGCCAGGTGCGGGACATCGCGCAGGTGACCACGGCGGTGGCCAATGGTGATCTGTCGCAGAAGGTCACGGTGGACGTGGCCGGCGAGATGCTGGAGCTGAAGAACACCGTGAACACGATGGTGTCGCAGCTGTCGTCGTTCGCCGACCAGGTGACCCGTATGGCGCGGGACGTGGGCACGGAGGGCCGGCTGGGCGGTCAGGCGCGGGTCGACGGTGTCTCCGGTACGTGGAAGGAGCTCACCGACTCCGTCAACTTCATGGCCGGCAATCTGACGTCGCAGGTGCGCCAGATCGCGCAGGTGACCACGGCGGTGGCGCGTGGTGATCTGTCGCAGAAGATCGACGTGGACGCGCGCGGCGAGATCCTGGAGCTGAAGAACACCATCAACACGATGGTGGACCAGCTCTCCGCGTTCGCGGACCAGGTGACGCGGGTGGCCCGTGAGGTGGGTACGGACGGCCGGCTCGGGGGTCAGGCGCAGGTGCCCGGCGTCGCCGGTGTGTGGCGGGACCTGACCGACTCGGTGAACGGCATGGCCGGGAACCTGACGGCGCAGGTCCGCAACATCGCGCAGGTCGCGACCGCGGTGGCGCGTGGTGATCTGTCGCAGAAGATCGACGTGGACGCGCGCGGCGAGATCCTGGAGTTGAAGAACACCCTCAACACGATGGTGGACCAGCTCTCCAGCTTCGCCGAGCAGGTGACGCGGGTGGCCCGCGAGGTGGGTACCGAGGGCATTCTGGGCGGCCAGGCCGAGGTGCAGGGTGTCTCGGGCACCTGGAAGGACCTCACCCAGTCCGTGAACTTCATGGCGAACAACCTGACCATCCAGGTGCGCAACATCGCCGAGGTGACCACGGCGGTCGCCAAGGGCGACCTGTCGAAGAAGATCACGGTCGACGCCAAGGGCGAGATCCTGGAGCTGGTGACGACCGTCAACACGATGGTCGACCAGCTGTCCAACTTCGCCGACGAGGTGACCCGGGTGGCCCGCGAGGTGGGCACGGAGGGCATCCTCGGCGGCCAGGCGCGAGTGCGCGGGGTCACCGGCATCTGGAAGGACCTCAGCGACAACGTCAACCTGATGGCCAACAACCTGACCAGCCAGGTGCGGAACATCTCCCGCGTCTCGTCCGCGGTCGCCAACGGTGACCTGACCAAGAAGGTGACGGTCGAGGCGCGCGGCGAGGTCGCGGAGCTCGCCGACACCGTCAACACGATGGTGACGACCCTGTCCTCGTTCGCGGACGAGGTGACCCGGGTGGCCCGCGAGGTGGGCACGGAGGGCGAGCTGGGCGGCCAGGCCCGCGTACCGGGCGTCTCCGGTACGTGGAAGGACCTGACCGAGTCCGTGAACTCGATGGCCTCCAACCTCACCGGCCAGGTGCGGCAGATCGCGACCGTCACCACCGCCATCGCCAAGGGCGATCTCACCAAGAAGATCGACATCGATGCCCAGGGCGAGATCCTGGAGCTGAAGAACACCATCAACACCATGGTCGACCAGCTCTCCTCGTTCGGTGAGGAGGTGACCCGGGTGGCCCGTGAGGTGGGTACGGAGGGCATCCTCGGCGGCCAGGCCCGGGTCCGGGACGTCGACGGCACCTGGCGCGACCTCACCGAGTCGGTGAACGAGATGGCCGGGAACCTGACCCGTCAGGTGCGGGCCATCGCGGCCGTCGCCACGGCGGTGACCAGGGGTGATCTCAATCTGAAGATCGACGTGGACGCGGCCGGGGAGATCCAGGTCCTCCAGGACAACATCAACACCATGATCGCCAACCTGCGCGACACCACCCTCGCCAATGAGGAGCAGGACTGGCTGAAGGGCAACCTGGCCCGTATCTCCGGTCTGATGCAGGGCCGCCGGGACCTCGACGACGTCGCCTCGCTGATCATGAGCGAGCTGACGCCGGTGGTCTCGGCGCAGCACGGCGCGTTCTTCGTGGCGATGCCGACGGGCGGCTCGGAGCTGGGCGCGCCGGGGGAGGGTTCGTACGAGCTGCGGATGCGCGGCAGTTACGGGTACTCGGCCGGTTCGATGCCGACGTCCTTCCGGCCCGGGGAGACCCTGATCGGTACGGCCGCCGAGGAGAAGCGGACGATCCAGGTCAATGTGCCGCCGGGGTATCTGAAGATCTCCTCCGGGCTCGGCGAGGCGTCCCCGGCGCATGTGATCGTGCTGCCCGTCCTCTTCGAGGGGAAGGTCCTCGGGGTGATCGAGCTCGCGTCGTTCCAGCCGTTCACGCAGATCCAGCGGGACTTCCTGAACCAGCTCGCCGAGATGATCGCGACCAGCGTCAACACCATCAGCGTCAACACGAAGACCGAGGTGCTGCTGAAGCAGTCGCAGGAGCTCACCGAGCAGCTGCGCGAGCGGTCGGCCGAACTGGAGAGCAGGCAGAAAGCACTTCAGGACTCCAACGCCGAACTGGAGGAGAAGGCCGAGCTGCTGGCCCGCCAGAACCGTGACATCGAGGTGAAGAACACCGAGATCGAGGAGGCCCGGCAGGTGCTGGAGGAGCGGGCCGAGCAGCTCGCGGTGTCCATGCGCTACAAGTCCGAGTTCCTGGCGAACATGTCCCACGAGCTGCGGACGCCGCTCAACTCGCTGCTGATCCTCGCGAAACTGCTCGCGGACAACGCCGACGCGAATCTGTCGCCGAAGCAGGTGGAGTTCGCCGAGACGATCCATGGCGCCGGCTCCGATCTGCTCCAGCTGATCAACGACATCCTCGATCTGTCGAAGGTCGAGGCGGGCAAGATGGACGTCAGCCCGACCCGTATCGCCCTGGTGCAGCTCGTCGACTATGTGGAGGCGACGTTCCGGCCGCTGACCGCGGAGAAGGGGCTCGACTTCTCCGTACGGGTGTCGCCGGAGCTGCCGGCGACGCTGCACACCGACGAGCAGCGGCTGCTGCAGGTGCTGCGCAATCTGCTGTCCAACGCGGTGAAGTTCACGGACACCGGGGCGGTGGAGCTGGTGATCCGGCCGGCCGGGACGGATGTGCCGCAGTCGATCCGGGAGCAGTTGCTGGAGGCGGGTTCGCTGCGCGACCCGGAGGCCGATCTGATCGCCTTCTCGGTGACCGACACCGGTATCGGCATCGCGGCGAGCAAGATGCGCGTCATCTTCGAGGCGTTCAAGCAGGCGGACGGGACGACGAGCCGCAAGTACGGCGGCACGGGTCTGGGGCTGTCGATCAGCCGTGAGATCGCGCGGCTGCTGGGCGGCGAGATCTACGCGGCCAGTGAGCCGGGCCGCGGCTCGACCTTCACTCTCTTCATGCCGCTGCACGCGAGTGAGCTTCCGCCCAACGGCTACGGGCAGACGATGCCCGGCGCTCCGGACGAATACGGCGACACGGAGGACGCCGGGATCGACCTGGCCCTGCAGGCGCCGTCGTTCGCTCCCGCGCCCGGCTCGGCCGATCCGCGCTCGGGCACGGGGGCGCTGTTCCGGCACCGCCGCAAGGTGCTGGGCAGTGTGGAGCGGCGGCCCGCGGTGCCGGGTCAGCCGGCCGGGTCGGCGGGGCAGGACAACTGGGCCGAGGGCGCCCAGGAGGAGCCCCAGCCCAGGCGTACGTTCGAGTTCGGCGGCGAGAAGGTGCTGATCGTCGACGACGACATCCGTAACGTCTTCGCTCTGACGAGCGTGCTGGAGCAGCACGGCCTGTCCGTGCTGTACGCGGAGAACGGCCGCGAGGGCATCGAAGTCCTTGAGCAGCATGACGATGTGACGGTCGTCCTGATGGACATCATGATGCCCGAGATGGACGGGTATGCCACGACGACGGCGATTCGCCGGATGCCGCAGTTCTCGGGGCTGCCGATCATCGCGCTCACGGCCAAGGCGATGAAGGGCGACCGGGAGAAGGCGATCGAGTCCGGGGCGTCCGACTACGTGACGAAGCCGGTCGACCCCGACCATCTCCTCTCCGTGATGGAGCAGTGGATGCGCGGGGAGTGAGCGGCCGACGCCCGGACCCCGGCGCGGTGTTGACTCGCTGTGGCCGAGGGCGTGTGAGACGGCGGTATTCGGGGAACCTTCTGGTCTCCCACCGCGTTTCTGCTACGTGCACAGTGACATCGCGGTGACAGGGTGTGGCGACGGGCGGGGTGCGGCTACCATGACCGGCACAAGGACGGACGGCGCAAGGGAGCCGTCCCCTGGGGCGGCGCCCGGTGCTTCCCCCGGCTCGGCGAGTCGGGGTGAGACCGTGCCGGGGCGAGGAGGACGGGGCATGGTGCAGAAGGCCAAGATCCTCCTGGTCGATGACCGGCCGGAGAATCTGCTGGCGCTGGAGGCCATCCTCTCTGCGCTCGATCAGACGCTGGTGCGGGCATCGTCAGGGGAGGAAGCGCTCAAGGCGCTGCTGACGGATGACTTCGCGGTCATTCTGCTCGACGTCCAGATGCCGGGAATGGACGGTTTCGAGACGGCCGCGCACATCAAACGGCGGGAGCGGACCCGGGACATCCCGATCATCTTCCTCACCGCGATCAACCACGGCCCCCACCACACCTTCCGGGGATACGCGGCGGGCGCGGTCGACTACATCTCCAAGCCGTTCGACCCCTGGGTGCTGCGCGCCAAGGTGTCGGTCTTCGTCGAGCTGTACATGAAGAACTGCCAGCTGCGCGAGCAGGCCGCACTGCTCCGGCTCCAGCTGGAGGGCGGCGGCCAGGGCGGCATGGCCAAGGAGTCCGCCGGTCTCCTCGCCGAACTCTCCGCACGCCTCGCCGCAGTTGAGGAGCAGGCCGAGGCGCTGTCCAAGCAGCTGGACGACGACTCGGCGGACGCCGCGGCCGTCGCCACCGCCGCCCACCTGGAGCGCAAGCTCACCGGACTGCGGCGCGCGCTGGACGCGCTGGAGCCGGGAGCCGGTCCCGGCGGCGGCGCGCACACCCTTCCCTCGCAGAGCTGACGGGCACGGCCGCACGGCCGAGCCCTGTCGGTCATCGCCGTACCGCCCGTCAGTTCACCGTCCCCGCAAGGGCGACACGAACGGGTGAAGCGGTACGCACGCGTGTCCACCGCCGTTCACACCGGTAACCTCACCCCCATGGCCTCACGTACGTCCGGCAAGGGTTCCCAGGGCACGGCGGGCACCGCGAAGCCGCGTGCCGGCCGTACGACTGGCGCCGCGAAGAAGGCGGCCCCCGCCAAGGCTCCCGCGAAGAAGACCGCGGCAGCCAGGAAGACCGCCCCCGCGAAGAAGGCAAGGAAGGCCGCCGCGAAGAGGGCGGCGCCCAGGCCGGCCCCGTCACCCACCGGGGGCGTGTACCGGCTCGCGCGCGGGCTGTGGCTCGGTCTCGCCCACGCCATCGGCGCGCTGTTCCGGGGGATAGGGCGGGGCGCGAAGGGCCTCGACCCCGCGCACCGCAAGGACGGTCTGGCGCTGCTGCTGCTCGGCGTCGCCCTGATCGTCGCGGCCGGAACCTGGTCCAACCTGCGGGGCCCGGTCGGCGACCTCGTCCAGATGCTCGTCACCGGGGCCTTCGGCCGCCTCGACCTGCTCGTCCCGCTGCTGATCGGCGCGATCGCGATCCGGCTGATCCTGTATCCGGAGAAGCCCGAGGCCAACGGGCGGATCGTCATCGGCCTCTCCGCGCTCGTCATCGGTGTGCTCGGCCAGGTGCACATCGCCTGCGGCTCCCCCGGCCGCGGTGCGGGCACCGCCGCCATGCAGGACGCCGGCGGGCTGATCGGCTGGGGAGCCTCCAAGCCGCTGATCTTCATGATGGGCGAGGTCCTCGCCGTCCCGATGCTGGTGCTGCTCACCGTCTTCGGTCTGCTCGTCGTCACGGCCACCCCCGTCAACGCCATCCCGCAGCGGCTGCGGGCGCTCGGCGTCCGGCTCGGCATCCTGGAGGCTCCGTACGAGCCGGAGCACGGCGAGCCCGACGCGTACGACGAGGAGTGGCGCGAGGCGGGTCCCGTCCGGGGACGGCGGCGCGGGCAGGCCCCCGCGGGCCACGACCCCGAGCGGGCCGAGGAGGACGCGCTCAGCGGGCGCAGGCGGCCGCGCAGGTCCTCCGTCCAGCCCTCCTTCGACCGGCCGATGGACGCGGTCGACGTGGCCGCCGCGGCGGCGGCCGCCCTCGACGGAGCCGTACTGAACGGAATGCCGCCCTCGCCGCTGGTCGCGGACCTCACACGGGACGTCACCGCGGACCGGGACCGGGCGGTCACGGCGTCCGCCCCCGAGGCCCCTGCCGCCGCGCCCGTCCCGCCGGCCCGCGACTCCGAGCGGCCGCGCGCGGGCGGGGCCGTACCGGATCTCACCAAGCCCGCGCCCGAGCGGTCCGAGCCGCTGCCGCCCCGCGCCGAGCAGTTGCAGCTCTCCGGGGACATCACCTACTCCCTGCCGTCGCTCGACCTGCTGGAGCGCGGCGGGCCCGGAAAGACCCGGAGCGCGGCCAACGACGCGGTCGTCGCCTCGCTCAGCAATGTCTTCATGGAGTTCAAGGTCGACGCGGCCGTCACCGGCTTCACCCGCGGCCCGACGGTCACCCGCTACGAGGTGGAGCTCGGTCCCGCCGTGAAGGTCGAGCGGATCACCGCCCTGACCAAGAACATCGCGTACGCCGTCGCCAGCCCGGACGTCCGGATCATCTCGCCCATCCCCGGAAAGTCGGCCGTGGGCATCGAGATCCCGAACAGCGACCGGGAGATGGTCAACCTCGGAGATGTCCTGCGGCTCGCCGCCGCGGCCGAGGACGACCACCCGATGCTGGTGGCGCTCGGCAAGAACGTCGAGGGCGGCTACGAGATGGCCAACCTGGCGAAGATGCCGCACGTCCTGGTCGCCGGTGCCACCGGCTCCGGAAAGTCGTCCTGCATCAACTGCCTGATCACCTCGGTGATGATAAGAGCGACTCCGGAGGACGTCCGGATGGTCCTCGTCGACCCCAAGCGGGTCGAGCTGACCGCGTACGAGGGCATCCCGCACCTGATCACGCCGATCATCACCAACCCCAAGCGGGCCGCCGAGGCCCTCCAGTGGGTCGTGCGCGAGATGGACCTGCGCTACGACGACCTGGCCGCCTTCGGCTTCCGGCACATCGACGACTTCAACGCGGCCATCCGCAGCGGCAAGGTGAAGCTGCCCGAGGGCAGTGAGCGCGAGCTTCAGCCGTACCCGTACCTGCTGGTCATCGTGGACGAGCTGGCGGACCTCATGATGGTCGCGCCGCGCGACGTCGAGGACGCCATCGTCCGCATCACCCAGTTGGCCCGCGCGGCCGGAATCCATCTGGTGCTCGCCACCCAGCGCCCGTCGGTCGACGTCGTCACCGGTCTGATCAAGGCGAATGTGCCCTCCCGGCTCGCCTTCGCGACCTCCTCGCTCGCCGACAGCCGGGTCATCCTCGACCAGCCGGGCGCCGAGAAGCTGATCGGCAAGGGCGACGGGCTGTTCCTGCCCATGGGGGCGAACAAGCCGATCCGTATGCAGGGCGCCTTCGTCACCGAGGACGAGGTCGCGGCCGTCGTGCAGCACTGCAAGGATCAGATGGCCCCGGTCTTCCGGGACGACGTCACCGTCGGAACCAAGCAGAAGAAGGAGATCGACGAGGACATCGGCGACGACCTGGACCTGCTGTGCCAGGCCGCGGAACTGGTCGTCTCCACGCAGTTCGGCTCGACCTCGATGCTCCAGCGCAAACTGCGCGTCGGTTTCGCCAAGGCGGGCCGGTTGATGGACCTGATGGAGTCGCGCAACATCGTCGGGCCGAGCGAGGGCTCCAAGGCCCGCGATGTGCTGGTGAAACCGGACGAACTGGACGGAGTCCTCGCGGTGCTCCGCGGAGAGGATTCCGCCTGACGGACGCCGAGGCTCACTCGTAAGGGAACAGTGGGCAACCGTTTCCCTTGGTCGTACGTCAAGTTGGAGGGAGGGACAGAAGCTTGTCCCGACCTCCCCGTCTCCGGCGGCCGCACAACAGCCATTCCGATGGCGTACAAAGTGCGTCCGCCCGGTTGCCCCACCCTTTCGTACCACCCATAGACTGAACATCCAGCAGGTGGTTACACGCTCGAAAGGCGCCCTCGTGTCCATCGGCAACTCCCCCGAAGACGACCGGCCTTCCGACCGGTCTTCCGACCGGCCCTCCGAGCGGCCTCCCATCGGCCGCACACTCCAGCAGGCCCGTATCGCCTCGGGTCTGACCGTGGACGAGATCAGTGCGTCCACACGGGTGCGCATCCCGATCGTGCACGCGATCGAGGAGGGCGACTTCTCGCGCTGTGGCGGCGACGTCTACGCCCGCGGCCACATCCGCACGCTCGCCCGCGCCGTCGGGCTGAATCCCGCTCCGCTGGTCGAGCAGTACGACGCCGAGCACGGCGGCCGGCCGTCGCCGACGCCCGCCGCCCCGCTCTTCGAGGCGGAACGTATCCGCCCCGAGCCGCGCCGCCCCAATTGGACCGCCGCCATGGTCGCGGCGATCGTCGCCGTGATCGGTTTCGTCGGCTTCACGATGTTCAACGGCGACGACGGCGACGACCGGGCCCACCACGTGGCCGAGGGCCCGGCGCCGGAGAAGAAGCCCGCCCCCAAGCCGACCCCGACCAAGCCGGCGCCCAAGCCCGCCCCGTCCGAGAGCGCCATCGCCGCGGCGCAGGACAAGGTCACGGTGATGATGACCGCGGTCGGCGACAAGAGCTGGATCTCGGCCAAGGCGCACGACGGCAAGCTGCTCTTCGACGGTCTGCTGCTCAAGGGCGAGACCAAGACCTTCCAGGACGACGAGCGGATCGACCTCATCCTGGGCAACGCCGGGCCGATCGAGCTCTTCGTCAACGGCAAGAAGGTCGAGGAGAAGTTCGAGGACGGCCAGGTGGAGCGCCTGACGTACACCAAGGCGGACCCCGAGGTCGGCTGATCCGCGCTGATCCACTCGGGGGGTCAACCCTGAGCGGCGGGGGCGGGGCCGGGACGAAGTAGTCTTGAGCCCATGCCCGAACGCCGTACCGTCGCCCTTGTCACTCTTGGCTGCGCCCGTAACGAGGTGGACTCGGAGGAGCTCGCAGGCCGCTTGGCAGCGGACGGCTGGGAGCTCGTCGAGGACGCCTCCGACGCGGATGTCGCCGTCGTCAACACCTGCGGGTTCGTCGAAGCCGCCAAAAAGGACTCCGTCGACGCCCTCCTCGAAGCCAATGATCTGAAGGACCACGGCCGGACCCAGGCCGTGGTCGCCGTCGGCTGCATGGCCGAGCGGTACGGCAAGGATCTCGCCGAGGCGCTCCCCGAGGCCGACGGAGTCCTCGGCTTCGACGACTACGCCGACATCTCCGACCGACTCCAGACCATCCTCAACGGCGGCATCCACGCCTCCCACACCCCGCGCGACCGCCGCAAGCTGCTGCCGCTCAGCCCGGTGGAGCGCCAGCAGGCCGACGTCGCCCTCCCCGGCCACGGCCAGCCCGCCGACCTCCCCGAGGGCGTCGCGCCGGCGTCCGGGCCGAGGGCGCCGCTGCGCCGCCGTCTCGACACCAGCCCCGTCGCCTCCGTGAAGCTGGCCTCCGGCTGCGACCGGCGCTGCTCCTTCTGCGCCATCCCGTCCTTCCGCGGCTCCTTCGTCTCCCGCCGCCCCGGCGATGTCCTCAGCGAGACGCGCTGGCTCGCTGAGCAGGGTGTGAAGGAGGTCATGCTGGTCTCCGAGAACAACACCTCGTACGGCAAGGACCTCGGCGACATCCGCCTGATGGAGACGCTGCTGCCCGAGCTGGCGGCGGTCGACGGGATCGAGCGCGTCCGGGTCAGCTATCTGCAGCCCGCCGAGATGCGCCCCGGGCTGATCGACGTCCTGACCTCGACCGAGAAGGTCGCGCCGTACTTCGACCTCTCCTTCCAGCACAGCGCCCCCGCCGTGCTGCGCTCGATGCGGCGCTTCGGTGACACCGACCGCTTCCTGGAGCTCCTCGACACCATCCGGAGCAAGGCGCCGCTGGCCGGTGCCCGGTCCAACTTCATCGTCGGCTTCCCCGGCGAGACCGAGGCGGACTTCGCGGAGCTGGAACGCTTCATCACGCACGCGCGGCTCGACGCCATCGGCGTCTTCGGCTACTCCGACGAGGACGGCACCGAGGCGGCCACCTACGAGCACAAGCTCGACCAGGACGTGGTCGACGAGCGGCTCGCACATCTGTCGCGGCTCGCGGAGGAGCTGACCGCCCAGCGCGCGGAGGAGCGACTCGGCGAGACACTGGAAGTACTGGTCGAGTCGGCCGGTTCCGACGAGGAGGAAGAGCCCGCGGTGGGCCGCGCCGCCCACCAGGCCCCCGAGACCGACGGGCAGGTCGTCTTCACCACGAACGAGGGACTCGTCCCCGGCCGTATGGTCACGGCCAAGGTAGTGGGGACCGAGGGCGTCGACCTCGTGGCCGAGTGCGTCGAACTTCTGGGGAGCGACCCCCGGACCCCTTGTAGGGAGGCGGGCAGATGACGGGAGTCCCGGCACCCGCCGCGGGCGGCACGGGCAGGCCTGCGCCCGGCGGCAAGCTGGGCGCCGCGGCCGTCAATCAGGCCAGCCTCTGGAACATCGCCAACATCCTGACCATGGTGCGGCTGGTACTCGTCCCCGGCTTCGTGCTGCTGCTCCTGCAGGACGGCGGATACGACCCCGTCTGGCGTGCCTGGGCCTGGGCGGCCTTCGCCGTCGCCATGATCACCGACATCTTCGACGGGCACCTGGCCCGTGCCTACGACCTGGTCACGGACTTCGGGAAGATCGCCGACCCGATCGCCGACAAGGCGATCATGGCGGCCGGTCTGATCTGTCTCTCCTGGCTCGGCGATCTGCCCTGGTGGGTGACCGGAGTGATCCTCTTCCGGGAGCTCGGGATCACGCTGATGCGGTTCTGGGTGATCCGGCACGGTGTGATTCCGGCCAGCCGCGGCGGAAAGATGAAGACCCTCGCCCAGGGCGCCGCGGTCGGTATGTACGTCCTGGCACTGACCGGGCCGCTCGCCACCCTGCGCTTCTGGGTGATGGCCGTGGCCGTCGTGCTGACGGTCGTCACCGGCCTCGACTATGTGCGCCAGGCGGTGGTCCTGCGGCGCCAGGGGCTGGCCGCGGAGCGCGCGACGGCGGCCGCGGCGGGCTCCCCGGCGGGGCCGGCGCGATGAAGACGGCCGCCCGCGTCCTGCGACTGCTCACCGAGCGTCGCCAGACGGTGGCGGCCGCGGAGTCCCTCACGGGCGGTCTGGTGGCCGCGGAGCTCACCGACGCCCCCGGAGCCTCGGTCGCCTTCCGCGGGTCCGTCACGGCCTACGCGACGGCTCTCAAGGACGAGCTCCTCGGTGTGGACGGGACCCTCCTGGAGGAGCGCGGGGCGGTCGACCCCGAGGTCGCGCTGCAGATGGCAAGGGGTGTCCGCAGCCGGCTCGGCGCGGACTGGGGAGTCTCCACGACCGGAGTCGCGGGTCCGGAACCACAGGACGGACAGCCCGTCGGCACGGTGTACGTGGCCGTGGCGGGTCCGGTCGGAGCCGGGAAAGTGGCCGCTCTGCGGTTGAACGGCGGCCGGGAGGAAATCCGTAGAGAGACTGTACGGAGCGTGCTGGAATTGCTCGCGGACGAACTGTCGGGGAATGCGCGGGCACAGGATACGGAACAGAACGGGGGGAATTGATGTTTGCAGCCCTGAGTGAACACGACATCGCTCCCCGCACGGCCGCAGCGCGAGGCGGTACGGTGGGGCGTGAAGGATGCGGCTACGCGGTCCGAGGAGGGAGCCACCGATGATTCTGCTCCGTCGCCTGCTTGGTGACGTGCTGCGTCGGCAGCGCCAGCGCCAGGGCCGTACTCTGCGCGAAGTCTCCTCGTCCGCCCGAGTTTCGCTCGGCTATCTCTCCGAGGTGGAGCGGGGGCAGAAGGAGGCTTCCTCCGAGCTGCTCTCCGCGATCTGCGACGCGCTTGACGTACGGATGTCCGAGCTCATGCGGGAAGTGAGCGACGAGCTGTCCCTGGCCGAACTGGCCGAGTCGGCACGGGCCAGTGAGCCGGTGCCTGCGCCGGTGCGCCCGATGCTCAATTCCGTATCGGTGACGTCGGTGGCGGGTGTGCCGACGGAGCGGGTGACCATCAAGGCACCCGCGGAAGCGGTCGACGTCGTCGCTGCTTGAAGGTGAAGTGGGCTGAGCCCTGGTCAGTGCCCGAGTGGCGGACCGGGGCTTTCGCCATTTCCGGGACGTCGTGTCCCCGCTCTCCCGCCCGGAACCACGCCTTTCGGCCTTTCCTTCCGGCACCTTTCGGCCGCCCTTCCCGGCTGCTTCCCGGGCACTCTCCAAGTGCCTGGTTTAGGTCAAATGTGCAAAGGTAGACGGTACGTACGACCGTTGCACGACTGTTGGGAGAGTACGTATGTCCGTCGTGAAGAGCCCGCTGTCCGACACGGATCTGAAGACCGTCGGCGAAGCCCTGCGAGGCGCGCTGGTGGATCTGGTGGACCTCGGCCTGGTGGCCAAGCAGGTGCACTGGAATGTCGTCGGACCGCGTTTCCGCTCCGTCCATCTCCAGCTCGACGAGGTCGTCGACACGGCGCGCCAGCACTCCGACACCGTGGCGGAGAGGGCGTCCGCGATCGGTGTCGCGCCGGACGGGCGGGCCGCGACGGTGGCCGCCGCCAGCGCGATCAAGGCGGTGCCGGAGGGATGGATCAAGGACACGGACGCGGTACGCATCCTCGTCGACGGCTTGGCGGCCGTGATCGTGCGCATGCGGGAGCGGATCGAGGCGACCGCGGAGCCGGACCCGATCAGCCAGGACATCCTCATTGGACTGACCGCCGACCTGGAGAAGCACCATTGGATGTTCCAGGCGGAGAGCGCGTAGGGCGGGCGCCGCGTGGTGCGCATACGCGCCCGTGAAGTCACCCGTGCGCCCTGCCGCCGTGTGATCGGTCCGGTCTAGCGTCGACCGGAGGAGGCGGCATGGCACGGCGACGGGTCTCGCTCATAGCACTTGCGCTGATAGTGGGCGGGCTGTGGTGGTGGGCGGTACTGCGGGTGACGCTCGAACCGGAGCGCGCCGGGCTCGTCGAGGGTGCGGTGGCGGCCGGTGGCTGGGGTCTGAGTCTTCTTCCGGTGCATGTGACGGCGCCTCCCGGGCGGCGGACCACGGGGTCCGCATCCGGCGGCGCCGCCTCGGCGTTGAGGATTCTCTCTACCAGGGCATCGCCACGCCGCCGTTGGGGCGCAGGATCTGGCCGGTCGTGAAGGCCGAGGCGTCCGAGGCGAGATGGAGGACCGCGTGCGCGATGTCCTCCGGCTCGCCGACCCGACCGAGCGGCGACATCCGGACCATGGCCGACTCGATCCGCCGGCGCATGTCTGTCTCGTGGCGGTCCGTCATGGGCGTACGGATCCAGCCGGGCGCCACCGCGTTGACCCGGATGCCTTGGGGGCCGACCTCGGTGGCCAGGGTCTTCGTCAGCTGGACCACCGCCGCCTTGGCCGCGCTGTAGCAGAGCAGACCCGCGCTCGCCGCGTCCATCGCGCCCGAGGCCATCGTGATGATGGAGCCGCGCGTGCCGGCGTCGATCATGGAGCGGGCCGCTTCCTGGCAGGCGTACAGCACTCCCTTGAAGTTCACGGCCAGGACCCGGTCGAGGTCCTCGTCGCGGGTCTCCAGGACCGTGCTGGTGTGCATGATGCCGGCGATGGCGGCCATGACGTCGATCGGGCCGGCCCGGTGGACCGCTGCCCGCAGCTGGGCGCGGTCGGTGACGTCGAGCGGGTACAGATGGGCGGCGCCGCCCCGCTGGGTGACGAGGGAGCGGGTCTCCTGCAGGCCGACCTCGTCACGGTCCGCGCAGTGGACATGGGCGCCCGCCTCCGCGAGGAGGACGGCGGCCGCGCGGCCGATACCGCTCGCGGCGCCGGTGATGAACGCGGTCCGGCCGGTGAGGTCGTACGCGGTGAGGGGCATGCCGGGACGGTACGACTGTATCTGACGGGTCGTCAACCAGTGGGTCCGCTCTGGCAGCCGGGGCACCAGTAGGTGACCCGGTCGCCCAGTTCGGCCTTGCGGACGGCGGTGCCGCAGCGCAGGCAGGGGCGGCCCTC
Organism: Streptomyces sp. NPDC033174; assembly: GCF_055577795.1. NCBI lineage: Bacteria > Bacillati > Actinomycetota > Actinomycetes > Kitasatosporales > Streptomycetaceae > Streptomyces > Streptomyces sp. NPDC033174. The sequence goes on from NZ_JBVIPQ010000005.1 coordinate 18,948, forward strand.
GCGGCCGTAGACGTAGAGCTGCTGGGCTGGATGCCTCGCCGTCGTGGTGCGCCGTTCGAACTGGTTCTTGTTCGCCTCCAGGAGGCGGTGTGCGGTGGCGACCAGGCGTTCGGGGATGCCGGGGGCCAGTTCACCGAACGGCAGCCAGGGGGTGACGCCCGCCAGGAATGCGAGCTCCGACTTGTAGACATTGCCGATGCCGGCCAGGTTCCGCTGGTCCAGCAGTGCGTCACCGAGGGGTCGTTCGGGGGCGGCGGCCAGTCTGCGGACCGCCTCGTCCGGGTCCCAGTCCGGACCGAGGAGGTCGGGTCCCAGATGGCCGACGGCGTTCTCCTCGTCGGAGGTGCGGAGCAGTTCCAGGACCGGGAGGCGGTAGCCCACGGCGGTGTGGGCGGCGTTCGCGAGGATCGCCCGGATCTGGTGATTGGGGCCGCCGCGCCACCGCTCGTCGGGGTCGTAGATCCGCCAGGCGCCGTCCATCCGCAGATGCGAGTGCAGGGTCAGGCCGCCCTCGACACGGGTGAGGAGGTGCTTGCCGCGCGGGGTGACGTCGAGGACCGTCCGGCCGGTGAGGTCGGCGGTGGCGAACCGCGGAACCCGCAGGTCGGACCGGGTCAGCACCCGGCCGGCGAGAGCCTGGTGCAGATGGCGGGCGGTCAGCCAGACGGTGTCTCCTTCAGGCATGGCATCCATGATGCGGGACGGGCGGCCGGGGGGCGGGATCCTGGGTCGGTTGTGGGGGCCGGCAGCGCGGGAGGGCGGCTCCCGGGGCCGCAGCCCCAAGCGGTGCGGCCCCTGGGCTGGGGCTCATCGGGGTGCCAGGCGGCCGGCCCTCCCGTTACGCGCGCAGGCGGAGGCCTCTTGGTGTCGCGTGGAAGCCGGCCGTCTCGAGGGTCCGGGACAGCGGTGAGGTGAGGGCCGCCTCGCCGTTGATCCGTTCCACCGTGACCGTGCCGAGGGAACCCGCGTGCGCTGCGGATGCCAGTGTCTCGGCGGCCGCCGCCAGTGCGGGATCGTCCGGGGCGGTCCGCCAGCACAGCAGCGACTTGCCGCCGCGCTCCATGTAGAGCGTGAGCTCGCCGTCGACCAGGACGACCAGGGCGCCCGCCTTGCGGCCCGGCTTGTGGCCGGCGCCCATGGGGGACTCGGGCCAGGGAAGCGCCGCACCATACGCGTTGGCGGGGTCGGCTGCGGCGAGGACCACCGCGCGCGGAGCGGTCGTCTGCTCGGCGCGGTCGCGGGCGGTCGCCGCCGCGCGCAGTCGGTCGACGGCGCCGTCCATCGCGAACTGCGCGGCGCCCAGACCCTCCACCACATAGCCGCGCCTGGCCTGCCCGCTGTCCTCGAAGGCGGAGAGGATCCGGTACGTGGCCGAGAAGCCGCCCTCCACGCCCTCGGCGGCGACCGCGCCCCGGGTGACGACGCCGTGCCGGTCCAGCAGCGTGCGGGCCAGCGCGTGCGCGCGGTGGGTGGGATCCGGCTCGGCGGGGGGCAGCAGGGACCAGCGCCCGCTCACGGTGGGCGGGCCCGTCCGGGACGCGGTCCGGGCGGCCGCGGTCAGCGTCCCGTACCGCCCGCGGGGGATCGTGCGCCGGGCACGGTGCGCGGTGGAGCCCGCCGTGCGGCCGGAGCCGAGCAGGGCGCGCAGGGGGGAGAGCGTGTCGTTGGTGAGTCGGCCCGACCACGCCAGGTCCCAAAGGGCGTCCGCGAGCTGGGGATCGGTCGCGTCGGGGTGGGTGGTGGCGCGGACCTGGTCGGCGATCTGCCGGAAGAACAGTCCGTAACCGCCGCTGAGGGCGGTCAGTACGGATTCGTGCAGGGCGGTCAGCTCCAGCGGGTGGGCCGGAGGGAGCAGCAGGGGCGCGGCGTCGGCGAGGTAGAGCGAGACCCAGCCGTCCTTGCCCGGCAGGGCGCCGGCCCCGGCCCAGACGACCTCGCCCGTTGTGGTCAGCTCGTCGAGCAGGGCGGGGGAGTAGCCGGTGACCCGGGACGGCAGGATCAGCTTCTCGAGCGCCGAGGCGGGCACGGGCGCGCCCTGGAGCTGCTCGATGGCCCGTGCCAACCCGTCGATGCCCCGTAGGCTGCTGCTGCCCAGGTGCTGCCACTGGGGGAGGAACGTGGCGAGCGCGGCCGGCGGGACCGGTTCGAGCTCATGGCGCAGGGCCGCGAGCGAGCGGCGGCGGAGCCGTCGCAGTACCGCCGCGTCGCACCACTCCTGGCCGATCCCGGACGGATGGAACTCGCCCTGGACCACCCGGCCCGCGGCGGTGAGACGCTGGAGCGCCCCGTCGGTGACGGCCGCGCCGAGGCCGAAGCGGGCAGCTGCCCGCGTGGAGGTGAAGGGGCCGTGCGTGCGGGCGTACCGGGCGAGCAGGTCGCCGAGCGGATCCTTCACCGGCTCGGTGAAGGCTTCGGGGACACCCACCGGGAGCGCGGTGCCCAGCGCGTCGCGCAGCCGGCCCGCGTCCTCGACGGCCGCCCAGTGGTCCGTTCCCGCGATACGGACGCGGATCGCGCGGCGCGTCTCGGCGAGCCGTCCGGGCCAGGCCGGATCCGCGCCCCGCTCCACCAACTCGGCCTCGGTGAGCGGGCCGAGGACCCGCAGCAGGTCCGCGACGCCCTCCACGTCCTTGATCCGGCGGTCCTCGGTGAGCCACTGGAGCTCCTGCTCCAGCTCCGTGAGGACGTCCACGTCCAGCAGCTCGCGCAGCTCCGCCTGGCCCAGCAGCTCGGCCAGCAGCCGGGAGTCCAGGGAGAGCGCGGCGGCGCGCCGCTCGGCGAGCGGCGAGTCGCCCTCGTACAGGAACTGCGCCACATAGCCGAAGAGCAGCGACCGCGCGAAGGGGGACGGCTCGGGGGTGGTGACCTCGATGAGGCGGACCCGCCGGGATTCGATGTCCCCCATCAGTTCCGTGAGCCCGGGGACGTCGAAGACGTCCTGCAGGCACTCCCTGACCGCTTCGAGAACGATCGGGAACGAACCGAACTCGCTCGCCACCTGGAGCAGTTGCGCCGCGCGCTGGCGCTGCTGCCACAGCGGCGTGCGCTTGCCCGGGTTGCGCCGTGGCAGCAGCAGGGCGCGGGCGGCGCACTCACGGAACCGGGCGGCGAACAGCGCGGAGCCGCCGACCTGGTCGGTGACGATCTGGCTGACGTCACCCTTGTCGAAGGCGACGTCGCCCGCCCCGATCGGGGCCTGCTCGCTGTCGTACTCCAGGCCGGGCGCCGCTGGATCCTGGTCGAGGAAGTCAAGCCCCATCAGGTCAGCGTCGGGCAGCCGCAGGACGATGCCGTCGTCGGCGTGCATGACCTGGGCGTCCATGCCGTACCGCTCGGCGAGGCGGGCGCCGAGCGCCAACGCCCACGGGGCGTGGACCTGAGCGCCGAAGGGGGAGTGCACCACCACGCGCCAGTCGCCCAGTTCGTCCCGGAACCGCTCGACGAGGATCGTGCGGTCGTCGGGGATGTGTCCGCAGGCGCGCCGCTGCTCGTCCAGGTACGCGAGGACATTGCCGGCGGCCCAGTCGTCGAGCCCCGCCGCCAGCAGACGCAGGCGTGCGTCGTCTGGGGCCATGGACCCGACCTCGCGCAGGAACGCCCCGACCGCGCGGCCCAGTTCGAGCGGCCGGCCCAGCTGGTCACCCTTCCAGAACGGCAGCCGTCCCGGGACGCCCGGGGCCGGCGACACCAGGACCCGGTCGCGGGTGATGTCCTCGATGCGCCACGAGGTGGTCCCCAGGGTGAAGACATCGCCGACCCGCGATTCGTAGACCATCTCCTCGTCGAGCTCACCGACCCGGCCGCCGCCCTTCTTCGGGTCGGCGCCCGCCAGGAAGACCCCGAAGAGCCCCCGGTCCGGGATGGTGCCGCCCGAGGTGACGGCGAGCCGCTGCGCGCCCGGGCGGCCCGTGACCGTGCCCGCGACGCGGTCCCACACCACACGGGGGCGCAACTCCGCGAAGGCGTCGGACGGATAGCGCCCGGCCAGCATGTCCAGTACGGCGGTGAACGCCGACTCGGGCAGCGAGGCGAACGGCGCGGCCCTGCGGACCACGGTCAGGAGGTCGTCGACCTGCCAGGTGTCCAGGGCGACCATCGCCACCAGCTGCTGGGCCAGCACGTCCAGCGGGTTGGCGGGGATGCGCATCGACTCGATGGAGCCACTGCGCATCCGCTCGGTGACGACCGCCGCCTGCACGAGGTCGCCCCGGTACTTGGGAAAGACGACACCGGTCGACACCGCGCCGACCTGGTGTCCGGCGCGGCCCACCCGCTGGAGGCCGGAGGCGACCGAGGGCGGTGACTCGACCTGGACCACCAGGTCCACCGCACCCATGTCGATCCCCAGCTCCAGGCTGGAGGTGGCCACGACGGCGGGCAGCCGGCCCGCCTTGAGGTCCTCCTCCACCAGGGCGCGCTGTTCCTTGGAGACCGAGCCGTGGTGCGCCCGGGCCAGCAGCGGCGGCGCGCCCTGCGCGGCGCCGGACTGGGCCATGATCTCGGCCGGGGGCGAGCCCTCCGGAAGGGGCTCGCCCATGGCCCGTTCGTACGCGATCTCGTTGAGCCGGTTGCACAGCCGCTCGGCGAGCCGCCGCGAGTTGGCGAAGACGATCGTCGAGCGGTGCGACTGGACGAGATCGGCGATCCGCTCCTCCACATGCGGCCATATCGACGGCTTCTCGGCCTGGCCGGCATCCGACGCGGGTGAGCCGCCGAGCTCGCCGAGATCCTCCACCGGCACGACCACGGAGAGATCGAACTCCTTGCCGGAGGCCGGCTGGACGATCTCCACCTTGCGCTGCGGGGAGAGGTAGCGGGCGACCTCGTCCACCGGCCGCACGGTCGCGGACAGGCCGATCCGGCGGGCCGGGCGCGGCAGCAGCTCGTCCAGCCGCTCCAGGGAGACCGCGAGATGAGCGCCCCGCTTCGTCCCGGCGACCGCGTGCACCTCGTCCAGGATCACCGTCTCGACACCGGACAGCGCGTCGCGTGTGGAGGACGTGAGCATCAGGAACAGCGACTCGGGCGTCGTGATCAGGATGTCCGGCGGCTTGGTGGCCAGCGACCGGCGCTCGGCCGGCGGGGTGTCGCCCGAGCGGATGCCCACCCGCACCTCCGGCTCGGGCAGCCCGAGCCGCACGGACTCGTGCCGGATGCCCGTGAGCGGGCTGCGCAGATTGCGCTCGACGTCGACCGCGAGGGCCTTGAGCGGCGACACGTACAGCACCCGGCAGCGCTTCTTCGTCTCCGCGGGAGGCGGGGTGGACGCCAGGCCGTCCAGCGCGGCGAGAAAGGCGGCCAGCGTCTTTCCGGAGCCGGTCGGGGCCACCACCAGGACGTCGGAGCCCTCCTGGATCGCCCGCCAGGCGCCCTCCTGGGCGGCGGTGGGCGCGCTGAAGGCCCCCGTGAACCAGGCGCGGGTCGCGGGGGAGAAGGAGTCGAGCGCAGTCCTGGCCATGCCCCCCATCGTGCACCCGGCCACTGACAACCGGCGTCCACGGCATGGACGAGCAAATCAGCGGCGTGCGGTCCGGCGCAGAATGGGGGTATGGCGAGCGAGCCGACGGGCGAACGGAAGGACGAGTGGGCCAGACACTGGCAGTACCCGGGCGTGCCGGGACTCGATCTGCTCAGGGCCCGCTATGTGCGCCACTCCTTCACTCGCCACAGCCACGAGGGATTCGTTCTCGGCGCCGTCCGGCGGGGGGTCGAGGACGTGGTCATGCCGCAGGGAACGATCCGGGCCCGCCCCGGCACCGTCGTCATGATCAACCCGGAGGTGCCGCACGCCGCGCACGCGGGAGTGCCCGAGGGCTGGTCGTACGCCACGCTCTACCCGTCGTCGCAGCTGGTGGCCTCGATCGCCGCCGAGGAGACGACCCTGCGCGGCACACCCGGGTTCGCCGAGACCATCATCGAGGACGAGGACACCGCGCTGCTGGTCCGCGCGGTGCACCGGGCGGCCGAGGAGGGCAACGCGCTCGCCGCCGACAGCGTGCTGCGGGTCGCCGTCGCCCGGTTGCTGCGACGCCACGGCCAGTCGCTGCCCGTCCGTACGCCGCAGGCGGCCGGAGCCCGTACCGCCGCCCTCGCCAAGGAGCTCCTTCAGGAGCGGATGGCCGAGCCGCCGTCCCTGGAGCAGCTCGCCCAGGAGCTCGGCACCAGTCCTTTCGCCCTGTTGCGCGCCTTCAAGGGCTCCTACGGCATGCCGCCGCACGCCTGGCTCACCAACGCGCGCGTGCGCACCGCACGCCGTCTCCTCGAAGCCGGCACGGCGCCCGCCGAGGCCGCCACCGCGGTCGGCTTCACGGACCAGCCGCACCTCAACCGGCATTTCACCCGGATCGTGGGAGTTCCGCCGGGTGCGTACCAGCGTGAGCGCGCAAGAACGTACAAGACCCGAGACGATCTTTCCTCGTAGCGTCCTTGACGTGGCAGAACAGACAGCACCTCCAGTCGTACGGGACGAACCGAAGCCGGACGCGGCCGTCGTCCGTGACGCGCTCGGCGTCGGTGTCGCCGTCGGACTCTCCGGATTCGCCTTCGGGGTGACCTCCGCGGGAGCGGGGCTCGGCATCCTCCAGACCTGCGCGCTCAGCCTTCTCGTCTTCACGGGCGCCTCCCAGTTCGCGCTCGTCGGGGCGCTGGCGGCCGGCGGAAATCCGTTCACGGCCGCGGCCGGCGCGTTCTTCCTCGGTACCCGCAACGCCTTCTACGGGCTGCGGCTGTCCCAGCTCCTGTCCCTGCCCCGGGCCGTACGCCCCCTCGCCGCGCTCTGGGTCATCGACGAGACGACAGCCGTCTCCCTGGCCCAGCCGACCCGGCGCGCCGCCCGGATCGGCTTCACGGTCACCGGCCTCACGCTCTATGTGCTGTGGAACCTCACCACCCTCCTCGGCGCGCTGGGTGCCGAGGCCATCGGTGACACCGAGGCATGGGGCCTGGACGCGGCCGGCCCCGCCGTCTTCCTCGCCCTGCTGGCGCCGATGCTGCGGAGCACCACGGAACGGCTCGTCGCCGCACTCGCCGTCGTCCTTGGTCTGGGCTTCCTGCCGGTACTGCCGGCGGGGGTGCCGGTACTGGTGGCCGCGCTCGCCGCGCCCGTCGTGCTCTGGTTCGAGGGGCGCGGGATCGCCGACCGTCGGGCAGGCCGCACCAAGGAGGAGGACCGTTGAGCGTCTGGATCGCGATCGGGCTGACCGCCGCCGGCTGCTACCTGGTCAAGCTGGCCGGGCTGCTGGTCCCGGACGGGGCACTCGAGCGGCCCCTGGTGCGGCGGCTGTCCGCGCTGCTTCCCGTGGCGCTGCTGGCCGCGCTGACCGCTCAGCAGACCTTCAGCGCGAACAGCTCCCTGGTCATCGACGCCCGGGCCGCGGGCCTCGCCGCGGCGGCGGTCGCCCTGGTGCTGCGGGCGCCGTTCCTGGTCGTCGTCGCAGCCGCGGTCGTGGTGACGGCTGGGGTACGGGCCCTCGGCGGCTGAGGAGCCACCGAGGCCGCGGGCGGGCCGCTGGTGCCCGCTGCCCCGGGGGCCCGCCTGCTCAGTCGATGGGGCGGCCGTGCGCCCGGAGCGTACGAAGGGCCTCGATCGTCACGATCGGCCGCCATTCCAGGGACGCGCCAGGCGCCCACTCGCGCCAGTTGACCGGCCAGCCGCCGTCCTCCTGCTGCTCGGCCGTCAGGTGGTCCAGGGAACGCCCCATCTCCTCGTCCGTGAACCACCGACGGGCCAGCGAATCGGGCACGCGCGCGTAGTCGTGGGGAAAGTGGCGCTCGCCGGGTGCGTACCCCGGGGCCGGGGGATAGGCCTCGGGATGCGCCGGGTCCAGTACCGCGAGCCGCTGCTCGCGCACCAGCCGGCCGAGGCGGTCGGCCGCCGCCTCCGCGCGCGCCCGGTCGGGCACCCCGTCGAGGAAGGCGATCGCCGCCTGGAGCTCATAGGGATGCGACTTCTCCAGCGCGTCCACGGCGGCCCAGCAGAAGTCCGTCGCGCGAAAGAGCCAGGCGTGCCAGACCTGGTTTCGGTGGAGCAGCCCCACCACCGGTCCGGTCGCCAGCAGATCACCCGGCGGGTGGTCGGTGAGCGGCAGGAAGGGCGCGTACGGATAGCCGCGCAGCGACGGATGGAGCGCCGGGAGCGCCCCTTCGTGCGTGGACACCTCCGTCAGATAGCGGCAGATCCGCTCCACCCGCAGCCCGCCGCAGCGGCCGATGGACTCCAGCACCCGCAGGGCGTGCGCGGTGTGCAGGGGCTGGCTGACCGGACCGCGCAGATCGGGCTCGAGGGCGTGGCCGTAGCCGCTGTCCTCGTTCAGATACGCGCTGAGCGCGACCTCGACGGGATCGGCGCTCGCGCGCAGGAAGTGGTAAGCGAACCGTCGCTGTTCGAGCACGCGGGCCGTCAGCCAGATGAAATGTTCGGCTCGTGCGAGGGGAGTTCCAGCCATGGTCCGACCGTAGGGGGCAATGCCGTCCGGACAAGCCCTACGGACAGGGCTGCACTCTCAGGAGCGGGATACTGGAGTCATGCGGTTGACGATTTTCTGGGAGCGGATGGCGGACCACTTCGGTGAGTCGTACGCCGAATCCTTCGCGCGCGACCATGTCATGTCCGAGCTGGGGGGCCGCACGGTCCGTGAGGCGCTGGACGCGGGATGGGAGACCAAGGACGTGTGGCGGGCGGTGTGCGCTGCCGTGGGCGTCCCCGAACACAAGCGCTGACATGTACTGACATATCCGTGTCCGCGGTGGTGGGGCGAACGGCACAGGGGCGGGATGTCGGTCCGGTGCGCGAGACTGGCGGGGTGGCCCCGACTGACGAGACCGAGAAGTATCCCCAGCCGGCAGCGAGCCCAGGCCCGGGGACCGGCCCCGAGCCCCGGACGAGTGCCGGGACCGAGAAGCCCGCCGGCGCGGTGAACCAGCCCGTCGAGACCGTCGGCAAGGCACCGGCCGCCGAGGCCACCGCCGGGACGGCCGCCGCCGAGGACTCCGCCGCGGTGTCGGCGGACCCGCCCGGGGACTTCCGCGCTGCGTCGTCGAATCCGCCGGGAAGCGGGCCTCCGGAGCAGCCCCCCACGGGCGGCCCGGCCGCTGCGGCCCGTATGCCCCGCTGGCTCCCCCGCGCCATGGTCCTCGCCCTCGCGCTCTTCGCCTGCTTCCAGCTCGGCAGCTGGGCCTTTCACCAGCTCATCGGTCTGCTCCTCAGCATCCTCATCGCGTTCTTCATCGCCCTCGCCATCGAGCCGGCGGTGGGCAGGATGGCCGCCCGGGGGATGCGCCGGGGCCTCGCCACCTTCCTGGTCTTCTTCGTGGTCATGATCGTCGGCGTCGGCTTCGTCGTACTGCTGGGATCGATGCTGGCGGGCCAGATCATCGACATGGTCGAGGACTTCCCCCGGTATCTCGACTCGGTGATCAAATGGATCAACCAGCACTTCCACACGGACCTCTCCAGGGTCGAGGTCCAGGACAGCCTCCTGCGGTCCGACTGGCTGCGGAAGTACGTGCAGAACAGCGCGAGCGGAGTGCTCGACGTCTCCGCCACCGTCCTCGGAGGGCTGTTCAAGCTACTGACGATCTTCCTGTTCTCGTTCTACTTCGCGGCCGACGGGCCGAGGCTGCGCCGGGCTCTGTGTTCCGTGCTGCCGCCCAGCAGACAGGCCGAAGTGCTGCGCGCCTGGGAGATCGCCGTCGACAAGACCGGCGGCTACCTCTACTCGCGCGGGCTCATGGCGCTGATCTCCGGCGTCGCCCACTTCGTCCTGCTGGAGATCCTGGGGGTGCCGTACGCCCCGGCCCTCGGCGTGTGGGTCGGCCTGGTCTCGCAGTTCATCCCGACCATCGGCACCTACCTGGCGGGCGCCCTGCCGATGCTGATCGCCTTCACCGAGAACCCGTGGTACGCGCTGTGGGTGCTGGGGTTCGTCGTCGTCTACCAGCAGTTCGAGAACTACGTCCTGCAGCCCAAGCTGACCTCCAAGACCGTCGACATCCATCCGGCCGTGGCCTTCGGGTCCGTCGTCGCGGGCACGGCGCTGCTCGGCGCCATCGGTGCGCTGATCGCGATTCCCGCCGTCGCCACGCTCCAGGCCTTCCTCGGCGCGTATGTGAAGAGGTACGCGGTGACGGAGGACCCGCGCGTCCACGGCCACCGGCGGTACGGCGAGGCGGTGCTCGCGCGCGTCCAGCGGGCGCTGCACCACAGCAAGAAGGACCAGGCGTCGCCCCCGGAGTCGCGCGACGACTCCTGACGGAGCGTTTGGCAGGGGGAGTCCAGGGCACTCGCGGTACCACCGAACGACATGACGCGCACCCTGGAGGAGCCGATGTCCACCAGCACCCTGATCGCTGTCATCGTCCCGGTCGCCGTCGTGCTGATCCTCATAGGCGTGGCCGTGTGGATGATGCGGCGCAGGCGCCGGCTGCAGGAGCAGTTCGGCCCCGAGTACGACCGGACGGTAGAGCGCGAGGGCGGTATGCGCGCGGCGGACCGGGAGCTGCGCAGTCGTGCGCAGCGGCACGACAAGCTCGACATCAAGGAGCTGCCGCCGGAAGCCCGCCACCGGTACACGGACGAGTGGGGCCGCGTCCAGGAGCACTTCGTCGACCGCCCCGACGGCGCCGTGGCCCAGGCGGACGAGCTGGTCACGCGGCTGATGCGGGATCGCGGCTACCCGACCGAGGGCTTCGAGCAGCAGCTCCAGGACCTGTCCGTGGAGCACGGCCGCACCCTGGAGCACTACCGCTCGGCCCATGACGTCAACGTACGCAGCAGCGACGGCAGGGCGACCACCGAGGAACTCCGCGGGGCGATGGTCCACTACCGCGCTCTCTTCGAGGAACTGATCGGCGACCAAGGCCGCACGAGGTGATGTGAGATGCGACAGGACGACATACGCGAACCGGCGAACGGAGACGGCGTGACGACCGAGCAGCTCGCGGGCGCGGGCGGTACGGAACAGAGCGCGGAGCCCGGGGCGGGACAGGCGGTCTACCCCGGGGAGGCGACGTCGGGCGACCGGGCCGAGGTCTACGAGCGGGGCCGCCGGGACACCGACAACGGCACGGGCCCGGATACGGACCGAGACACCTCCGCGGACGCGGGTGCGGGCGCGGACGCCGGTGTGGGTGCGGACGACGAGGGAGCGTTCGGCCGGAGCGACCGGGACCTCGAGGAGAAGAGGGCCGGGGAGGACCAGCCTCTGCTCGACGCGGGCCAGGCCGAGGGTTTCCGCGTCTCCTGGGGCGAGATCCAGGGGCGCTTCGTGGACGACCCCCGTGAGGCGGTCCGTTCCGCCGACGGGCTGGTCGCCGAGGTGATGCAGACCCTGGCGGCGTCCTTCTCCTCCCACAAGCAGGACCTGGAGGGCCAGTGGCAGCGCGGCGAGGAGGTTCCCACCGAGGACCTGCGCCTCGCCCTTCAGCGCTACCGCTCGTTCTTCAATCGGCTCCTCAGCACCTGAGACGACTCCGGACGAGAGCAGTCCGAACCCCTGGCACGGACCGACGCGGGCACTCAGCCGGAGTGCCCGCGTCGGCGTGTGGGGTGTCGCTTGACACCAAAATCGAACATCCATTCTTATGGGTCTCCGGCCCGGTTCTTCCCGGGGGCGGCAAGGCGTGGGGCAAGCTGTTTGGTGAGGGAGTTATCCACAGGCCGGACGGACGCCGGGGCCCATTGTCAGTGGCAGGGGTTAGCGTCTTTCACGTGAAGCGATCGACTCAAGCAAATCGGGTGGAACCCATGGCAGGAACCGACCGCGAGAAGGCGCTCGACGCCGCGCTCGCGCAGATTGAACGGCAGTTCGGCAAGGGCGCAGTGATGCGTCTGGGCGAGCGACCGAATGAGCCCATCGAGGTCATCCCCACCGGGTCGACCGCGCTGGACGTCGCGCTCGGAGTCGGCGGCCTGCCGCGCGGCCGGGTGGTGGAGGTGTACGGACCGGAGTCCTCCGGTAAGACGACGCTGACGCTGCACGCCGTGGCCAACGCGCAGAAGGCCGGCGGCCAGGTGGCCTTCGTGGACGCCGAGCACGCCCTCGACCCCGAGTACGCCAAGAAGCTCGGCGTCGACATCGACAACCTGATCCTGTCCCAGCCGGACAACGGCGAGCAGGCCCTGGAGATCGTCGACATGCTGGTGCGCTCCGGCGCGCTCGACCTCATCGTCATCGACTCCGTGGCGGCTCTGGTGCCCCGCGCCGAGATCGAGGGCGAGATGGGCGACTCGCACGTGGGTCTCCAGGCGCGTCTGATGAGCCAGGCCCTCCGGAAGATCACCAGTGCGCTCAACCAGTCCAAGACCACGGCGATCTTCATCAACCAGCTCCGCGAGAAGATCGGCGTGATGTTCGGCTCGCCGGAGACGACGACCGGTGGCCGCGCCCTCAAGTTCTACGCCTCGGTGCGCCTCGACATCCGGCGGATCGAGACGCTCAAGGACGGCACCGACGCGGTCGGCAACCGCACCCGCGTCAAGGTCGTCAAGAACAAGGTCGCGCCGCCCTTCAAGCAGGCAGAGTTCGACATCCTCTACGGCCAGGGCATCAGCCGCGAGGGTGGCCTGATCGACATGGGCGTCGAGCACGGTTTCGTACGCAAGGCCGGCGCCTGGTACACGTACGAGGGCGACCAGCTGGGCCAGGGCAAGGAGAACGCCCGCAACTTCCTGAAGGACAACCCCGATCTCGCCAATGAGATCGAGAAGAAGATCAAGGAGAAGCTGGGCGTCGGGGTCCGCCCCGAGGCACCGACGGCCGAGCCGGGCGCGGACGCGGCGGCCGTGGCCGCCACCGACGAGTCGGCGAAGTCCGTCCCCGCCCCGGCGAGCAAGGCCACCAAGGCGACCAAGGCCACGACGGCCAAGGGCTAGCCCGTGACCGGCCGCACCGAATGGCCGGGCGACAGCACCGACTCGTCGAGGGCCGAGAAGGAGCTGTCGCCCCAGGATCCCGCTGAGCGGGCGCGGGCGATCTGCCTGCGCCTGCTCACCGGGACCCCACGCACCCGAAAGCAGCTCGCGGACGCCCTGCACAAGCGGGACATCCCGGATGAGGTCGCCGACGAGGTCCTCTCCCGCTTCGAGGACGTCGGTCTCATCGACGACGCCGCGTTCGCCGGGGCCTGGGTGGAGTCCCGGCACCACGGCCGGGGCCTCGCCCGCCGTGCGCTCGCGCGGGAGCTGCGTACCAAGGGCGTGGATCCGGCACTGATCGACGAGGCCGTCGGGCAGCTCGACTCCGAGCAGGAGGAGACGACCGCCCGGGAGCTGGTCGACCGAAAGCTCCGAGCCACCCGGGGGCTCGAGCGGGACCGTCGACTCCGCAGGCTCGCGGGCATGCTCGCCCGCAAGGGATACCCGGAGGGCATGGCGCTACGGGTGGTCCGGCAGGCACTGGAGGAAGAGGGCGAGGACACCGAGGGCCTGGACGAGCCCTTCTAGGCACTGGGGGGATCAGCGCCTGGAAGCGCTCGGGGCCCGGGGCCGTGCCCGCTGGGCCGCCCCCGGCCCACAGGGGGGTTCACCACGAGCCGGTGGCCCCGCACGCAGGCCGTCCGAATGCACCCGGGCCCGGCCCCCGGGGGCTCACCCCGACCCGCTGGGCCGCCCCCGGCCGACAGAGGTTCACCACGAGCCGGTAGCCCCCGTACGCAGGCCGCCCCTATGCGCCCGGGCCCGGCTCCGACCCGTCGGGGCTCACCCCCAGGACCCCGGGGTACTGCCCATACGCCTGGGCGCCGCCGTACCCGCCGGCCCGCCCCCGGCCCCGACCCGTCGGGGCTCGCCCCCAGCCCGGGTCTGCCATATGCCCGGGCCCCACCCTCACGCCTGGGCCCCACGCGTATCCGGCGGCCCGCCCCCCGGCCCCGGCTCAGGGCGTGGAAGTGACGACCGGAAGCCCGGCTGCCTTCCAGGCCTGGAAGCCGCCGACCAGATCGGTCGCCCGGTGCAGGCCCAGTTGGTGCAGGGAGGCCGCCGCGAACGACGACGCGTATCCCTCGTTGCACAGCACCACCACCTGCCGGTCGTGGCTGTCGGCCTGGGGCAGGCGGTGGCTGCCCTGCGGATCCAGCCGCCACTCAAGCTCATTGCGCTCCACCTGCAGTGCCCCGGGGATCACCCCGTCGCGCTCGCGCTGTGCCTGATAGCGGGTGTCCACCAGAAGCGCGTGGCCGGCCCGGTAGGCCTCGAAGGCCTCATGCGGTGAGATCCGTGTGAGACCTCCTCGCGCGCTCTCCAACAGTTCGTCGACGGATACCTTCTTCTCACTCACTGCCAGTCCTCCGGACGCTCGACCTGCTCAAGACGGAGTACCGCGCCCGTCCGGCTGTAACGCCGGATCAGAGGCAGCGGCGGATAGTACGCGTGGACGGACACAGCGTGTTCCTCGGGCGACTCGTTGAGCACTTCGTGCACATGGAACTGACCGAAGGCACGCCCCTCGCCGGCGGTCAACCGCCGCTCCCGGTCCACGCCTTCGTGGAGTTCGAGGGTCTTCCAGCCGCCGGTGGGCAGCCGGACGGCGAGCGAGTTCTCCTTCAGCTCGCCCCGCGCGGTGGCGAAGGCGCCGAGGGAGTCGGCGTGGTCGTGCCAGCCGGTACCGGTGCCCGGCGGCCAGCCGATGAGCCAGGCCTCGCTGCCGCCGGGCCCTTCGAGCCGTACCCAGGTACGGCCCTCGGGGTCGAGGGGGAGCGAGGCGACCAGTTCGGCGTCGGCGGCGGTGCGGTGAACGAAGTCGAGGAGGTCGGCGGCGGTGGGCGCCGAGGGCGCGGCGACGGGCAGGGGCGCAGACGTGGACATGAGAACCGTCCTGAGAGTTCGCGGAGGCGCGTGCGGCGTCACAGAGCGCGCGAGGGCGCGGCGGCACGCGAAGGGAAGGGCGAAGTCAGCAGGAGGGACGACACACGCAGCCCGCATAGCGGACGAGGTCCATATGGACCCTCCGCCACAGACGCGCATAGGTGTCGGTCATGATCCGGAGTACACCACGCGCGCCCGCGACGGTCAATTGACGTCCGCCGTACGGTCGCTTCCCGTGGCCCCCGACCCGGAAGCCGACCCGGACGTGGCTCCGGACCCCGCCCCCGACCCCGCCCCGGCCCCCGACCGCGTTCCCGGCCCCGCGCCCGACGACGTCCTCGCCCCGGTGGCCCCGGTCGTCGGCGCGCCACCCCGTACCGCGTCCGCCGCCTCGTACAGCTCGGCCGGGCGGACGCCGGAGAACGCCGCGGCCAGATGTCCGTCGGGGCGCACCAGCAGCACGGTGTGCGCCGCGGCGCCCGGATACCCCTCGGTCACCAGCACCTCCGCCCTGACCGGCAACGCGGTCACCGCCGCGGCCAGCCGGGGCATCACCCCGGCGGTCATCCAGTGCCTGCGGTCCCACACCCCGGTACCGGGCGCGACGAGGACGACGAGCAGCCGTCCCCGTCCCAACCGGTCCCGCAGGCGTACGGTCGTGCCGTCGGGCGCCGTCACCCGGACGTCCTCGACCGGCGCGCCCACGGGCGTGCCCACCGGCGTCTGGCCGTCGGTGTACGGAGGCGCGAGGGGGGAGTGCGGGTAAGCGGGGGGAGCGCCCAGCGGGCCGCGCCCCAGATGGCCGTCGGCGAGCAGGCTGTCGTACCCGCGCGTGCTCCCCGGGATGTACGTGCGCAACCCGCCGCCTCCGCGCAGGACGGGGAGTGACTGGTCGGCCGCACGCAGGCGGGAGGCAACCGCGCCGCGCCGCTCGGTCTGGTAACTGTCGAGCAGGGTGTCGGAGGGCCCGTGGTGCCAGGCGTGTCCCAGTTTCCACGCCAGGTTGTCGACGTCCCGCAGCCCCTCGTCCACGCCCTGGGTGCCGACCGCGCCCAGCAGATGGGCCGCGTCCCCGGCGAGGAAGACCCGGCCGACGCGCCAGCGGCGGGCCAGGCGGTGGTGCAGGGTGTGGACGCCGGTGTCGATGAGTTCGTACGGCGGCGTCTCACCGCACCAGCCGGCCAGAGTGTCGCGGATACGGGCCACCAGCGCGTCGGGAGTGACCAGGTCGCCGCGTGGCGGCAGGAGCCAGTCGATGCGCCAGGTGCCGTCCGGCAGGGGGCGGGCGTTGATCTCCTCGCCGCCGCCGGGCCACGGAGGCTGACGGTGCAGCAGGGCCTCACCGGGCCAGGGAAGTTCGGTACGCAGCGCGGCGACGGCGTGACGTTCGACGGCCGTACGCCCCGGGAACCGCACGCCCAGCAGCTTGCGCACCGTGGAGCGGGCCCCGTCGCAGCCGATCAGATGGCTTCCGCGCCACCAGGTGGCCTCCGGGCCGCGGGTGTGGGCGGTGATGCCGTGCCCGTCCTGCTCGACGGAGTCCAGGCGACTGTGCGTGACGATCTGGATCAGGTCGTGGGCGGCGACGGCGTCGCGCAGGCCGCGGGTCAGGGCGTGCTGCGGGATGTGCAGCGGCGCGAGCAGCGCCTCGGCGCCCGGCGCGTCCTCGGCCGGCGGCGCGTCCCCACCGGCGTCGTGGTCGTCGCCCCCGTCGAGGGCGAAGGGCCGCAGTTCGACGTGGCGCATCTGCTGTTTGCGCCGCAGGGACCGCCAGCCGATCCATCGGGTGCCCTCGTCGCGGACGGTGGCACAGCCGAGGCGTTCCACCAGAGCGGCCATGTCGGGCCGCAGGACGACGGTGCGGGCGGGGCGGGGTTCGTCCTTGCCGGGGCCCTCGTCCAGTACGACGGAAGGAACGCCCTGGGCGGCCAGGGCGAGGGAGAGCGTGAGCCCGACGGGCCCCGCTCCGACGACGATCACGGGGTCCACGGAGTGGCTCCTGAAGCACATTCGGTCATGCGGGATGCACGGAAGAGTGTGGCGGGAGCCCGGTGCGTGGTCACAGAACGTATGCAACCCACTGCGGGTGCGTGCGTCAAGCGACGGGGGCAGCGGCGCGACTGCCACTGCCCCCGGATGATGTCACATACCGTCAGGTGTTCGTGTTACTGCCCCGCGGCCCCGTCACCCGCGATGCCCGCGACGCCGGCATCCGCGACGACCGCCCCCTGCTCGAAGCTCGCGCCGGCCACCACGGCCTGGCCGGCAGCGGACGAACCGCCGATCCCGGTCTTGGCGCGACGGCCGCGCTTCTCGATCCAGGTGGCGAGCGCGGCGAGCAGCAGACACATCGCGATGTAGATCGTGCCGATGACCACGATCGTCGAGACGTACGGGTACTGGCCGTTCACCTGGGTGTTCGAGGCGATGAGCCGAGCCGTCGCGAGCAGCTCCGGGTACAGGATGATGAAGCCGAGCGAGGTGTCCTTGAGGGTCACCACCAGCTGGCTGATGATCGTCGGGAGCATCGCCCGGATCGCCTGCGGCATCAGCACATTGGCCATCACCTGGGACTTGCTCATGCCGAGCGCGTACGCCGCCTCCCGCTGGCCCTTGGGCACGGAGTTGACGCCGGCGCGCAGCACCTCGGCCTGGACACAGCCGTTGTAGATCGACAGGCCCAGCGCCAGCGCCCACATCGAGTAGTCGGGGAGGAAGCCGATCCACACGGCGTAGATCGTGATCAGCAGTGGGATGGAGCGGAACATCTCGATGAAGCCGGTGGACACCCAGCGGACCGGCTTGTGGTCGGAGAGCCGGGCGACGGCCAGGGCCACGCCGAGCACCAGGGAACCGACCGCCGCGAGACCGAACGCCTTCAGCGTGGCGAGCACCGCGTCGGCGATGTTCTGCCGGATGCCCGCGTAGTTGAAGATGTCCCACATCTCGGGGGCGAGGTGCCCCTTCTCGCTCAGCCGCATGATGCTGACGACGATGAGCGCCAGGATGGCGAGGGACCCGACGACGGAGTAGATCCGGTTGCGTACGACGGCCTTGGGGCCGGGAGCGTCGTAGAGAACGCTGGCACTCATCGGGCGACCTCCATGCGGCGCTCGAGGACGCGGAAGATCCCGCTGATGGTGAAGGTGACGACCAGATAGGCGGCCGCCACCCAGACGAAGATGGGAAGGATGGCGTAGCCCTGCTCGCTCATCAGCGTCTGCCAGCCGAAGAGCTCGGTGTTGCTGAAGGCGCCGGCGATGGCCGAGTTCTTGGTCAGTGCGATGAAGATCGAGCTCAGCGGCGGCAGCACCGTCCGGGTGGCCTGCGGCAGCACGATCATGCGCAGCGTCTGCGAGAAGGTCATACCGAGCGAGCGGGCGGCCTCGGCCTGTCCGAGCGGCACGGTGCTGATGCCGGAGCGGACGGCTTCGCAGATGAACGCGGAGGTGTAGAAGCCGAGGGCGAGCGAGCCGAGAACGAAGGGGCTCATGCCCGGGAAGAGGATCTCCGGGATCACGAAGGTCGCGACGAGGAAGAGCAGGGTCAGCGGGGTGTTGCGCAGCAGGTTGACCCAGAGCGTTCCGAAGAAGCGCAGCGGTGGAATGGGGGAGACCCGGAAACCGGCGATGACGACGCCGAGGACCAGTGCGATGACCGAGCTGACGGCGGTGATCGACACGGTGCCTATGAAGCCGTCGCGGAACTCCGGGAAATAATCGAGCAGTACGTTCATGAGGTCTCCGCGTCGGCGGTCAGCGGCTTGGGGGGGCAAGAAAGCAGGGCAGGGGAGGGGCGCCCCATACGCACGTCGTACGGGGCGCTCCACGTCAGGCGGTGATCAGGCGGTGATCAGTAGCGGACGATCGCCGGCGGCGCGACGAAGGCGGAGCCGGAGAGCCCCAGGGTCGCCTCGTAGATCTTCTTGTACGTGCCGTCCTTGATGTGCGTCTCCAGCGACTTGTTGATCGCCTCGCGCAGCTCCTTGTCGTCCTTGTTCACGCCGACGCCGTAGGGCTCCTCGGTGAACGGCTTGCCGACGACCTTGAGCTTGCCGGAGTTGGCGGCGGCGTAGCCCTTGAGGATGGAGTCGTCCGTGGTGACGGCGTCGACCTGCTTGGTCAGGAGCTGCTGGACGCAGTCGGAGTACTTGGCGAGCTCGGTGGTCTTCGCGCCGTACTCCGGCTTCTTGATCTCCTGGAGCGGGGTGGAGCCCGTGATCGAGCAGACCTTCTTGCCCTTGAGGCTCTGCGGGCCGGTGATCGAGGTCTCGTCCTTGCGGACCAGGAGGTCGGCGCCGGCCTTGTAGTACGGGCCCGCGAAACCGACCTGCGCCTTGCGCTTGTCGTTGATCGTGTAGGTGCCGACGTAGTAGTCGACCTGGCCCGTGGCGATCGCGGTCTCACGGGACTTGGAGTCGACGGTCTTCCACTCGATCCGGTCCTCGGTGAAGCCCAGGTCGGCGGCGATCATCTTGGCGATCTCGACGTCGAAGCCGGAGCGCTTCTTCGTGGCCTGGTCCTCGAAACCGAGGTAGGGCTGGTCGGCCTTGGAGCCGATGATCAGCTTGCCGCGCTCCTTGGCCTTCTTGAAGGTGGGCGACTCCAGCTTCACGTCGGAGGCGACGACGTACTTGGGCAGCTGCGGCGCGTTCGTCGCACCCGGCTTGATCCCGGTCGGCTTGTCGCCGGCGGAGCCTTCCTTGCCACCACAGGCGGTCGCGGTCAGCGCGAGCACAGCAACGGCCACGGCGGCCGTCTTGCGGAGCTTCATGGTGAACATCCCTTAAGTCGTGGGTCGTTGGTCGCGTTGGTCGTCAGTGGTGGACGTCCACGAGGACGTCGGCGGTGTACCTCGTCGGCACACCGCGTCAGTACACGTCGAAAGTGCACGCCAGCAGTACACCGCGTCAGCGCACCCCTGCGGGTGCACTTCGGCAGTACACGTCAGTGGTGAAGGATCTTCGACAGGAAGTCCTTGGCCCGGTCGCTGCGCGGACTGCTGAAGAACTGGTCCGGAGTCGCCTCTTCGACGATCTTTCCGTCGGCCATGAAGACGACCCGGTTCGCGGCGGAGCGGGCGAAGCCCATCTCGTGCGTGACGACGACCATCGTCATGCCGTCGCGGGCCAGCTGCTGCATGACCTCCAGGACCTCGTTGATCATCTCCGGGTCGAGCGCCGACGTGGGCTCGTCGAAGAGCATCACCTTCGGATCCATCGCCAGGGCACGGGCGATGGCGACGCGCTGCTGCTGCCCGCCCGAGAGCTGCGCCGGGTACTTGTCGGCCTGCGAGCCGACACCCACCCGGTCCAGCAGGGTTCGGGCCTTCTCCTCCGCGGCCTTCTTCTCCGCCTTGCGGACCTTGACCTGGCCCAGCATCACGTTCTCCAGCACAGTCTTGTGCGCGAAGAGGTTGAACGACTGGAAGACCATGCCCACATCGGCACGCAGCCGGGCGAGCTCCTTGCCCTCCTGGGGCAGCGGCTTGCCGTCGATCGTGATGGAGCCCGAGTCGACCGTCTCCAGGCGGTTGATGGTGCGGCACAACGTGGACTTGCCGGACCCGGAGGGCCCGATGACGACCACGACCTCGCCACGGGCGATGGTCAGGTCGATGTCCTGGAGCACATGCAGCGCGCCGAAGTGCTTGTTGACGTTGCTCAGCACGACCAGGTCGCCCGACGCCGCCACGGCGTCCTTGTCGCCCTTGGTCACTGAAACTCCGCTCATCGGCTTCTTGCTCCGTCCTCCTCGGTTGGGAGGACACTAATCACGCCTTGCGAACAGCGTCATTACATCTGAGCGGAAATTGAGCATAACGATCCGGCTTCGACCGGACACTCCGCGTGAACAGGGCGGTGGGCGGAGTACCGGGTGGATAACGGAAACCCCGCTGCGACGGGTAGGCCCTTGACTGCCACGCCGACCATCGGCGTTCATGCCCTGATAGACACGAAGACACGGGATGATCAGACGGCTGGACCGACGCCCCCGCGGGCAGACCGAGCGGGACGATCACACACGCGACCGCACGATCGGAGGGGGGCCATGAGACTGCTGCTCGTCGAGGACGACGACCATGTCGCCGCCGCCCTGTCCGCCGTGCTCGCCAAGCACGGCTTCGCCGTCACGCACGCGCGCAGCGGCGAGGAGGCGCTCCAGGCACTGCTGCCCTCCGTGCAGGGCGACAAGCCGCCGTTCGGCGTGGTCCTGCTGGACCTCGGGCTGCCCGACCAGGACGGCTACCAGGTCTGCGGGAAGATCAGGAAGCTCACCACGACGCCGGTGATCATGGTCACCGCGCGCGCCGACGTGCGCTCCCGCATACACGGCCTCAACCTCGGCGCCGACGACTATGTCGTCAAGCCGTACGACACCGGCGAACTGCTCGCCCGTATCCACGCCGTGAGCCGGCGCACCACCGGCGGCGATGAGTCCGGCGCCGGCGCCGCGGACGCGCTGAGCCTCGGTTCCGTCACCATCGAACTGCCGACCCGCAGGGTCAGTGTCGACGGGACGACCGTGCAGCTCACGCGCAAGGAGTTCGACCTCCTCGCGCTGCTCGCCCAGCGGCCCGGAGTGGTCTTCCGGCGGGAGCAGATCATCAGCGAGGTGTGGCGCACCAGCTGGGAGGGCACCGGTCGCACGCTCGAGGTGCATGTGGCGTCGCTGCGCTCCAAGCTGCGTATGCCCAGCCTGATCGAGACCGTGCGCGGCGTCGGCTACCGCCTGGTCGCACCGGCCGCGTAATTCCCTGTGCGTACTCGCCTCCTTCCGCTCCTCATCGTCCTGATGGCCGGTGTACTGCTGGCCCTCGGCTTCCCGCTCGCCGTCAGCCTCGCCGCCGCCGAACAGCAGCGGGTCGTCGTCGACCGGATCGACGACGCGGCGCGGTTCGCCGCGCTGGCGCAGTTCGTCACCGAGAACGACACCGGCATCGACGAGCGGCGCAGCACCCTGGCCGGCGAACTCACCAGCTACCACGAGGTGTACGGGATCCGGGCGGGCGTCTTCTACCGCGACAACCGCGCCATGGGGGTCGCCCCGCACGACTTCACCCTGCCCTCCTCCGGGGAGGAGCGCCGGGCCTTCAAAGAGGCGCTGGCCGGCCGCCGCAGCCATGACCCGCCCCAGGTCTGGCCGTGGCAGAACAACGGCCGTCTCGCCGTCGCCTCACCGGTCGTACGCGACGGGGACGTCGTGGCCGTCGTGGTCACCGACTCGCCCACCGGGCAGCTGCGTTCGCGGATCCTGCACGGCTGGCTGCTCATCGTGGCGGGCGAGTCCGCGGCGATGCTGCTCGCCGTCGGCGCGGCGTTCCGGCTCACCGGCTGGGTACTGCGACCCGTGCGTGTACTCGACGCGGTCACCCACGACATCGCGACCGGACGGATGAACTCCCGCGTCGCGGCGGCCGGCGGCCCACCCGAACTGAGGCGCCTGGCCCGCTCGTTCAACGAGATGGCCGACAACGTCGAAGACGTACTGGAGCAACAGCGCGCGTTCGTCGCCGACGCCTCCCACCAGCTGCGCAACCCCCTGGCCGCGCTGCTGCTGCGGATCGAGCTCCTCGCGCTCGAACTCCCCGAGGGCAACCCGGAGATCGCCTCCGTCCGCACCGAGGGCAAGCGGCTGGCCCAGGTACTGGACGACCTCCTCGACCTCGCCCTCGCCGAGCACGCCGCGGCCGACCTCCAGCTCACGGACATCGGCGAACTCGCCGCCGAACGCGTCGCGGCCTGGCGCCCCCTCGCCGAGGAGAAGGGTGTCGCACTCACCGGCGACGGCGTCGCCGTCACCGCCTGGGCCGACCCCGTGGCACTCTCCAGCGCACTCGACGCGGTGATCGACAACGCCCTCAAGTTCACCCCGGCGGGAGAGGAGGTCACCGTCTCCGTCGCCTCCAACGGAGAGACCTCCACGATCGTGGTCGCCGACCGGGGGCCCGGCCTGACCGAGGAGGAGCTGACCCGCGTGGGCGACCGCTTCTGGCGCAGCAACCGCCACCAGAACGTCAAGGGGTCCGGGCTCGGCCTGTCGATCTCACGGGCCCTGCTCTCGGCCGGCGGCGGCTCGATCACCTACGCCCCGCACGAGCCGCACGGCCTTCGGGTGACGGTGACCCTGCCCCGGACGGCGCCGCACTCCCGCTAGCCGCCGCGCCGTCCCGGCCTGCCGCCGCCTCCGGCGCCGCGGCGATGCCGCTCGCCGCCGGCGCGGCGTTCCGGCCTGCTGCCGCCTCCGGCGGCCTACGGCTTGACCGAGCGGTAGTAGCGCCTGGCCCCTTCGTGCAGCGGTATCGGGTCCGTGTAGATCGCCGTCCGCAGATCCACCAGCTGCGCCGGGTGGACCTTGCTGCCGATGCGGTCGCGGCTGCGGATCACCGTGCCGGTGAAGCCCTCCGCAAGGTCCGGATCCGTACGGTCCGTGGTGACGAGCAGGTTCGCCACCGCCACCGTCTCCACCGACTTGCCGTCCTGCGCCAGCGCGTAGGCGTCGGCGGGCACGACCGCCGAGCGGTAGTAGCGCGTGCTCTCGCCCGCCGAGTGGAGCCGGTCGACCAGCGCCCCGTCGAGCGGGACCAGCCGGATCGGAAGCCGCTCCGAAAGCGCCTGCACCCCGCTGGTGGGCAGACCGCCCGACCAGAAGAAGGCGTCCAGCTCCTTGCGCTCCAGCTTCCCCGGCATGGTGTCGATGCCCGCCGAGACCGGGATGATGTCTTTCGCCGGGTCGAGCCCCGCGGCCGTCAGGAGACGGTCGGCGATCAGTCGCACGCCCGAGCCCTCCTGGCCGACACCCACGCGCAGTGAGCGCAGGTCGCTCGCCTTCTCGACCTTGGAGGACTTGCGCACGATCAGCTGCACATAGTCGTCGTAGAGGCGCGCGCAGCCGCGCAGCCGGTCGGAGCCGGGCTTCCGGTTGCGCTGGTAGGTCGCCACGGCGTCCGCCGTCGCGACGGTGAAGTCGGCCTCGCCGGACGCCAGCCGCGCCAGGTTCTGCTGGGACCCCTCGCTGTTGCGCAGCTCCACGGCGACCTCCGGCAGGTCACGGGCCAGGGCGTGCTGCAACAGCTCCCCGTAGCGCTGGTACACCCCCGTCGGTACGCCCGTACTGAACGTGACCCGCCCACTCGGAGCCGACCGCCCGAGCGGCATCAGCCACCACGCGAGCAGTCCGAGCGCCACCAGGACGGCGGCCGAGCCCATGAGGGCGCGGCGACGGCCGATGCGGGACAGTGCGGGAAGCATGGCGCGATCCTGCCAGCTCACTCGCCGTAATGGCCAGGGGATGAGTTCCCGAGGGACGAGTCTCACGGCCGGGACTCTCACGGTCCGAGGACGAGGTACTCCGGGCACCGCCTACCCTTGTCACATGACCAGCAGCGACCGGAGCCCGGCAGTGGACACCCAGCGAACGTACGAAGTGCGCACCTACGGGTGCCAGATGAACGTCCACGATTCCGAGCGGCTCTCCGGCCTGCTGGAGGACGCCGGCTACGTCCGCGCGCCCGAGGGTTCCGACGGTGACGCCGACGTCGTCGTCTTCAACACCTGCGCCGTCCGTGAGAACGCCGACAACAAGCTGTACGGAAACCTCGGCAGGCTCGCCCCGATGAAGACCTCGCGCCCGGGCATGCAGATCGCCGTCGGTGGCTGCCTGGCCCAGAAGGACCGCGACACCATCGTGAAGAAGGCCCCCTGGGTCGACGTGGTCTTCGGCACGCACAACATCGGCAAACTGCCGGTCCTCCTGGAGCGCGCCCGGATCCAGGAGGAGGCGCAGATCGAGATCGCCGAGTCGTTGGAGGCGTTCCCCTCCACGCTGCCGACCCGGCGCGAGTCCGCCTACGCCGCCTGGGTCTCGATCTCCGTCGGCTGCAACAACACGTGCACCTTCTGTATCGTCCCCGCGCTGCGGGGCAAGGAGAAGGACCGCCGGCCCGGTGACATCCTCGCCGAGATCGAGGCACTGGTCGGCGAGGGCGTCTCCGAGATCACCCTGCTCGGCCAGAACGTCAACGCGTACGGCTCCGACATCGGCGACCGCGAGGCCTTCTCCAAACTGCTGCGCGCCTGCGGGAAGATCGAGGGCCTGGAGCGGGTCCGTTTCACCTCGCCGCATCCGCGCGATTTCACCGATGACGTGATCGCGGCGATGGCCGAGACGCCGAATGTGATGCCGCAACTGCACATGCCACTGCAGTCCGGCTCGGACACCGTGCTCAAGGCGATGCGCCGCTCGTACCGTCAGGAGCGCTTCCTCGGCATCATCGAGAAGGTGCGTGCCGCGATCCCGCACGCCGCCATCTCCACCGACATCATCGTGGGCTTCCCCGGCGAGACCGAGGAGGACTTCGAGCAGACCATGCACACGGTCCGTGAGGCCCGCTTCGCGAACGCCTTCACCTTCCAGTACTCCAAGCGGCCCGGGACCCCGGCGGCCGACATGGACGGCCAGATCCCCAAGGAGGTCGTCCAGGAGCGCTACATGCGCCTCGTCGCCCTCCAGGAGGAGATCTCGTGGGAGGAGAACAAGAAGCAGGTCGGCCGGACCCTGGAGGTCATGGTCGCCGAGGGCGAGGGCCGCAAGGACGGCGCGACGCACCGCCTCTCCGGCCGTGCCCCCGACAACCGCCTGGTCCACTTCACCAAGCCGGACCAGGAGGTGCGGCCGGGCGACGTCGTGACCGTCGAGGTGACGTACGCGGCCCCGCACCACCTTCTGGCGGAGGGCCCGACGACCGGGGTCCGCCGCACGCGCGCGGGTGACGCCTGGGAGAGGCGCAACGCGGCCCCGCAGCAGCAGTCCGGCGTGATGCTGGGCCTGCCGGCCGTGGGCGCACCGGCTCCCCTCCCCGCGATGACGGGCGGCTGCTCGGCGCTGTGACTCCACCGCGGGCCGCCGCCCCGGAGACCCGGTCACCCGGGACCGGGACCCTGGGCACGGGGCGTCGCCCGGCCACGCCGCGTCCGGCGCCGCACCCCGGCTAGGCTGCGGATCATGCTTGTCGCCGCCGCCGTCTGCCCCTGTCCGCCCCTGCTGGTCCCCGACATCGCCGCCGGAGCCGCGCCCGAGCTGGACCCGGCCCGCAGGGCCTGTCTGGACACGCTCGGCGTGCTCGCCGCCTCCCGGCCCGACCGGCTCGTCGTTATCGCGCCGACCGGGGAGGACGCACAGGGCCCGTACCCCGAGGGCTCCACGGGTTCCTTCCGCGGCTTCGGAGTGGAGCTCGCGGTACGACTCGGCGGCGCGAACGCGAACCGCGCCGCGAACCGGGACGGGGAAACCGACGCGGACGCGGGCAGGGACGCGTCCGCCGAGGCCCGTCCACTGCCCGCCGCTCTCTCCGTCGCCTCCTGGCTGCTGGCGCGCGCGGACTGGGCCGACGCACCGATCGAAGGCCTCGGCGTCGACGAGCGGCTCGCTCCCGACCGCTGCGCCGCCACCGGCCGGGAACTGGCGGCACGGGCCGGCCGCGTCGCCCTCCTCGTGATGGGCGACGGCAGTGCCTGCCGCAGCCTGAAGGCGCCCGGCTATCTGGACGAGCGGGCCGCCGATTTCGACGCCGCGGCGGCCCGTGCGCTCGGCTCGGCGGACACCGGCGCCCTCATGACACTGGACGAGCACCTCGCGCATGAACTGAAGGTGGCCGGCCGCGCCCCCTGGCAGGTCCTCGCGGGCGCTGCGGAGGGCGCGAACCTGGAGGGCCGGCTGTTGTACGAGGACGCGCCGTACGGCGTCGGCTACGTCGTCGCCACCTGGTCCTAGCGGAACCCCCCCTCGAAGCACCCTGGAGGCACACCTCTGAGGCCGGCCCTCTCGAGGGGACGGCGAACGGCGGACGGCCGCGGAGGGTGATGCTCCGCGGCCGTCCGCCGTGATGAGGGTGAGGCAGGTGACGCCCGGACGTCAGGGGGCCGGCGGCTGGGGCGGCGGCGTGCTGCCGTCGTCCTTGTGTGCGATCCGGTCCAGGGCACCCTTGGCCTTGCCCGTGCCCGATTCGATCTTCCCGTGGTACTTGCCCTTGGTCTTCTCGTCGACCATTCGCGCGGCTTTCTCCAGCCCATGGTCGATCTTGGGCGCGTGCTGCTGCGCGAGGTCGGAGACCTTGTCCTTGGCCGGGGAGAGCTTGGCCTTCAGCGAATCCATGAGGCCCATGGGTCACCTTCCCTCGAAATGGGTTCGTATGGCGTGCCGACGCTACGTGCGGGCGCCCTCGCCGGCTTCGTTGTCCGCCGCCTCGTCGGCCGACTGCTGCTTGGGGATCTCCACAGCCTCGCCGGTCGCACCCTCGGTGGCCTCGGCCTCCGGCGCGTCCGCGGCTTCCTCGACCTGCTCCGCCTCCGACGCGTCTTCGGCCGTCTCCGGTTCGGCCGTCGGGGTGGAGGCCTGCGCCTCCTCCGTTGACGCCGCGGAAGTTTCCTTCCCCTTCCGGAGAAACCTTGCAAAAACGCCCATATCTACTCCATAGCGTACTCGTGTGGGCGAAATTCCGCGTCGCCCGGAGCGCCCTGTTGCGCCGCCCGGTGGAGCCGGTCCAGAAACCGGCGGTCGGAACCTCGCAACAGGCAACGAACCCGGCTGCGGACCGTCACGTAGCTCGTTCGGGGACGCGTCCGGAGGTTTGCGAGACTGGGGCAGTGAGAAGTGCAGCTCCCGCTCCGCGGGTCATCGCCGTCGTCGGTCCCACAGCGGCCGGAAAGTCCGATCTGGGCGTCTTCCTCGCCCAGCGACTCGGCGGCGAGGTCGTCAACGCCGACTCCATGCAGCTCTACCGGGGGATGGACATCGGCACCGCCAAGCTGACGCCCGAGGAGCGTGGCGGCGTCACGCACCACCTCCTCGACATCTGGGACGTCACCGAAGCCGCCAGCGTCGCCGAGTACCAGCGCCTGGCCCGGGCCGAGATCGACCGGCTGCTCGCGGCGGGCCGTACGCCCGTCCTGGTCGGCGGCTCCGGCCTCTATGTGCGCGGCGCCATCGACTCCCTCGAGTTCCCCGGCACCGACCCCGTCGTCAGGGCCCGGCTGGAGGCCGAGCTGGAGGAGCGCGGTTCCGGCGTGCTCCACGCCCGGCTGGCCGCCGCCGACCCCGGGGCCGCGCAGGCCATCCTGCCCAGCAACGGCCGCCGTATCGTCCGCGCGCTGGAGGTCATCGAGCTCACCGGCAAGCCCTTCACCGCCAACCTCCCGGGCCCCGACCCGGTCTACGACACCGTGCAGATCGGCGTCGACGTCGAGCGCCCCGAACTCGACGAACGGATCACCACGCGTGTGGACCGGATGTGGGAGGCCGGGCTGGTCGACGAAGTGCGGGCCCTGGAGGCCCGGGGCCTGCGCGAGGGACGTACCGCCGCCCGCGCCCTCGGCTACCAGCAGGTGCTCACCGCGCTCGCGGGGGAGTGCACCGAGGACGAGGCGCGCGCCGAGACCGTGCGCGCCACCAAGCGTTTCGCCCGCCGCCAGGATTCGTGGTTCCGCCGCGACCCGCGCGTCAACTGGCTCAGCGGCGCCGCGGAACACCGGGCGGAACTCCCCGAGCGGGCGCTGACGTTGGTCGAACGAGCGGTTACAGCCTGATCACGTGATGGCATCGGGACGCTCCGGCGTTCAATTCGGTGCCCGGCGGCGTGCCATCATCGAGCATCGATCGACCAGTGGAATCCGAGTGGGGAGGGCGCGTGGCGATGGAGGCCGGCCCTCGCGACAGAGAACAGCGGCAGCAGGCACGGAACGACGTTCCCCGCCTGAGCCCCGACGGTCCCGACGACGACCAGAACGGACCCCCGGAGATGACTCCGGACGAGGTCGAGGTCGAGCTCCGGCCGCAGCGCCGACTGCGGATCTGGCAGCTCGCCCCGATCGTGGGACTCGCCGCTGTCGGATCCCTGATGTTCGCCTTCCCCCTGGCCTTCGGCTCGGGGGACGGCGGCGCCGTCGTCGCCATGCTGGGTCTGCTGATCAGTTGCTGTGCCGCGGGCTGGGGCATGATGGCCGCCCGCCGCGTCGGCCACACCTGGCCCGGACTCCCGGCCCGCGCCTCCGGGGAGCGCCCGAACTGGCGCGTCCTCGCGCTGTACCTGGCCGCGAGCGGAGTGCTCGTCGCGCTCGCCGTCCTGCGCGTGGCCCGTCTCCGCTGACGCCCGCCGTCGCCCGGCCCGCGCGCCCGTCCGGCGGGATCCCCGTCGCCCGGCCCGCGCGCCCGTCCGGCAGGATCCCCGCGCTCGTCCCGCGCCCCGCCCGCGATCGTCCTGTCGGACCCTCCCCTTACGATTGATCCCGTGACCACCAAGCAGACCTCGCCGATCGCTTTCCTCAAGGGCCACGGCACGGAGAACGACTTCGTGATCGTCCCCGACCCGGACAACGGCATCGAGCTGCCCGCGGCCGTCGTCGCCCGGCTCTGCGACCGTCGCGCCGGTATCGGCGGGGACGGGCTCCTGCGCGTCGTGCGCAGCGCCGCCCACCCCGAGGCCCGGGCGATGGCCGACGAGGCCGAGTGGTTCATGGACTACCGCAACGCCGACGGCTCGATCGCCGAGATGTGCGGCAACGGCGTGCGTGTCTTCGCCCGCTATCTGCAGCACGCCGGCCTCGTCACCGCCGGCGATGTCGCCATCGCCACCCGCGCCGGTGTCAAGCGGGCCCATCTCGCCAAGAACGGCGACGTCACGGTCTCCATGGGCCGCGCTCTGCTCCCCGAGGACGGCGTCACGGTCACCGTCGACGGCCGCAGCTGGCCCGCCCGCAATGTGAACATGGGCAATCCGCACGCCGTCGCCTTCGTCGAGGACCTGCGCCACGCGGGCGACCTGCTGTCGGTTCCGCCGTTCGCCCCGGCGGAGGTCTACCCCGAGGGTGTGAACATCGAGTTCGTCGTGGACCGGGGCCCCCGCCACGTGGCCATGCGCGTCCACGAGCGCGGCGCCGCCGAGACCCGCTCCTGCGGCACGGGCGCGTGCGCCGTGGCCGTCGCGACGGCCCGCAGGGACGGCGCCGACCCGGCGACGACCGGCGCCCCCGTCACGTACACCGTCGACGTGCTCGGCGGGACCCTGGTGATCACCGAGCACCCGGACGGCGACATCGAGATGACGGGCCCCGCGGTCATCGTCGCCGAGGGGACCGTCGACGCCGACTGGCTCAACGCGAAGGAAACGGCCGCGGCCTGAACCTTCGCTCGAATGGGTGATCCGTTTCACGCTGAGCGAGAGCGTGACTGCGCCACGTGGTGGGGTCGGTAGCATCAAGCACCGGCCCGGCGGGCACGCCTTGCCCGCCCACCGCCGGTCGACCCCGCCGGAGGTGCCCCATGAGCGCAGAGGCCACCAACCCCGACGCGCCGAGCCGCAGGCGCGGCCGCCCGAGGATCGACCTTCGCAGGCTGGGCCGTGCCGCACTGCTCGGCCCCACCGCGCGCGACCGGCTGCCGGACGCCATCGGCCATGTCGCCGAAGCCCACCGCGCCCACCACCCCGACGCGGATCTCGCCGTGCTGCACCGGGCGTACGTCCTCGCGGAGTCCTCGCACCGCGGCCAGTTCCGCAAGAGCGGCGAGCCGTACATCACCCACCCCCTGGCCGTCACCCTGATCCTCGCCGAGCTGGGCGCCGAGACCACGACCCTGACCGCCTCCCTGCTCCACGACACCGTCGAAGACACGGAAGTGACCCTGGATCAGGTGCGGGCGGAGTTCGGCGACGAGGTCTGCTATCTCGTCGACGGCGTGACGAAGCTGGAGAAGGTCGACTACGGCGCCGCCGCCGAGCCCGAGACCTTCCGGAAGATGCTCGTCGCCACCGGGAACGACGTCCGCGTCATGTCGATCAAGCTGGCCGACCGGCTGCACAACATGCGCACCCTCGGGGTGATGCGCCCCGAGAAACAGGCGCGGATCGCCAAGGTCACCCGCGACGTCCTCATCCCGCTCGCCGAACGGCTCGGCGTCCAGGCGCTCAAGACCGAGCTGGAGGACCTCGTCTTCGCGATCCTGCACCCCGAGGAGTACGAGAACACCCGCGCCCTGATCGCAGAGAACTCGGCGTCCGGGGAGGCCCTCTCGGCCCTCGCGGAGAACGTCACCACCGTGCTGCGCGAAGCCGGTATCGGCGCCGAAGTCCTGGTCAGACCCCGGCACTTCGTGTCCGTCCACCGCGTCAGGCTCAAGCGCGGCGACCTTCGAGGCACCGACTTCGGCCGGCTCCTCGTGCTGGTCGCCGACGACGCCGACTGCTACGCGGCCCTAGGCGAGCTGCACACCTGTTTCACCCCGCTGATCTCGGAGTTCAAGGACTTCATCGCCGCGCCCAAGTTCAACCTGTACCAGTCGCTGCACACGGCGGTCGCCGCACCCGACGGCGCGGTCGCCGAAGTCCTCATCCGTACGCACCAGATGCACAAGGTCGCCGAGGCCGGCGTCATCGCCCTCGGCAACCCCTACGCCTCGCCGGCCGACGGCGCCGAACCCACCGAGGACGGCGAACGCGTCGACCCCACCCGTCCCGGCTGGCTCTCCCGTCTCCTCGACTGGCAGCAGTCCACCCCGGACCCCGACACCTTCTGGACCTCCCTGCGGGACGACCTCGCCCAGGACCGGGAGATCACGGTCTTCCGTTCCGACGGCGGCACCCTGGGCCTTCCCGCCGGGGCGACCTGCGTCGACGCCGCGTACGAACAGCACGGCGAGGCCGCCCACACCTGTGTCGGGGCGAGGGTCAACGGCCGCCTGGTGACGCTCAGTACGGTGCTCAGCGACGGGGACACCGTGCAGCTGCTGCTCGCCCAGGACGCCACCTCCGGGCCCTCGCCCGACTGGCTGGACCATGCCCGTACGCCCACGGCCCGCATCGCCATCACGCGCTGGCTCGCCATCCATCCCGAGGGCGCCAAGACACCGGCGGCCGCCCCCCGGCCGCCCGCCACCGTCACAGCCGGCCGCCGGGCCGCCGCGGGCGCCGTCGCGGACCTCCCGGACGCCGCCGTGCGGCTCGCGGGCTGCTGCACCCCCGTACCGCCTGACGCGATCACCGGATTCGCCGTACGCGGCCGCACGGTCACCGTGCACAGGGAAGGCTGTCCGGGCGTCGCTCGGATGAAGTCTCTCGGCCGTGAACCGGTCGGTGTCCGCTGGGGCGCCGCCGCGGAGTGCCGGGTCACCCTCGTCGCCGAGTCCTTCGGACGGCCCCGGCTCCTCGCCGATCTCACGGAGGCCATCGCCACCGCGGGCGCGGCGGTCGTCTCGGCCACCGTCGAGCCGCCCCTGGAGCAGCGAGTACGCCACACGTACACACTGCAACTCGCCGACGCCGCCGAACTGCCCGCCCTGATCCGGGCGATGCGCGATGTGCCCGGGGTCTACGACGTGAGCCGCGCCCAGCACCCGGCGGCGAACGGCTGAGCCCGCGGCGGCCCCGGCATGACCCCTTCGTGACCCCTTCGGGTGGGAACGGAGCGCGTCGGCACAGATGGAGGGCGGGGCACTGATAGCCGTTGCACCATGCTGCTCTCCCGTCGCCACCCCTCCCGCCCCACCGCCCGCCGTACGTCACGGCGCCTGCGTGCCGCCGTACTGGTCGCCGCCTCGGCCGGGCTCGTCGCCGCCGCCCTGCCGGCCCCCGCGCCTCTGGGCATCGGCGACCCGCTCTTCCCGCATCTGGGCAACCCCGGCTACGACGTCCAGACGTACGACATCGCCTTCACGTACCAGGGCGACAACAGCACCCCGCTCAACGCCGTGACCAGGATCGAGGCGGTGGCGACCGAGCGGCTGGAGCGCGTCAACCTCGACTTCACCCATGGCAAGGTCCGCTCCGTCGAGGTCAATGGACACAAGGCCGCCTTCGTGACCAGCGGCGAGGACCTGATCGTCACCCCCGCCGACGCGGCCGAGACCGGTGACTCCCTGCACATCACCGTGGAGCACACCAGCGACCCCTCCGGACCCCAGGACAGCGGCGGCTGGGTACGGACCACCGACGGGCTCGCCATGGCCAATCAGGCCGACGCCGCGCACCGGGTCTTCCCGGGCAACGACCACCCCGCGGACAAGGCCTTCTTCATCTTCCGGGTGACCGCTCCGAAGGATCTGACGGTCGTCGCCAACGGGCTCCCCGTCGCGCGGACCCGGGCCGCCGGAGCCGCCACCACCTGGGAGTACCGCACGGTCCACCCCATGGCCACCGAGCTCGCCCAGGTCTCCATCGGCCGCTCCACGGTGGTCCACCGCGAGGGCCCGCACGGGCTGCCCGTGCGGGACGTGGTGCGGACCGCCGACCGGGCCGTCATGGAGCCGTGGCTCAAGCGGACCCCGGACCACCTGAAGTGGATGGAGGGCAAGATCGGGCCCTATCCCTTCGAGACGTACGGAGTGCTCGTCGCCGACGCGTCGACCGGCTTCGAGCTGGAGACGCAGACCCTCTCGCTCTTCGAACGTTCCCTGTTCACGCGGACGGCGTTCCCGCAGTGGTACGTCGAAGCGGTCATGGTCCATGAACTCGCCCACCAGTGGTTCGGCAACAGCGTCTCCCCGCGCACCTGGTCCGATCTCTGGCTGAACGAGGGGCACGCCACCTGGTACGAGGCGCTGTACGCGCAGGAGAGGGCCAAGCAGCCCTTGGAGCGCCGGATGCGAGAGGCGTACGCGGCGTCGGACGGCTGGCGCGCTGCGGGCGGCCCCCCGGCGGCCCCCGAGCCGCCCGCGCCGGGCCAGAAGATCAGCCTCTTCCGGCCGGTGGTCTACGACGGCAGCGCCCTGGTCCTCTACGCGCTGCGCCAGGAGATCGGAAAGGAAGCCTTCGAAACCCTGGAGCGACGCTGGGTGACCGAGCACCGCGACGGGACGGCGACCACGGCGGACTTCACGGCTCTCGCCGCACGCATCGCGGGCCGTGATCTGACGGCGTTCTTCGCGCGCTGGCTGTACGCGAAGAAGACGCCGCCGATGCCGGGCCACGCCGACTGGAGCAGGGACCGGGCGGCGAAGCGCTCGAAGCCCTGAAAACCCGGGCGACGGGCGCCCCGAAAACCTGGGTGACGGGCCCGGGCGTACCGTGTCACCATCAACAGGTCGGCGGCGCGGCCGGGCCTCACCGAAGGCACGGAATGTTGGACGGCCCCAGCGGGAATCATCCCCGGTGGTAACGCGTTGTGACTGACACAACGAACCTCTCTATCGACGTAAGGATCCAATGACCTCCTCTTCTTCCCCTTCCCAGGACGAGCAGAGCTTCGCGGACACCAACCGCACCGAGAGCCTTCGGGCCGATGCCCTGATGGAAGAGGACGTCGCCTGGAGCCACGAGATCGACGGAGAACGGGACGGCGATCAGTTCGACCGCTCCGAGCGCGCGGCGCTTCGGCGTGTGGCGGGCCTCTCCACCGAGCTCGAGGACGTCACCGAGGTCGAGTACCGACAGCTGCGCCTGGAGCGCGTCGTGCTGGTCGGTGTCTGGACCACGGGGACGGTGCAGGACGCGGAGAACTCCCTCGCGGAGCTGGCGGCACTCGCCGAGACGGCGGGCGCGCTGGTGCTCGACGGCGTGATCCAGCGCCGTGACAAGCCCGACCCGGCGACGTACATCGGTTCGGGCAAGGCCAACGAACTGCGCGACATCGTGCTCGAGACCGGGGCCGACACCGTCGTGTGCGACGGTGAACTCAGCCCTGGCCAGCTCATCCATCTCGAGGATGTCGTCAAGGTCAAGGTGGTCGACAGGACCGCCCTGATCCTCGACATCTTCGCCCAGCACGCCAAGTCCCGGGAGGGCAAGGCGCAGGTCGCGCTCGCGCAGATGCAGTACATGCTGCCGCGACTGCGAGGCTGGGGTCAGTCGCTCTCCCGTCAGATGGGTGGCGGCGGCGGTGGTGGCATGGCCACCCGTGGTCCCGGTGAGACCAAGATCGAGACGGACCGGCGACGGATCCGCGAGAAGATGGCGAAGATGCGCCGGGAAATCGCGGAGATGAAGACCGGCCGTGACATCAAGCGGCAGGAGCGCCGGCGCAACAAGGTGCCGTCGGTCGCGATCGCCGGTTACACCAACGCCGGAAAGTCGTCCCTGCTGAACCGGTTGACGGGCGCGGGCGTGCTCGTGGAGAACGCGCTGTTCGCCACCCTCGACCCGACCGTGCGCCGGGCCGAGACGCCCAGCGGCCGGCTCTACACGCTGGCCGACACCGTCGGATTCGTCCGGCACCTGCCGCACCACCTCGTCGAGGCGTTCCGCTCCACCATGGAGGAGGTCGGTGACTCCGACCTGATCCTGCACGTCGTGGACGGGTCGCACCCGGCACCGGAGGAGCAGCTGGCCGCCGTGCGCGAGGTGTTCCGTGACGTCGGCGCGGTGAACGTGCCGGAGGTCGTGGTGATCAACAAGGCGGACGCGGCGGACCCCCTCGTCCTGCAGCGGCTGCTGCGGGCCGAGCGGCACTCCATCGCGGTGTCGGCGCGGACCGGTGAGGGCATGCGGGAGCTGCTCGCGCTGATCGACGACGAACTGCCGCGGCCGAAGGTGGAGATCGAGGCGCTCGTGCCGTACACGCAGGGCGGGCTCGTCTCCCGGGTGCACGCCGAGGGCGAGGTGCTCTCCGAGGAGCACACGGCGGAGGGCACGCTGATCAAGGCACGGGTGCACGAGGAGCTCGCCGCCTTCCTCGCACCGTACGTCCCCGCCGCGCACTGACGTTCTCCGCACCCGTCACGGCCGAAGGCCCGCCCCCTCGTCGAGAGGGGGCGGGCCTTTTGTTCATCCGTGCGTGCGGCGGCGCGTGCCTACTTGGCGAACTTCTTGCTCACCATCTCGTGGGCCTGCTTGGCGCTCTGCCCCAACTGCGGTCCGGCGAGCCAGCCGTTGCCGCCCGCCGGGCCGATCGAGGTGTTCGACACCAGCGCCAGCTTGCCGTTCGGCATCGTGTGGAACCAGCCGCCGCCGGACGAGCCACCGGTCATGGTGCAGCCGATGCGGTACAGCGTCGGCATGTTCGGCGCCACCGACAGACGACCGGGCCGGTCCACGCACTTGTGCATGATCAGGCCGTTGTACGGCGGCGCGGCCGGGTAGCCCCAGGCGCCCATCGCGTTCACCTGACGGGCCGCGGGGGCGGAGAAGTCGACCGGCAGGGCGACGCCGACGGTCTCCTCCAGCGACTTGCTGCCCCGCTCGGGCTTCACGTGCAGGACGGCGTAGTCGTACGCCCAGGCGCTGTTCGTGCCGCCCTTGTTGATCCAGTCACCGGATGTCACGGCCCAGTCGGCCCAGTACGTGCCGTACGGCGCGATCTCGTGCTGCTTGGCGTTCTGCAGCGCGGCCGGCGACTTGCCGAGGTTGTTGTAGGCCGGGACGAAGGCGATGTTGCGGTACCAGCCGCCCCGCTGACCGGCGTGCACGCAGTGACCGGCCGTCCACACCATGTTGGACTTGCCGGGCCTGCGGGGGTCCTTCACCACGGTGGCCGAGCAGACCATCGAGCCCTTGGGGGAGTCGAAGAAGACCTTGCCGACCGGGGCCGCGTTGCGGGTGTAGGGCGTCTTCTCCCGCTGGGCCCGGACCGGCCGCGGCGTGGGATCGGTGGTGCCGGTGGTGCCGGAGGTGGCCGCGATCGTCTGGTCCGGGCTCTGCGCGGTCTTCATGCGCTCGGGGTCCCAGAGTCCCTCGATCACCGGGTTGACGAAGTCCGAGGCCTCACGGAGCCACTTGTCCTTGTCCCAGTTCTTCCACTCGCCGTTCTTCCACTTGTCCGGGTCGACGCCGTGCTTCTTGAGCTTGTCGGCCAGGTCCGTGGGAAGCGCGCCGCCGTCCTGCGCGCCGCTCTGCCCGGCGGCGGGGCTGGAGGCGGCCGGCTTGTCGGCGGCGGCGTCCTCGGTCGGGCCGCAGGCCGTGGCCGACAGCGCGAGGGCCGCGGCCAGGCCGACGAGGGCCGGCATGGGACGTATGGATCGCATGAGAACGATTCCCCCTGAAGTGCTCGGATGTCCGGCGGAGTCGTACGGCATCACGCCGCGCGCACCTCCGCCCTGCTGCAAAAACTTGCCATGAACGTGTCACGCAACGGGGCGGTCTTCGAACGACCGCCCCGCAGGTGCGGTGACACTTTATGCCGTGCGTGCGGATGCCGTACGCGGGGACGGACCGCGGCCCGGCGGGTCCAGGGCGCACTCGCCGAGGACCCGCCGGACGACCGGCGCGGAAAGCCCGCGCCCCAACGCGCCTAGCGGCCCGCGTACTTCTTGCTGACCTCCTCGTAGATGCCCTTGGCCTCCGCGCCCAGTCGCGGACCGGCCAGCCAGCCGGCCGTCACCGGACCGATCGAAGTGTTCGAGACCAGCGCCGGCTTGCCGTCCCGGCCCTTGGCGATCCAGCCGCCTCCGGACGCACCACCGGTCATGGAGCAGCCGATGCGGTACATCGTCGGCTGCTTCGCCTTGAGCGACAGCCGGCCCGGCTTGTCCTGGCACTCGAACAGCTTCTGGCCGTCGTACGGCGGCGCCGCCGGGTAGCCCGTCGCCCTGATGTTCGTGATCTTCGGCACCGCCGGGGCGTTGAACTCCACCGGAAGAGCCGAACCCACCGTCTCCTCCAGCGACTTGCCGTTGCCGCCCTTCTCCGGGGTCACATGGATGACCGCGAAGTCGTAGGGCGCGCCCTGGCCGCCGGTAGAGGCGCCCTGGGAGATCCACTGCTCCGACGTCTGCGCCCAGTCGCCCCACCACGCGCCGTACGGAGCGATCTGCTCGCGCGTGGCCTTCTCCAGCTCCGAGGTCGGCTTCCCGCCGTTGTTGTACGACGGCACGAAGGCGATGTTCCGATACCAGCCACCGTTCTTACCGGCGTGCACACAGTGACCGGCGGTCCAGACCATGTTGGACTTGCCGGGATGCGCCGGGTCCTTCACCACGGTCGCCGAGCACACCATCGAGCCCTCGGGGCCATCGAAGAACACCTTCCCGGCCGCGGCCGCGTTGGCGTGGTACGGCGTCTTCACGCTCTTCGCGGCCACCGGCCTCGGTGTGGGGTCGGTGATGTTCTCGTCGCCGGAGATGTCCTCCTCCTCGACCGGCTTGTCGGGCTGCTCGGCATCCCGCATCCGGTCCGGGTCCCAGAGGTCCTCGATGATCGGGTTCACATAGTCCGTGGCCTCACGGAGCCACTTGTCCTTGTCCCAGTTCTTCCACTCGCCGTTCCTCCACTTGTCCAGGTCGATCCCGTGCTTCTTCAGACGGTCCTTCAGATCGTCCGGAATCTTGACCGTGCCGTCGGAGGGCCGGCTCGCGGGCGCGCTGGGCTTGTCCGTCGCCGTGTCCTCACTCGGGCCGCAGGCAGTGGCCGTCAGTGCCAGCGCCGCGGCGACGGAGGCTGCGGCGAGCAGCGGGCGGATGGGTCGCATGTGGTGATCCCCCTGGGACTACGTCTTCAAATGCACTTGTGAACGTGGAACTTCTGATCTTCGGCACCGGAGTGCGGCCCCCACTATGCCGGTGAGGAAGGGGACGGCGTGCGGCAGGGCCGCGGTTCCGGGCGAGGCCGAGCCGTGATCCGGGCCACTCAACGATCTTCGATCGGCCCGTGATCCGGGGCCGGTGCCGTCGTTGGTACGTACGGGGGACAGCAAGGGCACCGTCATGCCCCGCCGCACCCGCGGCCGGGGTGGCACACCGATGTGCGGAGCAGCCGTCACCGACGGCGCTCCCGTCACAGCGGGGCGAACGCACCTGTCGACAACGGGTCTACAGCGGGAGGACACCAAGCCGTGGCCGTGACCGAACCAGCTCCGGTGGCACCGCCCGCCGCGACGACATCAGCGCACGAGGGCATCCTGCGCCGTCAGTCGCTCCGGGAATCAGCGGCCCGCACCTACGCGCGCTCGCTCCCGATCGTGCCGGTACGGGCGCGGGGGCTGACCATCGAAGGGGCTGACGGCCGACGCTACCTGGACTGCCTCTCCGGAGCGGGCACCCTCGCCCTCGGACACAACCACCCCGTGGTCCTCGAAGCCATCAGGAAAGTCCTCGACTCGGGCGCCCCCCTGCACGTCCTCGATCTCGCCACCCCGGTCAAGGACGCCTTCACCACAGAGCTGTTCCGCACCCTTCCCCGGCAACTGGCGGAAGACGCCCGTATCCAGTTCTGCGGCCCGGCAGGTACCGACGCGGTGGAGGCCGCCCTCAAACTGGTCCGCACGGCCACCGGCCGCAGCGGAATGCTCGCCTTCACCGGCGCCTACCACGGGATGACGGCCGGGGCGCTCGACGCCTCGGGCGGCGCCACGGACGTACGGGTCACCCGGCTGCCCTACCCGCAGAACTACCGCTGCCCGTTCGGTATCGGAGGCCAGCGCGGCGCCGAACTCGCCGCCCGCTGGACCGAGAGCCTCCTCGACGACCCCAAGGGCGGAGTGACCACCCCCGCCGGCATGATCGTCGAGCCCGTCCAGGGCGAGGGCGGTGTGATCCCCGCGCCCGACGCCTGGATGCGCAGGATGCGGGAACTCACGGCCGCCCGCTCCATTCCGCTGATCGCCGACGAGGTACAGACCGGCGTCGGCCGCACCGGAACCTTCTGGGCCGTCGAACACAGCGGTGTCGTCCCCGACGTCATGGTCCTCTCCAAGGCCATCGGCGGCTCCCTTCCCCTGGCCGTCATCGTCTACCGCTCCGAACTGGACGTCTGGCGGCCCGGCGCCCACGCGGGCACCTTCCGCGGCAACCAGCTCGCCATGGCGGCGGGGGCGGCCACGCTCGCCTTCGTCCGCGAGAACCGGCTCGCCGACCGCGCGGCCACCCTCGGCGCACGGATGCTGGGCCAGCTCCAGGGCCTCGCCGCCGCCCACCCCAGCATCGGCGACGTACGGGGGCGGGGGCTCATGATCGGCGTGGAAATCGTCGATCCGGACGCCGCCGCCCCCGACTCCCTCACCCCGCCGGCCGCCCCGGCGCTCGCGGCGGCGGTGCAGCGCGAGTGCCTCGACCGCGGCCTGATCGTCGAACTCGGCGGCCGTCACTCCGGAGTCGTACGTCTCCTTCCTCCCCTCACCATCACCGACGAACAGGTCGCGGCCGTCCTCGACCGCTTCGCCGACGCCCTGGCCGCCGCCGAGCGCACCCCTCACCCCCACCGACACCCCACCGGACCGTCCCACTGACCCCGGACCCCGCCCGGACCCCACCCGGACACCATCAGCAAGGAAGTCCCCCGTGAATCCCACCTCCGCCTCCCAGGCCCCCGACGCCGACGGCCGCCCCACGGCCGGCGCCGAAGGCCCCCACGGCCCGCGCGGCCCGCTCACCGTCGGGTCGGCGACAGTCCCCCGCCAGCACTCGGGCCCCCACGACGCCCCGCGTCCGCCCGCGCCGAGCGCCCTGCCCTCAGGACGCGACGAGAGCCGACACCCCCACGAGGCCGACCCCCTCGATCACCCGGACCCGGTGAGGGCCGCCGACACCGCCGCCACCGAGAGCCTGCTCCGGTGCTGGGTCCGGGAGAACGACCTCGCCGCCCCGACCGGTCACACCCTCCGCATTCCGCTCGACGCCAGCGGCACCGCCCTCCTCGTCCCCGTCCGCTACTGGTCGCCCACCGGCTGGCACCGTTTCGGCCCACCCGCCCTGGAAGGCGCGCCACACGGCGCCCCGCCGGCCGACGCCGTGACCGTCGCCGCCCTCATCGGACGTGAGTCCGGCCGCCCCGAGGGAACCGAACTCGTCGCCCGGATCGCCGACTCGGCCCGTCGCACCGCCGACTTCATCGCCGACCGCCGCCTGAACCCCGCTCCCGCCCCGGACGCGGACCTCTTCCTGACCGCCGAGCAGTCCCTGCTCCTCGGCCACCCCCTGCACCCGACCCCCAAGAGCCGCGAGGGCCTCTCGGACGCCGAAGCGCGCATCTACTCACCCGAGCTGTACGGCTCCTTCCCGCTGCACTGGACGGCCGTCGACCGATCCGTCCTGGCCACCGAATCGGCCTGGACCGAGCAGGGCCGCCCGCTGCCCGCGGAACAGCTCACCGCCCGCTTCGCCGACGGCCTGCGACTTCCGGACAACACCGTCGCCCTGCCGCTGCACCCCTGGCAGGCCCGGGAACTGCGGCACCGCCCCGCCGTCGCCGCCCTCCTCGACGCCGGTCTCCTCCATGACCTCGGGCCGTACGGCGACCCCTGGCACCCCACCTCCTCCGTCCGTACCGTGCACCGGCCCGGCGCGCCCGCGATGCTCAAGCTCTCGCTCGGCGTGCGCATCACCAACTCCCGCCGGGAGAACCTCCGAAAGGAGCTCCACCGCGGCGTCGAGGTACACCGGCTGCTCCGCACCGGCCTCTCCGAGCAGTGGCAGTCCGCCCACCCGGGTTTCGACATCGTCCGCGACCCCGCATGGCTCGCCGTCGACACCCCCGAGGGGGAACCGGTTCCCGGCCTCGACGTCATGCTCCGGCACAACCCCTTCGGGCCCGCCGACGACGCCGTCTGCATCGCCGGGCTCACCGCACCCCGGCCCTGGCCCGGCAGCCCGGTGACGCGCTCACGGCTCGCCGAGACCGTGGCCCGCCTCGCCGCCCGCACCGGCCGGCCCACCGGAGCCGTCTCCGCCGAGTGGTTCCTGCGCTATCTCGACCAGGTCGTGCGCCCGATCCTCTGGCTGGACGGCACCGCCGGCATCGCCCTCGAAGCCCACCAGCAGAACACCCTGGTGATCCTCGACGCCGACGGCTGGCCCACGGGCGGCCGCTACCGCGACAACCAGGGCTACTACTTCAGGGAGTCCCACCGCATCGCGCTGGAGAAGCGCCTCCCCGGCATCGGCACCGCGAGCGACACCTTCGTCTCCGACGAGGTCACCGACGAGCGCTTCGCCTACTACCTCGGCATCAACAACGTCCTCGGGCTGATCGGCGCCTTCGGAGCACAGCGGCTCGCCGACGAACGCGTCCTGCTCGCCGCCCTGCGGCAGTTCCTCGCCTCGGCAACCGCCCTCGGCTCGCCCCTGCCGCGGCACCTCCTCGACACCAAGGCGCTGCGCTGCAAGGCCAATCTCCTCACCCGCCTCCACGGCCTCGACGAACTCGTCGGCCCGGTGGACACCCAGTCCGTCTACGTCACCATCGCCAACCCCCTCCACTCCTGAAAGAACACGACCCGCCCGAACTGATGAGAGGAGAGCGCCACCGTGCCTCCCACCGATGCGAGCACCGACACCGGCTCCAGCCCGCCGCCCCACGCCGACGGGTGCGGCGAGGACACCCTGGACCTACGGCTGCCCGATGAACTCATCGCACTGTTCGAGACGGGCGAGAGCGCGGACGCCCCGGTCGGCCCCGACGAGGCCGACCGGCATCTCCTCGACAACCTCCCCGACTGGGGCCCGGCCACCACCTCCCTCGGCGCCTTCCAACTCGTCCCCGTCCGCGTCGAACGTGATCTGCCGCTGGTCAGCCGCTGGATGAACGACCCCGCCGTCGCGGCCTTCTGGGAGCTCGACGGCCCCCCGGCGGTCGCCGCCGACCATCTGCGCACCCAACTCGACGGCGACGGACGCAGTGTTCCCTGCCTCGGCGTGCTCGAGGGCGTCCCCATGAGCTACTTCGAGATCTACCGGGCCGATCTCGACCCTCTCGCCCGGCACTACCCGGCCCGTCCCCACGACACCGGCATCCATCTCCTCATCG
The DNA here is from genome assembly GCF_055577795.1 of Streptomyces sp. NPDC033174. Lineage (NCBI taxonomy): Bacteria > Bacillati > Actinomycetota > Actinomycetes > Kitasatosporales > Streptomycetaceae > Streptomyces > Streptomyces sp. NPDC033174. The sequence continues at coordinate 61,402 of NZ_JBVIPQ010000005.1, forward strand.
GCGGAGTCGTCGACCGGGGCCGAGGCGTCGGCACGACCCTGCTCAAGGCCGTCGCTGACCTCGTCCTCGACAACCGACCGCGCTGCACCCGCGTCATCGCCGAACCGGACCTGCGCAACACCCCCTCCGTCTCAGCATTCCTGAGCGCCGGATTCCGCTTCTCGGCGGAAGTCGACCTGCCCGACAAGCGAGCCGCCCTCATGGTCCGTGACCGCGCCCTGCGACACGTCCTGTGACACCTCCCGCGACACGTCCAGTGAACGACCCGCTGCTTTCCATACACCGCTCGACCCGCATCGGTCCCATCCCGAGGAGTCAATCCCTGTGCCGAAGTCCCCTGCCGTCCCTGACTCCGCCGACCAGGCCGCTGAGCACGCCGAGCCGCCCCTGCCGGCCCCGCCCGAACTGAACCCGGCCGACTGGAACAGGGCGGCCGCCCGCCTCCTCGCCAAGGCCATCGGGGAGTTCGCGTACGAGGAGATCATCGAGCCCCGCCCGCAGCCCCCGGGGGAGAGCGAGAGCGGGGAGGCGGGCAGCCGCCGCTACGCACTCGCACTGGACGACGACTCGGTCCTCGCCTTCACCGCCCGCCGCGGCGCCTACGGCAGCTGGCGCGTCGACGCCGACTCCGTCACCCGTGACGGCCGGCCCTACACCGACCCGCTGGACTTCCTCGTCCGCGCGCGCCGCCTCCTCGCGCTCGACGGAGCCACGCTCGGCCATCTCCTGCGCGAGCTCACCCTCACGCTGGCCGCCGACGCCCGCCTCGACCACACGGCCCTGAGCGCCGGCCAGCTGGCCGACCTCGGATACGCGGAACTCGAAGGCCACCAGACCGGCCACCCGTGGATCGTCCTCAACAAGGGCCGCATCGGTTTCTCGCCCGCCGACACCGCACGCTGGGCCCCCGAAGCCCGCCGCCCCGCCCGTCTCCCGTGGATCGCGGTCAGTACCGAGCTCGCCGACTACCGGGGCGTCGCCGGCCTCGCCACCCCCGAGCAGCTCTACGAACGAGAACTCGACCCCGCCGTGCGCGACGCCTTCCACGCCGAGCTGCGCGCCCGTGGCCTCGCCCCCGACGCGTATCTCCTGCTGCCCGTCCACCCCTGGCAGTGGGAGGAGATCCTGCTTCCGCTCTACGCGCCCGCCGTCGTACGCGGCGCCATCGTCCCGCTGTCCAGCGACGGGGACCTCCGGCTGCCGCAGCAGTCCATCCGCACCTTCGTCAACACCAGCAGGCCCGACCGGCACACCGTCAAGCTGCCCCTCTCGGTCCTCAACACGCTGGTCTGGCGCGGCCTTCCGACCGAGCGCACCCTCGCCGCCCCCGCCGTCACGTCCTGGGTCCACGGACTGCGTGACGCCGATCCGTTCCTGCGCGACGAATGCGGCGTGATCCTGCTCGGCGAGGTCGCCTCCGTCACCGTCGAGCACCCGCTCTACGATCGGCTCCCCGAGGTCCCGTACCAGTACAGGGAACTGCTGGGCGCGATCTGGCGCGAGCCGTTGCGGCTCCCCCCGGGCGAGCGCGCCCGCACCCTCGCCTCGCTCCTTCACACCGATCCGCAGGGCAGGGCCTTCACCGCCGAGCTCGTCGACCGCTCCGGACTGGCCCCCACCGCCTGGCTCCAGCGCCTCTTCGCAGCGCTGCTGCCGCCCCTGCTGCACTTCCTCTACCGCTACGGGACCGTCTTCTCCCCGCACGGCGAGAACGCCGTCGTCGTCTACGACGACCAGGACGTCCCGGTACGGATGGCGATCAAGGACTTCGTCGACGACGTGAACGTCAGCGCCCGGCCGCTGCCCGAGCACGACGCCATGCCCGACGACGTACGGGCCGTGCTGCTCACCGAGGAGCCCGGCTTCCTGACGCAGTTCATCCACTCAGGGCTCTTCGTCGGCGTCTTCCGGTACCTGGCGCCGCTCTGCGAGAACCAACTGGGCGTCCCGGAGGATGATTTCTGGGCTCTGGTGCGCGCCGAGATCCTTCGCTACCAGGCCCGGTTCCCCGAGCTCAAGGACCGCTTCGAGATGTTCGACCTGCTCACGCCCCGCATCGAGCGGCTCTGTCTCAACCGCAACCGTCTGCATCTGGACGGCTACCGCGACCGCGCCCAGCGACCTCACGCGGCCGTCCACGGCACGGTCCCCAATCCGCTGGCGTGATCGGAGTGTCAGTGGCGCACCGTAGGCTGGTCGGGCTATGACGAAGCCATCCCTCCCCGAGCTCCTCCACGCCGCAGTCGCCGCCGTCGGCGGTGTGGAACGGCCTGGCCAGGTCACCATGGCCGAGGCCGTCGCCGCGGCCATCGACGACGGTTCCCACCTCCTCGTCCAGGCCGGCACCGGCACCGGAAAGTCCCTCGGCTATCTGGTGCCGGCGCTCGCGCACGGGGAGCGCGTGGTCGTCGCCACGGCCACCCTGGCGCTCCAGCGCCAGCTGGTCGAGCGTGACCTGCCGCGTACGGTCGAGTCGCTGCACCCGCAGCTGCGCCGCCGTCCGGAGTTCGCGATGCTCAAGGGACGCTCGAACTATCTGTGTATGCACCGGCTCCACGAGGGCGTGCCCCAGGACGAGGAGGACGGGCTCTTCGACCCGTTCGAGGCGGCCGCGCCCACCAGCAAGCTCGGGCAGGACCTGCTGCGGATGCGGGACTGGGCCGACGAGACCGAGACGGGAGACCGGGACGATCTCACCCCCGGTGTCTCCGACCGTGCCTGGTCGCAGGTCTCCGTCTCCTCCCGGGAGTGCCTGGGGGCGAGCAAGTGCGCGTACGGCGCGGAGTGCTTCGCCGAGGCCGCGAGGGAGCGTGCCAAGCTCGCCGATGTCGTGGTGACCAACCACGCGCTGCTCGCCATCGACGCGATCGAGGGTGCCCCGGTCCTGCCCCAGCACGAGGTGCTGATCATCGACGAGGCCCATGAGCTCGTCTCCCGGGTCACCGGTGTCGCCACCGGCGAGCTCACTCCCGGCCAGGTCAACCGCGCCGTGCGCCGTGCCGCGAAGCTGGTCAACGAGAAGGTCGCCGACGAGCTCCAGACCGCCGCCGAGGGCTTCGAGCGGTTGATGGAGCTGGCCCTGCCCGGGCGGCTGGAGGAGGTCCCCGAGGACCTCGGCTATGCCCTCATGGCGCTGCGCGACGCGTCCCGCAATGTCATCTCGGCCCTCGGTTCCACCCGGGACAAGTCGGTCCAGGACGAGGACGCCGTACGCAAGCAGGCGCTGGCCTCCGTGGAGTCCGTCCACGGCGTGGCGGAGCGCATCTGCAACGGCTCCGAGTACGACGTCGTCTGGTACGAGCGCCATGACCGCTTCGGCGCTTCCCTCCGGGTCGCGCCGCTGTCCGTGTCCGGGCTCCTGCGGGAGAAGCTGTTCGCCGAGCGTTCGGTGGTTCTCACCTCGGCCACGCTCAAGCTCGGCGGCGACTTCAACGGTGTCGGGGCATCGCTCGGCCTCGCTCCGGAGGGCACCGCGGGCGATGACGTGCCGGTGTGGAAGGGGATCGACGTCGGTTCCCCGTTCGACTATCCCAAGCAGGGAATCCTCTATGTCGCCCGTCATCTGACGACTCCCGGCAGGGAGGGCAGCCGTGGCGACATGGTGGACGAGCTGGCCGAGCTGGTGGAGGCGGCCGGTGGGCGTACGCTCGGTCTGTTCTCCTCCATGCGGGGCGCGCAGGCCGCCGCCGAGGAGCTGCGCGGGCGGCTGGACAAGCCGATCCTGTTGCAGGGCGAGGACACCCTGGGCGAACTGATCAAGAAATTCGCCGGTGACCCGGAGACCTGTCTCTTCGGGACGCTCTCCCTCTGGCAGGGCGTCGATGTGCCGGGCCCGAACTGTCAGCTCGTGATCATGGACCGGATTCCGTTCCCCCGGCCCGACGATCCGCTGATGAGCGCCCGCCAGAAGGCGGTCGAGGAAGCCGGCGGCAATGGCTTCATGGCCGTCGCGGCGACCCATGCGGCCCTGCTCATGGCCCAGGGAGCGGGCCGTCTGGTGCGGGCGACCGGCGACCGAGGGGTGGTCGCCGTCCTCGATCCGAGGCTCGCCAATGCGCGGTACGGCAGCTTCCTGCGGGCTTCGATGCCCGACTTCTGGTACACCACGGACCGCGATCAGGTGCGCCGTTCGCTGGCCGCCATCGACGCCAAGGCGAAGGCGGACGGGAAGTAGCCGGGAAGCAGGGCCGGGAAAAGAATCAGACAGGGGTGATCAGACAGGGGTGGGGGGGGGGGGGGGGAGGAAGAACCCCCCCCCCCCCCCCCCCCCCCCCCCCCCTTCCCGGCGTTTTTTTGTGGGGGTGGTAAAGGTCTCCTCCCTTCTCCGGCCGTGTCTGATCGCCCCCGCGGTGGTG
>NZ_JBVIPQ010000005.1:65766-151598 GCF_055577795.1 Streptomyces sp. NPDC033174
AGGGGGGGGGTGGGGGGGGGGGGGGGGGGGTGGGGTGGGGGGGGGGGGGGGGGGGGGAGGGGGGGGAAAAGGGGGGGGGGGGGGGGGGGGGGGGGGGGGGGGGGGGGGGAGACCCCCCCCCCACCCCTGTCTGATCACCCCTCGTCGGCGTAGCCGTCTGTATGGCAATGGCCGCTGAGAGGCTGAGCTGCTGTGGAGAACGGAAAGCAGCCGCTGAACCAAGAAATCTGCACCAAGAAAACGCAGGGCCCCGGGACCGGCGCAGTGGACCCGGGGCCCGGTCAGGGCCGACGGGGTGGGGTCACACCCGCCGCAGTACCGCTACCACCTTGCCGAGAATCGTCGCCTCGTCACCGGGGATCGGCTGGTAGGCCGCATTGTGCGGCAGCAGCCAGACATGGCCGTCCTCCCGCTTGAAACGCTTGACCGTGGCTTCGCCGTCCAGCATCGCGGCCACGATGTCGCCGTTCTCCGCGACGGGCTGGCGACGCACGGTCACCCAGTCGCCGTCGCAGATGGCTGCCTCGATCATCGAGTCGCCGACGACCTTCAGTACGAAGAGCTCGCCGTCACCGACCAGCTGGCGGGGGAGCGGAAAGACGTCCTCCACCGACTCCTCGGCGAGGATCGGGCCTCCGGCCGCGATCCGGCCGACCAGAGGGACGTACGACGCGGCGGGCTTGCCGGTCGTGTCCGTCGGCTGAGCGCTGGGCTGGTCCGAGCCGCGGACCTCGTACGCCCGGGGGCGGTGCGGGTCGCGGCGCAGGAAGCCCTTGCGCTCGAGAGCCATGAGCTGGTGGGCGACCGACGAGGTGCTGGACAGCCCCACCGCCTGGCCGATCTCCCGCATCGACGGCGGGTATCCCCGCCGCTGCACGGAGTCCCGGATGACTTCGATGACCCTCCGCTGCCGGTCCGTGAGGCCGGAGCTGTCCGCCCGGATGCCTGGAGGTCGGCCGGGCAGCGAGCGCGTGGGCTTGGGACCCTCCGGGTTCGTGGCTGCGTCATTCATGGCATGCACCGGCTCGAGTCGGCTCTGGGAGCGGTCCTGTGCAGTGATGATGGCACTGTCTGCGGTAGTGGTCACGTCGGCCCCTCTCGAGATGTTCTCCCTAGCTCGACAACGGTAGTAGCTTTCGAAAGGTTGCGCCAAACACACGTTCGAGTGAAAAATCGCAGATTGTCTTACGCGTGTGTTCGGCTGGGTGTATATGCGCCCCGATCCCTATGGAATTCGGTGCAGACGGTACCGGGCGGCGGCGGCACGGCATGAGCCGGGTGCGCGCCTCCAGTCTGGCACCCGCGGGCCCCGGAGTGGAGGCGGCGCGCGCGTCCCGTACTCTCGTGGCCGGTCTCCAGGGAGAGCCGCGCCGCGACACGCGCGACCTGCTCGAACGGCGACCCAACCCCAGATCTAGTGGTTGGATTGATCCCGCCACCCAGAAGTTGTGGTCCCGGGTCTGCCAAGGCCTTGGCCATCGCCTATGCTTGGGGCTGCTTCGGGGGGCCTTGACGGGCCTGTCGAGGCTATTCAGTCGTGCTGTGAAGGAGGGGTCGGAAGCCATGCACTGTCCCTTCTGCAGGCATCCCGACAGCCGTGTCGTCGACAGTCGCACCACCGACGACGGGACGTCGATCCGACGCCGCCGCCAGTGCCCCGACTGCTCCCGCCGTTTCACCACGGTGGAGACCGCCTCGCTGATGGTCGTCAAGCGCAGCGGCGTGACGGAGCCCTTCAGTCGCACCAAGGTCATCTCCGGCGTGCGCAAGGCGTGCCAGGGGCGGCCGGTCACCGAGGACGCCCTCGCCCAGCTCGGCCAGAGGGTCGAGGAGGCGGTGCGCGCCACCGGCAGCGCCGAGCTGACCACCCACGACGTCGGGCTGGCCATACTCGGCCCCCTGCGGGAACTCGACCTCGTCGCGTACCTGCGCTTCGCGTCCGTGTACCGGGCGTTCGACTCACTCGAAGACTTCGAGGCCGCCATCGCGGAGCTCCGCGCCGAGCGGCCTCCCGCTGAGGAACGCGGGACCGGCGTGACCCGTGAGGTCCCCGTTCCCGCCACCGCCGCCGACTGACCGACGGGCCGGGCGCAGGTGGCCCGGCGATCGGCCGTCGAGCGGCACAAGACCTGTCGAGAGCGCCGTGCGTGGCGTTCCCGGCATCAGAACAGAGAGCGTGCCCTGGGAAGTTTTGGGCACTTCAGGGTGTTTTTGCCCGTATATGGGAGGCGGCATGACAGAGACGGCGAGCGGCCCGGCACGAGGTTCCCGCGCCAAGGGGACCAAGTCGACCAAGGGTCTGCGCATCGAACGCATCCACACCACGCCCGGCGTGCATCCGTACGACGAGGTGGTCTGGGAGCGTCGTGACGTCGTCATGACCAACTGGCGCGACGGCTCGGTCAACTTCGAGCAGCGTGGCGTCGAGTTCCCCGACTTCTGGTCGGTGAACGCGGTCAACATCGTCACCAGCAAGTACTTCCGCGGGGCCGTCGGCACCCCGCAGCGCGAGACCGGTCTGAAGCAGCTGATCGACCGGATCGTGAAGACCTACCGCAAGGCCGGTGAGGACTACAGCTACTTCGCCTCGCCCGCCGACGCCGAGATCTTCGAGCACGAGCTGGCGTACGCCCTCCTGCACCAGATCTTCAGCTTCAACTCGCCGGTGTGGTTCAACGTCGGCACGCCCCAGCCGCAGCAGGTCTCCGCCTGCTTCATCCTGTCCGTCGACGACTCCATGGAGTCGATCCTCGACTGGTACAAGGAAGAGGGCATGATCTTCAAGGGCGGCTCCGGCGCCGGCCTGAACCTCTCCCGTATCCGTTCCTCCAAGGAACTGCTCTCCTCCGGCGGCAACGCCTCCGGCCCGGTCTCCTTCATGCGGGGCGCCGACGCGTCCGCAGGAACGATCAAGTCGGGCGGCGCCACGCGCCGCGCGGCCAAGATGGTCATCCTCGACGTCGACCACCCCGACATCGAGGACTTCATCGAGACCAAGGTCAAGGAGGAGGAGAAGATCCGCGCCCTGCGCGACGCGGGCTTCGACATGGACCTGGGCGGCGACGACATCACGTCCGTCCAGTACCAGAACGCCAACAACTCCGTCCGCGTGAACGACGAGTTCATGAAGGCCGTGGAGTCCGGCGGCAAGTTCGGCCTGCGCGCCCGTATGACCGGTGAGGTCATCGAGGAGGTCGAGGCCAAGTCGCTGTTCCGCAAGATGGCCGAGGCCGCCTGGGCCTGCGCCGACCCGGGCATCCAGTACGACGACACGATCAACCGCTGGCACACCTGCCCCGAGTCCGGCCGGATCAACGGCTCGAACCCGTGCAGCGAGTACATGCACCTGGACAACACCTCGTGCAACCTCGCCTCGCTGAACCTGATGAAGTTCCTCAAGGACGACGGCAAGGGCAACCAGTCCTTCGAGTCCGAGCGCTTCGCCAAGGTCGTCGAGCTCGTCATCACCGCGATGGACATCTCCATCTGCTTCGCGGACTTCCCCACCGAGAAGATCGGTGAGAACACCCGCGCCTTCCGCCAGCTCGGCATCGGCTACGCCAACCTCGGCGCCCTGCTGATGGCGACCGGCCACGCCTACGACTCCGACGGCGGCCGCGCGCTCGCCGGCGCCATCACCTCGCTGATGACGGGTACGTCGTACAAGCGCTCCGCCGAGCTCGCCTCGGTCGTCGGCCCGTACGACGGCTACGCCCGCAACGCCGAGCCGCACCAGCGCGTCATGAAGCAGCACGCAGACGCCAACGCCACGGCCGTCCGCATGGACGACCTGGACTCGCCGATCTGGGCCGCCGCCACGGAGGCCTGGCAGGACGTCGTCCGCCTCGGCGCCAAGAACGGCTTCCGCAACGCCCAGGCGTCGGTCATCGCCCCCACCGGGACCATCGGTCTCGCGATGTCCTGCGACACCACCGGCCTCGAGCCCGACCTCGCCCTGGTCAAGTTCAAGAAGCTCGTCGGCGGCGGCTCGATGCAGATCGTCAACGGCACCGTCCCGCAGGCCCTGCGCCGCCTGGGCTACCAGGAGGAGCAGATCGAGGCGATCGTCGCCCACATCGCCGAGCACGGCAATGTGATCGACGCCCCCGGCCTCAAGACCGAGCACTACGAGGTCTTCGACTGCGCGATGGGCGAGCGTTCCATCTCCGCGATGGGTCACGTCCGGATGATGGCGGCCATCCAGCCGTGGATCTCCGGCGCGCTCTCCAAGACGGTGAACCTCCCCGAGACCGCCACGGTCGAGGACGTCGAGGAGGTCTACTTCGAGGCGTGGAAGATGGGCGTCAAGGCGCTCGCCATCTACCGCGACAACTGCAAGGTCGGCCAGCCGCTCTCCGCCAAGAAGAAGGAGACGGAGAAGGCCGAGGTCACCGCGAAGACCGAGGAGACCATCCGCGCCGCGGTGGAGAAGGTCGTCGAGTACCGCCCGGTCCGCAAGCGCCTCCCGAAGGGCCGCCCGGGGATCACCACCTCCTTCACGGTCGGTGGCGCCGAGGGGTACATGACCGCCAACTCCTACCCGGACGACGGTCTCGGCGAGGTCTTCCTGAAGATGTCCAAGCAGGGCTCCACGCTCGCGGGCATGATGGACGCCTTCTCCATCGCCGTCTCCGTCGGTCTGCAGTACGGCGTTCCGCTGGAGACCTACGTCTCGAAGTTCACCAACATGCGCTTCGAGCCGGCCGGTATGACGGACGACCCGGACGTGCGGATGGCGCAGTCGATCGTCGACTACATCTTCCGCCGCCTGGCGCTGGACTTCCTGCCGTTCGAGACCCGCTCGGCGCTCGGTATCCACTCGGCGGAGGAGCGTCAGCGCCACCTGGAGACCGGTTCGTACGAGCAGTCCGACGAGGACATGGACGTCGAGGGCCTGGCCCAGTCGGCTCCGCGTCAGCAGGAGCCCCCGCAGGTCGTCGCCACGCCGAAGATCGAGGTCCCGGCCCCGAAGCAGGCGCACACCTCGGCGGAGCTCGTGGAGATGCAGCTCGGCATCAGCGCGGACGCGCCGCTGTGCTTCTCGTGCGGTACGAAGATGCAGCGGGCCGGCTCCTGCTACATCTGCGAGGGCTGCGGCTCGACCAGCGGTTGCAGCTGATACCGAGCGCCGTCAGGGCGTGAGGTGAACGGCCGAGGAGGCGGAGTCGATATGTCGGCTCCGCCTCCTTCGGCGTGCGCCGCGCACGCGTGCGCGGCTGTCCAGGTGTGCGCGTCGCTTCTACCGGCGTGCGCGGCGCCGGTTCAGGAGCGGGCCGCGCCCATGAGCGCCGCGAAGGACTGCGGGTCCGTGTCGTAGCCGCGGAACAGCGGGCGGTACTCCCAGCTGCCCGTTCCGACGCGGACGAATTCCGCCACCGTCGCCGCGGTGAACCCGGAGAGCGTGGCGAAGCCGTCGTCGGACAGGACCGTGTAGCCCTCGCGGACGCGGACGCCGGCGTTGGAGATGTCGCCGAACGTCCGACGGCCTCCGCCCTGCTGTATGGCCACGCCCACGACCACGCGCGCGTAGAGGCCGGCAAGACGGTCCAGCTCCAGCGTCAACGCCTCGTCGAAGCCGAAGCCCTGCCCCGTACTGCTTTCGCGGTTGAGGGTGATCGTGCCGTCCGGTGACCTGCTGTCGAAGTGCACGAGGTACGCGGGGACCCCGTACGGGTCGTCCGCCGTGTAGACCCCGGCGACGAGGTCCAGATCGTGCGCCGGTTCACCGAGGGGGCTGGGATCCCACTTGAGCGTGACCTCGACCTTGCCGACCCCCTTGTTGAGACCGCTCACCGGAATCCCCTCTCTCATTACGTACCGTCAACTCCCCGCGTGGACGGGAACGTTGTTCATGGTGTCATGCGGGTGCACTCCCGCGGAGCGCGACCGCGGCCGGTGTCCGGGGCCGTACGATGGCGCGGTGCTGGTCAAGTGGATTCGCTGCACCGTGGTGGACCGTCGGGGGTTCGAGCGTGGGCAGCGGAAGTGGGCGGGGCTGCTGGGTGAGCCGGGATTCCGGGGACAGGGCGGAGGGTGGAGCAGGGGACGGCCCGAAGTGGCCCATGTCTTCGCCTTCTGGGAGAGCCGGGCGTTCTACGACTCGTTCATGGCGCGGTCCCACGACCGGCTGGCCGCGTCGCAGGCGGGCACGTACAAGGACATCCAGGTCAAGCTCTTCGATCACCGCTTCGATGTGAAAACGGGCTTCGAGCCGCGCTTCACGGACGCCGACGTGGTCCGGGTGGCCCACTGCAGGATCCACGAGGAACGGGTCGAGCACTTCGCTCTGATGCAGGAGAAGGTGTGGAATCCGGCGATGGCCGGGTCGCCCGGGATGCTGCGTGGGGTGTTCGGGGAGGCCCCGGGACACGAGTTCCTGGTGCTGTCCATGTGGCGGTCGGCCGCTGAACACGGCAAGTACCGCACCGAGCGGGTGGAACGGCTCGCCCTGCGGGCCCAGATCGAAGCCGATGTGGCAGCGCTGAACGGCGACGTCGTCGCGCTCGAACCGTCCTGGACGGTGTGATCCCCAATCGGGCGCGGGCGGCCGGTGCTTTCGGACCGGATACGCCGGATGGGCCCAGGACGGACACCGGACGCCCACTCGACCGAGCCCGCGCCGGGGGTCGCAACTAGGGTCGACGCATGGCACGACCGCGGCGCATCGTCCTCGTCCGGCACGGAGAGTCCGAGGGCAATGCCGATGACACGGTGTACGAACGGCAGCCCGACCACGCCCTGAGACTCACCGGGGTGGGGCGCCGGCAGGCGGAGGAGACGGGGGAGAGGCTGCGGGAGCTGTTCGGGGACGAGCGCGTCAGTGTCTATGTCTCGCCATACCGCCGCACCCTCGAGACGTTCCAGGCCTTCGGGCTCGACCCGGACCTGGTGCGGGTGAGGGAGGAGCCGCGCCTGCGGGAGCAGGACTGGGGGAACTGGCAGGACCGGGAGGACGTACGCCTGCAGAAGGCCTATCGCGACGCCTACGGGCACTTCTTCTACCGATTCGCGCAGGGAGAGTCGGGCGCGGACGTGTACGACCGGGTCGGCGCGTTCCTGGAGAGCCTCTACCGGAGCTTCGAGGCGCCCGACCATCCGCCGAATGTGCTTCTGGTCACGCACGGGCTCACCATGCGGCTGTTCTGCATGCGCTGGTTCCACTGGACGGTCGCCGAGTTCGAGTCGCTGTCCAACCCCGGAAACGGCGAGACCAGGATGCTTCTGCTCGGGGAGGACGGGCGGTACACGCTCGACCGGCCCTTCGAACGATGGCGTACCCCCGAACCGTACGGCGCCACCGGATAGAGTGGCAGGGCGATGACCGCTGACTCCTCCTCTCTCGACCGGCGCTTCGAACGCGCCCTGGCCAGCCTGCGTGGGCTGTCCGTGGGAGACGCCCTGGGCTCCCAATTTTTCGTACCCGTGAACTATCCGCTGCTGAAACGGCGCGCCCTGCCGCCCGGTCCCTGGCAGTGGACCGACGACACCGAGATGGCCTGCTCGGTTCTCGGTGTGCTCGCCGAGCACCACCGGATCGACCAGGACGCCCTCGCTCGTTCCTTCGCGGAGCACCACGACTTCGACCGCGGCTACGGCCCGGCGGTCAACCGGATGCTCCGGCTGATCAGGGAGGGTGGCGACTGGCGGGAGCTGGCCGCAGAGCTCTTCAACGGGCAGGGATCCTGGGGCAACGGCTCCGCCATGCGCATCGCTCCCCTCGGCGCCTGGTACGCCGACGACCCGGAGCAGGCCACGCACCAGGCCGAGATCTCCTCGTACACCACGCACCAGCACCGCGAGGCCGTCGTGGGGTCCATGGCGGTGGCGGCCGCCGCGGCGCTCGCCGCGGATCCGGCCGGGCCACCCACCCCGGCGGACCTCCTCGACGGAGTGGTCGCCCTCGTGCCGCGCAGCGCGGTGGGGGCGGGGCTGCGCCGCGCGCGGGACATGCTGGACTACGACGACGCGGGAACCGTCGCGGCGGTGCTGGGAAGCGGGCGGCGGACGAGCGCCCACGACACGGTGCCGTTCGCTCTCTGGTCGGCCGCCCGGTCGTTGGGCGACTTCGAGCGGGCGTTCTGGACGACCGCGCAGGTCGGCGGTGACGTCGACACCACCTGTGCGATCGCCGGGGGAGTAGTGGCCGCCGCCGACGGCGGGGCGCCGCCCGGGGAATGGCTCGCCCAGACCGAGGAACTGCCCGGCTGGCTCCCCTCCAAGGCGCCGCACTGAGCCTTGGGCTCCCCACGGCCGGTGGCGTCGCGAGTGTCACGGTCCTGCCACAGCCGCGGACCGGCGGCTGCGCGGGGCCAAGGCGCGGTTAGCCTGTCGGCCACGCGCTGCGCTGATCATGACAAGCGCGCGCCGACGAGAAGCCCGCCCGCACGCGCCGTGGCACCGGCCTGTCCGGGAACGGGCAGGGAGGGGGGCACATGTCAGACACACCGCCCGAACCGTCGCGGGACGCGGCCGCGAACGGGACATCGGGACCGCCCGGGCCCAGCGCGCCGGAGTCGTCGTCGCCCGTGGCGCCCGGTGGAGCGGCCCGGACGACACCGGACCCCGGCTCATCGACGAGGCCGGAGCCGCAGCCGGCCCGGGCGGGGGGAACCCCGGGGACGTCGCCGGGCGCGGCACCCGGTGCGTCCCAGCAGGGTGCGCCGCCGCCGCAGTGGCCGCCGGGGGCGGCGCCGAGGCAGCCGAACCCGTTCGGCCCGCCGAGGCCGCCGACCGTCAGCAGGTTCAGCAAGGTGCGTCCCGCCGCGCCTGCCCGTGTCCCCACGGCCACACTCTGGTCGGCCCTGGTGGCGGCGGCACTCAGCGGTTTCCTGCTCGGCGACGGCCTCGGCGTCAATCTCCTGATCGTCGCCGTCCCCCTCACCTTCGCCGCCTACTTCGCCGCGACGGCCGCGGGCCGGCGGGTCCGCCCCTGGACCCTGATATGGGCCGTCGCCGGAGTCGCCACGCTGGTGATTCCCGCCCTGCGCGACGCCGGCTGGCCCACCTTCCTCGCCGTCGTCTCCGCCCTGGCGCTCGGTTCACTCGCCCTGCACGGCGGCCGGCGCTGGCCGGGCGTCCTCCTCAGCCCCCTGGGACTGCTCGACTCCATCGGCTCCGGCATGGCGTGGGCCTGGGCGGGTGTGCGGGAGCGCGCCGACGGCACCCGCGGACGCTGGGGCCCGGTGGTGCGCACGATCCTGGTGGCCGCGCTGTTGCTCGTCGTCTTCGGCGCGCTCTTCGCGGGAGCCGACGCCGCCTTCGCGGACCTGCTCGGTTCCCTCATCCCCGACATCTCCGTGGCCGACGGACCCTGGCGCTTCTTCCTGTTCTGCCTGGGCCTCGTCGGGGCGCTCGCCGCGGCCCGTACCGCCGCCGCACCCCTGCGATGGGACCGTGTGGCGCTGCGCCCCGGACGGGCCCGAGCGCGGCTGGAATGGGCCCTTCCGCTGGTCGTCCTCAATCTGCTCTTCGCGGCCTTCATCTCGGTGCAGCTCGCCGTCCTCTTCGGCGGATACGACAAGGTGTTGCGGGAAACCGGCCTCACTTACGCCGAATACGCCCGTGAGGGTTTCTGGCAGCTGCTCTGGGCCACCCTGCTCACGCTTCTCGTCATCGGCCTCGCGCTGCGCTGGGCCCCGCGCGACGGTACCCGCGACCGGACCCTTGTCCGCGCGGTCCTCGGCACCCTGTGCGTACTGACCCTGGTCGTCGTCGCCTCGGCGCTGCGCCGGCTGGACCTGTACGTCGACGCCTACGGGCTGACCCGGCTGAGGATCTCGGTCGCCGCCATGGAACTGTGGCTCGGCCTGGTGATTGTGCTGATCATGGTCGCGGGGGTGTTCGGCGCGCGTCTGCTGCCGCGTGCCGTCGCCGCGAGCGCCGCCGGAGCCGTGCTCGTCTTCGGTCTGATCTCCCCGGACGCGATCGTCGCGGAGCGGAACGTCGAGCGGTACGAGACCAGCGGAAAGATCGACATCGGCTATCTGGACGGGCTGTCCGCCGATGCCGTGCCCGCCCTGGACAAGCTGCCGGAGCCGCTGCGCACATGCGCCCTGCGCCACATCGCGGAGGATCTCACCGGCTCCGAGGCCGACTGGTACGCCACCAGCCTGGGGGAGGCGAGGGCGCGGCGGATCCTCGACGAGCACAAGGTCGCCTCGTCCCGCGCGGCATGCGCGGTCCATGACCGGGACGGGTTCGACGACGAGTACGACCCCTACGACCCGTCCGGCGACTACGACCTGAACGAGGACGGCGGGGACTTCGGGCGTCCCTGACGGGGAGGGGCCCGTACAGCCGTCGTGGTCCTGGCCGTAGTCGTTCTTGTGAGCGGAAGCGGGGTCCGTCCCTCCTGGGACGGACCCCGCCCGCGTCCGCGCGTCCCCCGGTCGCCTACGCCACCGGACCCGACGCCTCCGCCTTTCCGCTCAGCGCTTCCAGGTCGCTCTTCCGTACGCGGATCACCACCAGCGCGGTCAGCAGCGCGAGACCCGCCATGGCCACCGCGGCCGTGAAGGCCGTCGATATACCGGCGGTCAGTACGTCATGACCCCAGGGCGCGGGCAGTTCCTTGGAGGTGGCGAACTGTGCCTGCTGCTCCGGTGTCGCCTGCGACAGGAAGGCCGGCACCTGCTTCTCCGCCTCGTTCCTGCTCGCCGTACCGAAGACCGTGACCAGGATCGACAGGCCGAGCGAACCGCCCACCTGCTGGGTCGCGTTGAGCAGTCCGGACGCCGCGCCCGCCTCGTGCTGCGCGACCCCGGAGACCGCGGTCAGGGTCAGCGTCACGAAGTTCAGGCCCATGCCGAATCCGAAGAGCACCATCGGCCCCAGGACTCCGCCGACGTACGAACTGTCCGGCGTGATGAAGGTCTGCCAGAACAGCCCCACACCGGTGATCGCGGAACCGGTGACCATGAACGGCTTGGGGCCCAGGACGGGGAGCAGCCGCTGTGAGAGGCCCGCGCCCGTGATGATCGCGACCGTCACGGGGAGGAAGGCGAGGCCGGACTGGATCGGGCTGTAGCCGAGCACGTTCTGCACGAACAGCACGATGAAGAAGAACATCCCGAACATCGCCGCCGCGAGACTCAGCATGATCAGATACGTGCCCGAGCGGTTGCGGTCGGCGAACATCCTGAGCGGAGTGATCGGTTCCCGGGCCCGCGACTCGACGAGCGCGAAGGCCGCCAGCAGGACCACGGCGGCGACGAAGGAGCCGATGGTGAGCGGGTCGCGCCAGCCCTCCTCCGAGGCGCGGATGAACCCGTACACCAGCGAGGCCATACCGAGCGTCGAGGTCAGCGCCCCCGCGATGTCGAAGCGGCCCGGATGGCGTTCGGACTCGTTGATGTACAGGGGGGTGAGGAAGGCGATGAGCACGCCGATCGGGACGTTGACGAAGAACACCCAGCGCCAGTCGAGCCATTCGGTCAGCATGCCGCCGGCCAGCAGACCTATCGCGCCGCCGCCCGCGGACACGGCCGCGAAGACGCCGAACGCGCGGTTCCGCTCGGGCCCTTCCGGGAACGTCGTGGTGATGAGGGCGAGCGAGGTGGGCGAGGCGATGGCGCCGCCGACGCCCTGCAGGGCGCGCGCCGCCAGCAACTGCCAGGGTTCCTGGGCGAATCCGCCCAGCAGGGAGGCGAGAGTGAAGAGGAGGATTCCGGTCAGGAAGACCCGGCGGCGGCCGAGGATGTCGCCCGCCCTGCCGCCCAGCAGCAGCAGACCGCCGAAGGTCAGCGTATAGGCGCTGAGCACCCAGGAGAGGTCGGTGGTGGAGAAGGAGAGCGCGTCCTGAATGTGCGGGAGCGCGATGTTCACAATGGTGGCGTCGAGTACGACCATGAGCTGACAGGCCGCGATGACGGCCAGGGCGATTCCCGGTCGCCCTTGCCTGCGCGCCGCACCCGGTGGCTTGCTCTGTGTTACCGATTGAGTTGTTGTCACTATGGATCCCCCACGAGTGATTAGTGAACGCACCCGTTCACTGTCGCTCAACGGTAGTGAGTCCCCGTCAGTGAACGCAAGCGTTCACTGACCACTGCCGCGTCAACCGATGTGCACCCATGGAGAGTTGCTGATGGTTACCTCGAGCTCGGCGGCCGCCGCTCGGTCGCAGTCGGCGTCCCCGCGCCGCCGCGGTCCGGTGCTGGAGCGGGCGATTCTGGACGCCGCGCTGGAGCAGCTCAGTACCGTCGGCTGGCGCGGGCTGACGATGGAAGGGGTCGCGGCGGGGGCTCAGACCGGCAAGGCCGCGGTCTACCGCCGCTGGCCGTCGAAGGAGGACCTCGTCGCCGACGCCCTCCGGGCGGGACTGCCCACGCTCGACGAGGCGCCCGACCACGGCAGCGTCCGCGAAGATCTCTTCCAGCTGTGCCGGCGGGTGCGCGAGGCGATGTACTCCAAGCCCGGCTATGCCCTCAGGGCGGTGCTTCACGAATGCGACAGCGCGACCGCCGAACGCCTTCATGGCCTGATCGTTTCGGGGGTGATCGAGCCCTCCACCCGGCTCTTCCGTGAGGTGGTACGGCGGGGGGTCCAGCGCGGCGATGTCCGCGCCGAAGGCCTCGGTGAGCTGGTCTTCGATGTGATTCCGGCCATGATGATGTACCGCTCGAAGGTGTGCGCCAGTGAATGGCGTGACTCCGATATCGCCGAGATGCTCGATCAGGTCATGGTGCCGCTGCTCGCTCCCCGGTCCGTCTGAGAACCAACCGCGAGGCCCGCGGGGGAATCGGGGTACCGCGGGCGGCCCGCATCGGCGTAATCTGTCAGGCGCCATGCCGTACGAACCACCCACTCACACCGTCGAGCGTTCGCTCCGAGCCACCACCGGCGCCAAGATCATCGCCGGGGTCGACGAGGTCGGGCGAGGGGCGTGGGCCGGGCCGGTCACGGTGTGCGCCGCTGTCACCGGACTGCGCCGACCGCCTGCCGGACTCACCGACTCCAAGCTGATCACCCCCAAACGCCGCCTCGAGCTGTGCGGGGAACTGGAGAAGTGGGTCACCGCGTACGCCCTCGGGCACGCGTCCCCGGAGGAGATCGACGAGCTCGGGATGACCGCGGCGCTGCGGCTGGCCGCCGTGCGCGCACTGGACGCACTGCCCGTGCGGCCCGACGCGGTGATCCTCGACGGCAAGCACGACTATCTGGGCAGCCCCTGGAAGGTCCGCACGGTCATCAAGGGTGATCAGTCCTGCGTCGCGGTCGCGGCCGCCTCGGTGATCGCCAAGGTGCGCCGGGACGCGATGATGGCCGACCTCGGTCTGCGGTCGGAGGTGTGCTCCGCCTTCGCCTTCGACGCCAACGCGGGGTACCCCTCGCCCGTGCACAAGGCGGCCCTGGCGGAGCGGGGGCCCACCCCGTACCACCGGCTCTCCTGGGCGTACCTCGACGCGCTCCCCCGGTGGCGGCATCTCAAGAAGATCCGCATCTCCGCCGAGGCGGCCGCACTGGAAAGCGGGGGCCAGCTCGGCTTCGATTTCTGATTCGAGTTCTGAACTGCCGGGCACAGCCAAGGTGAACGGCAATCCGCACTTTTGTGCCCACCCGCCGATGTCACTCGCACCGGCGTTTGATAGACATCCACGTATGCCTCTCATCCCCGAGGAGCCTCAGATTCACGAGAGTGCCCAGGGTCCCCGCGCCACTCCGGCCGCAGGCCGCCCCGCGCCGACCCCCCGTCCCGTACCCGGTCCGCGTTCCGCGGCCTCGCCGCGCCCGGGGCATCCCGGTCCGGCCAGGCCCGCGCCGCCGGTACAGCGCCCGCACCCCGGTGCCGGGCAGTCCCCGTCGTCCCGGCCGGAGAATCGTTCCGTGCCGCAGATCCAGCTGATCCCCGCCCCGGCGGACGGCGCGCTCGACGCCGCCGAGGAGGCCGTGGACCTGCTGCTCGAGACCGGGCGCGCCCCCGGCGACATCCTGGTTCTCACCACCGGTGAGCAGCACCCCTGGGCGACGCACGAGCTGTCGTTCGGGGAGAGCGCCTACTGGGCCCAGCACGACGCCCGCGACGACGTCTTCTTCGCCGACGCCGCCGCCGTCGACCGTGCGTCGGCCCGACCGGTGGTGGTCGTCGCGGTCAACGGAGGCTCCGAGGCCGCCGTCCGCGCGCTGCCCCTGGCGAAGGAGCGTGCGAGCGCGCTCCTCATCGTCTGCGGAGACCCGCAGCGCATCAACGCCGCGCTCGGCGCGGGCGTCTGAGCCGTACGCGGCTCGCACGTCCCGCCAGGCGCGGACTGTACGGACTCGGCACAGCGGTCCTGCCCCGGCTGCCCACACGTGGGCGGCCGGGCCGTGACTGTTCGGCGGTCGTGACTGTTCGGTGCCCGCCGCGTCGGGATCAGCGTGTCCGCCGCGTCCGGGTCAGCGTGCCGCGGTACGTCGCAGCGGCTCCGTCGCGCCACTCGCCGTACGGGGAGCGAAGGACTCGGCGTCGGCCGAGAGCTCCGACAGATCCGTCGGCGGCGACAGCGAGTTGGGCCGCCGGCCACCCCGTCCCTCGCCCAGCACCTGCCAACCGCCGCTGGTCAGCGTGATGTACGCGCCGCAGCGCAGACCGTGGAGCGTGCACGCGTCCCGCAGCCCCCACATCCAGGCGCCGTCCTCCTGCGTCCACCGCTCGTCGCCCTCACGGCAGTAGAGCAGGATCGCGGTCCGCACGGGGGTGCGGCGCCGCAGATCGTGCGGGATGACCCGGCGCAGATGCGCCAGCAGCGTGTTGCGGAACTCCCAGCCGTCCGCGAGGGCGGGGCGACGGGTGAACGAGGCGCTGGCGGCGAGCCGTTCCTCATGATCGAGAACGGCGACGACGGCCGTCGCCGGGCCGGGACGGTGACGGGAATGCAGACCGCTGACAACCTCGCGCGGGTTGCGCAGCAACGGAATTCCGGCCGCCGACCATTCGGCGGGTTCCAGCATCCTGGCGAGGCGGCTGGCGGAATCGGCTGACGCCGTGATCGAGGTGGCTGCGGACGGAGCGAATCCGAAGGTCACGGTCCTCCCTTCGCATACGCGCCCACAGTGCGGGCAGGGTCGGGTGAGGGCGCGCACCGGCACAGCCCTTCCGGACCGCGAACGGGCCGTGCGGGGGGCGCATCCAATTCTTGCGGTCGTATGCGCGGGCGGCAACGAGCAATTGCGGCCGCTGACTGGAATGGGTCGGAATGACACTCATATCCCTGCCCAGTTGAGCCCTTGACGATGCCTCACGTCATCCCTGAACAGCGAGGACCAGGGGAAACACCCCCTGTGCTCCGGCCCGGCGCAGCAGCCTGGCGGCAACCGCGAGCGTCCAGCCGCTGTCGGAAAGGTCGTCCACCAGCAGGACCGGCCCGTCGGCCGCCACCAACTCCTCGGCCAGCGACGGAGGAACGACCAGCGCCTGGTGCAGTCCGCGCACCCGCTGCGCGCTGTTGGTGCGCGAGATCCTCAGGTCCTCCGCCCCCGGCGCGTACTCGACGGAACCGAGCAAGGGCATCCGGCCGATCTCGGCGATGCGGCGGCCGAGCGAGGCGACGAGTTCGGGCCTGCTGTGCGAGGCGACCGTGACGACACCGACGGGCCGGCCCGGGGCGTCCGGCGCCCCCGACGCCCAGCCGCCGGATCCCTTGGACCAGTCGGCCAGCACGCTCACGACTGCCTGCACGACATCGTCGGGCACCGGCCCGTCGGCCGCCCGCGGCGCGAGCATCGGCCGCAGCCGGTTGCCCCACCCGATGTCGGAGAGCCGGCCCAGCGCCCGCCCGGTGAACGCCTGCTCGCCGGCGGGGATCCGGCCCTTCAGGTCGACACCGACCGCGGCGAGACCGGTCGGCCACATCTTGCGCGGCTCCACCTCGACGCCCGGCCGTCCCAGCTCACCCTTGGCGGCGTCCAGCGCGGCACCCGACACCTTGGCTTCGAAGCGCGCCCCCGAGCAGTTGTCGCAGCGCCCGCACGGTGCGGCCTCCTCGTCGTCCAGCTGCCGCCGCAGGAACTCCATCCGGCAGCTGGTGGCCGACGCGTACTCGCGCATCGCCTGCTGCTCCGCCGCCCGCTGGCGCGCCACCCACGCGTACCGCTCGGAGTCGTACACCCAGGGCCGGCCCGTGCTGGTCCAGCCGCCCTTCACCCGGTGCACCGCACCGTCCACGTCGAGGACCTTGAGCATGGTCTCCAGGCGCGTCCGCCGCAGTTCGACCAGAGGCTCCAGCGCCGGGAGCGAGAGCGGCCGCTCGGCCTGCGCCAGTACGTCGAGGGTCCGGCGCACCTGCTCCTCGGGCGGGAAGGCCACCGAGGCGAAGTACTGCCAGATCGCCTCGTCCTCCTTGCCCGGCAGCAGCAGTACCTCCGCATGTTCCACACCACGCCCCGCGCGCCCCACCTGCTGGTAGTAGGCGATGGGGGAGGACGGCGAGCCCAGGTGCACCACGAACCCCAGGTCGGGCTTGTCGAACCCCATGCCCAGCGCGGACGTCGCGACCAGCGCCTTGACGCGATTGGCCAGCAGGTCGTCCTCCGCCTGCTGACGGTCGGCGTTCTCCGTCCGGCCGGTGTAGGACGACACGGTGTGCCCGCACTGCCGTAGATACGCGGTGACCTCCTCGGCCGCCGCGACCGTGAGGGTGTAGATGATTCCCGAGCCGGGGAGCTCGCCGAGGTGATCGGCGAGCCAGGCCAAACGGTGTGCCGCGTCGGGCAGTTGGAGCACGCTGAGGCTGAGGCTCTCCCGGTCGAGCGGGCCACGCAGGACCAGGGCGTCCGTCCCCGCGCCCGTGCCCAGCTGTTCGGCGACGTCCGCCGTCACCCGTGCGTTGGCCGTCGCGGTGGTGGCGAGGACCGGGACTCCGGCCGGCAGATCGGCGAGCATCGTCCGCAGCCGCCGGTAGTCGGGCCGGAAGTCGTGCCCCCAGTCCGAGATGCAGTGCGCCTCGTCCACCACCAGCAGGCCGGTGGCGGCGGCGAGGCGGGGCAGGACCTGGTCGCGGAAGTCGGGGTTGTTCAGGCGCTCGGGGCTGACGAGCAGCACATCCACCTCGCCCGCGGTGACCTCCTCCTGGACCGTGTCCCACTCCTCCGTGTTGGACGAGTTGATCGTGCGGGCGCGGATACCCGCCCGCGCCGCCGCCTCCACCTGGTTGCGCATCAGCGCCAGCAGCGGGGACACGATCACGGTCGGCCCGCTGCCGCGCTCGCGCAGGAGCGAGGTCGCGACGAAATACACCGCGGACTTCCCCCACCCCGTCCGCTGCACGACCAGGGCACGTCGCTTCTCGGCGACGAGCGCCTCGATCGCCCGCCACTGGTCCTCCCGCAGCCGCGCCGTGCCGGTGGCGTCCGAGACGAGGCGGGCGAGTACGGCATCGGCGGAGGCCCTGAGGGCCGCGCGGTCTTCGAGGCGGTCTGCGTTGGTCATGCCCCCATGCAACCCGATGGGTCGGACATTGCGCGAACGCGGCGGCCGCCCTGTGGACAACTCGGCGCCGAGGTTATCCACAGGGGTCGCGGAATGCGGGGTGGCCGGGGGACGGTCGTGACCATGAACAAGCACCACGTAACCGGCGAACCGTCCGACGAACAGCAGATCACCCTGCGCGGCCCCGCCGAGCTGGCCGACGCGCTCCCTTACGTCCTGGGCTTCCGGCCGACCGACTCGATCGTCCTCGTCGCCCTCCACGGCGAGCGAGGCCGCTTCGGCGGGCGGCTCAGGCTCGGCATCCCGCGCTCGCCGCGGGAGTGGTCGCCTGTGGCCGAACAACTCGCGGAATGCCTCGTCGACGGCTGCGAGCGGCGCGGCGCCCGCCCCGACGGCATCGTCGTCTTCCTGTGCCAGGACCCCGGAAGCGGGGAGAGCGGCCGGCAGGTGATGGAGCGGCTGCGGCCGCTCGCGCAGCGGCTGCGCACGGCGTGCGGCGCCCTCGACGTCCCGGTCTACGAAGCCCTTTGTCTCTCCGAGGGGCGGTACTGGTCGTACTGCTGCCCCGACGCCCGCTGCTGTCCTCCCGACGGCACCCCGCTCGCCCTGCCCGGCACGTCGGTGATGGCGGCGGCCGCCGCCTACGCCGGGATCCAGGTGCGGGGTTCCCTGCGGGAGATGGAGGCACGCCTTAAGCCCATGACGGGTCCGCGCGGAGATCGACAGCAGCAGGCGCTGGACACCACAGGCGCCTCGGTGGTGCACCGGCTGCTGGACGAGCGCGGTCGTGAGGAGGTCCGGACGGAGACTCTCCGAGTGGTACGGCGGCTCATGAAGCGACTGGCGGGGACGACGGCAGGGCTGAGCACCGCGGAGGTGGACGCCATGGACGACGGCCTGATCGCCGACATCGAGGCCGCCGTCGTGATTCACGGCCTGCAGGACCGTGAGACACGCGACCGCGCCGCCGAGTGGATGGAGGGACCCCTGGCGGGGCGTGCGCTGCGACTCTGGCGTGCTCTGGCCCGACGCTGCGTGGGCCCGTACACCGAGCACGCCGCCGCGCCGCTCAGCCTCGCGGGCTGGGTCTCCTGGTCCACCGGCGACGAGCCCAGCGCACGTGTCGCACTGGGGCTGGCACTGGCCGCCGACCCGGAGTACGTCTTCGCGCGGCTGCTGCACCAGGCCTGCAACGAGGGCCTCGACCCGGAGTCGCTGCGCAGCTGCCTGCGGGGCGAGCGCCGGGCGAGGGCGGCGGTCGCCGCGCGGGGCGCCGCCCGCGCCCCGCGTCCTCGGGCGGTGCGCCCGCCCATCCCGAAGAAGCCGGACACCCCGGACCGGACGCGGCCGGGGGCGGGCGCGCCTCCTTCCCGGACGCGCACCGCCCGCCGCGCGGGGCACCGGCGTGGATCGAGGAGCGGGCGATGACGGCCGTGACCAGGGCCCCCGTGTCGCCGTTCAGGTGGGTGGCGGAGTCGTACGACCCGTGGAGCCGCACTCCCAGCGGCTGTCCGGAGCGCACAGAAGGCACAGCACACCACCCATGGCCCCCACCGTCCCCGCCTCGCAGCCCGCACCCGCCTCCGGTCACCGGCCCGGTCACCGAAACCCCGCGGACCCCCGAGAGCCCTCCGAGCCGCGCCCCACGCCGGATCAGCGCCGACCGGACCAGCCGCATCCCACAGCCGCCGCCGCCCCGCCCGCAGGGCCTCCTGCTCCGACCATTGGTCCTGGTGCTCCTGCTGGTCATGGAGCCGCTCCTGGGCCTTGCCGCGCGACTGGTCGGGCCGGCGCACTCGTGGCCGTCGCGGGGACCGGCCCGCAG
This sequence comes from Streptomyces sp. NPDC033174, assembly GCF_055577795.1. Taxonomy (NCBI): domain Bacteria; kingdom Bacillati; phylum Actinomycetota; class Actinomycetes; order Kitasatosporales; family Streptomycetaceae; genus Streptomyces; species Streptomyces sp. NPDC033174. Next base: position 84,993 of record NZ_JBVIPQ010000005.1, read on the forward strand.
ACGGCCGCCCTCCCGGCTCCGCCACCCGCCGGGCGGCCCGGCGAACTGCCGCCCGTCCACAGCGTCCTCATCTGCGTCGCCCTCCCCGGCTTCGCGGTCTCCGCGCCGCACGGACAGCTCACGGGCCAGGGCATGGAAGGCTTCTACCAGGCAGGCCGACGGCTGCTCTCCCGCTGCCAACTGCGAATCGCGGGGCGCGAACCGCTCGCCCTCCAGGCCCGAATGGTCGCCGCCGACCGCGCCCGCTTCCTGGCCGTGGCACGCCTTCCGGGGGACCCCGGACCCGACCCCGGGATCGCCGTGGAGCGCACGCGGGACGCCGACGGCACCGAACGGATCACCCTGCGCAGCTCCGCCGCACGCCCGCTTCGGCTTCCCGTGGAGATCTCGCTGGGGACCGACCTCGCGGACCTCGCGGCGGTGGCGTCGGGCAGTGCAGGGGTCGAACTCCCGGCGAGCGTCCACGCCGCGGGGATGCGCTGGTCGGCGCCGGGCGGGCGGCACGCGACCGTCGTCGCCGACCCGCCGCCCAAGGACGCGCTCGCCGCGGCCGGCCTTCTGCGCTGGGAGCTCGAGCTGCTCCCCGGGGCCGCTCGCAGCATCGAGCTTCGCGTCCGTACGGACCGAGCCGTTCGCCCGGCGGGCCAGTCCGGCGCCCACCCCTTCGCCCGGGCGCGGGCGGAGGGGGACGACCCGCGGACCGAGAAGCTGCTGCGCACCGCCGTCGACGATCTGCGGGCGCTCCTGCTACGGGATCCCGCTCACCCGTCGGACCTGTATGTGGCCGCCGGAGTCCCGTGGCGCTGCGGACCGGTCGGCGCCGAATCCCTCTGGGCCGCGCGCATGGCGCTGCCGCTCGGCACCCGGCTCGCGGCCACGACGCTCCGCGCGATCGCCCGTACCCAACTCGCCCGAGCGGGGCGGCAGTCGGGGCGGATCCCCGGGCCGCTGCGTGACTCCGGCCCTCATCTCCCGCCCCGGTGCACCGGCATCGAAGCCACCCTCGCCTTCCCGGTGGTCCTCGCTGAGGCCCGCAGATGGGGGCTTCCGGACCAGGATGTGGCGGAGCTGCTCCCGGCGGCCGAGCGCTGCCTCGACTGGCTGCGCGCCGCCGCGGACGACGACGGATTCGTGCCGGACCCGGGCCCCGCCGGACCGCGACGGGCCGAGACCCAGGCCCATGCCCACCGTGCCGCCGTGCTCGGCGCCGACCTGCTGGAGGCGTGCGGCCGCCCCGGCGCGGACGGCTGGCGCGAGTGGGCGCGGGCCATGCGGCACCGGTTCCGCGAGGAGTTCTGGCTCGACGACGGCGCCGGCGGCCGTCCCGCCACCGCCCGGACCCCCGGCGAGCGGCCGCTGCCCCACCTCGGCGGCGGCGCCGCGCACCTCCTGGACACCGGGCTCCTCGGCGGCGGGCGACTCGCGCCCGGGCTGCTGGACCCGTCACAGACCGGGCAGCTCGCCAGGCTGCTCGGTACGCCGCCCCTGGACTGCGGGTGGGGACTGCGCAGCCTGGGAGCCAAGGAACCGGGCCACAATCCCTTCGGCCACCGGACGGGAGCCGTGCGGATGCACGAGAGCGCCGTCGCCGTGACGGGACTGGCGGCGGCGGGCTACGAGAAGGAGGCGGTCTCCCTGCTGCGCGGTGTGCTCGACGCGGCCGAGGTGTTCGAGTACCGGCTCCCGGAGATGTACGCGGGGGAGCAGCGCACGGCCGGAAGTGCCCCGGCGCCGCATCCGGCGGCCTGCCGTCCGGCGGCGGTCGGCGCGGGCGCCGCGCTCCAGCTGATGATCGCGCTCGCGGGTGTCCGGCCCGACGCCCCGGGCCGTACGGTCGCGCTGCGCCCGCTGCGCTCCGCGCCGCTGGGCGCCGTGCGGCTCTCCGGGCTCAGTGTCGCCGGGGAGCCGTTCGCGGTACGGGTGAGCAGACTGGGTCTCGGCATGGTCGAGGAGGCCGCCCCGGGCCTCCAGTTGGGGCTGTGAGCGGGTGCGCCGGCACGGCGTCGGAGGGAGGGGAGAGCCCGGTGCAAGAAGTCGTGGCCGGAGATCGCGAGGGGCGTGTTTATCGTCAGGCAGACGACTATGATCGCGGCATGTCTCCCTACGACCCGTCGGCCTTTCCGCCCTTCGCCGTCACCGTCGATCTGGTCGTGCTCACCGTGCGTCGCCACGCCCTGTGTGCGCTGGTCGTGCGACGGGGAGAGCCGCCGTTCCAGGGGCGGTGGGCCCTGCCCGGCGGATTCGTCCGCGCCGACGAGGATCTCGGCGCCGCGGCGGCCCGGGAGCTCGCCGAGGAGACCGGGCTGACCGCCCACGACCCCTCCGCTCCCCACCCCCTGCCGGGCAACGGCGCGCACCTGGAGCAGCTGGCGACCTACGGCGACCCGAAGCGCGATCCACGTATGAGAGTGGTCAGCGTCGCCCATCTCGCGCTCGCGCCGGATCTTCCGGCGCCCCGCGCGGGCGGTGACGCGAACAGCGCGCGGTGGGCCCCCGTCGAGGCGTTGCTCGACCAGGAGACCGGCTTCGGCCGGGAGGACGAGCAGCCCGCGCCGCTCGCGTTCGACCATGCGCAGATCCTCGCCGACGGCGTCGAGCGCGCCCGCTCGAAGATCGAGTACTCCTCGCTCGCCACCGCCTTCTGCCCGCCCCAGTTCACGGTCGGTGAACTGAGGCGGGTGTACGAAGCGGTGTGGGGCGTCGCCCTCGATCCCCGCAACTTTCACCGCAAGGTGACCGGCACTCCGGGCTTCCTGGTTCCGGCGGGCGGCACGACCACGCGGCAGGGCGGCCGGCCCGCCCAGTTGTTCCGAGCGGGCGGGGCGACCCTGCTGAACCCGCCGATGCTGCGGCCGGAGGTCTGACGGACGGTCCACGAGACGCCTGTTCGACATCCGGTCGCGGGGCCGAGGAGTCCCGGTGCGGGGCCCCGTCGGCAGTTAGCGGCTCGACTGGCCCCAACGCTCCGCCAAAAGTCCGAAATGTCGCGTTATCTTTCTGCGGTACCCGCCCAGCCGCCGAGCGGTCTCCTCTACCGCGAGGGAAGCGATGCTCCAGGCCATCGGACTCACCAGCACGTCACGTCGAGGCCGCCCGCCCGCCGTGGACGATCTCTCCTTCGAAGCGCGGCCCGGCAGCGTCACGGCGCTGCTCGGTCCCCCCGGATCAGGCAAGACCACCACCCTGCGGCTGATGCTCGGACTGGAGCCGGCGCGCGGCGTCACCTACTTCCGCGGTCGGCTCCTGCACCGGATCGCCCACCCGGCCCACGAGGTCGGAGTGCTGCTCGGGGACGTGCCGGGCCACCCCTCCCGTACCGTCCGCGGCCAGTTGCGGATGCTCTGCGCGGCGTCCGGAGTTCCCGCCTCCCGCGCCGGCGACCTGCTCCGAGCCGTGGGCCTGGACGGCCTCCAGGACCAGCGCCTCGGGACCCTGTCGCGGGGCATGGACCGCCGACTGGGCCTCGCCTCGGCCCTGTTGACCGATCCGCACGCCCTGGTGCTCGATGAACCGGCCGCCGGTCTCTCCGCCCGCGAGAGGGCCTGGCTGTACGAGTTGCTGCGCGCGCACGCGGACCAGGGCGGCACGGTCCTCTACACGACCGACGATCCCAGGGACGCGGCCCGCAACGCCGACCGTGTCGTCACGATCGACGCCGGCCGGCTCGTCGCCGAACAGGAAGCCGCCGAATTCGCCCGTACCCGACTCCGGCCGCGCGTCGCCGTACGCACCCCGCACGCCGCCCGCCTCGCCTCCGTGGTCCGGCAGGAGGCCCGAGCCGCCCGGCGCTCGGTCGAGGTGGTCATGGAGGACGGCAATCGCCTCTCCGTCTACGGAAGCGATCGCGCCGAGATCGGTGAGACCGCGTTCCGGCACGGCGTCCTCCTCCACCAACTCGCCGACGAGACCGGCGACGGCCACCAGAACGGCGACACCCGCCGGACCGGTGGGGCCTCCGCCCCGCCCGCGCCCCGCCGCGGGCAAGTGCTCCCGCCCGGCTCACCCTCAGACCGCCGGGCCGAGGCCGAGCAGCCCGACGCCGGCGCCGAAGCGGAACCCGCCCCGATCTGGGACCCCGACCCCCGCGGGCTCGAAAGCCCCCTCATCGCGCCGCGTCCTCTGCGCAGCCCCCTGCGCCCCGTGCGGTACGAGATCCGGCGCCTCTTCGGAGTCCGTACAAGCCTGCTGGTCATCGCCGCCGTGCTCGTCGTGTCCGCCGCGGTCGCCGTCCTGCTCGCCCGTGGCGGCAGCACCCCGCTCCCGGCCACCATCGCGGGCTGGCCCGGCGTCTCCCCCCTGCCCCCCGCTGCCCTCGGCGCGGGCCTGCTGGGAGCCCTCTCCTTCGGCGACGAGTACCGCTACCCGGCGCTCTCCTCCGGGCGCGGCACCGTGCCGCGCCGCCTCGGCCTGCTCCTCGCCAAGCTCGCCGTCACCGCGGCCACCGCCCTGCTGATCGCCGTCCTCGTAGTGGCCGTCGACCTGGAGTCCCTGCGACTGGTGTACGGCGGAGATTTGATTCCCGTGCCGCGGAACTGGCTCTCGCTGTGCGGCAGTTGGTTCGGGCTGTCGGTGGGCTGCGCCTGGGCCGGCCTGCTGGCGGCCGGTGTCTTCCGGGCCACCGCCGCCGGGGTGGCGGCCGTCCTCGCCGTCCCCGTCGTCGTCGGCCCGCTCCTGCAGAAGGTCATCACCGGCCCGGCCGCGCGGTCGGCCACCGGACTGCCCGGCAGGCTCCGGGAACTCGTCTGGTTCCAGTGGCCGCACACGGCCGACCACTGGCTGATGGGCGCGCTGCGGTTGGTCGCGCAGCCGGTCGGTGCCGCGCTGTCCCTCTCCCTGACCGCTCTGTTCTGCGCTTATCTGCTCAGCGGCCTTCGCAGTAGGGCCCGTTGGTGACCGCCCCGGTGCCCGAAGACACCCTCTGCCGGGCACCGTGTTCGTAACTGCTGGGCAGTGTGTTCGTAACTCCCCTGGGAATGCCCGGTTCTTTCCGATAAAGCGTCAATTGTGTAGGGGGTGGCGATCACCCTTTCGTGTGCTTTTCACCAAAGACCTCAAGGGCGCTGGAGGGCGCGCCGACAAAGGATGCGTGAGTACCCTTGCGCACACCATGATGACCGCCGCCCGCCCCGCCGACTCCGGCCTCGCCGGCCCGGGCGACCTCGACCGATACGCCTACGGGGAGGCTCCCGGAGCCGACCGCGTCGGCCCGCCCGCCTGGGAGGCGGGTGAAAGCGAGTTGGGCCGCGTCGGCCGCCGGGCGGCGGGCAACCGCGGCCGGGGGCTGCACGGCCAACTCGTCCAGCAGCTCGGCCAAATGATCGTTTCCGGGGACCTGGGCGCCGACCGCCCGCTCGTCCCCGAGGAGATCGGCCAGCGCTTCGAGGTCTCCCGCACGGTGGTCCGCGAATCGCTGCGCGTCCTCGAGGCCAAGGGCCTCGTCAGCGCGCGTCCCAACGTCGGTACGCGGGTCCGGCCCGTCAGTGACTGGAACCTGCTCGACCCCGACATCATCGAGTGGCGCGCCTTCGGGCCGCTCCGCGACGACCAGCGCCGCGAGCTCAACGAGCTCCGCTGGATGATCGAGCCCCTGGCCGCGCGGCTCGCGGCCGGGCACGGCCGCGAGGACGTCCAGCAGCGCCTCACCGACATGGTCGAGATCATGGGCCACGCCCTCGCCCAGGGTGACGGGATCACCTTCTCCCGGGCCGACACCGAGTTTCACGCCCTCCTGATCCAGCTCGCGGGCAACCGGATGCTGGAGCACCTCTCCGGCATCGTCGCCGCCGCTCTCCAGGTCTCCGGCTCCCCGATCACCAGCTGTGACCGTCCCGGGGAGGCCTGCCTCGTGCAGCACGGGCGCATCGTCGACGCCCTCGCGGCCGGGGACGCGAACGCCGCCGAGGCGGCCATGCGGCAGCTTCTCACCGTCCACCCGGAGGTGGAGAGGGTCGTTCCCGCTCCGCGTGAGCACTGACCCGCGGATCGCGGCCGGGTGCAGGGAGTCCCACGCATCGCCTGTCGCCGGACCCGGGGGGAGCCCCGGGGTCCGGCGGTGCGAAATCGGGCAGTAAATGCCGTTCTGGCCGATTCGTGGCATATGTGGTGTGACTCGGGCCACGTGGATTGGGCGTAACACTCCTCGGAACCGTGCGATGACCTAAGAGGTGATAGCCGAGGAGGGAATACAGCAGCCGTACGCGGCGCTGTGCAGCTCCGAGGTTCAGCCCGCGCCGTCGGCACATTCCCAGCCGACGGTCGTCGGCTCCGGCCCGATCATGGGCGGAGCCGGAAGCCGTTTTCCATCGTTCCGAGAGGTTGTTCGTGTCGGCCAGCACATCCCGTACGCTCCCGCCGGAGATCGCCGAGTCCGAGTCTGTGATGGCGCTCATCGAGCGGGGAAAGGCTGATGGGCAGATCGCCGGCGATGACGTGCGTCGGGCCTTCGAGGCTGACCAGATTCCGCCAACCCAGTGGAAGAATGTTCTGCGCAGCCTCAACCAGATCCTCGAGGAAGAGGGTGTGACGCTGATGGTCAGTGCAGCGGAGTCGCCGAAGCGCGCCCGCAAGAGCGTCGCTGCGAAGAGCCCGGTCAAGCGCACCGCCACCAAGACCGTCACCGCCAAGACGACCGTGACGAAGACCGTCGCGGGCTCCGTGGCGGCTGCGGCGGCAGAGGGCGTGGACGCCCCGGCCGACGAGGCCGGAGCCACCGCCCCCAAGGCGGCAGCCAAGAAGGTCGCGGCCAAGAAGACGACGGCCAAGAAGGCCGCCGCGAAGAAGACGACGGCCAAGAAGACGGCCGCCAAGAAGGACACCGACGAGGGCGTCGAGGGCGAAGAGCTGCTCGACGAGGTCCAGCCCGGCAAGGGTGAGGACGAGGAAGCCGAGGGCGAGAACAAGGGCTTCGTCCTGTCCGACGAGGACGAGGACGACGCTCCCGCGCAGCAGGTGGCCGTCGCCGGTGCCACCGCCGACCCGGTCAAGGACTACCTGAAGCAGATCGGCAAGGTCCCGCTGCTCAACGCCGAGCAGGAGGTCGAGCTCGCCAAGCGCATTGAGGCCGGACTGTTCGCCGAGGACAAGCTGGCGAACTCCGACAAGCTGGCGCCGAAGCTCAAGCGCGAGCTGGAGATCATCGCGGAGGACGGCCGTCGCGCCAAGAACCACCTGCTGGAGGCCAACCTCCGCCTCGTGGTCTCGCTGGCCAAGCGCTACACCGGCCGCGGCATGCTCTTCCTGGACCTCATCCAGGAGGGCAACCTGGGTCTGATCCGCGCGGTCGAGAAGTTCGACTACACCAAGGGCTACAAGTTCTCCACGTACGCCACCTGGTGGATCCGTCAGGCGATCACCCGCGCCATGGCCGACCAGGCCCGCACCATCCGTATCCCGGTGCACATGGTCGAGGTCATCAACAAGCTCGCGCGCGTGCAGCGCCAGATGCTCCAGGACCTGGGACGCGAGCCCACCCCGGAGGAGCTGGCCAAGGAGCTCGACATGACCCCTGAGAAGGTCATCGAGGTCCAGAAGTACGGCCGTGAGCCGATCTCGCTGCACACCCCCCTGGGCGAGGACGGCGACAGCGAGTTCGGTGACCTCATCGAGGACTCCGAGGCGGTCGTCCCGGCCGACGCGGTGAGCTTCACGCTCCTCCAGGAGCAGCTGCACTCGGTGCTGGACACGCTCTCCGAGCGTGAGGCGGGCGTGGTCTCCATGCGCTTCGGCCTCACCGACGGCCAGCCCAAGACCCTGGACGAGATCGGCAAGGTCTACGGCGTGACGCGTGAGCGCATCCGTCAGATCGAGTCCAAGACGATGTCGAAGCTGCGCCACCCCTCGCGTTCGCAGGTGCTGCGCGACTACCTCGACTAGTCACGGCCGCACGCACAGCCGCTGAAAGACGCCGGAGCCCGGCTCCCCGAGAGGGGAGCCGGGCTCCGGCGTTCTCCTCCCGGGGTGCGGGATGCCGCCAATTGGTCGACGCTGGGTGAACGGACTTCACCGGAGAGTCAGGGAGGCTCCATGCGTCGTCCCATCGCCCGAGCGGTAACCGGAATTCTGGGACTGATCTCGGCGGCGGCCGTGCCGGTGTCCTCGCCCTCGATCGCCGCCGCGGACAGTGTGATCATCGGCGGACAGCCGGTCTCCGTGGACGACACGCCGTGGGTCGTGGCGCTGTCCAGCCGTGGCCGGTTCGGGGAAAGCCGGGGAGGCCAGTTCTGCGGGGGAGTGGTCGTGGCGCCGACCAAGGTGTTGACGGCGGCGCACTGCCTGGGCCGGGACGTACTGGGCGCGGAGCCGGGGGAGACGGCCGACCTCCGGGTCATCGCCGGCCGCTCGGAACTGCGCGGCAGCGGCGGCCAGGAGATCAAGGTGGCCGCCTCCTGGGTCAATCCGGAGTACGACTCCGCCACCAACGCGGGCGACCTGGCCGTCCTCACGCTCGCCAGCGCCCTGCCGGACACATACGCGATCAAGACTGCACCGACGGGCGACCCGGCGTACGAGCCGGGCACCAGCGCCTCCGTGTACGGCTGGGGCGACACGACCGGGCTCGGCAGCTACGCGTCCGCCCTGCGCGCCGCTCCGGTCAGTGTGCTGGCGGACACGGTCTGCGAGCAGGCCTATCCCGGGGACTCGGACGGCAGGTACCTCGCCACGACCATGCTCTGCGCGGGAGACCCCAAGGGCGGCAAGGATGCCTGTCAGGGGGACAGCGGGGGGCCGCTGGTGGCCCGCGGGAGGCTCATCGGGCTGGTGTCCTGGGGCAGTGGCTGCGGGCAGGCTGAGAGCCCGGGTGTGTACACCAGGGTCTCGGGCGTGCTGCCGGCCGGAGTCCTCTGAGGTGACCCGGCGCGGGGGTATGAGAACGGGCGGTCACCCCCTGATCCGCAGGGGCGCCCGCCCGTCGGCCGGTCCTGAACCGGCCCTTGGCTCGTCGTGGATGAGGTGTCAGCGGTCCTCGTCGACTGCGCTGGCCGGCACTGTGGTCAGCCGGTCCGTCTCATCCTGTATTTCCGCGGCGATCTTCTTGAGTTCCGGCTCGAACTTGCGTCCGTGGTGGGCGCAGAAGAGCAAGTCACCACCGCTGGTCAGGACGACGCGCAGATAGGCCTGGGCGCCGCAGCGGTCGCAGCGGTCAGCGGCCGTCAGCGGGCTCGCGGGGGTCAGAACAGTAGTCACGTCGCCTCTTCTCTAGCTCGACGAGCTGTCGTACCAGGGTCAACATCCAACCAGGCCGAAAACGTTCCCGCTCGTGGCTTTTCCTCGAAACTTCTTCCCAGGTGGCTGTCTGCTGCCGGTTGGCGGCGAATGAGCCGTATTGCTTCGCTCTACGGATTTCGCATTGCTTGTCTCGGTTTGCGCCCTCCCGGCTGTTGCCGGTTGTTCATGAGGACGTGCCCGGAGCCTAAATGGTTCATGCCTGGAAGGGAACGTGATGTGAGCGTCACCCCATCGAGGGATCGAACACGCATACGACTCTGGTCTAGCATGAGAAATCACGAGGGTGGCGTGACAACCGCTCTACCAGGCCTCGGTACCCTCTGACCGGCGACCGAACGCCGGGCCTTTACCCACTGGGCCAGATTTCAAATTCAGCGAGGAGCGAACCGCGTGACCGCCGAAACGTCCGTGCCGTCCAGTGCGCTGCTGACCGCAGACCGTGACGCTTCCAACTACACCGCGCGGCATCTGCTCGTACTCGAAGGACTCGAGGCGGTTCGCAAGCGCCCCGGAATGTACATCGGGTCCACCGACAGCCGCGGTCTGATGCACTGCCTCTGGGAGATCATCGACAACTCCGTCGACGAGGCCCTCGGCGGCTACTGCGACCACATCGAGGTGATCCTCCACGACGACGGCTCGGTGGAGGTCCGGGACAACGGCCGGGGCATCCCGGTCGACGTCGAGCCCAAGACCGGCCTGTCGGGTGTCGAGGTCGTGATGACCAAGCTGCACGCCGGCGGAAAGTTCGGCGGCGGCTCGTACGCGGCCTCCGGCGGTCTGCACGGCGTGGGCGCCTCGGTGGTGAACGCGCTGTCCGCCCGGCTCGACGTGGAGGTCGACCGGAGCAGCGCCACCCACGCGATCAGCTTCCGCCGCGGCGTCCCGGGCATCTTCACCGAGCAGGGACCCGACAGCCCCTTCGACCCGGGGAACGGGCTGCGCAAGATCAAGCGGGTGCCCAAGGGCCGCACCGGCACGCGCGTGCGGTACTGGGCCGACCGGCAGATCTTCCTCAAGGACGCCAAGCTCTCCCTGGACACGCTCTACCAGCGGGCCCGGCAGACCGCCTTCCTCGTGCCCGGCCTCACCATCGTCGTCCGCGACGAGCGGGGTCTGGAGGGTGAGGGGAAGACCGAGGAGACGTTCCGCTTCGACGGCGGCATCAGCGAGTTCTGCGAGTACCTGGCCCAGGACAAGGCCGTCTGCGACGTCCTCCGGCTGACCGGTCAGGGCACGTTCAAGGAGACCGTCCCGGTCCTCGACGAGCGCGGTCACATGACCCCCACCGAGGTCACCCGCGAGCTCGGGGTGGACATCGCCCTGCGCTGGGGAACGGGCTACGACACCGCGCTCAAGTCCTTCGTGAACATCATCGCCACCCCCAAGGGCGGCACCCATGTCACCGGTTTCGAGCGGGCCGTCACCAAGACGATGAACGAGGTCCTGCGCTCGGCCAAGCTGCTGCGCGTGGCCGAGGACGACATCGTCAAGGACGACGCGCTGGAGGGCCTGACCGCGGTCGTGACCGTGCGGCTCGCCGAGCCGCAGTTCGAGGGCCAGACCAAGGAGGTGCTCGGGACCTCGGCGGCGAACCGCATCGTCGCCAATGTGGTCGCCAAGGAGCTCAAGGCGTTCTTGACCTCCACCCGGCGGGACGCCAAGGCGCAGGCGCGCGCCGTCCTCGAGAAGGCCGTCGCAGCCGCCCGGACGCGGATCGCCGCCCGTCAGCACAAGGAGGCGCAGCGCCGTAAGACCGCGCTGGAGACCTCCTCGCTGCCGGCCAAGCTGGCCGACTGCCGCAGCGACGACGTGGAGCGCAGTGAGCTCTTCATCGTCGAGGGGGACTCCGCGCTGGGCACGGCCAAGCTGGCCCGGAACAGTGAGTTCCAGGCGCTTCTGCCGATCCGGGGCAAGATCCTCAACGTTCAGAAGTCGTCCGTCTCGGACATGCTCAAGAACACCGAGTGCGGCGCGATCATCCAGGTCATAGGGGCCGGCTCGGGTCGGACCTTCGACATCGACGCCGCCCGCTACGGCAAGATCGTGCTCCTGGTCGACGCCGACGTCGACGGCGCGCACATCCGCTGCCTGCTGCTCACGCTCTTCCAGCGCTACATGCGTCCGATGGTCGAGGCCGGGCGGGTCTTCGCCGCCGTGCCGCCGCTGCACCGCATCGAGCTGGTCCAGCCCAAGAAGGGCCAGGACAAGTACGTCTACACGTACTCGGACAACGAGCTGCGGCAGACGCTGCTCGAGTACCAGCGCAAGGGGATCCGCTACAAGGACTCCATCCAGCGCTACAAGGGCCTCGGAGAGATGGACGCCGACCAGCTCGCGGAGACCACGATGGACCCCCGGCACCGCACCCTGCGCCGGATCAACATCGGGGACCTGGAGTCGTCGGAGCAGATCTTCGACCTGCTCATGGGCAATGACGTGGCCCCCCGCAAGGAGTTCATCACCAGCTCCGCGGCGACCCTGGACCGCTCACGCATCGACGCCTGACCCGGTCCGCCGTCGCGGCGGACGCAGCCCACGCGGGGGTGGAGCCCGAGGCTCCACCCCTGCGGTACGTCTATCGGCACGGTTCCGTCCCGCGGTCGCGGGACGCCGTCACCTGATGGAGTGAAGAGCGGGGAGAGAAGAGTCCGGGATCTTCCCGCTCTGTCCATCCTTGGGCACGCGGCCGAAACGGTTCGCTGACAAGGAGTTGACGGGTGGAGAAGCCGGAAGGACTCGACGCCGCCGCGGTGCGGATCGACGACCCGTGGTACGACGCGCTGGCCGCCGGGTGGGGGGAGGTGGACGGGACCGGCGGGCCGGCCCCCGTCTCCGTACCGCCGCCGGGGCCCGGGCGCCAGGGCGACCGCACCGAGGCCGACATCTATCTGGAAGTGCAGCGGAGCCCCGCGTTCCAGGAAGTCCGCAGCCGCTACCGGCGGTTCGTCGTGCCGGCCGCCCTCGCCTTCCTGACCTGGTATCTGGCGTACGTCGTCGCGGCCACGACCGTTCCCGGACTGATGGCGCGGCCGGTGGCCGGAGCGGTGAACGTGGCGATGGTGGCGGGGCTGGGGCAGTTTCTCACCACGTTCCTGCTGACCTGGGCCTACGCACGCCACGCCCGGCTGCGCCGCGACCGTGCCGCGCTCGAACTGCGGTGGACCGTCTTCGACGAGACGAGGACTCAGGACACCGGGTCGCAAAACGGCAGGTCGCAGGAGAGCAGCACCCAGGAGATGACGCGGGGGAGGAAGCGTTGACGGGCCACATCCTGACCTCCCATCACCAGACCCTGGCGCTGCTCCTGTTCAGCGCCTTCATCGCGGTGACCCTGGCGATCACCACCTGGGTGAGTCGCAACCGGCACGGCTCGGCGGAGGAGTTCTACGCGGGCGGACGGCTGTTCTCGCCCATGGAGAACGGATTCGCCATCGCCGGGGACTACATGTCCGCCGCCTCCTTCCTCGGCATCTCCGGGCTGATCGCCCTCTTCGGCTACGACGGGATGCTCTACTCGGTCGGCTTCCTCGTGGCCTGGCTCGTCGTCCTGCTGCTCGTCGCCGAACTCGTACGCAACTGCGGCCGGTTCACCCTCGCCGACGTCGTCGCCGCCCGGATGGCCGAGCGCCCCGTCCGGATCGCCGCGGGAACTTCCTCGGTCACCGTGTCCGTTCTCTATCTGGTGGCGCAGATGGTGGGGGCGGGAAGCCTGGTCGCGCTGCTGCTGGGCGGGACGAGCGAAGCCGCGCGCTCGTGGACCGTCATCGGGGTCGGCGCTCTGATGGTCGTCTATGTGTCGCTGGGAGGGATGCGGGCCACCACCTGGATCCAGATCGTCAAGGCCGTGCTGCTGATGGCGGGCACGATCGTGCTCACCGTGCTCGTACTCGTCCGCTTCCACGGCGACATCAACCAGCTGCTCACCACCGCGGCCGAACGCAGCGGCCGCGGCAGGGACTTCCTCGCCCCCGGCCTCAAGTACGGCGGGGACTGGACCGCGCGTCTGGACTTCATCAGCCTCGGCCTGGCGCTCGTCCTGGGCACCGCGGGGCTGCCGCACATCCTGTCCCGCTTCTACACCGTGCCGACGGCGCGGGCCGCACGCCGCTCGGTCGTCTGGTCCATCGGTCTCATCGGCAGCTTCTACCTGATGACGATCGTGCTCGGCTTCGGCGCCGCGGCAATCGTCGGCACCGCCGAGGTCCGCGCGTCCAGCGCCGCGGGCAACACCGCCGTGCCGCTCCTCGCCCTGGACCTGGGCGGCGGGGCGGGATCGACCGGCGGCACCGTGCTGTTCGCGGTCGTCGCGGCGGTCGCGTTCGCGACGATCCTGGCCGTCGTCGCGGGGATCACGCTGGCCTCGTCCGCCTCGGTGGCGCACGACCTGTACGCCTCGCTGCGACGGCGGCGGGCCAAGCAGTACAGCGAGGTGGCCGTCGCCCGGCTCGCGGCGGCCGGTATCGGCGCGGCCGCGATCGGACTCGGACTGCTCGCCCGCGACCTCAATGTGGCCTTCCTCGTCGGCCTCGCCTTCGCGGTCGCCGCCTCCGCCAACCTGCCCGTGCTGCTCTACTCGCTGTTCTGGCGGAACTTCACCACCCGCGGCGCCGTCTGGTCGGTCTACGGAGGACTGATCCCGGCCATCCTGCTGGTGGTGCTCTCCCCGGTCGTCTCCGGCAGCCCCGAGGCGCTGTTCCCGGGCGTGGACTTCCATGTCTTCCCGCTCCAGAACCCGGGAGCGGTCTCCATCCCGCTCGGCTTCCTGGCGGGATGGATCGGTACGGTCACCTCGCCCGAGCCGCCGGACGCGGCCAAGCACGCCGAAACGGAGGTCCGGGCGCTGACCGGCGCGGGGGCGGTGTGATCGTGGGGGGGGGCGGACCCTAGCCGCTCGGCGCCCAGGCGTACCGGTGCTCGGGGCGGCCCGTCTCGCCGTACTTCAGCGACAGGCGCACCCGGCCCGAGCGTTCCAGGAGTTTCAGGTAGCGCTGGGCGGTCTGGCGGCTCATGCCGGCCCGCTCGGCGATCTCCTGCGCCGACAGTGGCCCGTCGGCGGCGAGCAGGACTCTCCGCACCAGCTCGGCCGTCGTGGGGGAGTGCCCCTTGGGCAGGGCCGTCTCCCCCGAGCCCGCCGACAGGGCGCCGAAGATCCGGTCCACCTCGGCCTGTTCGGCCTCACCGCCGCCGTCCAGGGTGCGGCGCAGCAGTGCGTACGCCTCCAGCTTGGTGCGCAGCCCGGCAAAGGTGAACGGCTTCACCAGGTACTGCAGCGCGCCCTGACGCATCGCCGCCTGGACGGTGGCCACATCGCGTGCCGCCGTCACCATGATCACGTCGGTGTGGTGCCCGAGCCGCCGCAGCTCGCGGACGACGGCGAGGCCGTTCTCGTCGGGCAGATAGTGGTCCAGGAGCACCAGGTCGACGGGGACCTCGGCGATGAGGGCGAGCGCCTCCGCCGCCGAGTGGGCCCGGCCGACGACCCGGAAACCAGGGATCTTCGCCACATAGGCCGCGTTGATCCGCGCGACCCGGACGTCGTCGTCCACCACCAGTACGTCGATCATCGCGTCTCCGTCACGGGGACGGGCCCCGGCTCGGTGAGGGCCTCGGGCAGGACGACGGTGAATTCGGCGCCGCCGCCCGCGGCCTCGTCCACCCGGACGCTGCCGCCCGCGCGCTCCGCCAGCCGCCGCACCATGGCCAGACCCAGACCGCGCTTGCCGTGGGAGGGTGGTTCCTTGGTGGACCAGCCCTCCGCGAAGATCAGCTCACGCGCGTCGGCCGGAACGCCCGGCCCGCTGTCCGTGACCCGCAGCAGTGCCGTACGCCGCTCCGCCCGCAGTTCGACCTCCACCCGGGCGTCCTCCGACCCGGCCGCCGCGTCCAGCGCGTTGTCGACCAGGTTGCCCACGACGGTCACCAGCTCGCGCGGATCCACCAGCCGGTCGGGCAGCAGGGTGCCCGCCGCGATCCGCAGGGAGACTCCCCTTTCCGCCGCGACCGTTGCCTTGCCGACCAGCAGCGCGGCCAGCAGCGGATCGTGCACCTTCTCGGTGACCTGCTCGGCGGTCGCCCGGTGCACACCGACCACCTCGGTGACGTACTCCACGGCCTCCTCGTGCATCTCCAGCTCCAGCAGGCCCAGGAGGGTGTGCATGCGGTTCGCGTGCTCATGGTCCTGGGCGCGCAGGGCGTCGATGAGTCCGTGCGTCGAGTCGAGCTCGCGTCCCAGGCGCTCCAGCTCCGTGCGGTCGCGCAGGGTCGCCACCGCGCCGCCGTCGTCGGTGGGCATCCGGTTGGCGATCAGTACCCGCCTGCCGCGTACGGTCACCAGATCCTCGCCCGTGACCCGGCCGGTCAGCACGTCGGTGGTCCGGCCCTCGCCCAGTACGTCGTCCAGGGCGCGGCCCCCGGCCTCCGGACCGATGCCCAGCAGCCGCTGCGCCTCGTCGTTCAGCAGCCGGATCCGGCCGGCCCGGTCGAGGGCGACGACGCCCTCCCGGATGCCGTGGAGCATCGCCTCGCGCTCGGCGAGGAGCGCCGAGATGTCGGAGAACGCCAGGTCGTGGGTCTGTTTCTGCAAACGGCGGGAGATCAGATAGGCGGCGAGTGCCCCGACGGCCAGAGCCCCGCCCGCGTAGGCGAGGAGCCCCGGGATGGCGGCCAGGAGCCGGGCGCGGACGCTGTCGTACTCGATCCCGACCGAGACGGCGCCGACGACCGCGCCGGTCTTGTCACGCAGGGGCACCTTTCCGCGAGCCGAGCGTCCGAGCGTGCCACTGTCGATCTCCATGACCTCCCGGCCGGCGAGCGCCTCGCTGGGGTCGGTCGAGACGATCTTGCCGATCTGGCCGGCGTCCGTGTGGGACCAGCGCACGCCGTGCCGGTCCATGATCACGACGTACTCGGCCCCGGTCGCCCGCCTGATCCGCTCGGCCTGTGCCTGCACGGGCCCGTCGGTGGCCGGAGGGGAGCCGAGCAGCTCGCCCGCGACCTGCGGGGACGCGGTCGTCTCGGCGATGGCGAGCGCGCGGCGCATCGCCTGGTCGTCGAGCTGCGCGCTGAGCGGTGCCAGGAAGAGGCCCGTGGCCAGGACGGTGACGCCGGTGGCGACGGCCAGCTGCATCAGCAGGACCTGGGAGAAGACGCGCCGCGGCCAGCCGAACCGGCGGCGCCGTTCGGGCACCCGCGCGGCGGGGTTCGGTGCGGGGCTCATGTGTACGAACGGTAGAGGCCGGGCGTCCTTTATGAAACCTCCGGCGGCAACGCGCCCCGAGGTGCCTCCCTCCTCCCGGACGCGTGGGCCCCACGCACATGACTCGCGCGGATTGCGGTCCATTTTCATTTTCCTGAAAGCCATGGCGAAAGCGGCCGGGCGGCGATATGGCGAGGGCGCGAGGCCCCTGGAGACCCTCGCCGAGCACGCACCGGTCGGAGCTCCGGCGACCGCGGCCAACCTCGGTGAGGAGCCCCAGGCCCTCCCCGTGCATACCGAGGTGCTGCCGGCCAGCGGACCGCTGAGCCCGGACGGGTCGCTCGCGCCCGACACGGCGGCCTGGCCGCGCGCGCGACGGGCCCGCCTATTCTGAAGGGCGCCCTTCAGAAGGGCGCCAGGAAAAGCCGCAGACCGAGAAGGGCGCCTCCTTGAGCACGCAGCAGATCCCCGTCGTCGTCCTCGCGGGTTTTCTGGGGTCCGGCAAGACAACGCTGCTCAACCATCTGCTGCGCAGCGCCCGCGGCACCCGGATCGGGGTGATGGTCAACGACTTCGGCGCCATCGGGATCGATGCCATGACCGTCGCCGGACAGGTCGGCTCGACCGTCTCGCTCGGCAACGGCTGTCTGTGCTGCGCCGTCGACACCAGTGAGCTGGACGAGTACCTGGAGATCCTCACCCGGCCCGCCGCCCGCCTCGACGTGATCGTGATCGAGGCGAGCGGTCTCGCCGAACCGCAGGAACTGGTCCGCATGATCCTCGCCAGCGAGAACGACCGGATCGTGTACGGCGGGCTCGTCCAGGTCGTCGACGCCGTCGAGTTCGACGCGACCAGGAAACGGCACCCGGAGACCGACCGGCACCTGGCCATCGCCGACCTCGTCGTACTCAACAAGAGCGACCGGGTCGACGAGGCGGAGCACACGCGGATCCACGCCGACGTGACGGCACTCGCCGACCGCGCGGCGGTGCTCAGCGCCGCGTACGGACGGATCGACCCCGAGGTGCTCTTCGACCGGGTGGTGCCCGACGGCGAGATCGAGGGCCAGCTCTCCTTGGACGAGCTCCTGGCCGAGGAGGACGGCCACCACGACCATCCGCACGCCGCTTACGAGACGCTCTCTTTGGCCTCCGACGTCCCCCTGCACCCCCGGCGCCTGATGGAGTTCCTCGACTCCCGTCCGGAAGGGCTCTACCGGATCAAGGGCTTCGTCGACTTCGGCGCGGCCGATCCGGCCAACCGGTACGCGGTGCACGCGGTCGGCCGGTTTCTGCGCTTCTACCCCGAGCCCTGGCCCGGCGGCGACGAGCGGCTCACCCGGCTCGTCCTCATCGGTTCCGGTATCGACGCCGACGGCCTGCGCGAGGCAGTGGCCGGCTGCCGGGTGAACGGACCGCAGGACGCACCCGACGAGCACAGCATGTGGGGCGTCCTGCGATATGTACCGGAGCTCCGGGACGAGCCGGAGGGCGAAGAAGCGCGGGCGTAGCTACGAGGCCGGGCCCGCCAGCACCGCCACCGGGCTGGTCAGCGGCGTCCCCGAGCCGTCCCGGCGCGGGTCGGTCTCCGGCAGCTGCGCCGGAGCGCCGTTCTGCTGCGCCGCCCTGGCCGGGGCCGGTCCCGCCCACGCCAGCACCAGGACGTCCTCACCCTTCAGGAAGCGCTGACAGCGCACGCCACCCGTGGCCCGGCCCTTGCGGGGGTACTGGTCGAACGGTGTGAGCTTCGCCGTCGTCACCCCGTCGTCCAGCGTCCCGGTCGAGCCCGCGACGGTGAACACCACCGCGTCCGCGGCCGGGTCCACCGCCGTGAACGAGATCACCTCGGCGTCCGCGGCGAGCTTGATCCCCGCCATACCGCCAGCCGGCCGGCCCTGCGGCCGCACCTGGGAGGCCTGGAACCGCAGCAGCTGGGCGTCGGAGGTGATGAAGACCAGGTCCTCCTCGCCCGTACGCAGCTCCATCGCGCCGACGATCCGGTCACCCTCCCTGAGGGAGATGACCTCCAGCTCGTCCTTGTTCGCCGGATAGTCGGGCACCACCCGCTTCACCACGCCCTGGAGCGTGCCGATCGCCAGACCGGGCGAGGACTCGTCGAGCGTGGTCAGACAGACGACCGTCTCGTCCTGCTCGAGCGTGAGGAACTCCGACAGCGGGGCCCCGCCCGACAGGTTCGGGGCGGAGGCGGTGTCCGGGAGCTGCGGCAGATCGATCACCGAGAGGCGCAGCAGCCGCCCGGAGGAGGTGACCGCACCGACGTCGCCGCGCTGGGTGGCCGGCACCGCCGAAACGATCACATCGTGCTTGGTGCGCCTGGCCTCGTCGTCGGCCGGGACGTCGGCCGTGGCCGTGCGCGCCAGCAGACCCGTCGAGGAGAGCAGCACCCGGCACGGGTCGTCCGCGACCTCCAGCGCGACGGCCGCGACCGGCGAACCCGCCGACTCGAGCAGGACCGTGCGCCGGTCGGTGCCGAACTTCTTCGCCACCGCGGCGAGTTCGGTCGAGACCAGCTTGCGCAGCTCGGTGTCGGACTCCAGGATCCCGGTCAGCTCGTCGATCTCGCCGTTCAGCCGGTCCCGCTCGCTCTCCAGCTCGATCCGGTCGAACTTGGTGAGCCGGCGAAGCGGCGTGTCCAGGATGTAGACGGTCTGCGTCTCGCTCAGCGAGAACCGGCCCATCAGCCGCTCCCTGGCCTGCGCCGAGTTGTCACTGGAGCGGATCAGCCGGATGACCTCGTCGATGTCGAGGAGGGCGACCAGCAGACCGTCGACCAGGTGCAGCCGGTCGCGCTTCTTGCCGCGGCGGAACTCGCTGCGCCGCCGCACGACCTCGAAGCGGTGGTCGAGATAGACCTCCAGGAGCTCCTTGAGGCCCAGCGTCAGCGGCTGGCCGTCGACCAGCGCCACGTTGTTGATACCGAAGGACTCCTCCATCGGCGTCAGCTTGTAGAGCTGCTCCAGAACGGCCTCCGGCACGAAGCCGTTCTTGACCTCGATCACCAGACGCAGGCCGTGGGAGCGGTCGGTGAGGTCCTTGACGTCCGCGATGCCCTGCAGCTTCTTCGCCGAGACCAGGTCCTTGATCTTGGCGATCACCTTCTCCGGGCCGACCGTGAAGGGCAGTTCGGTGACGACCAGGCCCTTGCGGCGCGCCGTGACGTTCTCCACGGTCACGGTGGCACGGATCTTGAACGAGCCGCGGCCGTTCTCGTACGCGTCCTTGATCCCGCTCAGGCCGACGATCCGGCCGCCGGTCGGAAGGTCGGGGCCCGGCACGAAGCGCATCAGCGTCTCGAGATCGGCGCCGGGGTGCTTGATCAGATGCCGGGCGGCGGCGATCACTTCGCCCAGGTTGTGCGGAGGCATATTGGTCGCCATGCCGACCGCGATCCCGGACGCGCCGTTGACCAGCAGGTTCGGGTAGGCCGCCGGGAGGGTGACCGGCTCGCGCTCCTGCCCGTCGTAGTTCGGCTGGAAGTCGACCGTGTCCTCGTCGATCGACTCCGTCATCAGCGACGTGGCGTCGGCCATCCGGCACTCGGTGTACCGCATGGCGGCCGGCGGGTCGTCGTTGCCGAGCGAACCGAAGTTGCCGTGGCCGTCGACGAGCGGCAGGCGCATCGAGAACGGCTGTGCCATGCGCACCAGCGCGTCGTAGATCGACGCGTCGCCGTGCGGGTGCAGCTTGCCCATGACCTCGCCGACGACCCGGGCGCACTTCACATAGCCGCGCTCCGGCCGCAGCCCCATCTCGTTCATCTGGTAGACGATGCGGCGGTGCACCGGCTTCATGCCGTCGCGTGCGTCCGGCAGGGCCCGGGAGTAGATCACCGAGTACGCGTACTCGAGGAAGGAGCCCTGCATTTCGTCGACGACGTCGATGTCGAGGATCTTCTCCTCGAAGTCGTCGGGCGGCGCGGTCTTCGTGCTGCGGCGGGCCATCGCGGCTGCGGCTCCTTACCAACATGGTTGATCTGACGCGGACCATTGTGGACCGTCCCACTGACAGCCCCGACCGCGACCCGGAAGAGGGACGGTACCCCGGGCCGGGAACTTCGCCAGGCGTCAGTGCGCTTGCATACAGTGGCAGGACTTTTCCATATAGCGATCGAAGGGACGTACATGCCCATGGGTCACACGGCCACAGCCCAGGCCGGCTCCGGCGGCCTGACAGCGACCGAGCACCGCCTGGCCAACGGCCTGCGCGTGGTGCTCTCCGAGGACCACCTGACCCCGGTCGCCGCGGTGTGCCTCTGGTACGACGTCGGCTCGCGCCACGAGGTGGCGGGGCGGACGGGCCTCGCCCACCTCTTCGAGCACCTGATGTTCCAGGGCTCGAAGCAGGTGCAGGGCAACGGTCACTTCGAGCTGGTGCAGGGCGCCGGCGGCTCGCTCAACGGCACCACCAGCTTCGAGCGCACCAACTACTTCGAGACCATGCCGGCCCACCAGCTGGAGCTGGCGCTCTGGCTGGAGGCCGACCGGATGGGCTCGCTGCTGGCCGCCCTGGACGACGAGTCCATGGAGAACCAGCGCGACGTGGTCAAGAACGAGCGCCGCCAGCGGTACGACAACGTGCCCTACGGCACCGCCTTCGAGAAGCTGACCGCCCTCGCCTACCCGGAGGGGCACCCGTACCACCACACCCCGATCGGCTCGATGGCCGACCTGGACGCGGCGACGCTGGAGGACGCGCGGAACTTCTTCCGGACGTACTACGCGCCGAACAACGCGGTGCTGTCGGTCGTCGGTGACATCGACCCCGAGCGGACGCTCGCCTGGATCGAGAAGTACTTCGGCTCCATCCCCTCGCACGACGGCAAGCAGCCGCCGCGCGACGGCACGCTGCCCGAGATCATCGGTGAGCAGCTGCGCGAGGTCGTCGAGGAGGAGGTGCCGGCGCGCGCGCTGATGGCCGCCTACCGGCTGCCCCACGACGGCACGCGCGAGTGCGACGCCGCGGACCTTGCCCTGACCGTGCTCGGCGGCGGCGAGTCGTCCCGGCTGCACAACCGGCTGGTGCGGCGCGACCGGACCGCCGTCGCGGCCGGCTTCGGGCTCCTGCGCCTGGCCGGCGCGCCCTCGCTGGGCTGGCTGGACGTGAAGACGTCCGGCGGCGTCGAGGTGCCGCACATCGAGTCGGCGGTCGACGAGGAGCTCGCCCGCTTCGCCGCCGAGGGCCCCACGCCCGAGGAGATGGAGCGCGCGCAGGCCCAGTTGGAGCGCGAGTGGCTGGACCGGCTCGGCACGGTCGCGGGCCGCGCGGACGAACTGTGCCGCTTCGCGGTCCTGTTCGGTGACCCGCAGCTGGCCCTGAGCGCCGTCCACCGGGTGCTCGACATCACCGCGGAGGAGGTGCAGGCGGTCGCCAAGGCCCGGCTGCGCCCCGACAACAGGGCGGTGCTGGTCTACGAGCCCGTCCAGGCAGATGCAGAGGCCGGCGCCGAGACCGCCGAGCAGAGCGACGAGGAAGAGGGAGCGGACCAGTGAGCGACGCTGCCGTGTCTTTGACCAGCATGGACTTCCACCCGCAGCCGCAGCCGGGCACCGCGACGCCGTGGGCCTTCCCGGCTCCGGACCGCGGCCGTCTCGACAACGGTCTGACGGTGCTGCGCTGCCACCGCCCCGGCCAGCAGGTCGTGGCCGTCGAGATCTTCCTCGACGCCCCGCTGGACGCCGAGCCGGAGGGCCTCGACGGCGTCGCGACGATCATGGCGCGCGCCCTGTCGGAGGGCACCGACAAGCACACCGCGGAGGAGTTCGCGGCGGAGCTGGAGCGCTGCGGCGCCACGCTGGACGCGCATGCCGACCACCCGGGTGTCCGGGTCTCGCTCGAAGTCCCGGTCTCCCGGCTGCCGAAGGCGCTCGGCCTGCTCGCCGAGGCGCTGCGCGCGCCCGCCTTCGTCGACACCGAGATCGAGCGTCTCGTACGCAACCGCCTCGACGAGATCCCGCACGAGACGGCCAACCCGGGTCGCCGCGCGGCCAAGCAGCTCTCCAAGGAGCTGTTCCCGGCCTCCTCGCGCATGTCGCGTCCGCGCCAGGGCACCGAGGAGACCGTCGCCGGCATCGACTCGGCCGCCGTGCGGGCCTTCTACGAAGCCCATGTCCGGCCCGCCACGGCCACCGCGGTGATCGTCGGCGATCTCACGGACGTCGACCTGGACGCGGTGCTCGCCGACTCCATCGGCGACTGGACCGGGAACACCGCCGAGCCCCGCCCGGTGCCGCCGATCACCGCCGACGACACCGGCCGTGTCGTCATCGTGGACCGTCCCGGCGCCGTGCAGACGCAGCTGCTGATCGGCCGCATCGGACCCGACCGGCACGACCGTGTGTGGCCGGCCCAGGTGCTCGGTACGTACTGCCTCGGCGGGACCCTGACGTCCCGTCTGGACCGTGTCCTGCGCGAGGAGAAGGGCTACACCTACGGCGTGCGGGCCTTCGGGCAGGTGCTGCGCTCGTCCGCCCCCACGTCGCCGGGAGGGGCCACGGGCGCCGCGATGCTCGCGATCAGCGGCTCGGTCGACACCCCCAACACCGGCCCGGCGCTGGACGATCTGTGGAAGGTCCTGCGCAAGCTCGCCGCCGAGGGGCTCACCGACGCCGAGCGCGACGTGGCGGTGCAGAACCTGGTGGGTGTGGCCCCGCTCAAGTACGAGACGGCGGCGTCCGTCGCCGCCACGCTCGCCGACCAGGTCGAGCAGCACCTCCCCGACGACTTCCAGGCGCAGCTGTACGCGCGCCTCGCGGAGACCGGCACGGTCGAGGCGACGGCGGCCGTCGTCAACGCCTTCCCGGTGGACCGTCTGGTGACGGTGCTCGTGGGTGACGCCGCGGAGATCGAGGAGCCCGTCAGGGCGCTCGGCATCGGCGAAGTGACCGTCGTCACCGGCTGATTGAGCGCGTCCCGAGGATCGAGGACCCCGACGTCACGTTACGTCGGGGTCTTCCCTTTTGTCTGGATTGGGAGGGAAGCTGGGTGTATGGCCTGTGGCGTGCACTACAAAACAGCGTGTCTGTTTGGTGATTGAAAGACGATCCGCTTAGCGTCATGGGCGCTGTCCGCCAGTTGCACCCGCCGCACCCGCGGCATCGGGCAGCCATCGCCGAGTCCCCGTCAGGCGCGAGCCTGGGGAGCCGGGGACCCAATCAGTCCCTGGGGTGAATCGGACGCCTTCGCGCCTCGCGTGCGGAGGGGCCCGTAGGAGACCTTCCTGCTCCGAACCCGTCAGCTAACCCGGTAGGCGAGAAGGAAGGAAAGGATCAGCCACTACATGGCGTTCACCCGTGCCACCGGGAAGCACCGTGCCCCGAGCCGCCTGACCCGCCGAAGCGCGCACGTCGCCGGAGTCGCGGCGCTCGCCACCACCGGCGTCATCGGATCCCTCGCCTCCCCGGCGCTCGCCGCCGACACGGAGCCCCTCCCCGTGGACACCGGCCTCACCCAGGCCGTGGTCGTCGACTCGCTCGCCGACCGCATCAACGCGCAGGCCGCCGCCCAGGAGCGGGAGGCCGTGGAGGCCATCGCCAGGGCGAAGGCGGAGGCGAAGGCCCGTGCCGAGGCCAAGCGCAAGGCCGAGGCCCGCGCCAAGGAGATCCGCGAGGCCAAGGAGCGCGCCGCCCGTGAGGCCGAGCGCAAGCTCCTCAACTCCTACCGTCTCCCGATCGCCGGCTCGTTCGTCACCACCGGCTACAAGACCGGCGGCTCGCTCTGGTCCTCGGGCAGCCACTCCGGCGTCGACTTCCGGGCCGCCTCCGGCACCAAGGTCGTGGCCGTCGGTTCCGGCACCGTCGTGGAGGCCGGCTGGGGCGGCGCGTACGGCAACAACATCGTGATCCGGATGAAGGACGGCACGTACACGCAGTACGGCCACCTCTCGTCGATCGGTGTCTCGGTCGGCCAGTCCGTCACGCCGGGCCAGCAGATCGGCCTCTCCGGCTCGACGGGCAACTCCACCGGCCCGCACCTGCACTTCGAGGCCCGGACGAGCCCGGAGTACGGCTCCGACATCGACCCGATCGCCTACCTGCGCTCCAAGGGCGTCAACGTCTGACCCCGACCCATCCGCTTCTCGCGCCCCGCGCGTCCCGAAGGCCCCGGCTCCTCGCGAGCCGGGGCCTTCGGCGTACCGGGAGCACGCCGCCGGGTGTTCTGGCCAAAAGATATCCATGGATTACCGGCAGCCATCGGAAATCCCGTCCCGCTGCAATACAGTTCACTAACAGGCAGTTCACGAACCGGCATCGGTCGGATGGGTTTCGCGCGGATTAAGGCGGAGGTTGAACATGCGCATTCCCGCGCATTCGGTATGCACGGCGATCCGCGACGACATCGTCGCGGGTGTCTTCGAACGCGGCAGCCGGCTGACCGAGGAACAGCTCGCGCGCCGCTACGGAGTCTCGCGCGTCCCGGTCCGCGAGGCCCTGCGCACCCTGGAGTCCGAGGGCTTCGTCGTCACGCGCCGCCACGCCGGCGCCTGTGTCGCCGAGCCGAGCGACCGGGAGGCCGCCGACCTTCTGGAGATCCGTACGCTGCTGGAGCCGATGGGGGCCGCGCGCGCCGCCCAGCGTCGCACCGAGGCCCATCTCAAGGTGCTGCGCGGCCTGGTCAGGCTGGGTCAGGAGCGGGCCAGGCGCGGCCAGGGCGAGGATCTGCGCTCGCTGGGCGGCTGGTTCCACGAGACGCTGGCCCAGGCGTCCGGCAGCCCCGGACTCACCGCACTGCTCACCCAGCTGCGGCACAAGATCGCCTGGATGTACGCGGTCGAACTCCCGGCGGAGCCGGTCGAGGCCTGGGCCGAGCACGGCGCGATCGTCGACGCCGTGGCGCGCGGCGACGCGGAGCGGGCCAGGGCGCTGACCGCGCTGCACGCCGAGCGTTCGGTTCCCATGCACCGGTTGCGCGGCCCTGTGAGAACCTCGCAACACGCAGTAAACACCGCGAGCGCCCGGAATTAACAAACGCGCCGTATACAAAGAACGAGGAAATGAGGGGCGTTAATTCTGCTGCCCGCCGACGGGGAATAGAGGCGGCGAAAAGCAGAAGAGCCGCACTGCCGGGAGAATTCCCGGTCAGTGCGGCTCCGCCGCAATTCGAAATGCCGCCGAGCGCGCCTGCGCCCCGATGGTTCAGACGGTCTCGGGGAGCTCGTCGAGACCCTCGGCGACCAGCTTCGCCAGACGGTCCAGGGCCACCTCGGCGCCCTCGGCCTCCGACGCGAGCAGGATCTCCTCGCCACCCTGGGCGCCAAGACCGAGCACCGCCAGCATGGACGCGGCGTTGACCGGGTTGCCGTCGGCCTTGGCGATCGTCACGGGGACGCCGGAGGCCGTGGCGGCACGGACGAAGATGGACGCGGGGCGGGCGTGCAGGCCCTCGGCCCAGCCGACGTTGACGCGACGCTCTGCCATGGTGTTGCCCTTCGGGTCTTAGCCAGTCTCAGCGGTTGTCTAGACCAGTC
Organism: Streptomyces sp. NPDC033174; assembly: GCF_055577795.1. Lineage (NCBI taxonomy): Bacteria > Bacillati > Actinomycetota > Actinomycetes > Kitasatosporales > Streptomycetaceae > Streptomyces > Streptomyces sp. NPDC033174. Next base: position 110,900 of record NZ_JBVIPQ010000005.1, read on the forward strand.
TCTCATGTGCTGCGGGGTGCTCGTGCCGAGCGCCGGCCTCGTGGGACGACGGCGCGCCCTTCTCGGATCGCCTGGTTCCGACACCCTCCACGACCGGTGCCTCCACCGTACGCTTGGCCCCATGCAGACCCCGTCGGATCAGCCGGAACACGCCTATCCCGATCACTGGGAAGCCGATGTCGTGCTGCGCGACGGTGGCACCGCCCGCATCCGGCCGATCACGGCGGACGACGCCGAGCGGCTCGTCAGCTTCTACGAGCAGGTCTCGCCGGAGTCGAAGTACTACCGCTTCTTCGCGCCCTACCCCCGGCTCTCCGCCAAGGACGTCCACCGCTTCACCCACCACGACTTCGTCGACCGGGTGGGCCTGGCGGCCACCGTCGGCGGTGAGTTCATCGCGACCGTCCGCTACGACCGGATCGACGAACGGGGGCTGCCCGCGAGCTCGCGCCCGTCGCCCGCCGCCACCCCCGGCGGGGGGCCCTCCGCGCCCGCGCCTCCTGTCTCCGACGAGGCCGAGGTCGCCTTCCTCGTCCAGGACGCGCACCAGGGCAGGGGGGTCGCCTCCGCGCTCCTCGAACACATCGCGGCCGTGGCGCGGGAGCGCGACATCCGGCGGTTCGCAGCGGAGGTGCTGCCTGCCAACTCGAAGATGATCAAGGTGTTCACGGACGCCGGGTACACCCAGAAGCGGAGCTTCGAGGACGGAGCCGTACGCCTCCAGCTCGACCTGGAGCCCACCGACCGGTCGCTCGCCGTGCAGCGCGCCCGCGAGCAGCGCGCCGAGGCACGGTCCGTACAGCGCCTTCTCGCCCCCGGCTCCATCGCCGTCATCGGCACCGGCCGGGCGCCCGGCGGGGTCGGCCGCACGGTCCTGCGCAACCTCCTCGAAGCCGGCTACACCGGGCGTACCTACGCCGTGAACACGGCCTTCCCCGAGGGCCGCAGCGAGATCGACGGCGTGCCGGCCTACCGCTCGGTCGGCGACATCGTCGCCGACATCGGTGAGCCGGTCGACCTGGCGATCGTCGCCGTCCCCGCCACGCGCGTCCCGAGTGCCGCCGCCGACTGCGGCGAACACGGGGTGCGCGGCCTGGTCGTCCTGTCGGCCGGATACGCGGAGAGCGGCGCCGAGGGCCGGGAGCGGCAGCGGGAACTGGTGCGCCAGGCCCGCTCCTACGGAATGCGGATCATCGGTCCCAACGCCTTCGGGATCATCAACACCGCGCCGGACGTACGGATGAACGCCTCGCTGGCCCCGCAGTCACCGGCGGCCGGGCGCATCGGCCTGTTCACGCAGTCCGGTGCCATCGGCATCGCCCTGCTGGCCGGGCTGCACCGGCGCGGCGCGGGCCTCTCCTCCTTCATCTCGGCCGGCAACCGCGCGGACGTCTCCGGGAACGACCTGCTCCAGCACTGGTACGACGACCCCGAGACCGATGTGGTCCTCCTCTACCTCGAATCGATCGGCAACCCGCGCAAGTTCACCCGGCTCGCACGGCGCACAGCCGCCGTGAAGCCCGTCGTGGTGGTCAAGGGCGCACGGCACAGCGGCAGTGCGCCCCCCGGGCACGCCGTGCCGATCACCCGGATCCCGCACACCACCGTCTCCGCCCTGCTGCGCCAGGCGGGGGTCATCCGCGTCGACACGGTCACCGAACTCGTCGACGCCGGTCTCCTCCTCGCGGGCCAGCCGCTCCCCGCGGGCCCCAGGGTCGCCATCCTCGGCAATTCCGAATCGCTGGGCCTGCTCACCTATGACGCCTGTCTGACCGAGGGGCTGCGCCCGCTCCACCCGCGCGACCTGACGACGGCGGCCACCCCCGACGACTTCCGTGCCGCCCTCGCCGAGGCGCTGGCCGACAGCGCGTGCGACGCGGTCGTGGTGACCGCGATCCCCTGGGTCGGCGAGAACGGCGTCACCGAGTCGGGCGACGGCGAAGTCCTCGCCGAGGCCCTCCGAGCGGCGGCGGCGACCTCCCCGGCGAAGCCGGTCGTCGTGGTCCACGTCGAGATGGGTGAACTGGCGGAGGCCCTGGCAGCGGCGGCGAGCACCGCCCCGGGCGCCCCCTCCGCCCCACCGCGCCCTCCCGCACCTTCCACCCCTCCCGGACCTTCCACCTCTCCCGCCCCCACGGCGCCGCCCTCCGCCGACTCCTCCGCCGACTCCGCCGCGCCGCCCGCCCCCGCGGCGCCGGCCGACGGGGGAGACGAGGTGCCGCGCAGCGCCCGCATCCCCGCCTATCCTGCCGCCGAGCGCGCCGTCCGCGCGCTCGCCGAAGCCGTCAAGTACGGACAGTGGCGCCGCCAGATCGCCGAACCGGGACGGGTGCCCGAGTACGACGGCATCGACGAGGCGGGGGCCGCCGCGCAGATCGCACGCGCCCTCGGGGACGAACCGCCCGAGCGTGGAGTCACCCTGACCGCGGAGGCCGCCCACGAGCTGCTGGGCCGGTACGGCATCCAGGTGCTCCCCACCCTTCCCGCGCCCACCCCCGACACCGCCGTCGCGGCCGCCGCCCGACTCGGCTTCCCGGTGGCCCTGAAGACCACCGCCCCGCACCTGCGCCACCGCCCCGACCTCGGCGGCGTACGCCTCGACCTCGCCTCCGAGGAACAACTGCGCACCGCCTACAGCGAGCTGACCGAGACCCTCGGCAAGCCCGAGGAGCTCCAGCCCGTCGTCCAGGCGATGGTCCCGCGCGGCGTCGACACCGTCGTCCGCGCGGCGATCGACCCAGCCGTCGGCGCCGTCCTCTCCTTCGGCCTCGCCGGCGCCGCGTCGGAGCTGCTCGGCGACACCGCCCACCGGCTCGTCCCCGCCACCGACCGGGACGTCGCCGAACAGATCCGTTCCCTGCGCACGGCCCCGCTCCTCTTCGGCTGGCGCGGCTCGGCGCCGGTCGACACGGCCGCCCTCGAAGAGCTCCTGCTGCGCGTGTCGCGACTGGTCGACGACCACCCGGAGATCATCACCGTCGGTCTCGAGCCGGTGGTCGTCGCCCCGCGCGGCCTGTCCGTGCTCGGCGCGACCGTCCGCCTCGCCCCACCGCCCGCCCGGACCGACATCGGCCCGCGCAGCCTCCCCAGCTACTGAGGGCAGCCGGGGGCCCGTGGCCCCGTAGGATGGAGTCCATGGCGAAGACCGGTACGACGACCCAGGGGCTGCGCGCGGCGATCGAGCGCAGCGGCTATTACCCGGCCCTCGTGGCCGAGGCGGTGGAGGCCGCCGTAGGCGGCGAGCCGATCGCGTCGTACCTGGTGCACCAGGAGACCACGTTCGACGCCAACGAGGTCCGCCGCCATGTCACCGTGCTCGTCCTGACGGCCAACCGGTTCATCGTCAGCCACACCGACGAGCAGAACGCCGACACCACCTCCCCGACGCCGTACGCGACCACCTCCACCGAATCGGTCAAGCTCGACCGGATCTCGTCGGTCGTGGTCAGCCGGGTCGTCGCCAACCCGGAGTCGTACACCCCGGGCACCCTGCCCCGCGAGGTCGTCCTCACCATCGGGTGGGGCGCCGTCTCCCGGATCGACCTGGAGCCCGCCGCCTGCGGCGACCCCAACTGCGACGCGGACCACGGCTACACCGGCAACTCCACCGCGGACGACCTGAGCCTGCGGGTCAGCGAGGCCGGCGACGGCCCGGACACCGTCCGCCAGACGCTCGCCTTCGCCCAGGCACTCTCCGAGGCCACCGCGGCCACGGCCGCCCCGGCGACCGGAGTCACCCGCTGATGGCTCAGCCCTCCGCCGTGACGTCCGGCTGGCCGGACGACCCCGTTCCGCTCGCCCTGGACACCGCGCCCGTGCCGGAGTACTCCTTCGGTTCGCTCGCCGACGTGCTGCCGACGATCGTCGCGGGCCAGGGGGTTCCCGGCTTCGACGCGCGGATCCGCGAACTGACTCCGGCCGACCGGAACTGCGTGTTCCTCATCGACGGTCTCGGCTGGGAACAGATCAAGGCCCACCCCGACGAGGCGCCCTACCTCACCTCCCTCCTCGGCAGCTCCCGGGGCGGCACCGGGCGCCCCATCACCGCGGGCTTCCCCGCCACCACCGCGACCTCCCTCGCCTCGGTCGGAACGGGACGGTTCCCCGGCACCCACGGACTTCCCGGCTACACGGTCCGCGACCCCGGGACCGGCGAGCTGATGAACCAGCTCCGCTGGCGGCCGTGGACCCCGCCGAAGGTGTGGCAGCCGTACCCCACCGTCTTCGAGCTGGCCGACGCGGCCGGCGTGTACACGGCCCAGGTCTCGTCCCCGGCCTTCCGGGACACCCCCCTCACCAAGGTCGCGCTGACCGGCGGAACGTTTCACGGGCGGCTCACCGGCGAGGAGCGCATGGACCTCGCCGCCGAGCAACTCGCCGCCGGGGACCGGTCGCTGGTGTACACGTACTACAGCGAGCTGGACGGCGCCGGACACCGCTTCGGCGTCGACTCGGACGCCTGGCGCGGACAGCTGATGTTCGTCGACCGGCTCGTCCAGCGCCTCGCCGAGCAGCTCCCGCCCCGCTCGGCGCTCTATGTCACCGCCGACCACGGCATGATCGACATCCCCTTCGACGAGCGGTCGCGGATCGACTTCGACGAGGACTGGGAGCTGCGGGCCGGCGTCGCCCTGCTGGGCGGCGAGGGCCGGGCGCGTCATGTCTATGCCGTGCCCGGCGCCGAGAACGACGTCCTGACCTGCTGGCGCGAGGTGCTCGGCGAGCAGTTCTGGGTGGCGAGCCGCGACGAGGCGATCTCGCTCGGCTGGTTCGGGGACGAGGTCGACGATCGGGTCCACGGCAGGATCGGCGATGTCGTCGCCGCCGCCTGCGACGACGTCGTGATCACCGCCTCCGTCAATGAGCCGCACGAGTCGGCGATGGTCGGGGTGCACGGCTCGATGACCGCCGTCGAGCAGCTGGTGCCCCTGCTCGAAGTACGCTCGTAACCCTTCCCACGCCGCTGCGCGGGCACCGCCGACCCGATCCGCGACAGACCCGAAAGGTCCTCACCCTCCCATGCCCGAGCTGGTGTTCTTCTCCGGAACGATGGACTGCGGAAAGAGCACCCTCGCTCTGCAGATCGAGCACAACCGGTCCGCCCGGGGCCTGCAGGGCATGATCTTCACGCGGGACGACCGCGCGGGCGAGGGCAAGCTCTCCTCCCGCCTCGGCCTGGTCACCGACGCCGTCGAGGCCGCCGAGGGCTTCGACTTCTACGCGTACCTCGTCGACCGGCTCTCCAAGGGCGGGCGTTGCGACTACGTCATCGCGGACGAGGCGCAGTTCCTCGCCCCGGAGCAGATCGACCAGCTCGCCCGGGTCGTCGACGACCTCGATCTCGACGTCTTCGCCTTCGGCATCACGACCGACTTCCGCTCCAAGCTCTTCCCGGGCTCCCAGCGGCTCGTCGAACTGGCCGACCGGGTCGAGGTCCTCCAGGTCGAGGCCCTGTGCTGGTGCGGCGCCCGCGCCACGCACAACGCGCGGACCGTCGGCGGCCGGATGGTCCTCGAGGGCGCGCAGGTCGTCGTCGGTGATGTCAACGGCGTCGACGAGATCGGCTACGAGGTGCTCTGCCGCCGCCACCACCGGCGAAGGATGACCGCGGCGACCGCCCATGCGGCGGCCCTCTCCCCGGACGTCCTGCCCGTCGAGGACTCCACCGCGCTCAGCGGGCGGCCGACCGCACGATCGTGAACACCGCGCCCTCCGGGTCGGCGACAGTGGCCAGCCGGCCACTGGTGCCCTCCCTGGGCGGCCGCAGCACCTGACCGCCGAGGTCGGTGATCAGCCGGGCGGTGGCGTCGGTGTCGGCGACCTCGAAGTACGTCATCCAGTGGGCGCCCCGGCCGTGCGGAGGGGCGTTGCCGACGCCGTGCAGCGAGGCCACCGGGCGCCCCTTCACGTGCAGCGTCACATAGTCGAAGTCGGCCGAGACGACCGGCTCGCTCTCGTACCCGAAGACCGTCTCGTAGAACTTGGCGACCATCGAGGTCTCCGGTGTCAGCAGCTCGTTCCAGGCCGGGGCGCCGGGGACGCCTGCCACCGCCGTGCCGGCGTGCGCGGCGGCCTGCCACACGCCGAACACCGCCCCACCGGGATCGGAGCAGATGGCGAGCCGCCCCGCGTCCTCCGCGTCCAGCGGTCCGACAGCCACGGTTCCTCCGCAGCCCCGGATCGCCTCCGCCGTCTCGTCGGCGTCGTCCGTGGCGAGATAGGGGGTCCATGCGACCGGCAGATGCCGGTCCGCCGGCAGCCGTCCGATACCGGCGACCTCATTGCCGTCGAGGAGCGCGCGGACGTACGGCCCCAGTTGCTGCGGCCCGGGGCGGAACTCCCACCCGAACAATCGCGCGTAGAAATCCTGGGTCGAGTCAAGGCCGTGCACCATCAGACTCACCCAGCAGGGCGTGCCGGGCGTGTGCCGAGTCGCCTCGGTCATCGTCACACTCTCCTCGGACCATGTGGTGGCCGTGCGCGGGGACTGGTGCGCGCCGCCGTCGTACGGGACGGATGCGGGCCCTGCGCCCTGGCGACGCGGGGATTTCCCACGTCCAGATGGTTCCACCACCCGGCACCGAGCGCTCCCTGGCCGCGCCGCTTTTGGCGCGATACCGCCGGGAGGAGGCCCGGATTTTCGGCGTCCCATCCGCTTCGCCGTCGTTACGCCCGGACGGGCATGGTCGCCCCGGCCCACCACTGCGCGAGGATGGCACCCATGAACCCCATCATCACCGCAGACGAAGTCGCAGGCGAGTCGGCAGGGGCGTATCCTCCGGTGCTCCTCGACGTCCGCTGGCAGCTGTCCATGGCCAAGGCGGCCGGAGCCGCCCCGTTCGACGGGCGCGCCGCCTACGAAGCGGGGCACATTCCCGGTGCCGTCTACATCGACCTCGACGCCGAACTCGCCGGGCCGCCCGGAGCGGGCGGGCGCCACCCCCTGCCCGACCTCGCCGTGTTCGGCGCGGTGATGCGCCGGGCCGGCGTCCGCGCCGGAACCCCGGTCGTCGCGTACGACGGCGGGCAGGGCTGGGCCGCGGCGCGCGCCTGGTGGCTGCTGCGATGGACGGGGCACCCGTCGGTACGGGTCCTCGACGGCGGCCTCGCGGCCTGGTCCGGTCCCCTCTCGACGGAGATTCCCTCTCCCGAGGAGGGCGACTTCCAGCCGGTACCCGACCCGGCGGTCCTGCTCGACGCGGACGGGGCCGCGGCGCTGGCCCGCAGGGGTCTGCTGCTCGACGCGCGGGCGGAGGAGCGTTACCGGGGTGACGTCGAGCCGCTGGACCGGGTCGGCGGGCACATTCCGGGCGCCGTCTCGGCACCGACGACGGAGAACGTCGAGGCGGACGGCCGGTTCCGCCCGGCCGCCGAACTCGCCGAACGCTTCAAGGGCCTGGGCGCGGCCGGCAGCGAGATCGGCGTCTACTGCGGCTCGGGCGTCTCCGGAGCCCACGAGGTCCTCGCCCTGGAAATCGCGGGCTTCCCGGCGGCGCTGTACGCGGGCTCCTGGTCGGAATGGTCGAGCGACGAGTCCCGCCCGGTGGCGAAGGGCCCGGAACCGCAGTAGGCGGGGCGGCGGGAGGCGTGTCACATGGCACGCCTGAACGCCGGTTCCGAACCCGCGGTAGTGCGGGGCGGCAGTGTGGCATGGCATGTGTGACCGCTGGATCGGAGCCGCGCGCAGCGGCGGGGACCGTGTCGATGGCATGGCACGTGAGACAGCCGGTACCGGACCGGGAGCAGGGCGGGCGGCGGGGGCGGCGGTGTGGCAGGCACGTATGACCTGCCGAGTCGTACCCGCGAGAGCTGCGGGGGCGGCGGGGGCCGTGTCGCATGGGACGCGTGGCCGCCGGGACCGGGCCCGGAGCCGTGCGGGGCGGCGAAGGTCGCGTCATGTGGCACGCGTGACCCCCCGGCGCGCGCGGTGCCATGGCGCAGGCCGGTTCCGCCATGGCACGGGAGCCTTGGTCGAGCGCGAGGGCCGACCCGCCCGCCCCACGACCAAGGCCGGTGCCGTCATGGCACCGGCCTTCGCCGAACGGGCGGACTCGCCGGCCCGTTACTCCTGCTTCTTGCGGCGCGTGCCGAAGACGATCTCGTCCCAGCTAGGGACGGCCGCCCTGCGGCCCGGGCGGACGCCGTCCGCCTCCGCCTGGCGGTCGGTGGTGCCGGTCAGACGATCCCGATGGCCGCTCACCGCACGCGGCATCAGCACATCGGCGTACGCCGCGCCCGCGCCGGCCGAGGCCGCGGGCGGCTCCTCCGCCTCGGGCTCCTGGTCCGGCTCCGGCACCGGCTCGATCGCGGCCGGGCGGTCCGGTACCACCAGGTCGCCCCGGAAGCTCGGTACCGCCTCCAGAAGACTGGTCAGCGAATCCCGCTCGCTGCCCGTGCTCTCCTCCGCCTCCGCGGCGGGCGCGACAGGCGTCGGCCGCTCCAGCTGACGGTCGAGGGCCCGGTCCAGCGGGCGGTCCCTGGGCAGCCGGGCGATCCTCGGTACGAACGGAAAGCTGGGCTCCGGAGCGACCGCGACGGTGTCGTCGGTCTCGCCGATCAGCGCCCGCGCCTCGTCGTCGACGGCCTGGACGAGCCGCCGCGGCGGGTCATACGTCCAGCTCGCCGTGTGCACTTCGCCGGCCACCCGGTAGACGAGCAGGACTTCCCAGGTGCCGTCGTCACGGCGCCAGGAGTCCCACTGCACGGTGTCCTTGTCGGCGCCGCGCAGCAGCAGCCGCTCCTGGACCGCCTCCCCGAGCTGCGGGCCGGTGTTCTCGCCGGGCCTGCGCACGGGTGTCTTGCGGGCGCGCTCGGCCATGAAGGCACGCTCGGCGAGTACGGGCCCCTCGAAGCGCCGGACACGGTCGACGGGGATACCGGCGAGCTGGGCGACCTCTTCCGCGGAGGCTCCGGCACGTATCCGCGCCTGGATGTCTCGCGGGCGGAGGTGGCTCTCCACCTCGATCTCGATCTGGCCGAGACGCGCGCGGTCGTTGCGCACGGCGGCGCGCAGCCGCTCGTCGATCGGAAGCGTGTACTCCGTGCTGTCAGCAGCCTTCAGCACCAGTCGTGTGCCGTCGTTGGAGACGGCCACGACACGCAGTTCGGGCATGGGGACCTCCCGGGTGGTGCCTGCCGACGTCACGTGCGTCGCTGCTTCCGCTAGTCGAGTGTGGCCTGCCCGGGTGCAGCCTGCCACAACATTGCCGAGTTGCCCGGCGTGTCGGGCATGGGCCCTGGAACGCCGTTATGGCACGGTTACCTATTTGCGACGCAGAGTGACTGGATCGTCACTCTGCGCAGCAGGCGCCCGTGCGTTGCCGCGGCGCCGCCGGTTCGAGTGCCACTTTCGGCCCCCTTCCGCCGGTTCCGGACCCCCACGCAGGAGCCGGACCCAGGGCTCGCCACAGTACTCCATTCGGGCCACCTGGGTGGACCGCCGCGCCGCCGAACTTCTCCCCGGGTACGGGAGTTGAATGCCGGGCGTCACCGAAGTGCGTGTCGTCCTTCACGGAAACACCGGAATCGGAACCATTCCCTTCGCCCAAAAGTCCCTTCTGGGTGCACAGCCGGACAGATGGGCAAGCAGGGGTTGGAGATGCATCGGAAGCCGGACACGGGGGCAGAACGGACAGAACCGGAAGGGGAGTCGGGGAAGACGAAGCGGCTCGAGCTGAGCGTCGCCCAGGTCTCGGGCAGCGCCGTCGCCGCCGTCGTGGCCGCCAAACTCGCCTCCAACCTGGGGGTGTACGGCACGATCCTCGGCGCTGGAGTGATCAGCGTCGTGGCGACCTGCGGCGGCACGGTCTTCCAGCATCTGTTCAAACGGACCGGTGAGCAGCTCCGCGAAGTCTCCGTCCAGGTGAGGCCGAAGGGCCGCCGGGAGCCGGTCCGTTGCTCGCCGCGCGCCGAGGCCCGCGCCCCCGGTGAGGAGTCCGCCCCGAGTGGAGGTTCCAGCGGGGACTTCGGCGCGGCCACCACGCACGGCACCCGGGTGCGGGGCTGGAAGCGCTCGGGCGTCGCCGCCGCGCTCGTCTTCCTCGTCACCATGGCGGGCATCACCGGCTATGAACTGATCTCCGGTCAGGACTTCAGCGGCACCAAGGGGACGACCACCTTCTCCTCGGTCGTTCGGGATGACCACGGCGCGAACGCGCCGTCGACCGACGCCCCGCGGAAGACGCCCGGCGGCGGCTCGCGGCGGGAGGCAGGCAGAACGCCGGGGACGGACGACGACCGGTCGCAGGAGGGGAGTTCGGCCGGGAGCGCGGGTGACGGCGCCGGCCGGAACGCAAGCCCCACGCCGGACGATCCGACGCCCTCGCCGTCGGCGAGCGACGACCCCACGACGGGCCCGGCCCCGACGGCCACGCCGACTCCCCCCTCGACGGCCACACCCACGCAGCCTTCGAGCGGTGACGCGGGTGTCGCGGGCGGAGCCGGTTCGCCGAGCCCGCCTCCGGCCGCGCGGTGAGCGTCAGTCGCCCAGGACCCGCCGCAGGTAGTCGTTCCCGAACCGGCGGTCCGGGTCCAGCCGGTCGCGCAGCGTCGTGAACTCGCCGAAGCGCGGATAGACATCGGCGAGGTACGCGGCGTCCCGCGTATGCACCTTGCCCCAGTGCGGACGGCCGCCGTGCGCCGTCATGATGCGCTCCACCGCGGTGAAGTAGGCGCGATGGGGCGTGCCCTTGTAGAGGTGCACGGCGATGTAGGCGGTCTCCCGGCCCGACGCGGTGGAGAGCGTGATGTCGTCGGCGGGGGCGGTGCGGACCTCCACCGGGAAGCTGATCTTCAACGGTGAGCGCTCGACCATCGCCTTCACCTCGCGCAGCGCGGCGACGGCCGCCTCGCGCGGCAGTGCGTACTCCATCTCCACGAAGCGCACCCGGCGCGGCGATGTGTAGACCTTGTAGGGGATGTCCGTGTACGTCCGGGCGGACAGCGCGCGGCTGGAGAGCTTGGCGATCGCCGGGATCGTCGCTGGGACCGCGCGGCCGAGCGAACAGACCACCTGGAAGAGCCCGTTGGACAGCAGCTCGTCGTCGATCCAGGCGCCGACCCGTCCGGGCGGGGCTGCGGGACCCGCGCTGCGGTTGTTGCGCTTGGTGTTGCAGTTGCCCGTGTGGGGGAACCAGTAGAACTCGAAGTGCTCGTTCTCCGCGTGCAGCGCGTCGAACTCGGAGGTGACCTTGTCGAAGGTCATCGGCTCCTCGCGCGCGGTGAGCAGGAAGACCGGCTCCACGGCGAAGGTGATCGCGGTGATGACGCCGAGGGCGCCCAGGCCGATCCGTGCGGCCGCGAACACCTCGGGGTTCTCCTTCTCGGAGCAGGTCAGCAGCGAGCCGTCCGCCGTCACCAGCTCAAGTCCCCGGATCTGCGCGGCGATCGACGCGGACTCCCGGCCGGTGCCGTGCGTCCCGGTCGAGACCGCGCCGGCGACCGTCTGCTCCATGATGTCGCCCATGTTCGTGAGCGAGAGACCCTCGCGGGCCAGGGCGACGTTCAGCCGCTTGAGCGGAGTGCCCGACTCCACGGTCACGGTCATCTCGTCGCGGTCGATCCGCCGGATTCCGGTGAGCAGGTCGGGGCGGATCAGTACCCCGTCGGTGGCGGCTATCGCGGTGAAGGAGTGCCCCGTACCCACCGTCTTGACCCGCAGACCGTCCTCGGCGGCCCGCCGCACGGTCGCGGCCAGTTCCTCGACAGAGGCGGGGCTCGCTTCCCGTACCGGCCGCGCGGTCACCGTCCCCGCCCAGTTACGCCACGTGCTGCTCGCCGTCTTCGTGCTCCCGCTCACGCTGCCCCTCCCGAGTCGGCACCGGCCTGCACAGCCGGCGGTACCCCAGGACGCCCACCGCGACCGTGAGCGCTCCCGAGACCACAGGCACCACGTACCCCGCCTTCGCCCCGAACGCGTCGACCACCCAGCCGGCGGCCGAGGAGCCGAGCGCCACGCCGATCGCGAGCCCGGTACCGGTCCAGGTCATGCCCTCGGTCAGCTTGGTGCGCGGTACGTGCGCTTCGACGAGGGCCATGGTGGTCACCATCGTCGGTGCGATGGACAGGCCCGCGACAAAGAGCGCCACGGCCAGCAACGGCAGGTTCCCGGCCAGTAGGAGGGGGATCATACTCACGGCCATCGCACAGACGCCCAGGAGCCACCGGCGGGACGGCTCGCTCTTGAGGTGCAGCAGCCCGAAGACCGCTCCGGCCAGACAGGAACCGAGGGCGTAGACCGCGAGGACCAGGCTCGCCGCCGGCTTGTTGCCCTGCTCCTCGGCGAAGGCGACCGTCACGAGATCGATCGAGCCGAAGATCGCGCCGGTGGCGACGAAGGCCAGCGCGAGCACTTGCAGGCCGGGGGAGCGCAGCGCCGAGCCGCCGCTGTCGTGCTCGTGCGGATGCGGGACGGGCTCGGTGGCGCGCTGGGCCGTCAGCCAGAAGACGCCGACCACGAGGAACGCGGCGGCGAGCAGCGGGCCCGCCTCGGGGAACCAGGTGGTGGAGAGCCCGATGGAGATGATCGGGCCGAGGATGAAGCACACCTCGTCGGCGATCGACTCCCAGGAGTACGCCGTGTGCAGTTCGCGCGGCGAGCCCCGGTAGATCTCCGCCCAGCGGGCCCGGGTCATGGCGCCGATGCTCGGCACACAGCCGACGCCGGCGGAGAAGACGAACAGCGTCCAGTCCGGGGCGCCCTGCTGTGCGCAGAGCAGCAGACCGGCGACGGCGGCGACGGAGACCAGGGCCGCCGGGCGCAGCACCCGGCGCTGGCCGTGGCGGTCGACGAGCCGGGAGATCTGCGGGCCGACCGCGGCGGCGGACATGGCCAGGACGAAGGTGAGGCCGCCGGCGAGCGCGTAGCGACCGGTGAGCTGCGAGATCATCGTGACGATGCCGATGCCCATCATGGACAGGGGCATCCGGCCGAAGAAGCCGGCCAGGGAGAACGCCTTCGTGCCGGGGGCGGCGAAGATCGCGCGGTAGGGACTGGGCAAGGAGCTCTCCGGGCTTCCGTTCAACACGTGTCAATTAATTGCTAAAGCCTACGGTGTTGAAGTCAGAGCGGCCACGGCCTTTTCCGGCCACCGCTTTCTCCCGCTTTCCACCCTGCGGGGTCTGCCGGTTGTCCGCCTGTCAGTGGCTGGTGGGAGGATCGATCCATGTCCGATCAGCTCGATCCAGCCCCGTACGACGCCCTTCTGCTGCTCTCCTTCGGCGGTCCGGAGGGACCGGACGACGTGGTGCCGTTCCTGGAGAACGTGACCCGTGGCCGAGGCATCCCCAAGGAGCGGCTCAAGGAGGTCGGCCGGCACTACTTCCTCTTCGGCGGCGTCAGCCCGATCAACGACCAGAACCGCGCGCTGCTCGACGCGCTGCGCAAGGACTTCGCGCAGGCCGGACTCGACCTGCCGGTCTACTGGGGAAACCGGAACTGGGCGCCGTACCTCACCGACACGCTCCGCGAGATGGTCACCGACGGGCGCCGCCACATCGCCGTCCTCGCCACCAGCGCCTACGCCTCCTACTCCGGGTGCCGCCAATACCGGGAGAACCTCGCCGACTCCCTCTCCGAGCTGGAGGCCGAGGGGCTGCCGCTGCCCCGGGTCGACAAGCTCCGGCACTACTTCAACCACCCCGGCTTCGTAGGCCCCATGGTCGAGGGCGTCCTGAAGTCGCTCGGTGAGCTCGACGAGTCCGTGCGCTCGGGCGCCCACCTCGCCTTCACCACGCACTCCATCCCCGACTCCGCGGCCGACTCGTCGGGCCCCGTGGAGGAGCACGGCGACGGGGGTGCGTACGTCCGGCAGCACCTGGAGGTCGCGCGCCTGGTCGCGGAGGCCGTGCGGGAGGAGACCGGGATCGCCCACCCCTGGCGGCTCGTCTACCAGTCGCGCAGCGGCGCCCCGCACATCCCGTGGCTGGAGCCGGACATCTGTGACCACCTGGAGGAGCTGCACGGCGCCGGCGCCCCCGCGGCCGTGATGGTGCCCATCGGCTTCGTCTCGGACCACATGGAGGTCCTGTACGACCTGGACACCGAGGCGACCGCGAAGGCCGCGGAACTCGGGCTGCCGGTGCGGCGCTCGGCGACGGTCGGCGCGGATCCCCGGTACGCCGCCGCCGTCCGCGAGCTGGTTCTGGAACGCGCGGCGAGCGAGCGTGGAACGCGGGTGGAGCGCTGCGCGCTCGGCTCGCTGGGCGCCTCGCACGACCTGTGCCCCATCGACTGCTGCCCGGCCCGCGTGGAGCGGCCCGCCGCGGCCGGCGCAGACAGTCCGTACGCATGAGCCGCGCCGGCCGCGTGAGCGGCGCACACCACCCGTACCTGCCCGCGGACGCCGCGACCGACTCGCTGCGGGCAGAACTGCTCGGACTCGCCCTGGAGGCCGCACGGCGGGCCGGCGCCCTGCTGCGTGACGGCCGCCCCGACGACCTCGCCGTCGCCGCGACCAAGTCGAGCCCCATCGACGTCGTCACGGAGATGGACATCGCCGCCGAGAAGCTGATCACCGGCTTCCTCGCCGAGCACCGCCCGGAGGACGGCTTCCTCGGCGAGGAGGGCGCCGCGAGCCCGGGCACCAGTGGCGTCCGCTGGGTGATCGACCCGCTCGACGGCACCGTGAACTACCTCTACGGGCTGCCGACCTGGGCGGTCTCCATCGCCGCCCAGTGGCAGGGCGAGACGGTCGTCGGAGTCGTCGAGGCGCCCATGCGCGGGGAGACGTACCACGCCGTCCTCGGCGCGGGCGCCTTCCTCGGTGACCGGGCACTGCACTGCCGCCGCCCGGCGCCGCCCCTGGACCAGGCGCTGGTGTCCACCGGCTTCAACTACGTGACCGCGGTCCGCACCCACCAGGCCGACGTCGCCCAGCGCCTCGTCCCACGCCTGCGCGACATCCGCCGCAGCGGCTCGGCGGCCGTCGACCTGTGCGATGTCGCGGCGGGCCGGCTGGACGGGTACTACGAGCGGGGACTGCACCCCTGGGACCTGGCGGCGGGTGATCTCATCGCCCGCGAGGCCGGAGCCCTCACCGGCGGCCGTCCCGGCGAGCCGCCTTCGTGGGACCTGACGGTCGCCGCATCCCCGGGTGTCTTCGAACCCCTCCAGGAGCTCCTGGACGAGTTCGGCGCCTGGCACGACTAGCGTGACCGACGTCGAAGGGCCTCCACAGGGCCGTGAGGGGCCCTTCAGCGGCCCCTGAGCACGCGAAAGGGCCCCGCTGTCATCCCGTGACAGCGGGGCCCCACGCGTCCTGTCAGACGCTCGCGGCGCCGACCTCCACACCATGTTCGGCGGCGAGACGGCGCAGGTCCTCCAGCTCCGCCTGCTCCACCTCCGCCAGGAAGTCGTCGCCCGCGTCGCGAGCCCGCGTCAGGTCGGTTTCCGTGGTCCTTATGCGCTGCAGCAGTCCTGCCGTGAAAGCGTCCATCGTGCGCCCCCTCGTCATGGGTCGGTGGCACGGGGGTGTGCCGAGGGTGATGGATCACGCCCGCACCTCTGGGGGACAGAGCGGTTAGTGGTGTGCCACATACAGGGCGTGATCGCGGGTGTGCAGTCGTCCTCCCCAAGCCGTTCCTCAGAGAAACCTCAACTGGTCGGGGAATCCGATGAATTCCCCGGGCCGGGCGTGCGCGGGGCCGCCCGGGCCCCGGCCTCGCGCCGCCTTCGAGGGCCCCCGGTCCCGGCCGCCTTACAGCCGGTTTACGCGCGTTCGGGGCAGGATGGACACGCACAGTCAGTGCCCACGATCAGCCCGGAGCCGGGCTCGGAGGAAGGAACAACGACGTGCGCGTACTCGTCGTCGAGGACGAGCAGCTGCTCGCCGATGCGGTGGCCACCGGACTGCGCCGGGAGGCCATGGCCGTCGACGTCGTGTACGACGGCGCCGCGGCGCTGGAGCGGATCGGGGTCAACGACTACGACGTCGTCGTACTCGACCGGGACCTCCCGCTGATCCACGGCGACGACGTCTGCCGCAAGATCGTCGAGCTCGGCATGGCGACCCGCGTCCTGATGCTCACCGCCTCGGGCGACGTCAGCGACCGCGTCGAGGGCCTCGAACTGGGCGCCGACGACTACCTCCCCAAGCCCTTCGCCTTCAGCGAGCTCACCGCCCGTGTGCGGGCCCTGGGGCGGCGTACGACCGTGCCGCTGCCCCCCGTCCTGGAGCGCGCCGGCATCAAGCTCGACCCCAACCGCCGCGAGGTCTTCCGCGAGGGCAGGGAGATCCAGCTCGCACCCAAGGAGTTCGCGGTGCTGGAGGTCCTGATGCGCAGCGAGGGGGCCGTCGTCTCGGCCGAGCAGCTCCTGGAGAAGGCCTGGGACGAGAACACCGACCCGTTCACCAACGTCGTACGCGTCACCGTCATGACACTGCGCCGCAAGCTGGGCGAGCCGCCGGTGATCGTCACCGTCCCCGGCTCCGGCTACCGGATCTGATCCGTGGCCACGACTCCCGCGCCGCCGCAGGCGCCCCCGAAACCGACCTGGGACCCCCGGGACCCGGTGCGCCCGCTGCTGCGGCCGACGATCCGGATAAGGCTCACGCTGCTGTACGGCGGGATGTTCCTGATCGCCGGCATCCTGCTGCTGTCGATCATCTATCTGCTCACCGCGCAGGCGCTGAACATCAGCGCCGGCGATCTGCCGTTCAAGATCGTCAAGGGTGAGGTCACGGCCACGACCTCCTGGTGCGTGCTGCCCGACGCCGGCACGGGCGAGCAGTTCAGCCAGGCGGTGTCGGCCTGCCTCCAGCACCAGCGCGAGCTGGCCCTCGACGACCTGCTGCGCCGCTCCCTCTTCGCCCTGCTCGGCCTCAGCATCATCGCCTTCGCCTTCGGCTACGCCATGGCCGGCCGCGTCCTGTCCCCGCTCGGTCGGATCACCCGTACCGCGCGGCAGGTGGCCGGATCCGACCTCAGTCGCAGGATCGAGCTGGACGGCCCGGACGACGAGCTCAAGGAGCTCGCGGACACCTTCGACGAGATGCTGGACCGGCTGGAGCGCGCCTTCACCGCGCAGCAACGATTCGTCGCCAACGCCTCCCACGAGCTGCGCACCCCGCTCGCGATCAACCGCACGCTCCTGGAGGTCCACCTCTCCGACCCAGGCGCCCCCACGGAGCTCCAGCAGCTCGGCAAGACCCTGCTGGCCACCAATGAGCGCAGCGAGCAGCTGGTGGAGGGGCTGCTGCTGCTCGCCCGCAGCGACAACCAGACCGTCGAGCGCAAGCCGGTCGACCTCGCCGAGGTCGCCTCGCGCGCCCTCGACCAGGTCAGGGGTGAGGCGGACGACAAGGGCGTCGAGATCCGCGGGGAGCGGGCGCCCGCCGTCGTCCAGGGCAACGGCGTGCTCCTGGAGAGGATCGCGCTGAACCTGATCCAGAACGCGGTGCGGTACAACATTCCCGAAGGCGGCTGGGCGGAGGTCACCACCGAGGTCCAGCACGGCCAGGCGGTCATGGTGGTCTCGAACACGGGACCAGTGGTTCCCGCGTACGAGATCGACAACCTCTTCGAGCCGTTCACCCGGCTGAGGCAGGAGCGGACCGGCAGCGACAAGGGCGTCGGACTCGGCCTGTCGATCGCCCGATCCGTCGCGCGGGCCCACGGTGGCCGTATCATCGCGGAGCCCCGAGAGGGCGGAGGTCTCGTGATGCGTGTCACCCTGCCGGTCTGACGCCCCGCGCGAGCCGTCCAAGCAGTTCGCTTTGCGCGGAATTTTCAGGACCCGTTCCCGGAACGTCCGTGTGTGATCGATCACAAGAGCGGATTTATGTATCTCTACTCTCCGTGATCAAGAACCTCGCCGGAAAACCAGGAAAAGTCCGGGTTTCCGGGGGTCCAGATCACGGGAAGTACACGGGGTGACGCCTGTGAAGTGCGGCAACGGACCGTGTACGGTCCGGTTCGCCACCCAAACCTGATCACTCTTGAGGGGTCCGGTTGGGTGTCGATTGAGTAACAGACCTTGATGTGAGGCAAAATCTCCGCCTCGGGTCGGGCACAAGTCCGGCCTCTCACGCGTTACGTGCGCTGGAGACACCGCAACCACCCAGAGGGGGAGAGCGACATGGCAACGGATTACGACACCCCACGCAAGACCGATGACGACGTCGATTCGGACAGCCTTGAGGAACTGAAGGCCCGCCGGAACGACAAGTCCACCTCGACGGTCGACGTCGACGAGTTCGAGGCCGCAGAGGGCCTGGAGCTGCCCGGAGCAGACCTCTCCAACGAGGAGCTGGCCGTCCGGGTCCTGCCCAAGCAGGCCGACGAGTTCACCTGCATGAGCTGCTTCCTCGTGCACCACCGCAGCCAGCTGGCACGGGAGAAGAACGGCCAGCCGATCTGCCGCGACTGCGACTAGGTCCGGTCGGCCGTGGCAGGCGACTCACCGTTCAGGAAACGGCGGTTCCGGCTCCCTGGGGCGCCGGAGACGCACCAGGGCGGCACAGCCCCGGCCGAGGGCGCACCCGCGCCCGAGGAGGCCGGGAACTCCGCCCTCCTGCCCTCCCATGGCGCACCCGACGACGAGCGGGGCCTGACGGCCTCGCTCGAAGCAGCCCAAGCAGCCGAAGCGGCTGAACCAGCAGACGCGGCCGAAGCAGCCGACGCGACCGGGAAGGATCGGGCCGTCACCAAGCGGTCCGGTGTTCTGGCCCGGCGCCTCGGGGCCGGCCGGCGCGGTACCAAGCCCGCCTCCGCCTCCGGCGGGGCCCGGCTCGACGCCGTCCGGCGCGGCGTGAAGAAGGGCGGAGAGAGGGTAAAGGCCGGTATCGGCCATCTCGCCGACCGGATCATCGAGAACGCACCACGCGTACCCGTGCGGGACCTGACCACCCTGCGCAAACAGTTCCCCGGCCTCGGGCCGGAGGAGATCGCCGACAAGCTGATCTCCGGCGCGGCCAACGCCACCTCCACCGTGGGCGCCGGCATCGGCGCGGCCGCCATGCTGCCCGTGCCCCCCGCCATGCCCGCCGAGCTGGCGGCCGAGATCACCGGCGTCGCGGCGATCGAGCTCAAGCTCATCGCCGAGCTCCACGAGGTCTACGGCATGCGGCCCCCCGGGAACCTCACTCAGCGCTCGGCCGCCTATCTGACCTCCTGGTCGGAGGAGCGCGGCATCGACATCACGAAGCCGACCACGCTCAACGCCGCCCTCGGGGGCCAGCTCAAGCGCGAGCTGCGCCAGCAGATCACCAAGCGTCTGGTCCGCAACCTGCCGAGCCTGGCGCCCTTCATGGTCGGCGCCGCCGTGGGCGCGGTGATGAACCGGCGCGACACCAAGAAGCTCGCCGAGCACGTCCGCAAGGATCTGCGCAAACGCCAGATTCCCTGGGACGCGCTTCCACAGCTGCCCCCGCTCGAACAGCCCGACGATCCCAAGCGGCTCGAGTTCTAGCGGGGCCGAGCCCCCGGGGGCGGATCAGGCCGCGTCGCGCACGTCCTCCAGCGCCGCGGCCAGGGCCTGCGGATTCCGGCTGGAGACGTACACGTACGGCGTCGGGTCGGCCGGGTCGACGATCTCGACCCGCAGCGCCGACGGGATGTAGCTCCGCAGCAGCATGTAGGCGCGCGGGTCCGCCTTGTGCGTGCGCCAGGCGCGCGCCTCCTCGGCGTCCAGCACCTCCGCCGCACCCAGCGCCGACACCGGGATCCTGGCGTCACCCGCGACCAGCGAGCCGGCCACCACCCGGACGCGCGCCGAGCCGTACGAGGACACCGCGACCGAGGCCACGGCCGCCGCGACGATCAGGCCGCCGAGCATCGGCACGGGCCCCAGCGGCATCAGGATCAGACCGCCGGAGACCCCGATGAGCGCGGCGATCAGCCACCAGGAGCGGGGCGCGGTCAGTCGTTCGTCGTACTGCGGGGCGGAAGGCTGCATGAAACCAAGCTTGGCACGGCGCGACCTGCGGCTACCCGCGCGGGTAAGGTCTGCGGCTGTGACAGGAACATCTGGTGCACTCAAGCCACCGGCCGACGCCATACCGCCGGTACGCCACCCCGACGCTCCCGCTCCCGGTGAGCTCCTCGGCGCGCACTACGAGCACTGCTTCGGCTGCGGCGGAGGACAGCCCCACGGGCTGCACCTGGAGGCCCGGGCCGGGGAGGGCGTGACCGTCACCGCCGAGTTCACCGTCACCGGCGACCACCAGGGAGCGCCGGGTCTGGCGCACGGCGGCATCCTGGCCACCGCACTGGACGAGACCCTCGGCTCGCTGAACTGGCTGCTGCGGGTCATCGCGGTGACGGGCCGGCTGGAGACCGACTTCGCCCGCCCGGTGCCCGTGGGCACGGTGCTGCACCTGCAGGCGGAGGTCACGGCGGTGGCCGGCCGCAAGATCTACTCCACGGCGACCGGACGGATCGGCGGGCCCGAGGGCCCGGTCGCGGTCCGCGCCGACGCCCTCTTCATCGAGGTCAAGGTCGACCACTTCATCGACAACGGCCGCCCGGAGGAGATCCAGGCGGCGATGGCCGATCCCGACCAGCTCCGGCGTGCCCGCGCCTTCGAGGTGAACCCCTGATGCGTACCCCTGTCGACGTACTGATCCGCCGCGTGGACCCGGAGGTGCCGCTCCCCGCGTACGGACACCCGGGCGACGCCGGACTCGATCTGGTGACCACCGAGGCCGCCGAGCTGGCCCCCGGCGAGCGGGCCGTGCTGCCCACCGGTGTCTCGATCGCACTGCCCGACGGGTACGCGGCCTTCGTGCACCCGCGTTCGGGGCTCGCAGCTCGTTGCGGAGTGGCCCTCGTGAATGCCCCGGGGACGGTGGATGCCGGGTACCGTGGAGAGATCAAGGTGATCGTGGTCAATCTGGACCCGCGCGAGAGCGTGCGGTTCGAGCGGTTCGACCGGATTGCTCAACTGGTCGTCCAGCAGGTCGAGAAGGTGCGCTTCCACGAGGTGGCGGAGCTTCCCGGCTCGGCGAGGGCCGAGGGGGGCTTCGGTTCCACCGGCGGTCATGCCGCCGTGGACGGCACTACGGGTGGGAATCGATACGCTTCGGTCGTATCCGACCGGGAAGGACAGTGACGTGTTCGGACGTCGCAAGAAGAGCGGTGCCGCTGGGGACGCAGCGGGCGAGGCCGAGCAGGTCGTCGACGCGGTTGAGCCCGATGAGGACAGCGCCGCGGACCGGCCGCGCCGGGTGAACCTTCCGCCGGCGCCCCGGCCAGACGGTCCGTGGGACATCTCGGAGGTCTCCAAGCCCGACGAGGGCCGGGTGGACCTCGGTGGCATCTTCGTACCCGGAGTCGAGGGCATGGAGCTGCGGGTGGAGGTCGCGGGTGACGCGATCGTCGCCGCGACGGTCGTACTGCGCGACAGCGCCGTACAGCTCCAGGCCTTCGCCGCTCCGAAGAAGGAAGGTATCTGGGGCGAGGTCCGCGAGGAGATCGCCTCCGGCATCACCCAGCAGGGCGGCATCATCGACGAGGTCGAGGGTCCGCTGGGCTGGGAGCTGCGGGCCCAGGTACCCGTGCAGCTGCCGGACGGCACCGGCGGCGTGCAGCTCGTGCGTTTCGTCGGCGTGGACGGCCCCCGCTGGTTCCTGCGGGGCGTCATCTCCGGCCAGGGCGCAGTGCAGCCCGAGGCCGCCGGCCTGCTGGAGCAGATCTTCCGGGACACCGTGGTCGTCCGTGGTGAAGGGCCGATGGCCCCGCGCGACCCGATCGTCCTGAAGCTGCCCAACGACGCGCAGATGGTTCCCGAGGGCGTTCAGCAGGAGGACCAGGAAGGCTCCCGCTTCTCCGGCGGCATGGGCCAGCTCCAGCGCGGACCGGAGATCACCGAGGTGCGCTGACCTCGCGTGGGGCGGCGCGCTGCCGCCGCCCCTGTCATTCCGTACGGTCCGATGGGCCGCACCCCCTCCCCGGGAGTGCGGCCCATCGGCGTTGTGCGGAGCCCCCGCGCGACCGTGGAGGGGAAGCACCGGACCATTGCCCGCGCAGCTGGCGCCTGCACATACTGACGCCCGCATCGATCGATCACGGGGGATTCCAGGATGAGTGAGAGCAGCAGCGCGCGGCCGGGCACGGCGGTCGCCGAGCACACGGACACCGGCCCCATGGTCCGGGTCGAGAACGTCCACCGCTCGTACGGCAACGGCGCCGCGGCCGTCCACGCGCTGCGCGGCGTCTCCTTCGCCATCCCGCGCGGCGAACTCGTGGCGCTCAAGGGCCGCTCCGGCTCGGGCAAGACGACGCTGCTCAATCTGGTCGGCGGCCTCGACTCACCGGACCGGGGCACCATCACCGTCGACGGCACCGACCTCGCCGGGCTCGGCGAGAACGGGCTGCTCGCCCTGCGCCGCGACCGGATCGGCTTCATCTTCCAGTCCTTCGGCCTGATCCCGATCCTCGACGCCGCCGAGAACGTCGGCGTACCGATGCGGCTGCGCAGGGCGGATCCGCGCGAGCGCGAGGAGCGGGTCGCGCTCCTGCTGGCCCTCGTCGGCCTCGCCGACCACGCCGCCCAGCGGCCCGGGGAGCTCTCCGGCGGCCAGCAGCAGCGCGTGGCCATCGCCCGGGCCCTCGCCAACAGGCCCGCCCTGCTCATCGCCGACGAGCCGACCGGCCAGCTCGA
The DNA here is from genome assembly GCF_055577795.1 of Streptomyces sp. NPDC033174. Taxonomy (NCBI): domain Bacteria; kingdom Bacillati; phylum Actinomycetota; class Actinomycetes; order Kitasatosporales; family Streptomycetaceae; genus Streptomyces; species Streptomyces sp. NPDC033174. Next base: position 133,500 of record NZ_JBVIPQ010000005.1, read on the forward strand.
CGCCGAGACCGGGCTCGCGGTCATGGAGCTGCTGCGCGCGGTGGTCCGCAGCGAGGGGGTCACGGCCCTGGTCGCCACCCACGACGCTCAGCTGCTGCGTCTCGCCGACCGCGTCCTGGAGCTCAGCGACGGCGAGATCATCGAGCACCGCCCCGACGCGTGAGGCCCGGCGGGCGGGACAGCGAGGCACGACCCCGCGGGCTCCCGTACCCGGCCCGGCACGATCCGGAGGACACGACCTACGACAGCCGGGCCGCGCTCAGGAGCAGATGGTGCCGCTCCGGGAGGCTGTTCGTACGGGCCGCCGCCGCCCGGTAGTGCTCGGCGGCGGCCGCGCTGTCGCCGGTCATCGCGAGCAGATGAGCGCGCACCACGTCGAGCCGGTAGTGCCCGGCGAGGGCGCCGTCGGACGCGAGCGCGTCGAGGACGGCGAGACCGGCCTGCGGCCCCTCGACCATGGCGACGGCGACCGCCCGGTTGAGCGTGATGAACGGGTTGTCGGTGAGCCCCTCCAGTACGCCGTACAGCGCGAGGATCTGCGGCCAGTCCGTCTCCCGCGCCGTAGGGGCCTCGTCGTGGACCGCCGCGATCGCCGCCTGCACCTGATACGGGCCGACCGGCCCCCGGGGCAGCGCCTCGGTGATCAGCGCGACGCCCTCCGCGATCGCGTCGGCGTCCCAGCGGCCCCGGTCCTGCTCGGCCAGGGGGATCAGCTCGCCGTCCGGGCCCGTACGGGCGGGTCCGCGCGCCTCGGTCAGCAGCATCAGCGCCAGCAGCCCGGCCACCTCGCTGTCGTCCGGGAGGAGCCGGTGGGCCGCGCGAGCCAGCCGGATCGCCTCCTGCGACAGCTCGACCCGGCGCACCTCGGGTCCCGCGCTGCTCGCGTACCCCTCGTTGAAGACCAGATAGAGCACGTGCAGCACCGACGCGAGCCGCCCCGCCCGCTCGTCGGGCTCCGGCATGCGGAACGTCGCTCCCGACGCCTTGACGCGCTGTTTGGCCCGTGAGATCCGCTGTCCCATCGTCGCCTCGGGCACCATGAACGCCCGCGCGATCTCGCCCGTCGTCAGACCACCCACCGAGCGCAGCGTCAGCGCGATCGCCGACGCGGGCGACAGCGTCGGATGGCAGCAGAGGAACAGCAGTATGAGCGTGTCGTCCCGCCCCGCAGGGCCCTCCTCGTCCGCCGCCGGAGCCGCCCGCCGATCCGCCGGGAGCTGCCGCGCCACCAGATCCTCCCGACGCCGCCGCGCCCGCTCGCCCCGGACCTGCTCGGCCATCCGGCGCGACGCCACCTGGATCAGCCAGCCGCGCGGATTGCCGGGCACCCCCTCCACGGGCCACTGTGCCGACGCGGCGAGGAGAGCCTCCTGGACAGCGTCCTCGGCGGTGTCGAAGTCGCCGTACCGCCGGGTGAGCACGCCGACGACCCGCGGCGCGAGGGTGCGCAGCAGGTCGTCGAGGGAAGGCTCGCCGCTCAGCGCGGCCTCACAGCTCGGCCGGCGGCGCCGACATCACTTCACGCACCTCGATCGGCATGTTCAGGGGCCGACCGCCGGGGCCGGGAGCCGTGGAGATCCGCGCGGCCAGCTCCACCGCCCGCTCGGAGGACTCGCAGTCGACGATCCACCACCCGGCCAGGAACTCCTTGGTCTCGGCGAACGGCCCCTCGGTGACCACGGGCGAGCCGTCGCCGGCGGCGCGGACGATCTTCGCTGTACCGGGCATGGCCAGACCCTGCGCGTCCACCAGCTCGCCGTCCGCGGAGAGCTTCTCGTTCGTGTCCCGCATGAAGGCGATGTGCGCCCGGATCTCCTCCGGGGTCCAGGAAGTGATGGGCGCGAAGTCCGTCGTCGCCTCGCTGAACTGCATCAACAGCATGTACTTCATGGTGTGCTCCTCGAGTCCCGTGGTCCCGGTCGTGGCCCTGAGGCCTGGTTTCACGGACAGGTCGATGCCGGCCCACCGTTTTCGACATCCCGACGGGAATCCGCGGAAAAAAGTTAGCGGGCTTTCCGGCCGCCCGCGCCGGGACACATCAGAATCCCGTCAAGACGCCCCGGGACCCTCCCGGGCCGCGAATCGTCCGTTTCGCTGGACGTAAGGTCGTGTGCCATGGGACGCGGCAAGCTACGGATCTACCTCGGCGCGGCACCGGGCGTCGGGAAGACGTACGCGATGCTCTCCGAGGCCCGTCGCCGCGTCGAGCGCGGCACGGACTGCGCCGTGGCCTTCGTCGAACACCACGGCCGCCCGCGCACCGAGGCCCTGCTGTGCGGCCTCGAGGAGATCGGGCGCCGGGAGATCCCGTACCGCGGTGGCGTCCTCACCGAGATGGACGTGGACGCCGTACTGGAACGGCGCCCGGCCGTCGCCCTCGTCGACGAGCTCGCCCACACGAACGTCCCCGGCTCCCGCAACGCCAAGCGCTGGCAGGACGTCGAGGAACTGCTCGCCGCCGGGATCGACGTCATATCCACCGTCAACATCCAGCACCTGGAATCACTGGGTGACGTCGTCGAGACCATCACCGGCGTGGGCCAGCGCGAGACCGTCCCCGACGAGGTGGTCCGCAGAGCCGACCAGGTCGAGCTCGTCGACATGTCACCGCAGGCGCTGCGGCGCCGCATGGCCCACGGCAACATCTACCAACCCGACCGCATCGACGCGTCCCTCTCCAACTACTTCCGCCCCGGAAACCTCACCGCCCTGCGCGAACTGGCGCTGCTGTGGGTCGCCGACCGGGTCGACGAATACCTCCAGCAGTACCGGGGCGAGCACAACATCCGCGCCACCTGGCAGGCCCGCGAGCGCATCGTGGTCGGCCTCACCGGAGGCCCCGAGGGCCGCACCCTGATCCGCCGCGCCGCCCGGATGGCCGCCAAGGGCTCCGGCAGCGAGATCCTCGCCGTCTACATCTCCCGCAGCGACGGACTGACCTCCGCGTCCCCCAAGGAACTCACCGTCCAGCGGACCCTCGTCGAGGACCTCGGGGGCTCCTTCCACCACGTCATAGGCGACGACATCCCCTCCGCCCTGCTGGAGTTCGCGCGCGGCGTCAACGCCACCCAGATCGTCCTCGGCTCCTCGCGCCGCAAGACCTGGCAGTACATCCTCGGACCCGGCGTCGGCCAGACCGTCGCCCGGGACTCCGGCCCCGACCTCGACGTGCACATCGTCACCCACGAGGAGGTCGCCAAGGGACGGGGGCTTCCCGTCGCCGGCGGCGCCCGCCTCGGCCGCTCCCGGATCATCTGGGGATGGCTGGTCGGAGTGGCCGGCCCGGCCCTGCTTGCCCTCCTGCTCACCCATGTCGCCGCCGACCCCGGCCTCGCCAACGACATGCTGCTGTTCCTGTCGCTGACCGTGGCCTCCGCGCTCCTCGGCGGACTGCTGCCGTCGCTGGCCTCCGCCGCCTTCGGCTCGCTCCTGCTGAACTACTACTGCGCGCCGCCCCTGCACCGCTTCACCATCTCCGACCCGCGCGACATCGTCGCCATCGCCGTCTTCTTCGGCGTCGCCACGGCGGTCGCCTCGGTGGTCGACCTGGCCGCGCGCCGCACCCACCAGGCCGCCCGGCTGCGAGCCGAGTCGGAGATCCTCTCGTTCCTCGCCGGCAGTGTGCTGCGGGGGGAGACGACCCTGGACGCCCTCCTGGAACGGGTCCGCGAGACGTTCTCCATGGAGTCCGTCGCCCTGCTGGAGCGCGGCGGCGACATCGAGCCGTGGACCCGCGCCGGCAGCGTCGGGCCCCGGCCCGTCGCCCGCCCGGAGGAGGCCGACGTCGACATGCCCGTCGGCGACCACATGGCCCTCGCGCTCTCCGGCCGCGTCCTGCCCGCCGAGGACCGGCGGGTCCTCGGCGCCTTCGCCGCGCAGGCCGCCGTCGTCCTGGACCGGCAACGGCTCGTCGGCGCCGCCGAGGAGGCCCGCGAACTCGCCGAGGGCAACAAGATCCGCACCTCCCTCCTCGCGGCCGTCAGCCACGACCTCCGTACGCCCCTCGCGGGCATCAAGGCCGCCGTCTCGTCACTGCGGTCCGACGACGTCGACTGGTCCGAGGAGGACCGTGCCGAGCTCCTCGAAGGCATCGAGGACGGCGCGGACCGCCTCGACCACCTCGTCGGCAACCTCCTCGACATGTCACGGCTCCAGACCGGCACCGTCACCCCGCTCATCCGCGCCATCGACCTCGACGAGGTCGTCCCCATGGCGCTCGGCGGTGTTCCCGACGGCAGCGCCGAGCTGGACATCCCCGAGTCGCTGCCCATGGTCGAGGTCGACAAGGGCCTGCTGGAGCGCGTGGTCGCCAACATCGTCGAGAACGCCGTCAAGTACAGCCCCGGCGGCGTTCCCGTCGCGGTCGCCGGCAGCGCGCTGGGGGACCGGGTCGAGCTGCGGGTCGTGGACCGGGGGCCCGGTGTCCCCGACGACAGCAAGGAGCACATCTTCGAGCCGTTCCAGCGGTTCGGTGACGCCCCGCGCGGCGCCGGGGTGGGTCTCGGTCTCGCCGTCGCCCGCGGCTTCGTCGAGGCCATGGGTGGCACCATCACCGCGGAGGACACCCCCGGCGGCGGGCTCACCATGGTCCTGACCCTCCGCGCCGCGGCCGGACCCCGGGCCGCCCCGGGCGGGTCCTCTGCCGCCGGGCCCCGGGCAGCCCCGGGCGAGCCCTCCGCCCTGGTCACCTCATGAACCTCATGAAGCCGCACGCCGACGCAGCCCACGCGCCGCAGCGAGAAAGCAGGTCCGCACCCATGACCCGGGTCCTCGTGGTCGACGACGAGCCGCAGATAGTGCGCGCACTCGTGATCAATCTGAAGGCGCGCGCCTACGAGGTGGACGCGGCGCCCGACGGCGACACCGCACTCCGGCTCGCCGCCGAACGGCACCCCGACGTCGTCGTCCTCGACCTCGGGCTGCCCGACATGGACGGCGTCGAGGTGATCAAGGGCCTGCGGGGCTGGACCCGCGTTCCCATCCTCGTGCTCTCGGCCCGCCACACCTCCGACGAGAAGGTCGAGGCCCTCGACGCGGGCGCCGACGACTACGTCACCAAGCCGTTCGGCATGGACGAGCTGCTCGCCCGGCTGCGCGCCGCGGTGCGCCGGGCCGAGCCTGTCGGCGGCGACGACACCGTCGTCGAGACGGCGGGCTTCACCGTCGATCTCGCCGCGAAGAAGGTCCACCGGGACGGCCGCGACGTGCGCCTCACCCCCACCGAGTGGCATCTGCTGGAGGTCCTCGTCCGCAACAGCGGCCGGCTCGTCAGCCAGAAGCAGCTGCTCCAGGAGGTCTGGGGGCCGTCCTACGGCACGGAGACCAACTATCTCCGCGTCTACATGGCACAGCTGCGCCGCAAGCTGGAGGCCGACCCCTCGCACCCGCGGCACTTCGTCACCGAGCCGGGCATGGGTTACCGCTTCGAGCGATCCTGAGGCCGTCGGCGGACGCCCCCGGACGCCGTTGCGCGCCGATGGTGACCGGTACGCTTTCTGTATGAGTGCTGCACCGCGTACAGAGAAGCCGGCCGGGCGTTTCCGCCGGATGCTCGACCGCCTGTCCACCTCGCAGGAGGATCTGGAGTCGGAAGAACTCCAGGAGGACACCCAGGCGTCGGGGTGCACCCGAATCTCCGACTGCAACGACCGCCAGATAGTCAAGGTGACTGGTACCTTGCGCACGGTCACCCTGCGTCCTCGCGCCGGTGTGCCGGCGCTGGAGGCGGAACTCTTCGACGGCACGGCCCCGCTCGACGTGGTGTGGCTGGGCCGTCGGTCCATCGTGGGTATCGAGCCGGGCCGTAAGCTCATCGCTTCCGGCCGGATCTCCATGAGCCACGGCCGCCGGGTTCTCTTCAATCCCAAATACGAGCTCCGACCGCTCGGACAGGAGTAGCCGGTGACGTCATTCGACAAGCCGACCGCCGACCAGGACAGCGCGGGCCACAGCGCCGCCGATCAGGACGCCGCAGACCACGAGGCGCGGCAGGCCGACCGAGCGGCGAAGGCCGTGACCGAGGCCGCCCTCTTCGAGGCCTTCGGCGGCGTGCGCGGCATGGTGGAGACCGTCCTGCCCGGGCTGCTCTTCGTCACGATCTTCACGCTCAACAAGGACCTGCACATCTCGGCCATCGCGGCCCTCGGGGTGTCCCTGCTGCTCGTCGTTGTTCGGCTGATCCGCCGTGACACCGTGAAGCACGCCTTCAGCGGGGTCTTCGGCGTCGCCTTCGGCGTGGTCTTCGCGATGATGACCGGCAACGCCAAGGACTTCTACCTCCCCGGCATGCTCTACACGCTGGGTCTCGCCGTCGCCTACATCGTCACCACGATCGCCGGCGTTCCCCTGATCGGGCTGATTCTCGGTCCGGTCTTCAAGGAGAACCTCTCCTGGCGGACCCGCAATCCAGGTCGCAAGAAGGCGTACGCGAAGGCCAGCTGGGCGTGGGGTCTGATCCTGCTCGCCAAGTGCGCGGTCCTCTTCCCGCTCTACTGGTGGGCCGACACCACCCAGTTCGGCTGGGTCCTGATCGCCCTGAAGATCCCGCCGTTCCTGCTCGCGGTCTATCTGACGTGGATGTTCCTGGCCAAGGCGCCACCGCCGATCGACGTCTTCGCGGAGATGGAGGCGGAGGAGCGCGCCGAGAAGGAGCGCAAGGCCGCCGCGAGGGAGCGCCAGGCGTAGCCGCCGCCATGACACGTGTGGGGCCCGGAACCGAATCGGTTCCGGGCCCGCCGCTTTCCGGGACCTGGCCCAGGCCCGCCCTGTCAGGGCGGCAACTGTGACGGACGCTCGGTCACCGGGGCTCGGGGGCCGGCGCCGGCGGCCAGCTCCAGCAGCTCGTCCACCGTCCACTGGTCGGACGCGTGCTCGCCGTCATGGTGCGGCGCCTGCGCGACACCATGGGCGCCCATCCGCCGGTCGTCCCGCTGACGCTCACGCACCGGCATCACCCCCCGCGGCGTGCCGCGCTGGTCGGAGAGGGTGCTCACCATCCTCACCGAGGCGGGCTTCGAAGGGGAACGGCGGGTCACGCGCTGCGCGGCCTGCTCAGTTACGTCATCGGGGCGATCCAGCTGGAACACCTCGGGCCCCTGTCGGCGAGGGCACGGTTGCCGTCGCCGCCCTGCCGCCGGGCGAGTTCCCGTACATGGCCGAGACGGCGCGGCACGCGGGGAACGTCAGCGCCGACCAGGAGTTCCTCGGCGGGCTCGCCGTGCTGCTGCGCGGCCTGCGCGCACTTTGAACGACGACTTGCCGCCGTTACGACCAGAACGCGTCATAGGCCGCTTGATCGGACCACAGGTCCCAGCACTCGGTGATCCTGCCGTCTCGGATGTGGAGGACGAGCGCGTAGTCCAGGTCGAGTTCCTTGCCCTCTCGAGAGGCCGTGACGTGGAGCAGGGCGACCGTGTGCTGGTCGTTGGCGAGCACGTCGTGGAGCTGCGGACGGTACGTGCCCCCCGACATCTCGAATTCCCGTTGGAACAGGGCGAAGGTGGCCTCTCGACCACGGAAGTCACCCGCCAGCGGGCCCTGGCCCGGGTTGTGCCACACCACATCGGGGTGGAATACCTCCGCCAGCGCGTCCATGTCGCCGGCCATGAAGGCGGCCATGGTCCGTTGAAACACGGCGATGTTCGGATGATCGGTCATCACAGCCTCCCTTTGGCTCCCGCGAACGTAAACCGGAGGCCGGCCAGGCAGTCACAGCCACACCGGGTCGACCGGCCCACGCTTACCTGATTGGGCTCAACCGGAGCCACGAACGCGGTGGCACGCCTGGCACAGGCAGCCGCCGACAAGCAGATCGAGAAGAGGACGCCCCGATGAGCTGGAGCCGTGAGGAGATGGCGGCGCGAGCGTCGGCGATCTGGCGGATCTGGTCCTCGCGCTTGCCGACTCCCGCGGCATCGGGCGGTTTTCGTACGCGGGAGTCTCGCTCGGCGGGGCCGTGGGCCTGCACCTCGCCGTCCACCACCCCCGAGCGCGTGGAACGGCTCGCCGTCGTCTGCTCCTCGGCACGCTTCGGGGACCCGGCCGGCCCGCTGGAACGGGCCGCGCTGGTACGCCGGGACGGGACCGGCGCCGCGCTGGCCCTCGTCCGCGCGGGCGTGCCCCACGCCGAGGCCGCCCTCGCCGCGGGCTGCGCCGACGTACTCCATCCAGCGGCTGTCTACTGCGGCGTACCGGCGGCAAACGGCCTTCGCGGTCGCGCGACGTGTACTCGCCGAACGGTGACCATGGCGAGCGGTGACCATGGCGAACGGTGACCCAGGGCGAGCGGTGGCCCGGGCCGACAAGAGAGCCCCGGAACCGCGACGGTTCCGGGGCCCTCTCCAGTGGCACCGCGTCAGCTCGGCGCGTCCTCGCGCGTCACCGACAGCAGGGCCTCCAGCTGCTCCTCGCGTGCCTGCGCCGCCACGAACAGCAGCTCGTCGCCCGCCTCCAGCGTTTCCTCGGCGCTCGGCGTGAGCACCCGCGAGCCGCGGATGATCGTCACCAGTGAGGTGTCCTGCGGCCATTCGACGTCGCCGACGGCCGTGCCCGCGATCGCCGACTCCGGCGGCAGGGTCAGTTCGACCAGGTTGGCGTCGCCGTGGCTGAAGCGCAGCAGCCGGACGAGGTCGCCGACGCTCACCGCCTCCTCGACCAGGGCCGACATCAGACGAGGCGTGGAGACGGCGACATCGACGCCCCAGGACTCGTTGAACAGCCATTCGTTCTTGGGGTTGTTGACCCGCGCGACGACCCGGGGCACTCCGTACTCGGTCTTGGCGAGCAGCGAGACGACCAGGTTGACCTTGTCGTCACCGGTGGCCGCGATGACCACGTTGCAGCGCTGCAGCGCCGCCTCGTCCAGCGACGTGATCTCACAGGCGTCGGCGAGCAGCCACTCCGCCTGCGGCACCCGCTCCACCGAGATGGCGGTGGGTGCCTTGTCGACGAGGAGCACCTCGTGCCCGTTCTCCAGCAGCTCGCCCGCGATGGAACGGCCCACCGCGCCTGCGCCCGCAATAGCGACCCGCATCAGTGACCGCCCTCCTCAGGGCCCTCGGCGAAGGCCGCCTCGACCTTCTCGACGTCGTCCGTACGCATCATCACGTGGACGAGGTCGCCCTCCTGAAGCACCGTCTGCGACGTCGGCAGAACCGCCTCGCCCAGCCGGGTGAGGAAGGCGACGCGCACGCCGGTCTCGTCCTGCATCCTGCTCACCTTGTGGCCGATCCAGGCGCCGGAGGTGTGGACCTCGGCGAGCTGCACCCCGCCGCTCGGATCACGCCACAGCGGCTCGGAGCCGGAGGGCAGCAGCCTGCGCAGCATCTGGTCGGCGGTCCAGCGGACCGTGGCGACGGTGGGGATGCCGAGGCGCTGGTAGACCTCGGCGCGCCGGGGGTCGTAGATACGGGCGGCGACGTTCTCGATGCCGAACATCTCCCGCGCCACCCGGGCGGCGATGATGTTCGAGTTGTCGCCGCTGCTGACGGCGGCGAAGGCGCCGGCCTCCTCGATCCCCGCCTCGCGGAGGGTGTCCTGGTCGAAGCCGACACCGGTCACGCGCCGGCCGCCGAAGCCGGAGCCCAGACGGCGGAAGGCCGTGGGGTCCTGGTCGATGACGGCGACGGTGTGACCTTGCTGTTCCAAGGTCTGCGCGAGAGCGGCTCCCACGCGCCCGCAGCCCATGATGACGATGTGCACCTGCACCTACCCCGCAGTCCTGGTCATCCCGCTGACCTGCGAAAACACCCTGCTCACTCTTCTCTCTCAGCCTGGCCCGGCCTGCTGGGCCGCCCTGCTCGGCTCTTTTGAGCCAACAGTGCGCGAAGGCGCCCGAACACGAGCTTAAGCCGGGACGGCTCCGATGCCCTCATCCGTAAGGACGCCCGGTGTCCGCTCACAGGTTCACACGGGTGAAGCGCCCCGCGATGTGCAGATCCGCCTCGATCCGCTCGGCCGTCGCCCGCAGCTCCGGTAGCACCACGTCCACACACTCCCGCAGGGTGCGGCGGCTGCTGTGCATGGCCACGTTGACCGCCGCCACGACCTGCCCGGCCCGGTCCCTGACGGGTACGGCGATCGAGCGGAGGCCCTCCTCGAGCTCCGCGTCGACCAGCGCGTACCCCTCCCGCCGCACCCGGTCCAGGGCGGCGGTGAGCTCCGGCAGCCCGGTGAGGGTGTACGGGGTCAGCGGCAGCCGTTCGGCACGCCCGAGCAGCGCGTCACGCTCGTCGGGCGGGAGGTTCGCGAGGATCGCCCGGCCCATGGAGGTGGCGTACGCCGGGAAGCGGGTGCCGACCGCGATGTCCGCGCTCATGATGCGACCGGTGGCGACACGCGCCGTGTACTGGATGTCGTCGCCCGCGAGGACCGCCAGGGACGACGAGTCGTGCACGCGCAGGGTGAGCGCGGCCAGATGCGGCGCGGCAATCTGGGGGAGCGTGGTCCGGGACAGCGGGGCGAAGCCGAGGGCCAGGACGCGGGGGGTGAGGCGGAAGGACCGTTCGTACGAGCTGACGTACCCCAGGTAGTCCAGGGTGATCAGGGCGCGCCGGGCGGTGGCTCTGGCCAGACCGGTGGCCTCGGCGACGGCGGTGAGCGTCAGCTCGTCGCGGCCCTCGTCGAAGGCGGTCAGCACGGTCAGTCCGCGGGCGAGCGATTCGATGAAGTCCCGGCCCAGTTCCTGTTTGGAGGCGGCCGTCCAGGCGGCGAGGGGGGCCGTCCGGGCGGCGGACTGCGGTGCCGGAACGCCGGCCGGGACCGGTGCGGAACCGTCGCGGTGGCGCGCGGACGAGGCAGCCGGGCGCGTGATGGCGGCGCGGCGCAGTTCCCGTTCCATGGCCCGTACGGTCGCACGCAGCCGGGGCAGCATCGCGGTGCGCAGGGACGTGGCGCTGTGCCGGCTGGTGTGGCTGACCACGCTGGCCACGCACGCGACGCCCCCCGCCGGGTCCCGCACGGGAACGGCCAGCGCGATCAGCCCGGGTTCGATGAGCTGGTCGTCGACCGCCCAGCCGTGCCGCGACGCGTGCGCGGTCCGGTGCCGGAACTCCGTACGGGACCTGGGGTCCCGGGGCTTCTCCCGGGGCGCTACGGCGGGAAAGCCGCTGTCGTCCGGGTCGGCGGCCAGCCGCTCCTCCCACCGCGCCCACTGCTCCGGCGTCCAGCCGGCGGCGAAGAGGGCGCCCGGCGCGGTGCGCTCGGCGGGCAGCAGGTCGCCGATGCGGAAGCTGAGCGACATCGCGCGGCGCCGGGTGGCCTGGTGGACGAAGCGGATGCCGTCGCCGTCGCTCACGGCGAGGGACACCGACTCGTCGAGTTCGTCGGCGAGGGCGTCCGCGAGCCCGCCGAGCAGGCCCGGCAGCCGGATGGAGGACAGATAGGCGTTGCCGAGTTCCATCAGACGGGGGGAGAGCGAGGCACCCCGGCCGTCGAGGCGGAGATAACCCATGCGGGCGAGCGTCGAGGTGACCCGGTCGACGGTGGAGCGGGCGAGGCCGGTGGCCCTTTCGAGCTCGCTGAGGCTCGCCGTGCCGTCGGCCTCGGTGAGCCGGAGCAGCACTCCGATCCCGCGCATGAGCGGGGTGACGGCCTCGGCCGGGGGCTCGGTCTGGGGCATGGGCTCTCCGTGCTCGGCGTGGCGGGGACGCGTTGACAGGGGCGAGCGGCGGCCCGCGCACTCACCCTTCCAGCATAGTGAAAGGAACTTCACTGTACGAACACCTCGCCCCGCTTCCGCGGCGTCGGGGCTGCGCGGCGCCCTCGCCTCACCCGCGGCAGCCGTGGGCCGTGCTCGTATGCCAGGCCCGAACGCCTGCGCCCAGCCGAGAACGTACGCGTCCGTCCGCCACAGGAGAGCCGATGCGGCCCACTGTCGGGATCGTCGGCGGGAGCTCCTCCGGCGTGCTGCTCGCCCGTCCCCTGCACAACGCCGGAATCGACAGTGTGGTTCTCGAGAGCCGCGATGGTGCCTACGCCGAGCGGCGCCGACGCGCCGCAATACCGGAGCAGACGACGGTCGACGCCCTGCACGCCGCCGGCGCCGGGGCGCGGCTCGACCGCGAGGGGCCGGCCCACGACGGCATCGAGCCGCGGTACACGACCGCCTCGCCCGACGGATGCCTGCGAGTGCCGACGGGGGGAACGCGTGTCCATCCCGGAGGCCATGACCGGGAGATTCGGTAACGACGGGGGTGGTGGTTGGGCGCCGTACACACGCACGGCTTACGATCCCTTGCGTGTCCAAACTGACCGACCTGCCCAAACGGATTCTGATCGGACGGGCCCTGCGCAGCGACAGGCTGGGAGAAACCCTCCTGCCGAAGCGCATCGCACTCCCCGTCTTCGCCTCGGACCCCCTCTCCTCGGTGGCGTACGCGCCCGGGGAGGTGCTGCTGGTCCTCTCCATCGCGGGTGTGTCGGCGTACCACTTCAGCCCCTGGATCGCGGCAGCCGTCGTGGTCCTGATGTTCACCGTCGTGGCGTCGTACCGGCAGAACGTGCACGCCTATCCCAGCGGCGGCGGCGACTACGAGGTCGCCAACACCAACCTCGGACCGAAGGCCGGACTCACCGTCGCGAGCGCCCTGCTCGTCGACTACGTCCTCACCGTCGCCGTCTCCATTTCTTCCGGAGTGGAGAACCTCGGCTCGGCCGTCCCCTTCGTCATCGAGCACAAGGTGCTCTCCGCCATCGCCATCATCGTCCTGCTGACGCTGATGAACCTGCGCGGAGTGAAGGAGTCCGGCAAGCTCTTCGCCATCCCCACCTATGTCTTCGTCGCCGGCGTCTTCATCATGATCGCGTGGGGCGCCTTCCGGGGGATCGTCCTCGACGAATCCATGAGGGCCCCCACCGCCGACTTCGAGATCAAGCCCGAGCACCAGGGCCTGGCCGGCTTCGCGCTGGTCTTCCTGCTGCTGCGCGCCTTCTCCTCCGGCTGCGCCGCCCTCACCGGCGTCGAGGCGATCTCCAACGGCGTCCCCGCCTTCCGCAAGCCGAAGTCCAAGAACGCCGCGACGACCCTCGCCCTCATGGGCGCGCTGGCCGTCACCATGTTCTGCGGCATCATCGGCCTGGCCATGGCCACCAAGGTGAAGATGGCCGAGACGCCCGAGCACGACCTGCTGCGCGGCGGGGTCCCGGTCGGCGAGGGCTATGTCCAGAACCCGGTGATCTCCCAGGTGGCGGCCGCCGTCTTCGGCGACGGGACGTTCTTCTTCGTCATCCTCGCCGCGGCCACCGCGCTCGTCCTCTTCCTTGCGGCCAACACCGCCTACAACGGCTTCCCGCTCCTCGGCTCGATCCTCGCCCAGGACCGCTACCTGCCGCGCCAGCTGCACACCCGCGGCGACCGCCTCGCGTTCTCCAACGGCATCGTCCTGCTGGCCGGCGCGGCCATCCTGCTGGTCTGGCTGTACGGGGCCGACTCGACCCGGCTGATCCAGCTGTACATCGTCGGTGTCTTCGTCTCCTTCACCCTCAGCCAGACCGGCATGGTCCGGCACTGGAACCGCCACCTGAAGACCGAGACGGACCCGGCGGCCCGCCGGCGGATGATCCGCTCGCGCGCCATCAACACCTTCGGCGCCTTCTTCACCGGCCTGGTCCTGGTCGTCGTCCTCGCGACCAAGTTCACCCACGGCGCGTGGGTCGCCCTCCTCGGCATGGTGATCTTCTACGGCACGATGACCGCGATCCGTAAGCACTACGACCGGGTGGCCGAGGAGATCGCGGCGGCCGAGGAGCGCCCCGACGAGTACGTCCGCCCCTCGCGGGTCCGGTCCATCGTGCTGGTCTCCAAGCTCCACAAGCCGACGCTGCGCGCCCTCGCCTACGCCAAGCTCCTGCACTCCAACGAGCTGGAAGCGCTGAGCGTCAACGTCGATCCCGACGAGACCAAGGCGCTCAAGGCGGAGTGGGAGCGGCGCGGGATCAACGTCCCGCTGAAGATCCTCGACTCCCCCTACCGCGAGATCACCCGGCCCGTCATCGACTACGTGAAGAGCCTGCGCCGGGAGAGCCCGCGCGACGCGGTCAGCGTCTACATCCCGGAGTACGTGGTCGGCCACTGGTACGAGCATCTGCTGCACAACCAGAGCGCCCTGCGCCTCAAGGGCCGGCTGCTGTTCACCCCGGGCGTCATGGTCACCTCGGTGCCCTACCAGCTCCAGTCCTCCGAAGCCGCCAAGAAGCGGGCCAAGAAGCGCCAGGAGTGGAACCCGCCCGGCGCGGTGCGGCGCGGGCCGGTCGAGAAGCGCAAGGAGACCGCCGGCAGGAGCTGAGCCGTCGGCACGAGCTGAGTGGTCGGCCGGGCACGTAGACTGGTGGGCTGCCGCCCGGCCGCACCCCCTCTTTCCCTGGAGTCACTCCCCATGCAGAACGCCGAAACGTCTTCGCTGGTCGGGGAGGAGTACGAGGTCGAGGTCGGGCCCGTCGCGCACGGCGGCCACTGCATCGCCCGTACCGAGGAGGGCCGCGTCCTTTTCGTCCGGCACGCGCTGCCCGGCGAGAAGGTCGTCGCCCGGGTCACCGAGGGCGAGGAGACCTCGCGCTTCCTGCGCGCCGACGCCGTACGGATCCTCGACGCGTCCAAGGACCGCGTCGAGGCCCCGTGCCCGTACGCCGGACCCGGCAAGTGCGGCGGCTGCGACTGGCAGCACGCCAAGCCGGGCGCCCAGCGCCGCCTCAAGGGCGAGGTCATCGCCGAGCAGCTCAAGCGCCTCGCCGGGCTCACCCCCGAGGAGGCCGGCTGGGACGGAACCGTCATGCCCGCCGAGGGCGACAAGCTGCCGCCCGGCGAGGTGCCGCAGTGGCGGACCCGGGTGCAGTACGCCATCGACGACGCGGGCCACGTCGGCCTGCGGCGCCACCGCTCGCACGACGTCGAACCCATCGAGCACTGCATGATCGCGGCGCCCGGAGTGAGCGAGCTCGGCATCGAGGAGCGGCTCTGGGAGGGCATGGCCTCGGTGGAGGCCATCGCCGCCACCGGCTCCGGCGACCGCCAGGTGATCCTCACTCCGCGCCCCGGCGCCCGGCTGCCCCTCGTGGAGCTCGACAAGCCCGTATCCGTCCTGCGCGTCGAGGAGAAGGACGGCGGGGTCCACCGGGTCCACGGCCGCGCCTTCGTCCGGGAGCGCGCGGACGACCGCACCTACCGGGTGGGCAACGGCGGCTTCTGGCAGGTCCACCCGCAGGCGGCCCGCACCCTCGTTCTCGCCGTGATGCAGGGCCTGCTGCCCCGCAAGGGCGACTCCGCCCTCGACCTCTACTGCGGCGTCGGCCTCTTCGCCGGCGCGATCGCCGACCGCGTCGGCGACCAGGGCGCGGTCCTCGGCATCGAATCGGGCAAGCGCGCGGTCGAGGACGCCCGCCACAACCTCCAGCACTTCGACCGCGTCCGCATCGAACAGGGCAAGGTCGAGTCCATCCTCCCGCGCACGGGCATCACGGACGTCGACCTGATCGTCCTGGACCCGCCCCGCGCGGGCGCGGGCAAGCAGACGGTCAAGCACCTGTCGGGCCTGGGCGCCCGGAGGATCGCGTACGTGGCGTGCGACCCGGCGGCGCTGGCAAGGGACTTGGCGTACTTTGCGGAGAACGGCTACAAGCCGCGGACGCTGAGGGCGTTCGACCTGTTCCCGATGACGCACCACGTGGAGTGCGTGGCGATCCTGGAGCCTGCCGCGAAGGGCCTCTGACCTGCCGTTTTGCATTTCAGGTGGTCAGCTCGACCTGTTTTCGCTCGCGGAATGCGTCGACTGAGGTTCGCTTGTGCAGAACGCTTTGAGCTGCAGGTTCAAGGGCCGGCGTGGGTCTCGCGGCGACGTGGCGATGCGCAATGCAGAATTTTTGACGCTCGGATGACGCTCGAATATCGGAAGCCTCAATCTCGGACCTTTCCGGCCCTGGGCCGCAGACCGGACCGTCGGCGCGGGGCAAGGACTCCGGTTCGTGGGGCCGACTGCACCTCGCCAGCGGCGGCGCGTGCTGCTGCCTCGTCGCACGCACCTCGGAACCGAGACCGCGGCCCGACCGGGCCACGAAGGACGGCGTCGTGGTCGGAGGCTGGTATCACCTCGCCATCCAGATACCAGTCCGGTATCATTCCTGTATGGCGATGACACTCCGACTCCCCGAAGACCTTGACGCGAAGCTCACCGAGCGGGCTCGTCGGGTGGGTCGCAGCAAGCAGGAACTTGCCATCGAGGCCATCCGTGACGCCCAGCACCGGGCCGAGCTGAAGGTCGATGACGTCCTGGCCGAGCTGATGGACAGCGATGCGGAGATCCTGGACTACCTGAAGTGACCCAAGTGCGCTACATCCATATCGACGAGATCCTGGCCATCGCTCGCACGGTCAACGATACCGAGCACAGCGTGCGTGACATGGGACTCTTGGTGTCAGCGATCGAACGGCCCCGAACGAACGTGTTCGGGGCCGAGCTGTATCCCACGCTGCACGAGAAGGCGGCGGCACTGCTGCACTCCGTCGCTCGCAATCACGCGCTGATCGACGGCAACAAGCGCACCGCCTGGCTTGCCATGCGTGTCTTCCTGCGGTTCAACGGCGTCAGCGCCAGTACCGCCCCGCCACCCGTCTCCGTGGCTGGCCCGTTCGTCGAGGAAGTCGCGCAGGACAACATCGATGTACCGGCTATTGCCAAGCGCCTGTCGGCCTGGTTCCCCGTTTCCTGACGTTCGACGTCGTGGGTACGGGACGGAATGAGGTTCTGGGAGCGGTGCTGGCTCCTGGCAGTTCGCTGGGGGACTGACCCGTTCGTTCAGCGGGTGGATTCGTATGCTTTTGCGAGACGGGGCAGCGGGTCCGCTCGGCGCGAGAATGGCGTCCCACGCGCCTTCCCGTTTGGGCGGCAGGCAAGGTCCACATTGGCTACGGCGGTCTCTTCCCAACCAACACCCGCCCCTGCTTTCCCAGCGGTCACGGAACGCGGTGTCCGTGCCCCTCGCGCGCTCCCCGTGCGCACTGAGCCGGTCCTCTCGCCTCCAACAAGCTGTGTCTGCGGTATCCACCGTCCACGTCCACAGCTTGGAGGTGGGACAAGGTGCCGGAGGAATGGATACGGGCTCTCGTGGCGGACTTTGGATCCGAGTGCAGGGAGCGTCTGCGGGTCAGCGACACGGAGGCGCCCATCAGCCTGCCGGTGGCGAAGCTGGTGGAAACATTCGGGGCGCGCTGGAAGCTGAGTCCTCGCCTTCATCCTGAGTATCCCTTGCCCGAGGCCCGGGTGCGTCCGGACTACGCGGTGGAGACATCGGGGCGCATCACCGGCTTCCTGGAACTGGAGGCGCCAGGGCACGACGTCACGCCCGACAGCTTCACGAAGCGGGACCGGGAGCAGTGGGAGCTGATGCGCGGACCGCGGTGGCCCGGTACCAGTCCGGTTCCTGCGGGTACAACTCGGGCGCGCAGGTGCGCCCGGACGAGGGCTCGTGCGGCGGTGACGCGGTCGGGGTTCTCGTCGGTGGCCTCGGCAGCGTCGAAGGCCGGGATGCCGCCCAGCCCGTGCTCCGCGTCGTCGAAGTTGTCCAACCTGGTGTTCGGTGCGGGAGACGCCGTGTAGGCGTCGCTTCCCCAGTCCTGCCGGTCGGAGAAGATTGGGTGGGTGCCAGACCTTCGTGCCCACGACGACGAGGACCTCGGGGTCATTCCCTCAAAGGCGGTCGTGGAGAGCGGTGCGTAGGGCTGGGCCGCCGGGCCGTTCAGATCCACGCCCCGGCCGGGCGCGGCGATCATGACGCGGGCGCCGAAGCGTGCGTCGACGGCTCACCCGCAGGTTCGGGGGTGACGGGCGTGCTCGCCGTAGCTCGGGTCGGTGATCGCCGGCGGGTTCACGAACTGGCCGACGCGCGCGGACTGTCGGCCGCCGAACCGCTCGGCGAAGAAGGAGGGCGTCCCTTCGCCCTCCGATTGCCGAGCAGCCTTGGAGAACCGTGCGGCGCACGTCGGCGGCGAACGGTCCGTCGTAGGAGGCAGGGCCGGGGGGGGGGGGGGGGGGGGGGGGGGGGGGGGGGAGAGGGGAGGGGGAGAGGGGGGGGGGGGAGGGGGAGGTCATTATGCGGTCGAGGAGCCGTACT
>NZ_JBVIPQ010000005.1:151608-172047 GCF_055577795.1 Streptomyces sp. NPDC033174
GTGGACCTGCGCACGGCGGCCCGAGCACTCGGAATCGGCTCGACGACCGCGTACCGGCTGATCCGCGAGCACGAGTTCCCCTGCCACGGAGCCGCCCGGTGGTTACCGTCAGAAGCCGACGCTCGGATCGTCCGTGTCCTCTTCCGGGTCCACGCTGTACAGCGGGCGGTCCTCGATCCCCAGGGCGCGCATCAGCTCGGTGGTCGGAATCCTGTACCTACGTCCGATGCGGAGGACGGGGCAGGGGAACTCGTGCTCGCGGATCAGCCGGTACGCGGTCGTCGAGCCGATTCCGAGTGCTCGGGCCGCCGTGCGCAGGTCCACTGCGACGGGCAGGTCGAACATCTCCGTGAAACTGAGGCGGCCCTCTGCCGGGTCCTTCACCCTCGCCTCCCCGCGGGGCGGACCGGCCGGGTGTCCGCGCGGCGCCCGGGCCGTCGCCTCTTCCCGGGGCTGTGACCCGCCGAACGGTCCTGCGACCCGTCGTCGGTGTCGATGAAGATTCCCTGTCGGCGCAGATGCTCCGGGCGCACCCGGAAACGCAGCGGTGCGCACAGCCCGTCCGGGCCGTCCGGACGGTCGACCCGTACGTCCAGGCTTTCCGCCGCCGGAGCGTCCGCCTCCTCGCCGGACGCAGTGAGAGCGTGCTCCTCGGTGATGCGTTCGATCTGGGTGGAGGGAAGCTCCCGCAGCCCCTCCCGGGCGAGATGCCACGCCCTGGCGCGCGCCGCGTGCAGCAGGGAGGAGTCGGTGAGACAGCTCGCGCCGTCCCGATCCGCCAGCTTCTCCAGGAGAGCCAGGACCATCTCGGCCTCCACGTCCGACCGGTCGGCCCGCAGGCGCGTGCAGACCCGGTGGACCGTCCCGGTCAACCGGGGCAGGGCCAGCCAGATCGCCAGGAGTTTCCCCGTGCTGTCTGGAGTCAGGTCGCTCTGCGCCGTGCGGATGACCTCCTTCCAGACCGCGGTGGCGAACTGCGGGTCGGAGCCGGGGCCGTACAAGGCCTCGTGCGTCTCGGCGGCGGTCAGCCGGACCGGATCAGCCTCGTCGGCGTCCGTGGGGACGAGCACGAAGACCGCGTCACTGGTCCAGGGAACGTCGAAGTGCCGCCTCACCGAGGCGAACGCACTGCTGTGCGGTGGATACATCAGGAAATGTCCTCTCTTCGGACTGCGGAAACCTGAGTCCGGAGGTGCTGGAGATACCGAGATGCTGGACGAGGTGGGTCCTGTGGTGGGGACGTACCGCCTCATATCTGCATCAAGCGGGGACGCGTCCCACTAGCCTCACTTTGATGCGTGAGCATGCGGTAGTGGTTTTCTCGACCAGGTAACGCCGTCTTTGACCACGAGCGTGTGACAAGAGCGGCAGCAAGGCCGCGAGCCCGCCGGTGACGGAGTTCGCGAGGCGGGTGGGTGCCCGTACGGTACGGGCACCCACGGACTGTTGCGCTCAGGCGGTCTCGGAGGACGAGGTGTCCGGCGCCTCGGTGGGCGGGGTCGCCGGGGTGGTGTCCTCGGTCCGGACGGCCGCCCGCCGGCGGCGGCTCGGCGGCCAGTCGGGGGACTGGCGCAGACGGGCTGCCCGGCGGTTGCGCTGACGGCTGTTCATCGGGTTCGCGGTTCCTCTCTGATGAGTCGATGGATGACTAAGCCGCCGTTTCGTGCTTCTGCGAGCGGCTGGTGCCATCGTGCCCGGGGGTGAAGCGGGGCCGCAGAGCGAAAACTGAGGGATAACTGAGTCCCCGGGGGGCGTGAAGAAGCAAGCGCGTGTGAAGCGGCACAGCGCGGCGCACAGATGAAGGAGCGCCGGCGAGGGGTCGGATCGCTGACTGCGGCGCGGTGAGGGGGAGGGCGATGGAGGGGTACGTGCTGGGCCCGGTGCGAGCCGAAGGGGACGGCGGCAGGAGGGTGGTCGAAGGGTCGAAGGTGGCGGCCCTGTTCGCGCTCCTGGTGACCTCGCCAGACTGCCGATGTAAGAGGAAGGACATAGCCGAAGTCCTCTGGGAGGGCGTCGAGGACGTCGGCGATCTGGTTAACCGCGTCGTCGCCGACCTGCGGAAGCGGCTGGGCCAGGAGTCCGTGCCCCATAGCGGCAAGTCGGGTTACTGCACGCTCCGCGTGCCGGCGGGAGACGTCGACCTGCTCCGTTTTCGCGAAAAGGTGAAGCAGGCTGAGGGACTGACCTGCAAAGCGCAGTTCGAGCTGCTCGGCGCGGCCTTGGAGGAGTGGGACGGCGAGGACGAACCGCTGCACGGACTGTCCGAGACCGGCTTCCACTTGCGTCGGGAGGAGCTACGGGCCGAGTTGATGGCCGCCGTGTACGCGCGGCTGGACGCAGCCTACAAGTCCAGGGAGGTCAAATGGCTGCGCGAGGAGACGGAGAAATGGTTCGAGCGCGCGCCGGAACTGCCCCAGATCTTCCGGTTCTACCTGCTCGCCCACGCAGACCTGCCAGAGTCCCAACGTGAGCGGCTCATCAAGAAGTGGGAGAAGCGCAACGGAAAAGCGGATGTCGATGTACAGAGCGCCATTGACCAGGTCCGGGGAGAGAGCCGCCGTCCGGGCGGGGTGCTCCTGCCCCCCGTTCCCGACCAGTTGCCCGGCGGCAGGCGCAAGCCGATCGGGAAGGACGAGCTGATCGGCGACCTCTTCGAGGCCGTGTGCGAGGAACAGGATGCCGGCAATCTGGCGCTGGTCCTGATCAGCGGCATGGCGGGTGTCGGGAAGACCACGGTGGCCGAGAACCTCGCCGGTCGGCTGCGGGAGCGGTTTCCCGACGGGGTGCTGCGCGGCGAACTGAACGGATTCGCCGACGGAGACGTGCGGCCCGCCGAACCGGACGAGATCCTGGACGGCTTTCTGGCCGCGCTGCCGCCCTACACCACGGTGACTGGAACGGAGAGCAAGAGCAACGCGCTGCGGTCGGCGCTGGCCCACCGATCGGTGCTCATCGTCCTCGACGACGCGCTCAGCGCCCAGCAGGTGCTGCCGCTGCTTCCCGGAGACGGTACCTGCGCCGTGATCGTCACCAGTCGTAACGACCTCTTGCGGCTGCAGTCCGAGAGAAAGGTGCTGTTCCGCAAGATGGAGCCGCTGCACGAGGCGGACGCCTTGGAGGTACTCCAGGAGAATGTGTCGGCCGAGGACCGGGCCAAGCACGCCGTGCCCTTCAGCAAGCTGGTACACCTCTGCGGTCGGCTGCCGTTGGCCCTCGTGGTGGTGGCCCGGCTCTTGGAGGTCGGTGCGCGTCCGCTGCACACCCTCCCTGCCCTGGTGCGGGAGATGGAGAAGGAGCTGGAGCGGTCGAAGCTGGACACCCTGGACCTTCCCGAGCACGAACTGTCGGTCCGCGCCGCGCTCAACTGCTCCGTGCGCGTGCTGAATGAAGAAGCCCGGCTGCTGCTGTGGCAGCTCGCCGTCCACCCCGGGCCCAGCGCTTCCTGGGAGGCGGTGATGGATCTGGGACGGGCAGTGGACGAAGGGACGCGTACCGACCGGGCCCTGGTGGACCTCGTGGCGGCGAACTTGGTGGAACATCACGGCGACCGCTACGGGCTGCACGACCTCGTGCGGGCCTTCGCCCTTCGGCACGTGCGACCGGTGCCGGACGGAGACAACGCGGAGATCGAGCGGGCGACCGTACGACAGGTGCTGGAACATCAGCTGCACAACGTCCGCGCCTGCGACCGGGTGCTCGACCGCGAACGCATCCTGCCCACCGGCGAGCCCGGAGCGGTCAGGGTCACCGACCCCGCGGACCTCGCGGAGGCGATGGCGTTCCTGGACGAGGAGTACGCCACCGTCCAGCGAGGCATTCACTTGGCGATCAATCGGCGTATCGACCGGTACGTATGGCTGCTTCCGATGGCCCTGGTCATCTACCAGTGGCGCCGCCGCCTGCTCGATGATGCGCGGCAGAACCTCCGGTACGCCGCCGAGGCGGCGGAAACCGTCGCCGGTCCGGTCGATCGCGCCATGGTCCACCGGTCGCTGGCAGGGACCCACTGGCGGCTCGGTGAGTACGACTTGGCGGTGGGCGCCCTGCGCAGGGCCGTCCGGCTCAGCGAGGAGGACCGCAGCGCGGAAGGCCGGCTGAGTCTCGCCCGTACGCTGCACCGGCTCGGGCTCACCCTGCGCAAGCAGGACGACCTGACGGGAGCGGAGGAAGTGCTCCGCCGTGCACTGGGGTTGTGCCGGGAGGTGTCCGACCGGGTCGGGGAAGCGGCCGTTCTGAACGTCCTCGGCGCGATCCACCTCGACCGGGGCGAGCACGAGCGGGCGCTCCGTCGGTGCGCCGACGCCCTGGGCGTGGTGGAGCGCACGACGGAGCGCAGCGGCCTGGCCGATGTGTTGTTCACCCTGGCCAAGGTGCACCTGGCCCGTGCCGAACGGGACGAGGCCATCACCCTGTACCGGCAGGCCTCCGACATCTACCGCGAACAGGAGAACTGGCCCAACGAGGAGAAGGTACGGATGCTGTTCGCTGATGTCCTGGTGTCCGCCGGCGACACCGACGCGGCGGTGCGGGAGTTGGAGAGAGTCATCGTGCTGCGTGAGCTGATGGACAGTGAGGGGGTGCGGGAGGTCCGAGAGCGGCTGGAAGGGCTGAGGTGACCCGCCCGGTCGGTGGCCGTCGGCTCACCGTCATAGCCGGGGCGGATGGGTGCGGTAGTACTCGGTCGGGTCCGGCCGCAGGCGTTTCGCTGGCCGTGGCGAGCCGAGCCGGGGCAGATACGGCCGGAGCCGGTCGAACACCTCACGGACGTCCGCCGGGCGCTCCGCCGCCTCCCACCGGACCATCCACAGCGCCAGGGAGGCGAACTCCGGGGGCAGTTCGGCGAGTCTGTCGGCCGGCAGGACCGGGGTGCCCTCTTCCGCCCGCTCGTCCTGTCCGCCGTAGGGCAGCCGCATCACGGTCATCTCCAGCAGGATGCAGCCGAGTGCGAAGATGTCCGCTTGCCGCGTCAGACCTGACGGGCACGCGTCGGACTGCTCGGGGGAGGCCCAGCCACGCGTGCCGCGTGCGTATTCCGTCTTTCGATTTGCCACGACCGCGTGGCCCATGTCAATGAGCCGGAGGCTGCCGTCCGGCTGCACGATGACGTTCTCGGGCTTGAGATCGCAGTGCACCAGATTCCGGTCGTGGACTTCTGCCAGAATTTCGCACAGTTGGCCGATGACGGCTGCAACGGTCACAGGATCCTTGACGGGCAGGGCCGCCGACAGGACCTTCCGCAGGTGGTTCCCTTCGACAAATTCCATGACCAGGCACCGGCGTCGCCGGTGTGTCCCCGTGGCGATGACTTCGGGAATCGCCTGGATTCCCGTCAGCATCATCATGCGTGATCCCTCTTTGAGGAGTTCATCACCGGCCCAGCGGAAATCGCTCTCGGGTCCGAGGTCCCGGGCCTTCTGAAGCTTCAACGCCACCTTCTGCCCGCTATTGCGGTCACGCCCGAGGAAAAGGTCGCCTTGGCCGCCGTCGCCGACCATGTCCAGCACTTCGTAGCGCCTCTCCACATCGCCGACCTCCTCGATCTCCCTCACGGCCGTCCACCTTTCCTCCGTACGGAAATGGAGCATGAATGTCACAGCCATGGCTACCCCCCGACGGGGTGACCCGCACGTCCGACGTCATCACGGTATCCGCCGGAATGTTCAAGGGGGGAGAGTTCCGATGCCCCGCCGCTGACGCTCTCAAAACCCGCGGTTACCACACCACCGACCCCGTACCGCGGCGCCGTGAGCGGTTGGAGCACTTCGCTCTGGGCCCCTTCATGGCTGCCTGCGACATCCGTTCGGGGCCTGCCGGCCACCCGCCCCGGACACGTACCGGGCCCTTGCACGACGGTCTGCGGACCTGGTCGGAGCACGGCGTGACGTTGTACGAGGCGGCCTTCCCCCTCGACCCGGAACGCCCGCTGCACGAGGTGCCCGAGCCGTGGACGTACCGCTACCGGCCATCCGGTCCCGGCCCGCGCGACGCCCAGGAGTACCGCCTTACCGCGTGGGGCCGCTGCCTGGCCTCCTCCGACGGTGCCTACCGCGAGCTTCGTCTGCCCGTGCACCGCCTGCGGGACCTGCCGCCCGACGGGTTCACCGCGGCCGTCGCCCTGGTGCTGGCCGAGGGCGCCCCCGGACCACCGCCGGAGCACGTACGGATCGTGGAGTTCGCGCTCTTCGACGGCCGTACGCGGGAACTCTTCGCGGGAAGCCGGGAAGAGGCGCGCGCCCGGTACCGCGAACACGGCCCCGCTGCCCTGGCCGGCGTACTGGACGGACGGGAATACCGCCCGGGATCCGCCTGTGGCGGATGCCCCTACCTGTCGGTGTGCCCGGCCCTGCGCACAGCGCCCGGACTGCTGGGCATCGAGGCGCACGACCGGCCCCGCCGCACCTGGTCGGTCACCAATGGGCGGGCCTACCGAGCCTGCCCGGCGCGTGACCATATGCGTCGGCTGCACCTGCCCACGGCGGATTCCGTCGAACGCGAGGTGACGGCCGAGCGCGGCCGGGCGCTGCACGCCTACCTCGCCGAACGGCACGCCCACGGATCGCCTCGGCCCTGCACGGTCGAGGTCCCCGAGGAGTGGGTACCGGAGGGATTCGACCTGCCCGCACACGAACGCGCACTCGGCGCCCTGCTGTTGCGGCGGCACGCCGCGGTCTGTCCGCTGCGGTACGTCGGGGACGGTACGGATGTGCGGACCGAGCCCCGGGTGGTGCGGCACGACACAGCCGCCGACGTGGTGGTCCTGGCCGCGCCCGACCTGCTCTACCGGGATGCCGGGTCATGGGTGTGGCGCGAGACCAAGACCTCCGTCACCGATCGGCGGTCCGACCGCCCCCTGCTGGAGCGTTATCCGCAGTTGGCCCTGGCCGTCGTGCTGATCGCTCGCGGTGACCTGGGCGGTGATCCGTTCCGCGCACGGGTCGAGCTGGAGGTGCTGCGCCCCGGCGGCGCCGACCTGGACATCATCGATCCCTTCGCCCCGGCCAATCGGGTCACCGCCGAGAAGGTACTGCGGGCGATGGTGGCCGACTGGCACGGGGACGACCAGTACGCGGCCCGGCCCGGACGCTCCTGCGAGCGGTGCGAAGTGGCCCGCTGGTGCACGGCGTCGTCCGTCAGCGAGGCCGCGGCATGAGGGCGGGGTCGGCCGGCCGGGCCGATCGGCCGGACGCCGGCGAGGCGCCCGAGGGCGTGGGCAGCGACCTCTTCGGCGAACTCGCCCGCATGGTGGCGGCTCTCTCCGAGGTCCAAGGGCTCCGCTCCTTCACCCTGCCCTATCCCGGCCTCGCCCAGCGGGCGCTGGATCACACGGTGATGCGCTGCCTCTATGCGGGGGAGGCGCCGCCGAGAAGTCTTCCGGAGCTGTGGGAGTGGTGCCGGACCAGGCCGTCCGACGACCCACTCTTCGCGGTCCCCTCCTCCCTGGTCTCGCCGGGCACCACGCTGGTGCACCGGGTCGGCCGGATGCCGACCCGGTCGTGTCTCGAGGTGGCCTCGCACGGACCGGACGGAGGCGTGGCGGGCCACGCCCGCGCGCTCCTCGGGGACCTGCACGCGCGGAGTGGAACGGAGGAGTGCTACCGGCAGTGCCGGGCGTTCCTGGCACGTCACCCGGTCGTCCACCAGCAGGACCGCTTCGCGCCGGGTTGGAACAGGGCCGTCTGGAGCCGGGTCAAGAGCCTCTACGGTCCGTTGCCCGAGTTCCTGCTCGTCGACGGAGACTTCCTGTACTGCCCCTCGTGCAGGCTCCCTGCGCTGCCCCGGGACAGTGCCGTGCCCGCACCCGGACCGTCCGGCACCCGCGCGGAAGTCTGGTGCGAGGGGGAGAACTGCCCGTGCGATGTCCCTCCGCGGCTCATCCGTGAGCCGGACCAGGCGTGGATCCTGCAGCGCTCGTTGCGGTGGTACCTCGTACTGCCGCACCGCACCGACGAAGCCGCCCGGGAGGCACTGGAGCGCGCCGAAGTCGCGTACGAGCCCCTGCCCGGTCTTCTGCCCGCCTACCGGCTCAGGGACACCGGCCCCCGCATCGTGGACATCCAGGTGTACGACCGCCTGCAGCCGACGCTCCTCGCAGCCCATCTCACCGACAACACACCCCTCGCGGACCGCACCCTCGTCGTGGTCCCCGACGCGCTCGCCGGACGGGACGGCTACCGGCAGGCCTTCACCGATGCGCTTCCCGCGCTCCTGCGGGACCGGCTGATGCTCACCACCCCCATGGACCTCGTGCCCGACCTGGGACAGGCCCGGCGAGAGGAGAAGGATGATGCGTAGTATCACCCCGCCCTTGACCGACGTGTTCAACGCGCTCATAGCGTTTCTGGGGTCCTCCGTGCCCCAGCCTGCGCTGGAAGCCCTCTGCCAGGTCGAACTTGGCCTGTACCTCCAGCAGAAGATGATGCCGGGCAGCCCCGCGAGCAGCGCCTGGGTGCTGTTCAGCGGGTACGGGTTCGCCGAGGCGCACCGGGCACCGCTGCCATCCGATGCGGCGAAGACCCTGCGTATCGCCAGGTACTCGCTGTGGACGCTGCGCCGGAACCGTACCTGGCTCGAGGCGCTGGACACCTACCAGAGGTTCGACCCCAGGGTGCGCGCCTACGACGTACCGGACGCCGAGACACCCGCTGCCCGCCGCGACCTCTCCGTCGCCGGCGACCGTTTCTCCCTCTACGAGCAACTGCTGCGTGCCGCACCGCCGCTGGCGGGTAGGCGCCTGCCGGTCGCGGGTCAGGGCCCGCACGCCTTCCCCGTCAGTCGCACCATGGCCGTCGTCGACCTGCCGCCGGTCCCCCGCATCCCCCTCGTCGCCCACGACATGGACCTGGAACCGGCCGGCGGCGGCGAGCCCTTGATCTTCACCAGGGAGGACCTGGAGCACACGGCGGCGGAGATGGACGCCCAGCACGCTCGCTCCGGCAAGGGCCGGGCACCACGGTGGCTGGAGCGGCTACGGTCGTTCGACCTGTCCACCAAGGAGAACGGAACCTTCCACAAGGCGAGGAAGGACGAGGACTTCGCCTTCACGGTCGATGGCATCCAGCACCTGCTCGGCATCGTCGGCGCCGGCAAGAGCACACTGCGCGACATCATCGCCGTCCATCTCGCCAAGCTAGGCAAGCGCACCACCATCGTCGTCACCGATGTCGCGGAGGTGCTGAAGCTCGTCCGGCTCTACGACCTCTACACCGACGGCGCCGCCGCACCCGTGCTCGGCTCCTCGGGCCGTGAGCGGCACGCCCAGCGGTTGCACCGTCGGCTGGCGGGCCGGGGCGAGCACCGACTGCTCGCCCACGACGACCCCGCCTTCGCCTACCTCGGCACGTCCTGCCTGCTCAACGTCAGACGGCAGGGCGCCACGTCGACGACCGAACCACTTGCCTACGGTGAGGCACCCTGCTCCCGGCTCCGCCCCCCCTCGGCCCTGCGGCGTGACCCGAGCGAGGGACGGCATTCCGTGTGGCAGAAGAGGGTGACGAGCTGCCCGTACTGGTCCGCCTGCCCCCGTCACCACGGAGCTCGGACCCTGGTCGGCGCCCTGATCTGGGTGGCCACGCCGGCCGGGCTGATCGACGCCTCGCCGCCCCGCCCTCAGAACGGCGAGCGCATCCGCTTCCTCGAACTCGCCTGCCGCCGTAGTGACCTCGTGATCATCGACGAGGCCGACCGTGTCCAGATGCAGCTCGACCAGACTTTCGCACCCGCCGTGGTCCTCGCCAGCGACGAGGACAAGGGCCTCATCGACCAGCTGAGCCGGCACAAGATCCGGGAACTCGCGGCTGGCGGACGCACCCAGCTCTCCGAACGGGACGTCGAGACCTTCGCCGCCGCCCTCAACACCGCAGGCGCGGCCACCGACCGACTGTACGCGATGCTCGTCGCCGGGTACGAGCTGCGCAAGTGGGTGCGGACGGGCTACTTCAGCGCCTGGACGCTCCAGCTGGGGCTCCTCGACGAACGCTACGAACTCCCCGACGACAGCGGTCCGGACCACCCTCATCACGCCCCCCGCGAGGCTCTCGGGAAACTACTCGACGCGTTCCGGGACAACCCCTTCGGTGACCGTCACCGCAGGACGGAGGAGGACTTCAGCCGGCTGACCGCCCTCCTCAACGAACTGCTCCACACCGGCAACCCGGAGAACACCCGGCGCCGCCTCGCCGAGGTCATGGACGAGGTCTTCGCCATCGACCCGAAGTACATGGCTGCCCGGCAGCGGAAGTACCAAGAGGCTTACGACAAGTGGCGGCGCGAGGAGGAGGAACAGGAGAAGAAGCGCGGGCGCCGCAGGAAGCCCAAGCCTCCGCCCCAGACTCCCGAGGAATGGCGGAAGCAACTCGCGGAGCGCTTCGAGTTCACACTGTTGCTCAGCGCCCTGGAACCACGGCTCGCCATGATCAACGCCATGTGGCCCCGCGTCGAGGCCGCCCTCAGCCTGGGCTTCAACACGATGTACCGCCGGCCGCTCGACTACGGCCCGATGGTGCCCGAGGCCCCGATGGGCAATGTGCTCGGCTTCCAGTTCCGGGTCCCGGGTGAGGACAAGGGCGGAGTCCGCAGCGGCGAACTGACCTTCTTCCGGTGCAGCGGCGTCGGACGGGAGCTGCTGCGCGCCATCCCCGATCTCACCTCCGTAGACGGCAGGCCCGGTGCCCACTTGCTGCTCATGTCGGGCAGCAGCTGGGCGGGCGCGTCCAGCCGCTACCACGTCTGCGTCCCGGTCGGTGTGGTCATCGAACCGCCGGCCGAGGTGACCGAACGTATCGCCAACGAGAGCTCCATGCGCTTCGAGTTCATCGACGACGGCGACGAGAAACTGCGCATGTCGGGAACCCATCCGGACGACCGCCCGGAGAAGTTGCGCCGCATCGCGTGCCATCTAGGTGAGGGCGGAGACGAGTACGAGGTCACTGAAGGTGGTCCGCTCCAGCAGGAGTTGCTCTCGCTTCCTCCAGGGCGCGACCAGATCCTTCTGCTGGTCGGCAGCTATGCCGAGGCACGTGTGGTGGCCGACACACTGCACAACCTCAACGTCCGCTGGCGCAACAAGGTGCTGTGCCTGGTGTCGGACGACGAGGAGATCACCGCGGAGGACGAGGCGCCGTCCGCCTACCACGCCCGATCACTGCGCCGGGGCGACGTCGAGCATCTGAAGGACCTCGAGGCGGACGTCCTGGTGGCGCCCCTGCTCGCGCTGGAACGCAGCCATAACATCCTCAACGAGGACGACGAGGCGGCCATCGGCACGGTCTACTTCCTGGCACGGCCCCATCCGCACCCAGAGGACCTCCACCTGGCCGTCAATGCCGTCAACGACTGGGTTGTCCGCGCCGTCACCGGCGGTGACTTCGCCACCCTGGTACAGGGGAAACCCACCGTCGAGGAAGGAGCGGAGGAGTTCCGCCGCCTCGCCCGTTCGTACTGGTACCAGGTACTCGCCCGTTCGATGGCGTGGAGCCGTCTCGACGACGATGTACGGGAACAGGTCACCTGGGACATGCTGGTCCTGTTGTGGCAGGTGATCGGGCGACTGGTACGCGGTGGCGTACCAGCCCGGGTGGTCTTCGTCGACGCCGCCTTCGCCCCCAACCGCGGCGCCGTACCGGCCCGGCCCGACACCCCCGAATCCAGTCTGCTGCACAGCGTCCTCGCCGTCCTGGACCCGTATTTCGACGGCGGCACGACGACCGTGGAGGAGCAGTTCATCGTCCATGCCCTGTACGCGCCACTGCGCAGCATGCTCACCCGCCTGCTCGCCGCCGTACCCGCCCACCCGTAAGCGCCGAACCCCTGTCCCCGGAGGTAATTCCGTGTACCACCACATTCGCGTCGCGGCCTACGAACCCGACCCGCTCCACGGACCCTGGCGGGAGGAGATGAAAGTGCTGCGGCTCGGCGAGGACCTGCACGCCGAGCTCACCGGGATGCATGCCGAGGCGGACAAGAACTCCGTCCACCCCCACCGGCTCCCCGTGCGCAGGCTCAACTCCCTGCTCCAGGCGATGGCGCCAGGCGTCATCGCGACCGGCCGCAACGCCGGGACGGATGGCCGTCTGCCGTGGCTCTACGCGCGGGAAGCCGTCCCGCCGGACGTGCTGGCCCCAGTGGTAGGAGCTTGGGCGGCGGCCATGCACCGGGAGGACGACGACTCGGAGGGCGCCGACCTCGAGGAGAGGCTCCGCTCCGGTGACCCGGCCGAGACGGTACGTCTGCCCCACTGGGAGACGGAACCGGTCGACCTCGCCGAGAGCGTGCTCTCGGCGGGCGGAACCGCCGAACCCGCCGCGCGGCTCTACAGCCTGCTGCCCGAGTGGATCGCCTTCCGGCTGGCCGCCCGGACGTTCCGCACGGGCGGCACCACACTCCACTTCCGCGTCGAGAGTTCGGGTGACGGCGCGCGACTTGTCTCCTGGCCGCCTCAGCGATACGAGCGCCGACGGCAGACCTGGTACTACTCGGCCTGCCTCACCATCACCGTCCACACCGTGCCGTTCGCCCCGCGGTTCCGCGTCCATGTGTCCACCCAGGTGCGTCGGTGGGCCACCCGACTGGACGTACGCCCCCACCAGCTCGGCGGTACGACCGTCCTGCTCGACGCTCCACTGCCGTGGCCGGAAGGGCCGGACCGGGGCCACCGGCTGATGGTGAACACGCTGGGCTACGACCGGCGGTCGAAGGAACTGGCCTGGCGCCGGCACAGCCCCGCACCGCTCGTGCCCGAGCTGGACATCGTGCGCAACTATCCCCGGCCCGAAGCGCTCTTCTCCGACCCCGAACGCTGGATCAACGGTTCCGGGGACGTGGCCGCCGGCATCGTCTACCACCCGTCGATCGGCCCGCACGAGGTCGGACCCGGGCTGATGCCACGGGAGCGGGCGGATCTGGACGCCTGGGTCGAGGAAGGGCTGCGCCCCCTGCTGACCCGGGTCCCCGACCTCACGCGCGTCTCCCGGAGCAACACACCCTACCTGCTGCCCCGTTCCGGCACCGGACGCGTCCCGGGCGTCCGCGACGCCCAGCTGGCTCTGCAACGGCGGGCGGCGCTGACACGCGCACTGAACGGCCGCCCCCTGGAGATCGATGTCTTCTGGCAGTCCCCGGAAATCCGTGCGGCGCTGCTCGCCGAGCTGCCCAAGCTCATTGGTCTTCCCGCCGGGCAGCAAGTGCCGTCGGCCGGCGGGGAGACCTGGCAGTGGCAGTACGAGGGGGTCGACATCCGCGTCCGGGCCCGGCCCGCGGGACCCTTGGTCGACGCCCTGCCGACCACCCGAGCCCGCGGGCGCCTCAGGGCCGTCCGGCTGGCCGAGGCCATCGAAGGGCGCTGCGGGCTCGTGGCGGACCGGGCGGACCCGCTCCTCGGCGGGGCCGGAGTCGTGATCACGGAGATCGCCGGCAAGGAGCGCTTCGCCGCCGTCCCGGACTCCGACCCCAAGCACGCGCTGCGCATCGCCTGGGCACGGCAGGGACGGCTGACCCAGTTCGTGAACTCGCCCGACGACACCGACAGCGCTCTGGAACACCGGGCCAGGTGGACCTGGCTGGACGCCTTCCGGCAGCTGGGCGCGATCAGCCCGCCCGCCCATCGGGTGGGAGCCGGCATTCCGGGCGACCTTCAGTACGCGGCGCTCTGGCTCGTACGCCACACCAGGAAGGGGCCCACGCGATGCCCCGTCCACCGGCTGGTGGCGGTGCGGGTGCGCCCCGGGGACGGACCGGGCGTCATCGAGGGGTGGGACGCAGAACGAGCCAAATGGGTGCCGTATCCGAAGCTGTTGCTGCTGCTCTCCCAGGCACGGGAACCGGCGGCGAGCGGCGGGAAGGAGACCGGCACGGGGAAGCTCGTCGATGACTCGGCAGCCCCGGGAGGATCCCGGCCCGCTGCCCGCCCGGGTGTGGAGCAGGACAGGCAGCGGGAGACCGAGCGGCAGATCCGGGCACTGCTCTTCCAGCTCCGCGACCGCCCGACGCTGCTGCTGGCGGACGCCGGAAATCTGCGCCAGTGCTGGCCTGGCCTGCGCAACGGTGCACTGGACCGCGACATGCTCGGCTTCGGGGCCGAACCCGCCCAGCGGCACACGCTCTACGGCCACGACCTGCGGGTGCTGCTCGTACGGGACGCCAACGCCCGGGGTGAAGTGGCGGAGTGGTACGCCCACGACACCGAGGACGGGGTCGGCTTCGCCGAGGGTGTGTGGGGGACGGCGGATACGGAGGGCCGTGTCTTCGCGAGTACTGCCTCGAAGCCGCACACGGTGGCGAAACTGCCGAAGGGGCTCATGAAGCTGGTGCCCACGGCACAGGGCCGGACAGCGCCCGGGAAGACCGCGTGGAACCCCGGGCAACTGGAGATCACCGTGCTCGGCTGTCTGTCGGAGAAGGCGCTGACGGACTCGGGGCGTGCGGGTGACCCGCCCGACCGGCCGGCGGAGTGGGCGACGCTTGCGCACCAGCTGCGTTACCACGACGACTACCCGCCGCTCGCCCGGCCTCTCCCGCTGCACTTGGCGCGTCTCGCCGGTGAGTACGTGCTTCCGGTGGCCGGAACCAAGTAAGCGGGGAGTACGTCATCCGCTGTCTGAGCGAGGTGCCGCCTGAATGGGGCGTCCCAAACGATCGACGCTGATAAGGATCAATGCTTCCCTCGTGTGAGCGCCGAAGCCTGAACCTGACCACGGGGACGGCGTCTGGGGCACTCCTTGCTGGGATCACTGGGCGTCCGCCGTGACGCTCGTTTGACGCTCTTCGCACCTGGTGGCCCCAAGACGGAGACGAGGGACGGACCTGACCTGCGGTTTTCTCTGAGTTCACCCGGGTGACATGCTTCCGATGACGCACCACGTGGAGTGCGTGGCGATCCTGGAGCCGGTGAAGGAAGACGCCTGACCTGAGATCTTGTGGGTGCGCGGTATGTGCGGTGTGGGCGTTCCGGGCGATGTCTTGACGCTGAGATGACGCTCGTGACATTCATTTGTCGCTCGTTCTGACGAGAAGTCAGGGTGGCGGGAGAGGCCGCTGGGCTCAAACTGCCTGGCGGAGCGTCGGCTCATTGCCCGTGCTGGTCTTGGTCGCAGGTTGGTCGGCCGGAATCCGGCCCCGTCACGGACCCCCGCGACCGCCAGGCCGAAACTCGACATCGAGAATGGCCCGGGCACCGGCCGTCCGCCTGCACGTCAGCCGACGCATAGAACTCTGCTAGTTCCCGGCTGCAAGTGACAACGCGTCAGGAGTGAAAGCCGTGCGGCCGACGCGAAAGCGACGGCTGCACGGACGTGTTCAGCCCCATCTCACCTTCTAGCGCGGCCAGGTCCGGAGCCTGCCCCTCGGCGTCCGCGCGCACGTGCCCGGCTTTCGGATCATCCGGCTGCCCGGTCCAGTGCCGCAGCGCCTCCAGCGCGGTGAGCCCCTGCGCCTTCGACTCCCGCAGTCGGTCGGTCCAGGCGAAGGCCGCCGCGCGTGAGGCGGTCCCGGCGGCGGGCAACGCGAGGAAGCCGGCAGCCGCCTCCGTGGTCGACGCCCACAGTTGGCCCACGGTCACGCCGCCCCGGATCACCGGCGCGTAGACGACGGCGGTTTCCGTCCGACAGGCGTAGTCGTCCGGCATGCTCACCGTGGTGAACTGAGGGTCCTCGGACATGGGTCCGCGTCGCATTTTCTCTCCCTCTCCATGTGGCGCACTCATCAGCGCATGATCTCACTGTAGATGTGATAGCGGTCGTCGTATCCGGAACTTCCGGCTCCTCGCCCTCGGCCGGGTGCCTCCGAGTGCTCAGGCTCGGCCGGCTCGTCGGACTCGGGTGAGTCCTCCGTGGAGCCCTGCGGCTCCGCCGCCTCCCCGGGTGCTTCGGGCTCGTCGTCTTCGTCCACGGCATCCTGCGGTTCCGGATCAGTCGTGGCCGGCTCAACGGAGCCGTCCGGCTCTTCCGGTGCCGGCGGACACTCCGTTCGACCTCGGCAGCCACAGGTCGAGTTCCAACGGACGGCTGCCCTCGACGTTGTCGTAGGGGACGCCGCGCAGCTCGCGCACACCGGCCTTGTCCGGTGCGCCGGGCGGCAGGGGAACGTGATCGGGGTGGGCGCGGCGGTCAGTTCCGGAGCGAGGGCCCGGTTCCCGTCATCGGGTCCGCCACTTGTGGTCGGGCAGGAAGCGCACGTCGTACTGTTCGGGGACGCCGGCGAACTTGTGAGGTTCGGGGACGACGGGCTGGTGCGGGAGGCCGAGTTGCTCCGTGGGTGCACCGAGGGTTTCGAAGAACCGCTCGAAGGTCCCTCCCGGGCCGGCGGCGACGCCGACGACCTGGCTGTGGTGGCGCTCCATGCGGTAGGCGTGCCGGCAGTTCTTCGGCACGAAGCCGAAGTCGCCGGGGGTGAGCAGCTTTTCCTGCTGGTCGCCCTCGGTGTCCTCGACGAACAGCCGGACGGCACCGTGGGTGATGTAGAAGACCTCGTGCGTGTCGGCGTGCAGATGGGCCGGGATGAGGTTGCCTTTGGGGCCTTCGACGGTGAAGAAGTTGAAGGTGTTCTCGGTCTGCTCGCCGCCCGCGTAGATGGTGATCAGGTCGCCGAACAGATGGGCGCGGTCGCCCTCGCCCTTCTCGATGAAGTAGGGCTTGCCCTGTTCCGCCGGTATGCGTGACGCCTGCCGATAGCGGGTGGCGTACTCGATGGTCATGCCGTCTCCTTGGATCGACC
The DNA here is from genome assembly GCF_055577795.1 of Streptomyces sp. NPDC033174. NCBI lineage: Bacteria > Bacillati > Actinomycetota > Actinomycetes > Kitasatosporales > Streptomycetaceae > Streptomyces > Streptomyces sp. NPDC033174. The sequence goes on from NZ_JBVIPQ010000005.1 coordinate 168,313, forward strand.
TCCGCCATTAATGTCAGGTAGCCTGACATGAGAAGGTGGGGACAATCAAGCGCGTACGAGCCCGGCCCGCGAGGAACACATGCAGTCCACCCGCCGCAACCTTCCCCAGTTGCTCGGCGACGCCCGGCGCTGGTTCGAAGAAGGGCTGTTGACCGCCCTGGAAGCAGCCGGATCCACACCGGTGTCCCCGGCGCAGGCCCAGATCTTCGCTGTGATGGACGACGAGGGCACCACGGTGTCCGAGTTGGCGCGGCGCATGGGTGTCACCCGGCAGACCGCGCATCAGGCCGTGCACGGCCTCGTCGCCGCCGGCCTGCTCGAACAGGTTCCTGACCCCGCCTCGGCCCGACAGCGGCTGATCCGGCGGACCGAGGAGGGCGAACGCGCACACCGCAAGGCCGGCGCCATCCTCGAGCGGCTGGAGGGAGAGCTGGCCGAGCGGATCGGCCGGGAGACGGTCGAAGCGCTGCGGGCGGCTCTGGAAGCGCCGCGGGGCAGGCCGCCCTCCTTGAGCTGAGAAGGGGGTCAGCTCGCCCGCGAGACCGAGAAGACGTCCTTCTCTGTGTCGGGACATTACTGAACTGCCCTCGCTGCAACCCATGTTGGGTGGGATGCGGCGCCGTCCGAACGGCTGATGCAAAGAGCCCGCCCACCGTCGGGGCGACAGTGAGCGGGCTCCTCCGTGATGTCCGGCGGAACGTCAGCGGTCCGTCGGGAAGCGCTCCCAGACCCTGTGGTGCGGCAGCAGCTCCGTGAGGCCCTCGAGCGCCGATGCTCCCGAGGTCGCGCGGACGACGCCCGGCGCGTCCTCCGGGCACAGGGCCGCCGTGAGGACGTTCTCGCCGTCTCCCCAGCTGCCCAGGGCCTTCGCGTGCCGGTAGGCCTCCTCGACCATCAGGACCACTCGGGGGTCGATGGCGGACGCTCCCGGAGCGCCGGCGCGGGCGTCGCGGGCGCCGTAGGAGTCGGCGCCGGGGAAGGGGGCCGCCGACAGGAGGATCGCGTCGAACTCGATGGAGCGGGCCGTGGCGAAGGTCCGCTGGGGCGGGAGGGGTTCACCGGCGCCGCCGGAGAGGTCGCCGCCGGTCGGGGCGATGATCAGGGGGATCATCTCGTTGTCCAGGATGGACTGGCGGACGGCCCGGAGTTCGTCGAGGTCGGTCGTCCCGTCGACGACGATCCCGATCACGCGGCCGGTCACCGGCCAGGTCCGGCCCAGCTGGGACAACGCGGGGCTCCGGGTGATCTCGGGGAGCGGGGCGGAGGGCTTGGGGGCCGGCAGCCCGAGGCCGTCCGCGACGCGCGAGCACAGGACGGGGTCGATGTCGGCGAGAACCTGGAGCGTGCGCTCCTTGATCGCCTGTTCGTAGCACTTGCCGAGCTCGAAGGTGTAGGCCGCGATGACGTGTTCCTGTTCGGTCGGCGACAGGCTCGCCCAGAACAGGCGCGGCTGGCTGGTGTGGTCGTCGAAGGAGGCCGGGGCCTCACGCACCTTCTGCGCGGCCGCGACCGGCTGCGGCACCTCGACGAACGCCTGCTCGGCGGTCGTTGCGAGGAAGGGGCAGCCGCCGTCGAGGGAGTTGGGCCGGTAGGGCGCCACGCCCGCGTGCACGGCGGTCTGGTGCATGCCGTCGCGGAGCATGTCGTTCACGGGGGTCTGGGGCCGGTTGATGGGGATCTGGCCGAAGTTCGGGCCGCCGAGCCGGCTGATCTGCGTGTCGAGGTACGAGAAGAGCCGCCCCGCGAGCAGCGGGTCGTCCGTGATGTCGATGCCGGGGACCAGGTGCCCGGGGTGGAAGGCGACCTGCTCGGTCTCGGCGAAGTAGTTCGTCGGATTGGCGTTCAGGGTCAGCAGGCCGATGGGCTGGACCGGGGCGAGCTCCTCAGGAACGATCTTCGTCGGGTCCAGCAGGTCGATGCCCTCGAACGTCTGGTCCGGCGTGTCCGGCATGACCTGAACTCCCAGTTCCCACTGGGGATAGGCGCCCGCCTCGATCGCGTCGGCGAGGTCACGGCGGTGGAAGTCCGGGTCCATTCCGGCGATCAGCTGCGCCTCCTCCCACACCAGCGAGTGCACGCCCGCCAGGGGCTTCCAGTGGAACTTCACGAGCGAGGTCGCGCCCGCGTCGTTGACCATGCGGAACGTGTGGACGCCGAAGCCCTCCATCATGCGGAACGAGCGCGGGAGGGCCCGGTCGGACATGTTCCACAGGGTGTGGTGGGTGGCCTCCGTGTGCAGGGAGACAAAGTCCCAGAAGGTGTCGTGCGCACTCTGGGCCTGCGGGATCTCACGGTCGGGGTGCGGCTTTCCCGCGTGGATGATGTCGGGGAACTTGAGGGCGTCCTGGATGAAGAACACCGGGATGTTGTTGCCGACGAGATCGAACGTTCCCTCGTCGGTGTAGAACTTCGTCGCGAAGCCGCGGGTGTCGCGCACCGTGTCCGCCGACCCCCGGGAACCGAGGACGGTCGAGAAGCGCACGAAGACCGGGGTCTCCACGTCCTTGGCGAGAAAGGCGGCCTTGGTGATGGTGGACGCGGTCCCGTATCCCTGGAAGATGCCGTGAGCGGCGGCGCCCCGCGCGTGGACCACCCGCTCCGGGATGCGCTCGTGGTCGAAGTGCGTGATCTTTTCACGCAGATGGTGGTCCTGCAGGAGCACCGGACCGCGCGGCCCGGCCTTGAGGGAGTGGTCCGTGTCGTAGAGCCGGGCGCCCTGCGCCGTCGTCAGATACGCGCCGCCCTGGGCACGGGACGCCGGGCCGGCGCCGGTCGGCTTGCCCGTGGGGGACACCGCCTCCGGCCCCGCCTGGTCGGGCTTCGGCGCGAGGGGCTCCTGTGGTGCGGTCGGCTCGGCGACCGTGGGGCTCCCGCTGCTCGGCCGGCCCGGGAGCTCCGGGTCGGCGCCGCCCTGCGGAGAGGAGTGGCCGGCGTTCTGATGCTCCATGGAAAGCTCCCTGCACAAAGGTCGGATTCATCCGGTAGAGCAGTAACCGACATGAAAAAATCACAAACGCTCCTGCTGTCATCTGCCGCCATGTCGGTACGAATGCTCAGGAAACCCCGGTTACCCGCGCCCCCGGAATGAACACGCGCACCGCCGTGGTCCGACGTGGCGCGGCGTCATCCGCGCCAGGAATCGCGCTGAATGGGCCCCCATGCGCCGGGCTGCCGGTCGATCTCGGCGGTGGCCTCCTCGATCACCTTCTTGTCGATCCAGGCGAGGGGCTCGACATCGCGGACCAGCGGTTCGTTGTCGGGGCCGCGCCCCACCTCCCGTCCGCGCAGCAGCCAGGGGCGTACGTCGCCGCCCCGGAGACGGGGGAGGTGGGAGTAGTCGTACAGGCGCCGGGCGACCCAGATGCGCGCCGGGCGGTCGTTCCACCAGGGTTCGATGTCCAGGGCGTTGGCGGACAGGCCCGGCAGCGGGGTGCCGGTGAGCTCGTCCGAGCTGGACGCGGAGGCCAGATCGACGTGCGGGCCGCGTGACCAGCGCACGTACAGGTGCTGCTCCCGGCCGAGCCACTCCGCCACCTCGTCCAGGCTGTGCAGGACGCCCAGTTCGTCGTCCCTCGTGCGTGCCACCGGCACCTCCATCGACCGGTGTGTTCCGGTTCACGGTTCTCTTTGCGGGGTGACCCGGCCGGGGGGGGGGGGGGGGGGGGGGGGGGGGGGGGGGGGGGGGGGGGGGGGGGGGGGGGGGGGGGGGGGGGGGGGGGGGGGGGGGGGGGGGGG
>NZ_JBVIPQ010000005.1:172056-654700 GCF_055577795.1 Streptomyces sp. NPDC033174
GGAACGACGGTTTTTTTTTCCTGGGGGTATACCCCCAACACCCCATCTGTCTGTTTGTTTCTGTTCTGTGTTCTTTTTGGTGGGGCCCCCCGCCCGCCCCCCCCCCCCCCCCCCCCCCGGGCCCGGACAGTGCGTCAGGCGCTCACTCAGGTGCCGGGTCGGGCACTCAGTCGGACGACAGGGCCTCGACCAGGTCTCCGACCTTCGGGTCCGGCAGCGCGCGGGCCACATCCGCCTGCGCCACCATGCCGACCAGGTCGTGTCCGTCGATCACGGGCAGCCGGCGGACCTTGTGGGTGCTCATGGTGCGCAGGATCTCCTCGGCGTCGTCATCGGCGCCGATGGTCACCGCCTCGCCCTGGGCGAACTCCCCGGCCCGGCACGCGCCCGGGTCCTTTCCGGCCGCGAGGACCTTCACCACGATGTCGCGGTCGGTGAGCATTCCCTTGAGCTTGTTGTCGGTCCCGCAGATCGGCAGCGCGCCGACGCCGAGGCGGGCCATCTTCTTCGCGGCCTCCAGGACGGTTTCCTCCGCCCCGACGCATTCGGCGCCTTCGGTCATGATCTCGCGTGCCGTGGTCATGAAGATCATCCTTTCGACTCTCGGATGGGTTCTGCAGGTCACACGCCTGCCCGAAGGCACGCGAACGTAACGCCTGAAACGCGCATAGCACCCTGCCGTGGGATGCCATTGGCGCCTCCTGGCCTTGCCGCCCAAAGAGTCTGGACTATCCATCCAATATGGACTTACAGTCCAGACAGGAGGAGGTGTCGACCATGAGCAACGCCGAGGACGGGGACGCCCGGGTGCGGATGTGGGGGCCCGTGTGCCAGGCCGTCGCGCTGCTGCTCGGCCCGTACGCGGAAGTCGTCCTGCACGACCCCGAAACCGACCGGGTCCTGGAGATCTGGAACCCCATGACCTCCCGCGGCCCGGGCGACCCGTCGCTGCTCGGGGAGCTCGACGCGCTGGACCCGGCGGCGCGGGACGTCTTCGGGCCCTACGAGAAGCTGCTCGCCGACGGCCGCCGGCTGTCCGCGGTGAGCGCGGTTCTGCGGGACGCGGAGGGCCGGGCGTCCGCCGTGCTGTGCGTCAATCTCGACCGCACGCCCCTGGAGCAGGCCGCGGCCGTACTGACCGCATTCGGCGCACCCACCGCGCTGCGCCCCGAGCCCCTGTTCGACCAGGACTGGTCCGAGCGCGTCCAGCACATCGTCGGCGCCCACGTACGCGAAACGGGCCGTCCGGTGGAGCGTCTGACGCGTCAGGACCGACTCGCCGTCGTCGGCCGGCTGGACGAGGCGGGCGTGTTCTCCGTCCGCCGCGCCGCCCCGGTCGTCGCCGGCGCCCTGCGGGCATCCCGGTCGACCGTCTACGCCCTGCTCGCCGAGCACAGATCCCGGAGGACACCGTCATGACCCGGCTGCCAGACTTCCGACTGGAAACGTACTTCTCCCGCTGGGAGTTCACCGCACGCCACCATCTGACCGCCTCCGACGTCCAGACGATGACGCTGGCGGAGCTGCTGGCGCTGGCCGACGACAAGGACCGGGACGCGTTCGAGAACCTGTCCCTGGGATACACCGAGACCTTCGGCGACCCGGCCCTGCGGGAGGTGATCGCCCAGACCTACGAGCACGCCGACGCGGACGACGTCATCTGCTTCGCGGGCGCCGAGGAGGGCCTCTATCTGGCCATGAACGTTCTCCTCGGGCCGGGCGACCACGCGGTGGTCGTGACCCCCAATTACCAGGCCGCCGAGACCGTGCCGCTCGCTCTGTGCGAAGTCGGCGGCGTCGCGCTCGACCCCGAGCGGGACTGGGCCCTGGACCTGGACGCCGTGGCCGCGGCCATCCGCCCGAACACCCGGGTCGTCTCGGTCAACTTCCCCAACAACCCGACCGGCAAGGTCGTCGACGCCGCCGGCTTCGCCGCGCTGGCCCGGCTGTGCGACGAGCGCGGCATCCATCTGTTCAGCGACGAGGTCTACCGGGGCCTGGAGCGGGACCCCGCCCGTACGCTGCCCCAGGCAGCCGATCTCTCCGAGCGGGCGCTCTCCCTGAACGTGACCTCCAAGTCGCTGGGCCTGCCCGGCCTGCGCGTCGGCTGGATCACCTGCCGCGACCGCGCGCTGCGCTCCCGCCTGGAGCGCGCCAAGCACTACACCACCATCTGCAACGCGGCGCCCAGCGAGGTCCTGGCCCGTATCGCCCTCAAGGCGCGCGACCGGATCCTGGACCGCAACCGGGCGCTGATCGCCGCCAACCTGCCGGCCTTCGACGCGTTCTTCGCCGAGTTCGCGGAGGACTTCGAGTGGCGGGCGCCGGACGGCGGCTGCGTCGCCTTCCCCCGCTATCTGGGACCCGAGGGCGTCGAGGAGTTCTGCACCCGGCTGGTCGAGGAGACGGGCGTCCTGCTGCTGCCCGCGAGCATCTACCGCTCCGAACTCACCGCGACTCCCGTGGACCGCTTCCGGATCGGCGTCGGGCGCCGCGACCCGGAGGAGGGGCTGGCGGCGCTCGCGCGCTGGATGCGCGCGCGGCGGGGGTGAGGTGCTCGCGGTGAGCCCCGGATGAGCGATCTGAGACGGTCGCGCCGGGCGGCGGGGTGAGCGGCATACTGACCCCTCCGAGTGATCACTTCCACAGATGAGGAGGAGTCATGGCCGCCAGTTTCAAGACGGTTTTCGAGGTGGGAGCGGCCCATCTCGCCCAGGCGCAGGACATGGACGAGAAGTTCCAGAAGGCGATCGCGCCCGCGACCGTCAACTTCGACTTCGGCAACATCCGCGAGGCGGCGAGCGCCATCCCCGGCAGCACGATCGTGAAGATGGTCCGTGGCTGGGGTCTTCAGGAGACCGCCCCGGTCCACATCATGGTCCTTTCCCTCAAGGAGGCCGTGCGCCAGGCGCTTCCCGAGTCGTTCGCGGGAGCCTCCTGGTGGGACGGGATGGAGCGGGAGCTCACGCGCGCCTTCACCGGCCTCGCCGCGCAGGAGGGCGAGCCGGGGCTCTCGTACTACGAGGAGACGGGGGACCGGACGAGTTACTACCGGGACCTGCTCTTCGCGCTCCAGGACGAGGAGACGGGGGAGTACATGTACGCCATCGCCTTCTGCATCGACGTGACGGTCGGCCTCGACAAGGCGAGCGTCGGCGCGCTGCGGGTGTCGGACATCGCCCCGTACGCGATCCGGCTCAACGCCATCGTCGTACGGCAGGAGTTGCGGCTCGCGGCCTGACAGGCCCCAACCCAGCGGCCCGCCGTCCCGGGCCGTCTCCCGGCCCGTTCACGCTTTCCGGCCGTTCCCGGCCCGGTACCGGCACCGCCGATAAGGGCTCAGCCGTGCGGCCGAACCCGCCTCGTTCCCGCCCCCTCGCCGTTCGCCAGGAGCGCCTCCGTGATGAGGCGGACACCCCGGGCCAGCCGGCTCAGCTGCTCCAGTTCGATGGCGTACAGCCGGATCGTGCTCTCGATCGTCGGCTCGGGCACGCCCAGCGTGGGCAGTTCCGCCCGGCATGTCTGCAATGCCACCCGCACCGCACGGATCTCGTGCTGTATCTGCAGCTGGGCGTGGCGGGCCAGCAGAACGGGATGGCGGGTCAGCGTGGAGTATCCGGCGTAGCGGGCCGGAAGAAGATCACGCAGCCAGCGGGCGGCGGTGCGCTCCCAGTCACGGTTGCCGGGGGTCCTCACCTGGCACGGCCAGTCGGCGCTGACGGGGATGAAGGTCTGGGACATCGTTGTCGCTTCCAGAAAAGACCTGAAGAATCTACTGAAAAGGTGCGGCGGCCCCGGCCCAGGGGTTGACCGAAGCCGCCGCGAGGGCACTCCGCGGGGAGCGCGGAATGCCCCGATGGAACAACCATGGGCCGGCATGAGGAGGAGGGACCGGCCCCGGGTGTTCTGTTGAGTGGCCCCTGGGGGCACCGGGGACTCTTGCAGTAAATATATATACCGTCCAGTAAGCAAGAGTATGAAAAAATTCATGCGGCCGGATGGCCGAAAAAGACCCGGACCGGCGGTGCGGTACGGGGTCAGTCCTCCAGGAAGAAGTTGTGCTGTTCCGCCGCCTGCTCGTACCCCTCCAGGCGCGCCTGGGTGCGTTCCGGGTCCGCGTCCGCCATGGCCTGCAGGATGGCCGCCGACAGCACCCCCGGCGCCGCGTACGAGTCGAAGACCAGCCGTGATCCCGTGCCCGCGGTGAGCGCCACATCGGCCTCCTCCACCAGCGGGCCGAGCGTCATGTCGGTGATCAGCGCGACGCGCAGACCCGTACTGCGGGCGGTCCGTATGGCGGCCAGGGTCTCGTTCGCGTGCCGGGGCATCGCGAAGGCCAGGACCCAGGTCCCGCCGGCCTCCCGCGACTGGAGCAGTCCGTCGTAGGCGACGCTGCCGCCCCGGGTCACGACCCGCACGTCGGGGTGGATCCGGCGCGCGGCGTAGGCGAAGTACTCGGCGAGGGAGACCGAGATCCGCAGGCCGAGGATGGTCAGGGGGACCGAGCGGGCCAGCTCCCGGCCGATGTCGAGGACCTGGTCGGTGTCCGCGAAGACACGGCGCAGCGACTCGAGGTTCTCGATCTCGGCGTCGACCGCCGCCTGGAGTTCGTTGCGGCGCCGCTCCACGCGGCTGTCGGGCGAGCCGGCGACCGCGCTGAGCGCGATGGGCTGCAGCGCCTCCCGCAGCGCCGGGAAACCGCTGAAGCCCAGGGACGACGCGAAGCGGGTGACGGACGGCTGGCTGACCCCGACGCGCTCCGCGAGGTCCGTGATCGACAGGAACGCCGCCTCGGTGAGGTGGTCGATCATGTACTGCGCGATGCGCCGCTGCGCCGGGGACAGCCGGTGGCCGCCGAACAGCGCGCGCACCCGGTCCGCGGGGGCCGCCTCCGTCTCCGGCGGGCGTCTGCCCGGCGTGATCGCGGCTGCCTGAGCGCGCGCCTGCTGCCCTGATGACACGGAGTGCCTCCTTCTGGTCCCATTCGAGCACAAGATAGTTCACCCGGGTTGGCTGCATACTGCATCCGTCGCGGGCAACTGCCCCGCGCGACGGGGAGCCTCGGGCGGCGCCGCGGCGGGCGGGCGCACCCGCCCGGCGACCCCGGCCGAGAAGCGCCCCGCCGCCCCCCGGCGCACCCTGGAACCATGGTCCGAGCCAACGAGGAGGTCCAGGCGGTCCCCCAGGAGTACGCCGACCTCGTCGCGATCACCGGAGGTGACGCCTTCAAGGCGCGGGCGTACGAGAAGGCCGCCCGTGCGGTCGGCGGCTACCACGCGGATGTCTCGAAGCTCGACGTCCAGCAGCTTCGGGAGATCCCCAATGTGGGCCGGTCCATCGCCGACAAGATCGTGGAGTTTCTGCGCTCCGGCCACGTCCCCGCGCTGGAGGAACGCCGGCAGGCCGTCCCCGCCGGAGTCCGGGAACTGATCACCATCCCCATGCTCGGACCGAAGAAGGCCATGCTCCTCTACGAGGAGCTGGGGATCTCCTCCGTCGACCAGCTCATGGACGCCATCCACCAGGAGCGGCTGCGCGACCTCAAGGGCTTCGGCGAGAGGACCGAGGAGAACATCCTCCACGGCATCGCCCTGATGCAGCAGGCGGGCAACCGCATCCTTCTCAACTCCGCGATGGACACGGCCGAAAGGATCGTCGCCGAACTGTCCCTGATCCCCGGCTGCGAGCGGTGCGCCTACGCCGGCTCGCTGCGGCGGATGCGCGAGACCATCGGGGACATCGACATCCTGGTCGCCGCCGAGAAGTCGGCCCCCTTCATGCGGGCGCTCGAAGCGCTCCCCGAGACGGCCGAGGTCGTCGCGCACGGCGCCAAGAAGACCTCCATCCGCACCACCAAGGGCCTTCAGGTCGATCTGCGGGTGCTGCCGCCCGACTCCTGGGGTGCGGGACTCCAGTACTTCACGGGCTCCAAGGCCCACAACATCCGCACCCGCGAGATCGCCGTACGCCTCGGGCTCAAGCTGTCCGAGTACGGACTCTTCGACACCGAGAGCGGCGAGAAGATCACCTCGGAGACCGAGGAGGGGATCTACGAGCGCCTCGGTCTGCCCTGGATCCCGCCGGCCCTGCGCGAGGACCGCGGCGAGATCGCGGCCGGACTGCGCGGTGAACTCCCCGACCTGGTCGCCGAGGACGACATCAGGGGTGATCTGCACACGCACACCGACCTCACCGACGGGCTCTCCCCGCTGGAGGACATGGTCGCCGCCGCGGCGGCCCGTGGTTACTCCTACTACGCGATCACGGACCACGCCCCGGACCTCGCGATGCAGCGCATGACGAAGGAGAAGATGCTCGCCCAGCGCGCACGCGTCCGCGAACTGGACCGCGCCCACCGGGGAATGAGGCTGCTCCACGGCACGGAACTGAACATCGGCCCCGAAGGCGATGTGGACTGGCCCGGGGACTTCCTCGCGGACTTCGACCTGTGCGTGGCCTCGGTCCACTCCCACTTCAACCAGAGCCGCGACCAGCTCACCCGCCGGCTGGTGCGTGCGTGCGAGAACCCGTACGTCTCCGTCATCGGACACCCCACGACCAGGAAGCTCGGCAAACGGCCGGGTATCGACGCCGACTTCGACGCGGTCTTCGAGGCCTGCGCGCGGACCGGGACCGCCCTGGAGATCAACGCCCACCCGGAGCGGCTCGACCTGCGCGACGAGGACATCCTGCGCGCGAAGCGGTACGGCGTGAGGTTCGCCGTCAACTCGGACGCGCACTCCACGACCCATCTGCCGTATCTGCGGTACGGGATCGGGACCGCGCAGCGCGGCTGGCTGACCAAGGACGACGTCATCAACACCTGGCCCCTCACCAGGCTCCGCCGCTTCGTCGCCCCGGGCTGACACTGCTTCCTCGCCCCGGGCTGACACCGCGCGACCGGCCCGCCGCCGAACCGGAAGTGACAGATCCGGCCGACTAATGATCTTGTTTCGGTCGACGGGCCGCCCGTGTCGGTGTTGGGCCGAACGGGTGAGTAACGGGAGGATGGGTGCATGAGTAGGTACGAGAGGTACGACGTCACCGACGAACAGTGGGAGGGCCTCGCCCAGGTCGTACCGCTGCGGGGGCGCAACGAATGGCCGTCCAGGGTCGACCACCGGACGATGCCCGAGTACGAGACCGTCGAGCAGCGCCGCATGGTCGTACTGAGGGTGCAGGTCTTCGCGGACGCCCGCGAGGTCGCCGAGTACCTCATCGCCCAGATCCCCGTGCTCCTGGACCTCACCAGCGCCGACACCGATGTCGCCAAGCGCATCCTGGACTTCAGCAGCGGCGTGGTCTTCGGCCTCGGCAGCGGCATGCACCGGGTCGACAAGAACGTCTTCCTGCTCGCCCCGGCCGGCACCGAGGTGGAAGGCGCCGCCGACGCCGCCGTCCCTCAATCGTAGGAAGGCGGTTCGGGCGGAACGGTTCCGCAGCAGACGATCCGCATACGGTCCATTCATGGACACCCTCCGGCCCGCCCTCACCGAACTGCGCCTCTCCTCCTTCAAGTCCCACCGCTCGGCGGTGTACCCGCTCGGCCCGGTGACGCTCTTCGCGGGGGCGAGCGGCACCGGCAAGTCGAGCGCCCTGCAGGCTTACGAGGCGCTGGCGCGCCTGGGCTCCGGCGACGAACTCGCCCAGGCCTTCCCCGATCCCGTGGCGTGCGTCCCCGAGCGCGCCGAGGCCGACCCCCAGGGGCGCAGGGGTTTCCGGATCGGCTGCACCACCGAAGGGCCGGCAGGATCCGTCCGGCTGGACCTCGCCGTCCAGGCCGAGCCCGCACTCCGCATCGTCGGGGAGCGATTGACCAGCGGCGGGCAGACTCTGCTCACGACCGCCCTGCGGGATCCCGGGCGCCGGACCGTCCAGGCTGAGTGGCACACGGCCGGCAGCGCCCCGGTCACCCGCGCGCCCCTGCCGGACGACCTGCTCGGGACGGCCCTGCTTCCGCTGCGCGTCGCCGGAAAGACCGAAGGCCAGCTCAGGGTCCTCGCGGCCGCCGAGCAGGTCGTCGTGGCGCTGCGCTCGGTCTTCGCCTGCGATCCGCAGCCGCAGCGGATGCGCGCACCGGTCGCGGTGGGCGACGGCCGGCTGCGGCGCGGCTGCGACAACCTGGCGGAGGTGCTCCATCTGACCAGGACCGACTGCACCCGCCGCCATGCCCGGCTGGCGGCGATGGCCCGGGCGGGCTGCGCCGGGCCGGTGACCGCTCTCGGCGTCTCGGCGCTCGCGGACGGAAGGGTGACGGCGGTGCTCGACCGGGGCGGGAGGGGCGGAGCGTTATCCGATCGGGGCGGGAGGGGCGGGGCGGTCCCGGAAGGCGTGGACGGCACGCCCTTGGGCCGCCTCGGCGACGGTGAACTGCGCTATCTGGCGCTGGCGCTGGTCCTGCTCACCGGGCCCGGGGTGCTCGCGATGGACAGGGTCGCGGAGGTCCCGGACGCCATGCAGAGCCTGACCGTGCTCGCCGACGGATTCGACCGGGGACTGGATCTCCGCCAGACGCGGGCGCTGCTCTCGCTGGCCGCCGGGATCTGCGCCGAGGGCCACATCCGACTGGTCGGGGCCGTGGGGGAGACGGGAGCCGGGTGCGCGCGGGAGACGGCCGGGGTGACAGTGGTAGACCTGGAGCCGTGACCGAGATGGATGTACCGGGACTGCAGCGCAGGCTGGCCGAGTTCGCGGCGTCGCGCCAGTGGCAGCCGTACCACACCCCGAAGAACCTGGCGGCGGCGCTCAGCGTCGAGGCCGCCGAACTCCTGGAGATCTTCCAGTGGTTGACCCCCGAGCAGGCGGCCCGGGTGATGGACGACCCGGAGTCGGCGCACCGCGTCCGTGACGAGGTCGCCGATGTGCTCGCGTATCTCCTGCAGTTCTGCGAGGTGTTGGACATCGACGTGCTGGCCGCGCTCTCCGCGAAGATCGACCGGAACGAGCTCCGCTTCCCCGTCGGCAGGCCTCCCGGGGGCGGCAACGAGCCAGATCGTCACTCTTCGGAGTGATCGAGTTTTCCCCATCGGGCTTCCTGTCCACAGATTTCCGAATTCCCCTGGCTTTTAGGCTCAGACGCCCTCACTCTGGGTAATGGAATGAGTAGCGGAAAGTCGTACGAACGGGGGCGGCGTACATGGAAGCGGAGCGGCTCATCGCGGTCGGCCGACACGCCCTGGCCCAAAGCCGGGACGCGCAGGACATCGTGGCGGAAGCCTGGCAGGCCCAAGCGCTGGCCCAGGCCATAGGAAGTCATCTCGCACTCTGCGGCCCGCTGGAGTTGCGGGGCGAGGCGCGCGGCCTCGGCGAGATCGTCGCGGGGCGCGGGCCGCTGGACCATCCGGCGCTGCGCACCGGTGGAGTAAGGGCCGCGCAGCTCACCGGAGTGGGCGACGCGCGCGTCGCGCTGACCGTACTGAGCGCGCTGCTCGGCGAGGTCGGGATCGCTCTCGTCGGTGTCGCCTGTGCCACCGACGAGGAAGGCCTGTACTGGCAGTGCATCGAGGCGATCGACGCCGCCGACGAGTCGAACGACCGGGTGCGGGGGATGCTGCACCGGCTGAGCGTAAGAGAGCGGGACAGAATGCCCGGCGGGACGCGTGGCCGGGCGGACCCGGCGGACTCGGCGGCGGGGCCGTCGTGATCCGAAGGCCGACGAGCCCCGCGAGGCGCTCGGGGCCGAGGGCGGGCCGGTGGTCAGAGGGGCGCGCGGCCGGAGAGGTCTCCGTCGGTGCCGGAGATGTCGCCGCCCGCGCTGCGGAGAATCTCCGGCGCGGCGGGCGGGGTCGCTCCGAAGACTGTGGCCGCAGACGCAGACGCAGACGCAGACGCAGACGCGGACGCGGATGTGGACGCGGATGTGGGCGTGGAAGGGGGAGCGGACGTGGGCGTGTCCCACGAGAGTGCTCCGGCGGCCGAGGGGCGGTCGGCCGAGGACTGAAGGTCCGCGTCGAGCCGGGACAGGTCGGCGGTGAGCGCCGCCATCAGCTCCTCCATCTGCTGAAGCAGGCCCTTGGGGGCGCCGGCGCCCTTCTGCTCGGGCACGGACTGCTGCTCCGGCTGCTCCGGCATCGCCTGTTCGGGCGCGGCTTCCTGGGACATGGCGGCCTCCTCGGCCCCGGCCTTCCCCGCTGGGGAAAGGCGGCAAGAGAACACGACGCACCGGCACAAGCCGCCGGCGCGCGGGCCGGGCGGTCCGGCTCCGCCCGAGCCAACGACGGGCGCCCGCACCCGGTCACTGGCCGCGCCGGAGGGGGTCCGCCAGGGTGAGGCTTATTCACCCGACCGGGCCGGTGCCGTACCGGGAGTGACGAGGAGGTTGACGCCGGGGTGACGAGGAGGTTGGCGCGCGCACGACGGTGCAGGATGGAGGCATGGATCTTCGAATCTTCACGGAGCCCCAGCAAGGGGCGAGCTATGACACCCTGCTGACCGTCGCCAAGGCCACCGAGGACCTTGGGTTTGATGCCTTCTTCCGTTCCGACCACTATGTGTCGATGGGGTCCGTGGACGGCCTGCCCGGTCCGACCGACGCCTGGATCACGCTGGCCGGTCTGGCCCGGGAGACCCGGCGGATCCGGCTGGGAACGCTGATGACCGCGGGGACCTTCCGGCTTCCCGGAGTGCTGGCCATCCAGGTCGCCCAGGTCGACCAGATGTCCGGCGGCCGGGTCGAGCTGGGCCTCGGAGCGGGATGGTTCGAGGAGGAGCACCGGGCGTACGGCATCCCGTTCCCCAAGGAGAAGTTCGCCCGTCTCGAAGAACAACTGGCGATCGTCACCGGACTGTGGGGCACCGAGGTCGGCAAGACGTTCTCCTACGAGGGGCAGTTCTACCAGCTCAGCGACTCGCCCGCGCTCCCCAAGCCCGCCCAGGAGAAGGTGCCCGTGCTGATCGGTGGGCACGGCGCGACCCGCACCCCGCGACTTGCCGCGCAGTACGCCGACGAGTTCAACATCCCCTTCGCTTCGATCGAGGACAGTGAGCGTCAGTTCGGGAGGGTGCGGGCGGCGGCCGAGGAGTTCGGGCGGTCCGCGAGTGACCTGGTGTACTCGAACGCGCTGGTCGTCTGCGTCGGCAAGGACGACGCCGAGGTGGCTCGGCGGGCCGCCGCCATCGGGCGGGATGTCGACGAGCTCAAGGCGAACGGGCTCGCGGGATCGCCGGCCGAGGTCGTCGACAAGATCGGCCGCTATGGCGCCCTCGGCGCGTCCCGGATCTACCTCCAGGTCCTCGATCTGGACGACCTGGACCACCTGGAGCTGATCTCGGCGCAGGTCCAGTCCCAGCTGGACTGATCGCCTGCAAGGAACACGAGACCCAGCAGGAGCGAAGGAGGAGTCGTGAGGCCTGTCCGTGCACTCGCCGCCGCGCTCGCCGACGAGGTGCTCGTCCTCGACGGCGGGCTGTCCAACCAGCTCGAGGCGCAGGGGTGCGATCTGTCCGACGCGCTCTGGTCCGCGCGGCTGCTCGCCGACGGCCCCGAGCAGATCGGGGCGGCGCACACGGCGTATGTACGGGCGGGGTCTCAGGTGCTGATCACCTCCAGCTATCAGGCCACCTTCGAGGGGTTCGAGCGGCGGGGCGTGCCGCGGAGGGAGGCGGCGCGGCTGCTGGCGCGGAGTGTGGAGCTGGCCCGGGAGGCGGGGGAGCCGGCGCCGCGCGAGGTGTGGGTGGCAGCGTCGGTCGGGCCGTACGGGGCGATGCTGGCCGACGGCAGCGAGTACCGGGGGAGGTACGGACTGTCGGTGAGGGAGCTGGAGCGGTTCCACCGGCCGAGGATCGAGGCGTTGGCGGCGGCCGGGCCGGACGCCCTCGCGCTGGAGACCGTGCCCGACGCCGACGAGGCGGAGGCGCTGCTGCGGGCCGTCGAGGGGTGCGGGGTGCCGGTGTGGCTCTCGTACAGCGTCGACGGTGAGCGCACCCGCGCGGGGCAGGAGCTGGGGGACGCCTTCACGCTCGCCGCGGGGGTCGACCAGGTCGTCGCCGTCGGGGTCAACTGCTGTGAGCCCGGGGACGTGGGGCGGGCCGTGGAGATCGCCGCCGGGGTGACGGGGAAACCGGTGGTCGTCTACCCCAACAGCGGTGAGGAGTGGGACGCCGGGGCGCGGGGATGGCGGGGCACTGTGACGTTCGACGCCGGGTTGGCGCGGGAGTGGAGCGCGGCAGGGGCCCGGCTGATCGGCGGTTGCTGCCGGGTGGGCCCGGAGCGCATCGCGCAACTGGCCGCCGTCGCCGCAGATGGCCCGCCGCCCGACCCGGAGCCCGGCCCGGGGCCGTGACGAAAATGCCTGGTCGGGAGCGGTGGGCGGCGGCCATACTCGGTCGTGTGTTCATGACGATCAGTACCACCGGCACCCAGGAGCGTCCCGCGACCGACCTCGGATTCCTGCTGCACAAGCATCCCGACAAGGCGCAGACGTTCTCCACCTCGCACGGAACGGCGCACGTCCTCTACCCGGAGGCGACCGCCGAGCGGTGCACGGCCGCTCTGCTGCTGGAGGTGGACCCGGTGGCGCTGGTGCGGCGCGCCAAGGGCAAGGGCCGGGGCGGTGCGCCCGACGCGGCGCTCGCACAGTATGTGAACGACCGCCCGTACGCCGCGTCTTCGCTGTTCGCGGTGGCCATGAGCACTGTGTTCAAGAGCGCCCTGCGAGGCGTGTGCGCCGCACGGCCGGAGCGGGTGGCCGCGCCGCTGCCGCTGCGGATCGAGGTGCCCGCGCTGCCCGCTCGAGGGGGCGCCGAGCTCGTGCGGAAGCTGTTCGGGCCGCTGGGCTGGTCCGAGGTCGGGGCGGAGCCGGTGGCCCTGGACGAGCGGTTCCCGGAGTGGGGCGACTCGCGGTACGTACGGCTCGTGCTCGAAGGTGAACTGCGGCTGGCCGACGCCCTGCGTCAGCTCTACGTACTTCTTCCGGTCCTGGACGACGCCAAGCACTACTGGGTGACGACCGACGAGGTCGACAAGCTGCTGCGGGCCGGTGAGGGCTGGCTCGCCGAGCACCCCGAGCAGAAGCTGATCACCAGCCGCTATCTGTCCCGGCGCTGGGGGCTGACGCGGCAGGCCATGGAACGCCTTGAGCTGGTCCGGCTCGCCGAGGCCGACGGTCTGGACGTCGAGGACATCGACAACGCCGTCGACGAGAGCGTCGACACCGAGGAGAAGCCGGTGCCGCTGGCCGAGATGCGCCGGGAGGCGATCCTCGGCGTGCTGCGTGACACCGGCGCGGGCCGGGTCCTGGACCTGGGCTGCGGGCAGGGCCAGTTGGTGCAGGCACTGCTGAAGGACGTCCGTTTCACCGACATCGTCGGTGTCGACGTCTCCGTACGGGCGCTGACCGTCGCCGGCCGGCGGCTGCGGCTCGAGCGGCTGGGGGAGCGGCAGGCCGGCCGCGTCACCCTGATGCTGGGCTCGCTCACCTACACCGACAAGCGGCTCAAGGGTTATGACGCGGCGGTGCTCAGTGAGGTCGTCGAGCACCTGGACCTCGAGCGGCTGCCCGCGCTGGAGTACGCGGTGTTCGGTTCCGCGCGCCCCCGGACCGTGATCGTGACGACGCCGAACGTCGAGTACAACGTGCGCTGGGAGACGCTCCCGGCCGGACACGTCCGGCACGGCGACCACCGCTTCGAGTGGACCCGCGAGGAGTTCCGGACCTGGGCGGCGGCCGTGGCCGAACGGCACGGGTACGGCGTGGAGTTCCTGCCCGTGGGTCCCGACGATCCCGAGGTGGGGCCGCCCACGCAGATGGCCGTGTTCCGTATGACCGCGAAGGAGGAGAAGGCCGCATGACCACCACGACCCGCGAGCTCGCCGTCACCGACCTGTCCCTCGTCGTGCTCATCGGCGCGACAGGCTCGGGCAAGTCGACGTTCGCGCGCAAGCACTTCAAGCCCACCGAGGTCCTCTCCTCGGACTTCTGCCGCGGTCTCGTCGCCGACGACGAGAACGACCAGAGCGCCAGCGGCGACGCCTTCGACGTTCTGCACTACATCGCGGGCAAGCGGCTGGAGGCCGGGAGGCTGACCGTGATCGATGCGACCAGCGTTCAGCAGGAGAGCCGGCGCGGGCTGGTGCGGCTGGCGCGGGAGCACGACGTCCTGCCCATCGCGATCGTCCTCGACCTGCCCGAGGAGGTGTGCGCCGCGCGCAACGCGGAGCGCCCCGACCGGGCCGGGATGCCCCGCCACGTCATCCAGCGGCACCGCCGCGAGCTGCGCCGCTCGCTGAGCGGCCTGGAGCGCGAGGGATTCCGCAAGGTGCACATCCTGCGCAGCGTCGAGGAGGTCGAGTCCGCCGAAGTGGTCCTGGAGAAGCGGTTCAACGACCTGCGTCATCTGACCGGACCGTTCGACATCATCGGTGACGTCCACGGCTGCCGATCCGAGCTGGAAACCCTGCTCGCCAAGCTCGGCTATACCGACGGCGCGCACCCCGAGGGGCGCACGGCGGTGTTCGTCGGCGACCTCGTCGACCGCGGCCCGGACAGCCCCGGCGTGCTGCGCCGGGTGATGGACATGGTGACCTCCGGCAACGCCCTGTGCGTACCGGGGAACCACGAGAACAAGCTGGGCCGCTGGCTCGGCGGCAAGAAGGTCCAGGAGACGCACGGGCTCGCCGAGACCATCGAACAGCTCGGTCGCGAGAGCGACGAGTTCCGCGCGCGGGTGAAGGAGTTCATCGACGGCCTGGTCAGCCACTACGTCCTCGACGAGGGCAGGCTGGTCGTCTGCCACGCCGGCCTGCCCGAGAAGTACCACGGCCGCACGTCCGGCCGGGTCCGCGCGCACGCGCTGTACGGGGACACCACCGGCGAGACCGACGAGTTCGGCCTGCCCGTGCGCTACCCGTGGGCGGAGGAGTACCGGGGCAGGGCGACCGTCGTGTACGGACACACGCCGGTGCCGAACACGTCCTGGATCAACAACACCATCTGTCTGGACACCGGGGCGGTCTTCGGCGGGAAGATGACCGCGCTGCGCTGGCCGGAGCGTGAACTGGTCGACGTACCGGCCGAGAAGGTCTGGTACGAGCCGGCCCGGCCGCTGGCCACCGAGGCGCCCGGCGGGCACCAGGGCCGGCCGCTGGACCTCGCCGACGTGCACGGCCGCCGGGTCGTCGAGACCGGTCAGCTGGGCAATGTCGGTGTCCGTGAGGAGAACGCGGCGGCGGCGCTGGAGGTGATGAGCCGGTTCGCGGTCGACCCGCGGCTGCTCGCCTATCTGCCGCCCACGATGGCGCCCGCCGCGACCTCCCGCCAGGAGGGCTATCTGGAGCACCCGGCCGAGGCGTTCGCGCAGTACCGCGCCGACGGCGTCGGGCAGGTCGTGTGCGAGGAGAAGCACATGGGTTCCCGGGCCGTGGCCCTGGTGTGCCGGGACGCGGACGTGGCGCGCGTGCGCTTCGGGGTGTCCGGACCGACCGGCGCGCTCCACACCCGTACCGGCCGTCCCTTCTTCGACGATCCGGCCGTCACCGAGGAGGTCCTCGGGCGGCTGCGCACGGCCGTCACCGCGGCCGGGCTCTGGGACGAGCTGGGGACCGACTGGCTGCTCCTCGACGGCGAGTTGATGCCCTGGTCGCTGAAGGCGTCCGGCCTGCTGCGCACGCAGTACGCGGCGGTCGGGGCCGCCTCCGGGGCGGTCTTCCCCAGCGCCGTCGAGGCGCTGGAGAAGGCCGTGGCACGGGGTGTCGGGGTCCAGGACCTGCTGGCCAAGCAGCGGGAGAGGGCCGAGGACGCGGCCGCGTTCACCGACGCCTACCGGCGCTACTGCTGGGCGACCGAGGGGTTGGACGGGGTGCGGTTCGCGCCCTTCCAGATCCTCGCCGCCGAGGCGAACGCGCTGACGGGTGTGCCGCACGACCGGCAGCTGGCGTGGCTGGACCGGCTGGTCGAGCACGACCCGACCGGTCTGCTCCAGGTCACCCGCCGGCTCGTCGTCGACACCGGCGACGAGGCCTCCGTCCGGGCCGGCACCGACTGGTGGCTGGAGATGACCGGCGCGGGCGGCGAGGGCATGGTGGTCAAGCCGCTCCAGCCGCTGGTCAGGGACGGCAAGGGCCGACTGGTGCAGCCGGGCGTGAAGGTCCGTGGCCGCGAGTACCTGCGGATCATCTACGGCCCCGAGTACACCCGCCCGGAGAACCTGGAGCGCCTGCGCGGACGGTTCCTGAACCACAAGCGGTCCCTGGCCCTGCGCGAGTACGCCCTGGGTCTGGAGGCCCTGGACCGGCTGGCCGCCGGAGAGCCCCTGTGGCGCGTCCACGAGGCGGTCTTCGCGGTCCTGGCCCTGGAATCGGAACCGGTCGACCCCCGGCTCTGAGAGCGGCCCGCGACCGAGGGCCCGCACTCCCGGTCCGCGTGCCGGTCGGCATCCCCGGTCCGCGTCCCCGATCCCGGTCCGGTTCCCGGATCGGGCCCGGATCACAAGGGGGTACAGGGTCACGGGGGGCGCGAGAGGCGCATTTTCGCGCTTCTCGTGCCCCCCTTTTGCGCTCGTTGACGCCGATCTTCGCACCCTCTAGCGTTCGTGACCCCACCCCGTGACGCAACATCAACAACGCGTCTGAGCAAGCAACTTGTGGTGGGAACAAGCGCTTGAGGCACGCCGCGGAACGCAACGGTCCGCGCGACGCCAAGAGAACGGTGCGGGGGTGCACGATGAGTCTGTTCGGCCAGGACCGGTCGTTCCTCGACGCCCTCACCACCCAGGACCGCACCGCGCTGCTCGCCGAAGGCGCGCGCCGGAGCTACGAGCCCGGCGAGGTGATGATCAGGGAACGGGACACCAGCGCCTACGTCCTGGCCCTGACATCCGGCTGGTCCGTCGTCTCCATGGAGACCGATCGGGGCGCCCGGCTCATCCTGGCGCTGCGCGGCTCGGGCGAAGTGGTCGGCGACCTCGCCGCGGTCGACCAGCGGCCACGCAGCGCCACCGTCGCCGCGCTCGGCCGCGTGGAGGCGGTGTCGATCTCGGGGGACCGCTTCCGGCGCTTCCTCGCCGGGCGCCCCCACGCCACCTCACTGATCATGCGCCAGCTCAGCACCCGGCTGCGCAGCGCCGACGTCGAACGCCGCTCCCTCGCCTCCGAAACGGTGCTGCAGCGGCTCGCCGCACGCCTGGTGGAGCTCGCCGAGCGGGCCGGCCGACCCGCGGGCACCGGCACCGTGCTCGAACTCCCGCTGCCGCAGCACGATCTCGCGGCGGCGATAGGGGCGACCAGGGAAGCGGTCGCCAAGGCGCTGCGTCTGCTGCGGGAACAGGACGTCGTCCGTACCGCCAACCGCAGGGTGATCGTCATCGACATGCCCGTGCTGCTCCTGCTCGCGCAGGGGCGGAGCCGGCCCGGAGGGGCGGCGGAGAAATCTCCGCCGGGTGTGTAAACGGCTACATCGCCGGCCGCGGGACGCGGCCAGGCTGGTCCTGTCACCACAGCATCACGGCACACAGGGGGTCCGAGTGAGCAGTGCGGGAGCCATCCACAGGCTCGTGGTCTTCGCAGACGCGTGCGGTTCGGGGACATGGGGCATGGACGCCAAGAAGGTCATGCGCGCGGCCATGTACGACGCGTTCGGCGAGGCGTACGCCTCCGTGGGCATCGAACCCGGCACGGTCCACCAGGAGGACCGGGGCGACGGCATCCTCGTCGCCCTGCGCCCCGACGTGCCGCCGACGCTGATGGTCGGGCGGTGGATCGACACCCTCTACGAGAGCCTGCGCGAGTACAACCTGGGGCGCGAACAGCGGCTGAGGTTACGCGTCGGCATGAACGCCGGGCCCGTCCTCAACGACGGCCGGGGCCTCGTGGGACGTGCCGTGGACCTGGCGTGCCGGCTGTGCGACAGCCAGGCGGCCAAGGGGGTCATGACGGCCGCGCCCGACGCCGATCTGCTGGTGGTCGTCTCCGACTGGCTCTACTCCCACGTGGTCGTCGAGGGCGGCCGCTACGTCGAACCGGGCCACTACCGGTCGGCCAGGGTCCGGTCCAAGGAGACCGACGAGACGGCCTGGTTCCACATCCCGCGCAGGACCGCGCCACCCCTCGGGGAAGAGGGCGGCGGCGACGGGGACACCCGGACCGGCGGTGGGCCGATGAGGGGGGACGGCCCACCGCCACCTCAACCACCCGCCGGGGGCGACCGCCGCGGGGCCCGGCACGAGTACAACGCCCAGGGCGACATCCAGGTCTTCAAGGGCAACGACATCCGCGGCGGTTTCACCGGCATCCGCAAGGACACCCCCCGCACCGACCACGACCGCCCCGCCCCCGGCAGGGGTGAGCGCGCGTGAGCGACCAGGACGACGCCCCGGCCCAGGACCCGGCGGGCGACCAGACCCCGCCGGCTCCTTCCTCCTCCTCGCCCCCGTCGTCACCCGCTTCCGCCCCCGGCGGCGACGGCGCCGCCGAGCCGCAGAACGAGTCCAACCCCTTCGACCAGGCCGGCCGCAGCCCACTGGGCGGCTCCGGCGGGACCGGCGGCGCCGGCACGGCCCGCGCCGCGCGCCGCACCTTCGCCCCCGGCCGTGCCGAGCGCACCTACGACATCGGCGGCGACGGCCAGTTCTACGAGGGCAACTACTTCATCAGCCAGTTCTGGACGGACACCAGAGCCTCCCTCGTCCAGGGAGCGGTCCCCCGCGAGACGCTGGAGCACCTCGACGACGTCTACTGCGAGACCTCCGGTTACCAGCGGATGAAACAGCTCCTGCGCACCAACCGGCTGCTGGTCCTGTGCGGAGAGCCGGGCAGCGGCCGCAAGGCGACCGCTCTCGCGCTGCTCTCCGAGCTCACGGACCACAAGGTCAACCGCCTCGACCCCAGCCACGCGGTGCACGAGATCACCCTGGAGTCGCTGGAGCGCGGCTGCGGCCATCTGCTGGAGCTGCCGCCCGAGGACAACAACAGGCCGGAGACCGAACGCCGCCGGGGCGAACCGCGCGAGACGCCCCGGCGCCCCGCGCGGCTCTCCGGGCTGCACCTCGACCGGTTCGGCGATCTGCTGCGCGAGGCCGACGCCTACGGAATCGTCCTCGTGGAGAGCGGCGACCTCGCCGACCGGGTGCTGCGCGGCCGCTACGGGGTCTACTGCCCGCCGCCGCCGTTCGCCGACGTACTCCACCGTCATCTGCGGGTCCTGCTGCGCGGCGAACCCGAAGGCGCGCTGGCCGCCGCGCGGGCGCTCGCCGGCCGTCCCGAGGTGACCGAGGCCCTCGGGCTCGACGAGCTGCGGCCGCGCGAGGCGGCACGGCTCGCCGACCATCTCGCCCGCCGGCAGAAGGACGAACTGACCGACGAGCAACTACTGGAGGACTGCGCCACCTTCGTCCGCGCCCAGGCCCGGGCCTGGTTCGCCGGCGCGGACCGGCCCGGCGCCCTGCCCGAGGCCGCGGCCACCCTCAACCGCGCCGCGTTCCGCATAGCCGTCGCCGTCTTCAACGGCTCCGCCTACAGCATCACCGCGGAGGCCGCCGAGCTGCTGGCCTGGGAACTGGCGGTCACGCTCGACCCCGACCAGCCGACCGGGCGGCGGCTCTTCGGCACCCATGCCGAGAACCGGCCGGTCCTCGCCCGGTCCGTCCTGGAGGACGGCGAGATCGACCTCGGCGACGCGCGGGTTCCCGTACGCGCCATCCGATTCCAGGGCGAGGCCCTCGCGCCCGCCGTCCTGCGCGAGGTGTGGCACGGCTACCACAATGTGCGCGGGCCGCTCTCCCGCTGGCTGCGCTCGCTGTGCGACGACGCCCGGCCCGAGGTGTGGGTCCGCGCCTCCATCGCGGCCGGGGTCCTCTGCTCCTGGGACTGGATCTACGGATTCGGCGAGCTGGTCCGCCCGATGGCGGCCATGGACAGCCCCGTGCCGAGGATGTCCGCCGCCACCGCCCTCGCCGAGGCCGCCCGCGACCCGAAGGTACGGCCGGCGGTCGCGGCGGTGCTCAAGGAGTGGGCCGCCGGCGACGACGATGCCCTGCTCGAAACGGCCCTGTTGGCCCACGGATACGCGCTGGCCGCCCATTCGGTGCGCGGCTCCCTCAGCGCGCTGGGGCGGGTGGTGCGGACGGACGCCGGGGAGGACACCGGCGTACTGGGCGCGGCGTCGTTCAGCGTGATGCGGCTGCTCGCCTCCGGCGAACCGGAGACCGTGACCCAGCGGCTGGCCGAGTGGCTCAAGGACGGCCGGATCAACCTCTCCAATCTGGTCCTCATCTCCATGATCGGCACCCTGACGATGCGCACCACCCATCTGTGGGGCCTGAACGAGGTGCCCGAGCTCGAACCCCATGCCTCCCGGCCGCTGCTCCTCGCACTGCTGGCGACCCGGCCGGACCTGGCCCCCGAACTGGCCGACCTGCTGCGCCACACGCTGTCCACCGCCCGCTCGGGCGAGACCGCGCTGGACGGACTGGGCAGCCTGCTGCGCCGGGCGGCGCGGGACGAGGAGGCACTGGGCCATGTCTGCGGCTTCCTGCCGCTGATCGCCGTGAACCGCAGGGACCGCGACCGGCTGCGCGGCCTGCTGAAAGACCTGGTGCGCGACCGTGACCGGCCGCTGAACAGAGAGGCGGCGGGCCGGATGTGGGACGCCGTGGTGGAAGGAGTCGAGCGATGAGCCCCGAGGGAAACGGCGGACAGCCCAAGGCGGACAGGGCCCGGGACGCCCGGGAAAGGCCCCGGGACAGGACCCGTGACCAGAACCGCGACAACGCCCGCGACGACGCCCGTGCCGACGGGCGCGACAACGCCCGTGACAAGGTCCGGGACAAGGTGCGCGAGCAGCTCGACGACGGCCCCAAGGGGCCGCTCGTGCGCGAGTGCGCGCCGCCGTACAAGCGCGAGAGCGGTCAGATCGCCGCCGTGCTGCTCTACCGCAACGGCGGCCACCGGGTCATGTGGCCCGAGCGCCAGGAAGACCACAACAAGCCGCTGTTCGGCGGCCCGTACACCGTCTTCGAGGTACGGCTCGGGCGCAATGTGACCACCTTCGACCTCGCCCTGCCCGCCTCGGGCGACGGAGTCTTCTTCGAAGCCCAGGCCCGCGTGCACTGGGAGGTGGCCGACCCGTACCTGGTCGTCACCCAAGCCGTGTGGGACGTGGCCCAGTTGCTGCGCGACGATCTCTTGGACGGGCTGCGCGCGGTCTCCCGGCGCTTCGGACTGACCGAGGCCCAGCGCGCCGACGAGGCCGTACGCGACGAGCTGAGCTCCGGCCGCCTCGCCCTCGGGCGCGACCTGGGGCTGCGTACCCGCGTCCATGTATTCATCGACCTCGATGAAAGCGTCAAGGCGGAGATCGGCAAGCGCGACACCGCCGGGGTGACCATGCAGGTCAACCGCAGCCTCGCCGACGTGGAGCGGCAGAAGGACAGGGACAGCCGGCGGCTGGTCGCCGAGCGGGCCCGGGACTTCGAGCTCCTCCTCAAGAGCGGTGAAGTGGCACAGATCGCCCACCACATGGCCATGAACCCGGACAAGCAGTGGGAGATCCGCCGGGAGCTCCAGCAGGAGAAGCGGGAGGGGCAGGCCGACTTCCTCGCCGTCTTCAACCGGCTCCTCGACACCGGGGTGCTGGAGCGCCACGACATCGGCGAGCCGATGTACCAGGTGCTGCAGTTCCTGCGGGAGAGCACCGGAGACGTACTCGGCGGGGTCGCCGGCCGCGTCCTGGCGCCCGGGCCGCGGCGGCCCGCTCTGGAGGAGGGCCGCCCCGAGCAGGTCAGCCGCCCCTGGGACGACGAGACGTCCGACGCGCGGCCGGCCCCCCGGCGCGACGAGCACCCCCGGACGCGCGAACCCTCGGATCTCCCCGAGCCTCCGCGGGCGCCCGAGGACGCGCAGGTGTACGAGCCGACGCGGGTCCAGTCCTCCTCGGAACGCGACCGGGAGCTGCGCCGGAACGACCGGGACTTCGCCGCCTCCGACCGGGGCC
Organism: Streptomyces sp. NPDC033174; assembly: GCF_055577795.1. Classification (NCBI taxonomy): domain Bacteria; kingdom Bacillati; phylum Actinomycetota; class Actinomycetes; order Kitasatosporales; family Streptomycetaceae; genus Streptomyces; species Streptomyces sp. NPDC033174. Next base: position 193,980 of record NZ_JBVIPQ010000005.1, read on the forward strand.
GCCACAGCGCCGACTTCGACGACTGGGACGACGAGTGACCGCCGGCGCCCCGCCGCCGGAACCGGCCGACCTCCGCTTCATGGCGGAACGTCTGCTGACCGCGGTCCGGGAGGACATCGGCAGGGCCGACACCAAGGCGGCGATCCTGCTCTCCGGAGCGATCGCCTTCCTCGCCGTGGTGTTCTCCAAGGACCCCGCCCCGCTGCCCACCTCGGGCCCCGCGCTCGTCCTGCTGTCCGCGGGCGGACTGCTCTGGGGCGCCGGAGTGCTGATGCTCGTCGCCGTGATACTGCCCCGCACCCGGATCGGCGCGGACCGCACCCTGCTGCGCGACCTCGTCGCCGGGGCGCCCTCCGCGGCGCTTCTGGACCGGCTGACGGCGTCCGGCGACGACGCCACCGGCTGGCTCCTCGACCAGGCGAGCGTCCACGGGGCGGTGCTCGCCGCCAAGTACAGGTGGTTACGGATGGGCGTCTGCTCCCTGGCGCTCGGCGTGCTCCTGGCCCTCTTCAGCGAACTGTGGTGAGAGACGATGCACTGGAGAATCAAGTCCGGCGCGCTGCTGCTGGCCGGTGGGCTGCTGGCGCTGTCCGGCCCGCTCGGCGCCACGGCGGCCGCCCCGAGCGGAGCGGCGCGGGCACCGGGCGCCCCCGCCGAGGGCCCCGACCCGATCGACTTCGCCGTGGTCGTCGACCAGTCGGCGAGCCTCTCCGCCAAGGATCTGGCCCGTGAGGTGGAGGCCGCCGCGCTGCTCAGCCAGGGCGAGATATCGGAGCGGTCGCGCGCTGCCGTGATCGGCTTCGGAAGCTCGGAGAAGCCGGGGCAGTCACCGGTGCGCGAAGTGTGCGGGCTGACCGTCGCCGACGCGGCCGGCCGACAGCGCCTCAGCGACTGCGTCCAGCAGCTCTCCCGCCGCGACGCCTCCCGCATGGGGCCCGGAACCGACTTCCCCGCCGCGCTGCGCCAGGCCGTCGGCCGGCTTTCCGAGGGCGGAGCGGGAACCGCCCCGAAGGTCGTGTTCCTGCTCACCGACGGCAAACTCGACGTGCACGACAGCCCCGAGTACGGCACCGACGCCGCCAGCCGGCAGGCCAACGCCGCCAAGCGGCTCACCGAGGAACTCGGCCGCGCCCGCGCCGGATCCGTACAGATCTGGCCCCTCGGCTTCGGCCCCGACGTCGACCGTGCCGCGCTCACCGCCATGGCGGCGGGCGGCTACCAAGGCAGCTGCGTCGCCGATCTTCCCGGCGCCACCCCGAAGATGCGGGTCGTCGACGACTCGGCGCAGATCGACAAGGCACTCCAGGAGACCTTCGCGGCCGCCCGGTGCGCCCAGATCTCCCACGGAACGGTCGGCAAGCCGCCCGCCGACCTCTCCGTCACCATCCCGCCCATCGCCACCGACGGCTCGATCACGGTCGGCAAGCACGACCCCAAGGTGACGGTCACCTACTACGACCCGCGCGGTCGCAAGGTGCCCGCCCAGGGAGACTTCGACGGATCGACCTTCGAGGTCAGCGGCCAGGACGGCCCGGTGGAGGCGCTCCGCGTCAAGAACCCGCTGCCGGGCCGCTGGCGGGTCCACATCGAGGCACCCGACGGCCACCGCGACCGCGAGGTCGCCGTCCGCGCCATTTGGCAGGGGCGGCTGCGCTCCGCCGTCACCCTCGACCCGGCCTCGCCGAGGCCGGGCCAGCGGGCCGTCGTCGAGGTCCGGATGCAGACCCGGCGCGGTGTCGTCATCACCGACCCGTCCCAGCTCACCGGCATCAAGGTCTCATCGCGGCTCTCCGGCGGCGGCTTCGCCCCGGTCACCGTGGCTCTGGCCGACGACGGAAAGGCGCCGGACGACAGGGCCGGGGACGTCCGCTTCACCGGCACGATCACCGTCCCGGCCACCGCCACCGGCGAACTCGAGGTCACGACCCTGATGTCGGCCCCCGGAGTCACCTCCGACCGCCGCCCGCTGCACGCCCGTACGACCCCCGGTACACCCCTCGTCACCGCCGGGCTGACCGTCGAACGGGCCACCGTGAACCCGGGAGCGACGCTCGCCGGGACGCTGGACGTCACCAACAACGACAGCGGACCGCACACCCTGCGCCTCGCCCTGGACGACCTGGCGCCGGGCGCCGAGCTGCGGATCGCCCCCGCGACCGTCGCCGCGGACCCGGGCAAGAAGACCCGGGTCGCGTTCACCGTCACCCTGGGCTCCGGCATCCCGCTGGGTGAGGTGGGCGGACAGGTGACCGCCGTCGACACCGGCGACGGCGCCCGGGTGCTGGACTCCACCTTCCTCGACGTACGGGTGGAGGCGCCCCCCACCTGGTGGGACCAGTGGTGGGGTGCCGTGGCCGGCGGCGCCGCGCTCGCGCTGGTCCTCGCGGCCGTCGCCTTCCTGTGGCTCCGGGGCCGCCGCAGGCGGCGCGACCTGACCGGCGCACGGCTGGAGTTGAGCCGGGGAGGCATCGCCCTGGACTCGCTCACCATCCGCGCGGGGCAGAGCGCCGGAGGCGAGTACCACTTCACCGTCGACGAGATGCGGGGAGCGGCGCCCGCGCTGCGGCGCGCCCGCACCGGAGCCGGCGGCCACCGGCTGCGGCGCACCGGCTCCGGCGAGCTGCTGCTGCGTCCGAACGGCGGACGGGAAGACTCGGTACGGCCCGGGGAGCCCGTCGCCCTCGAGGAGGGCCTCGAGGTCGTGGTCCGCGACGGGCGCGCCACCGGCCGCCAGGGCGCGGGGGGTCAGAGGCGCCCCGGTGGCGGCGTCAACGGTTGGCGGGAACGCGCCCGCGGCGTGCGGCCCGGCCGCGGCGCCCGCACCGGGGGCGAGGGGAGCGACGGACGCGAGGGCGGGGCGGACGGCGGCGCACGGTCCGGCAGATGGTCCCGGCCCGCCGCCGACGGACGCCGTCCGGAGAGCGGCCCGCCGCGCCCCACCGGGGCGGACAGCGGCGAACAGACCGCCGGCGCCAGCCGGTGGGACCCCAACTTCTGAGCCACCGCAGGGCGTCGTACGACGACCTCGTACGACGCCCTGGCACGACGTTCCAGTTCCAAGGGGAGACGACATGAAGATCTACCAGCCCATGCTCTTCGTCGGTCTGGGTGGCACCGGCGGACGGATCGGCACCGAGCTGGAACGCGGCCTGCGCCGGGAACTGTGCGGCCCGGACGGCACCAAACTCGTCGACGGAGGCCGTCGCCTGCCGTTCCAGCTGCCCGACTGCCTCCAGTTCGTCTACGCGGACTTCAGCGAGTCGGAGCTGCTGCGCCAGCAGCAGTTCAACACCAAGGGCGCCGAGGGCGCCGCCTACGCCCGCACCTCGCGCATGATCCGCGACCTGCTGCCCAGCGAGTACGACAGTTCTCCCGAAGTGACCCGGATGCTGCGGGTCGCCCTGCACGAGGAGACCCGCGACTGGCTGCCGCCGCAAGCACGCCAGCCGCGCGTGGCGCCGCTGCACAACGGCGCAGGCCAGCTGCCCACCGTGGGCCGCGCCGCGCTCTTCGCCACCCTCCGCAGCGGACTCGAGCCGGTGCTGCGGCAGCTGCGCGAGGCGATCGGCGCCATCGGCAACTCCGCGGGTGACCTCCAGCGCGTGGGCGGCGGACGGATCCGCGGCTGCGACGTCTTCGTGGCGTTCTCGGTGGCAGGCGGTACCGGAGCGGGCATCTACTACGACTTCATCCATCTCATCGGGCACGAGTTCCGCAAGTCCAAGGTGCCCGGCGTGAAGATCTATCCGCTGGTCGTCATGCCCTCCGCGTTCCCGCCCGAGGCCGGCGGCGGCCGCGAGGCGGAACTGAACTCGGCCCGGGCCCTGGTGGACCTCTCGCGGCTGGTCGACGACCAGAACGTGCCGGACGCCCTCGCCGACGTCGGAGACGTACAGCAGCGCGGCCGGATCAGCGTCCGCTACCCCGGCGACGGTGTCGTCGCCCTGCGTCCCTCCACCGTGCAGACCGCCTTCCTCTTCAGCAAGCCCGCCGTCATCCGCACCGAGGACCTGCGGCGCTCCATCACCGCCATGGTGATGTCGCTCATCGGCACCGAACTGAGCGACGACAACGGCCAGAGCCGCAGCGAGGACGACTACCAGTCCTTCGCCGCCAGCTTCATCAACAAGAGCGTGGAACGCTCCACGCCCGCGCGCTCCGGCATCGGCTACCGGGGCATGTCCACCAGCCTCGCCGCCTCGCTGACCGTCCCCGTCGACGACCTCGCCGAGATCGTCGCCGCCCGCCTGCTCGCCCAGGCGGTGCGCGGTATGACCGAGCGGGCACGGCGGCCCGCCGAGGACGGCACCGACCGGGTCCGGGACCTGTTCGAGCGCTCCGGCATCGGCCGGCTGTGGAACCGGGAAGCCCCCGACATCCCCCTGCCCGAGCAACTGCCCAAGGGCAGCCGGGCGATCACCCAGGGGCTGCGGGACCGCCTGGGGGACATGGAGGACGGGCTCCACCGGCTGGAGCGCGAACTCGCCCGGGAGATCCCCCGGCTGACCGACGACTTCAAGCCGGGCGCCGGAGCCCGCGAACTCCTCGGCCTGGTGGGGCCCTTCCAGCTGGAGACCATCCTCGCCGGACTGCCCGGACACCCTCAGCGGGCCGCCGAGGCCGGGTTCACCGGCATGCTCGACAACCGCAGGAACGAGCCGGAGCGGCCGCAGCACGTCCAGCCCTCCGCCCCGCAGATCCCCCGCATCAAGGGCGGCGCCGGCGGCCTCGTCCCGGCCCGCTGGAGCGACCCGGACGTGCAGGAGGCCCTGGACGAGCAGGACGTCTGGTACCGCTGGCGGGCCAACGCCCTGTGGCACCGCGGCTGGCAGAGCGGCGAGTCGCAGTGGCGGCCCCCGCTGACCCGCGTCGTCCGCGAGATCGGCGAACTCGCCCGGGCGCTGCGGTCCCACGAGGAGGACGAGGGCAAGCTCTTCGCCGACCGCCGGCGCGAGCTCTACCGCGACGACCGCACCGGCATCTCGTATCTGCTGCCCCCGCAGAACAGCCTGCGGGCCTTCTACGACGACGTCCTCGACCGGCTCGTCAAGAGCGAGGGACTGCCCGAGAACACCGACGCCGCGGGCCTGCTCGACCAGCTGATCCGCCCCGACGACTGGCGCGCCGCCCTCGAAGCCGTACGCCGCTCCCAGGGGGCCGCCGTCAAGGAGATCAAGCAGATCGTCGAGCGGCGCGTCAAGCGGCTCTTCGGCGAGGCCGACGACACCCTGTACGAGCGGCCCCTGCTGCCGTCGATGGCGCTGCTGCTGCGCGCGGCCGCCGGGGACGAGACCGCCGAGGCCAAGGTCGACAGCCGCTGGCTCGGCCAGTTCCGCTCGCAGCTCGCGGGACTGCTGCCGGTCGGCTTCACCCCGGACGGCACCGGCCCCCTGAAGATCCTCATCGTCCACCCGGAGAGCGAGACCGACGGCCGGGCCGCGGCCTACCTCGGGCAGGAACTCAACCTGCCGGCCCGCGCGGACCGGGAGTACCGGGCCGTCGACACCGAGTCGATCACCGTGGTGCTGTTCCGCAGCGGGATGAACCTCACCGACATCTCCGAGGTGCGCGAGGTGCTCAAGACCTGGTCGGAGGCGCGCGACTCGGCCGGCGAGGACGACTTCCTGCACTGGCGGCAGCGGCTCGGCCACCGGGACGACTGGCTGGTCAGCACCGAGGAGGACCGGCAGCGCATCCTCCACCGGCTGCTGTGCGCCATGTGGAACGGACGGATCGACCACCAGGGGTCCGTCACCTCCCCCGAGCTGATCCGCATCCGGCTGCAGGACGGCGACTCCGCCACGATGACCCTGCGTCTGGAGGACTTCGACGGCTCGCTCTCCAGCTGGGCCGGGATGCTGAGGGCCTACGAACGCTGGGCTCTGCTCGACGAGGGTCAGATCATCGAGGACTTCTGCGAACGGCTGATGCGGACGCTGCCGCTGGGACTGGCCAACACACCGGTACCGCCCTCGCCGCTGTTCCTGACCTTCGTCGAGGACGTGGCCCCCCGTCAGATCGCACGGATCAAGGAGCTGTCGGACCGGTACGGCGAGGAGGACCAGGAGTGGCTGGAGCCGCTGCGCCACTTCTGGCAGGAGACCCTCGACGGGGCCCTGGACATGCGCTTCTCCGGAGCCGCCCGCCCCACCCGGCCCACGCTGAGGGCGCTGTACGAGCGCCATTCGCCGGCCGGTGACGCCACGGAGGACGAACGGCCGCGTGCCGCCGAGGCCGACGACTGGGAGGAGAGGGGCCGCCAGGTGCGTGGACCGGAGCAGCGTGAGCGCGAGACCTGGGACCCCGAGCCCCGCACCGCCGAGCCCCGGGGTCGCGGGGAGCGCGGATCCGATCCGCGCGAGCGGGAGACCTGGGGCAGGGAGGCGCGCGGGCGCGAGACCTGGGACACCGAGCCCCGGAACACCGAGTCCGGGGGTCGCGGGGAGCGCGGATCCGATCCGCGCGAGCGCGAGCGCGAGCGCGAGCGCGAGTCCTGGGGCCGGGAGGCGCGCGAGCGCGAGACCTGGGACACCGAGGCGCGGGACACGGAGCCGTACCGCCGGGAGGGGCGCGGGACGGAGCGGCGTGGCGCCGACGGTGGCGTACCGCGGGCACGTGACGGCGAGAGCTGGGAGTCGGACCGGGCGGAGGACCGCCGCTCGGCGCGCCGGCCCGACGCCGCCGGCGACTACCCGTGGGACACGGACGGTGACGAGGCATGAACCCCCGTCTCACGCCTCACCACCGGCTGCCGGGGCACGCGGTCTGTGTCGACCTGCGTGACCCCGGGCCCGGCCCGGACGCGGCCGGGCGCCTCGCCGACGTCGTGCGGGACGCCCTGGACACGCCCCAGCCCGTCGCCGAACGGCGCTTCCTCGTCATCGACGACGCGGCGCGGCTCGTCGCCCATCAACTCCTGCACGAACGGCTCTTCTCCTACGGACCCGCCCAGGTGATCTGTCTGGCGGTCGGCCCGGCGGGGGAGGGGCAGCGGGCACTGAGGCGCTCGCTGACGCTGCGGCCCCCCGCCGCGGGAGTGCTCTGGCTGCTCGACGTGCGCGGAGGGAGCGGCGCCCCGTCCGGGTCGGCGGCCGACGACGACACCGCCCTGCGGCCCCTGGTCGACGTCCTGTCGCCGCCGGACGTGTTCGACGCGGTGCTGCGTGCGCTCGGCCAGGTCGTGCACGGCGTCGCCCTGCCGTCCGTGCGGGTACTGGAACACGATCTGACGGACGAGGCGCGGGCAAGGGCCTGGCGCCAGACCCTGGAGAGCCTCACCGGACAGGACCTCGCCCCGCCCCCGCCGATCACCGGCGCCTCCACGGCCCGCGCCACCGCGCCCGGAGGAGCGCCCGCGGAGACCGTCCCCGCCGAACTCGCCGTCCTCCTCGACGACTCCGTCCCGGCGAGTCTCCAGGGCCATGTCTGGACGCCGGCCCGGGGGCCGGCGGGCGCCCGCGCCCGGGAGTGCGAGGAAGCCCTCCAGGACGCGAACGACGGCTATGTCCAAGTCCGCGGCACATCGGGGCTGTTCACGACGGTGGGACGGCAGGTCGACCTCCCGGGCCGTCTCGAGGAACTCGCCCTGGCCCTCACCCGCTACCGCTCCGCCATCGGCGACGCCCTCACCGACGCGGGCGGCGCCCGCCTCACCCCCGAACAGCGCGCCAGGCTGAGGGAACGCGGCATCGAACTGCCCGAACTGCCGCCCGAGATCTCCCGCAGCAGCGTCGTCCCGGGCCTGCGCGACTTCACCGAGGGCCTGATCACCCGGCGCCTGCCGCTCAGATCGGTCGCCGGCCGTCTCGCCGCGCTCTCGGTCCGCTCGGCCCCGTCCGGCAGCGCGTCCCGGATCGCCCGGCTCGAGGAGCTCTGCGACGCGGGCTATCTGCGCCATCTCGCCTCGCCGCTGCCCTTCACCGTCGGCGGCTCCCCGGCCCTGGCGGTCCTGGTCGCCTGTGTGCTCGCCTTCGCCGCCGGGCTCTGGCCGGGACCGGGCTGGGCACTCGGGCCGGCCACCGGTCTCCTGGCCGCCGGCCTTGCCGCGCTGGCGCTGCGCCGCCGGCCCAACCGGTCGCCCGACGGCCGGCTCGACGGCGGCGGCAGCGCCGCGACGGGCCCGCGGCTCGCCGGCGGCCTGCTGGGCGGTGTGGCCGGGGCGCTCACGGGCCGCCTCCTCACCCCGCCCTGGTGGGCGGGAGCGGCGGCCCTCTCGGTCGCCGTGCTCGTGTGCGTGGCGCTTGCGGTACGGGAGTGGAAGCGGGCCGTCGACTCCTGGTGGAGCCGTACGGACGCGGCGTACGCGAACCGGATCATGCGGGACATCCACCAGCTCCTCGCCGAGACGGCCGTCCACGACTGGCTCCTCGCCGAGGTCCGCCACCACTGCTCGGACGGCGCGGGAGCGGTCTCCCGGCTGCTGCGGGGCATGGCACGGACCGCCGACGACCACCACCCGTCCCATGCGGGGCAGGGTCACGCGGGCCACGGGGGAAGCCGATCCGTCCTCCGGGACCACACCTCCGCCGGACCCGACCCCACCGCTCCCGAGCCGTCCGCCGACTCCTGGAGCTGGGACAACTGGGGCGAGGCCACCGGCGGTGTCGGCTGGTTCGACACACCCCCGCAGCCCGTCGCGCCCAAGCCCGACGAGCGGGTCGCGGTGCCTGCCGGCGGCGAGGCCCACCCGGCGTGGCTGGAGCTGCTGCGCGGCGACGGCGGCCCGGCGCTCGTCGACACGCTGGTCGACGACCTGGGCCAGGGCGTCATCAGCATCCTCGAACCCTGCTGGGCCGGCGTCGAACGCGACCCCGGAAGCGCCGGACGCACGGCCCTGGACGGCCCCATGACCGAGCTGCTCGACGAGGTCCACACCCGCCTGCTGCGCGACGGCGCCGCCTCACCGCCGCCCTTCGCAGCCGACCCCGCCTCCCGCCCGGACGCCGCCCAGCTGCTCGGAGTCGACTCCGAACGGGTGGCCCGGCTGCTCACCTCCGACCAGGGTCCCGAGCAGACCGTGGCGCTGTGCGGCCCCGAGCACCGGCGGCTGCTGTCGCAGGATCCCGCGGCGGTGCGCCAGGTGCGGTTCGTCCCGGAGGCGATGCGCCGGGGCGCCGAGCGCGACGAGACGCGGGACAGCTGGCGGGGGGTGGCCGAGGACGTCGTGTGGACACCGGCCGGACGGCACGCCGGTGTGCTGCGTCTCGTGCCGCTGCGCGCCGATGTGGTGCGCACGGTCAGGGAAGAGGAGAGCGGAGCACTATGACTGGCACCGGGCAGGAGGCGTTCTCCGCCGCCACCCAGGAAGAGCTGGAGTTCCTCACGCACCTGGAGGAGCCGGTCCGCTTCGCGGCGCGGTACGGCGAGGACCGCAGACCGCCGGGCCGCCCGGGCCTGATCGCCCGCGAGGTGACGCTCGGCACCGGCTGGCCGGTACTCCAGTACCGGCTGCCCCTCTCCCAGCACGGCGACCCGCACGCCTACGGCAGGCTCGAACGGGAAGTGTCCGCGGCCGTCGCCCTGGAACGCCGCTACGGCTCCGAACGGTTCGCCGACGTGTTCACCCGCATGATCGGCTTCGACCTGGACGCCCCGGAACCGTTCGTCCTCTACCGGATGGCCGACGGTGAGCCGGTCGCCGCCCTCGGCGGCACGCTCTCCGGCGACGAACAGCAGCAGGTCATCTCCCAACTGGCCCTCGCCGTAAGGCTGCTGGACGCCGTCGGACTGGTGCACCGGGCCATCGCGCCGGACACCGTGCGCTGGGACGGCACCCATGTCCGGCTGTCCGAGCCGTACGCGGCGCTGCGCGCCGGCGAGCCCCGCGAGGCCTTCGGCGCCGCGCCCTGGGCCTCTCCCGAACAGCGCGACGGCACGGGCACGGCCGACCCCCGCGACGATCTCTGGTCGGTCGCCCAGCTCGTCTACTACCTGCTCGCCGGCCGGCCCGACAAGGGCCTCGGCCCACCCGCCGACCTCGCCGACTTCCGGCGCCTCGCCGCCCTCGACCACGGGGGAGTGTTCGACGCCAGAGCCGAGCGGCGGCCCTCGCCCGGGGAGTTCATGCGCCTGCTCCACGCGCCCGACCCCTTGGCCACCGCCCCCGGCACCGCCGACGCGCTCAGCCGCGGCCGCGCCGACTTCGACGCCCAACTCGCCCGTAAGCGGACCGCGTCCAGCGCCGGGCGGCAGACGGCGGACGGCGACCTCCAGGGCGCCCTGGAGTACGTGCCGCCGCCCACCCGCCGTTCGCTGCGCGGCTGGCTCTCCGGGGCCCCGGCCGCGCCGCCGCCCCGGACGTACGAGGTCCCCGCCGACCCGGCGCCCGCCCCGGCAGGCCGCCAGTGCCCGCACTGCCTGCTGCCGGTCGAGTTCGACGAGAGCCTGCTCGTCACGATCGACCAGAAGGGAGACCGCATTCCGCTCGACCTCAGCGCCGAGCACCGGCCCGCTCACCGGCAGGACGCGCTGCGCAAGGCCTACCACCTGTGCCCGCACGCCGCGGGCGACGAGGCGCATGAGCTGCCCGTGCCGTATCTGACCAATGGCGAACCGCTCTCCGTCGCACTGGTCGGCAGCTCGGCCGTCGGCAAGACGCATCTGCTCGCCGCGATGCTGGGCGAGGTCGAACAGGGCGGCCTGGAGCCGTACGGCCTCAAGTGCCTGCCCCTGAACCCGGACGCGCACCGCACGTTCCTGCGGGAGCGGGTGCAGAGCCTGCAACAGGGCCGGCAGCTCGGCCGGACCGGACAGCAGACATTCGCCCGGTTCGCCGACGGGCTGCTGGTCTCCGGACAGGGGCTGCCGACCCGGCCCGTCGTCTTCTTCGACCTCGCCGGCGAGGACCTCGCGCAGGACGGCGAGGTGACCCGCTTCCTGATGGGCGTCGACGCGTTCATCTTCGTACTGGACCCGCTGAGGGCGCTGCGGATGCCGTTCCTCGACCCGGTGCGCGAGCGGCTCGGGCTGCCCCGGCGGGACCTCGGCGACGAGGCGTTCACCACGGTTCTGAACCGGATCCCCCGGCAGGGCCAGTACATCGCGGCGCCCGCGGCGGTCGCTCTCAACAAGAGCGACCTGGTGCGCTTCGACCCGTCCGTGGACCGGTGGCTCTCCCGCGCGCTACCGGCGCGCTTCGACCCGGAGACGGCACGCGCGGAGAGCCGCGACGCCTACGCGTTCCTGTCCCACCACGCCAGCCCCGCCTGGCTGAAGCCGTTCGACGAATGCGCGCGCTGCACCCTGCACTTCGTCGCCGCGACCGGTGGACAGGCCCGGGGCGACCGCTTCCCGCACGGCGTCAGGCCACGCCGGGTCCTGGCGCCGCTGGTCTCCCTGTTCGCCATGTGCGGGCTGCTCCCGGCGCCGGAGTCGAAAGAGGTGGGTTTCTGATGGCCCGACAGGAGAACTGGGTCGACCAGATCGTCTTCCGCTGGGACACCGACGACGCCTCGGGCACCCCGGGGTTCGGTCCGGTGGCCTGGTCGTGCGGCCGGGAGCAGGCGGACACGCTCTTCCGGAACGTGGGTGCCATGCTCCGGGCGACCGGTGAGGAGACGGTGCCGGCGCTCGTACGGCTGGAGAAGCACCAGCATGTCGTCCTGGTGCGCCGGGCACCGTTGCGCGAGGCGGACGGGCGCGCCGGCACGATCTGCCACGCGCTGGTGGCGGCGGCGGAGGTCCTCGACCCGGGAACCTGCCTCGGACTGCACACCTGGTCCTGGGAGGGCAGCGATCTCCCGCTGGCCGAGGTCCGCGGCATGATCGCCCCCGTACGCGAGGCGGCGCTGCTGCCCGCGACGCTGGAGGGGCAGCAGCGGCTGTCCTCGGCCCTGCCGCTCGCGGAACGGGAACTGACCGGCGCCGTGGCCGAGTTGCTGCGGCATCCGGCAGGCCCGTTCACCCTGCTCGACCCGACCGGCGGCGACGCCGCCCACCGGATGCTGTGGGGCATGTACGGAATGTTCGGCGAGGCCGTCCGCACGCCCTGGACGTTCGCGACGCACGACACGGCCGAAATGCCGCCCCTGCGCTTCGTGTTCGTCCAGCAGTGGTCCGGCGCGGCCTCCCGGAACGCCGAGCGGCGCCGCGCCGACCCGCTGGAACGCCGTGGGGACCGGGCCGAGGAGGTGGCGGCCGGACTGGTCCGCCGTCATCTGCGGGGGGTGGCGCGGGGCGACGGGCAGGAGTACGAGGTGGACGAGGTGCTCCAGACCGCCGCCAGGCGCTACGAGGGACCGCTGCTGGACATCGCCGAACGGGCCCTGGACCAGCTGGAGCGGCGGGAGCGCGCGGAGGGCGGGGCGGTCGCGGGAAGCCGGGAGCGGGCGGGGAGTACGGGTTTCGGCGGGGAGTGGGGGCCGGGCTCCGACAGGGAACGGCACGAGACGCCGGACCGCCCGGACTGGCGCCCTGACCCGCGACCTGATCCGCGCCACGACCTGCCGGACCGGCTGGACCGGTGGGACGGGCCGGAGCGGTCGCGTGGGGAAGGGCCGGTTCGGGAGCCCGTCCGCCAGGTCCCGGCGCCTCAAGCGCCTCCGCCCCGGGAGCCCGTTCCCCCGTTCCCCGAGCCGCCGCCCACCGCCCCGTACGACCACCCGGCGCACGCCCCCGACGCACATCAGCCCGCGCGAGAGCTCGCCGCCTGGCCCGAACCGCGCCCAACGCGTCGCCGGCGGCTGCGTCGCCGGCGCGGGGGCGGCATCGGGCTCCCGGCCCTGCTCGCGATCGTCCGTGACCCCGACGGCCACTCGCCCCGGCAGGTGACGGCCGCCGCCCAGCAGGCCTCGGACGACGATCTGATCCTGGCGCTCCAGCAGCGGCTGCCGTACGAGTCGACGACGGTCCTCATGGCAGAGACCGCGGACCGCTGGCCCTCCTGGAACCGGCGGTCGCGGCTGGAGTTCTGCGAGACCGTCCTCGACCAGGAGTTGTTCGTGACCGGTTCGTGGGGACCGGGCGGGGAGCGGGCGGACGACGTCCGCGCAGCCAACGCGGCGGCGCTCCACCGGTGGGCCGTACGACCGATGCTGGAGGACCAGGTGCTCGTCACCCGACTCGCTTCCCTGCTGCCGAGACTCGGCGCGGGTCCGCACCCGGCCGCGCGTGACGCGGTGTGGCGGATCGTCGAGAGCGAGCAGCCTGGCCTGCCCGAGAAGGTGTGGCTGGCGCTGCTGAGGGAGGCGTACGCGGGAACGGGAAGCAACTCGCCGTCGCCGGCCGCCCGTCGAGCCGAACCGCCCGTGCCGGGTGCGCATCGAGCCGAGCCGCCCTCCTCACCGCCCCTACCGGGGGCCCGGCGGGACGGACCGCCTCCGCCGCGGCCCCACCGTCCCGCGTCCCCTCCGCCCCACCAGTCCCCTCCGCCCCGCCCCCCGGAGGCGCTCCGTCGCCCGCCCGCGCCCCCCGGCCACCTCGGCATCGAGGAGCCCGCGCAGGACGGCCGGCTCGTCGTCTACGGCCTGGTCGGCGTCTTCGTCGTCCTGCTCCTCGCGATCGTGGTCGTCCTGCTCGCCTGACACCGGTGGACCGGGGTGGTGCCGCAGGGGCGCGCGGGGCGCCCGGCTCGGCCAGGATGGGCACATGGGATTCCATGTCGATTCCGAGACCGGGCGGCTGCGCCGCGTCATCCTCCACCGCCCCGATCTGGAGCTGAAGCGGCTCACCCCCAGCAACAAGGACGCCCTGCTCTTCGACGACGTGCTGTGGGTGCGCCGCGCGCGGCAGGAGCACGACGGGTTCGCCGACGTGCTGCGCGACCGGGGGGTGGAGGTTCACCTCTTCGGCGATCTGCTCCGTGAGGCGCTGGAACTGCCCGCCGCCCGGGCGCTCGTACTGGACCGGGTCTTCCATGAGAAGGAGTACGGCCCGCTCGCCACCGACCACCTCAGAGCGGCGTTCGACGGCATGGAGACGGGTGCGCTGGTCGAGGCGCTGGTCGGCGGCATGACCAAGCGCGAGTTCCTGGCCGCCCACACCGAGCCCACGTCCGTCCGTTTCCATGTGATGGACCTGGACGACTTCCTGCTCGGCCCGCTGCCGAACCACCTCTTCACCCGGGACACCTCCGCCTGGATCTACGACGGGGTCTCCATCAACGCCATGCGCCTGCCCGCCCGCCAGCGCGAGACGGTCCACTTCGAGGCGATCTACAAGCACCATCCGCTGTTCACCGGCCCGGAGGCGGGCCCGTTCCACCACTGGTCGCAGGGGCAGGCCGACTACCCGTCCACCATCGAGGGCGGGGACGTCCTGGTCATCGGGCACGGTGCGGTCCTGATCGGCATGAGCGAGCGGACCACGCCGCAGGCCGTGGAGATGCTGGCCCACCGGCTCTTCGCGGAGGGCTCGGCGCGCACGATCGTGGCGCTCGACATGCCGAAGCGGCGGGCGTTCATGCATCTCGACACGGTGATGACGATGGTCGACCACGACACGTTCACGCAGTACGCGGGTCTCGGGATGCTCCGCTCGTACACGATCGAACCGGGCGACACGCCGAGGACCCTCAGGGTCAGCGACCATCCGCCGGAGCACATGCACAGTGCGATCGCCGCCGCCCTCGGTCTCACCGAGATCCGCGTGCTGACCGCGACGCAGGACGTGCACGCGGCCGAGCGCGAACAGTGGGACGACGGCTGCAACGTGCTGGCTGTGGAGCCGGGCGTCGTCGTCGCGTACGAGCGCAATGTCACCACCAACACCCATCTGCGCAAACAGGGCATCGAGGTGATCGAGATCCCGGGCAGTGAGCTGGGGCGCGGGAGGGGCGGCCCGCGCTGCATGAGCTGCCCGGTGGAGCGTGATCCCGCGCAGTAGCCACGGAGGGGACAAGGGGGCGGCCGGGGGTGGCTGCATAGTAATTCTGATGCTCGTATAGACTTCCAAGGTCCCCGTATCCGGAACGCAGGAGCGCCCCATGGCCACTGATCTCATCGGCCGCCACTTCCTCAAGGAGCTGGACTTCACCGCCGAGGAGTTCCGCGGCCTGGTCGACCTGGCCGCCGAACTCAAAGCGGCCAAGAAGGCGGGCGCCGAGGTCCAGCGGCTGCGGGGCAAGAACATCGCGCTGATCTTCGAGAAGACCTCCACCAGGACGCGGTGCTCCTTCGAGGTCGCGGCCGCCGATCAGGGCGCCTCCACCACCTACCTGGACCCCACCGGCTCCCAGATGGGCCACAAGGAGTCGGTGAAGGACACCGCCCGGGTGCTCGGCCGGATGTTCGACGGGATCGAGTACCGGGGCGACAGTCAGGCGGCGGTCGAGGAGCTGGCCGCGTATGCCGGGGTTCCCGTCTTCAACGGGCTCACCGACGACTGGCACCCCACCCAGATGCTCGCCGACGTGCTCACCATGACCGAGCACTCCGCCAAGCCCCTGGCCGAGATCGCCTTCGCGTACCTCGGTGACGCCCGCTTCAACATGGGCAACTCGTACCTGGTCACCGGCGCGCTCCTCGGCATGGACGTACGGATCGTGGCGCCGAAGAGCTACTGGCCGTCCGAGGCGGTCGTCGCGCAGGCCCGCGAGGCCGCCGCGGCGAGCGGCGCCCGCATCACCCTCACCGAGGACGTCGCCGAGGGTGTGCGGGGCGCCGACTTCGTCGCCACCGACGTCTGGGTGTCGATGGGGGAGCCCAAGGAGGTCTGGGACGAGCGGATCGCCGCGCTGGCGCCGTACGCCGTGACCATGGACGTGCTGCGGGCCACCGGCAACGCCGACGTCAAGTTCCTGCACTGTCTGCCCGCCTTCCACGACCTGGGCACGGCCGTCGGGCGGGACATCCACGCACGCCACGGCCTGACCGAGCTCGAGGTGTCGGACGAGGTCTTCGAGTCCGCGCACTCCGTCGTCTTCGACGAGGCCGAGAACCGGATGCACACCATCAAGGCGGTCATGGTGGCCACGCTCGCGGGCCCTGTCGTCTAGCACCCCGCTCCCGCGGACACCGCCGCGCGGCTTCTCGAGCCATCGCGCCCCGCTCCCGCGGGCCTCGCCGCGCGGCTTCTCAGCTCGCCGTCGACGGGGTCCGCTGCGCGGGGAGGGTGAACCAGACCGCCTTGCCGCCGCCGGTGGGGCGGTGGCCGCAGGCCGAGCTCAGCGTGCGGATCAGCAGCAGACCCCGCCCGTGCTCCTGCCAGGGGTCGGGCACGCTGCCCGGCCCCGGGGCGCTGAGGTCGCCGGGCGGCGCCGGGTCGGGGTCGTGGACCTCGACCTGGCAGCCGGACTCCCGCAGCTCCACCACCAGCTGGATGGGCTCCCCGCCCCGGACGGTGTGCTCCACCGCGTTGGCGACCAGCTCGGCGGTGAGCAGCTCCGCAGTGTCGCTGTCGGCCGGCGGCTCCACCTCGGCCAGTGCCGTGCGGACCAGGGCGCGGGCGATCGGCACGGCGGCCGTGCTGTGCGGCAGGGCGATCCGCCATGACGCCGGCGCCTGGGCGGCGGCGGGTCCTGGGCCGGGGGCTTCGGTCACAGCGGGTCCGTTTCGGGCGGGCGGCTCGGGTCGGCTGCGGGCCGGCGGGGTGCCGGACGGAGCAGCAAGGTCCTGCTTTCAACTTTACGAAGTGCTCTGCGCGCCCCGAGAGGCGGGCGCCCCCCTCGGGCGGGACCTTGGGTCCATCCCGTGCGGGACCTGGGTCCTCGCGCCCGCCGGCCGCGGCCGACCGGGCTGTATCGCGTGCTCCTGACGACAGTCACGTAGCGGTGATACGCTCCGAGAGGCGTCGAAGCACTCCGCCCCGCTGAGGGAGGCCCCCCGCATGAGCCCCTTTTCCAGCTCCGCGTCCCCCACCGAAGAGTGGCGGCATCTCCAGCTGACGATCGACGACGGCGTCGCCACCGTCACCCTCGCCCGCCCGGAGAAGCTCAACGCGCTCACCTTCGGCGCCTACGCCGACCTGCGCGATCTCCTCGCCGAGCTCTCCCGCGAGCGCGCCGTCCGCGCGCTCGTCCTCGGCGGCGAAGGGCGCGGCTTCTGTTCGGGCGGCGATGTCGACGAGATCATCGGCGCCACCCTCTCCATGGACACCGCACAGCTCCTCGACTTCAACCGGATGACCGGCCAGGTCGTGCGCGCCCTGCGCGAGTGCCCCTTCCCCGTGATCGCCGCCGTCCACGGCGTCGCGGCGGGCGCCGGAGCCGTCCTCGCACTGGCCGCCGACTTCCGTATCGCCGATCCCTCCGCCCGCTTCGCCTTCCTCTTCACCAAGGTCGGCCTCTCCGGAGGCGACATGGGAGCGGCGTACCTGCTGCCCAGGGTCGTCGGCCTCGGCCACGCCACCCGGCTGCTGATGCTCGGCGAACCCGTCCGAGCCCCCGAGGCCGAACGCATCGGCCTCCTGAGCGAGCTCACCGACGAGGGCCAGGCAGACGCCCGGGCCGCCGCCCTCGCCCGGCACCTCGCCGACGGCCCCGCGCTCGCCCACGCCCAGACCAAGGCACTGCTCACCGCCGAGCTCGACATGCCGCTGTCCGCGGCCGTCGAGATGGACGCCGCCACCCAGGCGCTGCTGATGAACGGCGCCGACTACGCCGAATTCCATGCCGCCTTCACCGAGAAGCGCCCCCCGAAATGGCAGGGACGCTGACCATGGCCAGGCCTCTGCGCGTCGCCGTCGTCGGCGGCGGACCCGGCGGGCTGTACGCGGCCGCGCTGCTCAAGCGCCTCGACCCCGGCCGGGAGGTCACCGTCTGGGAACGCAACGCCCCCGACGACACCTTCGGCTTCGGAGTCGTCCTCTCCGACGAGACCCTCGGCGGCATCGAGCACGCCGACCCGGAGGTCTACCGCGCTCTGCGGGAGGAGTTCGTCCGCTGGGACGACATCGAGATCGTCCACCGCGGCCGCACCCTCACCTCCGGCGGACACGGCTTCGCCGCCCTCGGCCGCCGCCGGCTCCTGGAGATCCTGCACCAGCGCTGCGCCTCTCTCGGGGTACGGCTCCGCTTCCGCACCGAGGCCCCGCCCGCAACGGAACTCGCCGCGTCGCACGACCTCGTCATCGCCGCCGACGGCGTCCACAGCCTCACCCGGGAAGCCCGCGCCGAGGTCTACCGGCCCCGGCTGACGACCCACCGCTGCCGCTACATCTGGCTCGCCGCCGACTTCGCCCTCGACGCCTTCCGCTTCGAGATCGCCGAGACGGAACACGGCGTGATGCAGCTCCACGGATACCCCTACGAGCCCGGCTCCTCGACCGTGATCGTCGAGATGCGCGAAGAGGTCTGGCGCGCGGCCGGCCTGGACGTCCTGGACGAGCAGGAGTCCGCCGACCGCTGCGCCAAGATCTTCGCCGAGACGCTCGGCGGCCGCCCGCTGCGGGGCAACAACTCCACCTGGACCGCGTTCCGCACGGTCGTCAACGAGCGCTGGTCCGACGGCCGTACGGTCCTCATCGGTGACGCCGCCCACACCGCCCACTTCTCCATCGGCTCCGGCACCAAGCTCGCCGTCGAGGACGCCCTCGCCCTGGCCGCCTGCGTCGAGGAACAGCCCACGCTCGACGAGGCACTCGCCGCCTACGAGAGCGAGCGCCGCCCGGTCGTCGCCTCGACCCAGCGCGCGGCCGCCGCCAGCCTGCGCTGGTTCGAGGACCTCGCCCTCCATCTCGACCAGCCACCGCGCCAGTTCGCGTTCAACCTCCTCACCCGCAGCCGGCGCGTCACCCACGACAACCTCCGACTGCGCGACCCGCACTTCACCGACACCGTGGAACGCGAATTCGGCTGCCCTCCCGGAACGCCCCCGATGTTCACCCCGTTCACGCTGCGCGGGCTGACCCTGCGCAACCGTGTCGTCGTCTCGCCCATGGACATGTACCGCGCCGAGGACGGCGTCCCCGGCGACTTCCACCTCGTCCACCTCGGCGCCCGCGCCCTCGGCGGCGCCGGTCTGGTCATGACCGAGATGGTCTGCGTCAGCCCGCAGGGCCGCATCACGCCCGGCTGCACCGGCCTCTACACCGACGAACAGGCAGCCGCCTGGCAGCGCGTCACCGACTTCGTGCACCGGCAGACGCCCGGCACCGCGCTCGGCGTCCAACTGGGCCACTCCGGCCGCAAGGGCTCCACCAAACTCATGTGGGAAGGCATCGACCAGCCCCTCGACGAGGGCAACTGGCCGCTGGCCGCCGCGTCCCCGCTCCCGTACCGCCCCGGCGTCAACCAGATCCCCCACCAGCTCGACCGGGCCGGCCTCACGGAGATCCGCGAACAGTTCGCCGCCGCGGCCCGGCGCGCCGCCCACTGCGGCTTCGACCTCCTCGAACTCCACTGCGCCCACGGCTATCTGCTGTCCGGCTTCCTCTCTCCGCTGACCAACCGGCGGACGGACGCGTACGGCGGTTCCCTGGCCAACCGGCTCCGGTTCCCGCTCGAGGTCTTCGACGCGGTACGCGAGAACTGGCCCGACGAGCGGCCCATGACGGTGCGCGTCTCGGCGACCGACTGGGCACCGGGCGGCACCTCCGAGGAGGACGCCGTCGAGATCGCCCGGGCCTTCGCCCGCCACGGCGCCGACGCCATCGACGTCTCGACCGGCCAGGTCGTCCCGGACGAACAGCCCGAGTACGGCCGCACCTACCAGACCCCGTACGCCGACCGGATCCGCGCCGCCGTCAACATCCCCGTCATCGCCGTGGGCGCGATCTCGTCCTGGGACGACGTCAACTCCCTGCTCCTCGCGGGCCGCGCCGACCTCTGCGCGCTGGCCCGCCCGCACCTCTACGACCCGCACTGGACACTCCACGCGGCGGCCGACCAGGCGTACGAAGGCCCCGCCGCGCCCTGGCCGGCCCCCTACCGCGCGGGCAGCCGCACACCCCCGACCGGCCGCGCCGACGCCCCGAAACCGCGGCTCAGCCTGGCGCCCCGCCCGTAAGGCGCGCGGGAACGTCAGCGGGCCTCTTCCCCGGCCCCTGCCCGGACGAACCGGACCCCCGCGTCCCGCAGACGGCTGTGCAGTTCACCGAAGACGGCGGCCGAGCGGACGCCCGGCCAGTCCTGGGGCAGCAGCTCCGCCGGGAGGCCGGGGTCGGCGTACGGCAGGCGCCGCCAGGAGTCGAGGGCGAGCAGGTAGTCCCGGTAGGCGTCCTCCGGGGAGCCGGACGGGTGGGCGGTCCACGACCGCAGCACCGGCTCGTGCGCCGCGAGGAAGTCCTCGTGCTGCTTGGCGATGGACGGCAGGTCCCACCAGCGCGCCACCGACTCGGCGGTGGGCGCGAAGCCGAGGTGCTGCCCGCGGAAGAGGTCGACGTACGGGCCCAGACGCAGCCGTTCCAGGGTGTGGCGGGTCTCCTCGTACAGTCGGGCCGGGGCGATCCACACGCCGGGTGCCGCCGCGCCGAAGCCAAGTCCGCCGAGGCGGGAGCGCAGGAGATGGCGCTTGTGCCGCTCGGCCTCGGGGACCGAGAAGACCGCCAGCACCCATCCGTCGGAGAGGGACGGCTCGGTCCTCGCGTAGATCCGCCGGTCGCCGTCGTCGAGGAGCTGCTGGGCGTCGGGGGAGAGGGAGTAGCCCGCCGCCCCGTCCTGCGTGCGCCCCGGCACCAGGAGCCCGCGGCGCTTGAGACGGGAGACGGACGAGCGGACGGACGGCGCGTCCACGCCGAGGGCGGCGAGGAGCCGGATCAGCTCCGCCACCGGCAGGGGGGCGTTGTCCGCCGTGCGCCCGTACGCGCCGTACAGGGAGACGATCAGGGAACGGGGGGTGTGCTGCTCGGCCACCAGATCACTCTAAATCCCGCTCACCCCCCGCCGCGCAGCCGGAAGCGCTGGAGCTTGCCGGTCGCGGTCCGCGGAAGGGCGTCCAGGAAGACGATCTCGCGCGGGCACTTGTAGGGCACGAGGCGCGACTTCACGAAGTCGCGCAAGGCCCCGGCCGTGGCGTCGTCGCGAGGTACACCGTCACGCAGCACGGTGTACGCGACCACGATCTGCCCCCGCAGCTCGTCCGGCCGGCCCACCACCGCCGCCTCGACCACGTCCGGGTGGGCGAGCAGGGCGTCCTCGACCTGGGGGCCGGCGATGTTGTACCCGGCCGAGATGATCATGTCGTCCGCTCGGGCCACATAGCGGAAGTAGCCGTCCGGCTCGCGCACGTAGGTGTCACCGGTGACGTTCCATCCGTCGCTCACGTACTCCCGCTGGCGGGGGTCGGACAGATAGCGGCATCCGACCGGACCGCGCACGGCCAGCAGGCCCTCCTCGCCGTCGGCGACCGGCCGGCCGTTCCGGTCCACCACGCGCGCCTGCCACCCCGGCACGGCCCGGCCCGTCGTCCCGGGCCTGGTCTCCTCGTCCGCCGCCGAGATGAAGATGTGGAGCAGCTCGGTCGCGCCGATGCCGTTGATCAGGCGCAGCCCGGTCCGCTCCTTCCAGGCCTGCCAAGTCGCCGCCGGCAGGTTCTCGCCCGCCGACACGCACCGCCGGAGCGAGGCGGTGTCGTGGCCGTCGAGCTCGTCGAGCATGACCCGGTAGGCGGTCGGCGCGGTGAACAGCACCGACACCCTGTGCTCGGCGATGGCCGGCAGCAGCTGCCTGGGTCCCGCCTGTTCGAGCAGCAGCGAACTGGCTCCCGCCCGCATCGGGAAGATCACGAGGCCGCCGAGGCCGAAGGTGAATCCCAGTGGAGGGCTCCCGGCGAACACGTCGTCCGGCTCCGGCCGCAGCACGTGCTCCGAAAAGGTGTCGGCGACGGCCAGCACATCGCGGTGGAAATGCATGCACCCTTTGGGCCGTCCGGTGGTCCCGGAGGTGAAGGCGATCAGGGCCACGTCGTCCCCGGACGTGTCCACGGCCTCGTACGACGCCGGCTTTCCGGCCGCGAGCCACAGCAGGTCGTCCGGCGTGTCCCCGCCGTACGTGGTGACGCGCAGCCCCGGCACCTCGGCCTTGACCAGGTCGTCCACCGAGCGGATGTCGCACAGGGCGTGGGTGACCTGCGCCATCTCACACATGACGGCCAGTTCCCGGGACCGTTGCTGGGCGAGGACGGTCACCGCCACCGCGCCCGCCTTCATGACCGCGAGCCAGCAGGCCGCCAGCCAGGCGGAGGTGGGGCCGCGCAGCAGGACCCGGTTCCCGGGCGCCACCCCGAGATCGGAGGTGAGGGTGTGGGCGATCCGGTCCACCCGGTCGCGCAGCTCCCCGTAAGTCCAGACGCCGCCCTTGGCGTCACGGAAGACGGGGCGGTCCGCCCCGAACCGTTCGACCGTGCGGTCCAGCAGTTCGGCCCCGCAGTTGAGCCGCGCCGGATAGCGCAGCCCGGGCAGATCGAAGAGCAGCTCCGGCCACTGCTCCGCGGGCGGCAGATGCTCGCGCGAAAAGGTGTCGTGGTGCGCCGAGGGTGACAGCTCCATGGTTCGCCCCCTTGTCGTGGTGGGCTCGCCCGACGAGCGTATCGTGAAGGTGACGACAGTCAACGGTCCGCGATAGATGCGCACGAAGAGGGGGCACGAATGCCCGTATTCTCGCTCGATCCGGTGCAAACCGCATGGTGTGCGGAGCTAAGGACACTCGCCGCCGAGCGGCTCGCCCCGCTCGCGGACAAAGGGGAACCGGGTCGGGTCAACCGCCCGCTCATCGCCGCGCTCGGCGAACTGGGCCTGCTCACAAGGGTGTTCGCGGCGGGAGCGCTCGACCTCTGCCTGATGCGGGAATCGCTCGCCCACACGTGCACGGAGGCCGAGACCGCCCTGGCGCTCCAAGGTCTCGGCGCCCACCCCGTCGCCTCCGCCGGCACGACCGCGCAGCGCGAACGCTGGCTCCCGGAGGTGACCGCGGGCCGGGCCGTCGCCGCCTTCGCGCTGAGCGAGCCGGACGCCGGATCCGACGCCGCCGCCCTCGCCCTCAGTGCCGTACCGGACACCCGGCCCGGCGCCGACGGCTGGCTGCTCACCGGGGAGAAGCGCTGGATCTCGAACGCCCCCGAAGCCGACTTCTACACCGTCTTCGCCCGCACGGCCCAGGGCGCCGGTGCCCGCGGTGTCACCGCGTTCCTGGTCCCCGCCGACCGCCCCGGCCTCACCGGCACCCCGATCGACATGCTCAGCCCCCACGCCATCGGCGCCCTGCACTTCGACGAGGTGCCCGTCGGCCCCGAGGACGTACTGGGCGAGGTGGACCGGGGTTTCCGGGTCGCCATGAACACCCTCAACCTCTTCCGCCCCAGCGTCGGCGCCTTCGCGGTCGGCATGGCACAGGCGGCTCTCGACGCGACGCTCGGCCACACCGCCGGGCGGAGCGCGTTCGGCGGCGTGCTGAAGGACCTCCAGGCCGTCGCCCACCGGGTCGCCGACATGGCGACCAGGACCGAGGCGGCGCGGCTCCTCGTGTACGCGGCCGCGGCGGCGTACGACGCGGGCGCGCCGGACGTGCCCAAGCGCTCCGCCATGGCGAAACTGCTCGCCACCGAGACCGCGCAGTACGTCGTGGACGCCGCCGTCCAGCTGCACGGCGCCCGCGCCCTGCAACGCGGCCATCTGCTGGAGCACCTCTACCGCGAGGTCCGCGCGCCCCGCATCTACGAGGGCGCGACCGAGGTCCAGCGCACCATCATCGCGAAGGAGCTGTACGGATGACACTGCAGCGTCACAACCCGGCGGACCTCTCCCCGCCGACCGGGTTCTCCCACGCCGTTGTCGCCACCGGCACCAGGGTCGTCTTCCTCGCCGGACAGACGGCCCTGGACACCGACGGCAAGGTGGTGGGGGAGACCCTGCCGGAGCAGTTCGCGACGGCACTCGCCAATCTGCTCACGGCGTTGAGGGCGGCGGGCGGTGTGCCCGGTGACCTGGCACGGGTGACCGTGTACGCCACCGATGTCGCCGAGTACCGGGCCCACGCCTCCGAACTGGGCCGCGTATGGCACCGCCTGGCGGGCCGCGACTACCCGGCGATGGCGGTGATCGGCGCGACCCGCCTCTGGGACGAGCAGGCGAAGGTCGAGCTCGACGGCTTCGCCGTCCTGCCCTAGCTCGCGTCGAGCAGGCCGCCCATCCTCTCCTCGACCCGTCCACCGCGCGCGACAGGGCTCCCGGCATCAGCCGGGCGCCCTCGTTTTTGCGTGATCACCGGTTTCGTCCTCGATCCGTACGCCTCTGCGGCGTGCCGAGGGCCGACGGGCGGCTCGGCCCGTCCTTGATCAGCCACAACTCCGGAAGGACGGCGGCCAGTTCGGCGTCGCGAGAGCCGCTCGGCCTCGGCCAGGTCGGGCGCTCGCCCTTGAAGCGGGCCAACTGCAGGTAAACAGGCAGGTCATGGGCGCCGAGGGGGAGGTCTGCGGTTCGGTCGGCCGTGGAGGCTCCCTGAGGCGGATGACGAAGAGGGGGATGCGTGGGGCTTGTCAGTGCAATTTCACATTACTATTTTACTGTTCGGGTCGCAGCGCCACCGTGCCTCAACTCCCCGAGCCCCTCGGGGAGTTCGGCCGTGGAAGAGCCATCTCGTGGCGCGAGACCAGTACCGCTGACCTGCACCGCTCCCCACCTCCCACACAGGAGTCGCTGGTGTTCCAGCCCAGAACCATGCGCAGATCACTGCTGGCCGGCATCGTCGCCACGACGCTGCTCGGTCCGGTCGTCCAGAGCGCCCAGGCCCAGGCGGCGCCGGAGCCCCCGGCCTCACGGACGGCCGCGGCCGCCCCCACCGCCCCTTCCCCCAAGGCCCCGGCGCCCCGGGCGAACCCCTTCGACGAGGTCGACCGCCTCGCACGGGCGCCCCGCCCCACCGCCCGTCCCGCCCCCGCGCCCGGAGCCCTGGCCCAGGGCCGCATCCCCGGCCCCAGGACGCCCGCGGCCGCCGGAACGGGCCGGGCACCGCTGCGTGCCGCCGGCGTTCCCTGCACCCTCGACGGCATCACCCGTCTGGGACCCGAGCAGTTCGCCGACTTCCTCGCCGACCCCGCCGTCACCGCCGACGGCTGTCTCCGCGACCTCATCTGGACCTGGGACGCCAGGCTCGCACCGGTCATGTCCGACGCGCACGTCCAGGCCGTCGGCCGCCGGATATCCGCGCGTGCCGCCGCCCACGACGGACGCAACGGCACGCATCTGCTGGAGATGTTCACTTATCTCCACGCCGTCGCCTACCACGACTTCTCGCGCACCGAGATCGACATCACCGACGCGCCGACCGTCGAGGTCCTGCGCCGCGCCATCGCCGACTTCGGCGCGGCGGCCCGTACCTTCACCGTCACCCGCACCAACGCGGAAACCCTGCGCGAGGCCCTCTACATCGGCAGCGCCCCCGGTCTGCGGCAGCACCAGCTCGGCCTGATCAAGAAGGTGCTGGCCACCATGGACCAGTACCACGCCGCCCAGAGCGTCGACCCGGCGTGGGGCGGCGCCGCCCTCGCCGCGCTCTCCGTCAACTACCTGGGCATCTACCCGGGGAACCACGACACGGCCTTCCACACGGCGGTCACCCAGGACTTCCGGTACCGCGAGGCGTTCAAGGAGTTCGCCGGCTACGACCACCTCAAGGGCACGCCGAACGCGTGGGTGGTGCGGGACGCTCTCGCCGAGTACGGCCGTTTCGGCCAGGTCGACGCGCTGCGGTCCACGATCGTCGCCGACCTCGGCGCGCTCCTCGGCCCGGTCGAACGCGACTTCGGGCAGGGCAGCGCCCCCTGGACCAGGCTGGTCTCCTGGCTGAACTTCTACGAGGCCTGCAAGCAGTACCACGTGTGCAAGGAAGACATCGAGCGGCAGATCTTCCCGTACACGTACAGCTACGACAAGGGCGCCATCAAGGTCCGCACCGCCCTGGACCGCGCCACCGTCGACCAGCTCTACTACGCGAGCAAGCAGGTCAAGGCGCAGTTCCACCGGGTCGTGGGCACCGAGACTCCGCTCGCCGGGGACACGAACACCAGCCTCACCATCGTGCTGTACGCGTCCCGCGCCGACTACGAGAACTACCACCCGATCCTCACGGGCATGGACACCAACAACGGCGGCATCTACATCGAGCGCGGCGCCACGTTCTACACCTACCAGCGCCGGGTGCCGGAGGACTCCTCGCTGACGCTGGAGGAGCTGTTCCGCCACGAGTACGTGCACTACCTCAACGGACGCTTCGCCGTGCCGGGCTACTTCGGCGAGGGCCCCTGGTATCAGGACGACCGCACCACCGCCATGGACGAGGGGACCGCCGAGTTCTTCGACGGCGCCACCCGGGACAACGGCATAGCGGTCCGCAAGTCCCTGGTGAAGAGCGTCATGGCCGACACGGCGCGCGGTGGCCCGCGCATGACCGTGAACCAGCTGCTGCACTCCACCTACGAGGGCGACGGCTTCCGGTTCTACAGCTACGCGGGCACGTTCTTCGAGTACCTGTGGACCGAGCGGCCCGCCCTGCTCCGCGAGATGTACGGACATCTGCGGGCCGACAAGCCGGCGGCGTTCGACGCCTGGCGCGACCGGCTGGGCGGGGACGCCGCGCTCCAGCGCGGGTACGACACCTTCCTCGACGCGCAGATCGCCAAGGTGGACGACCTGTTCGTGCCGAACACCGGCCATGTTCCCAACGACCAGCTGCGGGACTCCACCGCGGCCGCCGTGCGCTCCTCGTTCGCCGCGGCCTCGTACAACACGCCCGAGTGCACGGAAAACGGTGACAGCGCACAGCGGCGGTTCATCTGCACCGGCCGGATCACCGCGAACCTGTCGAACGCCGGCAGCCCGGACCTGGTCTTCAAGGACATGTCCGAGACGGTCGACTACTACCTCCTCGACCGGACCGGCTCGGCGTCCACCAACCTGGCGGACATGAACTGTTCCTTCGGCGAGGTCGAGATCTGGAGCAGCCGCCTGGCCGGAACGTCGGCGTACACCTGCGAAGGCCCGCTGCGCAGCTGACGCCCGGGGCACTGCCGGCCCGGCTTCCCCCGCGCCGTGCCCGCACACCTGCCCGTGTGACCGGGGCGGATTCGTCCGCCCCGGTCTCTTGCCCCGCAACAGTAGAATGTGAAATATTACTGCCGTGCCCAAGAGACACAACCACCGTCCCCCTGACGCCGTGATCATCGGCGCCGGAGTCGTCGGCGCCGCCTGCGCGTACTACGCCTGCCGCTCCGGCCTCGCCGTCACCGTGGTCGACCGCGGCCCCGTGGCGGGCGGCACCACCGGCGCGGGGGAAGGCAATCTGCTCGTCTCCGACAAGGAGGCGGGCCCCGAGCTCGACCTCGCGCTGCTGTCGACCCGACTGTGGCGCGAACTCGCCCAGGTCCTCCCACCGGAGACCGAGTACGAGCCCAAGGGCGGTCTCGTCGTGGCGCCCGACGAGACCGCCCTCACCGCACTGCGGACCTTCGCCGAGGGGCAGCGCGGCGCGGGCGTCGAGTCGCGGGAGGTACCCGCCGACGCCCTGCGTGAGCTGGAGCCCCATCTAGCGCCCGGCCTCGCCGGAGGCTTCCACTACCCGCAGGACGCCCAGACACAGCCCGCCCAGGCGGCCGCCCAGCTCCTGAGGGCGGCGCGGCGGCTCGGTGCCGAGGTCCGGCTCGGCGACGAGGTCACCGAGGTCCTCACCGACACGCGCGGCGCCGTCCGCGGCGTCCGCACCACGAGCGGCGACCTTCTCGCACCGGCCGTCGTCAACGCGGCCGGCACCTGGGGCGGACAGCTCGCCGCCCTCGCCGGAGCCTCTCTTCCCGTACGGCCCCGACGCGGCTTCGTCCTCGTCACCGAACCGCTGCCACGCCTCGTACGGCACAAGGTCTACGCCGCCGACTACATCTCCGACGTCGCCAGCGGCTCGGCGGCCCTCCAGTCCTCGGCCGTCGTCGAGGGCACCCCCTCCGGGCCGGTCCTCATCGGTGCCACCCGCGAGCGGGTCGGTTTCGACCGGACCCTCTCCACCGAGGCCCTGCGCAGACTCGCGTCCCAGGCCACCGCCCTCTTCCCGGTTCTCACGGACGTCCACGCGATCCGGACCTATCTCGGGTTCAGGCCCTACCTCCCCGACCACCTCCCGGCCATCGGGCCCGACCCGCGCGTCCCGGGCCTCCACCACGCCTGCGGGCACGAGGGCGCGGGCATCGGGCTCGCCCCGGCCACCGGACTGCTCGTCACGGCGGGACTGCGCGGCGAACCGCCCGCCCTCGACCTGCGGCCGTTCCGCCCCGAGCGTTTCCCGGCCCCCGATCAGCCAGGAGCCGACCCAGGAGCCGACCGATGACCAGACCACCGTCCTCCGCCGTCGGGGCGGGCCCCGACGCGGCGTACACCCTCACCTTCGACGGCCGTGACATCAGCGTGCTCCCCGGCCAGTCCATCGCCGCCGCACTCTGGGCGGCCGGCATCCTCTCCTGGCGCACTACCCGGGGCAACGGCGCGCCCAGGGGCGCCTTCTGCGGAATGGGCGCCTGCTACGACTGCCTCGCCACCGTCAACGGCCGGCCGAACCAACGCGCGTGCCTGGTCCCCGCGCGCCCCGGCGACACCGTCACCACCCAGGAGGGCACCGGCCATGCCGACAGCGCCGTCTGACCGCCCGGCCATGCCGACCGGCCTCGCCCCCGCCGGTCCGCACACCGCCGACCTCGCGATCGTCGGAGCTGGCCCCGCCGGACTCGCGGCCGCCGTCACCGCCGCCGATCTCGGGCTCACCGTGCTGCTCATCGACGCCGGAGAGCGGCCCGGCGGACAGTACTACCGGCACCCCGCCCCCGAACTCGCGGCCGCACGCCCCCAGGCCCCGCACCACCAGTGGCGGCCCTTCGCCACCCGCGTCCGCCGCCTCGACGAGCACCTTCGCGCCGGACGCGTCAGACACCTCGCCGCCCACCACGTGTGGACCGTGACCCGCGAGGAAGAGGACCGATGGCGGCTGCACGCGGTCGCCGGCCCCGACGAACGTTCCGCCACGGCCCATGCCGGGGCCGTCCTCCTGGCCACCGGCGCGTACGAGCGCCAACTGCCCTTCCCCGGCTGGACCCTGCCCGGAGTGGTCGGCGCGGGCGGCGCCCAGGCGATGCTGAAGGGCGGCCTCGTCCTGCCCGGCAAGAGGATCGTCGTCGCGGGCAGCGGCCCGCTGCTGCTCGCCGTCGCCGGGTCCCTCGCCGCCGCCGGAGCCCGCGTCCCCGCCGTCGTGGAGGCCGCCGACTACACCGCGTACACCGGCGCACTCCCCGCGGTACTCCGCAACCCCGCCAAGGTCGCCGAGGGCGCGGTCCACGGCGCGGGGCTGCTCAGGCACTCCGTACGGCTGCTCACGCGGCACGCCGTCACCGCCGCCCACGGCACCGACCGGGTCACCGCCGTCACGGTCTCCCGTCTCGACCGCGACTGGCGCCCCGTCCCGGACAGCGGCCGACGGATCCCCTGCGACGCCGTCGCCGTCGGCCATGGGCTCGTCCCGCAGCTGGAACTGGCCACCGGCCTCGGCTGCGCCACCCGGCGCACCCCCGACGGGACCGCCGCCCTGGCGCTCGACTCCGACCAGCGCACCTCCGTCCCCGGCATCTGGGCGGCGGGGGAGACGGGCGGCATCGGCGGAGCCCAACTGGCCTTCGCCGAAGGAGAACTGGCGGCGCGGTCGATCGCCCGCACCCTCCTGGGCGGGCCGGGCCCACGCGGCACCGCGGCCCTCGCCCGGCGCCGGGCGCGGCTGCGGGCCTTCGCCGACGCGATGGCAGCCGCCCACCGCCCGGGACCCGGCTGGACCGACTGGCTCGACGCCACCACCGAGGTCTGCCGGTGCGAGGAGGTGACGGCGGCCAGGATCCGGGAAGCCGTCGACGACCTCGGGGCCCGGGACGCGCGCAGTGTCAAACTGCTCACCCGCGCCGGGATGGGCTGGTGCCAGGGCCGGATGTGCGGCCAGGCCGTGGCGCGCCTCGCGGGGGAGGAGCCGGCCGCGGACCGGCGCCCGCTCTCCTGCCCCGTACCGCTATGGCAGCTCGCCGAACTGCCCGCACGCGCCGCACCACCCGAAGACCCGGCGCCGGCCGAACGGCCCGGGCCGGACTGACGCACCGAGCGGGCCGAGCGGCCCGGGCCGGGGCCGACGCGACAAACTGCCCGAACTGCCCGGCCGGACCGACGCCGCCAGCCGACCGAACCCGGACCGACGCCCCCAGCTGACCGAACCCGGACCGACGCACCCAGCCGACCGCACGCACTCAGCCGACCGAGCGCCCAGAGCCGGACCACCCCGGGTCGCCCGCACACGGCACCGCGGCACCGCGCCACCCATCATTCGAGGAGTTGTACGTTGACCGATCACCGGACACGGCCCTGGCACGGCGTCATGGTCGCCACCGCCCTGCCCTTCGACGACGCGCTGCGGATCGACTACGACGCCTACGCCGAGCACGTCGCCCGGCTCATCGGCCAGGGCTGCGACGGTGTCGTCCCCAACGGCTCCCTCGGCGAGTACCAGACCCTCACCGACGACGAGCGCGCCCGCGTCGTCAGGGTCGCCGTCGAAGCGGCCGGTGACGGGAGCAGGGTGATGGCGGGTGTCGCCGCCTACGGCAGTGACGAGTCCCGCCGCTGGGCCGACCAGGCGGCCGAGGCCGGCGCGGGATCGGTCCTCCTCCTGCCCCCCAACGCCTATCGTGCCGACGAGCGCTCGATCCGCGCCCACTACGCCGAGGTGGCGAAGGCCGAGCTGCCCGTCGTCGCGTACAACAACCCCTTCGACACCAGGGTCGACCTCACCCCGCGGCTGCTGGCCGCGCTGCACGCGGACGGCAGCATCGTCGCCGTGAAGGAGTTCAGCGGCGATGTCCGACGCCCCTACGAGATCGCCGAACTCGCCCCCGAGCTGGACCTCCTGATCGGTGCCGACGACGTCCTGCTAGAACTGGCCCTCGCGGGCGCCGTAGGCTGGATCGCCGGGTACCCCAACGCCCTGCCGGCCGCCTGCGTCGCCCTCTACCGCGCCGCCGTCACACAGGACCTGGACGAGGCCCTGCCGCTCTACCGGTCGCTGCACGCGCTGCTGCGGTGGGACTCGCGGCCCGAGTTCGTCCAGGCCATCAAGCTCTCGATGGACATGGCGGGGCGCCCCGGCGGCCCCGTACGCCCCCCGCGGACCCCTCTCACCGACGAGCAGGCGGACGCCGTCCGCGCCGCCACCGAGAAGGCGCTCGCCGAAGGCCACAAGTAGAGGCCGTCAAAGACCCACAGAGGCCGGTTCGGGCCGCGGAGGCCCAGTCGCACGAGCAGGAACAGCAGGAACAGCAGAACGGACAAGGAGGGGACATGCGCACCCGGCACGTCTACCACGCAGTCGACTCGCACACCGAAGGCATGCCGACCCGTGTCATCACCGGCGGCGTCGGCGTCGTACCCGGCGCCACCATGGCCGAGCGGCGGCGCCACTTCATCGATCATCTCGACCACGTCCGCACCCTGCTCATGTACGAGCCGCGTGGCCACGCCGCGATGAGCGGCGCCATCCTCCAGCCGCCCACGCGCCCCGACGCGGACTACGGCGTCCTGTTCATCGAGGTCTCCGGGCTCCTCCCCATGTGCGGTCACGGCACCATCGGGGTGGCCACCGTGCTGGTGGAGACCGGCATGGTGCCCGTCACGGAACCCGTCACCACGGTCCGCCTCGACACCCCGGCGGGCCTGGTCTCCGTCGACGTGCGGGTCGAGGACGGCGTGGCCAAGGCCGTGACCCTCACCAATGTGCCCGCGTTCTGCCTCGCGCTCGACCGCAAGGTCCGCGTACCAGGACATGGCACGGTCACCTATGACATCGCATACGGCGGCAACTTCTACGCCTTCGTCTCCCTGGACGACCTCGGCCTGCCCTTCGACCGCGCCCGCAAGGACGACCTGCTCGCCGCCGGTCTCGCCGTGATGGACGCCATCAACGCCACGGACCGGCCGGTCCACCCGGAGAACCCGGAGATCAACGGCGTCAAGCACGTCTATCTCGCCGCTCCCGGCTCCGACGCCACCCGCTCCCGGCACGCGATGGCGATCCACCCCGGCTGGTTCGACCGCTCACCCTGCGGGACCGGCACCTCGGCCCGTATGGCACAACTCCACGCACGCGGCGAACTGCCCCTCGGCCGCGACTTCGTCAACGAGTCCTTCATCGGTACGGAGTTCACCGGGCGCCTCGTCGCGGAAACCTCGGTCGGGGGGTTGCCCGCCGTGGTGCCGACCGTGACCGGTCGGGCCTGGATCACCGGAACCGCCCAGTACTTCCTCGATCCGGACGACCCGTTCCCCGCCGGCTTCCAGCTCTGACACCCGCCCCCCGGCATCCCTCCGCCGATCGGTGCCGGGGGCCCGCGCTTGATCGATTGGTGGGCCCTGGGAGCCGGGCTTACGGTCGAATGGTGGGCGGACCCGTCCACGGCCCCTCCGCCAGGGCGCGATGTGCCATGAGGACTCCCAAGCCGACGAAGACCACCAGAACCGACGCCCCGGAACGGGGCGGCGGCAACGGAATGGCCCTTCTCGTCATCGCCTCGTGCCAGCTGATGGTGGTCCTCGACATCACCATCGTGAACATCGCCCTGCCGCACATCCAGAACTCGCTGAACTTCTCCACGACGAGCCTGTCCTGGGTCGTCAACGCCTACACGCTCACCTTCGGCGGTCTGCTGCTGCTCGGTGGCCGCGCAGGTGACGTCCTGGGAAGACGCCGGGTCCTCATCGTCGGTCTGCTGCTGTTCGTCCTCGCCTCACTGCTCGGCGGTCTGGCACAGAACTCCGGCCAACTCCTCGCCGCCCGCGCCGTGCAGGGCGTCGGCGGCGCGATCATCTCGCCGACGTCCCTGGCGCTGGTCACCACCACGTTCAGTGAAGGACCGGCCCGCAACCGGGCGTTCGGCGTGTTCGCCGCCGTCTCCGCGGGCGGCAGCGCGATCGGGCTGCTCGCCGGTGGCCTCCTCGTCGAGTGGCTCGACTGGCGCTGGGTGTTCTTCGTCAACGTGCCGATCGGCCTGCTGATCGCCTTCGCGACGCCGCGCTACATCAAGGAGTCCGAACGGCATCCGGGCCACTTCGACCTGGCCGGGGCCCTGACCTCCACGCTCGGCATGGTGGCGCTGGTCTACGGATTCATCCGGGCCGCCCAGGAAGGCTGGCGGGAGCCCCTCACCCTGGCGTCCTTCGGCATCGCCGTGGTGCTGCTCGCGGCCTTCATCCTGATCGAACGCCGCTCCAGGCAGCCGATCACACCCCTGCACATGTTCGCCGACCGCAACCGCTCGGGCACGTACGGCATCATGATCAGCCTCGCCGCCGCGATGTTCGGCATGTTCTTCTTCCTGACGCTCTTCGTGCAGAACGTGCTGGACTTCAGCCCGCTCCGGGCCGGCCTCGCCTTCCTGCCGGTCAGCGCGATCATCGCGGTGGGCGCGGGGCTGGCTTCCCAGCTCCTGCCCAAGTACGGGCCGAAGCCCTTCATGGTCACCGGCGCCATCCTGGCGGCGGGCGGCCTGTCCTGGCTGACCCTCACCGACGTCCACTCCACCTATCTGGGCAGCGTTCTCGGTCCGATGCTGGTCTTCGGTCTCGGCATGGGGATGCAGTTCGTTTCCGTGACGTTGATGGCGGTCTCCAATGTGCCCCCGCACGAGACCGGCGCGGCGTCGGGCATGCTCAACGCGACGCAGCAGGTGGGTGGTTCCCTGGGGCTCTCGATCCTGGTCACCGTCTTCGGCACGGTCAGCCGCAACGAGGCCGACAAGCAGGTCCCCGACTTCATCGCCCACGCGACCCCGGCGCAGCGCCTCGAGTTCCGGCAGACCGGTCAGCTCCCGGCGCCGTGGGGCGATCACATCCTGACCTCCGGCGTCTCGGCCGCCTTCGTCGTCGCGGCGGGGCTCGCGATCATCGCGGCACTGATCGCCCTCTTCGTGATCCAGGTCCGCCCCGGAGACATCGAACGCCTCAAGGGCGGCATCGGCCCGGGCGTCGGACAGGCCTGACCTCACGCCTCGGGGCCCCGCCGCGGCGGGGTACGGGAAGGCGCGGCGCCCGACGAGAGGTTGTAGGTCAACGGTCCTTCAGCGGCCCCGGGGCTCGGTTCCCGGGGCCCGGATGCGTCAGATGTCCCGGGACTTACCGCGCGGCGCTGCGATCTGAGGGAACATATCCAGCACCGCCCCTGACCAGCAGGGTAGAGGTCATCACTGGTCATTGCCGGTCCCCCCCGGGCCACCCTCGGACGGCCCAGGGACGGCCCGGGTGTGCAGTGGACACACGGCTCCGGAAGCCCCACGCGCCTCGCGAGTTCCAGTAGGCCAGGTACCCAGGGGCGGCCTCCGCCGCCTCGCCATGCCTGCAGCACGCCAGGGCCGCCGGAACCACAGTTCGCTTCTCGCGTGTTTGGGTGGCTCATCGTCAGGGCCCGTGCCGATGGCTGGCCGCGCCGGCGCGGAGACGGGCGCGCGGCTCACGCCGTGGGCCGCGCGCCACGCTTGCGCGGCGCCGCGACGGCGTAGAGACGCTTTCATCGCCACGCATGAGGGATGAGCGCCGTCCGGAAGCCCCCACAACAGGTCAGCGGCCCAGCCGGGCAGGCCGGACGCCTTGCTACATCAGGAGATGGGCGTTCACCGCACGGGCCTGTGCGGTCAGTCCAGAGAGCTCCACGACCTCGATGTTCTCAGCACGGAGGGTCTCCACTCCCACGCAGTCGGCCACCAGGAGGCTCGGCTCGCGCCAGGCGATGACCACGCGACGGAGCGGGGAGCGGAGGATCAGCTGGGTGCATGTGAGGGGGCGGGACTTGCGCTCGGAGCAGGGCTCCAGGGTGCTGTAGAGCGTGGCGCCGGCCAGGCGCGAGTCGTCCACGTGGAGCTTGGCTAGGGCCGATTCCTCGGCGTGGACGTGGGCGTCCGTCTCGCGGGAGTAGCCGTGGGCAAGCTCCTCGCCGTCGGCGCCCACGATGATGGCGCCGACCGAGAAGGCGCCTTCCGCCGGCGGGCACTTGCGGGAGAGTTCGATGGCCCGCTCCATCCAGGTCGCATCGTTGGCGTGATTCACGCGGGACCCTCCTGCTTCGGCAGGTAGCGGAGAAGGACCACGTCGCCGATGGTGCTGGCCTCGGCGAGGTGTATGCGGCGGGCGGAGCCGCCCGGGTAGCTGGCGGGGTTCAGGAAGCGGGGGGCGCCTGCGTCGCCGACGACCAAGGGGGCGATGGCCAGGTGGATTTCGTCGGCCAGCCCCTGGGAGAGGAATGCGGTGTGGATTTGTCCGCCGCCCTCCACCATCAGCCGTTCGACTCCGCGGGCGCCGAGGTCGTCCAGCAGGGCCGCGAAGTTGATGGTCGCGCCGGTGGAGACCACGTCTGCGAGGCCGGCAAGCCGCTCTCGGAGCTTCTCCTCACCCGCGTCCGTGGTGTAGGCGAGCTTGTCGCCGCCGTGGTGCCAGAACTTCAGGTCGGCGTCCAGGTCACCGCTCGCGGAGACGGTCACCTTGAGCGGGTAGTCAGGCTTCCCCGCCGCCACTCGAGCTTCGCGCCGCTCCTCGCTGTTGACCAGCAGCCGGGGGTTGTCGGAGCGCATCGTGCCGGCGCCGATCAGGATGGCGTCGGACTCCGCGCGTACCTGGTCCA
Source organism: Streptomyces sp. NPDC033174 (assembly GCF_055577795.1). Lineage (NCBI taxonomy): Bacteria > Bacillati > Actinomycetota > Actinomycetes > Kitasatosporales > Streptomycetaceae > Streptomyces > Streptomyces sp. NPDC033174. Next base: position 229,516 of record NZ_JBVIPQ010000005.1, read on the forward strand.
CGCGGTCGAAGTCCTCGCTGTTGCTCAGCAGGAGCCGCGAGGTGCTGGTGTCATCGATGTAGCCGTCCACAGACGTGGCCACGCTGAGCAGGACGTACGGGCGGGGCATCGGGGGTCTCCTTCGGTTGCTGGTCAGTGCAGAGGGAGTCAGGCCAGGCCTGGCGCAGTACGGCTTCGGTCAGCGCATCCTTGAAGTCGGCCACGCCAGGGACCGTACGCCATTGATCCAAAGTGCTGTCGAGCTGGGCAAGCTCCCGCGCGATACGGTCCGAACCGGTCTCCTTCGCAATGCTCAGGGCTTGCAGCCCCACGGTGGCCGCCTGCTCCGGCTCCCCGGCTCGCGCCAGAGATAGCGTCTCCCGCCGTCCCGGTGGTAGCCCGCGGGAAGTCGCGTGATGGCGTCCCGGAATCCTTCCGCAGCCCCGCGGTGGTCTCCCAGCGCTGAGAGGCTGTGCGCGCGCTGTAAATCGATGTACGCAGCGTCCAGCCAGACGCCCCACGGGGAGTTGGGGTCCGGGTCCATGACGGCGTGCAGCTCCCGGGGGTACTCGTAGGCCCTCTGAGCCATCACGTGGTCCTGGCGCAGGGCGTGCCCATGTGCCCACATCGAGCGGCTGTTCACCGCCGCACAGGCGAAGGGCGAATACCTGCGGATGCGAGGACGCCTGGGCGCCCCGACGCCCGACCAGCCGGATCCGGGGGGGGGAGAGAGAGAGACACCGGCGACGGCCCACAGGCGGCCCAGGAGGGCGGGAAAGCGTCCTGACCTGCGGCGTACTTAAATGTCCCGGAAGATCTCGATCTGCGCGCCGACCGAGTTCAGCCGCTCCGCCAGATCCTCGTACCCCCGGTTGATGACGTACACGTTCCGCAGCACCGACGTGCCCTCCGCCGCCATCATCGCGAGGAGCACCACCACCGCCGGCCGCAGCGCGGGCGGGCACATCATCTCCGCCGCGCGCCAGCGGGTCGGGCCCTCCACCAGGACGCGGTGCGGGTCCAGGAGCTGCAGGCGGCCGCCCAGCCGGTTGAGATCGGTGAGGTAGATCGCACGGTTGTCGTAGACCCAGTCGTGGATCAGGGTCTTGCCCTGGGCCGCCGCCGCGATCGCGGCGAAGAAGGGCACGTTGTCGATGTTCAGGCCCGGGAACGGCATCGGGTGGATCTTGTCGATCGGCGCCTCCAGCTTGGAGGGCCGGACCGTCAGATCCACCAGCCGGGTGCGGCCGTTGTCCGCCGGGTACTCCGCGGTGCGGTCGTGGTCGAGCCCCATCTCCTCCAGGACGGCGAGCTCGATCTCGAGGAACTCGATCGGCACCCGCCGGATCGTCAGCCGGGACTCGGTCACCACGGCCGCCGCCAGCAGGCTCATCGCCTCGACCGGGTCCTCGGAGGGCGAGTAGTCGACGTCCACGTCGATGTTCGGGACGCCGTGCACGGTCAGCGTCGTCGAGCCGATGCCGTCGACCCGTACGCCCAGCGCCTCGAGGAAGAAGCACAGGTCCTGGACCATGTAGTTGGAGGACGCGTTGCGGATGACCGTCACCCCGTGGTGGCGGGCCGCGGCGAGGAGGGCGTTCTCGGTCACGGTGTCGCCGCGCTCGGTGAGGACGATCGGGCGGTCCGGCGCGACGGACGCCTCGACCTGGGCGTGGTAGAGCCCCTCGGTCGCGGTGATGTCCAGGCCGAACCGGCGCAGCGCGATCATGTGCGGCTCGATGGTCCGTGTGCCGAGGTCGCAGCCGCCGGCGTACGGCAGCTTGAAGTGGTCGAGCCGGTGCAGCAGCGGACCCAGGAACATGATGATCGAGCGGGTGCGGCGCGCCGCCTCGGCGTCGATCGCCTCCATGTCGAGCTGTGCGGGCGGGACGATTTCGAGGTCCACGCCGTCGTTGATCCAGCGGGTGCGTACGCCGATGGAGTTGAGGACCTCCAGGAGCCGGAAGACCTCCTCGATGCGGGCCACCCGGCGCAGGACCGTCCGGCCCTTGTTGAGCAGGGAGGCGCAGAGCAGCGCCACGCAGGCGTTCTTACTGGTCTTTACGTCGATGGAGCCGGAGAGCCGGCGTCCGCCGACCACGCGCAGATGCATGGGTCCTGCGTAACCCAGAGACACGATTTCACTGTCGAGCGCCTCGCCGATACGGGCGATCATCTCAAGGCTGATGTTCTGGTTGCCGCGCTCGATGCGGTTGACGGCGCTCTGGCTTGTGGCCAGCGCCTCGGCGAGCTGACTCTGCGTCCAGCCCCGGTGCTGCCGGGCGTCACGGATGAGCTTGCCGATGCGTACGAGGTAGTCGTCTGCCATGGCCGCAGGTTATCTCAGATATGAGATGGTGCTCGCGTTGGGCTGAGCCATTAGGGTGACGCGCTGTGGGCGGTGGGGTGACGCGGTTCGTAGAGCGGCAGTTTGCCCCGCTCGGCAGCCGTACGCCCGCGAGCAGCCCCCAGCCCTGGTCGCTGACGGGCCGTGAGATCTCGGCCCCGCGCCGAGCGAGCGTGTCCAGCACGCGCGCGATGTCGTCGCACATCAGATACAGCTCGTGCTTCGGCTCGCCCGCCGTGGGATGAACGGCGACCTCCGCCGGCGGCAGCGCGAAGATGAGCCAGCCGCGCCCGGCGTCGACGTGGTCGAAGCCCAGCACGTCCTTGAGGAAGGCCCGATCCGCGTCCGCGTCCCGCGTGTAGAGAATCACATGTGCGCCGCTGAACATGGTGTGATCCTCAGCCCGCCCGCCGGCCGCGGCAAACTCGCCGCGGCCGTCCGGGGGTCACATGTGACCGGTCAGTCCTGTCCGCAGCCGCAGGCCCGGTGCCTTCCGCCGTGGACCGCCGTGTACGAGGCCGGCCTGGGGCCCGCCTCGGCCCGGGCCAGTCCCGCGGCCGCGGCACTCCCGGTCACCGAGTGCGCGTCGTGCACGACCCGCCCGCCGACCAGCGTCAGCTCGGCCCGTGTGTCGCTGATGTCCTCCACCGGACAACGCGTCACATCGCGGTCGAGGACCACCAGATCCGCCGCGCGGCCCCGCTGGACGGTGCCGGTCAGCCGGTCCATGCGCAACTGCCACGCCGTGCCGTACGTATGCATCCGCAGCGCCGAGGCGCGCCCGAGGCCCTCCAGCTCGCGGTGGAGCTCGCCCTCGCCGTGCGCACCGCGCCGGTCGATCGCCGTGCGCACCTGGTTCCACACCTGGAGCGGGTCGACCGGCCAGTCCGAGCCGCCGGACAGCCGCGCGCCGTGCCGCTCCAGGCTCCGCGCCGGATACATCCAGCGGTGCCGCTCCGGCCCGATGTACGGCAACAGCGCCTCCATCGTCCAGGTGTCCTCGGCGGCCCACTGCAACTGCATGCACGCCACGACACCCAGCTCGGCGAAGCGCCGGAGGTCCGCGGGGTCGACCAGCTGCAGATGGGCGACGGTGTTGCGCGCGTCGCGCAGCCCGGTCGCGCGACGCGCGTGGGCGTAGCCGTCCAGCGCCGTGCGGACCGCGCGGTCACCGAGGCCATGGGCGTGCATCTGCCAGCCCGCCCGGTTGAAGGTGGCCGTCAGCCGACCGTAGTCGTGCCCTGAAACATACAGTTCACCCCGATTGTTCGTCGCTCCTCCCCGGCCGTCCAGATAGGGCTCCAGCAGCGCGGCCGTCTGCGCCGGGTACTCGATCACACCGTCCAGGAACACCTTGATCATGCCGAAGCGCAGACCGGGGACATCCTCGAACTCCCGCCGCAGCGCCCGGGCGTACGCCAGCGAGCCGGCCGGGTCCTTCGCCCGGTCCGCCTCGATCCGGATGGCCGGTACGACACGCTGCGGCAGCTTCCCCGCCGCCGCCAGCGCCCGGTACGTCACCAGCTCCCCGCGTGTGACCCAGGCATCCATCATCGTGGTGACCCCGGAGGCCGCGGCCTGGGCGAGGACCCGGGCGCACGCCGCGACCAGGTCCGCCTCACCGGGCTCCGGAATGTGACGCGTCACCAGCGGCTGGGCGTCGTCCTTGAGTACTCCGGTCGGCCTGCCGTCCGCTCCCTTGACGATCTTTCCGCCGACCGGGTCGGGCGTCGAGGAGGTGATCCCGGCGATCTCCATTGCGCGGGCGTTGACCCAGACGTTGTGTCCGTCACCGCCGACGAGGGCGACCGGGCGCCGGGTGGGCAGGGCGTCGAGCATGGTGTGGTGCGGGGCGGTGCCCTGGGGCAGCAGGCCGATCGGGTTCCAGTCCTCCACCACCAGCCAGCCGTCCGGCTCCTGGCCGGGGGAGTCCTTCAGGAAGCCGGTCAGGGTCTCCCGGAGCTCGGCCTCGGTCGTCTCCGCGCCCTCCAGCGAGGGCCGCAGTGAGCGCTTGCCCGCCGCCAGGGGGTGGACATGGCCGTCGTGGATGCCGCTCATCACGGTGCCGCCGCGCGCGTCGACCACCTCGGTGTCCCGGCCGATGAGCCGGCGCAGTTCGTTTCCGCGGCCGGTGGCGACGATCCGGCCGTCGCGGCCGACGGCGACGGCCTCGACGGGACGGGAGCCGGAGAGTCCGGTGAACACCCGGGCGTTGTGCACGATCAGCGAGGCGGACGAGCTCCGTACGGACCTCCGCGCGGCCGGGGCGGGCGCCGCGGAGCCGGGCGCCGACAGCGCGGCGGCGGGCGCCGCCGCGCTACCGACCAGGCCGGCCGCGCCCGCGGCCAGCACGGTGCGCCGGGAGAGAGAGGACGTCATGAGCACTCCTGGAGGCGAGGGTGGCTGTGGCCTGAACCCTCGGTGATTAACCCCTTAACCAGTAGCCGCCCCGGACGACGGATTCCCGCGGCCGACTCCCCGCCGGGCCATGGAATCCGTACGATGACGCGCGTGTCCGGACCCACCCTCGCCGACATCGCCCGCGCCGCCGAGGTGTCGACGGCGACCGTGTCCCATGCCCTCAACGGCACGGGCCGGCTGGGCGAGGCCACCAGGCGCCGGGTCCGGGACGTCGCCGTCGCCCTCGGCTACGGCCCGCCGCGGGCGACCCGCACCCGTACGCTCGGCGTCGCCGTCACCACCTTCGCCGGCGTCCCCTGGAACATCACCGCCGTTCCCTTCTTCTCCCGCGCCCTGACCGCCGCGACCGCCGCCGCCCATGCCCATGGCTTCGCGCTCACCACCCTGCCCACGCAGCGGGGTGCCGAGTCGCTCTGGCACACCCTCGCCGTCGACGGAATGCTGATCATGGACAGCCCGGTCGGCGACCCGGTGCTCCGTGCCCTGCGCGCCCGGGGCGTCCCCCTGGTCTTCGACGGGGTGCCGGGAGACCCGCTCCCGGGCGACCTCTGGGTCGACAACGACCACCGGGCCACCACCCGCGAGGTGCTCGACCATCTCGCGGCGGCCGGGTCCGAGCGCGTCGCGCTCCACGCGGGCTTCGGCCGCGACCACTGCACCACCACCGTGACCGAGACGTACGAAGCCTGGTGCGCGGAGCGCCGCAGGCGTCCGCTCCTCGTCACCTTCGATCCGCACGACGACGGGGGCCATGCCTTCGACGCGCTGCTGAGCCGCGACCCGACGGTCCGGCCCGACGCCGTCTACTCGATCTACGACCCCGGCGGCCGTCAGCTGCTCGCGGCCGCCGCGCGCCACCGAATCGCCGTGCCCGATGTGCTGCGCGTGGTGTGCGCCAGCGAGGATCCTGGATACGCGGAGACCGATCCACCGGTGAGCACGGTGACCCTGCGTCCCGAGGTCACAGCGGGTACCGCCGTGGCCTTGCTGACACGGCTCATCGAGCCCGGACAGGGCGAATCGCCACAACCGGTCGTCGTCCCCGCCGCTCTGCGGGTGCGCGCCTCGTCGCACGGCGCGGGGATGTACTAGTGTGTTATCTCGACATCGAGATATCTGCCCGAAGACGCACCACAGCCGCCCCGGTAAGGATTGCCTTACTAAGTCTTACCTTAGCGGACCGGCGAGGAGCCCGTGGCGGCAGGACCACGCGGCGTCAGCCGCATATCTGACGCAGCGCGGTAGATACGCGCACATTGAAGAAGGAGACTGTCGTGTCGGCGAACAGCTTCGACGCCCGCAGCACGCTGCGCGTGGGCGACGAGTCGTACGAGATCTTCAAGCTGGACAAGGTCGAGGGCTCCGCGCGCCTCCCTTACAGCCTGAAGGTGCTGCTGGAGAACCTGCTCCGCACCGAGGACGGCGCGAACATCACCGCCGACCACATCCGGGCCCTCGGCAACTGGGACTCCCAGGCACAGCCCAGCCAGGAGATCCAGTTCACGCCGGCCCGCGTGATCATGCAGGACTTCACCGGTGTGCCCTGTGTCGTCGACCTCGCCACCATGCGTGAGGCCGTCAAGGAGCTCGGCGGCGACCCGGCGAAGATCAACCCGCTCGCCCCCGCCGAGCTGGTCATCGACCACTCCGTCATCGCCGACAAGTTCGGTACGAAGGACGCCTTCGGCCAGAACGTCGAGCTGGAGTACGGCCGCAACAAGGAGCGCTACCAGTTCCTGCGCTGGGGCCAGACCGCCTTCGACGAGTTCAAGGTCGTCCCGCCCGGCACCGGCATCGTCCACCAGGTCAACATCGAGCACCTGGCCCGTACGGTCATGGTCCGGGGCGGCCAGGCGTACCCCGACACCCTCGTCGGCACCGACTCGCACACCACCATGGTCAACGGCCTCGGTGTGCTCGGCTGGGGCGTCGGCGGCATCGAGGCCGAGGCCGCGATGCTCGGCCAGCCGGTCTCCATGCTCATCCCGCGCGTCGTCGGCTTCAAGCTGACCGGCGAGCTGCCGGCCGGCACCACCGCCACCGACCTGGTCCTCACGATCACCGAGATGCTGCGCAAGCACGGCGTCGTCGGCAAGTTCGTCGAGTTCTACGGTGAGGGCGTCGCCGCCACCTCCCTCGCCAACCGCGCCACCATCGGCAACATGTCGCCGGAGTTCGGCTCCACCGCCGCGATCTTCCCGATCGACGGCGAGACGCTGAAGTACCTGAAGCTGACCGGCCGCAGCGAGCAGCAGGTCGCGCTCGTCGAGGCGTACGCCAAGGAGCAGGGCCTCTGGCTCGACCCGGCCGCCGAGCCCGACTTCTCCGAGAAGCTGGAGCTCGACCTCTCCACGGTCGTCCCCTCCATCGCCGGCCCGAAGCGCCCGCAGGACCGCATCGTCCTGGCGAACGCCGCCCAGCAGTTCGCCCAGGACGTGCGTAACTACGTCGACGACGTCGACGAGGCGGGCAAGGAGTCCTTCCCGGCCTCCGACGCCCCGGCCAACACGCCGAACGGCGCCCCGTCGAAGCCGGTCCTGGTCACCGCCGCCGACGGCTCGACCTACGAGATCGACCACGGCGCCGTCACCGTCGCCGCGATCACCTCGTGCACCAACACCTCGAACCCGTACGTCATGGTCGCCGCGGCGCTGGTGGCCAAGAAGGCGGTCGAGAAGGGCCTGACCCGCAAGCCGTGGGTCAAGACCACCCTCGCCCCGGGCTCAAAGGTCGTCACCGACTACTTCGACAAGGCGGGCCTGACCCCCTACCTCGACAAGGTCGGCTTCAACCTCGTCGGTTACGGCTGCACCACCTGCATCGGCAACTCCGGCCCGCTGCCGGAGGAGGTCTCCAAGGCCGTCAACGAGCACGACCTCGCGGTCACCTCGGTCCTCTCCGGCAACCGGAACTTCGAGGGCCGTATCAACCCCGACGTCAAGATGAACTACCTGGCCTCCCCGCCGCTGGTCGTCGCGTACGCCCTCGCGGGCTCCATGAAGGTGGACATCACCAAGGACGCGCTCGGTGTCGACACCGAGGGCAAGCCGGTCTACCTGGCCGACATCTGGCCCTCCGAGGCCGAGGTCAACGACGTCGTGGCCAACGCCATCGGCGAGGACATGTTCAACAAGTCCTACCAGGACGTCTTCGCGGGTGACGCCCAGTGGCAGGCGCTGCCGATCCCGACCGGCAACACCTTCGAGTGGGACACCGAGTCCACCTACGTCCGCAAGCCCCCGTACTTCGAGGGCATGACGATGGAGACCACCCCGGTCGAGGACATCACCGGCGCGCGCGTGCTGGCGAAGCTCGGCGACTCGGTCACCACCGACCACATCTCCCCTGCCGGTGCCATCAAGGCCGACACCCCGGCCGGCCAGTACCTCACCGAGCACGGTGTGGAGCGTCGTGACTTCAACTCCTACGGCTCGCGCCGAGGCAACCACGAGGTCATGATCCGCGGCACGTTCGCCAACATCCGCCTGCGCAACCAGATCGCGCCGGGCACCGAGGGCGGCTACACCCGCGACTTCACCCAGCCGGACGCGCCGGTGTCGTTCATCTACGACGCCTCGCGCAACTACATCGACCAGGGCATCCCGCTGGTCGTCCTGGCCGGCAAGGAGTACGGCTCCGGCTCGTCCCGCGACTGGGCCGCCAAGGGCACCGCGCTCCTCGGCGTCAAGGCCGTCATCGCCGAGTCGTACGAGCGCATCCACCGCTCGAACCTCATCGGCATGGGTGTCCTGCCGCTCCAGTTCCCGGAGGGCGCCTCGGCGGCCACCCTCGGCCTCACCGGCGAGGAGACCTTCTCCTTCACGGGCGTGACCGAGCTGAACAACGGCACCACCCCGCGCACGGTCAAGGTCACCACCGACACCGGTGTGGAGTTCGACGCGGTCGTCCGCATTGACACCCCCGGTGAGGCGGACTACTACCGCAACGGCGGCATCATGCAGTACGTGCTGCGCAACCTGATCCGCGGCTGACCCACCGGCCACAGGTCACCCATCGCACGGACCGGCCGTCACCCCGCACGGGGTGGCGGCCGGTCCGCGTCGTTTCCGAGCCCCTGTCCTGCGCGCCATGGACCTCGACAGCGACCCGGACGGGCTCGACCGCGACGCATTCGTCGCGGCGGCGCCGGCTAGGAGATCAGCTCCACCTCCGCGAGTGTCGCCGTGCCCACCGGGACCAGGCGGTACTTCGCGTACGTGCCGGGGGCGCCGACCGAGAAGACCCGGGTCTGCCGGTCCCAGGCGAACGTCTCGCCCGACCGCTTGTCCAGGTCCTTCCAGGTGGTCCCGTCCCGCGAGCCCTGGAGCACCCAGCCCCCCGGCGCCTTGGCCCGGTCGGACGAGGTCAGGGTGTACTGGACGGCTCGTACCGCGGCGGCCACCGGAAGCTCCACCGCCGCCGTCTCGCCCGCCGTGGCCGAGGTGTTGTCGAAGAGCGGGCCGGCGCCGGTGATCACGTCGTGGCGGGGCGAGGGCACCTTGTCGTCCTGGGTGAGGGAGACCGGGGCGGCCTTCGCGCCCGTGCCCCACGTGGACGGCCTGGGGCCCATGTCGAACTGCAAGGTGCCACCGCGCGCGAGCAGATCGTGCGGCAGGGCGGTGGAGTTCCACTCCTTGCCGTTGACCCTCAGCCCCTGGACGTAGAGGTTGCGGGAGCTGTTCTCCGGGGCCTTCACGACGAGCTTCTCGCCGTTGTCCATGCGCACGGTCGCCTTGGTGAACAGCGGAGAGCCGATCGCGTACTCGCCGCTGCCCATCACCAGCGGGTAGAAGCCGAGCGCCGAGAAGAGGTACCAGGCGGACTGCTCGCCGTTGTCCTCGTCGCCGTGGTAGCCCTGGCCGATCTCGCTGCCCGTGTAGAGCCGCGAGAGCACCTCACGGACCTTCTCCTGCGTCTTCCAGGGCTGGGAGGCCGCGTTGTACATGTAGGTGACGTGGTGGGCGACCTGGTTGGAGTGCCCGTACATGCCCATCCGCACGTCGCGTGCCTCTGTCATCTCATGGATGACACTGCCGTACGACCCCACGAACTCGGGGCTCGCCGTCTCCGGGGTGGAGAAGTAGGCGTCCAGTTTCTCGCCGAGAGCCGAGCGCCCGCCGTAGAGGTTGGCGAGGCCGCGCGAGTCCTGGGGCGCGGTGAAGGCGTAGCCCCAGCCGTTGGTCTCCGTGTAGTCGTAGCCCCAGATCCGGGGATCGTACTGGGCGGAGGGGACCCGCCAGTCGCCCTTGAGGTCGCGGCCCTGGAAGAAGCCGGCCTTGGAGTCGAACAGCGAGACGTAGTTGCGGGCCCGGTTGAGGAAGTACGCCGACTCGTCCCTGTAACGCGTCTTCCCGGTCTTCTTGTGGAGGGCCTCGGCCATCTTCCCCACGCCGTAGTCGTTGAGATAGCCCTCCAGGGACCACGACAGGCCCTCGTGGGTCTCGGTGGAGGCGTAGCCGAGGAAGGGGGAGGTCTCCATTCCCTTGCGTCCCACCCCCCGGCTCGGCGGCGTGACCGTCGCGTTCTTCAGCGCCGCCTCGTACGCGGCCTCCGCGTCGAAGTCCACGCCCTTGACGTACGCGTCGGCGAAGGCGACGTCCGACGAGGTTCCGGTCATCAGGTCGGCGTAGCCGGGTGAGGACCAGCGGGAGATCCAGCCGCCGTCCTTGTACTGCTGGACGAAGCCGTCCACCAGCTCGCCGGCCTTCTTCGGGGTGAGGAAGGAGTAGGCGGGCCAGGTCGTGCGGTAGGTGTCCCAGAAGCCGTTGTTGACGTAGACCTCCCCGTCGACGATCTTCGCGCCGGTGCGGGTCGGGGTGTCCGGACCGGTCATCGGGGAGAAGGGGCTGGCGTACTGGTGCTTCCCGCCGACCTTCTCGAAACCGGAGTTGGGGTAGAGGTAGAGCCGGTAGAGGCTGGAGTAGAGCGTCACCAGCTGGTCGCGGGTGGCACCCTCCACCTCGACCCGGCCGAGGACACCGTCCCAGGCGTCCCGCGCCTTGTCCCGGACCCGCTCGAAGCGCGACCCGGAGGGAATCTCGGCGGACAGGTTGGCCTTCGCCTGGTCCAGGCTGATCAGTGACGTGGCGATGCGCAACGTCACCGTACGGTCCGAGCCCGCTTCGAACCGCAGATGTCCCTTGACGCCCTGCGCGGCGGACGCGGTGACCGGAGCGTCGAAGACGCCATACACGAACATGCGTGTGGCGCCGGTGGACAGACCGCTCTTCACGTCGGAGAAGCCGCTGAAGGAACTCGTCGCCGGGTCGAGCGTGAGGCCGCCCTCGTCGGTGACGTTGTCGAAGAGAACGGACGCGTCCTCCCCGGGATAGGTGAACCGCATCATCGCCGCGTGGTCGGACGGGGTCAGCTCGGTCTTGAGGCCGTTCTCGAACGTCACACCGTAGTAGTGCGGTGTGGCGCTCTCCTTCTCATGCCGGAAGGGAAGGGCGCGCGCGGTGCGTGAGGTGTCGGGCGTGCCGGACGCCGCCGACGGCATCAGCTGGAAGGTCTGCCGGTCGCCCATCCACGGACTCGGCTCGTGGCTGGCCGCGAAAGCCTGGATGGTGGGCAGGTTGTCCGCGTTGTTCCCGCGCGCGTACTCGTACAGCCAGGTCTTGGAAGCCGCGTTGGTCACCGGCGTCCAGAAGTTGAAACCGTGCGGCACGGCCGTGGCGGGGAAGGTGTTGCCCCGGGAGAAGGAGCCACTGGAGTGGGTGCCCCGGGTCGTCGACGCGTAGTCCGACAGGTGTGCGAGGCGCTTCTCGGGGGCCTTCCCCCTGAGCGTGATGTCGTCGATCCAGCCCTGGAACTTCGCCGGACCCTTGGGAGAGTCGTACGCGACCAGGATCCGGTCGACGGTCTTGCCGGCCGCCACGGAACCGATCCCCGAGTCGACCTGGTTCCACTGGTTGACATAGAGGCGCTTGGCCGCGCCCTGGCCCTGCGGGGTCAGCGCTCCGCCGTGACGGTCGACGGCCCGCAGCTCGCTCAGATAGGTGCCGTCGGTGAAGGCCAGGTCCACCGCCACGTTCGTCGCGGGGTAGTTGAGGTCCGTCTCCGGCAGGGAGGGGAAGATCCGGTAGGACAGCTCGGTGTTCCGGCCGACGGCCGTGTTCACGTCGAAGACCTTGTTGTACGAGTAGGCCCGGCCGCCGGGCTTGTGCGTACCGGCGTAGCGCAGTGTCCGCTTGCCGGTGAAACCCGCGTTCGCCTTGGCGGTGGGGGAGCCGCCCGGGCCCCGGTCGGTCAGGGTGCGCATGTCCTCGGGGGCGGGCGAGGAGGTGTCGCCGTTCGAGAACTGGACGTCGGCGAGCTGTGTGATGCCGGAAGCGCCGTTGTTCCTGGTGATCTCCAGCCGGTAGTGGGCGTACGGCGCCGCGCCCGCCGCGCCGTCGGTGGAGAAGCTCCTGGTCTCGAAGCGCTTCCCGAAGGTCTGGTCCTGCCGGCTGTCCAGGACCTTCCAGTCCTTGCCGTCGGTGGAGCCCTTGAGCGTCCAGTCCTTCGGGTCGCGTTCGGCCGCGTCGTTCGCCGAAGTCAGCGCGTACGTGACCACCTTGGTGGGTTCGTCCAGGTCGAATTCGACCCATCCCGTCGGTTCGAACACCAGCCATTTGGTGCCCGGTTGGAGGTCGACGAGATTTTCCTTGGTCTCGCCGGAGCCCGCGTTCTCCCCGTTGGCCCGGACGTCCACCACCTTGTCGGTGACATTGCCCGGTATCCCGGTCGCGAAGCCGCCGTCGACGCCGGAGGAGCGCTTCGTTCCGTCCGGTCCCGTTTCAACGGTATTGCGCCAGGTCGGCTGAGGTTCTCCCGCTTCGAACGAGGAGCTGAACTCCCCCTCCGGCGCGTCGGGTCGGCCCGGCAGGGCCACGGCGGTCGAGGGTGCGCCGCCCACGATCAGGGCGGTGGCCACCAGCAGGGCGGCCGCGGGGAGGTGTCTGTGCATGGCGAGTGGTATCTCCTGCCCAAACGGCTGGACAACGTTGTCAATTCCATGGCGCAGGGTCCAGTAGGGAGGTAAGTACCTGGTGGTGTCAAGGGTGTTGGCGACGCCAAAAGGGTGGATTCAGTCATTCTGCAGAGCCTCCCCGGGGGCGAATGCGTGCAGAACCGTCACGGATATCCCGGAGGTCTCAACTCGGGAAAGACTGCCGCCCAAACTTGCTTTCGATCTTGCTCAGTTGGCGGGAAGTGGACTATACCTGTCGGCGTCCGGCCAGTCCTTCATGATGATGGCCCGGACAGGGGGAAACGGGGACGTGCGGGCCATCCCGTACGACCGGGCGACCCTTGCACGACCCACGCTGCACATGACATGACCAAGCTGCACACGTGCATGACCCAAGCTGCAATGGAACGCGGTGGCGGGGCCCTTCGCCTCAGGCGAGAAGGACGGGCGACCGGTACACCGCCTGAGTCCTGGAGAAGGCGAGGACTTGAGCATGGGATCCACCTCCGCCCGTAACAATGAGGGCCTTGGCCGTCGCGATCTGATCAAGCGTTCGGCCGCACTCGGCCTGATCACGGTTCCGACGATGAGCTTCCTGTCAGCCTGCGCGAGCGGCGACAGCGGCGCCGACAAGGGCAAGGCCGCGAAGGGCGAGAAGTCGGCGAAGAACCCCCTCGCCGTCAATGAGTCCGCGCCGCTCGACGTTGTCATTTTCGACGGTGGTTTCGGCACGCAGTACGCCGAGGACGCCAACAAGGTCTACGAGAAGAACTACCCCAAGGCCAAGGTCAAGTTCTCCAAGACCCAGAAGATCCAGTCGGTGCTCCAGCCGCGCTTCAACGGCGGGACCCCGCCGGACCTGATCGACAACTCCGGCGCCCAGCAGATGGACATGGGCGTCCTGGTCGGCAAGAAGCAGCTGACCGACCTCACTCCGCTGCTCGACGCCCCCTCCATCGACGACCCGAACAAGAAGGTCCGCGACACCCTGCGGCCCGGAATCGTCGAGATGGGCCAGTTCGACGGCGCACCCGTCTGGATCATGTACTACGCCTACACCGTGTACGGCGTCTGGTACTCGCAGACCGCGCTGGACAAGCTGGACGCGAAGTACCCGGAGACCTGGGACGAGATGCTCGCCCTGTGCGCGAAGGCGAAGAAGCAGGGCATCGCCGGCTGGACGTACCCGGGCAAGCACCCGTACTACCTGCCGTTCTCGCTCTACCCCTTCATCGCCAAGATCGGCGGTGTCGAGGTCCTCGACGCCATCGACAACCTGGAGCCGAAGGCCTGGGAACACCCCGCCGTCAAGGCCGCCTTCGAGGCGTACTACGAGCTCTTCGCCAAGGGCTACATCCTCCAGGGCACGCCCGGCCTCGACCACCGCGGGTCGCAGGGCGCCTGGGCCCGCGGCAAGGCGCTGTTCATCCCGAACGGCTCCTGGGTGGAGAACGAGGAGGCGAAGTTCATCCCGAAGGACTTCAAGCTCGCCGTCGGCGCGCCCTCCGGCCTGGACGCCTCCGACAAGATGCCCTTCGGCACCATCTGGGCGTCCGGCGGTGAGCCCTTCATCGTCCCGGCGAAGGCGAAGAACCCCGAGGGCGGCATGGAGCAGCTGCGCATCATGCTCAGCGAGGCCTCCTCGAAGAGCTTCACCGCCAACACCAAGTCGCTGTCCGCGTTCAACGGCGGCACGACCGGTATCGAGCTGTCCGACGGTCTCAAGTCCGGTGTCGCCGCGCTGGAGAAGGCCGGCGCGAACGTGGTGAACCCGCGCCTGCAGGACTGGTACGTCAAGCTCCAGAAGGAGCAGATCGGTGTCGCCGGTCTGGGCGAGATGATGGCGGGACGGGCGACCCCCGCGGAGACCATCAAGAAGATCCAGGGCTTCGCGGACGCCGCGGCCAAGGACTCGTCCATCAAGCACTTCAAGCACCAGAAGTGACAGCGCGTCACCAGCGGCAGCAGCACAGGAAGGTCGGAGTCGGTCGCAATGCAACACGGTAAATACCGGTTCATCGTCGGGTTCTTGGCGATTCCCCTGGCGTTGTACGCCGTTTTCGTCATCTGGCCGTTCATCCAGTCCATTTATTACTCGTTCACCGACTGGACCGGTCTGAGCCCCGACTTCACCATGGTCGGCTTCGACAACTACACGAAGATGTTCCACGACGACATCTTCTGGAAATCCCTCCGGCACAGCGTTCTGCTCGCGCTGGTGCTTCCGCTGGTGACGCTCGGCCTCGCGCTCTTCTTCGCTTTCATGATCAATGTCGGTGGGCGGCGCCGTAAGGGCGCCGCCGTCGGCGGCGTACGGGGCTCGGGCTTCTACAAGATCGCGTATTTCTTCCCGCAAGTGCTGTCGATCGCGATCGTGGCGATCCTCTTCCAGTTCGCGTACGACCCCGCCCAGGGCATGATCAACGGATTCTTCAAGGCCGTCGGCCTGGAGGATTTCCAGCCGAACTGGCTCGGCGACCCCGAACTGGCCCTGTGGTGCATCATGGCGGTGCTCGTCTGGTGCACGGTCGGCTTCTTCGTGGTGCTCTTCTCCGCCGGCATGGCGTCGATCCCCAAGGACTTCTACGAAGCGGCGCTGCTCGACGGCGCGAGCCGCGTCACCACCTTCTTCAGGATCACCCTGCCGCTGCTCAGGGACACCGTGCAGTCGGGCTGGGTCTACATGGGCATCCTGGCGCTGGGCGCCGAAGCCTTCGCCGTCGTCCACATCATGTCGGTCGGCCCCGGCGGCCCCGACTACGCGACGACGGTCCTGCCGCTCTACGTCTACCAGGCGGCATTCCGGGACGGCCAGGCGGCCTACGCGACCACGATCGGCGTCGCCCTGCTCCTTGTGACACTGGCCTTCGCGGCCATCGTGCTGCGAGTGGGCCGGCGTGAGCGGCTGGAGTTCTGATTCCGATGAAGACCACTGACACCCCTCCCGCCGGGCTCGGCGGCACCGCCGTACCCGAGCAGCGCGCGCCCCTCGCCAAGCAGGCCCCCCGGCCGGCGAAGCGGGGCAGCGACGGCGCCGTCCTCAATGTCTTCTCGCACGGCATGCTGATCCTCTGGGCGATCATGGTCGTGCTGCCCCTGCTGTGGGCGGTCATGACGTCGTTCAAGACGGACACGGCCATCTTCGAGGAGCCCTGGGGCCTGCCCGACTCGCTGCTCTTCGAGAACTGGTCGCGGGCGTGGACCGAAGCGCACATGAGCGACTACTTCGTGAACACGCTCATCGTGGTGGCCGGCTCCCTCGTCGGCACGCTCCTCTTCGGTTCGATGGCCGCCTACGTCCTGGCGCGCTTCGAGTTCCCCGGGAACCGGTTCATCTACTACCTCTTCGTCGGAGGCATGAGCTTCCCGGTGATGCTGGCGCTGGTGCCGCTCTTCTTCGTCATGGACAACACCGGACTGCTGAACACGATGCACGGCCTGATCCTGGTCTACATCGCGTACTCGCTGCCGTTCACCGTCTTCTTCCTGACCTCGTTCTTCCGGACGCTGCCGACGTCCATCGCCGAGGCGGCCATGATCGACGGGGCCTCGCACACCCGGACCTTCTTCCAGGTGATGCTGCCGCTGGCCCGGCCGGGCCTGATCAGCGTCGGGATCTTCAACTTCCTCGGCCAGTGGAACCAGTACATGCTGCCCACGGTGCTGAACACCGACCCGGACAAGCGCGTCCTCGCGCAGGGCCTGGTCGAGCTCTCCACCAGCCAGGGATACAAAGGGGACTACTCCGGTCTCTTCGCCGGTCTGGTGATCGCGATGCTGCCCGTTCTGGCGGCGTACATCGTCTTCCAGCGGCAGGTGGTGGCCGGCCTCACCGCCGGAGCCCTGAAGTAGGGGCCACGGTCGCACGAGCCGTACACGCGGTACCGGTGCAAGGCCCCGGCGGGCATCCCCGCCGGGGCCTTCGTCGTGCGCCGTCGCCCCGGTTCGGCCACGGTGGAAGGAACAGACAGGAATAAATCGGGCGTTTCCATAGCGGAACTGCTCATCGGAGTCCCGGCCCGCTCAAGGTCTTGACGGAGACCAACCCAAAAGGCTCCCCTTAGAGTTCACATGTTGGAGAAAACGGCAGGAGTGAGTGAGTCGATGGAGACTCCGGGTTCGCAGACATCTCTGCATCGGGCCAATCTCGAGCGGGTCGTACGAGCGGTGCGTATGGCCGGTTCACTCACCCAGGCGGAGATCGCGAGAGCTACCGGCCTCTCGGCGGCCACCGTCTCCAACATCGTCCGGGAGCTGAAGGACGGCGGCACCGTCGAGGTCACCCCCACCTCGGCGGGCGGGCGCAGGGCCCGCAGCGTCTCGCTCAGCGGCGACGCGGGCATCGTCATCGGGGTCGACTTCGGCCACACCCACCTGCGCGTGGCGGTGGGCAACCTGGCCCACCAGGTGCTTGCGGAGGAGTCCGAGCCCCTCGATGTCGACGCCTCGTCCGCTGAGGGCTTCGACCGGGCGGAACAGCTGGTCAAGCGGCTGATCGCGGCCACCGGTATCGGCCAGGAGAAGGTCGTCGGCGTCGGCCTCGGCGTCCCGGGCCCCATCGACGTCTCGTCCGGAACCCTCGGCTCCACCTCCATCCTCCCGGGCTGGACCGGCATCAACCCGTCCGAGGAGCTCTCCGGCCGCCTCGGTGTGCCCGTGTATGTGGACAACGACGCCAACCTCGGCGCGCTCGGCGAGCTGGTCTGGGGCAGCGGCCGGGGCGTCAAGGACCTCGCTTACATCAAGGTCGCCAGCGGTGTGGGCGCGGGACTGGTGATCGACGGGCAGATCTACCGGGGCCCCGGCGGCACCGCCGGCGAGATCGGGCACATCACCCTCGACGAGTCGGGGCCGGTCTGCCGCTGCGGCAACCGGGGCTGCCTGGAGACGTTCACGGCCGCCCGGTACGTGCTGCCGCTGCTCCAGCCCAGTCACGGACCCGACCTGACCATGGAGCGGGTCGTGCAGCTGGCGCGCGAGGGAGACCCCGGCTGCCGCCGGGTCGTCGCCGACGTCGGGCGGCACATCGGCAGCGGGGTGGCGAACCTCTGCAACCTTCTCAACCCCAGCCGGGTGGTCCTCGGCGGAGATCTCGCCGAGGCCGGTGAGCTGGTCCTCGGGCCCATCCGCGACTCCGTCTCGCGCTATGCCATCCCCAGCGCCGCCCGGCAGCTGTCGGTGGCCCCCGGGGCGCTCGGAGGCCGCGCCGAAGTTCTGGGGGCACTTGCCCTAGTACTGAGTGAAATGGGAGATTCATCCCTACTGGAAAGTGCGCTTCCGGCCTCCGCGCCAGCCTCTACGCCTGTCTTCACTTAGATAACGAATGGCACCGTTGTCATCTCGTTAAAGATTTACTCCTTGACGCTGGGGTGGTGGCCGAGTTGACTTTCAGCCACCTCGGCCGCAACGTCGCGGCCTCGTCAGGGAGGCAACCCACATGAACTCAATGACGCGCCGCGTCGTCGTAGGCACGGCCGCCGTTTCCATGGCCCTCTCCATCGCCGCCTGCGGCAAGGCGGGCGACAGCGACTCGGGCGGCAGCGGCGGCGACAACAAGACCATCGGTCTGCTGCTGCCGGAGAACAAGACCACGCGTTACGAGACCTTCGACCGCCCCATCATGGAGGCGAAGATCAAGGCTCTGTGTTCCGACTGCGAGGTCAAGTACAACAACGCCGCACAGGACACCGAGACGCAGAAGAAGCAGTTCGACGCGCTCGTCACCCAGGGCGTCAAGGTCATCATTCTCGACTCGGTCGACTACAAGGCCACGAAGTCCTGGGTCCAGCAGGCGGAGAAGAAGGGCGTCAAGGTCGTCGCGTACGACCGGCTGGCCGAGGGACCCATCTCCGCCTACGTCAGTTACGACAACGAGAAGATCGGCCGCCTGCAGGGCGAGGGCCTGGTCAAGGCGCTCGGCGACAAGTCCAAGGACGCCAACGTCGTCATGATCAACGGCTCGCCGACCGACCCGAACGCCCCGCTGTTCAAGAAGGGCGCCCACAGCGTCCTCGACAAGCAGGTCAAGAAGGTCGTCTACGAGCAGGACATCCCGGACTGGTCCCCGGACGAGGCCAACAAGAAGATGGGCGCCGCCATCGACTCCCTGGGCAAGGACGGCTTCCAGGGCGTCTACTCCGCCAACGACGGCATGGCCGGCGGCATCATCACCGCCCTCAACAAGCAGGGCATCAAGGTCCCGGTCGGCGGCCAGGACGCCGAACTGGCGGGTCTGCAGCGGATCCTGAAGGGCGACCAGGCCTTCACGATCTACAAGCAGATCAAGCCGGAGGCCGAGACCACCGCCGAGATCGCCGTGAAGCTGCTCAAGGGCGAGAAGATCGACGACCTGACCCCGGTCAAGGTCGACAGCCTCACCGGTGAGTTCAAGGGCACGCCCGCCAAGCTGTACGACGCGCAGATCGTGACCAAGGACAACATCGCCGACACGATCATCAAGGACGGCGTCTACAAGGCCGCGGACATCTGCACCGCCGAGTACAAGGCCGCCTGCGACGCGGCCGGCATCAAGTAGCCGGTCCTCCGCCGCCGACACCGGGCAACACCCCCGTCGGCAAGGCCCCGGGGCGGGACCGCATACCCGCCCCGACGCCTTCTCGAACCGGTCCGGCACCCCGCCCCGACCAACGCCCCGCAGCGGGGGCGGGGCGCCGGACTCCCCTCGACCCCTGTGCTCCAACGCACCACCATCCCCGCCGGTCAGGCGGCAAGGAGATGATTCACGTGTCCGCTACGCCCGTGCTGGCGTTGCGCGGAGTCTCCAAGCGGTTCGGCGCCGTCCAGGCGCTCACGGACGTAGAGCTGGAGATCCACGCCGGTGAGGTGGTCGCCCTTGTCGGCGACAACGGCGCCGGCAAGTCGACCCTCGTCAAGACCATCTCGGGTGTCCACCCGATCGACGAGGGCACCATCGAATGGGACGGCAGGCCGGTCCAGATCAACCGGCCGCACGACTCCCAGAACCTCGGCGTCGCCACCGTCTACCAGGACCTCGCGCTCTGCGACAACCTTGACGTCGTCGCCAACCTCTTCCTCGGCAACGAGCTGCGCAGCGCCTCCGTCCTGAACGAGATCCAGATGGAGAAGCGCGCCAAGGAGCTGCTGGACACGCTGTCCATCCGCATCCCGAGCGTCCGCATCCCGGTGGCCTCGCTCTCCGGCGGTCAGCGGCAGGTCGTCGCCATCGCCCGCGCGCTGATCGGCGACCCCAAGGTCGTCATCCTGGACGAGCCGACCGCCGCACTCGGCGTCGAGCAGACCGCCCAGGTCCTCGACCTGGTCGAGCGACTGCGCGAGCGCGGCCACGGCGTCATCCTCATCAGCCACAACATGGCGGATGTGCGAGCCGTCGCCGACCGGGTCGCCGTACTGCGCCTCGGCCGCAACAACGGTGTCTTCGACGTGAAGGACACCTCGCACGAAACGATCATCGCCGCGATCACCGGCGCCACGGACAACGCCGTGACCCGTCGGCAGGCGCGTACGGCCACGAAGGAGGACGCGAAGTGAGCGACCTCGCCAAGACCCCCAAGAGCCCCAAGAAGTCCGGGTCCTCCGAGCCCACGGCCCCCGGGTCGCCGGCGCCGGAGACCGTGGACGAGTCGGCGGCGCCCATCCCGGCCGTCGACCCCCGCCTGCTGGTCCGCGAGGAGGGACTGAAGGGCTACTGGACCGAGTTCACCCGCAAGGTCCGCGGCGGTGAACTCGGCTCGCTGCCCGTCGTCCTGGGCCTGATCGTCATCGCGATCGTCTTCCAGACGCAGAACAGCAACTTCCTCTCCGCCAGCTCCATCGCCAACATCGCGGTCTACACCTCGGGCCTCGGCATCATGGCCGTGGGCATCGTCTTCGTCCTGCTGCTGGGCGAGATCGACCTGTCGGTCGGCTCGGTCGCGGGCGTCGGCGCCGCCGTCTGGGCGGTGCTCAGCGTCACCAATGGCCTGAACGACGGGCTCTCCGTCGTCATCGCCGTCGTCTGCGGCCTGGTCATCGGCGTGCTCCAGGGCTTCTTCTTCGCGAAGATCGGCGTGCCGGCCTTCGTGGTCACCCTGGCGGGCTTCCTCGGCTGGAGCGGTCTGCAGATCTGGATGATGGGCAAGGAAGGCTCGATCAACGCGCCGACCGGCAGCATCGTCGAGAACCTGACCGGCTACTACTTCGAGGACAAGGCCGCGGCATACGGCCTGGCCGCCGCCGCCGTCCTCGCGTACGCCGCCTCCCTGCTGCTGGACAGCAAGCGCCGCAAGGCCGCGGCCCTGCCCGCCCGCCCGACCAGCGAGATCGTGCTGCGCACGGTGGTCGTCGCGGTGCTGTGCTTCGTCGTGGCGTTCGTCCTGAACGAGCCCGAGGGTGCCCGCGGCCTGCCGCTCGCCCTGGTGCTCTTCCTCGCGGTCCTGGTCGTCGCGGACTTCGCCGCCCGCCGCACCACCTTCGGCCGCCAGGTCTTCGCGGTCGGCGGCAACGCCGAGGCGGCCCGCCGTGCCGGTATCAACGTCGACCGGGTCCGCATGACCGTCTTCGGCCTGTCCGGCATGCTCGCGGCCTTCGGCGGTCTCTTCGTGGCCAGCCTCTCCGGCGGCGCCACCAAGAGCCTCGGCGGCGGCAACACCCTGATGCTCGTCATCGCGGCGGCCGTCATCGGCGGCACCAGCCTCTTCGGCGGCCGCGGCAAGGTGTGGTCGGCGCTCCTCGGAATGATCGTCATCCAGGCGATCCAGCAGGGCCTCAACATGCTCGGCATGGCGAGCGAGATCCAGTACATGATCACCGGAGCGGTCCTGCTGGCCGCCGTGGTGATCGACTCGGTCTCCCGCCGTACGCAGAAGACCGCAGGTCGCGCGTAGTACCCGCACCCAGTGCCCGGCGCCGAGAACCGGCGCCGGGCACTGTCGCGTCTCGGCCATTGGCATGACTCCGACCCGGCGCCCGATGAACGCGGACGGGAGCGGAACATTAGACTCGACAAAATCGGCAAGCTCGACCAGCTCAAAGGCAAGGAGGCACGGGTGGCTCTGCTGACCCGTATCAGGGGACCGCGCGATCTGGACCGGCTCTCCCCGGAGCAGCTGGACCAGCTGGCCGCAGAGATCCGGACCTTCCTCGTGGACGCCGTCTCCAAGACCGGCGGACACCTGGGCCCCAACCTCGGCGTGGTCGAACTGACCATCGCCCTGCACAGGGTCTTCGACTCCCCGAAGGACAAGGTCCTCTGGGACACCGGGCACCAGTCGTACGTCCACAAGCTGCTCACCGGCCGCCAGGACTTCTCCCGGCTGAAGATGAAGGGCGGCCTCTCCGGCTACCCCGCCCGTGCCGAGTCCGAGCACGACGTCATCGAGAACTCCCACGCCTCGACGGTCCTCGGCTGGGCCGACGGCCTCGCCAAGGCCAACGAGGTCCTCGGCAAGGACGACCGGGTCGTCGCGGTGATCGGCGACGGCGCGCTCACGGGCGGTATGGCCTGGGAGGCGCTGAACAACATCGCGGACGCCAAGGACCGCCCGCTCGTGATCGTGGTGAACGACAACGAGCGCTCCTACGCCCCGACCATCGGCGGCCTGGCCAACCACCTCGCCACGCTCCGTACGACCGACGGTTACGAGCGCTTCCTCGCCCGCGGCAAGGACATCCTCGAGCGCACCCCGGTCGTCGGCAAGCCGCTCTACGAGACCCTGCACGGCGCCAAGAAGGGCCTGAAGGACTTCATCGCCCCGCAGGGCATGTTCGAGGACCTCGGCCTCAAATACGTCGGGCCCATCGACGGCCATGACATCGAGGCCCTGGAGTCCGCCCTGACGCGCGCCAAGCGCTTCGGTGGCCCGGTGATCGTGCACTGCCTCACCGAGAAGGGGCGCGGCTACCAGCCCGCCCTCCAGGACGAGGCGGACCGCTTCCACGCCGTCGGGAAGATCCACCCCGACACCGGTCTGCCCATCGCCTCCTCCGGCGCCGACTGGACCTCCGTGTTCGGCGAGGAGATGGTCGAGCTCGGCAAGGAGCGCGAGGACATCGTCGCGATCACCGCGGCCATGCTCCAGCCGGTCGGCCTCGACAGGTTCGCCAAGGCCTTCCCGGACCGTGTGTACGACGTCGGCATCGCCGAGCAGCACGCAGCGGTATCCGCGGCCGGCCTCGCCACCGGCGGAGTGCACCCCGTCTTCGCCGTGTACGCCACCTTCCTCAACCGGGCCTTCGACCAGGTCCTGATGGACGTGGCCCTGCACAAGTGCGGTGTCACCTTCGTCCTGGACCGTGCCGGCGTCACCGGCACCGACGGTGCCTCGCACAACGGCATGTGGGACATGTCGATCCTCCAGGTCGTGCCCGGTCTGCGGCTCGCCGCGCCGCGCGACGCCGACCAGGTCCGCGCGCAGCTGCGCGAGGCCGTCGAGGTCGACGACGCGCCGACCGTCGTCCGCTTCTCCAAGGGCGCGGTCGGCCCGGCCGTCCCCGCCCTCGGCCGTATCGGCGGGATGGACCTGCTGCGCGAGCCCGGCACGGACCGCCCGGACGTGCTGCTGGTCTCCGTGGGCGCCCTCGCCCCGATGTGCCTGGAGATCGCCGACCTGCTCGACAAGCAGGGAATTTCCACGACCGTCGTCGACCCCCGCTGGGTCAAGCCGGTCGACGAGGCGCTGGCACCGCTCGCGGACCGCCACCGGGTCGTCGTCTCCGTCGAGGACAACATCCGCGTCGGCGGCGTCGGCACCGCGATCTCCCAGGCGCTGCGCGACGCGGGCGTCGACGTCCCGCTGCGTGACTTCGGCATCCCGCCGCGCTTCCTCGACCACGCCTCCCGCAAGGAGGTCATGGCCGAGATCGGACTGACCGCACCGGACATCGCCCGCCAGGTCACCGGCCTGGTCTCCCGGCTCGACGGCCGGATGGAGAGCAGGCTCGACGAGGAACGCTCCGGCATCGCCCAGCCCGCGCGCGACTGACGTCCGTTCGGGACCCGGCTCTCCTCCGGACACCGCGCGAGCGGTGCGTCAACGCCGTGCCCCGCGCATTGGGCCGGTCGGACCACCCCCTGGGGTTCCGACCGGCCCTTTCGTGTGAAACGGACTCCGTGCGCAGGCGCGGCCCCCCACCCCTCTCGATCATTAGCCCCTAGGCAGACGGTCACGGAGGTACGCCGGTGAGTATGGATCAGCAGTCACGCCAGAGCTCCGGGATGTTCCGGACCAAAACGGTCGAGCAATCGATCCAGGACACCGAAGAGCCGGAGCACATGCTCCGCAGATCCCTCTCCGCCTGGGATCTGACGGTCTTCGGCGTCGGCGTCATCATCGGCACCGGCATCTTCGTGCTCACCGGCAAGGTGGCCAAGGAGACCGCGGGACCGGCCACGGCCCTCGCCTTCGTCGCCGCAGGCGTCGTCTGCGCGCTGGCCGCCCTCTGCTACGCGGAGTTCGCCTCGACCGTGCCGGTGGCCGGCTCGGCGTACACCTTCTCGTACGCCTCGCTCGGGGAACTGCCGGCCTGGATCATCGGCTGGGACCTGGTCCTGGAGTTCGCGCTCGGCACCGCCGTCGTCGCCGTCGGCTGGTCGGGGTACGTGCGCTCGCTGATGGACAACGTGGACTGGTCCATGCCGGACGCGCTGTCCGGCCCGGACGTGGCCGAGGGGTTCGGTTTCGACCTCCTGGCCTTCCTCCTGGTCCTGCTGCTGACCGTGATCCTGGTCATCGGCATGAAGCTGTCCGCGCGGGTCACCGCGGTCGTCGTGGCGATCAAGGTCACGGTCGTCCTGATCGTCATCATCGCCGGCCTGTTCTTCGTCAAGGCCGCCAACTACGACCCGTTCATCCCGCCGGCCCAGAAGCAGGAGGGCGGCTCCGGCCTCGACGCCCCGCTGATCCAGCTGATCTTCGGCTACGAGCCCACCAACTTCGGCGTCCTCGGCATCTTCACCGCCGCCTCCGTCGTCTTCTTCGCCTTCATCGGCTTCGACGTGGTGGCCACCGCCGCCGAGGAGACCAAGCTTCCGCAGCGTGACATGCCACGGGGCATCCTCGGCTCCCTGCTCATCTGCACCGTGCTGTACGTCGCCGTCTCGCTCGTCGTCACCGGCATGCAGCACTACACCGAGATGTCGGTCAGCGCGCCGCTCGCCGACGCCTTCAAGGCCGCCGGCCATCCGTTCTACGCCGGCATCATCAGCTTCGGCGCGGCCGTCGGTCTGACCACGGTGTGCATGATCCTGCTGCTCGGCCAGACCCGGGTGTTCTTCGCGATGAGCCGCGACGGGCTGCTGCCCCGGTTCTTCTCCGTGACCCACCCCCGGTTCCGCACGCCGTACCGCCCGACCATCCTCCTCGGCGTGATCATCGCGATCATCGCGGGCTTCACCAGCATCGAGGAGCTGGCCACCCTGGTGAACATCGGCACGCTCTTCGCCTTCGTCGTCGTGGCCCTCGGCGTGATCATCCTGCGCCGCACCCGCCCCGACCTCCACCGCTCCTTCCGTACCCCGCTGGTCCCGCTGGTGCCGATCCTGTCGGTGGCCGCCTCCGTGTGGCTGATGCTCAACCTGCCCGCCGAGACCTGGCTGCGGTTCGGCATCTGGATGGCGATCGGCTTCGTCGTGTACTTCGCGTACGGACGCTCCCACAGCCGACTGGGGCGTGGCGCCACCAACGAGTGACCCGCGAGGACTGTGGAACGGCGGCGGGGCGGCGGAGGTACGGCCGCCCCGCCGCCGTGTGTCCGGGTCCCGTCGCGATCATCGAAGGGTCCTCCCGACCGAGGGGGAGAAGGCGCCGAATGTTATTGTCGCCAGGATTCAAGGGTGTCAGGGAAGGTGGTCAACAGACCATGGCCGTGTGGTCCGCGCGCAAATCACAGGGTCGGAAGTCCGAACCGCAACCGTCCCCGTCCCGCTCCGCGCGGCCGGAGGCCGGCGTACCGATGGAGACCCCGCTGCCGGCGACCGCCAACTGGCTGCTGCGCGGCAAGGACGGCAGGCTCACCGCGTACGCGCCCGCCGAAGGGGCGATCATCCGCTGGACGGAGACCACCCCCGGCGGCCCCGAGTGGACCCGTGAGCTGCTCCCGGCACCCGGACTGGTGCCGTACCTCTCCCTCGTGCAGAGCCCCGAGGGCTACGTTTACCTGACCGGCCTGCGCCGCCGCCCCGGGGCCGACGGCCAGCTCGACGTGAGCGTCGTCTACGGAGTCCAGTACCAGTCGGGCCGCCCCATGCGGGACTGGCACCCGCTCGGCACCCCCTACGTCCTGCCCAAGCACCGGCACTTCGCCGCCCAGATCGGTGTGCCGGCGACGGCCCTGGACCGGGGCGGCTCCCTGCACGTCCTCATCCGCAACGCGGGTGGCGGAGTGTGCGGCCGCAGCCAGGGCACCAACGGCCGCTGGCAGCCCAAGTGGGCCGACCTCAAGGGCAAGGACATCACCACCACCGTCGCCGCGGTCACCAACGAGACCGGCCTGGTGGACATTTACGGTCCCGGCGACGACACCGTCCTGCGCTGGAGCCAGGAGGCACTCGGGACGGACTTCCCGCGCGTCGACGACTTCCCGGCCGCGATCGCCGACGGCACCTTCGCCGCCACCCGCACGGGCAGCGACACCGTCACCCGGTTCTGGCGCGACGCGAAGTCCGGAGCCGTCCAGGCCTGGCGCCCCGGCGGCAGCACGCAGTCCCTCGGCGGCGAGAGGGGCACCGGTCCGGTCGCCGTGCTGCGCACCCCGGTCGACGGCACCGACTGCACGCTGCTGGCCCAGCGCGACGCTTCCGGCCGCCCCGCTCTGACCGCGTACCCGACCGAGCACGAGGAGGCGGGCGCGGACTGGTCCACGACCGGCGACCCGTGCACCGGCGTTCCGGCCCTCGCCGTCGACGCGCGCGGCCGCGTGGTCCTCGCGGCCATCGGCACGGACGGCACGCTGCGGGTCACACGCCAGAAGGAGGAGTCCGGGCTGGCCCTGGACACCTGGACCCGCGTCTGACGCACCGCACCACGCGAACGCCCCGGAACTCGACCAGAGTTCCGGGGCGTTCGCAGAAGCCGTGCCGGGTGCGATCAGCCGCCCGTCGCGGGCGACTTCTTCGCGGAGGCCGGGATCCGCTCGTCGTTGCGGATCGCCTTCCACAGCTCCGTGGCCTGCGGCTCGGCGGCCACCACGCGGTTGGGGTCCTTCTTGTCGTACGCCACCGGCAGCATGATCGTCTCCATGTTGGCCGGGTCGACCCCGTTCATGCTGCGCGCGAACTCGCTCAGCGAGGAGAGGGACGCGAGGGCGGAGTCGGTGGTCAGCGCCTTGGTCGCGGAGCTCGCGATCTTGTACGACTTGGTGGGGCTGCTGAGCAGGTCCTGCTTCTTGACCTCGCTCAACAGGGCCATCAGGAACTTCTGCTGGAGACCGATACGGCCGAGATCGCTGCCGTCACCGACGCCGTGCCGGGTGCGGACGTACGCCAGGGACTGCGTGCCGTCGAGCTTCTGCGGGCCGGCGGCCAGGTCGAGGCCGCTGGCGCCGTCCTTGATCGGCTCGTCCACGTCCACGGTGACGCCTCCTATGGCGTCGACCAGGTCCTTGAAGCCGGCGAAGTCGATCTCGAGGTAGTGGTCGATCCGTACGCCGGAGATCTTCTCGACGGTCTTGACCACACAGGCCTGACCGAACTGCGCGTAGACGGAGTTGAACATCACGCGCTGCTTGGAGGGGGCGCTCTCGCCGTTCGACTTCGTGCACTCGGGCCGGGTGACCAGGGTGTCGCGGGGGATGCTCACCGCCGTGGCCCGGGTCCGGCCCTCGGGTATGTGCACCACCAGCGCGGTGTCGGAGCGGGCACCGCTGACATTGCCTCCGGTCAGCTTGCCGTTCTCGCCGGCGCGCGAGTCGGAGCCGAGCACCAGGAGGTTCTGTCCGGCCGTGGGCAGCTTCTGGGGACGGTCGTCGCCGAGCGCCTTGTCGAGGTCAACACCCTTGATGTTGCTGTCCAGGCTGCTGTACATCCACCACGCGGTGCCGCCCGCGGCGAGCACCAGCACCAGCAGGGTCAGCAGGATGATCCGCAGCGGACGGCGCTTCCTGCCGCGTCTGCGTCCCGCGGCGCGGGAGCGCGTGCCCCCTCCGTCGCCCTGCGTTCCGGTCGGTCTCAACGCGGTGTTCTGGTCGGTCATTACTCGTCGAGCCTCTTCCGTCGGGACGCCGTGGATTCGCGTGCGAGAGGAACGGGCGGCGCGTGATACCGGCCCACCTGTCAGCTTCAGGACGCTGTGAATAATATGCAGATCTCGTACTGCCGCAGTCCGTGGGGGTGGCCGCTTCCCTGTGAACGCGCGGTGAAGCGTGTGACAAACTTCGGCGTACCGAAGGACCGAAAGGCGGAGTGTGGTCGTGATCCGTGGCAGGCGCAAAGGCCGGGGCGCGGACTTCGGCACGACCCCGTCGGGGGCCGCCACCGGGCACCGTCCGGGGATGCCCCAGCCCCCAGCGGGACGCTGGCTGTTCAGCGGTCACGACGGCCGTCTGACGGCGTACGCGGCCACCCGCGAGGGCCTGGTCCGCTGGACCGAGACCGCCCGGGGAACCTTCGCGGGACCCGAACCGATCGAGGCGCCGGACGGCTGGAGCGGTCATCTCGCCATGGCGCAGAGCCGTGAACGCTATGTGCACTTCGCGGGGGTCCGGTGGCCTTCGGACGGCGGCGCACCGCAGGTGGTCGTCAGCACCCAGTTCCAGACCGGCCGCGCGCTCATCGACTGGCACAACCTGGGCACTCCGGCCGTGCCCGGCGTGGAGGCGGCGGATCCCGTCGTCGCGGGTCCGCTCGTCGTGGTCAACCAGGTGTCCGGTTCCGTGCATGTCCTGGTGTCGCTGCGGGCCGGCGGCATCGTGCGGCGCAGCCGCAACGGCGAGGGACGCTGGGGCCGTTGGAAGAGCGTGACGAACGGTCCGTACGCCGGCGAGTTCGCGGCAGCGATGCCCGAGGGCGGGCCCCTCGAGGTGCTCGCCGTGGGGCGCGCCGGAGTGGACCGGTGGGTGGGCGCCGGCGGCGGCCGCTTCGAGCTGAGGGATCGTTTCGGCACACCGGTGGCCGACGGCACTCAGGTCGCCTGCCAGACCGGCCCGAGGCGCGCCACGTACTTCTGGCGCTACCCCGGGGACGACTCCCTCGTCGCCTGGCGCGCGCAGGGCCGGACGACCCCCGGCGGGCTGATGTCCCTGGGCGGCGCGGGCGGCGGCGGCAGGCCCGGTGTGGCCCGCGCCACCGTCGGCGGGTACGACTGCACGGTGCTCGCCCAGAAGGCCGCCGGCGGTGGCGTCGAGGTCGCCGCGTACGTCACGGAGAACGAGGGGTACGGCGCCTGGTGGGCGACCCTCGGTAACAGCCGCTCGGGCGCGGAGGCCCCGCAGGTCGCCGTGGACGTGGCGGGGCGCATCGTGGTCGCCGCGCTCGACAAGGACGGCGCCCTGCTCGTGGCCCGCCAGGACGTCACGCAGGACGGCCTCGCCTTCGGCCCGTGGAGTCGCCACGAGGCCCACGACGACTCACTGGGCGCCCGGCAGCGGTAGCCGCTCGGAGATCTCGATGGCGAGGTCCCCCTCCTCGGTGTAGAACGGCGTCGCCGCCAGTTCGTGCTGGGCGCTCGTCGCGGACGGGGCGAACACCATGGGCGCCCGGGCCACCGAGTCGACCTCGGGGGAGCGCTTGCGCCCGAGCCGCACCTCCTGGGTGACGCCCTCGAAGCTCACCGCCAGGAACACGTCCCACACTCCGGGACCGAGCGGCCAGCCGTTGGACATCTGCCTCAGGTTGATCCGGGTGGAGAACCGCCCCATCGCACGGGGCTTGCCCTTGGAGTTGACCAGCTTCTCGTCCCGGCGGGCCGTCACGGAGAAGCGCTCCTCGGCGCCGGTCAGCCGGTGGCGGAGCACCACCTTCGTGGCTCGCTCGCGCGTGGTGAGCTGCTCGAAGAAGGCGTGCCCGTCCAGCAGCAGCAGCGGGCCGTTCCACTTCAGGCTCGTCAGCTGCTGATTCACCGTCATCTTGTCGGTGATGTCGAAGAGTTCGTCCGGCAGCCCCACGTTCGGGTCGCGGAAGAACGGCAGCGTCGTGTAGACCCGGCCGTCCTCGACGGTCTTGCGCGGCGCGGCGCTGCCCTTCTCGGCCTCGTACGCGGCCATCTGCTGGGCCTCGGCGTAACGGCCCGCCGAGATCAGCGCCAGCCGTACGGCCAGCGGCCTCGGCAGCAGCGCGAGCGCGCCGGGCGTCATGTGCGTGCGCAGGACTTCGGAAGCGGCCCACAGGGTCCGCTCCCGCTCGGCGTGGTTGTCCGAGGCGAGCAGCAACGCGCCGGTGGCCTTGCCCAGTTCGGTCTCGAGGTGACGGGACAGCAGCAGATCCTGCCGGGGCCCTGCCGGGACCAGCGAGGTCACCAGCGCCATCATCCGGGCCGCCAGCGCGACCCGCTGCGTCAGCTGGACGGCGCCCGCCGACGACGGGCCCTTGATGACGCACGTCTCGTCCGCCACGACGGAGATGTTGTCGGCGTGGACGTAGGCGGCCGCGGTGAACGCCTGGT
The DNA here is from genome assembly GCF_055577795.1 of Streptomyces sp. NPDC033174. Lineage (NCBI taxonomy): Bacteria > Bacillati > Actinomycetota > Actinomycetes > Kitasatosporales > Streptomycetaceae > Streptomyces > Streptomyces sp. NPDC033174. The sequence continues at coordinate 259,787 of NZ_JBVIPQ010000005.1, forward strand.
CCTCGCCGATCGGCATGTCGGAGGGGAACTCCAGGGCGCGGCGCTGCAGCATGCTGGTCCGGAACAGCTTGTCCGGCGTCAGCGACCAGTACACGCGCGAGCCGTAGAGGTCGGCCGACGCCTGCGTCCTGCGGAACATCGACGTGGCGACCGCGTGGCGGCCGGAGCTCTCCAGCTTGCCGAGCACCACGTCGGCCTCGTGCGTGTCTGCGGCGGCGACCATCAGCTCCAGGGCCTTCGGCGTGAGCCGGTCGGCGCCCGACAGGAAGATGACATACCGGCCGGACACCTGGCTCAGGCCCCAGTTGCGGGCCTCCGACGTGCTCAGACCGCGCGGCAGCTGTCCCGCGCGCAGCCAGCCGGGGTACTGCCGCACGGCGGTGGCCAGCACGGAACCGCTCTCGTCGGTGGAGCCGTCGTCGACGGCGATGACGTCGAAACGGTCCGTGCCCAGCGACTGCTGCAGCAGCGAGCCGAGGCACGCCTCCAGGCTGCGGCCGTGGTCGCTGACATGGACGACGACGGTGACGTCCCGGATCTCGCTGGGGTGCACGGGTGCTGAATTCATCATGGGCCGACGCCTATCCGTTCCGCGTGTTCGTCTCGCCCGGCCGGGGCCACGGCATCTCCCCGGTCAGGGTGGACCACTGCCAGTGCTGGAAGTCGGTGGTCCGCAGCTGCTCCGGGAACGCGCCCGGCGTCGCGTCCATCCCGCCGACGTGCACGTTCACCGGGGCGGTGATCTTCCGGCCGTCCGGTGTGCCGACCGTGTACTCGAACCGGTCGTAGCCCGCGAAGCCCTGGTGGGGGAGGTAGGTGAGCCAGCCGTCGTGCGAGACCTGCGCGGTGCCGAACCGCGGCTGGGTCAGGGAGATCGGCGTACTGCCCTCCGGCACCGCCGTGAGCATGTTCACCGAGCCCTGGGCGCCCGGGGCGGTGACGATGCGCAGCCCCGGCGCGAAGGACGAACGGATCATCAGCGCGTGGTCGCGGAGCGACCCGGTGCGGATCAGCTTGCGCCCGGCGCGCTCCGGCACGGCGACGGTGATCTGCGGCCGCAGCCGGGGCTCCTTCTTCGGCTGCTTGACGCGCAGGGACAGCAGGCCGGTGCCGGTCTGTCCCGGTTCGGCGCGGACCCGGAACCAGCGCTGCCGGGGGAAGTACTCGAGCTGCTGGATGGAGATGATCTCGGCCGTGTCGGCGAGGTACTTCTCCTGGAGGTAGGCGTAACCGAAGGGCGCCCCCTCCACCGCCACGGACAGTCCCAGCTGCACGACGTCACCGGGGACGACTCCCTGGAAGGGATCGGCGGAGCTGTACAGGGCCGCGTGGACCACACCGGGAGAGGTTTCTTCGGTACCGACGGCCCTGCCGCGGCACAGCAGGTAGTTCATGAGCCGGCCTTCTGGTCACGGACGGGGGAGACGCGCGAGCGCGTCCGGTGCAGGAACGTGGCGTCGTCCAGCCAGCCCATCTCGTCGTACGAGAAGCTGCGCCGGTCCAGGTCCTTCACCCAGTGCGCGGGGATCACCTGCTGGGTCGCCAGGGCGCGCGCCACGAACCGGGCGCACTCGATGGCCCCCTCGGCGCGCAGATGCACGTTGTCCGCGTCCTGCACGACCGGCATCAGGGGCTCACCGGGCCGCAGGTAGGTGAACACGTGCTTGGTGTCCTCGGGGCCGAGCTCCTCCCACCACTGCAGGCTCTGCCCGTACATGTCGATGAGCGGGACGTGCTCCTCGGCCGCGAGCTGCCGCATGGCCAGCGGGTAGTCGCCGAGGAACCGGCTGACATTGCCGTGCCGGTCGATGCGGCGCCGCTCGAAGGGCATCATCAGGACCGGGTGCCCCTGGGCCTCACGGGCACCCGTGACGTACGCCCGCAGGTGCTCCATGAAGTCCTCGAACGGCTCCGTGTGGATACCGGGGTCGGGCTTCCAGTCGATCTGGCCGAAGGCCATGATCAGGTAGTCGCCCGGGGCCATGTTGTCGAGGATCCACTGGAGCCGTCCGCGCTCGCGGAAGCTCTTCGTACTGGCCCGCCCACGGGAGCAGTTGACCACTTCCACGTCATCGGTGAGGAACAGGCCTAGAGCCTGCCCCCAGCCCATCATCGGAAGATGGCTCGCCGGCCGGGTCACCGTGCCCGAGCCGCCGGACAGGAAGATCCTGGCCCGGTGGCCCGAGTGCTCTGCGCTTGCGTACGTCATGTTTCTCTCTCGGCACCATGCCCCGGGACGGACCCTAGAGCTCCTGGTTTTCCTGTCGGCTGAGCACGGATGCGATCGCCTGCTCGAAGCCCGACAGCGGCGCGTTGCCCGCCGTCGGGTCCTGCTGACGCACGTCGATGACATGTCCCGTCATCCGGGAGAGCAGCACGTCGAGCGAGCTGCGGGCCACCGACTCCGAGGACAGCAGGGAGCCCTCGGGCTCCTGCCCGAACGCCTGGGTGCGCATCGGGGTCGCCGTGCGCTCGGGGTTCACGCAGTTGACGCGGATGCCGTCCTCGGCCCACTCCTCGGCGAGCGCCTGCGTCAGGTTCACCACGGCGGCCTTGGTGGAGGAGTACAGGCTGTACTCGGCGCGGCCGCGCGTGTAGCTGCTGGAGGTGAAGAGCAGCAGCTGGCCGCCGCTCTCGGCGAGGTACTTGTAGGAGGCGCGGGCGATGTTCACCGGCGCGACGTAGTTGACCTCGGTCGCCTCCCGGATGACGTCGGCGCTGGTCTCGGCCAGTCGACCGGTGCGCAGTACGCCCGCGGTGTTCACGACGTAGTCGACCCGGCCGGTCTCGGTGTACGCCCGGCTGAGCGCCTCCTCGACGTCCGACGGGTTCTCGACGTGGGTTCCGGTCGTGGAGCGGCCCAGCGCGTACACCGTGGCGCCGTGGCTCTCCGCCAGCCGGGCGATGTCCGCGCCGATGCCGTACGAGCCGCCGAAGACCAGCATGGTGCGGCCCTCGAGACGCTCGCGGTAGGACTCCTCGCCGGCCTGCTGCGGCGCGGTGGAGGAGGCGAGCTGGAAGAGCTTGTCGGCGATGAAGACGTCGACCGGCTGGGTGACCTTCATGTTGTACTCGTCGCCCATGACCACGTTGACCGGCACGTCGGGCAGGTACTTGATGACGACGGAGCAGTCGTCGGTGGCCTCGAAGGAGGGGTCGGCCAGGGCCAGCTCGTACGCCCGGCGGATCGTGGAGAGCCGGAAACCCTGCGGGGTCTGGCCGCGCCGCAGCCGCGAACGGTCGGGCACCTCGGTGATGAACTCGCCGTCGTCCCCGTGCGTCCGGGTCACGATGATGGTGTCCGAGGACGGGATGGCCACGTCCACGGCCTGGTAGCGCTCCAGCGCCTCCACGCACTCCTTGACCACCCGCTGCGACAGCAGCGGCCGCACGGCGTCGTGGAAGAGGAGGTTGCAGTCCTCACCAGCCGGCAGGTCCTCGGACACGGCCCGGATGGCGATGCTGGTCGTCTCGCTGCGGGTCGCACCACCGGGCAGCACCTTCGTGACCTTGCTCAGACCGGCCTTCGCGACGATCTTCTCGGCCTCCGCCGTGTAGTCGGCGGCCATGAGGACGATGATCTCGTCCACGTCCGGGGCGTTCTCGAAGATGCACAGGGTGTGCTCGAGTATCGACTTGCCTGCGATCTTCAGCAGCTGCTTCGGAATCGCGAGCCCGACGCGCTGTCCGGTGCCACCGGCGAGGACGACGGCACACGTACGGCGTCGGGTTGCACGGCTGGTCAAGATTTCCGGCCTCCTGGATGAGGGTGAAGCTGGACGAGGGGGTGACGACGGGAATTACGGAAAGCGAAAACAGTTACGCGATGACGTGCGGCGCTTCCGGGTACTCGACCGGGAAGTCCTGCAGACCCCGTCGGTACAGGTCGTTCGCCGCGGCGTTGAAGCGGACGACCGACGGCGGATAGTCCGGACCGAGCAGGTATTCCTTCAGCTGCTCGCGGTACTGCGCCATGACGTCCCGGTCCGGGTTGAGCATCGCGTCGAGGGCTTCGCTCAGTCCGTTGCACTCGGAATCCAGCAGGTACGACGCGTAGGCGGTGCGCTGCTCGTTCCTGAACTCGTTGTCCGGCAGACCCTCGAGGTTGAAGATCGCGTACGGCTTCCGGGTCGCGACGAAGTCCGACACCACGCTGGACATGTCGCCGATGAGCAGGTCGGAGTGGTTGAAGCAGTCGTTCAGCGAGGGGATCCGGTCCAGCACCACATGGTGGGCCTCGTCCGGGATCGCGCTCCAGTAGAGCGCGCCGGCCTGGTTGCGGCTGCGGCGGATGCGGGCCGTGCGCTCGCCCTCGGTGAGGTCCGGGTACGGCGAGCGGACGCCGCGCTCGGAGAGGTCGGCGATGCGCTTGTCGATCCGGGCCAGTTTGCGGGCGGCGCTCTTGGAGTCGGTGACCTTGCGGCCGAACCGTCGGGCGTTGTCCTCCTGCAGGAGGGTGATGATGCGCCGGTGCGCGGCCGCCGCCGCGGGGGAGCGCGTGCCGGTCAGCGGGTGCGGCTTGTAGATGATCCGCAGCTGCCGCTCGTGCGAGAGCAGGATCTCCATGAGCTTCTCACCGGCGGGGATGACCGAGGTGTAGCAGGCGTCGTCGGTCCAGCCCTCCCACGTCGGTGCGTAGATCACCGTGGGGATGGGGTTGGCCACCGCGCCGGTCCACCGGTGCAGGGACATCAGCTGCGGGCGGCCGACCTCGACGATCTGGTTGTGACTGACGGCGTGCTTGATGCGCTCGTACCGGTCGCGGCCGGCCCGGCCGGCCACCCATATCTCGTCGAACACCTTGCTGACGCGGTTGCTGGAGGCCAGCTTGTCGCTGTCGCCGTGGCCGATGAAGACGTGCTTCACCTCGGCGCGTTGCAGCATGTGGACGTTCTTGCCCGCATTGCCCGGATAGAGCGAGACGCGCAGTTCGGGCATCTCCACGCGGGCCAGGTACTCGGCCTTGGGGACGCAGATCACCGGGACGGACGTGGCGTCCAGGTAGCGCAGGGTCGCCCGCTCGCGCAGCACGATGATGGGACGCAGATCGAGCGACTCCAGCGACTCCAGCCACATGTTGACCTGGTACATGAAGTCCCGGGACACCGCGGCGAAGGTGAAGTACAGCGCGACCTGCGGGCGGTACTGGGCGAGCTGCTCGTTCAGTTCGTCGATCGCCTCGTCGGCGGTGGGAAGAATCAGGGCGTTCCGGGCGCCGGGCAGCAGGACGAGCAGCGCCAGATAGGCGACCGAAACCGCAATGATTCCGCCGAAAGTGACATAACGCCAGTTGTCGGTCGCCATCGTGCCGAGCGCGCCGGCCACCAGCGGGATGTCCAGGTGCAACGTCTTTCGGACGTGCTTGTTCATCAGGAACGGGTGCGGCATGCGCCGGATGCCCAGGGACTCCAGGTCCAGGGCGCGTGTGGTGTACGGAAGTTCCTGGCGCTTGGTGCGCACATGCTTCAGTACGGCGCCGTAGGCGAGCTGGAGGACGAAGAGGAGGAGCAGTCCCACCGAGGTGATCTGGACGACGAAGGAGTCGATGTCCGCGATGGATCCGCAGAGGGCGAGCAGCAGGAACTGGCGGATGAGGAAGCGGATCGTCAGGCCGAAGCGCGAGTCCCGCAGCCGGTCCAGGGTCGAGGAGGCGGTGCTGTGCAGCATCAGGTCGGCCCCGTAGCTGACCGCGGCGGCGACGGCGAACACGGTGAGGGAGGCCATGACCACGGCCGCCACCATGCCGACGAAGCTGCCGACCAGGGCGCTCGATATGAGTATCCCCAGCAAGGCCTGACGATGTTGCTTGCCCATGGCCTGTGAGGCCCTCCTTCGGCGGAAGCTGCGCCACGGTGGGGGGCGTGACAGCGGGACTGTGTGGAACTTGTGAAGTGCCCGCCGCAGTATATGCAACGAGTACGCCCCCGGTGAACTGTGAAAGGTTATACCGGTAAACGTCCCGCCACTGGTTGCGGAACAGTTATCAAACGATGTCGGCGGCGTCATATGTGACGCGAGTAACATGGTTGCACTACGTCACCGTAGCATTACGGTACGTATGGGTCCGTCATGGCTTGAATCCATAGAGTGCGATATTCCGGCGGCCCGTGGATTTCACCGAGAAGCCAATGCACAGCAGGGGATCAGGGGCCAGACGGACCGCGATCCCCTCCGGCTCCCGGTACCGCAGGGACGGGTCGACGGAAACATGACCGCGGCCCGCCGCGTTTCCCGTCCGAAGATCGATGGCGGATACGAAGGTATTTCCCCCGGACGATCGCGGATTTCTTCCGCCGGGCTTGCTGTAGGGATTTCCGGTGAGCTGGTAGATGTAATCACCGTGAAGTGCGCACCCCTGGAACGTCTCGCCTTCCAGAATTGCCGAGTTCTCCACCGTGTGCAGGGGTTCGTAATTCCCCTCCAGGAAATCCTTCATCCGGTGGACCGAATACCGGTGCTCCTCGCCGGCCCAGTAGCTGACCAGGACCCGTCCGGTCGGCACGTCCAGGGCCGGGCTGACCTTCGTACTGCCCTCGGGGGCCGGAGTGTGGTGCTCCACCGCCGAGGACGAGCTGTCCAGGACGGCGCCGTCGCGAAAGCGCACCCGGCTAACGGAGCGCCCGAAGCCCGTCCGCGGATTCGCCTCGGACTCCACCCACAGCCGCGCCTTCGAACCGTCCGGCTCCACCCCCATGGAGAGACCGTGCCCGAAGCCCCGGAGATACATTTGCCCGAGCTCCTCCCCGGAGGGGGAGAATTTGGTGATGCACATGTCCCCCGCACGGCGCCGTTCATCGGAGTCGAGAACCTCGGACTCGTCGAGCAACTCCCGTCCTCCCTGGACGAGTTGCAGAACGTAGACATGGCGGTTGACATCATCGAAGGCGAGGGACTGCGGCCCGGTGACGTCATGGAGCGGGGTCGGCGCCCACAGCTGCTCCGCGGTGGAGATGTCGAACACTCCGGCCTTCGCAGGGAGATGCCCGGGGCCCTTCCCGTCGTCACCCCCGCCGTCCGGCGTGGACGGCCCCTCCGGCCCCTCCGGCCACAGCGCCACGCCCACCGCACCGCCCACGGCCAGCGAGGCCGCCGCGGCGCCCCCGGTGAGGAACAGGGTTCTGCGGCTGAAGCGGTGTCCTGGGTTCGCCATGGTGCGGGTTCGCCGTTCTGTGCCGTTTCGCGCTGATGGGCCGGGCCGGACGGGGAACCGACCCGGAGGAGAAGATCCACCATTCTGCCATCAGGTGTTCACCCGTCGAACACACACCTGACGACGGATGCCCGCCCCCACCATGTGGGAACGGGCACCCGCGCGCGGTAAACCGGTCCGGCTAGGCCGGGACGCTCGCCACGCCCTGCTCCAGGAACGGCTTGCCGTTCACCCGCTGGGAGACACCCTCGCGGTCCAGGTACGGCGTGATGCCGCCCAGGTGGAAGGGCCAGCCGGCGCCCGTGATCAGGCAGAGGTCGATGTCCTGCGCCTCGGCGACGACACCCTCCTCCAGCATCAGGCCGATCTCCTGCGCCACCGCGTCCAGGACACGGTCACGGACCTGCTGCTCCGTCAGGACGGTGTCGCCCTGCTTGAGCAGCGCGGCGACCTCGGGATCCAGCTCCGGCTTCCCGGAGTCGTAGACGTAGAAGCCGCGCTTGCCCGCCTCGACGACGGCCTTGAGGTTCGGCGACACCGTGAAGCGGTCCGGGAAGGCCCCGTTGAGGGTCTCCGAGACGTGCAGACCGATCGCCGGGCCGACGAGCTCCAGGAGCACCAGCGGGGACATCGGCAGACCGAGCGGCTCGATGGCCTTCTCCGCGGTCTCGACCGGCGTGCCCTCGTCGATGACGTTCTGGATCTCGCCCATGAAGCGGGTCAGGATGCGGTTCACGACGAACGCCGGGGCGTCCTTCACCAGGACCGCGGTCTTCTTGAGCTTCTTGGCGACACCGAACGCGGTCGCCAGCGACGCGTCGTCCGTCTTCTCGCCGCGCACGATCTCCAGGAGCGGGAGGATCGCGACCGGGTTGAAGAAGTGGAAGCCGACGACCCGCTCCGGGTGCTGGAGCTTCGAGGCCATCTCCGACACCGACAGCGACGAGGTGTTGGTGGCGAGGATCGCGTGCGCCGGGGCGACCGCCTCGACCTCCGCGAACACCTTCTGCTTGACCGACATCTCCTCGAACACGGCCTCGATGATGAAGTCCGCGTCCGCGAAGCCCTCGGCCTTGTCCAGGACGCCGGTCACCAGCGCCTTGAGGCGGTTGGCCTTGTCCTGGTTGATGCGGCCCTTGCCGAGCAGCTTCTCGATCTCGGCGTGGACATAGCCCACACCCTTGTCGACGCGCTCCTGGTCGATGTCGGTCAGGACGACCGGCACCTCGAGGCGGCGCAGGAAGAGCAGGGCCAGCTGCGAGGCCATCAGACCGGCGCCGACGACACCGACCTTGGAGACCGGACGCGCCAGCGACTTGTCCGGGGCGCCGGCGGGGCGCTTGCCGCGCTTCTGCACCAGGTTGAAGGCGTAGATGCCGGACCGCAGTTCGCCACCCATGATCAGGTCGGCGAGCGCGGTGTCCTCGGCGTCGAAGCCCTTCTGGAGGTCGCCGTCCTTGGAGGCGGCGATGACGTCCAGCGCGCGGTACGCGGCCGGAGCGGCGCCGTGCACCTTGGAGTCCGCGATGAAGCGGCCGCGCGCGACGGCCTGGTCCCAGGCCTCGCCGCGGTCGACCTCGGCGCGCTCGACCACGATCTCGCCCTTGAGGACGGACGCGGTCCAGATCAGCGACTGCTCGAGGAAGTCGGCGCCCTCGAAGAGCGCGTCGGCGATACCGAGGTCGTAGACCTGCGCGCCCTTGAGCTGCTTGTTCTGGTTGAGCGAGTTCTCGATGATCACCGAGACCGCGCGGTCCGCGCCGATCAGGTTCGGCAGGATCGTGCAGCCGCCCCAGCCCGGGACGAGACCGAGGAAGACCTCGGGCAGCGAGAACGCCGGCAGCGCCTTGGAGACGGTGCGGTAGGTGCAGTGCAGACCGACCTCGACACCGCCGCCCATCGCCGCGCCGTTGTAGTACGCGAACGTCGGCACCGCGAGCGCGGACAGCCGCTTGAAGACGTCGTGGCCGCCCTTGCCGATGGCCAGCGCGTCCTCGTGCCGCTTCAGCAGCTCGACGCCCTTGAGGTCGGCGCCGACCGCGAAGATGAACGGCTTGCCGGTGATGCCGACACCGACGATGTCGCCGTTCGCCGCCTCGGCCTCCACCTGGTCGATGGCGACATTCAGGTTCGCCAGCGACTGGGGGCCGAAGGTGGTCGGCTTGGTGTGGTCGAAGCCGTTGTCCAGCGTGATCAGCGCGAACCGGCCCGCACCCGCGGGCAGTTCGAAGTGACGTACGTGGGCGCTGGTGACGACCTCGTCCGGGAACAGCTCGGCCGCGCCCTTCAAAAGCTCAGCGGTGGTGCTCACTTGCTGCCTCCGGCGTCCTTGTGGTGCGGGTTCTCCCAGATGACCGTGGCGCCCATGCCGAAGCCGACGCACATGGTGGTGAGGCCGTAGCGGACCTCCGGCTGCTCCTCGAACTGGCGGGCCAGCTGCGTCATCAGACGGACGCCGGAGGAGGCCAGCGGGTGACCGTACGCGATCGCGCCACCGTACTGGTTGACGCGCGCGTCGTCGTCGGCGATGCCGTAGTGGTCCAGGAAGGCCAGGACCTGGATGGCGAACGCCTCGTTGATCTCGAAGAGGTTGATGTCCTCGATCGACAGACCCGCCTTGGCGAGGGCCTTCTCGGTCGCGGGGATCGGGCCGTAGCCCATGACCTCGGGCTCGACGCCGGCGAAGGCGTACGAGACGAGACGCATCTTGACGGGCAGGCCGTTCTCGCGGGCGAAGTCCTCGGACGCGATGATCGACGCGGTGGCACCGTCGTTGAGACCGGCGGCGTTGCCGGCCGTGACGCGGCCGTGCGTACGGAACGGCGTCTTCAGCCCGGCGAGGCTCTCCAGGGTCGTACCCGGGCGCATCGGCTCGTCGGCGGTGACCAGGCCCCAGCCGGTTTCCCCGGCCTCCGGGCTGGTGCGGCGCACCGAGATCGGCACCAGGTCCTGCTGGATCTTGCCGTTGGCGTACGCCTTGGCGGCCTTCTCCTGCGAGCGCACGGCGTACTCGTCGGCGCGCAGCTTGGTGATGTGCGGGTAGCGGTCGTGCAGGTTCTCCGCCGTCATGCCCATGAACAGGGCGGACTCGTCGACCAGCTTCTCGCTGACGAACCGCGGGTTCGGGTCGACGCCCTCGCCCATCGGGTGGCGGCCCATGTGCTCGACACCACCGGCGATGACGGCGTCGTACGCGCCGAAGGCGATGGAACCGGCGACCGACGTCACGGCGGTCAGCGCGCCCGCGCACATACGGTCGATGGAGTAACCGGGCACGGACTGCGGCAGACCGGCGAGGATGCCCGCGGTGCGGCCGAGGGTCAGGCCCTGGTCACCGATCTGCGTGGTGGCCGCGATGGCGACCTCGTCGATCTTCGCGGGGTCGAGCTCCGGGTTGCGCCGCAGCAGCTCCCGGATCGCCTTCACGACAAGATCGTCGGCCCGGGTCTCGTGGTAGATGCCCTTCGGGCCCGCCTTGCCGAACGGGGTGCGGACGCCGTCGACGAAGACGACGTCCCTGACGGTACGAGGCACGATGGCTCTCCTCCAGGGTGCGGGGTGGCACTGCTGCGGGCACGCGACTAAGCGCGCGCTTGCTGCCCCCATGCTACTTGTGGGTAACCAAGCTGCCCAGCCCCTGCGCCGGGAGCGGCGAACGTCACACCGCCCACTCGTACGACGTGGCCCCCGGCCGGGGGACCGAGGGCCACGTGTTCCCGGGCCGGGAAGGGGTCAGGGGGCCGCCGCCAGCGCGCCGGCCAGCAGCGGGGCCGCGAGGTCGACCTGCCACTGGCGGGCGCCGTACGCGGTCAGCGCGTCCGCGACGGCGGTCACCGAGGCGTCCGCCGGCGGTTCCCAGCAGACCCGGCGGACCGTGTCCGGCGCGATCAGGTTCTCCTGCGGCAGGCTCAGCTCCTCGGCGAGCGTCGAGACCGCGGCGCGCGCCGCCGAGAGCCGGGCCGCGGCCGCGGGGTCCTTGTCCGCCCAGGAGCGCGGCGGCGGCGGGCCGGCCACCTGCTGGCCCGGCTGCGGCAGCTCGGATTCCGGCAGCGCCTTGGCTCGGTCCACGGCCGCCTGCCACTGCTCCAGCTGCCTGCGGCCCATCCGGTGCCCGAACCCGGGCAGGGCCGTCAGCGCCTGAACGTTGGGCGGGACGGCCAGAGCCGCCTCGACGATCGCCGCGTCACTGAGCACCTTGCCCGGCGACACGTCACGGCGTTGTGCCACCGCGTCCCGGGTCGTCCACAGCTCCCGTACGACCGCCATCTGGCGGCGGCGGCGGACCTTGTGCATCCCGGACGTCCGGCGCCAGGGGTCCTTGCGCGGTGGAGCGGGCGGCGCCGAGGCGATCGCCTCGAACTCCTGCAGGGCCCACTCCAGCTTCCCCTGCCGGTCGAGCTCCTTCTCCAGTGCGTCACGCAGGTCGACGAGCAGCTCGACGTCCAGCGCGGCGTACCGGAGCCAGGGCTCGGGCAGCGGGCGGGTGGACCAGTCCACCGCGGAGTGGCCCTTCTCCAGCGCGAACCCGAGGACGCTCTCCACCATCGCGCCGAGGCCGACCCGCGGGAAGCCCGCGAGGCGCCCGGCCAGCTCGGTGTCGAACAGCCGGGTCGGGACCATGCCTATTTCGCGCAGGCAGGGCAGGTCCTGGGTCGCGGCGTGCAGGATCCACTCGCTGCCGGCGAGCGCCTCGCCGAGCCCGGAGAGGTCCGGGCAGCCCACCGGGTCGATCAGCGCGCTGCCCGCGCCCTCGCGGCGCAGCTGTACGAGATAGGCGCGCTGGCCGTAGCGGTAGCCGGAGGCACGCTCGGCGTCGACGGCCACCGGACCGCTTCCTGCGGCGAAGGCGGCGATGACTTCCCGCAGGGCGTCGTCCGTCGCGACCACCGGCGGGATGCCCTCGCGGGGCTCCAGCAGCGGGATCGGCAGCCCATTCGCAGGGACGTCGTCGTCCGGGGGAGCGCCCCCGGTGGTTCGCAGTGCTGTCTCTGCTGCGGTGTCTTGGGCGTCGGTCACATGTCAAGGGTATCTGTGAACGGACGGCGCCCGTCGACGGAACGTTCCGTCGACGGGCGCCGATGTTTCGTCAACCTGTCAGTGAATGATCCCGGTGCGCAGGGCCACGGCGACCATTCCGGCCCGGTCGCCGGTGCCGAGCTTGCGGGCGATGCGGGCCAGGTGGCTCTTGACGGTCAGTGCGGACAGGCCCATCGAGACGCCGATGGCCTTGTTGGACTGGCCTTCGGCGACGAGGCGGAGGACCTCGACCTCACGGCCGGAGAGTTCGCGGTAGCCGCCCGGGTGGCTCGGGGCGCCGGGGGGCCGGCGGTGCATACGGGCGGCGGCGGCGCCGATGGGGGCGGCGCCGGGGCGGGTGGGGTGGCCGATGTTGGTTCTCGTACCGGTGACGACGTAGCCCTTGACTCCGCCCGCGAGGGCGTTGCGTACGGCGCCGATGTCGTCCGCCGCCGACAGGGCCAGGCCGTTGGGCCAGCCGGCCGCGCGGGTCTCGGACAGCAGGGTCAGCCCGGAACCGTCGGGCAGGTGGACGTCGGCCACGCAGATGTCGCGCGGGTTGCCGACGCGGGGACGGGCCTCCGCGATGGACGACGCCTCGATGACGTCACGCACTCCGAGGGCCCACAGGTGGCGGGTGACGGTGGAACGGACGCGCGGGTCGGCCACGACGACCATGGCCGTCGGCTTGTTCGGGCGGTAGGCGACCAGGCTTGCGGGCTGCTCGAGGAGAACGGACACCAGGCCTCCTGGAAAGGGGGTGCGGGACGGAGCCGGCTCGGGGAAGAGAAGCCGGGGGCGAACCCGTGCTTGAAGGGTCATTGACCTCTTCGGCAGGTACCTTCTCCTCCTTTAGAGAAAGATCACGATTTGGTGAGTAACAATTGGTGCAATTCGGACGCGTGATCGATCATCCTACGAGTGAGCCGCACGGATGGACCCCAGCGAAGAGCCCCCGGCGCATCGCACCGGGGGCGGCATCCTAGGGCCTGTCTTCGCACTTGCCGGGCCCGCGCGGGCCTCGCTCCCGGCTACGTCTGCTGCGGCCCTCGGCGCTGTGGCAGCGACACCACACCCGCGGCCGTGCCCGTCTCCGCCGGCCCCGCGCCGACCGGCGGCAGGCCCGCGATCTGGCAGAGCAGATCGCACCAGGCCGCCAGGTGCGCCGCCGTGTCCGGGACCCCGCCGTGGCCCTCGCGCGGCGTCCAGGACGCCCTGATCTCGATCTGGGTCGCCGGCAGCCGTTCCGCCAGTCCACCGAAATAGTGAGACCCCGCACGGGTGACGGTGCCGCTCGCCTCCCCGTAGGCCAGGCCGCGCGCCTCCAGCGCGCCGGTCAGCCACGACCAGCAGACCTCCGGCAGCAGCGGGTCGGCCGCCATCTCCGGCTCCAGCTCCGCCCGTACCAGAGTCACCAGCCGGAACGTGCCCTGCCAGGCCTCATGGCCGTCCGGATCGTGCAGCAGGACCAGCCGGCCGTCTGCGAGATCCTCCTCGCCCTCGACGACCGCCGCCTCCAGTGCGTACGCGTACGGGGCGAGGCGCTGCGGCGGCCGGGTCGGGTCGACCTCGATCTCCGGGCGCAGCCTCGCGGCCCGCAGCGCCTCCACCGCCAGTCGGAAGGTGGGTGGGACGGAGTTCCCTTCTGTGCTCTCCGTGCCTTCGGTGCCGTCGGAATGATCGGAAAACTGTCCCTGAGCCGCAGCCATGCGGGGAAGAGTAGGCGGAACGGGGGCCTCGCGCAGGGAGGGACACCCGGCCCGGCCCGGCCGCTTGCCCGCACATGCGAAGATTCTGGGCGTGAGTGCCAACCGCCCCTCGGGCCAGCAGACGCAGACGTACGACTCCCCGTTCATGAAGGCGTGCCGCCGGGAGCCCGTGCCGCACACGCCGGTGTGGTTCATGCGGCAGGCCGGACGCTCGCTGCCCGAGTACCTGAAGGTGCGCGAGGGCATCCCGATGCTCGACTCGTGCATGATGCCCGAGCTCGTCACCGAGATCACCCTGCAGCCGGTGCGGCGCCACAAGGTCGACGCGGCGATCTACTTCAGCGACATCGTGGTGCCCCTCAAGGCCATCGGTATCGACCTGGACATCAAGCCCGGCGTCGGACCCGTCGTCGCCGACCCCATCCGCACCCGCGCCGACCTGGCCCGGCTGCGCGACCTGACCCCGGAGGACGTCCACTACGTCACCGAGGCCATCGGGATGCTCACCGGCGAGCTGGGCCCGACCCCGCTGATCGGCTTCGCGGGCGCGCCCTTCACCCTGGCCAGCTACCTCGTCGAGGGCGGCCCGTCGCGCAACCACGAGCACACCAAGGCGCTCATGTACGGCGACCCCGAACTCTGGGCGGACCTGCTCGACCGTCTCGCCGAGATCACCGCCGCCTTCCTCAAGGTCCAGATCGAGGCGGGCGCCTCGGCCGTGCAGCTCTTCGACTCCTGGGTCGGCGCGCTGGCCCCCGCCGACTACCGCCGCTCGGTGATGCCCGCCTCCACGAAGGTCTTCGACGCGGTCGCCTCCTACGGCGTCCCGCGCATCCACTTCGGTGTGGGGACGGGCGAGCTGCTCGGCCTCATGGGCGAGGCCGGAGCCGACGTCGTCGGCGTGGACTGGCGCATCCCGCTGGACGAGGCCGCCCGGCGCGTCGGCCCCGGCAAGGCGCTCCAGGGCAACCTCGACCCGGCCGTCCTGTTCTCCACCACCGACGCCGTCGAGACCAAGACCCGCGAGGTCCTGGACGCCGCGTCCGGTCTGGAGGGGCACATCTTCAACCTGGGCCACGGCGTCCTGCCGACGACGGACCCGGACGCGCTGACGCGTCTGGTGGAGTACGTCCACACGCAGACCGCGCGCTGACGCCACCGCGCTCGCCGCCGGGGGACCGGCGGTGAGCGCCGAGGAACACCGGTACGCAGGACCCGCTCAGCCCTCCGCCCGAACCGCCGCCAGCGCCTTGCGGGCCGCCACCAGCACCGGGTCCCACACCGGTGAGAACGGCGGCGCGTAGCCCAGGTCCAGGGCCGTCATCTGCTCCACCGTCATCCCCGCCGTCAGCGCCACCGCGGCGATGTCCACCCGCTTCGCGGCGCCCTCCCGGCCGACGATCTGCACGCCGAGGAGACGGCCCGTGCGGCGCTCGGCCAGCATCTTCACCGTCATCGGGGCGGCTCCGGGGTAGTACCCGGCGCGGCTGGTCGACTCGATGGTCACCGCCACGTACCGCAGGCCGACCTCGCGGGCCTCCTTCTCCCGCAGGCCCGTGCGGGCGATCTCCAGCGCGCACACCTTGCTCACGGCCGTGCCGACCACCCCGGGGAACGTCGCGTACCCGCCGCCCACGTTCGCGCCGATGACCTGACCGTGCTTGTTGGCGTGGGTGCCCAGCGCGATGTGGCGCTCACGGCCCGACACCAGGTCGAGGACCTCGACACAGTCGCCGCCCGCCCAGATGTTCTCGTGCCCCCGCACCCGCATCGACAGGTCGGTGAGCAGCCCCCCGTGCACACCGAGCGGCAGCCCCGCCGCCCGCGCCAGCGTCGTCTCCGGTTCCACGCCCATGCCCAGGACCACCACGTCCGCCGGATACTCGGCGTCGTCGGTGCAGACCGCGCGGACCCGGCCGTCCTCACTCGTGAGGATCTTGGTGACGGCCGACCCGCCGACGGTGGTGATCCCCAGACCGTCCATCGCCTCGTGGACCAGCCGGCCCATGTCGGGGTCGAGGGTGGCCATCGGCTGCTCGCCGCGGTTGAGGACGGTCACCTCGTAGCCCCGGTTCAGCAGCGCCTCCGCCATCTCCACACCGATGTACCCGGCGCCCACAACGACCGCCCGCCGTCCCCGCGCGGCCGACAGCGAGTCCAGCAGCGCCTGGCCGTCGTCGAGGGTCTGCACGCCGTGCACGCCTGCCGCGTCCATGCCCGGCAGATCCGGCCGCACCGGCCTGGCGCCGGTGCCGATGACCAGCTTGTCGAAGCCGGTCCAGCTCTCCTCGCCGGACTCCAGGTCCCGCACCCGCACCCGCTGCCCCGGCACGTCCAGCTCGGTCACCTCGGCCCGCATCCGCAGATCGATCGACCGCTCGCGGTGTTCCTCGGGCGTACGGGCGATCAACTCGTCGCGGTCCCCGACGTCACCGCCCACCCAGTACGGGATCCCGCACGCCGAGTACGAGGTGAAGTGACCGCGCTCGAAGGCGACGATCTCCAGCTCCTCGGGGCTCTTGTGCCTGCGGGCCTGTGAGGCGGCGGACATGCCCGCCGCGTCGCCTCCGACGACCACCAGTCGCTCTGTCATGCGAACACGCTACGTCCGGGCGCCGGTTGAGTCCCGTCCGTGTGTCACCTCGGGGCGCTGCCACCGGCCGGCGGGCGTTTGAGACAGTGGGGTCATGCACACACGCACGGGCCATGTCGTCGTCATCGGAGGCGGCATCGCCGGCCTCGCCGCCGCCCACCGGCTGCTCTCCGCCGGGGTACGCGTCACCCTGCTGGAGGCCTCCGACCGGCTCGGCGGCAAGCTGCACACCGGCGAGATCGAGGGCGTCCCCGTCGACCTGGGCGCCGAGTCGATGCTCGCCCGCCGCCCCGAGGCGATCGACCTGGCGCGTGCCGTCGGCCTGGGAGAGCGGCTCCAGCCGCCCGCCACCACCACCGCGTCCGTCTGGACCCGCGACGCCCTGCGGCCCATGCCCAAGGGCCATGTCATGGGCGTGCCGGGCGACGCCAGGGCTCTCGGGGACCTGCTCTCCGCCGACGGTCTGCGCCGCGTCGGCCAGGACCAGGAGCTGGCGCCCACCGAGATCGGCGACGACGTCGCCATCGGCGCGTACGTCGCCGCCCGCATGGGCCACGAGGTCGTCGACCGGCTCGTCGAGCCCCTGCTCGGCGGGGTCTATGCCGGAGACTCCTACCGGCTCTCCATGCGGGCCGCCGTCCCGAGGCTCTTCGACGAGGCCCGCACCCACCGCACGCTCACCGAGGCGGTGCGCGCCGTCCAGCGGGCCGGTGCCCAGCCGGCCGACGTGGCCGGGTCCGGCGCCGCGCAGCCCGCCGCGGCGTTCATGGGCATCGACGGGGGCATCGGCACGCTGCCCCTGGCCGTCGCCGACGCCGTCCGCGCCCAGGGCGGCGACATCCACACCGAGACGCCCGTCCTCGGCCTCACCCGGGCCGCCGACGGCTGGCACATCCGGACCGACACCGGAGTCGTCACCGCCGACGCGGTGATCCTCGCGACCCCCGCGTGGTCCGCCTCCGCGCTTCTCTCGGCCGTGTCGCCGACCGCCTCCGCCGAACTCGGCGAGGTCGAGTACGCGTCCATGGCCCTGGTGACCCTGGCCTTCCGGCGCGCCGACATCGACGCCCTGCCCGGCTCGGGCTTTCTCGTACCGCCCGTCGACGGCCACACCATCAAGGCGTCCACCTTCTCCACCCAGAAATGGGAGTGGGTCTCCAGCCGCGCGCCCGACCTCTTCGTGCTCCGCACCTCGGTCGGCCGCTACGGCGAGGAGGAGCAGCTGAACCGCGAGGACGCCGACCTCGTGTCCGTCTCCCTCAAGGACCTCGGCGCCGCCACCGGCCTCGCGGCGAAGCCCGTGGCCACCGAGGTCACCCGATGGATCGGCGGCCTGCCGCAGTACCCGGTCGGCCACCTCGCGCGCGTCGCGCGCATCCGGGAGGCCGTCGCCGGCCTGCCCGGCCTGCGTCTGTGCGGCGCGGTGTACGAGGGCGTCGGCATCCCGGCGTGCGTCGCGAGCGCCCACCGCGCCGCGGACGAGATCATCGCCACGCCCACCCTGGCGCGGGGCACGCTGAGCGACAGGCGAGAATAGCCGTATGAGTGCGCCCGAAAAGATCCCGAACGCCGGTAAGAAGGCGAAGGACCTCAACGAGGTCATCCGCTACACCCTGTGGTCCGTCTTCAAGCTGCGCGACGTCCTGCCCGAGGACCGGACCGGCTACGCCGACGAGGTCCAGGAGCTGTTCGACCAGCTCGCCGCCAAGGACATCACCGTCCGTGGCACGTACGACGTGTCCGGCCTGCGCGCCGACGCCGACGTCATGATCTGGTGGCACGCCGAGACCTCGGACGAGCTCCAGGAGGCGTACAACCTCTTCCGCCGCACCAGGCTGGGCCGTTCCCTCGAGCCGGTCTGGTCGAACATGGCGCTGCACCGCCCCGCCGAGTTCAACAAGTCGCACATCCCGGCGTTCCTGGCCGACGAGACGCCGCGCGACTACGTCAGCGTCTACCCCTTCGTGCGCTCCTACGACTGGTACCTGCTGCCGGACGAGGACCGCCGCCGGATGCTCGCGGACCACGGCAAGATGGCCCGTGGCTTCCCCGACGTCCGCGCCAACACGGTCGCCTCCTTCTCGCTCGGCGACTACGAGTGGCTGCTGGCCTTCGAGGCCGACGAGCTGTACCGCATCGTCGACCTGATGCGTCATCTGCGGGCCTCCGAGGCGCGGATGTACGTCCGCGAGGAGATCCCGTTCTACACCGGCCGCCGCAAGTCGGTCGCCGACCTGGTGGCGGGCCTGGCCTGACGGCCGACGACCTGGTGGTGGGCCCCCGACCAGAGCCCACCACCCCTTGACCCGGAAGATCAGACGGCGGGCGGATGCCCGGGCAGCATGCCCGGTTCACGCGCCACCCGCCGCTCCAGCGACACCGGGTCCGGCTCCTGGTGCGGCGCGCACGCAGCGCGCCGCACCGGCGTCTGCCCATGGAGGAGATAGTTCTCCAGGTGGCGGTTGACGCAGGCGTTGGGGCCGGCCGCCACCCCGTGCGTTCCGGCGCCCTGCTCGGTGACGAGCACCGACCCCGCCAGCCGCCGCTGAAGCTCCAGCGCCCCCTCGTACGGTGTGGCCGCGTCGCGCTCGGCGGCCAGAATCAGAACCGGCGGCAGCGCGCCCGGCGCGGTCCGGACGTCCAGCGGCTTCTGCCGGGGCGCCGACCAGTACGCGCACGGCAGATTCATCCAGGCGTTGTCCCACGTCTCGAACGGCGCGGCCTTCGCGAGCGCGGTGTTGTCACGGTCCCAGACCGCCCAGTCCGTCGGCCAGGACGCGTCATTGCACTCGACGGCCGTGTAGACCGCGTTCCCGTTCTCCTCCTCCACCGCGTCCGCCTCGCGCGGCGACGCCTGGTCGATCAGCTGCTTCGCATCGCCGCTCAGATACTTCGACAGGGCGGTGGCCCGCATCGGCCAGTAGTCGTCGTAGTACGCGGCCTTCAGGAACGCGGCGTGCAGCTGGCCCGGACCGACCTTTCCGCCGGCCGGGCGCTCGGCGAGCCGGGCGCGGGCCTTCTCGTAGTTCCGCCCGACCTCCTCGGCCGTGGTGCCGAGCTCGTACGTCTTGTGATGCCTGGCCACCCACCCCCGGAAGTCCGCCCAGCGCCGCTCGAACGCCGGTGACTGGTCGAGGTTGTTGCGGTACCAGATCTGCCCGGGGGCAGGGTGCACCGCCGAGTCGAAGACCATGCGGCGTACGTGCCCGGGGAAGAGCGTCGCGTACAGCGCGCCGAAGTACGTCCCGTACGAGGCGCCCATGAACGTCAGCTTCCGCTCACCCAGCGCCGCCCGCAGCACCTCCAGATCGCGGGCGTTGTTGAGGGAGGTGTAGTGGCGCAGCGCCTCACCGCCCCCGCGCGCGCAGCCCTGCGCATAGGCCTTCGCCTGCGCGATCCGCTCCAGCTTGTACGAGGGGGACGGCTCGGTCGGCGCCTGTGTGGGCGCCTTGAGGAAGTCGGCCGGGTCCTGGCAGGAGAGCGGCGCGGAACGGGCGACGCCGCGCGGCGCGTACCCCACCAGGTCGTACGCTCCGGCGATCCGCTTCCACTCGGGCAGCCGGGCCGCCATCGGGAAGTACATCGAGGAGGCGCCGGGGCCCCCGGGGTTGTAGATCAGCGCTCCCTGCCGCTGGGCCTTCCTGCCCGTGGCCCGCCCCCGGCTCACGGTCAGCGAGATGCGGCGGCCGTCCGGCTCGGCGTAGTCGAGCGGGACCTGGACCGTGCCGCACAGCACCGACGACGGCAGCTTCTCCACGGCGGGGCAGGGACCGAAGGAGACACCTGCCCTGGCGGCCCGCTCGGCGGCCAGTGCGGTGCCGCGTGCTTCGGCGGTGGTCACGTCGAGCCCTCCGGCGGGGGCGACGGCGAGGGCGGACAGCACCAGTGATCCGAGTGCTCCGTACAGGGCGACGGCTCTCATCGAGCTCCCTTCGTACGACACGGCGCCGTGGGCGGCGCCGGGGGACAGAAGGGATCGTTGGCGGGGCGGCCGGTGAAAGTAAAGGATCTCCGTGCGGTGTCGGGACCAATGACTCCGATGCGCCCCCGGCCGCCCGCGAGCGGCCGGGTCAGTGGTCGGGCCGCGCCCCTCCGCGGCCGTCGATCGCCGCCCGCAACCGCGGATCGTCCAGGGCCTGCACACCGCCCATGGCGACGGCCGTGAGCGGATCGTCGGGGGAGAGCGTGGAGAGCAGCGCCTGTCCGGTGGGGGAGGCCCAGCGGGTGTACGGATACACCTCCATCCGCGCTATCAGCAGACAGCCGGAGGTCAGTACCAGCGGCAGGGTGAACCAGGCGAGTTCGGTCACGGTGACCGTGCCGGGCAGCGCGGGCACCGCCCCCAACGCGAGGGTCAGGGTCAGCAACAGCGCCCCCCGCACCGCCCGCACGCAGGCGGCGACGCTGCGGCGGCCGCCCTCCGGCGCGGCCAGACCCGCGCTGACGAGCCGGTCGGCGAGGGCGCGCACGGCGTCGGCGGCGGCCACCACGGGCCGTATCGCGGCTGTTCTGTTCTGGCCGTCGGGGCCGATCGCCCCGATCACCGAACGCTCCAGGGCGTCCCTGCCCCGGGGGTCGACGACAGTGGCCCAGCCGGTGTGCGCGAGCAGGAGCCGGCGGTGGCGGTGCATCGACACCAGGGTCAGATCGGTGACCCGCAGGGGACCCCCGGAGAGGTACGCCGCCTCGGCCAGAGTCAGCTCACGGGCGTCCGCCTCGTCCGGCGGTCCGGGGGTCGCGGCTTCGAGGGCGGCCAGACAGAGGCGAGCACAACTGAGACCGGCCGCGACACACGCCACCAGCAGAAAGGGGACCCAGAGCATGGCGGAGTTCTACGGGAAGGGGCGGCGGCGCGCCACGGGTTTCTCAGTATACGGACGGGTGGTGACACTGCGTCACCGGCGGCGGGCCTCAGCCGGAACTGCTGGAACCCCCGCAGCTGGACCCCCCACCGCTCGAACTTCCGCAGCTCGACCCCCCGCCACTGGAACCCCCGCAACCGGACCCGCCGCTCGAACTTCCGCAGCCCGATCCGCCGCCCGAACCGCCGCCGGAACCGCAGCTGGACCCGCCGCAGCTCGATCCACCACCACCCCCACCGGAGCAGGAACCGCCCCCCTGCGGCCCGCCGGTGGCGCCGCAGCTCGACCCGCCGCCGCCGCTCGACGCACACCACACCGCGACCGGGAAGAGGTCCCCGGGCGACGAAGAGCCCGAGGAAGCCGGGAACGGCCGGCCGGAGCCACCGCCACGGCGCTGCCCGGACATCGCCGCGGCGGTCATCAACTGCGCCCGCAGCACGGGGTCGGGCACGGCCCGCAGGCCGCGCAGCGCCACCATGTGGCCGGCGTCGGGGTGGTAGACGTGGTCCCGGTGGTACTCGGCGGCGGCGCGCCGGCCGGCCGCGGTGATCCGTCCGGCGGCGTAACCACCGCAGAACAGCGCGAAGAGCGCCCCCGCGACCAGGGCCGGCAGCACCTTGAGGACGAAGAAGACATCGCCGTCGCGCTCGGCGTCGGTCATCACCCAGAAGGTGATCACCATCGAGACGGGGAACAGCGCGAGGCAGACGAGGCCCTGGGCGGTGGCCCACCGGACACCGGTCCGCCGGGCCGCCGGCGCCACCATGAGCCCGCGCGCGGCCAGCCCGTCGCCGATCTCCTGGACCGCGGGGTTGCGCATCACGGCCAGACGCAGGGTGTGCAGGGCGCCGTTGGGAGCCGAGGCGAGTTCGTGGAGCACCGCGCGCTCGACATGGTCGCGGGCGACCGGGCGGACCACGGCGACGATGCCGGGGCCGCCCACCTGGATCCGGCCGTCCTCCCGCATCGCCGCGAGAGCGGTGTCGACGACCCGCGCCGGTCCGCCGTTGAGGAAGGCGACCTCCGACAGATCGTGGACGGAACCGCCGGGCCCGCGCCGGACCGAGCGCGCGTGGACCAGCAGGAGGAGGGAGCTCACGGCGACGGCGACCCAGATCAGTACGGCGAGCGTGTTCATGCCGTTCACCCCCCGACCAGGGCGGCGCGGGCGGCGCGGACGAGTCGGATGGCCCTGCCGGGCGGCCGTGAACCGGCTCGGTCCCGCCACCAGCGTGTCAGCCGGCGCCGGGCGGCTGCGTCCGCGGGCAGGTCCGTAAGGAGGAGGTGCTCGGCGAAGTCCAGCGCGTCACGGCGGTAGCCGCCGCGCATCGGGCGGGTCCTGGCGTACGTGAGGAAGGCCGACCGGTAGCCGGCTCCGAGGATCTGCGGGAGTTCGGGCGCGACCTTGGCGACCACGTCGGCCCGCTTGGCGGCCAGCGCACGGCTCTGCACCCGCAGCCGCCGCGAGTCGAACCCCTCGGGTACGGGAGTTCCCGCGACGAGCGCGGACAGCAGAGCGGCCTGCGCGAGCCCCACGCGCTCCCGCGCCGCGTCGTCCTTCCGATCGGGCCCGGCCGGCGCCGTACGAGCGGCTGAGCCCGGCTCGGGCGGCCCGGCGAGCGCCGCCCCGGCACCCACAAGGGCGGGCTGGAGGGTCTCGCGCGCGACACCGGGCCGCGCGGCGGTGGCTGCCGCACGCGTACTCGCGCCCACGCCGACAGTCAGCGCGCCCGCGTCCGCACCGGCGGCGATCGGGCCGGCGCCCGCCGCGACAGCCCTCGCGCCCGCGCCCATGCCGACAGTCAGCGCGCCCGCGTCCGCACCGGCGGCGATCGGGCCCGCGCCCGCCGCGACAGCCCTCGCGCCCGCGCCCCCCGCGGCCTCCGCCGCGCTCAGCGTCGCGCCGATCGCCGTCAGTTCGGATGCCAGTTCTTCCGCCGGGGGGAAGTCGTCGTCCCGTTCCAGCAGGACGCCCGGCGGGGTCACGCGCGTGGCCAGGTCGTGGAGGATGTCCAGGACCGGGCGGGGGACCGGATGGGCGTGGGTGTCGTGCCAGACGCCGTCTCGTTCGACGCCGCCGGCGACATGGACGTACGCGATCGCCTCGACCGGCAGCTCGGACAGCGCCTTCGCCGGGTCCTCGCCCCGGTTGACGTGGTTCGTGTGGAGGTTCGCCACGTCGATCAGAAGCCGCACTCCGGTCCGCTCGACCAGCTCCGCCAGGAACTGCCCCTCGGTCAGCTCCTCTCCCGGCCAGGCGATCAGCGCCGCGATGTTCTCCAGCGCCAGGGGCACCGGCAGGGAGTCCTGGGCGATGCGGACGTTCTCACAGAGGACGTCCAGCGCGTCCCAGGTGCGGGGGACCGGCAGCAGATGACCGGCCTCCAGCGGCGCGGTGGCGGTGAGCGGCCCCCCGGCCCGCACGAACGCGATGTGCTCGGTGACCAGCGGCGCGCCCAGCGCCGTGGCCTTCGCTGCCAGCTCCGCGAGCCGCCCCGCGTCCGGGCGGTCCGCGCCGCCCAGGCCCAGCGAGACGCCGTGCGGGACGACCTTCGTGCCGCGGGCGAGCAGACGGGTCAGGGAATCGGGGAGATGCCCGGCGCAGATGTTCTCCGCGACGACCTCCACCCAGTCGATACCGGGCAGCGCCTCCACCGCGTCCGCCATCTCCGGACGCCACCCGATACCGATTCCGAGTTCACCTGCGAGCTTCGTCATGTCCCCTCCTCTGCGCCCCGTTGTGCGGCGGTGCAGGGGTGATGGCCCCGCCGGACGGCGGTGAACCCGAAGGAGGGGACGTTCAGAGCTTCATTTGAGGTTCCGCCGGGAGGAGCCCCGGGCCGGGCGCCTCAGGGGCGGTTGGTATTGATCGCCGTCGGCGGTCCCGGCTGGGTGGAGGGGCGTGAGGTGAAGGACTGGTCCGTGCCCGTCGGCACGGCCGGTGACGGGACGGGCGGCAGGTTCCCGTTCGGCGCGGGCGGTCCCGAGGGGCTCGCGGTCGCGCCGGACGCCGCCTCGTTGGCCAGTGCGTCGAAGTCGACCAGACCGGTCGCCTCCAGCATGGTGATGTGGTCGAGCACCGTCTGGTTGGCGTCGGTGGCCAGCTGCCGTATCAGGGTGTTACGGGTGGTGTGCCTGACCTGGGCGACCAGGGCGAAGACCTTGCCGTGCGCGTTGCGCAGCAGGTTGGCGAACTTCCGCTCGTACTCCTGGCCGCTCGCCGCCGACATCTCCCGCAGCCAGCCCTGCTGTTGCTCGTTCGGCTGGTTGGGCAGCTCGACGCCGAGCTTCGCCGCCACGTCACGGGCGCGCCGGTCGAGGTCGGTGTGGCCGACGACCAGATGGTCACCGGCCTCCTTGATCGCCTGGCTGGGGGCGCGCTCGATCGCCTGCTGGCCGGCGGGCAGCTCCCACAGCCCGGCCAGCCGGACCTTCACCAGGAAATCGCGGTCGGTCGCGGACAACGGTCCCCACTGGGTGGCCACACTCGACGCGTTGAGGTTGGCCTGCCCCGTGCCGGAGCGGTCGGCGTACGACCAGACGGGGAAGGCGAGCGCGCCGACTGTGGCGACGAGTGCCGCGATGATGAGTGCCGTCCCGTTGATGCGTCGCAACAATGTGCCTCCCGAGCCGAAATGTGACACAGCAGAATGAACAGCCAACCGTGCGGGTGTTCAACCTACTTGGCAGTATTGGGAGGTACGGATTCCAGTACGGTCCCGTTCAGAGGTTCAGTCGACTTCCGCCGTACGCTCCGTGACGCCGTGCGCGGTACGGTCACGGGCGACGAGCGGTACGACCGGAAAGTCCGAGACCACGGTGCACGAACCCGGGGCGATCTCCGTGAATCCCGCGTCCCGGACGACCGGCAGCCCGCTCGTCGTGAGCTCCGCCCACCGGTCCGGGCGCGCCGTACGCACCGCCAGCGGAAAGCCCGCCGCCCGCCACGCCGTGCGGTCCGCGTCGTCCATCTCCCACCACAGCAACTGGGCCCCGTGCCCCGCCTGAGCCATCGCCTTGCCGGCCGACATGTCGAGAGCGGGGTTGAGCCAGAGCAGCGCGTCCCCCGGGGCGGGCGTGCCCGGCGCGGCCGGGTCGTCCAGTTCGGTGCCGGACACCTGGAGCTTGGCGAGTTCCTTGGGCCAGCCGTCGAGCGGGACGGGCGGGAAGACCCGTACCTCCGCGGTGTCACCGGTGACGGTGATGCCGGGCAGCGCCGAGGCGCGGCGCCACTCCGCGCCGCGCGCCCGCCGAACCACCTTGCGGATCCGGGCGTCCTGCCAGTCGCGCATGACCTGCGCCCACTCTCCCTCCCCGGCCGACCGCTCGTCGGCGAGGATCGCCAGCACCGCGCGGGCGGCGGTCTCCAGCGCGTCGGTGCGGGCCGGGGGCGCGTCCTTCTCGATGCGTACCACCAGCGGAAGGACGAACTGGGGGGCCTCGTCGCGCGAGACGTTCACGGGTTCCTGGGCGTCATGGCTGCTCACCCGGCCAGTCTGCCATCGGCGTCGAAGCCCGTTCCTGGCGGAATGGGGACCGTTCCTGGTGGAATGAGGCCCGTTCTTGGCGGAATGGGGAGTTCCGGGACACCATGCCCGCATGAAGAGCGATCTTTTCTCCTCCGAGAACATGGCGCAGCAGGCGACCGTCCCCGGGATGACCCTGCAGAACGCCAAGTCCGTGAAGTACGCCGTCAACGGCGAGATGCACGCACGGCAGGGGGCGATGATCGCTTTCCGCGGCAATCTCCAGTTCGAGCGCAAGGGCCAGGGCATAGGCGGGATGCTCAAGCGCGCCGTCACCGGCGAGGGTCTGCCGCTCATGGCCGTCCGCGGCCAGGGCGAGGCCTGGTTCGCGCACGAGGCGCAGAACTGCTTCATCGTCGACGTCGACCAGGGCGACGCCCTGACCATCAACGGCCGCAACGTGCTGTGTTTCGACGCCACCCTGTCCTACGAGATCAAGACGGTGAAGGGCGCCGGAATGACCGGCGGCGGCCTCTTCAACAGCGTCTTCACCGGCTACGGCAAGCTCGCCGTCGTCTGTGAGGGCAACCCGATCGTCATACCCGTCTCGCCGCAGGCACCGGTCTTCGTCGACACCGACGCCGTGGTCGGCTGGAGCGCGCAGCTGCACACCTCGCTGCACCGCTCGCAGTCCATCGGCTCGATGATCCGCGGTGGTTCGGGCGAGGCGGTCCAGCTGAAGCTGGAGGGCGACGGCTTCGTGATCGTCCGGCCCAGCGAGCTCACGCCGCAGAAGGCATCGGCCAACTGAACGTCACACTGAGCCTCCAAGGGGTGGGCCGGCGTTACGGCCTGCGCGGACCATGGGTGCTGCGGGGGGCCGATCTCGGTCTCACCCCCGGCACCCTGGTCCGTGTCGAGGGCACCAACGGCGCCGGCAAGTCGACCCTGCTGCGGCTGATCGCCGGTATCGACGCCCCCAGCGAAGGCACGATCACCGGCAGGCCCCGGCGCACCGCGTACGTCCCCGAACGCTTCCCGGCCGCTCTGCCCTTCACCGCGGCCGGATACCTGGTCCACCTCGGCCGGATCCACGGGCTGCGGCGGGCCGACGCGGCCGCCCGGGCCGCGCGGTGGCTGGAGCGGTTCGGCGCGGAGGGCCACGCCGGCACCCCGATGGCCGAGCTCTCCAAGGGCACCAGCCAGAAGGTCGCCGTGGCCCAGGCGCTGCTGACCGAGCCGGAGTTGCTGGTCCTCGACGAGGCCTGGACCGGTCTGGACACGGCGGCCCGCGACGAGCTGGACCGCGCGGTCGGCCGGCGGGTCGCGGCCGGGGGCACGGTCGTCTTCGTCGACCACGACCCGCGCCGGCTCGCGGGCCGTGCCGACGCGGTGTACACCCTCGAACGCGGCCGACCGCTGCGGCGGAACCCGTCCGCAGGGCCCCCGGCCGCGCGGGTCCGGATCGTGGCCTCGGGCGCGGTACTCCCCGAGGGGCTGCCCGGAGCGCCTTCGTATGCTCCCGGCCCGGGCGGCACGGCGGTCCTCACGGTGGAGGACACCCACTCCGACGCGGTGCTGCGCGCCCTGCTGACGGCCGACCCACCGTGGCGCATCCACGCGCTCGGAGCGGCGCAGGACCGCACCGAAGAAGAGACAGCCGACCGCGCGCCGGACGAGGGGGCCGTCCGATGACACCGCTGGTCCGCTATCAGACGGCCCTGCTCCTGCGCTCCCAGCGATGGCCGGCACCCTTCCTGTTCTTCGTCGCCCTCCTCGGGATCGGTGTGCGCGGGGGCGAGCCGGTCCTCGGGTCCCTCGGCTACGCGAGCGCGCCCCTGGTGCCCGTCACCGCCTGGCTCGTGCGCGTCTGTCTCACCCAGGAGCCGCCCGCCGCGCGCACCGTGGTCGCCGCCGCTGCCGGAAGGGAGCGCGCCCACCTGGCCGCGGTGCTCGCCGCCGCAGGCTGCATGACGCTGCTCGCGGTCGTGTCGACGGCCGTCGTCACCGCCATGGGCGCGGCAACGTCGGCGGACTCGCAGCACCCGGTGCCGCGGCTGCCCGCCGGCCTCGCCGGCCTCGTCACGGCGGCCGTCTGCGTGCTGATCGGCGTGGCACTGGGCGCCCTGGGCTCCCGGCCCCTCGTCCGCGGCCGGGGCTGGTCGACGGCCGCGATCGCCGTCGGCTCGCTGCTCACGCTGGTGACGCCGGGATCGCCGGCGCAGTACGCCGTGACGGCGCTGGTCACCGGCTCGCACGCCGGCACCGTCGAGGTGCCCTGGCTCGCGCTCCCGGGCGCCGCCGCCGTGGCCGCCGGAGCCGTCGCCGTGGTCTGTCGGCTCACCGCCTGGCGGGACTGAGTACGCTCGAAGGTATGGACGAGAAGCAGAGGACGACGGACACGGCACCCGCGGGCGCGTACTGCGGTCCCGAGCCGGCCGCCGCCGAGCCGAAGCCCGCCGGCGGCCCGCCCTGGGCCGAGTGCGTCCTGTGCCGCGAGCCCACCGAGTACCCCGAGTCGACCAAGGGCATCACGCTCTGCCCGGTCTGCGAGTGGCGGGAGGCGGAGCGCACGGCCTGCTCGGGCTGATCAGCGCCCGGCCATCAGCTCGGAGACCTTGACGAAGCGGTAGCCCCGCCGCCGCAGCTCGGGCACGATCCGGTTGACGGCCTGCTCGGTGACCGGCGCGGCGCTGCGCGTGCAGTGCATCACGACCAGGGACCCCGGCTTCACGCCCGCGAGGACCTGGTCGGCCACCGCGTCCGCGTCCTTGGCGAAGGCGTCGCCGCTGACCACGTCCCACTGCACCGCGGTCACCTTCGCCGGGACGAGGGACCTCAGTGCCGCGTCGTCGTAGCAGCCGCCGGGAAACCGGAAGTACGGCACCACATTGCGCGCGCCCGCCTTGCGGAACGCCCCGAAGGCCCGCTGGACGTCCGCGGCCATCTCCTGTTCCTCCAGCACCGGAAGCCCGTAGCAGGGTGCCTTGAAGGAGTAGTGGCTGTAGGAGTGGTTGGCGATCTCGAAGTTCGGGTCGTTGCCGATCGCCTTGGCCTGCTCCGGGTACTCCTCCGCCCAGCGCCCGGTCATGAAGACGGTCGAGGGGACCTTGAGGCGGCGCAGCGTCCCGATCAGTGCCGGGTTGTCGAACCGCTCGCCGCCCGCCGCGCGGGGCCCCTGGTCCGCGGTCATGTCGGCGTCGAAGGTGAGCGCGACGACCTTGTCGGCCGCCCCCTTGGCTCCCCGCTCGAACACCGGCGTGAGCCCGGCGGGGCCCGGTGCCATGGTGGGCGGCGCCTTGGCGGGCGGCGCCTTCGGAGCGGCCTGCGACGGCCTTCCGGAGGGCGCACCGAGAGCCGTGGAAGGCGAGGCCACGCCCCCCGTCCCCACGCGCGCGCTGTCGGAGCCGCCCCCGCAGCCCACCAGAACGGCGCCCAGCAGAGCCAGCGCCGACATTTTTCGTACAGGAATGGTCACGTACGGAAAGTATCTGATCTATTTATTGGCTTGTATGACCGGCAGTACCGCCAACCGTGCGATCAGCCGTCCCCGTCCGTCAGCAGCCGTCTGCGGCACTCCTGCACATCGAAGTCGCCCGGCGGGTACGTCGGGTCGAGCTCCTCCAGATGTTCCAGGAGCAGCGTGCTGATGGCCCAGTTCCGGTACCACTTGCGGTCGGCCGGTACGAGGAACCAGGGGGCCGCGTCCGTCGAGCAGCGCTCCAGGGCGATTTCGTAGGCCTCCTGGTAGGCGGGCCACAGGGCCCGGTCCTCGAGGTCGCCCGGGCTGAACTTCCAGTGCTTCTCGGGGTTGTCGAGGCGTGCCAGGAGCCGTCGGCGCTGTTCCTCGTACGAGAGGTGCAGAAAGACCTTGACGATGGTCACGCCGTCGTCGGCGACGTACCTCTCGAACTGGTTGATCTGGCCGTAGCGGCGCTCGACCAGCGAGCGGGGGACCAGCTGCCGGACCCGGGGGACCAGCACGTCCTCGTAGTGCGAGCGGTCGAAGATGCCGATGGTGCCCGGCTCCGGAAGCTCCCGCATGACGCGCCAGAGGAAGGGGTGCCTGCGCTCCTCGGGCGTCGGGGCCTTGAAGGCCTTGATGCGGCAGCCCGACGGATTGAACAGACCGATCACATGCTTGACCGTGCCGCCCTTGCCGCTGGTGTCCATGCCCTGCAGGATCAGCAGCAGGCGCCTGCGGTCGCCCGCGGTGCTCGCCGCGTACAGCCGCTCCTGGAGCGCGGCGAGCCGCTCGCCCATCCGGGCGGTGGCGGCCAGTGCGGAGAGCTTGTCCGCCGGACCCGCCGGGAGGGCGTCGGCCGCGTACGAGGAGAGGTCGAGGCGCTCGCCCTCGGTGACGCGCAGGAGGTCACGGAGGGCCGGGGGCGGCTTCGGCTTCGCTCCCTTCCCCGCCCCGTTTCCCGCCCCGGCCTTCTTCTTCTCCCTCTTCTCGTTCTTCTCCTTCTTCGCCACTGGGCGCCCCTTCCGGTCCGTTCCCTCGCGCGTCCTTTCGATCGTGCGACGGAACGGGGCGGGCCGCGAGCGCGGCACCCCCCCCGGGAGGGCCGCCTAGGTCAGCGCCACGGCCCGGTCACCGCGAAGGTGGTTCCGGGCGTATAGCAGTTGACGTACATGGTGTTGCCGTCCGGCGAGAACGTGACGCCCGCGAACTCGCCCCACTCGGGCGCGTCCGCGCCGGCCGGTGTGAGCGCCTGTGCGTTGCGCGCCATCGCGTACACCTCGCCCCGCTTCGTCAGCCCGAACACGTGCTGCGCGCCGTCGCCGTCCTCACACACCATCAGACCGCCGCTGGGCGCCAGGCAGATGTTGTCGGGGGACTCACCGGGCAGCTGGACGTCCGTGCTCGGCCCGAACACGACGACCAGCGTGAGACGCCGCCGGTCCGGTTCGTACCGCCACACCTGGCCGAAGTGGTCCGCTCCCGAACCGTCCTTGGACCGGGCGAAGCTGGAGACGAAGTACACGCAGCTGCCGCGCCAGTAGCAGCCCTCCAGCTTCTGGGCGTGGGTGATGCCCTTCGGGCCGAAGTCCTGCAGGCGGACGGGGGTTTGCACGGCCAGCGGGTCCGGTACGGGGACCCACTCGACGCCGTCGAAGCTCGCCCCGGTCTCCTGGACGACGGAGAGGTCGGCCACGCCCGGCACCCGCATCGCCTCCAGGGCGCCGCCCGCGCGCAGCGAACCGGTGCCGCCGAGCGGACGTTCGGGAAGGAAGCGGTAGAAGAGCCCGAAGGGCTTGTCGAAGGCGTCCTCGGTCTCGTACACGATTCCGCTGTGCGGGTCGACGGCGATCGCCTCGTGCTGGAAGCGCCCCATCGCGGTGAGCGGCACGGCCCCGGTACGGTGCGGGTCGACCGGGTCCACCTCGAAGATGAAGCCGTGGTCCTTGGTGTAGCCGTTGGTGCCGGCCCGGTCCTCGGTCTCCTCGCAGGTGAGCCAGGTGCCCCACGGGGTGGGCCCGCCCGCGCAGTTGACCGCGGTGCCCGCGATGGCCACCCGTTCACGCAGGACGTTGTTGCGGCCGTCCAGCTCGAGCGCCGTACAGCCGCCCTTGCCCATCGGGTCGTAGGTGAGCCCCTCGACCGTGGGGACGCCGATCTTCCCGGTGACCCGGTTCTCGTGGTTGCGGACCAGGTGAACGCATCCGCGGCGGCCCGCGAAGGCCCCCATGCCGTCGTGGTTGCTCGGGACCCTGCCCTCGCCGGAGCGCAGTGGGTCGCCCTCCCTGGAGAGGACCTTGTAGTGGAAGCCGCGGGGGAGATCGAGCAGTCCGGCCGGGTCCGGGACGAGGGGACCGTATCCGGCATGGCCCCGGGCGGCGGCCGTTCCGGCGAAGAGCTCGGAGAAGGCCCCGGCGAAGGCGACACCGGCGACGGACGCGCCGGTGCGGGCCAGGATCTGACGTCGTGTTGCGGACATGTGGCAACTCCCTGTTGGCAGACAGGATGTGACCCGCATGTGTGTATCACGCAGGGTGCTGACGCGTGAACCATGCGGGCCACGTTGCCTCATGTGGCGTGAGGGTCAGACGAGCTTGGCGGTCAGCGTGATCTTCGTACCGGCGAGGGCCTGGCTGACGGGGCAGTTCTTCTTGGCGTCCTCGGCCGCGGCCTGGAACGCCTCCTCGTCGAGGCCCGGAACCTCTCCCTCGACCGTGAGGTGGCTGCCGGTGATGCCGGTGCCGGGCTGGAAGGTGACCTCGGCCTTGGTCGTCAGCCGGGTCGGCGGGGTGCCGGCCTTGGCGAGGGCGCCCGAGAAGGCCATGTTGAAGCAGCTGGAGTGGGCGCCCGCGATCAGCTCCTCCGGGCTGGTCTTGCCATTGGCCTGCTCGGCCCGGGCGGGCCAGGAGACCGGGTACTCACCGATGCCGGAGGAGTCGAAGGTGACGACGCCCTTGCCCTGGAGGAGGTCGCCCTCCCAGACGGTGTGCGCCTGACGCGTGGTGGCCATGATGGTTCCCCTTCACAGATGGATTGGTCCCAACCGGCCCCAACCTACTGGCCCACGAGGCCCTTCGCGTCGCGCGCCAGCGCGGTGAGCCGGGAGATCGCCCGGAAGTACTTCTTGCGGTACCCGCCCTTCAGCATCTCTTCACTGAAGAGCCGGTCGAAGGGCCGGCCGGAGGCGAGCACGGGCACCTCGCGGTCGTACAGGCGGTCGGCGAGGACGACCAGCCGCAGCGCGGTGGACTGGTCGGGTATGGGCTGGACGTCGGTGAGGCAGACCGCGGTGACGCCGTCGGTCAGCGCGCCGTACCGGCTGGGGTGGACCCGTGCGAGGTGCTCCAGGAGGTGCGGGAAGTCGTCGAGGCTGGCGCCGGGCGTGGCGTACGCGGCCTTCGCCACCTGCTCGTCGCTGTACGGCGCGGGCGCTTCGGGCAGCCCCCGGTGGCGGTAGTCCTCGCCGTCGATCCGGAGCGGCCGGAAGTGGGCCGAGAGGCCCTGGATCTCCCGCAGGAAGTCCGCGGCGGCGAACCGGCCTTCGCCGAGCTTGCCGGGGAGCGTGTTGGAGGTGGCCGCCAACGCGACGCCCGCCTCGACGAGCTTGCCGAGCAGCGTGGACACGAGGACGGTGTCGCCCGGGTCGTCCAGCTCGAACTCGTCGATGCACAGCAGCCGGTGCCCGCTGAGGGTCCTGACCGTCTGCTGGAAGCCGAGCGCGCCGACGAGATTGGTCAGCTCCACGAAGGTGCCGAAGGCCTTCAGCGACGGCTCGGCGGGGGTGGCGTGCCAGAGGGAGGCCAGCAGATGGGTCTTGCCGACGCCGTAGCCGCCGTCCAGATAGACGCCGCGCGGGCCGGTGGGCTCCGCCGGCTTCCGGGCGAACCAGCGGCGCTTGCCGGAGCCGCTGGCGTGGGCGCCGCCCAGTCCGCCCGCGAAGGAGGCGAGCACCTTCACGGCGTCGGTCTGGCTCGGCTGGTTCGGGTCCGGGATGTACGTGTCGAAGCGCACGGAGTCGAAGCGCGGCGGCGGCACCATCTCCGCGACCAGCCGGTCTGCGGGGACGTGCGGCTCACGGGCGCACAGGGACAGGGGAGCCGCTTGGGTCATGGCAGGGGTCGACACAGTTCCCCACTGTAAGCGCCGTGTCAGACTGCACGGATGCGACGCCTGTTCCCTGTGACCGACCTGACAGCGACCGGCCCGGCGGTGGCCGGCACCGATTCCGGGGACCGGGAGTGGTCCCTGGACGAGCTGGCCGACGCCTACGCGTATCCGGAGGGCCCCTGGCTGCGGGCCAACATGGTCTCCACGCTGGACGGAGCAGCCCATCACGACGGCCGCTCCCAGCCGATCTCCTCCGAGACGGACATGCGGATCTTCGGCACCCTGCGGGCGCTGGCCGACGTGGTGATGGTCGGCGCCGAAACGGTCCGGCTGGAGGGCTACCGCCCGGCCCGTGCGCGCGAGGCCTTCGCGGCCCGCCGGGAGGCCGCCGGACAGGGGCCGGCGCCCGCGATCGCCGTGGTCAGCGCCTCGCTCCGGCTGGACTTCTCGCTGCCGCTGTTCACCGAGCCGCTGGTGCCGACGCTGGTACTGACCGGGGCCGCCGCGCCCCAGGACCGGATCCGGGCCGCCGAGAGGGCGGGCGCGGAGGTGGTGATCGCCGGGGACGGGCCCGGAGTGGACGTGGCCCGTGCGGTACGGGAGCTGGCCGCCCGCGGGCTGCGCCGTCAGCTCACCGAGGGCGGCCCGCGGCTGCTCGGCCAGCTGGTGGCGGCCGAGGCGCTGGACGAGCTGTGTCTGACCGTCGCGCCGATGCTCACGGCGGGGGACGCGCAGCGGATCGCCGGAGGGCCGTCGGTGACGGTTCCGGCGCGGTTCGCGCTGGGGTCCGTACTGGAGGAGGCCGGGTTCCTTTTCACCCGCTACCGTCAGATCTGACAAGTGGCGGAATTTGCCGTTCCGCTTAGCTTCCGCTGGGCACACTTACCCTGCAGACCCCGTGCGGGCACGGGGAAGGATGGTTTCCGCAGAAGGGCTCACGCAGTGTTCACTAGCGTTTTGATGATCGAGAAGCCCCTGTCGCCCGTCGACGTGGAGTTCGTCACCACCCTGCACGGCGACGAGAGGGTCTCCTTCATCGTGCTGATGCAGCCCCGCGGCGACCAGGCGGACGTCCTCCTGCGCGCCATCGACGACGTGGCCCTGGGCGAGCTGAAGGAGGCCGCCCGGGAAGGCGAGGAGCCGGAGGGCAAGGAAGCCCGGGTCCCGGCGGAGGCCGCCCTCGAACACTCCCTCCAGGCCCTGCGGGACGCGGGCTGCGAGGCCGTGGGCCAGGTCGTCGAGGACCACCCGCTGAGCCGACTGAAGGCCGTGGTCGAGGAGTCCGACGCCGACGAGGTGATCGTCCTGACGGCCCCGCACTACGTGGAGGAGTTCTTCCACCGCGACTGGGCCTCCCGGGCCCGTCACAAGGTCGGCGTGCCGGTCCTGAAGCTCTTCGCCCACGGCGAGCAGCTCGCCGAGTAGCTCTCCGGGGGCGGCCCCGCCGAAAAGAGACTCCGCCGCCCCGCCGACGGCCCCGAGGCCGGGTCCGGCCCCCGTCCCGGTGGCGCGTCCCGGCGTCCCGGCCCCGAGGAATTAGGCTGGGACTCTCATGTACGTCGCACCCCGGGGAGACACACGCATGGCACCCGCCATCCCTGCCGCCATGGAACGGCCGCACTTCATCGGCATCGGCGGTGCCGGAATGTCGGGCATCGCGAAGATCCTCGCCCAGCGCGGCGCGAAGGTCGCCGGCAGCGACGCCAGGGAGTCCGCGACCGCCGACGCGCTGCGGGCCCTCGGGGTCACCGTCCACATCGGCCACGCGGCCGCCCACCTCGCCGACGACGCCACCTCGGTCGTCGTCTCCAGCGCCATCCGCGCCGACAACCCGGAGCTCGCCCGCGCCGACGAGCTCGGCATCCCGGTCGTGCACCGGTCCGACGCGCTCGCCTCGCTCATGACCGGCCTGCGCTCCATCGCCGTGGCCGGCACCCACGGCAAGACCACCACCACCTCCATGCTCGCCGTCGCCCTCGGCCGGCTGGACCTGAGCCCCTCGTACGCCATCGGCGGCGACCTCGCGGGCCCGGGCACCAACGCCCTCCACGGCGACGGCGAGATCTTCGTCGCCGAGGCGGACGAGAGCGACCGCAGCTTCCAGAAGTACGACCCCGAGGTCGCCATCGTCCTCAACGTCGAGCTGGACCACCACGCCAACTACGCCTCGATTGACGAGATCTACGAATCGTTCGAAGCGTTCGTGGCGAAGGTCCGCCCCGGCGGCACCCTCGTCGTCGGCGAGCACGCGGGCGCCCGCGAACTGGCCGCCCGGGTCTCCGCCCGCGAGGGGCTGAACGTCGTCACCGTCGGCGAGTCCGAGGGCTCCGACGTGTGGATCCGCCGGATCACCCCGAAGGGCATGACCAGCGAGGTCTCCGTCGTCATGGACGGCGTCGAGCACACCTTCACCGTCTCCGTCCCCGGCCGCCACTACGCCCACAACGCCGCCGCCGCGCTCGCCGCGGGCTCCCGCGTCGGCATCGACACGGCCGAGCTGGCCCAGGCCCTCACCGCGTACACCGGGGTCGGCCGGCGCCTCCAGCTCAAGGGCGAGGCCGCGGGGGTCCAGGTCATCGACTCGTACGCGCACCACCCCACCGAGATGACCGCCGACCTGGAGGCCATGCGCGGCGCCGCCGGAGCCGCCCGGCTGCTCGTCGTCTTCCAGCCCCACCTCTTCTCCCGCACCCAGGAGCTCGGCAAGGAGATGGGCCATGCCCTGGCCCTCGCCGACGCCTCCGTGGTCCTGGACATCTACCCCGCGCGCGAGGACCCGGTCCCCGGTGTCACCAGCGCGCTGATCATCGACGCGGCCCGCGCGGCCGGCGCCGACGTCACCGCCGTCCACGACAAGGACACCGTGCCGGACGCGATCGCGGGAATGGCCGAGCCCGGAGACCTGGTTCTCACCATGGGCGCGGGCGATGTCACGGACCTCGGTCCCACGATCCTCGCCCGCCTGTCGAGCTGAGGAGCATGTGATGGCGTACGACATCGAGAAGCCGGACGAGCAGTGGCGGGCCGAGCTGACACCGGAGGAGTACCACGTCCTTCGCGAGGCCGGCACCGAGCGGGCCTTCGTCGGTGAGTACACGGACACCAAGACCAAGGGGGTCTACTCCTGCCGGGCGTGCGGCGCGGAGCTCTTCACCTCCACGACGAAGTTCGAGTCCCACTGCGGCTGGCCGTCCTTCTACGACCCGAAGGACTCCGACGCGGTCGAGCTGATCGAGGACCGCTCGCACGGGATGAGCCGCACGGAGGTGCGGTGCGCGCGGTGCGGGTCGCACCTCGGCCATGTCTTCGAGGGCGAGGGCTACGGCACCCCGACGGACCAGCGGTACTGCATCAACTCGATCTCGCTGCGGCTCACCGCCGACGAGGCCTGAGCCCGCGCGCTCCACGACGGCCCCCGGTCACTTCGGTGACCGGGGGCCGTTCGGCAGCCAGAAGCAGGCGGCCGCGAGGAGCGCCGTCGCCGCCGAGCCGGTGAGGACGGGGACATTGCCGAGCCAGGCGGCGAGCGCCCCGCCGGACAGGGCGCCGACCGGGACGGTCGTCAGCAGGGCCGCCTGCACGAACCCGGCGACCCGGCCCTGGAGGCGGTCCGGGGTCACCAGCTGCTGTGTCGTCGTCATGGAGATCGCCCAGACGGTGGCCGTGAGCCCGAAGAGCAGCTGGTACGCGAGGAGCGCCGGGAAGGCGAGACCGAGGGAGGCGGCCGGGACCAGGAAGATCGCCGCGGCCGCGCCCACCGAGCAGATCCGCGTCGCCCGGTACAGCCCGATGGTCGCGGCGAACCGTCCGGCCAGCAGCACCCCGAGGACGGTGGCGACGCTGAACGTCGCGTAGACCGTCCCCAACTGCCAGGCGGGCAGCGCCAGATCACGGCTGGCGTAGAGCACGAACAGCGCGTCGGCGGACCCGCTGCCGAGATTGAACCCCGCGCCCGCGAGCACCTGCCGCCGCAGCATCGGCTCGGCGCGGACGATCGCGAGACCCTCGCACAGGCCGGACAGCCGGGGGCTGTCGCGGGCGGCACGTTCGGCGGCGCTCTCGCCCGGCGTGTCCAGGGCCGCCGGGAGGGCGAGCAGCAGTACCGCCTCGACGGCGTACGCGGCGCTGCCGGCCAGCAGCGCCTCCGACGCGCCGGCGAGGCCCACCAGGACACCGCCGAGGGCCGGACCGCCGATCTGGCCCGCCGTACGGGCCCCGGTGAGTGCGGAGTTGGCCGCAAGGAGCTGGTCCGCCCGGACGACCCGGGGCAGCGCCGCCTGCAGCGCCACCGCGAGCGTCCAGGTCAGGGCGCCCGAGGCGGTCGCCACCGCGTACAGATGCGGCCAGGTCAGCTTCCCCAGCGTGGCGGCCGCCGGGACGGAGCCGACCACGACCACCTGGAGGGAGGTGAGCGCGACGGTGAGGCTGCGCAGCCGGGCCCGGTCGGCGAGGACCCCGGCGAACGGGCTCAGTACGGCTCCGGGGAGATAGGTCAGCGCCAGCAGCGCGGCCGCCCCGAAGGGGCCCGCGTCGAGCCGGGTCACGGCCAGCAGCGCCAGCGCCAGCGCGGTGACCTGGCGCCCGACGGAGCTGGCCGTCTGCTCGGCGCAGAGCAGCAGGAAGGGGCGGTGCCGGCGCAGCGCGCGCGGGCCGACAGGCCCCCCGGGGGAGTGGCCGGGGGAGCCGCGCGCGAGGGACCGGGCCGATGAGGCCTCGGAGGGGGAGCTCACGTTCAGACGCTCGTGCAGGGGACGGGCCACTGCCGCAGTCGTGGGGGCAGGGCGACCGCCCAGCCTCCGCTGATCAGAGCCAGCCGCTCGTCCGCCAGCAGCCCGACGGCCTCCCGCCCCCCTTCGTCGAGATCGTCCAGCGCCGTGGGCTCGAGGACGGTGAGGAAGGCGTCGAGCAGCAGGGGCTGGTCCAGGGTGAAACGCGCCGACTCCAGCCGCTCCCTGCGGTCCATCACCGTGACGAAATCGGGCCCGTGCCGGTGGTAGAGCAGCCCGTAGGCGTGCCCCGACCGCCACTCGGCGCTCCAGGCGGGCTCCCCGGGCCTGGGCGCCGGCGGTGGCAGATGGCGCAGGAGTCCGGGGGCGAAGGGCAGCTCGGCCGTGTCCGGGAGCCAGTCCACGGTCAGCGCGTGACTCTGGCACTCGCGCAGGAACCGCACCGCGCCCACCGCGTGGCGACCGCCCGCGCCCAGCGGCAGCGGATCCTCCACGACGACCCGCCGGCCCTCGAGCCGGTGCGGCGGGGCGGACGGCGGCAGGGCAAGGGGCGGCGACATGGTGGTCATACGGTCACGGCCTCCGCCTCGTCGACGCGTACCGGGGTGTTCCGGAGCGGCAGCGACACGTACGACCGCCCGTCGAAGTACAACAGCCCCAGGGACACCCCGTCCCCGAGCCACCGCGCGAGCACCTCGGGCGGTGCCCCCTGGCCGGCCTCGGTGAGCAGCCGGTGGAGCGCCGCTTCGGTCCGGCCGTGCTCCAGGTGCCGGAACGCGGCCGCCTCCCAGCCGGTCAGCCGGTGCGTACGGCGCGGCCAGCCGCGGCGCCGGTCGTGCAGGAGCAGCGTCCCGTCCCCCTCCTCCTCCAGGACCAGGCTGGAGAAGGCGTGACCGGTGTGCCAGTCCTGGACGGCCTGCTTGAGCCGCTCCTCGGTCCTGCCGCCGATCCCGAGCGGCGGGGTGTCGAAGAGATAGACCAGATCGGCCAGTTCCTCGTCCGGGAGGTCGTAGACATGGCCGTACATCTCGGCGGGGCGCCGTTCGGCGAAGCCGAGGGCGGGGTTGGCGAAGTTGGGGCTGAACCGCTCCAGCTGGATCCGGAACGCGCCGCCCGGCGGCTGGAGATGGACCAGCGCCGGCATCTGGTCGATGACGGACGTGTAGTCGTCCGCCGTCTCGTCCGGAAAACCGTAGAGGTAGTTCCAGGTGCAGGTGAGCGAGTGGTTCGCGCACTCCCGGAGCGTGCGGACGTTGCGGGAGCCGCTCACTCCCTTGTCCATCAGGTCGAGGACCCGGTTGTTGAGGCTCTCGATCCCCGGCTGGATGTGCACCGCTCCGGCCCTGCCCAGCAGCTCCAGCTGGTCCGCGGTGAGATTGGACTTGACCTCGTAGTGCATCCGCAGATCCCAGCCGCTGTCGGCGGCGCGCGGCAGGAAGTCCTTGAAGTAGGACATGTCGATGATGTTGTCGACGGTGACGACGTCGAGGAGGCGGTGGCGCCGGACCAGACGGTCGATCTCGTTCCACAGCCGCTCGCCGGGCTTGGCGCGGAAGGCCATCGCCGAGCCGTTGAGACCGCAGAAGGTGCAGTGGTGCTTCTCGCCCCACCAGCAGCCCCGCGCGCCCTCGACCACCAGCTTGGGATGGACGTACTCGGCCACCGGGGAGGCGTCGAGCGCGGACTGCCACAGGTCGTAGTCGGGCGAGGCGATGTCTCCGGGGGCCACCGTGCGCCGCGTCTCCTCGTTCGCCCGCGAGACGCCGCCGTCCCACCAGCACAGCCCGGGTACGTCCACGGGCGGGGTGGAGCGGTCGAGATGGGCCAGCAGGGCGGGGAACGCGTACTCCCCCTCGCCGCGGACCACATGGTCGACGAAGGGATGGTTGCGGTGCAGGGCGTGCCCCATCGGCCCGTCGCAGTTGCTGCCGCCGAACACCACGGTGACGCCGGGGCGGCGGCGTTTGAGCTCGGCCGCGAGCGCGAGGGAGGACACGTTCTGCATGAACGTGCTGGTGAATCCCACGACCTCGGGGTCGTCGCCGAGGATCTCCGACGCCGTGCGGTCGATGAACTCCGCCGCGTGGACCCGCATCGCGGTGGCCTTCTCGATGGAGATGTCGCGCCGGCGGGCGTACGCGGCGAGCCGCTCGACGCCCCAGTCGGAATCCTCGTAGAGCACGCCCGAGAAGACCCAGTCCCCGAGCCCGTCGAAGATCGAGTCACTGCCCACGGCCACATGGTCACCGGGGCGGATGCGGCCCCCGGAGC
Source organism: Streptomyces sp. NPDC033174 (assembly GCF_055577795.1). Classification (NCBI taxonomy): domain Bacteria; kingdom Bacillati; phylum Actinomycetota; class Actinomycetes; order Kitasatosporales; family Streptomycetaceae; genus Streptomyces; species Streptomyces sp. NPDC033174. The sequence continues at coordinate 300,151 of NZ_JBVIPQ010000005.1, forward strand.
GCTCCAGCAGGAACTCGGCCCAGCGCAGGGAGCCGTGGAACTCGCGGACCTCGTCGTCGGGCCGGGTACGGCTCAGCAGGGAGTGGAGCAGACCGATCTGCAGCGAGGGCAGTTCGACCGGCTGCCACGGCATGGTCACCAGATGGACGCGCATACCGTCTCCCCGCCCGTTCCCCCACCAGCGACGCGGGGCGGCCGCCGACACGCGACCGGCGCCCGCCCACGCCCGCTCAGGGCGTCGGTCGCTTGTCGATGGTGTGCCGCTCGCGGTTCTTGGCCTCCTCCTCGCGGACCACCACCTTCTTGATCTCCGGCTTGACGCGGGTGTCGTCCTCTGGTGCCCTGTCGCTGTCCATGGTTTCCCTCCCATGCCTCAAGTCCGTTGACCGTAAGCGCAGTTACCAGTGGTACGCAAGGGGCGGCCGAGTGGGGGAGGTTCCGGTTCAGGCCCCCCACAGCGCGTCCAGGCCGCCCAGCCGCAGAGTCGTCCAGTGCTCCTCGATCAGCACGCACACCAGGTCGCGCGCGGCGGTGGTGAGGTCCTCGGGCGGACCCGGCAGCGGCACCGCCACCGGTGGCCGCCCCAGCCGCACCGGATTCCACACCCACAGGTTCTCGTCCTCGCCGGCGCCGACGATCAGGTCCTGGCCGTCGTGGTGGAGTGTGGCCCAGTGAGTGAGGGCGCAGGGCAGGGTCAGCTCGGCCGTCGAGCCGAACAGTCCCAGGGCGTGGAGGCTCATGACCGGGCGCCCCCGCCCGCCGGAGACGACGGCGAGCCGCGCGTCCCGCTGTCCGCAGAGCACCACGAGCGGAGGCAGGGACTCGGGGCGGGGGCCGAAGCCCAGGGCCGCGATCTCGCGGGCCTTCGCGATGGGGGTGCCGGAATGGAGGTGTACGACGCCCGCCCGGTCGACCCGCACGAACTGGAGCTTCCCGCTCGGCCGGATGAACGGCACGAGTTCGGAACGGGCCCCCTCCGACGGGTCGTAGAACGTCTCCACCTCCCCGTTCTTCCGCCAGATCAGCGCCCGCCAGCCCGATCGGTGGGAGTTCACGACCAGCACTGCGGTCCGGCCCGGGTTGGACACCGCCCGCAGCGATCGCAGGTCGCCCCTGGCCCAGGACACGCAGTACCGGACCTGGGGGGAATCGATCTCCTTACCCGTCCGCGCGTCCACGAACCACCCGCGCGAGTGCTCGCTTCCCCCAGCCAGGACCGGCTGCCCGTCCGGCAGGACCAGCGCCGCGATCCGCGTGCTCAGCCTGGACCCGACCTGGCAGACCAGGCGTCCGGCGCCGTCGAAGGTCGTCAGCCGCAGCCCGTCGCGGGCTCCCACCACAACCAGCGACCATTCGAGACCCTCCGCCGGAGGCAGGGCGACGACACGGCGCGCACGGCGCAGATCGTAGTCCGGCTGATCGGGGGGCCCGCCCCGGTCCGCGTCCCAGAGTCTGACGGTGCCGTCCCACCCCGCCGACGCCAGCAGCCGGTCGCCCCGGCCCGTGCTGAGCGCGGTCAGCGCGTAGGCACTGCCCCGCAGGAGCCCGAGCGTCCTGAGGTCGTCCTTCTGTTCCGCAACGCTCACCTGGGCGCCCAGCGCGCTCTCCGCCGTCTCCTGGTCGGCGCTCAACGCCATCCGGCTGTTCAGCTGCCGGACCGGCGCCCCCGTGACAGGGTCGACGATCCGGATCCGGGAGGCCCGGCCGGCGATCGCCAGCAGCCTTCGGCCCTGCGAGACGAACGGCACCAGGGCCCTTACGCGGCCCACCAGACCCGGCACGGCGTGGACGGCGGTGCCGCACTCCACGTCCCACACCCGGACCGTGCCGTCCTCCGCCCCCGAAACCGCCAGCACCCGCCCGTCCGCCGCTTCCAGGCAGCTCAGGGCGTACACGGGTGTGATGTGTCCGTGCATCCCCCCGGCCGGCTCCCGGGCATCGACGTCCCAGCGGCGGACCGTGCAGTCGGCGCCCGCGGACAGCACCAGGCGGCGGCCGTCGGGCAGTACGGCCGCCGCCAGCGCCGCCACCGGCCCCAGGTGGCCGGGCAGGACCGTGGCGGACCAGGTCCGCGGATCCCACAGCCGCAGCCGCCGGTCCTTGCCCGCCGAGGCGAGCACCGGCGGCCCGCCGGTGTCGAGCCCGGCCAGCGCCTGCACGGTGTCGCTGTGCCCGCGCAGCACCGCGACCCGCTCGCCGTCCTCCAGATCCCAGACCAGGACGTCCTGACCGGCCGCGGCGGCCAGCAGCCGCCGGCCCCGCGCGTCGGTGAGTCCGGCCAGCGCGGTCACCGTGGTCGCCGCCCCGGTGAGCACCCGCCGCGTCTCACCGGTGTCCGGGTCCCACACCCGTACGGTCGTGTCCCCGCCCGCCGAGGCCAGCAGCTCGCGTCCGTCCGGCGCACGGCACACCGCGAGGGCCATCACCGGTCCCGAGTGGCCGCGCAGCCCGACGCTGAAATCGTCCGGCACCGCCGACAGCGCCTCCACCGTCACCGGTAGCGCCTCGCGCCCCTGGAGCCAGTGCAGCAGTGACGGCTCCTCCGCCAGGGCCGTCATCCGGAGGGTGCGCAGCCGCGCCGCCGGGTCGAGCGGTACGAGCCGGGGCGCGGCCCGCAGGTACAGCCGGGCGACCGGCGAGGAGAAGCGGTCCGGCAGGGAACGGACCGCCGCCTCCGTGCGGGTGGGATCGGCACACATGAGGAATCCCAGCTCGCGCAGGACCCTCGGCAGGAGCCCTCCCGCCAGCGCGTGCGCCGCGACGTGCCGGGGCAGGTAGGGGTGCGCCCGCTCCCAGGAAGCCGGGTCCGGGCCGCCCACCGTCGCCAGCAGCGCCCGGGCGATACGGGTCTGGGCGTCGTCGGGGGACAGCGCCCTGAAGTGGTCGATGAGCGACTGGTGGTAAAGCCGGTACACGGTCTGGCCCGACTCGCCCGCCTCGACGAGATGGAAGCCGGCGTGCTCGAGTACCCAGGTGATGTCCCGGTCGGTGTACACCCGGCCGTCGTCGGAGAGCACTGTCGCCAGCACCGGCCACAGATCCCGGCGTGGCAGCCCCGCGCCCTCCGCCCAGGCCAGCGGCCGCAGCAGATCGCGGACCCGCCCGGGATCGGCGATCCGGGCGAACTCCTCGTCCAGTACAGCTGTCAGGCCGCCCGCCAGCAGCCGCTCCAGGCCCCCGTCCGGGACGTCGCCGTCGGCGAGGGAGGTGAGGACGGCCCGGGTCGCGACCCGGGCGTACAGAAAGATTCCCCGGCTCGCCCGGGCGACCCTGGCAGCCCAGGCGCGTGCCTCCGTGTCGCGGCCCCGAAGGGGTGAGCCCTCGGCGCCGAGCAGTCGGCGCAGGGCGTACGCGGCCAGGTCGGCGTCGCTCCCCGGCTCGTCGTCGAGCACGGCCGTCTCGTCCGGGGACAGGGCCTGCAGCAACGGGCCGCTGTCCTGGACGTGTTCCCCGCCGCCGGCGCGGTGGGGCCTGGTGCCGACCAGGACGCGCACCCGCGGCAGATCGGCGAGCGGACGCAGCAGGTCCGCGGCGATCGCCACCGCCTCGGCCGGCTTGGCCTCGTCGAGTCCGTCCAGGACCACGGCGACCGGGCGGCGGAGCTCGCCGACCTGCTGGACGACCTGCGGGGCGCGCAGCCGGCCGTCGTGAGGAACGGGCAGCCGCAGCGCGTCGACGAGCGCGCGCAGACAGTCGTCCAGGGTCTTGTTGCGGCACGTCAGCGCGATGTCGACGCAACCCAGCGTCGGCAGCGCGCCGTTCGGGGTGTCGACGAGGGCGCCCTCCGCCTCGGCGATGGCCCGCAGATTCGGGTCCGAGAGCGTGGCGATCCGGCCGAGCAGCGCGGACTTGCCGGTGCCGGGCGAACCGGTGACCACGAACAGCCCGTGGTCGGCCCGGTCCAGCCAGCCCGTCAGCCGCCGGAGCAGCCGGTCGCGGCCGCAGAAGTACCAGCCGGTCTCGCCCACTTCGATGCCCCGGGCCGAGAGCACCAGATGCTGGTCGATGCCCGAGGCGCGCAGCCGCCGCAGCCGCTTGGTCTCCACGTCCTCGTCGGGGATGACGGCCGCACCCGGATGCAGCGGATTGCGCAGCGCGGGCACGGGCGCGCCCCGGGCGATGTACGCAGTCCGCCCGTCCCGTTCGGCCATCATGCGGGACATCACGTCCGCGAGCTCGTCCGAACGGATGGTCCGGTCGTGCTCTGTCCAGCGCCGGTCCTCCGGGCCCAGCCGCACCACCTGGTTCAGCGCCTCCGCGAACACCCCGTCCTCGGCGCTCTCGTACCCGCAGGCGGAGGCGATCACCGCGAAGCGGCGCTCGGCGCCCGCGTGGCTGCTGTGGTCGATCACCCGGCCGATCTCGGTGGCGATCCTGGACGCGGCGGCGCCGCTCGCGCAGCAGTCGAGAAGGACCAGCACCTCACCGAACTCCTGGTTGACCAGGAAGCGGGCGAGCGCGGTCGCGGACACGGCGTTGAAGCCGTCGAGCCGGGAGGAGGGCGAGTCCCCGGTCACCAGGAAGTGTTCGTCGGCGTCGACGCAGCCGTGCCCCGTCCAGTACAGGACGAGCCGGTCGCCCGAGCCTCGCCAGGCCTTCAGCCGGCCGACGATGTGGGACCAGGCGCCGCCCTCAGCGAGCTCGGCCAGCTCGTGCCCGTACCCGAGAGAGGCGAACAGCTCCCGTAACCGGCCCACGCTCTCCGGCACATGGGTCAGCGGCGGCCAGCCGCCGTCCCGGTACCCGCCGACTCCGACCGTGACGAAGCGCGCGTCGTCGCTCCCGCTGTGCCCGCCGTACGGTGACATCGCCGTGCGCTCCCCGTGGCCGTCCTCACGCCTAGCATGAATACCAACGCCAACCAGCCGGAATAGTAAGGCGAATGGGCCAGCGAGGGGGATCGGTGCCGACATCTCAGGTGGCGGATCTGGTGGTCGTACTGCCCGGCATCATGGGCAGTGTCCTGGCACGTGACGGGAGTGAGCTGTGGAACCACACGGCCGCCGTCACCGGCAGGCACGCCCTCGGCGGGCTCCGGGAACTCGACGCGCTCGCCCTGCCACCCGGCACCGGCGACGAGGACCCCGGCGACGGCGTCGAAGCCGTCGGCCTCATCCAGGGGCTGCACATCCTGCCCGGTGTCTCCGCCATCGACGGCTACGGCACCCTGATCGGCTTCCTGCGGCGCCGGCTGGGCCTGTCGTCCGAGAACGGCCGGCTGCTCGCATTCCCGTACGACTGGCGCGTGTCGGTGCGCCTTTCGGCGCGGCGGCTCGCGGCCCGGGTGGAGCCCGCCCTGGCCCAATGGCGCGCCCGGAGCGGCAACCCGGACGCCCGGCTGGTGTTCATCGCCCACTCGATGGGCGGTCTCGTCGCCCGTTACTACCTCGACGTGCTGGGCGGCGCCCCTCTGGCCCGCTCGCTGATCACGATCGGCACGCCCTACCGGGGCTCGGTCAACGCCCTCGACTCCCTCCACCACGGGGTCGCCCCGCGCCTCGGCCGGCTCTCCGCCCCGCTCACCCGGCTCGCGCGCTCGATGCCGTCCCTGCACCAACTCCTGCCGACCTGGCGGTGCGTGGCCGACGGTGACGGCGGCCGGGCCGGCCTCGCCGCCGTACCCCTGCCCGGCGCGGACGCCGGCCTCGTCGCCGACGCGCTGCGGCTGCACGACGAGCTCGACACGGCCACGTCGGACGGCTACGCCCTCCATGTCTTCGGCGGCTACCGGCAGCCCACCGGCCAGTCCGCCCTGCGCACCGGCGACGGGCTGCGCAGCAGCCGCGAGCTCGACGGCACGGACCACCGGGGCGACGGAACGGTGCCCCGCTTCTCCTGCTTCCCGCCTCAGCTCACCGACGACTCCACCGTGCGCTTCTTCGCCCAGAAGCACGGCGCGCTGCAGAACGAGCGAGCGCTGCTGAACCAGATCGAGGCCATCCTGACCGCCCGTGACCCGCGCCGGTTCCTCGACGGCGCACGGGAGTTGTCCGTCGACGTGCCCGAGATCGCCGACGGTGCGCGCTGCCCCGTCGAGGTCACGGCCCAGGACGGCCGGCTCGTCCTGGTCGCCACCGCCGAGGACGTGGAGACCGGGACGGTGGCGGTGCGCCGGAGCCTGCGCAACCGGGGCGAGGGCCGGTACGGCGCCGACATCACGCTCCCCGGCCCCGGCACCTGGCGCGTCGTCATCGGCGACCCGGTGAACCGGGGGAGGGTCCACGAGGTCAGCAGCATCGTGCTCACCGCCGGGTGACCGCGCCCGGCCGGGGCCCGCGGGGAGCCGGCGGTCGGGTCGGCCGCGGCAGATCCCGCGGAGAGCCGGGCGGTCAGGCGGGCTGGAGCAGGTCCCAGCGGTTGCCGTAGAGGTCCTCGAAGACCGCCACCGAGCCGTACGGTTCGTGGCGCGGCTCCTCCAGGAAGCGGACTCCGGCCGCGAGCATCCGGGCGTGGTCGCCGGCGAAGTCCGCGGTGTGCAGGAAGAAGCCCACCCGCCCACCGGTCTGGGCGCCCACGCTCGCCGCCTGCGCGTCGTCCCCGGCGCGGGCCAGCAGCAGTCCCGTACCGCCCCCCTCGCCGCGCGGCCGCACCACCACCCAGCGCGAGCCGTCGCCCCTGTCGGTGTCCTCGACCAGTTCGAAGCCGAGGGCGTCGGTGTAGAAGGCGATGGCCTCGTCGTAGTCGCGCACGACGAGAGTGATCAGGGCGATGAAGGACATGTGTCAACGTTATACGTATGACTAGGGTGCGGCAACCAAGGCGGGCTCCTGCTCGCCGGCTGGAACAATGGCGCCCATGGACCCGCAGCTGCTCGCCGAGCTCACCGGACGCGCGCGGCGGCTCGCCGTGCCGGGACGCCGCCGCATCCTGGGGCTGGCCGGGGCACCCGGCGCCGGGAAGTCCACCCTCGCCGCGCGACTGGCCGAACGGCTCGACGGGCTCGCCGCCCTCGTCCCCATGGACGGCTTCCACCTCGCCAACGCCGAGCTGGACCGCCTCGGCCGCGCCGGCCGCAAGGGCGCCCCCGACACCTTCGACGCCGCCGGATACGCGGCCCTGCTCGCCCGCCTGCGTGCCCCCGAGCCCGGCACGACCGTCTACGCCCCCGCCTTCGACCGGTCCCTGGAGGAGCCGGTCGCCGGCAGCATCCCGGTCCAACCCGGCACTCCGCTCGTCATCACCGAGGGCAACTACCTCCTCCACGGCGAAGGGCCCTGGGCGCACGTCCACCCCCTCCTCGACGAGGTGTGGTTCCTCGAGCTGGACGACCGCCGCCGCGTCCCCCGGCTCGTCGAACGCCATGTGCGCTTCGGCAAGGAACGCGGGCACGCCGAGCGCTGGGTCAGGGAGTCAGACGAGGCCAACGCCCGCCTCGTGGCGCGCGGCCGGGACCGCGCCCACCTGGTCGTCACGATGAGCTGAGCCCGCGCGGGCCTTCACCGTGGTCCCCACCACACCGGTGCGGCGGCCGACATGCCCTCGGTAGGCTCGGGGCAAGTGTTCACCAGCTGAAGCGGTGACGAGGGAAGGCAGCGACGTGGGACTGTTCCGGCGCGGGCCGAGGCGAGACAGCAGCGACGCACCGAGGGACCCCGAGTTCTCGTTCTTCTCCGAGGCCGAGGGCGGCCGCTTCCGCGGGCAGGTCCGCGAGGCCTTCGCCGAGCGCGGTCTCGAAGTCACCGTGTACGCGGACGTGGTGACCGACGACGCGGGGCGCCAGTTCGGGCTGGGGAACCTGGCCGCCGTGTGCCACAACGACCAGCGCGGGCCCCGGGTGTGGCCCGACCTCACCCGGCAGCACGTCGGGATGGTGCTGCGCACCATGGACGCCCCGTCCGCGCTGGAGACCCTGCCGCCCGAGCAGATCCGTGCCCAGCTCTATCCCCGGGTCGTCAGCGGCGACGGGCTCAACCGGGGGACCTTCGGCTACGCCCGCCCGGTGGCGCCGGGGCTGTACGAGATCCTCGCGCTCGACCTGCCCGAGAGCGTCATGATGCTCACCGACGAGGCCCTCGAGCCGCTCGGCGACCTCCAGCAGCTGCGCGACCGGGCCCTGAACAATCTGCGCGGGCTCCCCGTCGAGGGACACGAGACCGTCAAGGACTCCGACGGCATGCGCTTCGAGGTGCTCCTCGGCGACTCCTTCTACACCGCCAGCCGGGTCCTCGCCCTGGACGAGGTCGTGCGCCAGGTCACCGGGCAGCACGTGGGCGACCACGGGGTACTGGTGGCGCTCCCGTTCCGCCATCAGCTGGCGTTCCATGTCATCCGTGACATGGCGATGGTGCCGGCGCTCAGCGCGATGGCGTCCTTCGCCGCCTCCGGCTACCAGGACACCCCGGGCGCCATCAGCCCGTACGTCTACTGGTGGAGGGCCGGTACGCTCACCCAGCTCAGTGACCGGGACGAGGACGGCGACGGGATGCGGATCGTCGTCGGGGACGACTTCCAGGACCTGCTGGAACTGCTGCTGGCCCGGGAGGGCGACGGCGGCTGAGTCGCCCCCCGCCGGCCACGGGGGCAGGATGCTGTACGTCGAGCGTCGAGGAGGAGCTCCATGCCCAGCACGACCGTGCCGTCCGACGCCGTGCCGCCGGAACCCGCGCCCTTCACCGCCGAGGACTACCGTGCCCGGATGACCCGCGCGGCCGAGTCGGCCGCCGAGGCCGGGCTCGCGGGAGTCCTCGTCTCCCCGGGCCCCGACATGGTGTACCTGACGGGCTACCAGCCGACCGCGATCACCGAGCGGCTCACGCTTCTCGTCCTGGCGGCCGGGCGGCAACCGGTGCTCGTCGTCCCGGCGCTGGAGGCGCCGGACGCGGCGAAGGCACCCGGCGCGGTCGCCCTCACCCTGCGTGACTGGACCGACGGGAAGGACCCGTACGACCTCACCGCCCGGCTGCTCGACGTCGACGGCAGGTTCGGCGTCAGCGACAACGCCTGGGCGATGCACCTCCTCGGGCTCCAGAAGGAGCTGCCCGACAGCTCGTACGTGTCGCTGACCGAGGCGCTGCCGATGCTGCGTGCCGTGAAGGACGCGCACGAGCTGGAGCGGATCGAGGCGGCGGGCCTCGCCGCCGACGAGGCCTACGGCGAGATCCTCAAGGTGCGCTTCTCCGGCCGCAGGGAGACCGAGGTCGCCGCGGACCTGGCCGCTCTGCTGCTGCACTTCGGCCACTCCCAGGTCGACTTCACCGTCGTCGGCTCGGGCCCCAACGGGGCCAATCCGCACCACGAGGCCGCAGACCGTGTCATCCAGCACGGTGACATGGTGGTCCTCGACTTCGGCGGCCTCAAGTACGGCTACGGCTCCGACACCACCCGTACCGTCCATGTCGGCGAGCCCACCGCCGAGGAGCAGCGCGTCCACGACGTCGTCCGCGCGGCGCAGCAGGCCGGGTTCGACGCGGTCGAGGCGGGAGCGGCCTGCCAGGCCGTGGACCGGGCCGCGCGCGAGGTGATCACCGAGGCCGGGTACGGCGACTACTTCATCCACCGCACCGGCCACGGCATCGGCGTCACCACCCACGAGCCGCCGTACATGATCGAGGGCGAGGAGCAGCCGCTCGTCCCCGGCATGTGCTTCTCCATCGAGCCCGGGATCTATCTGCCGGGCCACTTCGGCGTCCGGATCGAGGACATCGTCACCGTCACCGAGGAGGGCGGCCGCCGCTTCAACAACACCTCGCGCCAGATGGCGATCGTCGACTGATCCGCACGGCCTCCCGGACGGGTCCTCAGCGGTGCTCAGCCGTCCGCGAGGATCACGGACGACTCCGGCGCGAGTGTCAACACGCCCTTGGCGTCCGGAGGTTCAGTCGGATCCCAGGAGGTCAGGACGCGCCCTCCGCCGCCCAGGGGGATCCGGGCCGGATCCTTGGCGAGGTTCACCGCGACCCGTACGTCTCCGCGCCGGAACGCCAGCCAGCGCGCCGACTCGTCGTAGGCCACCCGTACCGCCGCCAGGTCCGGATCCGTCAGGTCCGGCTGGGTGCGGCGCAGGGCGATCAGCTCGCGGTACCAGGCCAGGAGCCGGGCGTGCGGCTCCCGCTGCCGCTCGGCCCGGTCCAGGCAGGAGCGGTCCCGGGTGGCGGGGTCCTGTGGGTCCGGGACGTCCTCCTCGGCCCAGCCGTGCGCGGCGAACTCCCGCCGCCTGCCCTCCCGTACGGCCCGCGCCAGCTCCGGATCGGTGTGGTCGGTGAAGAACTGCCAGGGCGTCCCCGCTCCCCACTCCTCGCCCATGAACAGCATCGGAGTGAACGGCCCGGTCAGCACCAGCGTGGCCGCACAGGCCAGCAGGCCCGGCGAGAGGCCGGCCGAGAGCCGGTCTCCGAGCGCCCGGTTGCCGATCTGGTCGTGCGTCTGGGCGAAGCCGACGAAGCGGTGCGCCGCCGTCTTCGCGAGATCCACGGGGCGGCCGTGCGTGCGGCCCCGGAAGCTCGAATACGTCCCGTCGTGGAAGAAGACGCGGCCGAGGGTCTTGGCCAGGGCGGCGAGCGGCGCGCGGGCGAAGTCGGCGTAGTAGCCCTGGGACTCGCCGGTCAGCGCCGTGTGCAGGCCGTGGTGGAAGTCGTCGTTCCACTGGGCGTGCAGCCCGAGGCCGCCGGCCGCGCGCGGCGCCGTCGTCGCGGGATCGCACCGGTCGGACTCGGCGATCAGGAACAGGCTCCGGTCCTGCTCCGCCGCGAGGGCGTCGACCGCGGCGGACAGCTCCTCCAGGAACGTCAGCGCGCGGGTGTCGGCGAGCGCGTGGACGGCGTCGAGCCGCAGCCCGTCGACGCGGTAGTCGCGCATCCAGGCGAGCGCGCTCTCCAGGAGGTAGGCGCGGACCTCGTCGGAGCCGGGGGCGTCGAGGTTCACGGCCGCGCCCCACGGCGTGTGGTGCGTGTCGGTGAAGTACGGACCGAAGGCGGGCAGGTGATTGCCGGACGGGCCCAGGTGGTTGTGAACCACGTCCAGCACGACCCCCAGCCCGAGCCCGTGGGCCGTGTCGACGAAGCGCATGAGTGCCTCGGGCCCGCCGTACGGCTCGTGCACCGCCCACAGCGACACACCCTCGTACCCCCAGCCGTGACGCCCCGGAAACGGGCACAGCGGCATCAGTTCCACATGGGTGATGCCCAACTCCACCAGCTCGCCGAGGTGTTCGGCGGCGGCGTCGAGGGTGCCCTCGGGCGTGTACGTGCCGATGTGCAGCTCGTACAGCACGGCGTCCCGCAGTCCGGGAAGGCTCGCCGCCGAGGGGTGGCGCCACACGTACGCGCCCGGGTCGACGACCGCGCTGAGACCGTCCGGGCCGTCCGGCTGACGGCGCGAACGGGGGTCGGGCAGCACCGGACCGCCGTCGAGCGAGAAGCCGTACCGCGCGTCCCCGCCCGCCCCCTCGCCGGCCTCCGCGTGCGAGACCCACCAGCCGTCCCGCACCGGATCCCGCTCCAGCGGATGGTCCGAACCGTCGAGCCGCAGCACCACCCGGTCCCGGGCGTGCGGCGCCCACACCTCGAAGAGCACTGGCGAATCCCTTCGTCGTCTCGTCCCATCCTGCAAGGCGGGGCGCCGTCACACCAGGTGGACGCGCTCCTGCACCACCGGATGCCCGGCCCGTGCGAAGTTCGCCGCCATGGGGAAGTTCCCCTGATCGGTCGCACCCGCGACGAAGGCGGCGCCCCGCTCGGCCAGGAAGTGCGTGCACTCGACCAGCAGGTCATAGGCGTAGCCGTGGCCGCGCTGCTCCGGTACGACCCCGATGAAGCCGACGCACGGTCCCGAGGAGTTGTGGGCGGGCACCTGGATGCCCACGAGCTCCCCGTCCGGGGTGTAGGCCAACCGCCACCACTCGCGGGGCGAGGGACACCAGTGGAAGAAGTCCAGCTCCTCCTGGGCGGCCAGGTCCAGCCCGCTTTTCTCGATGGCCAGCAGGGCGTGGGCGTCGAGGGTCACCGAGTGCACCCGGCGCAGCACGTCGAGGACGACGGCGTCGTCGGGCTCGGGCCGGAACTCCAGCCGGCCGGGCCGCCCGGGCAGTCCGCACTCCGGCGTCCACCGATAGAAGAACCGTTCCACCAGGACCTTCATGCCGGCCACCCGCGCGGCGCTGATCCTGGACTCGCCCGCCGCCCGCGTCGCGGGGTCGTCGCGCCAGCCGGCCGGCAGGATCAGTTCGTACTCGGTCCTCAGCGGAGACCGGCTCAGCAGCTCGGCGCCCGCCTCGTCCTCGCCCGGCGCGAAGTCGAACCAGTTGAGGAGCCGGGGTTCGGTGTCCTCCGGGCCGCCCCACCAGGCGGCGCGGGCGACGACGACGCCGTCGCGTTCGGCGATCCAGGTCCACTCGGGCCGGTAGTCACCACCTTCGGCGAGTGTGCGGTAGGAGACACCGGTGATCACCCGGCCGACGAGGCCAGGGTCCTGGAGCGAGTCGAAGAGGGACGTTTCCCCCTCGGCCAGGGGGCGGATCACCAGCCTGCTCGGCGTCTTGCTCACACGCGCCCCCAGACGTAGTTGACGGCCCGCTCGAAGTTGACGTACCCGGCGCGCTCGAAGGACTTCGCCATCGGCACGTTGGCGAGATCGGTGGCTGCGCGGATCCGGGGCACCTCCTGCTCGGCGAGGATGCGGGTGCCCTCGACCAGGATGTCGTCGACATGGCCGTGGCCACGGTGCGCCGGGACCACACCGATATAGGCGATGGTGTGGTGGTAGTTGTTGCGGGCGGGGACGACGAAGCCGACCGGCTCGCCCGTCTCCGGGAGTTGGGCGACCCGCCACCACGCGCGGGGCGAGGCGTACGCCTCGAACTCCTCGTCGTAGTGCTGCTCCGCCGCCTCGCGCGGCGAGAGGCCGGACGCCAGATCGGACTGGCCGTGCGCGTCGAGCGTGCCCTCGATCACCAGCGCCATCAGCGCGACGAGGTCCTCGCGGTCCTTCACCGGACGGAACTCCAGCCGCCCCGACGGCGCCGGTACGGGGGTCCCGGGGCGCCACTCCAGCCGCAGCCGCTCCACGAGCAGCCGTGCGCCCGAACGCTCGAGCACGCCCGTGAGCGTCTCCACCACCGCGCGGGCGGCTTCGTCCTCGCGCCAGTCCGCCGGGATGAACCTGCCGTACTCGGGGCGCTCCGCGCCGGCCGGCACGACCTGCGCCATCGCCGTCTCCAGGAGGCGCAGTCCGATGTCGGAGGCCTCCTGGGCCGGGAGTTCCGGGTCGATGTCGAAGAAGTCGAGGGCGAGCGGGGCGCCGCCCTCGGCATTGGTCCACCAGGCGATCCGGGCCAGGACGCGGTCTCCGCGCAGGGCGATCCACATCCACTGGGGCACCCGGCGCCCGGTGGCGAGATCGTCGGCCAGTTCGTGGTCGAGGACATACGAGAGCCGGCAGAACAGCTCCAGCTCCTCCGGCCCGGCGAGCGGGCGGACGGTGAGAAGATCGGCCGTCGTCGAAGACGTCGTCAAGAGGTGGTCCCTCCAAGGGAGTCGAGTGCGCAGACCGTAACAGCGCGAGGCTCCCGGGGCACGGAAATATAAGGGTCCGGCCCAGGTCAGCGCATCAGGGGCCCGCTTCTTCTGGACACCCCGGGCATCCCGGCACGACAATCTGGAACGTGACGTCCTCCTCCGAATTCAGCACGTACCCCGCTCGGCTCTCGGACGCCGAACGGGACAAGGCGCTGGGGATACTCAGGGAGGGCGCCGCGCAGGGCAGGCTGTCGCACGACACCTTCGTGAACCGCATGGAGAAGGCTCTGGCGGCGGCCCGCCCCGAGGAGCTCGCGGCGCTCACCGCCGACCTGGTGACCGAGGGCCGCTGGTCGCGCCGGCTGTTCGGCGCGGTGGAGCGCGCGTCCGCCTTCACCGCCCGGCTGGGGCGCGCCTGGCAGGCCGAGCGGCTGCCGAAGCTGCTGCTGCCCGAGCCCGGCCCGCACCCGCTGCGGATCGGCCGCGACCCGGTGAACGGTCTGCGGCTCAGCCACGACACGGTCTCGCGCCTGCACGCCGAGCTGAGCCTGCGGGACGGCCGGTGGGTCCTGCGCGACCTCGGCTCGACCAACGGCACCACCGTCAACGGACTGCGGGTGACGAGCGCCGTCGTCGTGAGGCCCGGTGACATGGTCGCGTTCGGCCATATGAGTTTCCGCCTCTCCGGACGCTGATCCGGCCCGACACCGCAGGTGAGCGCCCCGGGCCGTCACCCGAATGGGTGTACGTCGCCTGCGGCGGGGCCGAAAGGGTGATGCGCTGGGGGAACGCACGCCCCCGACCCGGGTGCGGCGACCGGCCAACGGCACCGACTGGGGGCGCGATGGTTGACGACCAGCCCACGGGCATCCGACGCATAGGCATACGAGGAGCGGGCACCTGGCCCGCACGGGTGCCGGGAGGTACTTCGGCACCGTCCGGCGCGGCCTCGGCCCGTACCGTCGCGCCCAGCCCCTTCGGCCACGGCGCCGCACGCGATCCGTACCCCGTCTACCGGACGCTGCGCGAGGACTTCCCGCTCACCTTCGACCCCTTCCTCGGGGCGTGGCTGCTCAGCCGGTACGCCGATGTCGCCACGGCCCTCGTCGATCCCCGCTTCACCCACGGCCACCGGCCCGGCGACCCGCCGTGCGCCGCCACCCACCTGGACGTCGACAGCGCCGAGCTGCGCACCGTCACCGAGCGCACCGCCCATGCCCTGGCCCGGCGCATCGCCGGCCGGACCCAGGCCGACCTGGTCGAGGACTTCTGCCGCTGGCTGCCCGCCGGGACGGTCGCCGCCGCCGTCGGGGTCCCCTACCGCGACATGATGCGGCTGGTGCGCGGCCGGGCCGCCACGGCGATGGCGGGCCAGTGCACCGGCCAGATCGCGCTGCGGGCGAAGGCGCTGGCGTCCTTCCTCGCCAACGTCCTCGACGACCCGGACCAGCTGGAGGCGCTGCGGTACGGGCCGCCGGAGCTGGTCGTCCGGGCCTGGACCGAGTCCCTGCGGCGCGACCCGCCCGTACAGGTCGCCGTCCGCCGCACCTGCGCCGAGGTGCGGGTCAGCGGCGGCACCGTCCCGGCCGGCGAGTCCGTGGCCCTGCTGATCGGATCGGCGGGCCGGGACGCGGAACGCTTCCGCGATCCCGACCGCTTCGACGTGCTGCGCGACGACGGCGGTCAGCTCACCTTCGGCAGCGGCTTCTGCCCGGCCGTCCTGCTCGCCTCCCTGGAGGCGGAGTACGGACTGCGCGCCCTGCTCGACGCCATGCCCAAGCTGCGCTGGGCGGACGGCTTCCGGCCCCGGCAGGCGGGGCTGATCACCCGGGCTCCCCGGGCTCTGCTGGTACAGCCAGGCGGCTGAGCAACGCCACCGGGCGGTCCGCGAACAGCTCGGCGAGCCGTACCGGACCGCCCTCGAACTCCCGGCGGGGATCGAGCAGATCGAACCAGTGGCCCTCCGGCAGGGGCAGCTCGGTGCCGGCCCAGCCGCCCGACTCCGCCAGCCGCAGCGAGAGCCGGGTGACCGCCGTGACCACCGCGCCGGAGCGGACGAAGGCCAGGCAGTGTCCGGCCGCCGGGCCGGTCGCCGTCAGCGGTGCGTACCGGCCCGACTCGCCGAAGATCTCCGAGTAGTGCCGGCGCAGCCGCAGCGCCGCGCGGGTCACTTCCGTCCTGGCGTCCGGCGGCCCGATCCGGAACGGCCCCCGGTTGTCCGGGTCGACCAGGGTCCGGCACTCCCGCTCCGTGCCCTGGTACAGCTCCGGCACGCCCGGCATGGTGAGGTGCACCAGCGCGGCGCCCAGGGAGTTGGCGAGCGCGTGCGGGGCGAGCTCGGCGGCGGCTCGGACCACCGGGTGCCGCTGCGCGCCGGGCCCCGCGACACCCGTCCCGACGAACGTCGTGACCGCCCGCTCGTAGGCCGGGTCGGGCTCCGTCCAACTGGTGCGCAGCCCCGCCTCCCGTACGGACTTCAGCAGTGCGGTGCCCAGCCGCTCGGCGTCGTCGTCGGAGCGGTCGGGGCCCAGACCGAAGACGGTCTGCCAGGCCGTCCAGGCCAGGTGCGGGTCGGGGGCGGCGGCGCGGGTGTCGGCGGCCGCCTCCGCCACCAGCTCCGCCCACCGGCCGGGGCACTGGGACAGTACCGCGATGGAGGCCCTCACGTCCGCGCTGCGCTTGGTGTCGTGGGTGGACAGCACGGTCCCGGTGGCCGGCCAGTCGTGGGCCAGCCGCGCGCAGTAGGCGTGGAACTCCTCCGGGCTCACCGCGGGCGCCCCGGGGTCGCCGCCGACCTCGTTGGCCGACAGGAGCGGCGTGTAGCGGTAGAAGGCCGTGTCCTCCACGGACTTGGCGCGCAGCGCGGAGGCGGCCTGCGCGAACCTCGCCCGGAACCGCCGGTGGAGGGGCCCGTCGCCGAGCAGCCCGAGCGCCAGGTCACGGACGACGTCGACGGCCGCCGCCTCCTCGGGCACGGCGTAGGCCGCCTTCGCCCGGCGCGCCGCGTCGGGGGTGAGCACCTCCTCCCCGCCGGTCCGGTAGGGACGGTAGACGGGTACGCGCACCAGGAGTTCCCGCACGGCGGTGCGCAGGGCCCAGGGCGCGTGGTCGCGCAACCGCGCGTCGTCGGCGCAGATATGGGCGGCGGTCCTGGTCAGGAAGGCGATCTCGGCGGAGAGCTCATGGTTCACCACCCAGTAGGCGGCCCGCCGCGTCGTCGCCTCCCAGTGCCCGCCCCGGTCCCCGGCCGGCCCGGCGAACTCGCGGTAGACCTCCGTCAGTTCCCCGGCCCCGCGCTCGTCGACGAACAGGCCGTCGATGTGGCGCAGCGCGTCGTACCCCGTGGTGCCGGCGACGGGCCAGCGCGTGGGCAGCCGCTCCGGGCCGGTGAGGATCTTCTCGACCACCGTCCAGCACTGGCCGCCCGCCGCCTTCCTGAGGTCCTCCAGATAGCCCTCCGGGTCCGCGAGGCCGTCCGGGTGGTCGATCCGCAGCCCCTCGATCACGCCGTCCCGGACGAGCTCCAGAATCTTGCCGTGAGTGGCCGCGAACACCTCCGGGTCCTCCACGCGGACGCCGATCAGATCCGAAATGGTGAAGAAACGGCGGTAGTTGAGCTCGGTGCGGGCCAGCCTCCACCAGCCGAGCCGGTACCACTGGGCGTCCAGCAGCTCGGGCATGGGCAGCCCCTCGGTGCCCTCGCGCAGCGGGAACTCCTGGTCCTCGTGGAGCAGCGTCCCGTCCCGGACCCGCAGCCGGGGCAGGGCGTCGCCGATCCGGTCGGGAAGGACCGGCAGCAGCACCTTGTTCCCGCCCGCCTCCCAGTCGATGTCGAACCAGCGGGCGTAGGGGGAGTCCGGCCCCTCGCGCAGGACCTCCCACAGCGGCCGGTTGTGACGTGGCACGGCCGCCATGTGATTGGGGACCAGGTCCACGACCAGGCCGATCCTGTGCTCCCGGGCGGTCGCGGCGAGCGCCCTCAGCCCCGCCTCACCGCCCAGCTCGGCCCGGATCCGACGGTGATCGGTCACGTCGTACCCATGGGCCGAACCCGGAACGGCCTCGAGGACCGGCGACAGATGCAGATGGGAGATCCCGAGCGAAGCGAGATACGGGACGGCGTCGGCCGCGGCCGAGAACGTGAATTCCGGCCGCAGCTGGAGCCGATACGTGGCGGTGGGCGTCATGCGAACGTACGTACCCCGTGAGACGGCTTCTGTGTCATTGACCCATGCGTCCATTTCGGTGCACACGGTTACGTTCGCCTGATGCTTCGAATGTACCGGGAAACGATGTCTCTGCTCGGACCGGTTCTTCCGGGCATCTCCTTCCTGGGCCGCCTTCCGACGGCGATGTGTCAGCTCGGCAGCCTCCTTCTGGTCGCCGAGACGAGCGGAAGCCTCGCCACCGCGGGACTGGCCGGCGGAGCGCTCGCCGCCGGCCAGACGGTGGGCGGGCCGCTGCTCGGCCGCGCGGCGGACCGGCGCGGCCAGCGCGGAGTCGTCCTGGTCGCCTCGCTCGCCAACGCCCTGGCCGTCGCCGCCCTGGTGTTCGCCGCGCTGGCTAATCCGGCGACCGGCTGGCTCGTCCTGCTCGGCGCGCTCGCCGGGGCGACCGTTCCGCAGGTCGGCCCGCTGGCCCGGTCCCGCTCGGTGGCCCTGGCCCGCCAGTCCGGCGCGGACGACCGGCTCGTCGGCACCGTGCTCTCCTTCGAGGGCACCGTGGACGAAGTGTCCTTCGTGCTCGGTCCGGCCCTGGTGGGGCTCGCGGCGGCCGTCGCCCATCCCGCCGCAGCCCTGTTCCTGGCGTCGGGACTCCTCGCGGTCTGCGGCACCGCGTTCGCCCTGCACCCGACGGCGAAGAAGGTCCGGCCGGTGGCACCCGCCACCGGCGCTGCGCGCCGGCGCGGCGACCGGCTGCCGGGGGCCGCGTACGCGCTGCGCGTCACGATGGTCCTGCAGGGCGCGATGTTCGGCGCATCCCAGGCGGGCATCACCGCGCTCACCGACCAGCTCGGCCGGCCCGCGCAGGCCGGGCTCGTCTACGCGGCGATGGGCGTCATGAGCGCCGCGGCCGGGCTGTCGATGGCCGCCGTGCCCTCCGGGATCGGCCTGACGACACGCTGGCGAGCGGCGACGCTCGCCCTCGTGGTGCTCTCCGCCCCGCTGATGCTCGTGGACGCCCTCTGGTCCCTGTACGCGTCGGTGATCGTCCTCGGGATCGCGTACGCCCCCCACCTGATCACCGTCTTCGGACTCACCGAAAGGATCGTCCCCGCCACCCGGTTGGCGGAGTCGATGGCCTTCCTGACGAGCGGCATCGTCGGCGGGCAGGCCCTGGCCCTCGCCGTCTCGGGCCGCCTCGCCGACAGCCACGGTGCCCCGGCCGCCTTCGCCGTCGCGCTCGGCGCGGCGGTCGCGTGCGTGGTGCTGTCGTGGACGGTCCGCACGCCGGGCCGCGCGGACCGTCCCTCCCCGTCCGTCCCCGTCGCCCAGGAGGCATGAGCCACCCGGGAAGTCCGGGCCGCCCCGGGCCAGGGCCGCCGCGGTGCTACGCCGGCCTGCGCAGGACCACCAGGCTCCGTCCCAGCAGCGGAAGCCGGTCGCCCGCCGAGACCTTCTCGGCTTCGTACGGCGGGACGACCTCGGGGCGGGCCGTGTCCACCAGGACCTGCCAGTTGCTCCCGTGGTTCACCGGAACCATGAATTCCAGGTCCTCCGGGCTGGCGTTGAACATCAGCAGGAACGAGTCGTCGCCGATCCGCTCGCCACGCGGCCCCGGCTCGGAGATCGCGTTGCCGTTCAGGAACACCGACAGCGCCCTGGCCTGCGCCGCCTGCCAGTCCCGGGCCGTCATCTCCTCCCCCTCGGGGGTGAACCAGGCGATGTCGGTGAGCTCGTCGTGCGTGCCCTCCACCGGGCGGCCGTGGAAGAAGCGGCGCCGCCGCAGGACGGGATGGTCCCGGCGCAGCCCCACCATGGCCCGGGTGAACGCGAGGAGCGTGCCCGACGCGTCCGTGCCCGACTCCGGCCAGCGGACCCAGGAGACTTCGTTGTCCTGGCAGTACGCGTTGTTGTTGCCGCCCTGGGTGCGGGCGAACTCGTCGCCGTGGCTGAGCATCGGCACGCCCTGCGAGAGCATCAGCGTGGCGATGAAGTTGCGCATCTGGCGGTCCCTCAGCTCCAGCACCGCCGGATCGTCGGTGTCGCCCTCGGCTCCGCTGTTCCAGGACCGGTTGTGGCTCTCCCCGTCCCGGTTGCCCTCGCCGTTGGCTTCGTTGTGCTTGGAGTTGTACGACACGAGATCGTGCAGTGTGAACCCGTCGTGGCAGGTCACGAAGTTGACCGAGGCCAGGGGGCGCCGCCCGTCGTCCTGGTAGAGGTCCGACGAGCCGGTCAGCCGGGACGCGAACTCGGCGAGCGTCCTCGGCTCGCCGCGCCACAGGTCCCGCACGGTGTCCCGGTACTTCCCGTTCCACTCGGTCCACAGCGGCGGGAAGTTCCCCACCTGGTAGCCGCCCTCGCCCACGTCCCACGGTTCGGCGATCAGCTTCACCTGGCTGACCACCGGATCCTGCTGGACGAGGTCGAAGAACGACGACAGCCGGTCCACCTCGTGGAACTGCCGGGCCAGCGTCGCGGCCAGGTCGAAGCGGAAGCCGTCGACATGCATCTCCGTCACCCAGTACCGCAGCGAGTCCATGATCAGCTGCAGGACGTGCGGGGAGCGCATCAGCAGCGAGTTCCCCGTCCCGGTGGTGTCGGTGTAGTAGCGGCGGTCGGCGGAGAGCCGGTAGTAGGAGGGGTTGTCGAGCCCGCGGAAGGAGAGCGTCGGGCCCAGGTGGTTTCCCTCGGCGGTGTGGTTGTAGACGACGTCGAGGATGACCTCGATGCCCGCCTGGTGCAGCGCCCGCACCGCCGACTTGAACTCCAGGACCTGCTGGCCCCGGTCCCCCCAGGACGCGTAGGCGTTGTGCGGGGCGAAGAAGCCGATGGTGTTGTAGCCCCAGTAGTTGGCGAGCCCGGCGTCCACCAGCCGGTGGTCGTTGACGAACTGGTGCACCGGCATCAGCTCCAGGGCCGTGACGCCCAGCTCGCGCAGATGCCCGATCACCGCCGGGTGCGCCAGACCCGCGTACGTCCCGCGCAGCTCCTCCGGCAGACCCGGATGGAGCATCGTCAGGCCCTTCACATGGGCCTCGTAGATCACCGTGCGGTGGTAGTCGGTCCTGGGCGGACGGTCGTCCCCCCAGTCGAAGTACGGATTGACGACGACGGACGTCATCGTGTGCGGCGCCGAGTCGAGGTCGTTGCGGGAGTCCGGCCGCCCGAAGTGGTAGCCGTACACCGCCTCGCCCCACTCCACGGAGCCCGCGACCGCACGCGCGTACGGATCGAGGAGCAGCTTCGCCGAATTGCAGCGCTGCCCGCGCTCCGGCGCGTACGGACCGTGGACCCGGAAGCCGTACCGCTGTCCCGGCATCACGCCCGGCAGATAGGCGTGCCGGACGAAGGCATCCGTCTCGCGCAGTTCCACGGCCGTCTCCGACCCGTCGTCATGGAGCAGACACAGCTCGATTCTGTCGGCGGCCTCCGAGAAGACCGCGAAGTTGGTGCCGGCGCCGTCGTAGGTGGCACCGAGGGGATACGCCTGTCCCGGCCAGACCTGCATAGATAAGACTCTTCCATTTCTGATCCGGGTGTAGGGGGCTACTTCGGCCAGATCCTGCCCGAAAGTGGGGCAACCTCCTAGGACTTCGGCCCGTCCTACCGGGTGACCACGGGGAATAGGGGGGAAATGTGCGCAAGCTAGTGCGCCGCCACCTGGGGAAAGTGGTGGCGGGCGCGGCCATGGCGGTCACGGCGACCGCCGTGATGGTCGGCATCACACTTCCGGGTACGGCGGGGGCGGACGACACACCGGGCGGCCGGTCCGCGCGGGCGGCGGGGGCCGCCCGCGACACCGGTGGGGCGGGCCGGGACGGCGCCGGGGGCGAGGGCGCGGGAGCGCCCGAACCGGGTGTCGTGGCCGACGCGCCGGACGAGGGGGAGCGCGGGGTGGGCCGCGATCCGCTCACCGACGACGAACTGAAACGGGCCGAACAGCTGGCACTGACGCCACCCGTCCGGACCGCCGCCCGGAATGTCGAGGGCGCCCGCGGCCCGCAGCACCTGGCCACCAATCTCGCCGAACCACTGCCGGGCGAGCCCGAGACCGGCGCGCCGCGCCGCGCCGAGGTGCGGTTCTACGACTACGGCACCGACCGCCTGATGACCACGACCGTCAACCTCGACACCGGGAAGGTCGAGGCGACCGGCGCCCAGCGCGGCGTACAGCCCTCGCCGCACCCGCGTGAACTGCGCGAGGCAGTGGAGCTGATCCTGAAGAGCCCACTGGGCGCGGGCCTCGAGGAGGACTACCGGGACTCCACCGGCAAGGCCCTCACCTCACCCGATCAGCTCTGGTTCAACGGCGACGTCTACCGCACCTACCGCGAGGCGCGCGTGCCGGCGGCGCTGGAGAAGTGCGGTGAACACCGCTGTGT
This sequence comes from Streptomyces sp. NPDC033174, assembly GCF_055577795.1. NCBI lineage: Bacteria > Bacillati > Actinomycetota > Actinomycetes > Kitasatosporales > Streptomycetaceae > Streptomyces > Streptomyces sp. NPDC033174. The sequence goes on from NZ_JBVIPQ010000005.1 coordinate 322,147, forward strand.
CCGGCTGGTCACCAAGGTGCTCAACGGTTCCTGGATCGACACCAGGAACCTGATCGTCGATCTGAGCGCCAGGACCGTCACCCGCGTCGGCTGACCGGCCGCGCCCTTCCATCCCACTTTCCGCAGTTCCGTACGAGGGAGTTCGTTCCCATGCACTCCACGCAGCCCACGAGAGCCGCGCGGGTCCGGCGGCGGGGCGCCGTCCTGGCCGCCGCCGCTCTCCTCGCCACCGCCACGGCCGCGGCCGGGCCTCTGTCCCCGGCGGCCGCCGACCCGGTCGCCGCCCCCGCCCCGGCGCGTCCCGACTGCAGCGACGCCTACCGCATCGAGCAGACGCTCGACGGCGGCACCACCTGGCGCATGTGCTGGCGCTACGACATCGACTCCGGGCTGGTCCTGGAGAAGGTCAGCTACCAGCCCAAGAGCGCCTCCGCGCCCATCCGCGTGCTCACCAGCGCCAAGCTGGCCCAGATACATGTGCCGTACGACGACGGCAACGCCGAGTACGACGACCTCACCGGCGCCGGATTCGGCTGGGGCCTGCAGAACCTCAAGCCCACCGAATGCCCCGGCGGAAGCATCAAGCCGGTCCGCGTCCCCGAGCGGGGCAGGGTCAACGGCGTCTGCGCCACGACTCGGGCCCGGGGCCACGCCTACCGGATGGCCAGTGACGAGGGCAGCAGGGTCTGGCAGTCCCAGGGCAAGGACCTGCTCGTCTACACCGTCAACAAGGTCGCCTGGTACGAGTACATCACCGAGTGGCGGTTCTCCTCCGACGGTCTGATCGCCGCCAACGTCGGAGCCACCGGCAGCCTCGCGCCCAACGACTACAACGCCACCGACGGCCGGGGCTGGCCCATCGGCCACGGCGCCCGCGACTACGCCACCAGCCATGCCCACAACGTCTTCTGGCGGCTGAACTTCGGCCTCGACGGCTCGCCCAAGGACCGGGTCGAGCAGTTCGACTCCAAGGTCACCCCGCCGCGCGGCAACGGCGGCCCCACCGTGAAGACGACCCGGACCCGGGTGACCAGGGAACTGGCCGGGGACGCGAAGACCATGCGCTGGTGGCGGGTGGTGAGCCAGAACGGCAGGAACAAGGACGGCCACGCCCGCAGCTACGAGATCGTGCCGGGCCCCTCCGCCCGTCACGAGGGCCGCGGCTTCACCAGGCACGATGTCTACTTCACCCAGCAGCGCGCCTGCGAGCAGTTCGCCAGCAACAACATCCGCGACTGCGGGCCCAACGCGCCCGGGAGCGTGGACAAATGGGTCAATGGGGAGACATTGACCAACCCGATCGCCTGGGTCAACATTGGGTTCCACCACATCGCCCGGGACGAGGACCAGCAGCCCATGCCGGTTCACTGGCAGGGCTTCCAGCTCGCCCCCAGGGACGTGACCGCTATGAATCCGCTCACCCCGCCGGATCTCGCCAACCAGAACGGCCAGTGGAATCAGGGCCGTTGAGCAAGGAGCCTGCGCATCCTGCTGCACCGCCCTCCGCTCCCGGAGTACCCTTCCTTGATCGTTGACAGACGGGCGTCCAGGAGCAGAAGGCGGTGCGCGGGTGAGCTCGGGAGGGCTGGAGCTTCCTCCAGGTGACGCTGGTCACGAAGGGGACTCCACTGACCCCGCAGAAGTCCCGCCAGGAGCGGTCTCCGTCGCACGGCCGATGGAGATCGGGGCGGAGCTCGACTGGGGCGCGGACGCCTGGAGCGAGGTGCGCACGCGCGCCCAGCGGGCAGGCCGCGCCTATATTTGGCTGAATCTCGTCGAGCAGCGGTTGCGCGCCGTGGTGGCCGCAGTCCTGCGTCCCGTGTACGAACCGGTGCACGGCGAGGAGTGGGTGGTGGCGGCCGCGGGCCCGGCAGGACAGGAATGGGTGCAGCGGGCCGTCGCCGTACGGGAGGTCTCGCGCCGCAAGGGCTATCTCCTCGACCCGGCCGACGACAATGTGCTCAGTTTCCTGACGCTTCCGCAGCTGCGGGAGCTGATGGTGCAGCACTGGCCGTGTTTCGAGCCCTACTTCGACGACCGGCGCGAGGTCGAACTGGCCCTGGACGAACTGGAGGTCACCCGCAATGTGGTCTCCCGCAACCGGGCTCTCTCGCTGACCGTGCTCGCCCAGTCGGAGCGCGCCTCGGCGCGGCTGCTGGAGATCCTCGGCAGCGGGGCCGGCGTGCGGTCCGCCGACCGGCTGCCCGTCGACGCGGTCGAGGAACTCGTCGGCGACCGGTACGCGGACGTGGTCTCCGTCCACTCCGACCGGGTGCGGCTCCAGCGGCAGCTGCCCGCCGAGGACCTGTTCGGCGGCGCCCGGCGGTTGGACGCCACGGGCATAGGCCTGAACCTCCTCGTGCAGAACTTCTCCGGCCGGCGCCTGGTGCGACTGGCCGAGTCCGGCTGCCGGATACGCCTCCTCTTCCTCAACCCCGCGAGCAGCGCCGTCAAGCGGCGCGAGCGGGAACTCGGCCTGAGGAAGGGCGAGCTGAGCCGGTCCGTGGAGATGAACATCCTCCATATGCGCCGGGTCCGCTCCAAACTCCGCGATCCGGGCGCCTTCCAGATCCATGTCTTCGACGAGACCCCGCGCTTCACCGCCTATCTGGTCGACGGGGACGGCCCGGACGGGCTCGCCGTCGTTCAGTCCTATCTGCGCCGGGCCCGGGGGATGGAGGCGCCGGTGCTGGTGCTGCGCGGTGGGGGCCGGACCGTGGTGAGGTCCGGGTCCGGGCATTCCGGGCGGGACGGCGAGCACGGCCTTTTCGAGACGTACCGCGAGGAGTTCGAGTCGGTGTGGCTGGACTCCCGGCCGGTGTCCTGAATCCCGCTCGGCGCCCGGAATCTCGGGCAGTGTCCGCGTTGTCAGTGGTGCGTGGGAGGGTGTCAGCACCACGGGGGAGCACCACGTAAGGAGGACCCGATGGCTTGGCATGGGGAACCACTGGTCGGCTTCGACCTGGAGACGACCGGTACGGATCCGCTGGAGGCGCGGATCGTGACGGCCTCGGTGATCGGCGTGCGGGACGGTCTGCCGGTGCGGCAGCGCGACTGGCTCGCCGACCCGGGGATACGGATCCCGGCCCAGGCATCGGCCATTCACGGCATCAGCAGCGAGCGGGCGGCGGCGGAGGGCCGGCCGGTGCGCGAGGTGGCCGACGAGATCGCCGAGACCCTGACCGGTTACTGGGCGCAGGGCGTCCCGGTGGTGGCGTACAACGCGGCCTTCGATCTGACCCTGCTCTCCGCCGAACTGCACCGGCACGGACTGCCGTCACTCGACGCGCGCCTGGGCGGCGCCGGAATCGGGCCGGTCATCGACCCGTACACCATCGACCGCGCCGTCGACCGCTACCGCCGCGGCAAGCGGACCCTCGAGGCGGTCTGCGTCGAGTACGGAGTGGTGCTGGAGGGGGCCCATGACGCGGCGGCGGACGCGCTGGCCGCGGTCCGGGTGGCGCGGGCCATAGCCGAGCGGCACGCGGAGGTGGCGGAGCTGTCGCCCGCGGAGCTGCATGAGCGCCAGATCCGCTGGTACCGGCAGTGGGCCGAGGACTTCCAGCGCTTCTTGCGCCAGAAGGGCACCGCGGACGCGGTCATCGATCCGTCCTGGCCGCTGCGGGAGTTGACCCCGGCCGTGCGGTGACTCGCGGGTCCGTGCCGGCGGGGGCGAGGTGTCAGAACGGGTACCAGCGGATCTCGGGGTCGCCGTCGCGCAGTGAGGCCACCCGGCGGCGGAATTCGGCCAGCGCCTTGGGGTTGGACGGCGCGTGCTGGGCCACCCACGCACAGCTCGCCGTCTCCCGGGCGCCGCGCAGTACCGCGCAGCCGTCCCATTCCCGGACGTCCCAGCCGTAGGCGGCGGTGAACGCGTCATGGGCCGCGGGGTCGAGGCCGTAGCGGTCCCGGGCCAGGGCGAGGACCACCAGGTCGTGTTCGCGCAGATCGAGGGAGAAGGTCTCCAGGTCCACCAGGACCGGACCCTCGGGGCCGACATGGACATTGCGCGGCAGCGCGTCGCCGTGGATCGGTCCCGGCGTCAGATGCGGGACGAGCGCGGCCGCCGTGGGGGCGAAGGCGTCCCGGCGCTCGCGCAGATACGCCGCGTCGGCCGGGTCGATCGCGTCACCCGCGAGTCGCAGCCAGCGCTCGACGCCCGCGAGCAGCTCACGCCGGGGGAGGGCGAACGGCGGCGCGGGCAGGGCGTGGACCCGCCGCAGCAGCGGGGCGAGGTCCCGGGGTTCGGTGGGGCGGACGGCGTCGGGCAGCCGGTGCCAGAGGGTGAGCGGATGGCCGTGCACCAGCCGGGGCCGGTGCTCCGCGGCCCGTACGGCGGGGACGTCCGCGTCCGCGAGCCAGGCGGCGACGGCCAGCTCCCGCTCCGCGCGCTCCAGCAACTCGGCGTCGCGGCCCACCTTCACCACCAGGTCGCCGGTGGCGAAGACGGCATTCTCGCCCAGGGCCAGCAGGTCCGCGTCGTGGGGCAGCTCCGCGGCGGCCAGGATCTCCCGGGCCCGGGCCTCGTCCATCCGATCTCCCAACTGGTCGTGCGAATCCGCCAAAGTCTCGCATCCCTGCAGGTGGCCTTGACGAACCGACGACCCGTCAGGACCATGACGGAGGCCGGTTCAACTTCACAAAGGGCACATAAGGGGTCAATCTGTGAGAGTGGCGACCGCAACGACGCGGTCCGGCGAAGCCGCCGGCAAACGACCGGACCACAGCGCCTGGTTCCTTGTGCTGCCCGCGCTGATCCCGATCCTGATCCTCAGCGTCGGTCCGCTGCTCTACGGCATCGCCCTCGCCTTCACCGACGCCCAGTCCGGCCGCACCCAGCCCACCCAGTGGATCGGCGCCCTCAACTTCCAGGACCTGCTGCACGACACGCTCTTCTGGGACTCCTTCCGGATCGGACTGCTCTGGGCGGTCGGGGTCACCGTTCCGCAGTTCCTGCTCGCCCTCGGCCTCGCTCTGCTGCTCAACCAGAACCTTCGCTTCCGCTGGCTGGCCAGGGCGCTGGCGATCATCCCCTGGGCGATGCCCGAGGTCGTCGTCGGCATCATGTGGCGGCTCGTCTACAACCCCGACGCGGGCATCCTCAACGAGACGATCCGCGACCTCGGCCTCGGTGACGGCCGCGACTGGCTCACCGGCCTGGCCACCGCGCTGCCCGCCGTGATCGTCGTCGGTGTCTGGGCCGGAATGCCGCAGACCACGGTCGCCCTGCTGGCGGGCCTCCAGAACACGCCCCATGAACTCCACGAGGCGGCCGCGCTGGACGGCGCGGGCGCCTGGCGCCGGTTCCGCACGGTCACCTGGCCGGCTCTCAGGCCCGTCGCCCTCGCGATCACCGCGCTCAACTTCGTCTGGAACTTCAACGCGTTCGCGCTGGTCTACGTCCTGACCAACGGCGGCCCCGGCGGACGGACCCGGCTACCGATGCTCTTCGCCTATGAAGAGGCGTTCCGCTACGGCCAGTTCGGCTACGCCGCCGCGATGGGCTGTGTGATGGTCGCCGTCATCTCCGTACTCCTCGCCCTCCATCTGGTGGGCCGGCTGAAGGGAGGCGAGGACCGGTGAGCGCTCTTCGCACCAGCGGGCCCGCGCGGGCCGGGCAGTATCTGGCGCTGCTCGGCTATCTGGTCTTCCTCGCCTTCCCGTTCCTCTGGCTGGTTTCCACCGCCTTCAAGCCGGCACGCGAGCTCGGCTCGCTCCACCCGACCTGGATTCCCGCGGACCCGACCCTCGCCAACTTCCGGCAGGCCTTCGACGAGCAGCCGCTGCTCCAGGCCGCCGCCAACAGCCTGATCGCGGCCCTCGGCGCCGCGCTGATCGCCGTCGTCATCGCCACACCGATGGCCTATGTGATGGCCCGTCACCGCGGCGGACTCGCCACCGCCGCCACCAGTTGGGTCGTGGTCAGCCAGGCGTTCCCGTTCGTCCTGGTGATCATTCCGCTCTTCCTGATCCTCAAGAACCTGCATCTGATCAACAGCGTTCTCGGCCTGGTCATGGTGTACGTCGTCTGGTCGCTGCCGTTCGCGCTGTGGATGCTGGTCGGCTACGTACGGGCCGTGCCGGCCGAGTTGGAGGAGGCGGCGGCCGTCGACGGCGCGGGCAGACTCCGGACGCTCGTCTCCGTCACCGCGCCGCTGCTGGCCCCGGGCATCGTCGCCACCGCGCTCTTCGCCTTCATCACCGCATGGAACGAGTTCTTCTTCGCCCTCGTCCTGCTCAAGACCCCGGAGAAGCAGACCTTGCCGGTCGTCCTCACCCACTTCCTCGGCGCGGAGGGCGCGGCCGACCTCGGCCCCCTCGCGGCGGCCGCCTTCCTCGCGACCCTCCCCTCCCTCGTGGTCTTCGCGATCATCCAGAAGCGGATCACGGGCGGCATGCTCACCGGGGCGGTGAAGAGCTGATGCGCGCACGCGCCCTGGCGGCCGTGACCGCCGCACTGGCCCTGATGCTCACCGGATGCGCCGGCGACGACGCGCGCACCGACGGCGCCATCACCCTCCGCTTCCAGTCGCTGGCCTGGCAGAAGGAATCGGTCGAGGCCAACAAGGAGCTGGTGAAGGAGTGGAACGACACCCACCCCGACACCCGCGTCGAGTACGTCCAGGGCAGTTGGGACAGCGTCCATGACCAGCTGCTGACCTCCTTCGAGGGGGGCGAGGCGCCCGACATCATCCACGACGCCTCCGACGACCTCGCCGACTTCGCCTACGGCGGTTACCTCGCCGATCTGCGCGACCTGCTCCCCGCTCGGCTGAAGGCGGACATCCCGGCCCAGAGCTGGCGCACCACGACCTTCGGTGAGGGCGTGTACGGCGTGCCGTTCCTCCAGGAGCCGCGCGTCATCATGGCCAACAAGAAGATCCTCACCGCCTCCGGCGTCCGCATCCCCACCCCCGGCAAGCCGTGGAGCTGGCAGGAGTTCCGCCGGATCACCAAGGATCTGACGGCGTCGATGGGGGAGGGGAAGTACGCCGTCGCCTGGCCGCTGAAGGAGCCCGTGTCGATGAGCCTGAACCTCGGGCTCTCGGCCGGCGGCCATCTCTTCCACCAGGGCGAGGACGGCAAGGTGACCATCCGGTTCACCGAGGCCGACGCGACCGTCCCCGGCACGATCCACGCCCAGGTCGCCACCGACCGCAGCGCGTCCCCCTCCACCCTCGGCAGTGGCGGCTCGGACACCCTCCCCGGCTTCTTCGGCGGCAAGTACGCGATGGTCCCACTCGGCTTCTCGTACCGGCAGCAGATCACCCAGCAGGCACCCGAGGGGTTCGAGTGGATGGTGCTGCCCGCACCCGCCGGACGGGACGGGCTCGCCCAGGGCGTCAGCCCGCAGACACTGTCGATCGCCGAGGACAGCCCGTACAAGAAGGAGGCCGCGCGGTTCGTCGACTTCCTCCTCCAGCCGCGCAACATGGTGCGCCTGGCGCAGGGCGACTGGATGCTGCCCACCGGCGCCGCCGCGCTGGCCGACCCCGCTCTCCACACCCAGAAGGACGGCTGGGAGACAGGTGCGGCGCTCGCCCGGAGCCTGCGCTCCGCGCCCGCGCAGGCGGTGCGCGGCTACCCGGAGTGGAAGGACAAGGTCGCGACGCCGGCGTTCCAGGAGTACTACAGCGGGGCGATCGGCCTCGGGGAGCTGAGGGAACGGCTGGTCGAGGACGGCAATCTGGTGCTGGCGCGCTACCAGCGCGGATGAGCGCGCACGGGAGAATTAAATAGACGGACCGTATCGTCTCGCCTAGGGTGGAGGCCATGACCACTCGTGCCCCCGCCCATGTCGCCATGTTCTCCATCGCCGCCCACGGGCACGTGAATCCCAGCCTCGAAGTCGTCCGGGAGCTCGTCGCCCGGGGGCATCGCGTGAGTTACGCGATCCCCGCGTCCTTCGCCGAGAAGGTCGCCGCCACCGGTGCCGAGCCGGTGATCTACACCTCCACCCTCCCCACGGACGACGACCCCGAGGCATGGGGGACCGAACTGATCGACAACATCGAGCCGTTTCTGAACGATGCCGTACAGGTGCTGCCCCAGCTCGCCGAGGCGTTCGCGGGGGACGAGCCCGACCTCGTCATCCATGACATCACCGCCTATCCGGCGCCCGTGCTCGCCCATCGGTGGGGTGTGCCCGCCGTCTCCCTCTGGCCCAACCTCGTTCCCTGGGCGGGATACGAGGAAGAGGTCGCCGAGCCGATGTTCGCCGAACTCAAGGCGTCCGACCGCGGCAGGGCGTACTACGCGCGTTTCGAGGCATGGCTCGCCGAGAACGGCGTCGACACCCACCCCGACCGCCTCATCGCACGCCCCCGGCGGGCGCTCGTCCTCATCCCCCGGGTGCTCCAGCCGCACGCCGACCGGGTGGACGAGTCCGTATACACCTTCGTCGGCGCCTGTCAGGGCGAGCGTGCCGACCAGGGCGAGTGGCACCGGCCGGCCGCCGCCGAGAAGGTGCTTCTGGTGTCGCTGGGATCGGCCTTCACCAAGCAGCCGGACTTCTATCGTGCGTGCGTCGAGGCCTTCGGTGGTCTGCCGGGATGGCACATGGTGCTCCAGGTCGGGAGGTTCGTCGACCCCGCCGACCTCGGCGAGCTCCCGGCGAACGTGGAAGTGCACGAATGGGTCCCGCAGTTGGCGATCCTCAAGCAGGCCGACGCCTTCATCACCCACGCGGGCGCCGGCGGCAGTCAGGAGGGGCTGGCCACCGGCACGCCGATGGTCGCGGTCCCGCAGGCCGTCGACCAGTTCGGCAACGCGGACATGCTCCAGTCGCTCGGTGTGGCCCGGCACATCCCGATGGAGGAGGCCACCGCGCGGACCCTGCGCGAGGCGGTGCTCGCTCTGGTGGACGATCCGGAGGTCGCGCGCAGGGCGGCGGAGATCCGTACCGGCATGGCGCGGGAGGGCGGCACCCGGCGGGCGGCCGGCCTGATCGAGGCCGAGCTGAGGCATGTCGCGAAAGGCTGAGCGGTAACGGGTGTTGGGGGGTGTTCGGGGGAGAAATCCGGCTTGGGGCACCCCGGCCGGATTTCATATTACGAAACCTTGTTGAGTAAGTCACAGCTGTATGAAGGTCTTGATCTGCGCGCGTCAATGGGCAAGGGTTTTGAGCGGCCCCGGAGGTTCTGCTTCCGCGGCCCAACCCCCCACACACAACTGAATGACGAGGAGTCACCTCTTCATGGCAACTCACAAGCGCGCCCGCGGTATGAAGCTCACCGCGGCGATATCCGCCGTGGCCGCCGCAGCGGGACTCACCCTGCTCGGCACGTCGTATGCCGGAGCGGCCCCCGCGCCCGCCGAGGGCACGGTCTACGGCGCCGACGCCGCGACCGCCGTCGAGGGCAGCTACATCGTGCTGCTCGACCAGAAGGCCGCCCCCAAGGCCGACAAGGGCGAACTGGCCAAGGAGTACGGCGGCACCCTGCGCCGCAGCTACAGCTCCGCCGTCAACGGCTTCTCCGCGTCCGGTCTTTCGGAGACCGAGGCCAAGCGCCTCGCCGCCGACCCGGCCGTCGCCAAGGTCGTGCAGAACAAGAAGTTCTCGATCAACGCCACCCAGGACAATCCCCCGTCCTGGGGCCTCGACCGCATCGACCAGGCGGACACCGCGGGGGACAGCAAGTACACCTACCCCGACGGGGCCGGCGAGGGCGTCACCGCCTATGTGATCGACACCGGAGTGCGCGTCAGCCACAAGGACTTCGGCGGCCGCGCGTCGTCCGGATTCGACGCGGTGGACAACGACAACGATGCCAGCGACGGCAACGGCCACGGCACGCATGTCGCCGGGACCATCGCGGGCACCGCGCACGGTGTCGCCAAGAAGGCGAAGATCGTCGCGGTCCGCGTCCTCGACGACAACGGCTCGGGCACCACCGAACAGGTCGTCGCCGGCATCGACTGGGTCACCAAGAACCACCAGGGCCCGTCCGTCGCCAACATGAGCCTCGGTGGCGGCGCCGACCCCGCCCTCGACGAGGCGGTCAAGAAGGCGATCGCCTCCGGCGTCACCTTCGGCGTCGCCGCGGGCAACGAGTCCTCCGACGCCGGCGAGGGCTCGCCCTCCCGCGTCGCCGAGGCCATCACCGTCGCCTCCTCCACCAAGGACGACGAGCAGTCCAGCTTCTCCAACTTCGGCTCCGTCGTGGACATCTACGCCCCCGGCTCGGACATCACCTCGGCGTGGAAGGACAGCGACGAGGCCACCAAGACCATCTCCGGCACGTCCATGGCGACCCCGCACGTCGTCGGTGCCGCCGCGGTCTACCTGGCGGGCCACAAGGACGCCACCCCGGAGCAGGTCGCCAAGGCGCTGACCGACGGCGCCACCGCCGGAAAGATCACCAACCCGACCGGCGGGACGGCCAACAAGCTCCTGAAGGTCGTCGAGTAATCCCGCCCGACACCCCATGACCGGCGGTCGCCGTGCCCTCCCCCACGGGGCACGGCGACCGTCTTATGGTGTGACCATGACGACCACGTACGCCGCCCTGCTGCGCGGAATCAATGTCGGAGGGTCCCGCAAGGTGCCGATGGCGGACCTCCGTTTCGTGCTGGAATCGCTCGGCCACACCGGCGTACGCACTTATCTGCAGAGCGGCAACGCCATCTTCACCACCGCGTCCGGCGACGACGACCGCGCACTCGGCGCCGCGCTCGAGGACGCCATCGAGAAGCACTTCGGCTTCCGCGTCGACTGCCTGGTCCGCGACGCGTCCTATCTGCGGGCCGTCGCCGACGCCTGCCCCTTCCCGGCCGCCGAACTGGAGGGGAAGCAACTGCACGTGACGTACTACTCCGAGCCCGTCGGCTCCGAGCGCTTCGCCTCCCTCGACCAGGCCGCCTTCCTCCCCGAGGAGTTCAGGCTCGGCGACCGGGCGATGTACCTCTACGCTCCCGAAGGCCTCGGCCGCTCCACCCTCGCCCCGGTCCTCTCCCGCCCCTCACTCCTCAAGGGCGTCGTCGCCACCACGCGGAACTGGAACACCGTCGTCAAGCTCGTGGAGATGACCGGCGGCTGACCGTCGCCGGACCTCCGGGACGAGCGCGTCGCCCGAAGCTGCTCGGGCCTGCCCGCGATGTGTCAGGCGGGGTCGCCGGTCCGCACGACCCCGCCCTTGGTGGCGATCACCGGACCGGCCGGGTCGCCGGTCCGCACGACCCCGCCCTTGGTGGCGATCACCGGACCGGCCGGGTGGGGGCGCAGCGCCTCGGCTGCGGGCCGTCGCCGACGCCTGGCCGGCGATCGCGTCGGCGCGCCTGCCCCCCCGCGGTCCCCAGTAGCCGGGACCGGTCAACTGGGCGGCCCCGAACCCCAGTCGGCGTACTGGAAGGCCACCGCCGAGGAGATGCGTGTTCATGGTCGGACGGTACATCAATGTATGGGGCACCGAAGGGACGGTGGCCCAGCTGACGAACTCGTGATTGGCCCGCCGGGACATGCCACCGGCTGGCTACTCTCGCCCCATGACCACTGATACGAACACGACCGTCGTCGACTTCTGGTTCGACCCCGCCTGCCCCTTCGCGTGGATCACCTCCCGCTGGATCCTCGAGGTCGAGCGGCAGCGCGACATCGAACTGCGCTTCCATGTGATGAGCCTGTACTTCCACAACGCCGGCAATGAACTGCCCGACTGGTACCGCGAACTCGTCGACAACTCGATCCGCCCGGTGCGTGTCGCCGCCGCCGCGGCCGAGCAGCACGGCGACGGCATACTCCGCGACCTCTACACCGCCTACGGCACCCGCATCCACGAACGGAAGAACAAGGACTTCGACGCCGTCGTGGCCGAGTCACTGGCCGAACTGGGCCTTCCGGCCGAGCTGGCGAAGGCCGCGCACGACTCCTCGTACGACGAGGTCGTGCGCCGCAGCCACGACGCGGGCAAGGACCCGGCGGCCGAGGGGTACGTCGGCACGCCCACGATCCATGTCGACGGCACCGTCTGGTTCGGCCCGGTCCTGCGGGCGATCCCGCGCGGCGAGGAGGCGGTCCGGCTCTTCGACAGCTTCCGGGTCCTGGCCGGCCACCCCGACCTCTTCGAACTGAAGCGCACCCGCACCGGCGGTCTCGACTTCAGCTGACCCGGCCCGGCGCCCGCCGCGCGGCCGCGTCGCGTTTCTTCAATACGCCGCCCCGCCCACCGGCCGAGACTCGGGGGCATGAACAGCATCCACACCCACCTCACCGTCTGCGCCGCCGAGGCCGCCCGGGTGGCCCGGGGCGTCGACGCCGGCCGGCTGGCCGAACCGTCCGTCTGCGACGGATGGACCGTCCGGGAACTCGTCAACCACCTGGTCCTGTACTCCTCCCACGGCCTGGAACACCGGGCTCTGCGCAAGCAGCTCCCCGACGAGCTCACGCGGCGGGACTTCACCGAGGACGCCGACTGGGCGGAGCGTTACGCCGCCCAGCTCGATCGTGCCCTGGCCGCGTGGGACACCCCGGAGGTGTGGGAGGGAGAGGTGGACCTCGGCTTCACCGCGATGCCGGCCACCGGGATCGCCTCCCTCCTGGTCAAGGAACTGGCCCTGCACGGCTGGGACCTCGCCCGCTCCACCGGCCAGGACTTCAAGGTCCCCGACGCGACGGGAGCGTTCGTGCTCACGGTCGTCGAGGAGCACGCGGAGACCTACCGGCAGTACGACGGCTTCGCCGGTCCGGTGGAGCCGGCGCCCGACGCGAGCGCCTTCGAGCGGGCTCTCGCGGCAAGCGGCCGCGACCCGCGGAGCCGGCCGCACACGGTCTGAGGACAGGCCCTAGAACCAGGTCGTGTCCGCAGAGTCTCGCCTGGCCCGCGATGCCCCGCACGCACTCCCCGTAGCCCTTCGGGCACGGGAGGTGCCTCCACGCTGCGTTGCCCAAAGGCCCAAGTGGCTCCGCTACGAGGGCATCCCGGCGCCTTGCGATCGCACGGACCGGACGCCGCAGGCCCCGCCCTCCGGGCGGACGACGACACCTTGCGGACACTGCCTAGACGGCGACCGCGACCCGCGTCTCGACCCGGGCCTCGTCGTACCGGACCAGCAGCAGCCGGGCCAGCTCGGGCGCGGCGCCGATCACACCGGCCAGCACATCCGCGCCCTCGGCACCCGCCACGATGCGTTCCGGCAGACGACCGGGGGCGATCACATACGGGGCGACCGCCACCCGCCGGACACCCTCGTCGCGCAGCGCCCGGACGGCGTCCTCGGTCCGGGGGTGGCCCGCGGCGGAAACAGCGGAGGCGAACGCAGGCCGCACGGCGCACCAACCGGTGTGCCGCAGCTCCCGCGCGATTTCAGCGATCACTGCGATCGCCTCCGGGTCCGTGGAGCCCGCCGAGGCCAGGACGACCCCGGTCGAGCTCTTGTCGCCGGGCGTGAGCCCGGCCTCGTACAGCCGTCGCTCCACCGCCGCCAGCAGCAGCGGGGACGGCCCTCGGTGTCCGTTCAGCACCTCCGCCTGGCGGATCCGCAGCGACGGCGGCGCCTGCCGCAGTACGGCGGGGATGTCGGCCTTCGCGTGGAAGGCCCGGGTCAGCAGCAGCGGCAGCGCCACGACGTCCCGTACGCCCTCCGCCGCGAGGCCCTCCAGGACGCCCGTCACCGAGGGGAGGTTGAAATCCAGGAACGCCGTCTCCACGCGCAGCCCCGGCCGCAGTGACCGCGCACGGCGCACCAGCGCGTGGACGGTCGCGGCGTGCCGCGGGTCGCGGCTGCCGTGGGCGATGACGAGGAGCACCGGGCGGGTCATGGCGTACTCAGCTCTTCACCAGCAGGCCGCGGCCGCGCAGGACCGCGCGCTCCAGCGGGCTGAAGATCAGCAGGTCGATGGCGATGCCGACGACCAGGATCAGGATGATGGCGAGGAAGATCCCGGGCATGTCGATGTTGTTGCGGCCGTTCTCCAGCAACTGGCCGAGACCCAGACCCAGTTCGGGGGACGAGGCGATGATCTCCGCGGCCATCAGGGAACGCCAGGAGAACGCCCAGCCCTGCTTCAGGCCGGCCAGGTAGCCCGGCAGCGCGGCCGGCATCACGATGTGCCAGGCGCCCCGGAGCCCGGTCGCGCCGAGCGTACGGCCCGCCCGCAGGAACAGCGGCGGAACCTGGTCGACTCCGGCCACCAGACCGTTGGCGATCGACGGCACAGCGCCCAGCAGGATCACCGCGTACATCATCGAGTCGTTCAGGCCCAGCCAGAGGACCGCGGGCGCCACCCAGGCGACCGACGGCAGAGCCTGCAGTCCGGAGAGGATCGGGCCGATCGCCGCCCGGACGAACTTCACCCGGGCGACCAGCAGACCGAGCGGCGTACCGATGGCGAGCGCCATCAGAAAGCCGAGCAGGGCGCGGGAGACGCTGGTCCACAGCACGCCGAGGAGCGTGCCCTCCAGCCACATCGTGGACAGGCTGTCCCACACCGCGGAGGGGGAGGGCAGCTTGTAGTCGTCGGTGACCTTCCCCCACACCAGCAGCTGCCACACCACCAGGACCAGCGCGACGGCCAGCAGCGGCGGCAGGACCTTCTTGAGCAGGACCTCGCGCACCGGGGTGTGGCGCACCTGCACGGCGTCGAGCGCGTCGAGGCCCGCTTCCAGACCGGCGAGGTCGTCGGGCTTGTTGACCTTCGTCTCAGTGCTGGCCATGGCGGCGGATCTCCCCACGCAGTTCTTCAGTGATCTCGACGGAGAGCTCCGCCACGGCGGTGTCCTCGATACGGCGCGGCTGCGGAATGTCGATCGTCCACTCGCGGGCGATCCGTCCCGGCCGGGACGACAGCAGCACCACACGCTCGGCCAGCCGCACGGCCTCGCGCACGTTGTGGGTGACGAACAGCACCGACAGCTTGGTCTCGCGCCAGATCCGGGTCAGTTCGTCGTGCAGGACGTCACGGGTGATGGCGTCCAGCGCCGCGAACGGCTCGTCCATCAGCAGCAGATCGCTGTCCTGGGCGAGTGCCCGGGCGAGCGCCACACGCTGGCGCATACCGCCGGACAGCTCGTGCACCCGCTTGCCGTACGAGCCGCGCAGCCGAACGAGGTCGAGCAGCCGCTCCGCCTCGTCGCGCCGCTCGCTCTTCGCCACGCCACGCAGCCGCAGCGCCAGCTCGATGTTCTTGCCCGCGGTCAGCCACGGAAAGAGCGCGTGCTCCTGGAACATCAGGGCCGGCCGGCCGCCGGGGGTCTCGATGGACCCCGCGGACGGCCGGTCGAGTCCCGCGACCAGATTGAGCAGCGTGGACTTGCCACACCCCGAAGCTCCCAGGAGGGTGACGAACTCACCCGGCGCGACATCGAGCGAGATGTCGTCGAGGACGAGCTGCTGCCCGCCGGGCACGGCGAAGGACTTCGAGACATGCTCGATGCGCGCGGCATGGGACACCGCGACACGGTCCTCGGCCTTGGCGAACGTCGTGGCCATGGTCGTCACCTCCTGGGAACTGGCTGGCTGGCTGGCTGGTTGGCGGATTACTTGACGCCGAGTCCGGCGTCGGAGACCTCGGGCGCGCCCTCGGCCTTGAGGACCTTGTTGAGGGGCTTCAGGTCGTAGATGCCGGCCAGATCCGGCTTCTTCAGCAGGCCCGCCTTCACCGCGTGGTCCGCCTGCGCCTGGAGCGTCGAGGCCAGCGGGTCGTTGGTGAACTGGATCGACGGCCAGGCCGGGTCGATCACCTTGGGACCGAGCTCCTTGCCGCTGAGCGCCTTCAGCCGGGCGTTCGCGGACGCCTTCGCCTTGTCGGGGTTGGCGTTGATCCAGGCGTTGGTCTTCACCGAGCCGCGCAGCACGGCCTCCACCACGTCCGGGTGCTCCTTGAGGAACTTCTGCGACACGATGATGTTCGTGATCACGAACTTCTTGTCGGGCCACAGCGTCGACTCGTCGAGCAGTACCTTCGCGCCCTCGCTCACCAGCTTGGAGGCGGTCGGTTCGGGAACCCAGGCGCCGTCGATGGAACCCGACTTGTAGGCGTCCGGGGCGATCTTGTTGTCCGTACGGACCACGGAGACGTCGCCCTTGCCGCTCTGGGCGTCGACCTTCCAGCCCTTCTCGGAGAGCCAGTTGAGGAACGCCACGTCCTGCGTGTTGCCCAGCTGCGGGGTGGCGATCTTCTTGCCCTTGAGGTCGTCCAGGGTCTTGATCCTCGCCGGGTTGACGACCAGCTTCACACCGCCGGACGCGGAGCCGCCGACGATGCGCAGGTTCGTGCCCTTGGACTTCACATAGCCGTTGATCGAGGGCGAGGGGCCGATGAAGCCGATGTCGATCGAGTCGGCGTTGAGCGCCTCGATCTCCGACGGGCCGGCGTTGAAGGTCGACACCTTCAGCGCGGTGCCGCCCAGTTCCTTCTGGAAGATGCCCTCTTGGTCACCGACCAGAGCGGTCGCGTGGGTGAGATTCGGGAAGTACCCGAGCCTGACCGTGTCGGCCGAGAGCTTCTTGCCCTCGGCGGCCACCTTCTTCTCGTCGGTCTTCGTCTGCGAGCCGTAGCCGCAGGAGGCGAGCGCGCCGATCAGCAGAGGCAGGGCCGCGGCGGCGGCGAGGGAGCGGCGCAGGGTGGTGCGAGTGGCAGGCACGGGAGTGGATCCCCTTCTTTTAGGGTCTTCGAAGTCTTCGTCTGTGTCGCGAGTGGAGCCGGTGGTGCGAGATGCGGCCGCTGACGCGGTACGCGGGCGTCAGCGAACACATCGCGCGACACCTCCGGTGCCCGAGCCGAGGGCGCCGCTGCCGACACGGCCCCCCTCCTTCGCGAACGTCGCGTAGGCATCGATGTTCATCAGAAGTCCCACCCCTCGTCGTCGGCGTGGTGCGTGGCCTTGGCCGTGCCGTCGGCCGCGGCGAAGGCGTCGCCGGCCATACCGGCCGCCAGCGTGGTGCCGTCGGCCGGGTCGATCAGCAGGAAGGAGCCGGTGCGGCGCGAGTCGGCGTACGAGTCGAGCGCCAGCGGCTCGGCGGTACGGACCTTGACCCGGCCGATGTCGTTGGCGACCAGCTGCCCGGGCGCCGGGTGCTGGGAGAGGTCGTCCAGCGTCAGCCGGGACGGGATCTCCTTGACGATCGCCTTGACCGTGCGGGTGGTGTGCTTGAGCAGCACCCGCTGGCCGACCGTGAGCGGCTGGTCCGCCACATGGCAGACCGTCGCCTCGACGTCCTGCGTGGTCGCAGGGGCGTCGCCGCTCGGCGCGATCAGATCGCCGCGCGAGATGTCGATGTCGTCGGCCAGCCGGAGGGTGACCGACTGCGGCGCCCACGCGATGTCGACGCTCTCCCCGAGCGCGTCGATCGCCGTGATGGTGCTGGTCCGCCCGGAGGGCAGCACCGACACCTGCTCGCCGACCCGGAACGCGCCGGCCGCGATCTGACCCGCGTAACCCCGGTAGTCCGGGTGCTCCGCCGTCTGGGGGCGGATCACGTACTGCACCGGGAAGCGCGCGTGGCAGCTCGTCAGGTCGTGGCTGACCGGGACGGTCTCCAGGTGCTCCAGCACCGTCGGGCCGCCGTACCAGTCCATGTTGGCGGACGGTTCCACGACGTTGTCACCGGCCAGCGCCGAGATCGGGATCGCGGTGATCTCCGGGACGCCCAGCGAGGCGGCGTAGGTCGTGAACTCCTCGGCGATCGCCGCGAAGACGGGCTCGGCGTACTCGACGAGGTCCATCTTGTTGACGGCCAGCACCACATGCGGGACGCGCAGCAGCGCGGCCACGGCGGCGTGCCGGCGGGTCTGCTCGACCACGCCGTTGCGGGCGTCGACCAGGACCACGGCCAGCTCGGCGGTGGAGGCGCCGGTGACCATGTTGCGGGTGTACTGCACATGGCCCGGCGTGTCGGCGAGGATGAACCGGCGTCGCGGCGTCGCGAAGTAGCGGTAGGCGACGTCGATGGTGATGCCCTGCTCGCGCTCGGCACGCAGACCGTCGGTCAGCAGCGCCAGGTCGGGGGCCTCCTGACCGCGCTTGAGCGACGCGGCCTCCACGGCCTCCAGCTGGTCGGTGAGGACCGACTTGGAGTCGTGCAGCAGCCGGCCCACCAGGGTCGACTTGCCGTCGTCGACGGACCCGGCGGTGGCGAAGCGCAGCAGGGTGGTCGCCGACACGTCGGCGAACTGCTCGGTCGTACTCGTCATGGCTAGAAGTACCCTTCGCGCTTGCGGTCTTCCATCGCGGCCTCGGACATCTTGTCGTCGGCGCGGGTCGCGCCCCGCTCGGTGAGCCGGGAGGCGGCGATCTCGGCGATCACGGCGTCGAGCGTGGTGGCGTCGGAGTCCACCGCGCCCGTGCAGGACATGTCACCGACGGTGCGGTAGCGGATGAGCCGCTTCTCCACCGTCTCGGTGTCCTTCGGGCCGCCCCACTCGCCGGCCGTCAGCCACATGCCGTTGCGCGCGAAGACCTCGCGCTCGTGGGCGAAGTAGATGCCGGGCAGCTCGATCTCCTCGCGGGCGATGTACTGCCAGACGTCCAGCTCGGTCCAGTTCGACAGCGGGAAGACCCGCACGTGCTCGCCGGGCGCGTGGCGGCCGTTGTAGAGCTGCCACAGCTCGGGGCGCTGGCGGCGCGGGTCCCACTGCGAGAACTCGTCACGCAGCGAGAACACCCGCTCCTTGGCGCGGGCCTTCTCCTCGTCACGCCGTCCGCCGCCGAACACCGCGTCGAAGCGGTGCTGCTGGATCGCCTCGGTGAGCGGGACGGTCTGCAGCGGATTACGGGTGCCGTCGGGGCGCTCGCGCAGCTTGCCGGCGTCGATGTACTCCTGCACGGAGGCGACGTGCAGCCGCAGCCCGTACTTCTCGACCGTGCGGTCGCGGTACTCCAGCACCTCGGGGAAGTTGTGCCCCGTGTCGACGTGCAGCAGCGTGAACGGCACCGGCGCCGGCGCGAACGCCTTCAGCGCCAGGTGCAGCATGACGATGGAGTCCTTGCCGCCGGAGAAGAGGATCACCGGCCGCTCGAACTCGCCCGCGACCTCGCGGAAGATGTGCACCGCCTCGGACTCCAGGGAGTCCAGGTGCGACAGCGCGAACGGGCTGTCGGTCTCTGCGTGGACAGTGGCCGTCGTCGTCATGCCAGTCCCCTCTCGGTAAGCAGCGCGTGAAGCACCGCCGCTGACTCCTGCACGGTCTGGTTCTGGGACTCGATCCGCAGATCGGGGGTACGGGGCTCCTCGTACGGGTCGTCGACCCCCGTGAGCCCGCTGATCTCGCCCGCGGCCTGCTTCGCGTACAGCCCCTTCACATCGCGTACGGAGCACACCTCCACCGGAGTGGCGACATGCACCTCGACGTAGGGGGTGCCCTCGGACTGGTGGCGCTTGCGGACCGCCTCGCGGCTGTCCTCGTACGGCGCGATGACCGGTACCAGGACCTTCACACCGTTCGACGCGAGCAGCTCGGAGACGAACCCGATCCGCTGCACGTTGGTGTGCCGGGCCTCGCGGTCGAAGCCGAGGCCCGCCGACAGGAACTCGCGGATCTCGTCGCCGTCGAGGATCTCGACCCGGTGGCCCTCGCCGCGCAGCCGGCCCGCGAGCTCGTACGCGATGGTGGTCTTACCGGCGCTCGGCAGACCGGTGAGCCAGATGGTGGCCCCAGTCACGTGGTTCTCCTGAGAGGTCTGAGAAATCTGGGAGGTCTGAGTGGTCTGTGTGGTCGTCATCAGCCGTGCAGCCCGCATTCGGTCTTGGACCGGCCGGCCCAGCGGCCGGCGCGGGCGTCCTCGCCCTCCAGCACCCGGCGGGTGCACGGCGCGCAGCCCACGGAGGCGTAGCCGTCCATCAGCAGCGGGTTGGTGAGCACGCCGTGCTCCGCGACGTACGCGTCCACGTCGTCCTGCGTCCAGCAGGCGATCGGCGAGACCTTGACCTTCTGCCGCTTCTCGTCCCAGCCGACGACCGGGGTGTTCGCCCGGGTCGGGGACTCGTCACGGCGCAGGCCGGTCGCCCACGCGCTGTACGCGGTCAGGCCCTCTTCCAGCGGCTTGACCTTGCGCAGCGCGCAGCACAGGTCGGGGTCGCGATCGTGCAGCTTCGGCCCGTACTCGGCGTCCTGCTCGGCCACGGTCTGGCGCGGGGTCAGCGTGATGACGTTGACGTCCATCACCGCGTCCACCGCGTCGCGGGTACCGATCGTCTCGGGGAAGTGGTAGCCGGTGTCCAGGAACACGACGTCCACGCCGGGGAAGGCGCGCGAGGCGAGGTGGGCGACGACCGCGTCCTCCATGGAGGAGGTGACGCAGAAGCGCCTGCCGAAGGTGTCGGCCGCCCACTGGAGGATCTCCAGCGGCGTGGCGTCCTCGAGGTCGCGCCCGGCCTGCTCGGCCAGCGCCTTCAGGTCATATTCCTGAGTGACCGTCATGTCTCTTCCCCTCCATCGGTGTCGCGCTGAAGTCCGGGGGCCAGGAGCCCCAGGAACTTCAGCTGGAAGGCTCGATTGCATGCCGCGCATTCCCACGCGCCGTGGCCCTGCTCGCTGGGACGCAGGTCCTCGTCGCCGCAGTACGGGCAGAAGAACGGTGCGGCACGCTCGCTCACGACAGGGCCTCCTCGGAGGCACGCGCCGCCCACGTGGCGAAGCGCTCGCCGTCCTCGCGCTGCTCCTGGAAGCGCGTGAGGACCCGCTCGACGTAGTCGGGAAGCTCGGTGGCGGTGACCTTCAGGCCGCGCACCTTGCGACCGAAGCCCGCCTCCAGGCCGAGCGCACCGCCCAGGTGGACCTGGTAGCCCTCGACCCGGTTGCCGGCGTCGTCCAGGACCAGCTGTCCCTTGAGACCGATGTCCGCCACCTGGATACGGGCGCAGGCGTTGGGGCAGCCGTTGATGTTGATGGTGATCGGCTCGTCGAAGTCCGGGATGCGGCGCTCGAGCTCGTCGATCAGGGAGGCCCCGCGGGCCTTCGTCTCGACGATGGCGAGCTTGCAGAACTCGATACCGGTGCAGGCCATCGTGCCCCGGCGGAACGGCGACGGGTTCACCCGCAGGTCCAGCGCCTCCAGGGCGTCGACCAGCGACTCGACCCGGTCCTCCGTCACATCGAGGACGATCATCTTCTGCTCGGCGGTGGTCCGCAGACGGCCCGAACCGTGCTCGGCCGCGATGTCGGCGATCTTGGTCAGGGTGGCACCGTCGACCCGGCCGACGCGCGGCGCGAACCCGACGTAGAAGTTGCCGTCCTTCTGCCGGTGGACACCGACGTGGTCGCGCCACTGCCCGGCGGGCTGCTCCGGCGCGGGGCCGTCGGTCAGCTTGCGCTGGAGGTACTCGTCCTCCAGGACCTGGCGGAACTTCTCCGGGCCCCAGTCGGCGACGAGGAACTTCAGACGGGCGCGGGTGCGCAGCCGCCGGTAGCCGTAGTCACGGAAGATCGAGATGACGCCTTCGTAGACGTCCGGGACCTCGTCGAGCGAGACCCAGGCGCCCAGGCGCACACCCAGCTTGGGGTTGGTGGAGAGGCCGCCGCCGACCCAGACGTCGAAGCCGGGGCCGTGCTCGGGGTGGTTCACACCGACGAAGGCGACGTCGTTGATCTCGTGCGCCACGTCGAGCAGCGGCGAGCCGGAGACGGCCGACTTGAACTTGCGGGGCAGGTTGGAGAAGTCCTTGTTGCCGACGATCCGGCGCTGGATCTCGTCGATGGCGGGGGTGCCGTCGATGATCTCGTTCTCGGCGATGCCGGCGACCGGCGAGCCGAGGATGACACGCGGGGTGTCACCGCACGCCTCGGTGGTGGACAGGCCGACGGCCTCCAGCCGGTTCCAGATCTCGGGAACGTCCTCGATGCGGATCCAGTGGTACTGCACGTTCTGCCGGTCCGTGATGTCGGCGGTGCCGCGCGCGAACTCCTGCGAGATCTCGCCGATGACGCGCAGCTGCTCGGTGGTCAGCCGGCCGCCGTCGATGCGGACGCGGAGCATGAAGTGCTCGTCGTCCAGCTCCTCCGGCTCCAGAACACCGGTCTTGGTGCCGTCCAGCCCCTGCTTGCGCTGGGTGTAGAGGCCCCACCAGCGCATCCGGCCGCGCAGGTCGTTGGGGTCGATCGAGTCGAATCCACGCTTGGAGTAGATCGTCTCAATACGTGTCCGCACATTGAGACCGTCGTCGTCCTTCTTGAACTGCTCATTGCCGTTGAGCGGGGTGAAGTGCCCCACGGCCCACTGACCCTCGCCACGGTGACGGCTCACCTTGCGGCGGGGCGTGGCGGGAGCGGGCTTTTCCGGGGTGGCGGCCATGGCGTCTTGTCCTTCGGGACTGCAGGAGGGCGGCTCTGACCTACACACTCGCGCTCAGAGCAAGGGGATGGCGCGGCAGTGCGCAGAGGGTCGGTCAACGGGGAAAGTCGGCGGTGCTGGTTCTCTCAGCTCGCCGGACAGATGGCGCTGGACATGCGGCCGAGGTCGACGTGCCGCCGGCTCACCAAGGCAATTCCAGTTCCAGACATGACGGAAGCCTGTCACGGGCCTTTGGACCCAGTCCAGCTTAATCCACAATGTGGACATCATTGTCCCGAATCGTGGGACGATGTGCCGTGGGTCACTCCTGGCGGACCGTGCGGCCGATTCAGCCGAGGGCGCCGGGCCAGGGGCCGGGGGCCTCGACCTCCTCGGTCTCCTCGACCTTGGTGTCGAAGAGCTGGAAGCCCCGCCGCAGATAGTTGTCCATCGCGTGCGGTCCGTCCAGTGAGCAGGTGTGCAGCCACACCCGCTTCGTCGGGGCCCGCCCCGGCCACCGGTCGGCCAGGTCCCAGGCGCGCTGGACTCCGTACGAGAGGAGATGCCCGCCGATCCGCCGTCCACGGAACGCGGGGATCAGCCCGAAGTAGACGATCTCGACGACCCCGTCGTCCTGCGGGTCCAGCTCCACGTACCCCGCAGGCGTTCCCCGGTCGTACGCCACCCAGATCTCGGCCGCGGGCCGCTCGACGATCTCCTGCCACTGGGCGTAGGTGAGGGAGAGCCGGTCGGTCCAGCGGATGTCACCGCCGACAGCGGTATAGAGGAAGCGGCTGAACTCCGCAGAGGGCACCTCGGCGCGGACGATCCTCACGTCCCCCTCCGGCGCGGCGGCAGGCCGGAGGTCGGACGGCGAGGTCTGTTCGAGGGACCAGGTGGTCAGTGCGATGCTCATACATCTCAGCGAATCATGCGGCCGGACGTTTTCCTAAGCCGGCCCCGGTCCCGTGAGCAGGGCGGCGCTCTGCGCGTCCGCCGGCAGGAACGCCTCCAGCTTCAGCTCGGCGACCGTGACGTCCACCGCCGTCCCGAAGTGGGTGAGCGTCGCCAGCAGCCGCAGCTCACCACCGGCCGTGCGCAGCCGCAGCGGCACGGCGAAACCGACATGGTCCGAGCCCGGCCGGCGCGGCCGGTCCGGTCGGAGCGCCGCGAGCTCTGCCACCAGCGCCCGCAGCCGCCCGTCCGGATTGCGGACCGCCTCCTCCCGCATACCGTCGAGGATGTGCCAGGCCCACGTGTCGAGGTTCACGATCCGGGGCGCCATGCCCCGGGGCAGGACTTCGTCGCCCCGGGCACGACGACCTTCCGCGCGGGCAAGGACGCCGAACGCCTCGGCCACGTGATCACGTTCCACCGGGAGGCCGTGCTCACCGGCACCGGGGAGGCCGGCGGGCGAGGCCTGGAGTTCGTCGTCCTGGACGAGCACGGCCTGATCAAGGAGGACTACCAGTTCATCGAGAGCTGACGGCTCGGAATGCCGGCCCCGCGCTTCAGAGGACGTCCGTACGGCTTCAGAGGACGTCCGTACGGGAGGCGAGAACCGCCGGGGCCGTCGAGTGGGGGAGCAGGTCCTCACGAGCGGCGGGGGTCACCAGCTCCACCTCGACCTCCTCGCTGAAGCGGTACGGGCGGTGGGCGAGGACACCCGCGAGATTCCGTCTCACACGTGACATCTCGGCGCGCACGGTCACCGTACGCGTCCGGTCGCCGAAGACGTCCTCCGCGAGGTCCGCCGCGCTGCGCCCCTCGGGGTGCGTCGCCAGTACGTAGAGCAGTTCGGCATGGCGGGGGCTCAGCTCCTGCGTCCAGCTCCCCGCCGCCCCGGTCACCGCGACCGACCAGCGGCGGGGCCGGCTGAGATCCAGGACCACACGGCTCGCCACGTCCGCCGCCGGCCGAGCCTCCTCCACGCGCAGCAGCCAGCCGCCGGGCAGAGGTTCCACCGCGCACATGCCGAGCGAGGGAAGCCACACGCGTCCCGGCCGGAACGACTTTCCCAGCGGCACCCGGTCCACCGACGGCATCCCGGTCACCGCCGCCGTCCACCCATGGACGTCGACCGCGATCGCCCGCCCGCCCACCCGGCACAGGATCGGCGCGGCCACCGAGCGCAGCCGCTCGATGGAGCGCAGATGCCGGTCGCGCAGCTCCGCCTCGGCCAGCTGCGCCACCGAACCGACCAGGGCCAGCGTCGCCGGGTGGAAGGAGGACGCCGGCCCGCTCACATCGACGATCCCGAGCAGCCGCTGGTCGCGCGGGTCGTGGACCGGGGCCGCCGCGCACGTCCAGTTGTGCAGCGTGTGCACGAAGTGCTCGGCCGAGTGGACCTGTACCGCCCGGCGCGCGGCCAGCGCCGTACCGACCGCGTTCGTCCCCGTGGCTCCCTCGGTCCAGGCCGCGCCCTCCTCCAGACAGATGCCGTCGGCCTGCCGGATCACACTGTGGTTGCCCTGCCGCCACAGCACCCGGCCCTGGTCGTCGGTGACGACCATGATCTGCATCGACGCGTCGGCGATCCCCGCGAGACCCGAGCTGAGCGTCCGCATCAGTTCGCCGAGCGCGGTCGTCCGCCGCCGGTGCTCCAGCTCGTCGCGCTCCAACAGCACGCTGCGCGTGGACTGGTCGGGATCCAGACCGATCCGGAACATCCGCCGCCACGACGCGTCGATCACCGGCCGGGGAGCGATCGGCGGACGCCGGCCGGCCAGTGTCTCCTCCCGCACCCGGTGCAGCAGCCGCGCGGCCTGGGCCGCGTCCATGGAGGCCAGACGGGTCATGTCGAGCGCGGTGTTCTTCATCGGGTCCCCTCAGCCACATGCTGGATCGGTTCTGCGCGAGCATGGGTTCGTGGCCCGGCGCGCAGAACGGCATTCTGGCGTGTTCGTCCCCCATCGTGCCGCTCGGGCCCCCATGCCGAGGGCCGGTTCGCGCAATCCTGCAACCGTTTGCAACTCTGGCAGACATTCGCCGCATACATGAAAGTTGCATCAAGCGGAGGGTGGTGCCGTGTCGGCGCAGCACCACCCTCGGCCCATCCGCGCGCATCAGTCCCCTCCGCATGTCCCGGTGCGCGCGGCTCAGTTCTCCGCGCACCGGTCCACGAGGGCTTTTGGGCTCAGACCTCGGCCCGTGCCCGCTCCACCACCGACCCCAGGTCGAGCGTGTGCGGCAGCGTCCCGAACGCCCCGCCCCAGTCGCCGCCCAGGCGCGACGCGCAGAACGCGTCCGCCACCTCCGGCGGAGCCCACCGCACCAGCAGCGAGCCCTGGAGCACCAGCGCCATCCGCTCGACGAGCCGCCGCGCACGGGCCTCGATGCCGTCCAGATCGGCGAGTTCGGTCAGCAGCCCCTTGATCGCGCCGTCCAGCCGGTGGTCCGCCCCGCGTGCCGTCCCGACCTCCTGGAGGAAGGCGTTCAACGACTCCGGCTCCTTCTGCAACGCCCGCAGAACGTCCAGTGCCTGGACGTTCCCCGACCCCTCCCAGATCGAGTTGAGCGGCGCCTCGCGCAGCAGCCGCGGCATCCCGGACTCCTCCACATAGCCGTTGCCGCCCAGGCACTCGAGCGCCTCGGCCGCGACCGGCGTGCACCGCTTCGTCACCCAGTACTTGGCCGTCGGCACCGCGAGCCGCAGGAACGCCCGCTCCTGCTCCGTCCCGGAGTCGTACGCGGCCGCCAGACGGAACGTCAGGGCCGTCGCCGCCTCCGATTCGATCGCCAGATCCGCCAGGACATTGCGCATCAGCGGCTTCTCGATCAGTACGCCACCGAACGCGCTGCGGTACGCGGCGTGGTGCACCGCCTGGGCCACCGACTGCCGCATCAGCGCCGACGACCCGATGACGCAGTCGAGACGCGTCGCCGCCACCATCTCGATGATGGTGCGCACCCCGCGCCCCTCCTCGCCGACCCGGCGCGCCCAGGTCCCGTCGAACTCGACCTCGCTCGACGCGTTGGACCGGTTGCCCAGCTTGTCCTTGAGCCGCTGGATGCGGAACACATTGCGCGTTCCGTCCTCCAGGACCCTCGGCACCAGGAAGCACGTCAGCCCCCCGGGCGCCTGGGCGAGGACCAGGAAGGCGTCGCTCATGGGCGCCGAACAGAACCACTTGTGGCCGGTAAGGACGTACTCCCCGGCCGCGTCCAGCGGCTTCGCGTGCGTCGTGTTCGTCCGTACGTCACTGCCGCCCTGCTTCTCCGTCATGCCCATTCCGAAGAGCACACCGGCCTTCTCACCGGCCGGCCGCAGCCCCTCCTCGTAGACCTGGGAGGTGAGCCGCGGCTCCCACTCGGCGGCGAGCTCCGGATCGGTCCGCAGCGCGGGCACCGCGGCGTGCGTCATCGACAGCGGACAGCCGTGGCCGGCCTCCGCCTGCGTCCAGACGAGGAATCCCGCGGCGCGTCGCACATGACCACCGGGCCGGCCCCAGGCGTTGGTCAGACCGGAGGCGACGCCGCGGCCGAGGAGCCGGTGCCAGGACGGATGGAAGTCCACTTCGTCGATCCGGTTCCCGTACCGGTCGTGGGTGCGGAGCTTCGGAGGGTTCTCGTTCGCGAGAACACCCCACTCCTGGGCCTGCGCGGACCCCGCCACGCGGCCCAGTTCTTCGAGCTCCCCGCGGGCGGTGGGGAGCAGTTCGGGCGCGAGATGCCGCTCCACCGCCTCGGTGAGCGCCCGGTCGGAGGTGAAAACGTCGTACCCCACCAGGGGTGGAGCCTGGTTGGTCACTGTGTGGGTGGTGGCTGCCATGCCGATACGGTAAGGAGGTGCAGGCAGCAAATGAAACACCCGAGCGGCCCCCGGGCAGACTCCACCGGGCACGAGTCCTCTACCGCAACGTCTCGAAGCGGAAGATGGTCTGGCTGCTTCTGAAGGACACCGTCAACTCGTGCATCGAGTACCGCATTCTCGGTCTCGCGGCGGAGGCGGCCTTCTTCACGCTCCTGTCCCTGCCGCCCCTGCTGCTGGGCCTGATCGCGCTCCTCGGCTACGTCGACGACTGGACCAGCACCAACACCGTCGCCAGCATCGAGGAGAACATCCTCAACGCCGCCGGAACGGTCCTGTCCGACCGGGGCGTGCGCGACATCGCCCGGCCGCTCCTCGAGGACGTCACCCACGGCAAGCGGCCCGATCTCATCTCCATCGGCTTCGCCATCGCCCTGTGGTCCGGCTCGCGGGCGGTGAACGTCTTCATCGACACCATCACCGTGATGTACGGCCTCGACGGCCACCGGGGCATCGTCAAGACGCGGCTGCTGGCCTTCCTGCTCTACATCATCGCCCTGCTCATCGGCGCGGTCGTGCTCCCGCTGGCGGTGGTCGGACCGGACCGGGTGGTGGAGCTGATCCCCTGGGGCACCGAGGTCGTCGCCGTCCTGTACTGGCCGGTGGTGATCCTGCTCTCCATCGCCTTCCTCACCACGCTCTACCACGTGTCCGTCCCGGTCCGCTCGCCGTGGGTGGAGGACGTCCCGGGCGCGCTGGTGGCGCTCGCGATGTGGGTCCTCGGCAGCTTCCTGCTGCGGATCTATCTGACCAGTACGGTCGAGGGCCCGACGATCTACGGGTCGCTGGCCGCCCCGATCGCGGTCCTGCTGTGGATCGGCATCTCCGCGTTCGCCGTGCTGGTGGGCGCGGCGGTGAACGCGGCGATCGACCGCGTCTGGCCGTCGGTCGCCACCGCCGCCGCCCGCGAGGCCAACGAACGGGCCCGCGCGGTCCAGGCGGCGGAGCTGGTGGCCCGGGCCAAGGCGGCGGTGGAGGACCTGGACGACGACGACCCGGACATGCCGTCGGAGTTCCCCGAGCGGTGGTCCCGCTTCCTGCCGCCGGACGACGTGAAGTCCCGGCTGCACACGGTCCGCGAGAAGGACCGCGACCGGGAACAGCGTTCCTGACGCCGGGCGCCTACGCTCGGAGAGATGTACGAGGAACGCCCTTCCCGGCTGGACGGCGCCATCGTGTGGACGCGCGGCGCGGTACGGGGCGCCGCGGTGTACCCGGTCCTGCCCGACGGTTGCATGGATCTGCTGTGGTGCGGTGGCCGGCTGTTCGTCGCCGGGCCCGACACCAGGGCGTTCGTCCCGGAGGAATCGGGTTTCCCCTATGCCGGGGTGCGCTTCGCGCCCGGAAGCGCGCCCGCCGTGCTCGGCGTACCGGCCCACGAGCTGCGCGACCGCCGGGTCGCCCTGGAGGAGCTGTGGCCCGGGGCGCGGGTGCGGCGGCTCGCCGAGCGGGTCGGGGAGGCCCCCGACCCGGCGGCTGCCCTGGAGGAGGTGGCCCTGGCCGGGGCGAGCGCCGCGCCGCCGCCCGACCCGCTGCCGCGGGCCGTCGTCGAGCTGCTGAACGCGGGTGCCGGGGTCGCCGCCACCGCCGAGGCGGTGGGGCTCGGCGCCCGGCAACTGCACCGCAGGTCGCTGGACGCCTTCGGCTACGGCCCCAAGACGCTGGCCCGCATCCTGCGGCTGCAGCGGGCGCTGGCCCTCGTCCGCGCGGGCGTGCCCCACGCCGAGGCCGCCCTCGCCGCGGGCTGCGCCGACCAGGCGCACCTGGCCCGCGAGACGCGCGCCCTGGCCGGGACCACGCTCGGCGCCTACGTGGCGTTGGCGAAGAGCGAGACGCCGCAGCCGTCGGGGTCGAGCACCACCGCGTAGCGCTGCCCCCACACGGCGTCCCAGGGCTTCAGATGGCCGGTCGCGCCGGACGCGACCAGCCAGTCGTACATCCTGTCCACCTCCTGCGGGCTCGCGCACAGGAACGCGAGCCCCATCCGGTCGCCGCCCCGGGGCCTGGTCCACGCCGGGTCGAAGGAGCGGACGACCTCCTCCGTGTCCCAGGCGATCCGCAGGCCGCCGGGCAGCGGGGCTTCGACGTGCGGGGCGGTGTCGGCGTCGGCGGGGACGTCGAGGCCGAGCCGCCGGTAGAAGGCGAGCGAGGCGGCCATGTCGGAGACGACGAGGCCGATCACATCGAGTCGTGGAGTGGTCATGCCGCCGAGCGTAGGAGGCCCGCGGGCGCCGGTCTTGGAGGAATCGGACATCCTTTGGCGTCGCTGTCGCTGTCGCTGTCGCCGCGCCCTCGCCGTAAGACTTTCGTCATCGGCCGGGGGGACTCCACCAGGTGGTGATCACCGTTGAATGGACACAAGGAGTTCCCCGCACCAGGAGGCCGTGATGAACCGCGTAGGACACCTGCTGACCAGGCCTGTCGTGATCGGCGCCCTCGCGCTCGCGGTGGTGGCGGCCGGCTTCGGCCTCTTCTGGTTCCAGCCCTGGAAGCTCTGGACGGACGAGACCGTACGGGAGAGCCTGCCGTCACCGGTCCCCGCCACCTCGGCCCCGGCCACCCCCGGGGCCACCGCGCCCCAGGCCGCCGGCACGCTCGCCACGGGCACCCTCATCAGCCATGAGCACAGGACGACCGGCACCGTGCGCGTCCTGCGGCTGCCCGACGGCAGCCGGACCCTTCGTCTGGAGAACCTGGACACCAGCAACGGGCCGGACCTGCGCGTGTGGATCACCGACGCGCCCGTGCGGGAAGGGAAGGACGGCTGGCACGTCTTCGACGACGGAAAGCACGTCAGCCTCGGGAAGTTGAAGGGCAACAAGGGTGACCAGAACTACGCGCTGCCGGCGGGGCTGGACCTGAACCAGTACTCCAGTGTCAGCATTTGGTGCGACCGCTTCGATGTCTCGTTCGGCGCGGCGGCCCTCAAGCCAGCCTGAGGGCAGCGCGCTGCAAGGCGGGGCAAGGTACGGCCAATGGACTCGGCACGGAGCCCCGCACCGGCGTACCGGTGCGGGGCTCCTCGGCTCGTGCTGTCCGATCGCTACTTGAGGTAGAACAGCCCGTCCGTCGTGATCGTCGGGCGGCCCGACGTGCCCACCACGACGAGCTTCACCGTGTGTGAGGCGCTCGTGGCCCAGGTCTTGGTCCAGATCGCGTTCCGGTAGAGGGTGGTGGTCGACCTGAGGTCGACCGTGGCCGCCTTCACGCCGTCGACGTACACATAGGCCTGGCCCGACGTCGAGGCGCGGGAGACGATCAGCGCGACCGAGCGGCTGGTGACCGTCCAGCTCAGCGACGCGTTCCTGGCGGCGCTGGAGTAGGACCTGCCGCCGAAGTAGCTGCTGGACGTCTTCGTGGCCCACACGCCCGACTTCACGGCCGCGCTCTCCTGGAGGATCGTCGGCGTCGCGGTGACCGAGGCCGCGCCCCGGTTGCCCGCCACGTCGTACGCCGACAGGGACCAGGTCGTGGCCGTCGCGTACGGAGCCGTGTGCACCGCCGAGGTGACCGTCGGCCCGTACGTCTTGGCCGTCGGAGCGGTCAGCCGCACATCGCGCAGCACGCCCGAGTCGGTCGCCTTCCACGCCAGCGTCAGCGGAACCGCCGAGGCGTTCACCGTGCCGGTCCTCAGCGA
This sequence comes from Streptomyces sp. NPDC033174, assembly GCF_055577795.1. Taxonomy (NCBI): domain Bacteria; kingdom Bacillati; phylum Actinomycetota; class Actinomycetes; order Kitasatosporales; family Streptomycetaceae; genus Streptomyces; species Streptomyces sp. NPDC033174. The sequence goes on from NZ_JBVIPQ010000005.1 coordinate 352,799, forward strand.
CAGTTGGGGCCGCGTCGTGAACACGGGCGCCGTGACGTCGCCGATCACGGTGACGGCCGCGCTCGTCGCCGCCCTGCCCGTCTGGTGGACGGCACGCACCTGGACCGTGTGGCTGCCCGCGGCGATCGTGGCCGGCGCGGAGGTCGCCGAGCCCGCGACGGTCGCGACGATCTGCCCGTCGACCAGGAGCTCGTTGCGCTTGATGAACACGGCCGGGGTGGTCGCCCGCCAGTTCACGGTGACCGGACCACGCGTGTAGGACGCCGTCCCGGAGGCCGTCGCCCCGGTGACCGACGAGACGGCCAGGCCGGTGACCGGGCCCGCCGCCCACGACCGGAGCGTCGCGAGCTGCGCGTACAACGCGTTGCCCGGGCACTGGGTGTTGTAGCCGTCGCGGTGGCCGTGGATGACCGGGAACGCCAGCTGCGCGCCCTTGGCCCACGACTTGCCGAAGTAGTTGGTGCCCGCGTCGCCCGCGGTGAGGGTCGCCGTGCCGGTGGGGCTCACGCCGTACTGGCCGAGCTTCCACGCGGCCACCCGGGCCACCGAGATCATCGCGGCCTGCGGGGGCGCGGTGTCGGTGTAGGTGCCGAGGACCGAGATACCGGTCGTCTCGGAGTTGAAGCCGTAGGCGTGTGCGCCCTGCACGGGCTTGTCGACGCCGCCCTTGCGGCCCTCGTAGACCGTGCCGCACTTGTCGACGAGGAAGTTGTAGCCGATGTCCTTCCAGCCCAACTGCTTGACGTGGTAGGCGTAGATGCCCCGGACCACGCTCGGCGCCTGCTCACAGGTGTAGCTGTTCGACTCGGCGGTGTGGTGCACCACGACCGCCTTGATCTTCTCGCCCGGCAGATAGCCGGGCTCCTCGGGGCTGATCGTCTCGTCCGCTCCCCAGCCCGCCCGGGAGGTGATCGCCGGACGCGGAGCCGTGGACGGCGGGGCGGTGGGGCCGGTCGCGGTCGGGGTGGGCGACACGGTGGCCGAGGGCGGCGCCGAGGAGGTGGTGGACGTGCTCGGCGCGGGCTCCGTGGTGGCGGGGACCGTCGTGGGTTCCCCGGTTACGGACTCCGTCGGCGCGGGCTCGGTGGTGGCGGGCGCCGTGGTGGGCTCCCCGGGTATGGACTCCGTCGGCGCGGGCTCGGTGGTGGCCGGTTCGGTGGTGGGCTCGCCCGTCTCGGCGGCGAACGCCGCCGGCTCCATGGCTCCGGATCCGCCCTTGCCCGGGTCGATCATGTCGAGGCGGAGTCCGGCCGGAAGGACGGAGGAGGCCTTCGCGCCGGAGACGACGCGTACCTCCACGCCGTCGGAGGCACCGACCCAGGCGGGTTCGGTGCCGCCCCGGCGCGCGGAGCTCTCGCCCTGCCCGCTGTCGCCGTCGAGCCGCAGCCAGCGCGACCACGTCCCCGAGCCGCTGGCCCGCGTCCGCGCCTCGATCCTGCCGGGGACCCTCGCCGAAGGATCGGTCCAGGTCACACCCAGCATGCTGAACGGCTCGGTGTCCTGCTGCTTCAGGGACGCGCTGCGCCCGCCGTCGCCGGTGCTCAGCGCGACGGTCCGGGTGTCCACCGGAATCGGACCGGGCCCGGACGCGCCGCTCGACCCGCCCGGCTGCCCGGTCACTCCCTCGAAAACGAGTACGCCGGTCAATCCGGCGATCACGGCCACGGCCGTGCCCCACACGCGACGCCGCTTCATGCGGCCCACCCCTTGCTGTGTCACTCCCCCGGCGGTCCTTCGGCGGGGAATCTACAGCAGGGTTCAGCGTGGCCAGGGCCCGGGGAACGCGGGGGGCTGAAGATCCAGGGGCCCGCCCGGCGTTATGCCCGGATCCGCTCCCATCTGCTCCGGCACCCGCACGTCGATTCGGCTCGGCGGGCCGGGTGTGGGAGGCGCGGAGAAGACGCGCCGCTCCTCCACTTCCAGACTGATGTTGTTCCATTTGTCCGTGAAGTACACCACCGCGGTCCGCTCCAGGTCGGTCCCCGGGATCGACCCGAAGACGACCGGCCTGCGCGCCGTCTTGTCCACGCCCTTGGCCAGCGCCCGCCCGAAGCGGATGTTCCGTGAGACACCGTCGGCCTGGAGGTGCAGGAAGAAGTCCCAGGTGCCGTGGGGGAGAGGCTGTCCCCGGTCGATCGTGTTCAGGTCCAGGTCGAGGTCGAACCCGGCCATGGAGTGGTCCGGCGCCGACGACCCGGCGGGCGCGCCCAGCGACGGCGTGGCCCTGACCGTCACCGGGACCCGTACCTCCGTCTGCGTCTGTCGCCTGCGCAGGACGAACTCGGTCGTCATCCGTGTCGTCGGCAGCACGTCGATGTACGCGTAGCCGGAGATCCGCAGCCGGGAGTCGCGCCACTCCAGGGTCTGGAGCCGCTGCGGCGTACGGACGGTGTCCGTGATGTCGTACAGCTCGTCCGGCAGGCCCCCGCGGGGGTCGCGGAACAGCGGGTAGGCGCGGTACAGGCGGCCGTTGTCATTGACGATCGGGGCCGGCTGCCCGGGGACGGGGGTGTAGTGCGCCAGCTCGTCGAGCGCCTCCTCGTTCCCGTACAGGAAGGTGTACAGCTGGATCCAGGCGAGCTGCGAGAGCTCCTTGACCATGTCGTCGGTGAAGTACGTCGCGCACAGGGCGCGGCTGCGCTCCAGCACCTCCCACGCGTACGCGGGATCGCTCGCCCGTACCCGGACGGCCGGGAGGATCGCCTTGCCGAGCAGGTTGCGGATGTGGCGGCCGAGCATCCGGCGACGGCCGACCGGGTCGGTGACGCGGTCGGAGACCATCCGCATCACACGCTCGATGTGCTGGACGGTCTCGTTGGCGGTCCGGGGCCGCGCCGTGATGTTGCCGCCGTCCTCGCGCCGGCGCAGGTAGTAGCCGTCGTAGTCGCCGACGACGGAGATGGTGCGGGCGGCCAGGTACGCCTCGGTGACGAAGAGCTGGTCCTCGCCGAACCACAGGTCCTCGGGGTAGCGGATGCGGGCCGACTCGATCATCTCGCGGCGCATCAGCTTGGCGCTGTGCAGGGAGCGGTAGATCTCCGAGCGGTAGAGATCGGCGCGCTCGGCGTGCTTGTGGGCCTTGTCGGCGACCGCGCGGCCGAGGCCCACCAGCTTGGCGAGCACGATGTCGCTCTCCTGCGCGTCCGCCATGGCCACCAGACGCTCCAGGGTCTCCAGGCCGAGGTAGTCGTCCGCGTCCACGACGAAGGTGAAGCGCCCCCTGGCGAGGTCCAGCGCCCGGTTCCGCGGGCCGCTCGGCCCGCCGGAGTTGGGCTGGTGGAGCACCCGGATCTGCGGGAAGGCGGCGGCGTACCGGTCCAGCTCGGCGCCGCTTCCGTCGGTGGAGCCGTCGTCGACGGCTATGACTTCCATGCGTTCGATCCCGATCGTCTGTTTGACGATCGAGTCCAGGCACTCGGTCAGATACGGCATGGCGTTGTAGACCGCGACGATCACCGACACGTCGGGAGCCGCTGCGGGGGCGGTGCTGAAGAACGGCGTGCTCATCGCTGATCCTTCGGATGCTTTTCAGGGGAACGCTTGATCGGGATTCTATGGGACCGCCCGCATTGCACCGGCTTTTCCGAGGCCCGCCCGCCCGGGCGGGGGCTTGCTTCTCGGTCCGTTGCACGGGGGGCGTGCGAAGGCGAGCGAGGGGGCGCGACCCGAGGCGCCGGGCAACCATCGCCCGCGACCACGTGCTTCATGACGTTCCCTCGGTGGGTCCTCTCGCCGGGCGGCCGGCCGGTGGTGCGGCCGGTCCTCCCGTCACGATCGGCGTGATGCCACGGCGGCCACCACCCCCGCCGGAATGAGGAGCAGGAGCATGAAGGCGACGACGGTGAACGGTCCCTCGCGCCGGGGGGTGCCGCCCGAGCGCACGGGCACGAGACGCGGACTGGCGTCCTCGGCGGCCGGGGGTTCCCCGGCACGCGCGTTACCCGGCCGCGGCGCGCCACCCGCGTCCCGCGCCTGCCGGTCCCGTGCCTGCCCGTCGGGAGTGATCTCGCCAGGGGCCCGGCCGGCGGCCTCGTTCCGGGGCGTGGCGGGAGCGTCGGCGCCCGTGAGCGGCAGCGTGGGAAGCGCCAGACTCTCCAGGGCCAGCGCGGCGAACGGTGCTGCCGCGGCGGCATCGTCCGACGCACCCGCACCCGCACCCGGACCCGCACCACCCGCACCCGCACCACCCGCACCCGCACCCGGCCCCGTGCCCGCCGCGTTTCCGGCCGAGCCCGGAGGAACCGCTCCGGGGGCGACAGGACCGAGGACGCCCGGGGGAAGAGCCACCCCGGGGGCGGTGAGCAGCGAGGAGAACGGTGGGGCACCCGGCGCCGCCCCCGCACCGGCAACGGGCGCGGCGGCGGCTCCGGGTGGCGCCACGGCTCCGGGCGCCGCGGGAACGCCCGCGCCGGGAGCAGCCGTGCCGGGCGCCGGGAGAAGTCCGGGAGGGGCGAGCGGGCCGGGGGGAACGAGCGCCCGCGGAGGAGGCACCGCGCCGGCGCGCACCAACGCGCCGGGGACGAGCGCCGCCGCCCCCGGAGCCCCGGCGGCCCCGGGCACCGCGGGAGCGCCCGGGGCGGTGCCCCCAGCGCCCGGGAGACCCGCACGCGGCGCCGGTCCCACCGTGAAGCGGGTGGTCGCACGGGCCGGCAGACTCGGCGCGGTGACCCCCGCCCCCGCCGGCCCGAGGGTGGTGACCTGGTCGTTGCCCCGCACTTCCGGCACGCTGCGGTACTCACCCGGCCGCAGCCCGTCGACGCGCGCGACGCAGACCGCGGTGGCCCCCGCCCGTACCTCCGGAGGATTCCCCGGACGGCCGCCGCAGACGATCTGCGACGGCCGGAGCACCGGGTCGGTGAGCCGGATGTCGTACACGGTCCGGTTGCCCGGGTTGCTGATGACGTACTGGACGACTGCGGACGACCGGGTGAGCGCACGCACCGACACACCGAGCCGCAGCGCTCCGCCGACCCCGCGGTACCCGGCGACGGCGGAGGCCTGCGGCCGTACCCCGATGGAGGGGATCTCGCCCCACGCGTGGACGGTGGCCGTGTGCGGGCCCGGCGCCGCCGCGGTCCGCGCGGTGCAGGTGACGGTGGACAGTCCGCGAATGGTGAAGCTTCGCCCGCCGGGGCATACGACCCCGCCGGGCACGGCGGGGTCGTTCACGGTGACGCGCTGGAGGTCCGCGCCGGAGCGGTTGGTGAGGACATAGCGCCTGATGACGGGGTCTCCGACACGGATACCGGTGCGTTCGGCCTCCCGCCCGGGCCGCGTGTTGATGGTCACCGAAAGGCCCAGGGAATGGGCGCCCGCACCGTCGGCCACGGCCGACGGGACATACGGGGCGGCCAGCGGCCAGCCGGCCGCATGGGCCGTCAGAAGCAGCACCCCGGCGGCGACAAGCACCGTTCTGGGGCGGGTGATGGGGGGTCTGACCCACATGGAGGCATTCCTTCCCGGGTCCTCGGGTGTGCCGGACTGCGCCCAGCGTCGGCCGAGGTGAGGGGTGAAGACAGCGGAGAGACCCGGTCATTGCGCTGCTCGTGGCCGAATCCACCACGATGGCGGACCCGCACGCCCCGACGGACAGCCGGACCGGCCCGCCCCGATGGACGCCCATGCGGCCGCCACGACAAATCGCTGGCGGGCCGTCCGGGCCGGGAGTAAGGTCCCGTCCTGTCGGTCCGCGCGCGGCAACAGCGCGCAAGGAGAGGGAACCAGGAGGTGAGGACATTGATGACGGTCACGGTGACGGGCACTGCCCGCGATCAGGAGTTCATCGTTCCCACCCCCGTGGTCTCCGGCTGACACCCACTCATACGCCTGCGCGTCACGCGCTCGTGCCGGGGCCACCCTTGTGAAGGGTCACCCCTTGTCCAACCTCTCGTTTCAGGCTCCGACGTCCTCGCACCCGCTCTCGCCGTACGGCTGGAACGAAGCGTGGGAGGCCGAGTTCGCCCCGTACGCCTCCCGGGGACTGGTTCCGGGCCGGGTCGTACGCGTCGACCGGGGCCAGTGCGATGTCGTCACCGCCGACGGTGTCGTCCGTGCCGACACCGCGTTCGTCACCCCGCACGATCCGCTGCGGGTCATCTGCACCGGTGACTGGGCCGCCGTCGACACCGACGGCAACCCCCGCTACGCGCGGGCGTATCTGCCGCGCCGGACCGCCTTCGTCCGGTCCACCTCGTCCCAGCGGTCCGAGGGGCAGATCCTCGCGGCCAACGTCGACCACGCGATCATCGCCGTCTCGCTCGCCGTCGAGCTGGACCTCGGCCGGATCGAACGCTTCCTCGCCCTCGCCTGGGAGTCCGGCGCGCAGCCGCTCGTCGTGCTCACCAAGTCCGACCTCGTGCCCGACCCGGCCGGGATCTCCCACCTGGTCCAGGACGTGGAGTCCGCCGCGCCCGGCGTCCAGGTACTGGCCGTCAGTTCCGCGACCGGGGAGGGCATCGAGGTGCTCTCCGCGATCGTCTCCGACGGTACGAGCGTGCTGCTCGGGATCTCCGGCGCCGGGAAGTCGACCCTCGCCAACGCCCTCCTCGGCGAGGACGTCATGGAGGTGCGGGCCACCCGGGACGTCGACGGCAAGGGCCGGCACACCACGACCACCCGCAACCTGCTCACCCTGCCCGGCGGTGGCGTGCTCATCGACACCCCCGGGCTGCGCGGCGTCGGGCTCTACGACGCCGAGAGCGGCGTGGGGCAGGTCTTCTCCGAGATCGAGGAGCTGGCCCGGGACTGCCGGTTCCACGACTGCGCGCACGGGAGCGAACCCGGGTGCGCCGTGCTCGCCGCGCTGGAGGACGGCACGCTGCCCGAGCGGCGGCTGGACAGCTACCGCAAGCTGCTGCGGGAGAACCAGCGCATCGTCGCCAAGACCGACGCCCGGCTGCGCGCGGAGATCCTGAAGGACTGGAAGCGCAAGGGCGCCGAGGGCCGGGCGGCGCTGCAGGCCAAGCGCGGCCGGGTCCGGTAGCCCCACGCCCAGCGCGGTGTCCGAAAACCGCCGGACCGGCCCCCGCCGACGGCGCACACTGGACCCGTGATGGACGAAGACACCAGGTACGAGGCGGTGAGCAGCCGCGACGCCCGTTTCGACGGCGAGTTCTTCTTCGCCGTCGAAACGACCGGCATCTACTGCCGGCCGAGCTGCCCCGCCGTCACCCCCAAGAGGAAGAACGTCACGTTCTTCCCCACCGCGGCCGCCGCCCAGGGACACGGCTTCCGCGCCTGCCGCCGATGCAGGCCGGACGCCGTCCCCGGGTCGGCCGCGTGGAACGTTCGCGCCGACGTCGTCGGCCGCGCCATGCGCATGATCGGCGACGGGGTCGTCGACCGTGAGGGCGTGCCAGGCCTCGCCGGGCGGCTCGGCTACAGCGCCCGGCAGGTCCAGCGCCAGCTCACCGCGGAGCTGGGCGCCGGCCCCGTCGCGCTCGCCCGCGCCCAGCGGGCCCACACCGCCCGTCTGCTGCTCCAGACCACGGGACTGCCGGTCACCGAGATCGCGTTCGCGTCCGGCTTCGCGAGCGTCCGGCAGTTCAACGACACCATCCGCCAGATCTACGCCCGTACCCCCAGCGAGCTTCGGGCCGAGTCCGGCACCGGGACCGGCCCCCGGACCGCCCTCGCCGCCGGTGTCCCGCTGCGCCTCGCCCACCGCGGCCCGTACGCCGCCCGCGAGGTCTTCGACCTCCTCGCCGACGAGGCGGTCGAGCGGGTCGAAGAGGTCGTCGGCGCGCCCGGCGCCCGCACCTACCGCCGCACGCTCCGCCTGCCCTACGGCTCCGGCATCGTCGCCGTCGACGAGAAGTCCGCGGGCCCGTGGCTGGAGGCGCGCATCCACCTGACCGACCTGCGCGACCTCACCACCGCCGTCCAGCGGCTGCGCCGGCTCTTCGACCTGGACGCCGATCCGTACGCCGTCACCGAACGGCTCGGCGCCGATCCCGTCATCGGGGCGCGCGTAGCCGCCCGCCCGGGCCTGCGCTCGCCGGGGGCGGCCGAGCCGGAGGAGTTCGCGATCCGGGCGCTCGTCGGCCCGGCGGAGAGCGCGCGGCTGGCCGAGACGTACGGAACCGCGCTCGACACCGCCTGCGGCGGGCTCACCCATCTCTTTCCCGAGCCCTCGGCGCTCGTCGGCCACCCGGTCGCCGGGCCGCTGGCGGCCGCGCTCGCCGACGGCTCCGTACGGCTCGACCCGGGGGCCGACCGCGACGGGGCCGAACGGGCGCTGCTCGCCCTGCCCGGAATCGGCGCGCGGACCGCCGCGCTCATCAGGATGCGCTCGCTCACAGATCCCGACGTGGCGGCCGACGAGTGCGCCGAGCGGGAGGAGTGGCGGCCCTGGCGGTCCTACGCCCTGCGCTATCTGGCCATCGCGCCCTGAGCCGTGGCACCGTGGACCGATGATCACGATCGACAGACTCGCACCCTCCGACCGCGGCGACTGGGAAGCGCTCTTCCGCTCGTACATCGACTTCTACGGGCGCACCGAACCGGCGGCGATGTACGAGCGCTCCTGGCAGGCCTTCCAGGAGGACACCCGGCTGCACGCCCTCGGCGCGTGGCTGGACGGCCGGCTGGTCGGCATCACCCACTTCTTCGTCCACCCCAGCACGTCCGGCCCGGACGTCTGCTACCTCCAGGACCTCTTCACCGCCCCCGAGGCACGCGGCAGGGGCGCGGCCCGGGCGCTGATCGCCGCCGTCACCGAGTGGGCGCGGAAGCAGGGCTGCTGCCGGGTCTACTGGATGACCCAGGAGACCAACACCACGGCCCGGCGGCTCTACGACCAGGTCGCCGACAACCGCGGGTTCATCAAGTACCAGATCGACCTGCCGGCGAACGCCTGACGGGTCCGCGCGTCCGGCCGGCGCTAGGAGGACGCGTCGGAGGAGCGGTCGGCGTCCAGGCCCCAGCTGTGGATCCGCCGCGGGTGGATCCGGATGACCTCCTCGCTGAAGTGCGGGCCGAGACTGTGGGGTCCGACCAGCAGTTCCGCCTCACCGCGGATGTCGACGCCGCGTACCCGCCACGGCCTGACGCTGACGACGTCATCGACGACGAGCGCCACCTTCGGATTCGCCCGGAGGTTGCGCCACTTCTTCGTACGGCCGAGGGCCATCCCGCCGACCAGGATCGTCCCGTCGTCCTGGGGGAAGAAACCGACCGGGTTGGCCTGCGGCTGCCCCTGCGGGTCGACCGTGGCCAGGCGCCCCAGCCGCTGGCTGCCGAGATAGGCGCGCTCGGCGTCGCTGAATGCGGTCATGAGGCTCAGGATGGCGCGCCCGCCCCACCGGGCGCATCGGCGATCGGTCCTAGTCCGCGCCGTCGAGGTCCTACCGTCGAAGTCCTAGGTCGGCAGTCCCGCTCACGGTCCCGATCCGGTTCCCGCTCACCGTGCCGGCAGCCCCCTTCGCGGGCCGGGGTTCCCGCGTCAGCCCCCGATCGCCGCGCCCGCCCACGCGCCCACGGCCGTCCGGGGTTCCGGCGTCAGCCCCCGATCGCCGCGCCCGCCCACGCGCCCACGATCACCAGGCAGGCGACGAGTTCCACCAGCACGCTGGCGCCGGACGCCCGCATCACGTTCCTCATGGACGCGACCGCCTGGCCGTGGCCGCCCAGGCGCCGGCGCTCGCAGAGGTAGATCCCGCCCACATAGCCGGGGACGGCCCCCACCACCGGAAGCAGCAGGAATCCGATCAGCGCCCCCAGACCGGCGAACGCCACCATCCTCCGCGTGATCCCGATCCCGCGGATCCTGCGGGGCGGCAGCTGCCAGACGACCACCTGGCTGACCAGCTGCAACACCGTCGATCCGACCAGCAGCCCCCAGGCCAGGCCCGTCTGCTCGTGCAGCGACCACCACAGCACCGCCGACCACACCAGCCATGAGCCCGGCACGCCGGGAACGAGCACCCCGACCAGGCCGAGCAGCATCACCAGTGCGATCAGAAGGAGCTGCCACACACCCATCTGTCAAGCGTGCAGGAACGCACCCGTCCCCGCTCCCCGGACCGTGTGTCGCTCGCCGGACGTCGCCCCCGGCCCCGCGTACCGCTCAGACCCGGGCGACCCAGCCCTTCTCGTACGCGTGCCAGCCCAGCTGCAGCCGGGTCGTGACCCCGGCCAGCTCCATCAGCCCCTTCACCCGGCGCTGCACGGTCCGAAGCCCCAGCTCCAGCTGCTTCGCGACGCTCGCGTCCGTCAGCCCCGCCAGCAGCAGCGACAGGATCTGCAGATCGACGGCGTCCGGTGCGGGGCGGTCCTCCCACGCCACCTGCCCGCCCGTCCCCAGCCGCAGGGGCAGGGCCTCGCGCCACACCGCCTCGAAGAGGCCCATCAGCGACTCGAGCAGCCCGCTCGCGTGGACGACCAGCGCCGCGGGCTCCGCTCCCCGGCCGGTCAACGGCACCATCGCGAGCGCCCGGTCGGCCACGACCAGCTTCGTCGGCACCTGATCGACGACCCGGACCTGCTCGTCGCGGCTCAGGGCCGTCGACAGTTCGACGAGCCCGGTGGGCAGGGTCAGCACCTCGCGTTCGAGCACCACGCGGTACCCGACGCCCCGGTTCGACGCCCGCTCCTCGGCCACATTGTCCATCCCGGTGACCGCGATCGGCCTGCCCGTCACCAGGGCGCAGACCTCCTCCGTCGCACCCAGCTGGAGCTGGAGGAAACGGTGCGCCACCGCGCTCGCGCCCGTCACCACCTCGACCAGGTCGTGCACGGCCGGCTCGGCGGCCTCGGCGCGGTACTCCTCAGCCAGCAGCACGGCGGCCAGCTCCGCCTGCTCCAGTTCGTGGCGCTGCTGGGTCAGCAGAGCGCCCAGCGCCACGGCCGGCGGCGCCGCCACCCAGCGCCCGGTGCGGGACGAGGACTGCGCGGCCAGCCCCTGCGACTCCAGCCGGCGCAGAGCGCGCTCCGTCTCCGTCTCCGGCAGGGCCAGCCGGTGCGCCAGATCGGCGACTTCGGCCGCGCCCAGCGCGACCAGCGCCCGATACGCGGATTCCTGGCGCTCGTCGAGACCAATCGCACTCAGCATCGCTGCCCCACCCCTCACCGGACGATCACGTTCCACCACGCAGTGGCGGGAATCGGCCACGGCGCATTCCCGCCTCGGCCATCATCCCTGCACCACCCGTTCCTCTGCCAATGTGGCGCCACCGCAGCACCAACAGCCTCCCTCCAAGGGCCCTTTGTGGGCTCCTGGGACGGAATCACCTGGGGAGAGCGATGCGTCCGATATCGCGTACGGCACTCGGGGCGACGGCCGCCGCCCTGGCCGCCGTCACCGCGCTCGCGCCGTCCGTGGCCGCCCGGCCGCAGGACGGCACGACCGCCCACAGACCTCCGGTCGGCAGCGAGGCCGCCGCGCGCACGGGGGAACGGCCGGTCACGATCACCCTCGTCACGGGTGACCGGGTACTGGTCACCCGTGACACCGCCGGAAACCCGGCCGCCACCGCTCTGCCGCGCGAGGACGGAACCGTCCCCCTCGTCCAGACCCGCCGCTCCGGCAAGGATCTGTACGTCTATCCCGAGACGGCCGTCGCCGCCCTCGCCGCGAACCGGGTCGACGAGGAACTCTTCAACGTCATGGGCCTCATCCGGCAGGGCTACGACGACACCCGCGCCAAGGACCTCCCGCTGATCGCGGTGTACGGCACCGACGTGGCCCGCTCCGCGCCCGCCGCCCCGCGCGGCGCCCGGCGCGGCCAGGTCCTGACGGCCATCGACGGCGTCGCCCTGAAGACGGACAAGAAGCAGGCCACGGCCTTCTGGGCCGACATCGCCCCGCAGGTCTCCGCCCCCGCGCCACGCGCCGCTTCCGGCCTGAAGAAGCTGTGGCTGGACCGCAAGGTCCAGGCCACCCTGGAGCGTTCGACCGCCCAGGTCCACGCTCCCGAGGCCTGGGCCGCCGGCTTCGACGGCAAGGGCACCACGATCGCCGTCCTCGACACCGGCGCCGACGCCGAGCACCCCGACCTCAAGGGCCGGATCACCGCCTCGCGCAACTTCACCGACTCCGAGGGCACCGGCGACCGCCAGGGCCACGGCACCCACACCCTCTCCACCGCCGGCGGCTCCGGCGCCGCGAGCGACGGCCGCAAGAAGGGCGTCGCCCCCGGCGCGGACCTCCTCAACGGCAAGGTCCTGAACGACTACGGCTCCGGCGCCGCGTCCTGGATCATCGCCGGTATGCAGTGGGCCGTCGACCAGGGCGCCGACGTCGTCTCCATGAGCCTCGGCAGCCCCGAACCGACCGACTGCACCGACCCGATGAGCGCCGCCGCCGAGGAACTCGCCCAGAACAAGGGGACCTTGTTCGTCCTCGCGGCCGGGAACTCCGGCCCCTCCCTCGGCACCGTCTCCTCGCCCGGCTGCGCCCCGAGCGTCCTCACGGTCGGCGCCACCGACCGCGACGACTCCACCGCGTACTTCTCCAGCCGCGGGCCGACGATCGTCCAGCACACCCTCAAGCCGGAGATCGCCGCCCCGGGCGTCGCCATCTCCGCCACCTCCGCCGACGGCCGTGGCGTGTACGCCTACCGGTCCATGTCCGGCGCGTCCATGGCGACCCCGCACGTCGCGGGCGCCGCCGCCGTCGTCAAGCAGCGCCACCCCGAATGGACCGCCCAGCAGATCAAGGCCGCCCTCGTCTCCTCCGCCGACAGCGGAGTCCCCGGTGACGTACGCGAGGTCGGCGGCGGCCGGCTGGACGTCAAGGCCGCCGTGGACCAGACGGTCCTCGGCGCACCCGCCGTCCAGGGCGGCACCTTCCGCTGGCCGCAGCACAGCAGCGACCGCACCACCGTCACCGTGCCCTACACCAACACCACCTCCCGGCCCGTTACCCTCACCCTCGCCGTCCAGAAGGTCACCGGCAACGACGGCTCCACGGTCCGCTCCGCCGCGGCCCGCCTCGGCAAGCGGTCGGTCACCGTCCCGGCCGGCGCCGCCGTCACGGTCCCGCTGACCCTCGACCCGTCCGCGCGCCTCACCCGCGCCCAGTACGGCGACGTCACCGGACGCGTCCTCGCCACCGCGCCCGGCGGTATCGGCGTCTCGACCGTTCTCCCTCCACGTGGAGCCCGAGACCGTCACCCTGCGCGTCAAGCTGATCGACCGGCAGGGCAGGCCCGCCGACGGAGCGTCCTCCCTCGACGTCATCGGCACCGACGACGCCACCGGCTCGCGGCGCTTCAACGAGGGCGCCGCCGACCAGGTCTACCGGCTGCGCCCCGGCTCCTACTTCCTCTCCGGCTTCGTCACCACGCCCGACGCCGGAGCGGGCGCCACCCTGAACGACTCGCTCAGCTATCTGGGCCGCCCCCAACTGGAGCTGACGAAGGACACCACCGTCGTCCTGGACGCCCGCAGGGCCCACCGCCTGGCCGTCACCACCGACCGCCCCGGTGAAGTCCGGGGCGCGACCCTCGCCTTCTCCCGCTCCTGGGGCGACACCTGGCTGCACGCCGGCACGGCAGCGGGCCCGCGCACCATCCGCGGCTACTACGCCTCCGTCGAAGGCCGCGCGACCGACGGCGACTTCGAGTTCGGCAGCTACTGGCGCTCCGCCGCCCCGCAGATCTCCGAACTGAAGGTCGCCGGCGGACCCGCACTCCACCCGGTCACCGCCAACACCGGGGCCGACAACCTCGACGGCACCGCCGGCGCCCGGCTCGCCGACGCCGGGTCCGGAACCCCTCAGGAGCTGGCGGCCGCCGGCGTCCGGGGCCGTATCGCCCTGGTCCGCTTCCCGGACACCGACACCTCCGCGCTGCGCCCGCGACGCCAAGGCGGCCGGAGCCGTCGCCGTCCTCGGCCACCGCACCGCGCCCGGCCGCTGGTACCCGAGCACCGGCCTGGCCGGCGGCGTCGGCATCCCCGTCCTCGCCGTCCCCCCGGCCGAGGGCGACGCGCTCCTCGCCCGGCTCTCCGCCGGCCCGGTCACCCTCGGCCGGAAGGCCACGGCGAAGAGCCCCTACCTCTACAGCCTCGCCTTCCCCGAGACCGGCCAGATCCGGGGCGACCGCGCCTACCGGGTCGCGGACCGCGAGCTCGGCAGCACCACGTCGACCTATGACTCGATGGGAGTGGCCACCGACTTCGTCGACAGCGCCGCCGCCCACCGCCCCGACGGCACGGCCGTGTACTTCGCGGGCTTCGAGTCCGTCTCCGTGCCGGGCACCCGCACCGAGTACTACACGGCCGGAGACACTCAGTGGGACCAACTGCTGTCCAGCAGCTTCCCGTTCGGTGAGTTCATGCTCGGGCAGCGGAGGTCCTACGAGGCCGGCTCGGCGCGCCCCGAGAAGTGGTACGAGGGTGTCGTCGCCCCGGTCGCCCCGCGCGACGCGACCGGCAAGCCGCTGCTCGTGGCCGAACGCCAGGGCAATCTCATCGGCTTCGCCGCGGCGATGTGGGGCGACAGCACCCACCACGCCGAGGCGGGTTCCTTCGGTGACATCGGCAATGTGACCCTGCGCGCCGACGGTCAGGAGCTCGGCAGCAGCGGCTATCCGTTCGGAGTTTTCGACGTGCCGTCCGGCAAGCGGACATATGAGCTGGAGCAGCGGACCACGAAGATCGGCAGCAGGGTGTGGAACCGCTCCACCGCCGTCAACTCCCTCTGGAAATTCACCTCCCAGCTCGATGAGAGCGTCTACTCTCAGGGCATTCCGATTCTGTTCCCCCGGTACGACCTGCCGGAGGACGGCCTCAAAACCCTCGCCGCGGCGGACGGGCAGACGATCGGCCTGACCGTGACGGGCCACGCGGGCTACACGCCCGGCGCCCTCACCTCGGCCACGCTCGCGTACTCCTACGACGGTGGCGCGACCTGGACCGACGCGAAGGTCTCGCAGCGCGGCGGCCGGTGGAACGCGACCGTGAACCACGCGGGCGCGGCGGGCAGGCCCGTCACCCTGAGAACCGAACTGACGGACGCCCACGGTGCGTCCGTCACCCAGACCGTGGTCCGCGCTTACGACGTGCGCTGATCACGCCGGTCCGCCGGACGTCCTTCCCGTGGGGGGTGGGGTCGTCCGGCGGACTACTTTTTCCGCCGCTTTTTCCGGATGCCCCGTTTTCGTACGCCCCTCGCGGTGGACAATAAGGGCATGAGTCAGCAGGGGGAGAGGCAGCCCGCCGGCGCGGACGACTGGTGGGACAAGCTCTATGACGACGCCGCGCCGGACACGGGTCCGGGCGCACGGCCCGGGCAGGCCGCCGGCGCGGGTCCCGGCGACACCCTCGACGACCGCTTCGGCTCGGCGTCCGAGGCCGTGAAGGCCCCCGGCCCCCGCCAGGAGCGCCCGGAGCCGCAAGGACCCGGCGAGCCCGGAGGGCCGGGAGACATGACGGCGGCCGAGCCGGACGAGGCCGCCCGCCCCCGCGCCTGGTGGGAACCCGACGCACTGTCGGCCACGGCCCCACCGCCTCCCGTTCAACCGCCCGCGCGGCCCTGGACAGAGAGGCCGCGCGCACCGTGGGAGCCCCCGGAGGCCCCGGAGTCGTCCGCCGGGCCCCGCGCCTTCGCCGACCCGCCGACCGCACCGCCTCCTGTCCCGCCCGCGCCCGCACCCGCCACACCCGTCGAGCCACCCCCCGGCCCACCCCCCGGACCGCCCGCCGCGCCGCCCCGGCCGGCCGGCCCGCCGCTGGCCGAGACGCCCCCGCCGCCGCCCCGGGCCCCCGCCGCCCCCGAACCCCCCGCGGTCGCCTCCGTGCCACCACCCCGTACCGGCCATGTCGGCGACGGTCCGCCCACCTACGCGCCCGAGCCCACCGCCCTGCCCCTGGCGCGGCCGCACGAACTGCGGGAGCTGGTCGCCGACACCGTGCTCGACGGGGCGCAGTACGGCACGTACACACTGCGCGCCGCCTCCGTGCGCGGGGACTCCGCGCGCTATCGCGGCCAGCCGCGCCGGGACTCGCTCATCACCGCGCGCTTCGGCGACGGCGCCGCCGCGCTGGTGCTCGTCGCCGTGGCGAGCGGTGCGCGCGCCGCCGAAGGCGCCCACCTCGCCGCCGCCGACGCCTGCCGCTGGATCGGCGAGGCGGTCGGCCGCAGTCACACCCGGCTCTCCGAGGACATCCGGGCCGGTCGCCGGGGCGACCTCAAGTCAGGACTCCACCGGCTCACCGACCGTTCCTTCGGCAGGCTCCGCGCCCGCGCCGCCGAACTCGGTGTCGCACCGGAGGAGTACACCGCGAGCCTGCGGTGCCTGCTCCTGTCGGCCGACCCCGAGTGCCGCACACGTGTCTTCTTCGGCGTCGGCGAGGGCGGCCTCTTCCGCCTGCGCGACGGCGCCTGGCAGGACCTGGAGCCGCGGGTCGCCGAGCCGGTGGCCGTCAGGGGCGAGCCCGTGGTCGGCTACGGCTCACCGCCGCCCGGCGCGCCGTCCCGGCCGCGGCCCGCAGCCGGGCCCGACGCACGCCCCGAGGCGCAGGGGCCGCACGACGAGCGACTGACCATGGACCTGGGCATCACCACACCCCCGTCCCCCTATGTCGAGGCCCCGCTGCCGCCCCCGCCCGAACCGTTCCGCTTCCGTGCCTCGGTGGCCCGCCCTGGCGACACGCTGCTGCTGGCAGGCCATGGCCTCGCCGAGCCGCTGCGCGGCGAGCCCGCCCTCGCGGAGGAACTGGCCGAGCGATGGGCGACCCGGGAGCCGCCGGGCCTGGCCGCGTTCCTCGCGGACACCCAGCTGAGGGTGAAGGGGTACTCCGACGACCGTACGGGTGTCGCAGTCTGGGAGGCGTAATGCCACACGCCATGGGTTGATGGATCCATGGCCAAGCAGAATGTGGCAGAACAGTTCGTCGACATCCTCGTCCGCGCCGGAGTGCGGCGGATGTACGGAGTCGTCGGCGACAGCCTGAACCCCGTCGTCGACGCCATCCGCCGCACACCCGCCATCGACTGGGTCCAGGTACGGCACGAGGAGGTCGCCGCCTTCGCCGCCGCCGCCGAGGCGCAGATCACCGGCAGGCTCGCGGCCTGCGCGGGATCGTGCGGCCCGGGAAACCTCCATCTGATCAACGGGCTCTACGACGCCCACCGCTCGATGGCCCCCGTCCTCGCGCTCGCCTCCCACATCCCCTCCAGCGAGATCGGTCTCGGCTACTTCCAGGAGACCCACCCGGAGCAGCTGTTCCGCGAGTGCAGCCACTACAACGAGATGATCTCCAACCCGCAGCAGATGCCCCGGCTGCTCCAGACGGCGATCCAGCACGCGATCGGCCGGGGCGGCGTCAGCGTGGTGACCCTGCCAGGCGACCTCGCCTCCCAGCCGGCGCCCGAGGCGTCCGTCGAGCACGCACTGGTCACCACACGTCCGACAGTGCGGCCCGGCGACGCCGAGATCGACGCACTGACACGGATGATCGATGACGCCGGCAAGGTGACATTGTTCTGTGGCAGCGGAACGGCCGGTGCCCATGCGGAGGTCATGCAGTTCGCCGAGCGCGTCAAGTCCCCGGTGGGGCACGCCCTCCGGGGCAAGGAATGGATTCAGTACGACAATCCGTTCGATGTCGGCATGAGCGGACTGCTCGGCTACGGCGCCGCCTACGAGGCGACCCACGAGTGCGACCTGCTGATCCTGCTCGGCACCGACTTTCCGTACAACGCCTTCCTTCCCGACGACGTCAAGATCGTCCAGGTCGACGTCCGTCCGGAACACCTCGGCCGCCGCTCCAAGCTGGACCTGGCCGTCTGGGGAGACGTGCGCGAGACCCTGCGCTGCCTCATCCCGCGCGTGCGGGAGAAGACCAGCCGGAAGTTCCTCGACAAGATGCTGAAGAAGCACGCGGACGCCCTCGAAGGCGTGGTCAAGGCTTACACCCGCAAGGTGGACAAGCACGTTCCGATCCACCCCGAGTACGTCGCCTCCGTCCTCGACGAACTGGCCGACGACGACGCCGTGTTCACCGTCGACACCGGCATGTGCAACGTCTGGGCGGCCCGCTATCTCTCGCCCAACGGGCGACGGCGGATCATCGGATCCTTCAGCCACGGCTCCATGGCCAACGCCCTGCCGCACGCGATCGGCGCCCAGTTCGCCGATCGCGGACGGCAGGTCATCTCCATGTCGGGCGACGGCGGGTTCTCCATGCTGATGGGCGACTTCCTCACCCTCGTCCAGCACGACCTGCCGGTGAAGATCGTCCTTTTCAACAACTCCTCCCTCGGCATGGTCGAGTTGGAGATGCTGGTGGCCGGACTCCCCTCGTACGGCACCCACAACCAGAACCCGGACTTCGCGGCGATCGCCCGCGCCGCCGGGGCGTACGGCGTCCGCGTGGAGAAGCCCAAGCAGCTCGCCGGCGCGCTGAAGGACGCGTTCAGGCACAAGGGATCCGCCCTGGTCGACGTGGTCACCGACCCGAACGCCCTGTCCATTCCACCGAAGATCCGCGCCGACATGGTCACCGGGTTCGCCCTGTCCGCCAGCAAGATCGTCCTCGACGGTGGCGTGGGCCGGATGCTCCAGATGGCCCGCTCCAACCTGCGCAACGTACCCCGCCCTTGAGGATCGTCCCCTTGGCTCACGCGGCCTACCCCCCTACGCACCGGCCGGGGTGAGCCGCAGGGTGAGGATCTGGAAGGGCCGCAGCCGCAGGGCCACCCCGCCGTCCGCTCGGTCGGCGGCGTGCTGCGGCCGTTCCAACAGGTCGGTGACCTGGGCGCGCGCCACGGGGAAGGACGTCCTGAGCGTCGTCTCCACGCGGGTCCCGGCCGACTCGTAGAGCCGTACGACCACATCGCCGCTCCGGTCGTCCGCAAGCTTCACGGACTCCACGGTCACCGCGGGGTGCCCCGTGTCGACCAGCGGGGCGCGCGTCGGTACGCCGGAGGCGACGCGCAGCGGCAGATTGAGTGCCAGGCCCTCCCGTACCGCGTCGGTCGTCGAACCGCCCGGCATGAGCGCGTAGGTGAAGCGGTGCGGGCCCAGATCGGTCTGTGGATCCGGGCTGTGCGGCGCTCGCAGCAGGGTCAGACGGACGGTCGTGCCCAGGCCCTCGTCGTGCGGGGTGCGGGTGACGTCATGACCGTATGTCGAGTCGTTGAGCAGCGCGACGCCGTAGCCGGGCTCGGCGACCCGCAGCCAGCGGTGGGCACAGATCTCGAACCGGGCGGCGTCCCAGCCGGTGTTGACATGGGTCGGCCGGTGGACATGGCCGAACTGGATCTCGGCGGTGGACCGTTCCGCGTGCACATCGAGGGGGAAAGCCGCCTTCAGGACCTTCTCGGACTCCTGCCAGTCGATGTCCGTGACGATGTCGAGCCGCCCGCTGCCACGGGACAGGACGGTGTCCTGGACGATTCGGGAGGCCCCGAAGGTGCGCACCACGCGCACCACCCCACGCAGGGGCCCCTCCTCCGTCAGTGAAACGGAGTCGGCGGCCGTGAGATCGGTGTGGCTGCGCCGGTAGTGCTTGTCGATGTCCCAGGCGTCCCAGTGGTTGGGGTGGTCGGGGTGCAGCTGGAGGAGGTTTCCCCGCCCGCCGGGTGTGAGCACCTCGCGGCCGGCCCGTAGATCCCGTACGGATGCCAGCAGCCCCTCGTGGTCGACGACGACCCGCAGAAGACCGTTGTCGAGGACGAATCCCTCCTGGGCGCTCCCGCCGACCGTGACGCGCGGGGGAGCGGTGTGCGGATCGGCGTCGCCGTCCCGCCGCACGAGGGCACTGCCGAGCGCCGGGACCCGCACCAGTACGGGGCCCTCGTCCTCGAGGTCGACCACCTCCGCCCGCGCGTAGGGCGACGCGTTGCACACGCCCGGCGCCGGGCCCGGGCCGCCCAGCGAGGCCACCGCCGCCCGGGTGATCCCCTCGAGCTCCTCCCGCACCCGGGCGTATGTCTCGCGCGCTTCACGGTGCACCCAGGCGATGGACGAGCCGGGCAGGATGTCGTGGAACTGGTGCAGCAGGACGGTCTTCCAGATCCGGTCGAGATCGTCGTACGGATACGCATACGCGGACGCGCCCGAGTCCGGGAAGGCGTCCGCGTCGTCCGGGAAGGCGTCCCGAGGCGTGTCGGGGGCGTCCCGACGGGAACGGCCGGCCGCGCGCAGGGCCGCCGCCGTGGCCCACAACTCCGCCTCCCGCAGCAGGTGTTCCGCGCGCCGGTTGCCCTGTTTCATCTTCGCCTGCGTGGTGTACGTCGCCCGGTGCAGCTCCAGGTACAGCTCCCCGGACCACACCGGCGCCTGAGCCCCGTACTCCTCCTGCGCCGCCGCGAAGAACGCCGAAGGCCGCTCGATGCTCACCCTCGGCGACCCTTCCAGATCCCGCAGCCGGCGCGCCTTCTCCACCATCTCCCGGGTCGGGCCGCCACCGCCGTCGCCCCAGCCGAACGGGACCAGTGACCGGGTGGCGCGCCCCTTGTCGGCGAAGTTCCTCTCGGCGTGGGCAAGTTCACGGCCGTGGAGCTGCGAGTTGTAGGTGTCCACAGGAGGGAAGTGGGTGAACACCCGGGTCCCGTCGATGCCCTCCCACCAGAAGGTGTGGTGCGGCATCCTGTTGGTTTGGTTCCACGACAGCTTCTGCGTGAGGAACCAGCGCACGCCCGCGAGCTTCGCCAACTGAGGGAACGCCGCCGTGTAGCCGAAGGAGTCCGGCAGCCAGATCTCCTCCGTCTCCACCCCCAGCTCCTGCGCGAAGAACCGCTTGCCGTGCGTGATCTGGCGGGCCAGGGCCTCCCCGCCCGGCATGTTCGCGTCGGACTCCACCCACATCGAGCCCACCGGCGCCCAGGTGCCCGTCGCCACAGCGGACGTGATCCGCTCCCAGATGTGCGGCTGGTGTTCCTTCACCCACGCGTACTGCTGCGCCTGCGAGCAGGCGAAGACCAGCTCGGGGTACTCGCCCGCGAGCGCGGTCACATTGGCGAAGGTCCGGGACGCCTTCCGCACGGTTTCGCGCAGCGGCCAGAGCCACGCCGAGTCGATGTGGGCGTGGCCGGCCGCCGAGATCCGGTGGGCGCTCGGCGCCGCCCGCCGGGACAGGGCGTCCGCCAGCCGGGCGCGCGCGCCGCCCGCCGTACCGGCCACGTCGTGCAGATCGAGCCCGTCGAGCATGTCCTCCAGCGCCCGCAGGATCTCGTGGCGGCGCGACCTGTCCTCCGGGAGCTCCCGCATCAGCTCCGAGAGCACCTCGATGTCGAGGATCAGATGCCACACCTCTTCATCGAGTACGGCGAGTTCGGCAGCGGCGAATCGGTACAACGGCCCGTGCCCCGCGGTCAGTACGTCCCCGAGGGCGGTCGGTTCGAAGTCGCGCAGGACCGCCGGGTTCGCCGCCGCCTCCAGCAGCAGGTCGACGGATTCTCCGCCGCGCGCGGGCGCGGCGACGGGGATGTACCGGTTGCGCGGGTGGATGCCCTTGAGCGGGACGCCGTCACGGTCGTGGACGAGCCCTTCGGCCTGGAAGCCGGGCCCGTCGCCGGTGAAACCCGGGTCGACGACCGCCTCCACGCGGCGCCCGGCCCACCCCCCGGGCACGGTGCCGCGCATCCGGAACCAGCTGGTGGACCAGGGAGCGCCCCATGCCGCGCCGGGCTCGAACGGGCTGTAGGTCGCCCGAAGCGCCTCGGTCACCGGGACGGGTTCGCCGGGCGCGTGCCAGACGGTGAGGGCGAGCGGGACCCGGTCCGCGTACTGCGCGGGGCGGATGAACCGGCCCAGGGCACGCTCCAGGCGCGCCTCCACCTGGGGGCGGTCGTCATGCATCGCGGGACCTCACTCTCTCGCACGGGGGGCGTACTGCCGAGTGATGACTTACCCCGATGCATCCGCTTTGACGGTTCTCCATGAATGGCGGCCCCTGGGCGGGGCATGCATCCCGGGAGTGTGTTCGAAGCGAGAAGGGTCGAAACGACGTGCGGGTGGGGGATATGAGCAGGCAGTCGACCCAATGGCGCCGCAGAGTGGGGTGCTCGGAATTATCGGCGGTGCGGGAGGTGAGAAGTGCTCTGCGCGACATGCTGCGGCACTGGGGCGAACCAGGCGCCGGTGACGTCGCGGAGCTGCTCGCCACGGAGCTCGTGACCAACGCGCTGATACACACCGGCCAGGGCGCCGAGGTCACCGCCACCGTGGAACCCGGCGCCCTCCGTGTGGAGGTGCGGGACTTCGTCCCGGGCCTGCCCGAGCCGTCCCACGTACCGCACGCCGACGACGGTACGCACGGCAGGGGGCTTCTGCTGGTGCAGGCGCTCGCCGACGCCTGGGGCGTTCGCCCTCAGGCCATGGGCAAGGTGGTCTGGTTCGAACTGGGCGGCGGGCCCACCTCGGCCGGGTGAGCCCGCCGCCCGGTTCGGAGTCGTACCCACGGCGTCGGCCGCGGCCGTGGGCGGTGTCGGTGTCGGGCCGTCAGCCGAACTGCTGCTCCAGATCCTTGAGCTTGCGCTCCAGGGAGTCGAGCCGGGGCAGCGTCTGGGTGTCGTCCTCGGCGGTGAGGTCCACCGTCCGGGGTTCATTTCCCCTGACGGCCTGGAGGGAGGGCCGGGGTCGAAGCGGCAGTTGTCCGGGGTCCGCTATGGCGGGCTCCGCGACGGGCGACCCCACGGCCGACGTCGCGGAGCCCGCTGCGGGGGTCAGTGCCTGGACCTCGACCTGGCGGCCGCCGCCGCGGCCGATGCCCCAGGCCCGGTTCTGCCGGCTGAGCGCCTTGAAGTGCGCCCGGTCCAGCTTGTCCTGTTCACGCCTGCGGTGCCGGTTGCGCTCCTTCTCGCGCCGGTCCTCGCGGACCTCGTCGACCGCCTCGTCCAGCGTCCGTACGCCTTCGAGGAGCATCAGCGACCAGGCGCCGAAGGTCTCCCGGGGCGCCCTGAGCCACCGTACGATCCGGATCTGCGGCAGCGGACGGGGCACCAGGCCCTGTTCGCGCAGCGCGGCACGGCGGGTCTGCTTCAGCGCGCGGTCGAAGAGGACCGCGGCCGAGAGCGACATGCCGGCGAAGAACTGCGGCGCGCCCGCGTGGCCGAGGCCCCGGGGAGCGTGCACCCAGTTGAACCAGGCGGCGGCGCCCGCGAACGTCCAGACGAGGAGCCGGGAGCCGAGGGCCGCGTCGCCGTGGCTGGCCTCGCGGACCGCCAGCACCGAGCAGAACATGGCCGCGCCGTCGAGTCCGAAGGGGACGAGATACTCCCATCCGCCGGTCAGATTGAGGTTCTGCCGGCCGAAGCCGACCAGCCCGTGGAAGGAGAGAGCGGCGGCGACCGCCGCGCAGCAGAAGAGAAGCAGATACGAGGCGGTTCCATAGACCGCCTCCTTGCGCCTGCGGCGCTCCTCGCTGCGTTCCCAGGTGTCGTCGGCCGCGGCCTGGTCACCGGCGCGCTTGCCGCGCGCGAGCACCGCCACCGCCGTCAGGACTCCGGCGAGCATCACGCCACCCGGAAGCAGCCAGTCCAGCGATATGTCGGTCAGTCTCATGCGGTGTCCCTTGCATCGCAGTGGGGCGGTTCGGCGGCCCATACTGGCCGAAGCCCGACCGCCCTCAAGGGGTTTCGGAGCAAGAGGACGCCATTGAGACGACAAGGCATACGAATAGGTGCGATCTGCTCGAACTCTGTTACGGCCAGGCCGAGTTGAGTTCGATTTAAGTCACCCGCACGAGTGGCGTGGCGATCACGCGGTCGCGCTGAGCCTGCGGATCCGCTCCGCGTCACAGGTACGGGGGCACGTCACGCAGGTGTCCTCGGGGCGCAGTGTGTAGAAGAGACAGCAGCTGGCCCGGTCCCGGGTCGGCAGCGCGGCGCCGTCCGGCCCGGTCAGCTCCCGGAAGCCCGCAGTCCCCGCGTACGGCTTGGCCGTCCCCGGCAGGAGCAGCTCCAGTTCGGCCATCGCCCGGCGCTCCTCGCCCAGCAGATGGGCGACGTACCAGAGCCCCTCGACGATCTCGTCCGTGGCCATGCCCCACAGTGCGCGCCTGCCGCGCCGCATCCGCGGGCCGAAGCCGCCGAGGACCGGCTCGAAGTGCTCGGCGAGCGCCGCCCGCGCCTCGGCGCGCAGCGCTTCCTCGCCGGGGACGACCCTGGCGCCGGGCAGTCGGGCAGCCGGGTCCCCGGGAAGGCAGGCGAAGTCGCCGATCCGTACGGTCATCCGGCCGAGCGTCCGCTGGAAGGCGACCGCCTCGACGGGGACCCTGGGCACCCGGCGGTGCAGGAACCAGGGCACCGTGATCAGCAGGCAGGCGGGCCAGGCGTAGCGGTGCAGACCGAAGCTCGCCACCACGTCGGGGCGGGCCTGTTGGCCGTAGTCCCGGAGGACCTGCGCGTTGTCCCAGGCGAGGAAGGCGTCCAGGGCGGGGCCGCCGGCCGCCAGCTCGTCCGCGCCGACCCAGCCGCCGCCGCGCGGGGCCTGCTCGCCGTCGGCCAGCTCCCGCACGCGCAGCCCGGGGAACGCCTCGGTGAGGCGTGCGTACGCGGCCGCCACGGGAGAGGTGAGGGCGGTCGGCGGAGCGGCGTGAGGGGCGGGGAGCAGGGCGGGAGTCGACATGCAGGGGACCACCGAATCGCGATCGTTTGCAGGTAAGCCTTACCTTACCCGACGCGTTCGAGGTTTGAACTGAAGCCCTGTCCGCCTATGGTGCACAGGAGGCCCCTGCACCGCGAGCGGGGCCGGTACGAGGCCTCAGGAGGAGCCGGGTGGAGCAGGGCAGAGCGCGCGAGAGGGCGGCGGAGCCGCCGTACGCGCAGGCTGCCGCGCTCGCACGGACCCCGGACACCGGCTCGGCACGGGTCCCGGACACCGCCTCGCTACGGCCCGCGGACAACGAGGGCGCGCGGGCGCCGGACGCCCAGGTACGCCCGACGGGTGACGACTCCGTACGGGTACCGGAGCAGGCGCGTGGCGAGCACACCCACAGTGAGCCCCCCGCCCCCACAGGCGCTCCCAATCCCGTCCAGCGGCACTCCGTCCGCGGCCAGATCCTGCGGGCCCTGCGCACCGCCCTCGTCGGCGGCGAGCTGGTCCCCGGCGAGGTCTACTCCGCCCCCGTGCTCGGCGAACGCTTCGGAGTCTCCGCGACACCGGTGCGCGAGGCGATGCAGCAGCTCGCCATCGAGGGCGCCGTGGAGGTCGTACCGAACCGGGGCTTCCGCGTCATCCGGCGCACCCCCCGCGACCTCGCCGAGCTGGCCGAGGTCCGCGCCCTGATCGAGGTCCCGGTGATGCTGCGGCTCGCCCGGACCGTGCCCGCCGCCCGCTGGTGCGAGCTGCGCCCGCTGGCCGACGCGACGGCCGCGGCCGCGGCCCGGGGCGACCGCGCCCACTACGCCGAGACCGACCGCGCCTTCCACCGCGCAGTCCTCTCCCTGGCCGGCAACGACCAGCTCGTCGCGGTCGCCGACGACCTGCACCGCCGCTCCCAGTGGCCGCTGATGGCCGCACCCCCCGCGCACCCCGGTCCGGCGGCGGCCAGGACCTCGCTCGCCGACCTGGTCGCGGACGCCGCCGAGCACACCGCGCTGCTGGACGCGCTGGTCGCCCAGGATCTTCCGGTGGTCCAGTCCCTCGTACGGGAGCACTTCACCGGAGCGGACAGCTGACGCCCGACCGCCTGGTGGTCCCGCTGGGAGGCCGGAGCGTGCGGGGCGCCGTCTGGGCGCTGGCCAACGGCCTGGGCGTGGTCGCCCGGACCCCGGCCGAGCTGTTCTCCGAGCTGCTGGTCTCCGCGACGCGTACGGAACTGGTCCTCACGGAGCTCGCCGAGGCCCGGGATCCACGGGGGATCGCCGAACTGGCGGCGGCGCTTGGGGAGACGGGGCATGTCCGGCTCGTCGGTGAAGGGCCGGGTGATGCAACCGACCGCGGACCGGAGGCGGCCGGCGAAGCGCCGTCGGGCGCGGACGCCGCCCTGCGCCTCGACGACCCCGCGGCCGTGTGCGCGGCGGACCCCGTCGCCGTCACGGCCGGCTATGAAGCCGGTCCGGGTGACCACGGCGGTCTCCGTACGGCGTGGCTGCGGGCCGGCCAGTCGCTCACCCGGGACCAGCCGGCCGCCGTACGCGCCCTCGTCCTGCTCGCCGCCCTCGGCGGCGACGCCGACCCCCGGCTGCGCCCCGTCCTCCGGGGGATCGCCGCGGAAACAGGGGCCGACGTCGTGTGGGCCCGCCACCGGGGAGATGTGACGCCGCCCTGGCCCGGCCCCGTCGCGGCGCTCGGCACCGTCCCTCAGGTGGACCTGCTCCTGCTGGCAGACGACCTCGGCACCGTGCACGTCCTGCACGCGGCGGACGCCCACCCGGCCGCCGCTCCCCTCCCGGCCGGCCTGCGCCCACGCGCGCTCGCGCCGCTCCCGGACGGCCGTGTGCTGGTCCTCGACGAGCGGGGCCAGGCGCACGTCGTACCGGTCGCCCGGACCGCGCAGGGCGACCGGCCGAGCGGCATGGACCGGCTGACGGGAGCGGTGTCGGCGACGCTCGTACGCCATCCGGGGACCACCCTCGCGACGGCCGGCGGCACGGTGCTCGTCGGCGACCGCATGGGGTCCGTGCACGCCTTCGGGCTCGACGGCGTCCACCAGGCGGCGCTGCACTCCGGCCGGGTCACCGCCCTCGCCGCACTGCCGGGCTCCGGGGACGCCCCGGGTGCGGCCCACGCGTACAGCGGTGGCGCCGACGGCACGGTCCGCGGCTGGCCCGTCGGCGGCGACCCCCTGCCGGCCCCGATCACCGAACGCGGCTGCCCGGTCGTCGCCCTGCACGCGGCGGCCACGGCCACCGGCCCCGCGCTGGCGATCGGCTGGCGCGACGGCCTGGTCGCGTTCCACCGGCTCGGCACGGCGGCCCCGGCCGCGACGTTCCGCCCGGGCCCGCCGGTCCGGGCGGTGGCGGTCCTGCCGGACGCCTCCGTCGTCATCGGCACGGACGAGTCACTGACCGTGCTGCGGCAACGGATGTGACGACGCCCGGATCTCGGTCAGCGGATCCGGGCGCCGTACACGTGGTCGACCTTCATCGTCATCAGAACCCTGCGGTCGGACACCATCACCGACCGGTACTCGTCCCAGTCCGGGTGCTCCCCGGCGGCGAGCCGGTAGTAGCGCACCAGCGCCTCGACCTCGGGACCGTCGGGATCGGTACCCGGGCCGGTGAGCGTCACGGTGCCCTCGGCGGTGGCCCAGGACCCGCCGTCGGGGCTGGTGACCTCCAGCGCGGCCCGCGGGTCCCGCCGGAGGTTGGCCGTCTTGGCTCGCCCCTCGGTCATCGACACGTAGAGGACCTCGGCCTCCGGGTCGTAGAAGGGCATGACGGGGGAGAGCTGAGGGCGGCCGTCCGACTTGATCGTGGCGAGGACACCGAGTCGGCTCTCCCGGAGCAGCGTGCGGGGGTTGAACGGAATGGCGGTCATGTCCGTGACCAAGTCACGACGGGCGTCCGCTATTCCTGGTGACGAAATGTCAGGCAGCCGACAGGGGCGCCAGTTGGGGTGCCAGCCAGGTCGGAACGCCGCCGAGGAGGCGGAACAGCCTGGCCGCCTCCGCCCGCAGCCGGCCCGCCTCCGGTTCCGTCTCGGTGTCGGCGAGCGCGGTGAGCGCCGGGGCCGTCCCGACCAGGTAGCCCAGTTCCTCCCGGATCCGCAGCGACTCCGCGAAGCCGTGCCGTGCCTCCGCCAACTCTCCTTCACGCAGGGCGAGTCCGGACAGGTGGCGCCAGGTGGAGGAGAGCAGAAGCGTGTCGCCCCGAGCCGCCGCGCCCGCGTGTGCGCGGCGGTAGGCGGCCCGGGCGGCCTGGGGCGAGTCGCCGAGGTTCTGTGCGATCAGCCCGCGGCGCAGGTCCAGCAGAGGCCGGCCCTCACCCTCGGGGGCGATCAGCGCGGCGGCCCGGCCGAGCGCGGCCCGCGCCTCGTCGGCCCGGTCCCGCACCCCGAGGAGGGTCGACGCGTAGGCCAGATGGCCCCGTTCACAGGCGGCCGCTCCGCGCTCGTCGTCGCTCTGGGCGACGGCCTCGGCCACCCGCAGCGCTTCCTCCGCCTCGGCCCAGCCCTTCTCCGTGTACAGACACCGTTCGATCAGCAGTGCCGCCCGCTCCAGCGCCGCCGCCGGTTCCGCGGCGTGGGGGGCGAGCAGGGCGGCCGCGTCGGTCCAGCAGCCACGCGACCGCAGACGCCATATCGCGGTCTCCACGGGGGTCTCCTTGCCGTAGGCAAGGGACGGATCGTCGCCATCCGTTGTTTCGGAACCAGACATGGCGGTATCCGCCACATTGCCCTCCCCGAGCGCGCCATTGAGCTGTTGAGTCAGCTCGCATCTCAGCACGGATGGGCGCGCCGGGCCAAGGGGTCAGGTGAATGAATTCACAATCCCTGGCGGCCGATCGGCGTGCCGACGGCGTTGACGAGGAGTCAGCGGCCCGTCGGATCGGCGTCCGTGTTGTCCTCGGGGGAGACAAGTGCCAGGTGGCAGCCCTCGTCGGGCGCTATCGGGGCGCCGGGGCGTGGTCACCGGCCGTTCCCCGTCGCGGAGCGGGATCTTCCGTGACCGCCACGGGTGACGGCGGTCAACCCGCCGCCGGGCGGTGCCGCGAGGGCGCGACACCGTGCCCCGTCCCTGCCGGAGTCCGCGGGAGTCTGCGGGGGATGCGAGGCGGTGCGGGCGGGGGAGGCGTGCGGGCGCTGCCGGGTGGGCCGGGAAGCGCCTCCGCGCTCCCCGGCCCACCCGCTCAGCTCACCCTCAGCTCATCCTCAGCGCCAGGAAGAAGTCCAGCTTGTCCTCCAGACGCGACAAGTCGCGGCCCGTCAGTTGCTCGATCCTGCCCACTCGGTAGCGCAGGGTGTTCACATGCAGATGCAGCCGCGTTGCGCACCGCGTCCAGGAGCCGTCGCAGTCGAGGAAGGCCTCCAGGGTCGGGATGAGTTCCGCACGGTGGCGGCGGTCGTAGTCACGCAGCGGGTCCAGGAGGCGGGCCGTGAAGGCGCGGCGGACGTCGTCCGGGACGAAGGGAAGGAGGAGGACGTGGGAGGCCAGTTCGTGGTGGCCCGCGGCGCAGACGCGGCCCGGGCGGGCGGCGGCGACGCGGCGGGCGTGGCGGGCCTCCTCCAGGGCTCCCCGCAGGCCCTCGGCGGAGTGGACGGCCGCGCTGACGCCCAGCGTGAGACGGCCGTCGTCGGCCAGACCGGACGAGAGCGGGTCGCGGACCGCCGCGAGCAGCGCGTCCGCGTGCAGGCCGGCCTCTATCGCGTCGCCCTCCTCCTCGTCGGACGGGACGACCGCGGGCAGCGGTACGAGGGCGATGGCCTCGTCGCCGTTGTGCGCTACGGCGATCCGGTCGGCCGACTCGGAGCCGACGGTCGCCGGGTCGACGAGGATCTCCTCCAGCAGCGCCTGGGCGACCGGGCCGCTCTCCACGGTCGCGCCCGGCGTGCCCTCCTGGTCCCATTCGACGCGGGCGACGACGACCTGCCAGTGCGGCGCGGTGCCGAGCCCGGGCAGCAGGACCGGCGCCGCGACCCGCAGCCGCGCCGCGATCTCGGCGGGCGCGGCCCCGGTCGTGACCAGTTCGAGGACCTCCTGAGCCAGCCGGCGCCGTACCGTACGGGCCGCGTCGCGTCGGTCCCGTTCGACGGCGATCAGCTGGGTGACGCCCTGCAGGAGGTCGAGCCGGGCCGCGGGCCAGTCGCCCGCGTCGGCCTCGACGGCCAGCAGCCAGTCCGACAGCACGGTTTCCCGGACGTCCCGGGAGGCGGGCGCCGCGCCACGGCCGGTGTTTCGGATCGGGAAGAGCGAGTACGTCGTGCCGCCCATCGCCAGCCGGTGCGGGCCACGCCGCCCGGTGCGGGTCGCGGCGAGGTGTTCGCCCGCGAGCCTGGCGCTGAGACCGGGCTCCAGCGGTTCGCCCGCGCCCGCGATCTGGCGGCCGGTGGGGGAGAGTACCCAGGCCCGGAGATCGAGGTCGGAGCCCAGGAGATCGAGGACGACCTCCGGGCCGCCGCCGGCCGGACCGGAGGTCATCAGCCGCCTGTGGCGGTCCACGACGGCCGCCAGGTCCCCGGCCCGTTCGCCCGACACCTGCCGCACCACATGCTCGGTAATCGTTGCGAATGCAACGGACTCGTTGACTGCGAAGAGTGGCAGCCGATGGCGCAAACACGCCTCGATCAGATCATCGGGAATGTCCCCGAGTTCCGCTTCGCCCGCCGCCAGCCCGGCCACCCCGGCACTGGCCAGGATCCGGACGAACGGCTCGGCGTCGGAGGCGTCGCGCCACCACGCGAGGCCGGTGAGGACCAGCTCGCCGCCGGAAAGATAGCGGCTCGGGTCCCTGAGGTCGGTAGTCATCACGCCACGGACTGTGCGATCGAGCTCGTCCTCACCACCGAGCAGGCGCAGCCCCAGCGCGTCGGTTTCCAGCAGTGCGCGCAGCCGCATCTCGTTGCCGCCGATCTGTCTCGTTGTTGCCGGTGACCCATGGCCACCGTTTCCGGGGGGAAACAGCGAGGTGACTGTTCCCCGCCTTTCGTTCGAATCTACAAGACGACGATGGTCACCAGCCAACTCCTTCATGGTTTCGGTGACTGCACCCGGGCGGTCGGGGCTTGTGTACTAGGCCACACACCGCGTTAACAGCACATGAATATGAAGTCGAGGGCCGGCCGTCCCCCCGGGCCCAGCGAACGACCCCGAATCACGTAGAAGAGAGCCACTCATGGACTTCCTTCGCCCCGCCAGCTGGGAGGAGGCGCTCGCCGCGAAGGCCGAGCACCCCACGGCTGTGCCCATTGCGGGTGGCACCGATGTCATGGTTGAGATCAATTTCGACCACCGGCGGCCGGAGTACTTGCTTGACCTGAACCGCATCGAGCTGCTGCGCGAGTGGGAGGTCGGCGAGGAGAACGTCCGTCTGGGCGCCTCCGTTCCGTACACGCAGATCATGGAAGAGCTGCGTGCCGAACTGCCCGGTCTCGCCCTCGCGTCGCACACCGTCGCCTCCCCGCAGATCCGCAACCGCGGCGGCGTCGGTGGCAACCTCGGAACCGCCTCCCCGGCCGGTGACGCCCACCCCGCCCTGCTGGCGGCCGGCGCCGAGGTCGAGGTCGAGTCGGTCCGCGGCAACCGGTTCATCCCCATCGACGAGTTCTACACGGGCGTGAAGCGCAACGCGCTGCAGCCCGACGAGCTCATCAAGACCGTCCACATCAAGAAGGCGGACGGCCCCCAGCAGTACTCCAAGGTCGGCACCCGCAACGCGATGGTCATCGCGGTGTGTGCCTTCGGCCTGGCCCTGCACCCCGAGACCCGCACGGTCCGCACCGGCATCGGTTCGGCCGCGCCGACCCCGATCCGCGCCAAGGAGGCCGAGGTCTTCCTGAACGCGGCTCTGGAAGAGGGCGGGTTCTGGGACAGCGGCAAGATCATCACCCCGTCGATCGCCAAGCAGTTCGCGGACCTGTGCTCGGCCGCGAGCAACCCGATCGACGATGTCCGAGGCACCGCCAAGTACCGCCGTCACGCCGTGGGCATCATGGCCCGCCGCCAGCTCGGCTGGACCTGGGAGCAGTACCGCGGCGCCGGCCGCACGCTTGAGGGAGCTGCATAACCATGCGCGTCAATTTCACGGTCAACGGCCGCAAGCAGGAAGCCGACGACGTCTGGGAGGGCGAGTCCCTTCTGTACGTGCTGCGTGAGCGTATGGGGCTCCCGGGCTCCAAGAACGCCTGCGAGCAGGGCGAGTGCGGCTCCTGTACGGTCCGCCTCGACGGCGTGCCGGTGTGTTCCTGCCTCGTCGCCGCCGGACAGGTCGAGGGCCGCGAGGTCGTCACCGTCGAGGGCCTGGCGGACTACGCCCAGCAGCGCGCGGAAGCCCATCCGAGTGGTGGCTGCGCCACCGGTGCCTGTGGCACCAGCCTGGACGAGGCCAAGCAGTGGCAGGCCAAGCCCAGCGACTCCCAGACCGGCGAGGGCACCACGCTCTCCCCGATCCAGCAGGCGTTCATCGACGCCGGCGCCGTGCAGTGCGGTTTCTGCACCCCGGGTCTGCTGATCGCGGCCGACGAGCTCCTGGAGCGCCAGAGCGACCCGTCCGACCAGGACATCCGTGAGGCCCTCTCCGGCAACCTCTGCCGCTGCACGGGCTACGAGAAGATCCTCGACGCGGTCCGCCTGGCGGCCGCCCGTCAGGGAGAGGCGGTCTGACCATGGCTCAGAACACGCGCACCGCTCCGGCCGGTACGCCCACCAACGTCACCCAGAAGCACAACCAGGGCGGCATCGGCGAGTCCACGCTCCGCCCGGACGGCACCCTCAAGGTCACCGGTGAGTTCGCGTACTCCTCGGACATGTGGCACGAGGACATGCTCTGGGGCCAGACGCTCCGCTCCACCGTCGCCCACGCCGAGATCGTCTCCATCGACGTCTCCGAGGCGCTGGCGATGTCCGGTGTGTACGCCGTCCTGACGTACGACGACCTGCCGGCGGAGATGAAGAACTACGGCCTGGAGATCCAGGACACCCCCGTTCTCGCCAACGGCCGGGTACGCCACCACGGTGAGCCGGTGGCCCTGGTCGCCGCCGACCACCCGGAGACCGCCCGCCGCGCGGCCGCCAAGATCAAGATCGACTACAAGGAACTGCCGCTCGTCACCGACGAGGCCTCCGCCCTCGCCGAGGACGCTCCGCTGATCCACCCGGGCCGCGACGACCACCACTCCGGTCACGTCCCGCACCCGAACATCGTGCACCGCCAGCCGATCATCCGCGGCAACGCGGACGAGGCCGCCAAGCGCGCCGACGTGATCGTCAGCGGCGAGTACGTCTTCGGTATGCAGGACCAGGCGTTCCTCGGCCCGGAGTCCGGCCTCGCCGTGCCCGCCGAGGACGGCGGTGTCGACCTGTACGTCGCCACCCAGTGGCTGCACTCGGACCTCAAGCAGATCGCCCCCGTCCTCGGCCTGCCCGAGGAGAAGGTGCGCATGACGCTCTCCGGCGTCGGCGGTGCCTTCGGTGGCCGCGAGGACATCTCGATGCAGATCCACGCCTGCCTGCTGGCGTTGCGCACCGGCAAGCCGGTCAAGATCGTCTACAACCGCTTCGAGTCCTTCTTCGGCCATGTGCACCGTCACCCGGCGAAGCTCTGGTACGAGCACGGTGCCACCAAGGACGGCAAGATCACGCACATGAAGTGCCGGATCGTGCTCGACGGCGGTGCCTACGCCTCGGCCTCCCCGGCCGTCGTCGGCAACGCGTCCTCCCTCTCGGTGGGGCCGTACGTCATCGACGACGTCGACATCGAGGCGATCGCGCTCTACACGAACAACCCGCCCTGTGGCGCGATGCGCGGCTTCGGCGCGGTCCAGGCCTGCTTCGCCTACGAGGCCCAGATGGACAAGCTCGCGGCGAAGCTGGGCATGGACCCGGTGGAGTTCCGCCAGCTCAACGCCATGGAGCAGGGCACGATCATGCCGACCGGCCAGGTCGTGGACTCGCCGGCCCCGGTGGCCGAGCTGCTGCGGCGGGTCAAGGCCCGCCCCATGCCGCCGGAGCGCCAGTGGGAGAGCGCCGGTGAGGGCGCGGACGTCCGCGCGCTGCCGGGTGGTCTCTCCAACACCACGCACGGCGAGGGCGTCGTCCGCGGCGTCGGCTACGCCGTCGGCATCAAGAACGTCGGCTTCTCCGAGGGCTTCGACGACTACTCCACCGCCCGGGTGCGCCTCGAGGTCATCAACGGCGAGCCCGTCGCGATGGTCCACACGGCCATGGCCGAGGTCGGCCAGGGCGGTGTCACCGTGCACGCCCAGATCGCCCGCACGGAACTGGGCGTCACGCAGGTGACCATCCACCCGGCCGACACCCAGGTCGGCTCCGCCGGTTCGACGTCCGCCTCCCGGCAGACGTACATGACCGGTGGCGCGGTGAAGAACACCTGTGAGGCCGTGCGCGAGAAGGTCCTGGAGATCGGCCGTCGCAAGATGGGCTCCTACCACCCCGCGTGGGCCACCGCCGAGCTGCTGCTCGAGGGCGGCAAGGTCGTTACCGACGGCGGCGAGGTCCTCGCCGACCTGGCGGACGTCCTGGAGGACGAGTCGGTCGACCTGGAGCTGGAGTTCCGGCACCGTCCGACGCAGGCCTTCGACCTGGTCACCGGTCAGGGCGACGGTCACGTCCAGTACACCTTCGCCGCGCACCGCGCGGTGGTGGAGGTGGACACCGAGCTCGGCCTGGTCAAGGTCATCGAGCTCGCCACCGCCCAGGACGTCGGCAAGGCGCTCAACATGCTCTCCGTCGTCGGCCAGATCCAGGGTGGCACCACCCAGGGCCTCGGCGTGGCGGTCATGGAGGAGATCATCGTCGACCCGAAGACCGCGAAGGTGCGCAACCCCTCCTTCACGGACTACCTGATCCCCACGATCCTCGACACGCCGACCATCCCGGTCGACGTGCTGGAGCTCGCCGACCCGAACGCGCCGTACGGCCTTCGCGGTCTCGGCGAGGCGCCGACCCTCTCGTCCACCCCGGCCGTCCTCGCGGCGATCCGGGCGGCGACCGGGCTGGAGCTCAACAAGACGCCGGTCCGCCCCGAGGCACTCACCGGCACCCTCTAGCCCCCGGCGAAAGCCGAGCGACAGGGACCCCAGATCTCTCCGGACGGTGCGTGCCTCCCAGGAACGTCACAAGTCCACAGCCCGCACCGTCCGGAGAACTCAGGACTGCCCCGTTCCCCGCGGGCAGCGCCCCCCGGCAGTACCCACGCAGTACCCAGCATCACCTGAAGTACCCGATTCATCCTGATTGACCCCGTTCGTCTCGGGCCGTCCCCCGGGTCGTGCAGCCCACGCATCATCCCAAATCCCGCATCTTTCCCAGTCTTACGCGGGTGCCCCTTTGAACCTTGGGAGTAGGCCCCATGACCCAGTCGTCAGTGGAGCCGAAGACCACCGCGGAAGACGCGGGCTCCGGCTCGAACGTCCCCGCCGGCAGGTCTTGGCTCGACCGGTACTTTCACATATCCGAAAGAGGATCCACGGTCGCGGTAGAGGTCCGCGGCGGCATCACCACCTTCATGGCGATGGCGTACATCCTCCTGCTCAACCCCCTGATCCTCAACGGCAAGGACGTTGCGGGCAACGTCCTCGGCCAGCCCGGCCTCATCACCGCGACCGCCTTCGCGGCCGCCGCGACCACCCTGCTCATGGGCTTCGTGGGCAAGGTCCCGCTGGCACTCGCGGCCGGCCTGAGCGTCTCCGGCGTGCTCGCCTCGCAGGTCGTTCCCCAGATGACCTGGCCGCAGGCCATGGGCATGTGCGTGATGTACGGCGTGGTGATCTGCCTCCTGGTGGTCACCGGTCTGCGTGAGCTGATCATGAACGCGATCCCGCTCCCGCTGAAGCACGGCATCACGATCGGTATCGGTCTCTTCATCGCCCTCATCGGCCTCTACAAGGCCGGCTTCGTGGGCAAGGGCTCCCAGTTCGGCCCGCCCGTCACCCTCGGCACCGGCGGCGAACTCGCCGGCTGGCCCGTCCTGATCTTCTGCCTCACCCTGCTGCTGATCTTCGCGCTGCAGGCGCGCAACGTCCCCGGCGCCATCCTCATCGGCATCGTCGTCGGCACCATCGTCGCCGTGGTCGTCCACAATGTGGCCGGGCTCGACGCCAAGGCGTGGAACATGTCCCCGCCGGAGCTGAACGGCAGCGCGGTCTCGACCCCCGACTTCTCGCTGTTCGGGCAGGTCGAGTTCGGCGGCTGGGGCGACGTCGGCGCCATCACCGTCGGCTTCATCGTCTTCACCCTGGTCCTGGCGGGCTTCTTCGACGCCATGGCGACCATCATCGGCGTCGGCACCGAGGCCAACCTCGCCGACGACAAGGGCCGCATGCCGGGCCTGTCCAAGGCCCTGTTCATCGACGGCGCCGGCGGCGCCATCGGTGGCGTCGCGGGCGGCTCCGGCCAGACCGTGTTCGTCGAGTCCGCGACCGGCGTCGGCGAAGGCGCCCGTACCGGCCTCGCCTCGGCCGTGACCGGTGTGCTCTTCGCGGCCTGTCTCTTCTTCACCCCGCTCACCGCGATCGTGCCCCCGCAGGTCGCGTCCGCCGCCCTGGTCGTCATCGGCGCGATGATGATGCAGAACGCCAAGCACGTCGACTGGAGCGACCGCTCCGTCGCCATCCCGGTCTTCCTGACGGTCGTGCTGATGCCGTTCACGTACAGCATCACGCCCGGCGTGGCTGCCGGTGTCATCGCGTACGTCGTGATCAAGGTGGCGCAGGGCAAGGCCCGCGAGGTCGGCGCCTTCATGTGGGGTCTGACCGCGATCTTCGTGATCTTCTTCGCGCTCAACCCCATCGAGCACTGGCTGGGCGTCGGCTGACGCCAGGCCCTCCACACATCCGCAGAACCCTCAAGGAGGCCGAGATGCTGGACATCGCCGAAGAGCTGCACCGGTGGGTCGAGCAGGGACGTGATTTCGCTGTCGCCACCGTCGTGGCCGTCGGCGGGAGCGCGCCCAGGCAACCCGGTGCCGCGCTCGCCGTCGACAGTGACGGCACGGCGATCGGATCGGTCTCCGGCGGATGTGTGGAGGGCGCGGTCTACGACCTGTGTCAGCAGGCGCTGGAGGACGGCGAGACCGTCCTCGAGCGCTTCGGCTACAGCGACGAGGACGCCTTCGCGGTCGGTCTGACCTGCGGAGGCGTCATCGACATCCTCGTCACTCCGGTACGTGCGGACGCCCCTTCCAGGGATGTGTTCGCCGCCGCGTTGTCCGCCGCCGCCGGAGGGGAGGCGGCGGCGGTCGCGCGGATCACCGAAGGCCCCGCGGATCTGAAGGGCCGCGCGCTCCTGGTGCGGACCGACGGCTCGTACGAGGGCGGGCTTGGAGGCCACCCCGAGCTGGACCGCACCGCCGCCGGCGAGGCCCGCGCGATGCTGGACGCCGGCCGCACCGGAACCGTAGTGATCGGCGAGGACGGCTCGCGCTGCGGACAGCCGCTGACGCTCCTCGTCGAGTCGAGCGTCCCGCCGCCCCGCATGATCGTCTTCGGTGCCATCGACTTCGCCTCGGCGCTGGTCCGGGTGGGCAAGTTCCTCGGGTACCACGTGACCGTGTGCGACGCCCGGCCGGTGTTCGCCACCGCCCTGCGTTTCCCCGACGCCGACGAGATCGTCGTCGAGTGGCCGCACACCTACCTGGAGCGCACCCAAGTGGACGGCCGTACCGTCCTGTGCGTCCTGACCCATGACGCCAAGT
This sequence comes from Streptomyces sp. NPDC033174, assembly GCF_055577795.1. Taxonomy (NCBI): domain Bacteria; kingdom Bacillati; phylum Actinomycetota; class Actinomycetes; order Kitasatosporales; family Streptomycetaceae; genus Streptomyces; species Streptomyces sp. NPDC033174. The sequence goes on from NZ_JBVIPQ010000005.1 coordinate 390,003, forward strand.
TCGACGTCCCGCTGCTCGAACTGGCCCTCAAGCTCCCCGTCGCCTACGTCGGCGCGATGGGTTCCCGCCGCACCCACGAGGACCGCAACAAGCGGCTGCGTGAGATCGGCGTCACCGAGCTGGAACTGGCCCGGCTGCGCTCGCCGATAGGGCTCGACCTCGGCGCCCGGACGCCGGAGGAGACGGCTCTGTCGATCGGCGCGGAGATCGTCGCCAACCGGCGCGGCGGCAGTGGAGTGTCACTGACCGGCGCGCACACCCCGATCCACCACGACGGCGGACAGGAACCGGCCGGCCGGATAGGGTCCGTGGCCTGACCAGCCCCCGGGCGTACTGAGCCCCCACGGCTCCGCCCGCCGCCCCTTCCGTACCGGCCCGCTGTCCGCCCGGCCCGGCCACCCGCACGTCAGTGCCGGTGGCCGGGCCTTTGGTCGTCGGGCATCCGGCTGATCCGTACCAGCCGTTCGAAGTCGACCGCCACGCCGCGCAGCAGCAGATCCACCAGCTGCCCCGCCTCGCTCGGACCGACCGGGGCATCGCCGAACAGCGCCCGCTGGTACACGGTCGAGGCCAGCAGGTCCACCAGCAGGTCCGGGTCCGCGTCGGCCACCAGATCGCCCCGCTCGACGGCCCGCCGCACCGCGATCGCCGCCGCGTCACGGCTGGGCCGGACGAGAACGCCGATCAGCCGCCGGTGCAGCTCCGGGTCGCGCGCGCAGTCCGCGATCAGTGGCGCGAGGACGCCGGACGGCAGGCGCGTGTGCAGCGCGTCCGCGAGCAGCCGCACGCTCTCCATCAGATCGCAGCGGGTGCAGCCGTTGTCCGGCACCGGAGGGGTGACGAGGATCCGGACCAGCGCGTCGATGACCAGGTTCTGACGCACCGGCCAGCGCCGCCGGACGGACGCCTTGGTCGTGCCTGCCCTGGCCGCCACCTTCTCCAGCGCGAGCCCGGCGTATCCGTGCTCGCGCAGCAGGTCGAGGGTGGCCGACAGCACCGCGGCGTCGATGGCCGGGTCCCGGGGCCGGCCGGCCGCGCCCGGGCTCACCGCTCCGCCTGCTCCACGTCCTGCGGGTACCAGCGCAGCTCCACGGTGTTGCCGTCCGGGTCCTGTACGTAGACCGACTGGGCCGAGCCCCGGGCGCCGAAGCGGGAGACCGGGCCCTCCAGCACGGTGAACGTGCCGGAGTCGATGACCTCCTGCCAGTCCAGCGGGTCGACGACCAGGCAGATGTGGTCGACGTTCGACTCGCCGCGGGGACGGGAGAACAGGTCGATGATGGTGTGCGGGTTGATCCGCACCGACGGGAACGGCACCTTGCCCGCGCGCCACTCCTCCACCCGCACCGGCTCCAGGCCGAGCGGACCGCAGTAGAACTCCAGCGCCTTCTCGACGTCCCGCACATTGAGCACCAGATGATCGAAGTCCTTGACCCGCATGGTCATCCTCCGTGTCGTGTGACCGTGCCGTGTGACGCTCGCGTCGTGTGACCCGGTCGGGGTGAATGGGGCGTGCCGATGAGTTCGAATACGACTCGGTCCGGATCGTAACGGCGGAACGCGCCCCCGCGGGCGATCTCTGCCGAAGTGACGCAACGTCAGAATGCCTGGCCCGGGCGGCTCTTCCGGAGAACGGTTCCCGTGTGCAGAAGGAGGACCCTCCCGGCCGCGCTGTCCGGCGCCCTGCTTTCCGTCGGCGTGCTGTCGCTCGCCCTGGCGCTGCTCCCGGCCCGGACCGTGGCCGCCGACCCGGCCCCGGTGCACCCGGCGCGAGGGGCCGTGGACCCGCCTGCCGGCGAGTGGTTCGACGAACAGGCGCTGGAACTCGTACGGCTGGCCGATCCGCCACTCCTCCCGCTCGTCGGCGCGACCGCCCCGTAGCCTCTGTGGCCGACATGGCACCCATGTGCGCGAACTGCCGTTCTCCTAGGATCGGTTGGTTCGCTCCGCGTACGCGGAGCACATCGCCGTCCCCCACAGGCAGGAGCACCCATGGGCCAGCAGCCCGTCGCCCTCGACCCCGCAGGTACCGACCTCCACGCGGAGGCGGACCGCCTCCGCGCCCACGGCTCCGCCGCCCTCGTCGAACTGCCCGGCGGCATATCGGCCTGGGCGCCCACCGGTCACACCGTGCTCAAACAACTCCTCGCCGACGACCGGGTGTCCAAGGACCCCAATCTCCACTGGCCCGCCTGGATCGAGGGCAAGTACCGGGAGTGCTGGGTCAACACCTGGGTCGGCGTGACCAATATGTTCACCTCGTACGGCGCCAACCACCGCCGGCTGCGCAAACTGGTCTCCCCGGCCTTCACCAAACGCCGCACCGACGCGCTCGCCCCGCGCATCGAGGAGATCGCGGCCACCCTCCTCGACAGGATGGCCGACGCCCCCGACGGCCGGGCCGAACTGCGCTCCGCCTTTGCCCACCCCCTGCCCATGCAGGTCATCTGCGAGCTCTTCGGCCTTCCGGAGGACCGCCGGGCCGACACCGCCCGCCTCGTCGAGGAGATCTTCGACACCACGGCCACTCCCGACCGGGCCCTCGCCACCCTGCAGGAGATCCACGGCCTGCTCGCCGGACTCGTGGCCCTCAAGCGGGAGGAGCCCGGCGAGGACATGACCAGCGCACTGATCGCCGCGCGCGACGAGGAGGGCTCCAGCCTCACCGAGACCGAACTCATCGACACCCTGCTCCTGGTGATCGGCGCGGGTCATGAGACCACCGTCAACCTCATCGGCAACGCCGTTCACGCCCTTCTGTCCCACCCCGACCAGCTCGCGCGGGTCCTGGCGGGCGAGGTCCCCTGGAACGAGGTCATCGAGGAGACCCTGCGCTGGGCGCCCTCGGTCGCCAACCTGCCACTGCGCTACGCCGTCGAGGACATCGAACTGCCCGACGGCATCACCATCCCGCGCGGCGACGCCATCCTCGCCGCGTACGCCGCGACCGGACGCGACCCGGGCCGCCACGGCGAGACCGCTGGCGTCTTCGACATCACCCGCGTCGACAAGGAACACCTCGCCTTCGGCCACGGCGTCCACTACTGCATCGGTGCGCCGTTGGCCCGTCTCGAGGCGGCGATCGCCCTGCCCGCCCTCTTCGCCCGCTTCCCACGGCTGGCGCTGGACACGGAACGGGGTCCGGCGAGCCCCATAGAGTCGTTCATCGCGAACGGCTGGGCCGTACTGCCCGTCACGCTCACCTGACCGCACGGCCCCCACCCCTGGCCCCCGCCCCTGGCCCCCACCCCTGGCACCCGCTCCTCCTGCCGGTCCGGATCAGGTCAGCAGCGCGAGCAGATGCGAGCAGGCCGCCGTCTCCGTCGGGTGCGTGGCGATCGGCTCGTGCGTGCCCCGCTCGTACGCGCCGGTCTCCCAGCGCCCGTCCGCCGCCCGGCGCAGATAGAGGAAGTCCGGCGGAGGGGGCGCCGGCTCGTGGACACCCTCGATCCAGTAGTGGCCCTCGGGCACCGCGGCGTCGCGCAGTGCCCGGGCCAGGGCGTGCCGGTCCACCGGATCAGACGGTGACCGGTCGCAGGTAGCCGTGGTCGAGAAGCCACTTGACGCTCAGGCGCTGCCCCTCGCCCGGGTCGAGGAAGGCCGGGTCGAGCTTGATCTGCCGCCCGCCGCCGGGCTGCTCGAACCACGGGGCGATGCCGCCCTCCCAGACGACGAACGGCTTGCTCACCTCGTAGACGTGGTAGTCGCAGGCGAAGGCCGTGTCGCGCGTGTTCAGGTTCTGCGGGGGCAGGGCGCGCGCGGCGTACGGGTCGCCGGCGGGCGCCAGATAGGAGCCGTACTCGGAGCCGAACCGGTCCAGCCGCTCGCCCGGGACGAGCTGCTCGGGCTCCTTGTCGACGGTGCCGTTGACCTCGGCGAAGCCGTCGTTGGGCGGATACTTCCAGCTTCCGCTGTCGGCCGGGCCCTCCCAGTACTTCTTCAGGAAGTCCCGCGAGGAGAGGGATCCGGTGCGCTCGTAGCCGTTCAGCAGCGGCCCCACCGGCCTCTGCCACTTCTTCGGAAGCCACTTCGGGCCGAGCCGCTTGTCACCCTGGAACTCGCCGGTGCACGGCTCGGGCGGCGCGGGTCGCGGGGCGGCGTGGCCCGTGACGGCGGGTGCGGCCGGGCCGGATGCGGCGGCCTGCGCCGCCGGGGCGGTCACCATGACGGCGGTGACGCCGAGAGCGGCGAGTACGGCACGGATCCTCAGGTCGGTACGACTGCGCTCCACGCGGAGATCTCCTCATGCGGTGATGGTCCGTCAAGTCGGCGCACACAGTAGTCGATCGCTGACGGAGTGCGATGGCGTGCGGGGTCCCTTCACGGGGGCGGTGGACCCGGCGTCCGCCCCCGTCCGACCGCCGGTCAGACTGGGGCGACCGAGGTCACGCGAGACATGTGGCCCGAACGCACGAGAAGGAGGAGGCTCCCTTGAGTACGCGCCACGCGCCCGGGACCACGGGGGAAACGGACGGCCGGGGCGACCTCGTACGGGCGGTCACGGCCGGGCTGATCGCCGCGTTCGTCGGCTTCTCCAGCTCCTTCGCGGTGGTACTCGAAGGACTGGCCAAGGTCGGGGCGACACGCGCCCAGGCGGCGTCCGGGCTGATGGCGCTCTGTGTCGCGATGGGCGCCTGTGCCGTCTTCCTCAGCCTGCGCACCCGGATGCCGATCAGCATCGCCTGGTCCACGCCCGGCGCCGCGCTGCTCGCCGGCTCCGCCGCGACCGACGGCGGATTCCCGGCGGCCGTCGGGGCGTTCCTCGTCACCGGCGCGCTGATCGTGGTCACCGGCCTCTGGCAGCCGCTGGGCCGCTGGGTCTCGGCGATCCCCAAGCCCCTGGCCAACGCCATGCTGGCGGGCATCCTGCTGCCGCTCTGTCTCGCCCCGGCCAAGGCGGTACGGGAGGAGCCGGTGCTGGGACTCGCCGTCGTCGTCACCTGGGCACTGGTCGCGGCCTTCAGGAAGCTGTACGCGGTGCCGGCCGCGGTGGTCGTGGCCGCCGTACTGATCGCCACCACGACCCATGTCTCCGCCGGGGAGCTCGGCCCGCTGTGGTCCGGACCGGTGCTGGTCCGGCCGGAGTTCTCGGCGGCCGCCATGATCGGTATCGCCCTGCCGCTCTACGTCGTCACCATGGCGTCGCAGAACATCCCCGGCATCGCGGTCCTCAACGTCAACGGCTACGAGCCCCGGCCGGGCCCGCTGTTCAGCTGGTCCGGGGGCTTCAGCCTTCTCTCCGCTCCCTTCGGCGGGCACGCCGTGAACCTGGCGGCGATCACCGCGGCCCTGTGCGCCGACGAGGGGGCGGGCCCCGACCCCCGTAAGCGGTACCGGGCGGCGGCCGTCTCCGGCGTGGCGTACATCCTGCTCGGCCTGGGGGCCGGGGCCGCCGTGGCCTTCGTGAGCGCCTCACCGCCGACCCTGATCCAGGCGGTGGCGGGCCTCGCACTCCTCGGCGCACTCGGCAGCTCACTGATGGGGGCGGTGGCCGAGCCGGAGGACCGGGAGGCGGCGATCGTCACGCTGGTGGTGACGGTGTCGGGAGTGCAGTTCGCCGGGATCAGTGGCGCCTTCTGGGGGCTGCTGGCCGGCGGCGGTGTGTACGCGCTGCGGCACTGGCGGCCGGGGCGGCCCGGAGGGCAGGACCGGTCCGGGGACACGTCCGGGGACCCGTCGTCCTCGCGCCCGGTCGCGGCGTGAGGACGACGGAGGGGTGGCGCCCGGAGCGGTGTCAGTCCGTGACGGTGATCTGCTGATTCGCGTCGGTCGTGTCCGCGACCTGGTAGGTGGCCGTGAACGTCGCCGTCTGGTTGCCAGTCGGGCAGAAGAACCCGCCGGTCACGGTGGCCGGCACGGGGGCGTTGGAGACGGCCAGCGTGGACGGCGTCCCGTTGGTCCAGGCGCCGTTGACCGCGGTGGGGCCGGCGGGGGAGGCGGTGATCGTGCAGCTCGCCAGCCCGCTGGTCTTGAGCACGACCCCGCTCTTGGGCATGGTCAGTCCGGCCGCGATCGGCGCCCCGTGCTGCGCCGAGAGGCTCCAGGCCCCGTTGACGGAGTTGCTGGTCACGGTGACGCCGACACCGGCCAGGTTGGTCGAGCATCCACTGAAGGTCGGCGGGTTGATGTTCGACGTGACGGGTCCGGCGGCGTTGTGGTTGCCGGGCGCTGCGGGCACCCGGTTGCCGGCGCTCGTGGTCGTGGGCAGGGACGCCGAGACGGTGCAGGTCATGGTCGTCGACCCGGCGGTGAAGGTGGCCTTCCCGGTGAGCTTGACGGCGAAGGAGTGCCCGGCGGGGGCGACGGTCGTCGAAGGGGCCGCCGCGTCAAGGGCGTTGGCGACGCTCGTGGAGCCGAGCGTGAGGGCTGTCGCGGCGGCGAGGCCTGCCGCCGACGCGAGTAAGGAGCGCGTGCCGGAGCTGCGGATTGCCATGGGGGATCTCCTCGGAACGAACGGCATTCGATGGGGTGGGGGGTGCGAGGAGGTGCAAAGTGACTTGAGAGTAGGACTGGCGAGTAGGGGTGTACAGGTGCGCTTTGCGCCACGCATGTGACGGATCATCAGGCCCCTTCGGGACCTCTGCGAGGGAGCCGTCCGAGTGACACGTCGGCGCCGCTCGCGCCCGCGCACGCGACATGGGGGGCGCCGGGGGGCAGCCTGGCCCAAATATCTCCCAGGGAAAGGAACCCTGATGCTTGAGCGTGCGCGCCGCAAGAAGCAGACCGAGGTCACCTTCGTCATTCCGGCGGACCGGCCCGTGGGAGAGGTCAGCGTCGTCGGCGACTTCAACGACTGGCAGCCCGGCAGCCACCCCATGACCCCGCGCGAGGACGGGACCCGGGCCGTCACCGTCACCCTGCCGGGCGAGCAGCAGTACGGCTTCCGGTACCTCGCGGCCGGGGACTACTGGTTCGACGACGAGCAGGCCGACGGGCACGACGGCCGCAACGGCATCCTGCACACCTGATCACCCGGCCCCGTCTCGCCCCGGCCCCGCCTTTCCGCGCTCCCGGCCCGCCTCCTCCCGCAACCACGCCCCCGCGCGGTAGCGGGAGTGGGCCGTGGGTGTGAGCCTGGAAGCATGAGCTGGGCATCGTGGACGACGGCCGGTGTGTACGCCGGGCGGGGCGGGGTGCGGACCGACGAGGCGGGCGTGCTCACGGGTGATCTCACCGTGCACACCACCTGGTCGGACGGGGAGGTACAGGTCGCTGTGCAGTTCAGCGGCGCGTCGGACTGGTTCACGATGTCGGGCAGCCCCACACCGTGCCCGTCCGAACAGGAGAGCCGAACCCTGCATGACGCCATCGTTGAGGCGGTGCGCAGGGGTGGGGGCGCCACGGTCCCGCCGTATCAGCCCTCCCCGCCCAGACCCTCCCGCAGCTCTCAGCCGCCCCAGCCGACTCAGTAGCGCCCCACCAGCAGCGCCGCGCCCGCGCACAGTCCCGCCCCGCTGACCAGCGCCGCGACGCTCAGGCACAGCAGGCGCCGGCGCAGGGCCTCATAGCGGGCGGTGTACTGGCCGCGCAGCTCGGCGCACCGCTCGCCGATCGCCCGCAGGGTCTCCTTCGACAGAGCGACCCGCTCCTGGGCGTAGAGACGGACAACCTCCTCGTGCTGGGCGGTGGTGAGCCACGGCATGCGCCGGGCGAAGACCTCCGCCTCCGCGTGGGCTTTGCCCAGCTCCGCCTGGCAGAGCAGGTAGCCCTCGATGCGGTTGATACCGGCGGCGGCCTCCCGGCCGAGCGGGGAGGGCGCGGTCATCAGTCGCCGTCCTCGTCGCCCGAGAGCGGGGAGGCCACGCCCTTGCCCGGCTCGATGACGTCCCGGCGGCCCTGGTTCTCCACGCGCATGAGTGCCGTGATCTCGGGATGGTGGAGGTCGAACGCGGGCGCCTCCGAGCGGATTCTGGGCAGCGTGACGAAATTGTGCCGGGGCGGCGGGCAGGAGGTCGCCCACTCCAGGGATCGCCCGTACCCCCACGGGTCGTCGACGTCGATGCGCTTTCCGTACTTCGCGGTCTTCCACACGTTGTAGAGGAACGGCAGGGTCGACAGGCCCAGCAGGAACGCGCCGATCGACGAGGTCGTGTTCAGTGCCGTGAAACCGTCGGCGTGCAGGTAGTCGGCGTACCGGCGGGGCATTCCTTCGGCGCCCAGCCAGTGCTGGACGAGAAACGTCGTGTGGAATCCGACGAAGAGTGTCCAGAAGTGAATCTTTCCGAGTGTCTCGTCGAGCATCGTCCCGGTCATCTTCGGCCACCAGAAATGGAAGCCCGCGAACATGGCGAAGACGATCGTGCCGAAGAGCACGTAATGGAAATGGGCCACGACGAAATACGTGTCGGTGACGTGGAAGTCCATCGGCGGTGACGCGAGGATGACACCGGTCAGGCCGCCGAAGAGAAAGGTGACGAGGAACCCGATGGCCCACAGCATCGGGGTCTCGAACGTGATCGACCCCTTCCACATGGTGCCGATCCAGTTGAAGAACTTCACCCCGGTCGGCACGGCGATGAGGAAACTCAAGAAGGAGAAGAAGGGCAGCAGCACCGCGCCGGTGGCGAACATGTGGTGCGCCCACACGGTCGCCGAGAGGCCGGTGATGGCGATCGTGGCCCCGATGAGTCCGATGTATCCGAAGAGCGGCTTGCGGGAGAACACCGGAAGGATCTCGGTGACCACCCCGAAGAAGGGCAGCGCCAGAATGTAGACCTCGGGATGCCCGAAGAACCAGAAAAGGTGCTGCCACAACAGCGCGCCGCCGTTCTCGGCGTCGAACACATGGGCGCCGAACTGTCGGTCCGCCTCCAGCACGAGCAGCGCGGCCGCCAGCACCGGGAAGGCGAGCAGGACAAGGACCGAGGTCAGCAGCACGTTCCAGGTGAAGATCGGCATCCGGAACATCGTCATGCCCGGGGCGCGCATGCAGATGATGGTCGTGATGAAGTTGACGGATCCCAGAATCGTGCCGAACCCGGAGAGCGCCAGCCCCATGACCCACAGGTCGGCGCCCACGAACGGGGTGCGTTGCCCGCTGTTGAGCGGGGCGTAGGCGGTCCAGCCGAAGTCGGCCGTTCCCTGCGGGGTGAACAGACCTCCGACGACGATCAGGCCGCCGAAGAGGAACAGCCAGTACGAGAACATGTTCAGCCGCGGGAATGCGACATCGGGCGAGCCGATCTGCAGCGGCATGATCGCATTGGCGAAACCGACGAAGGTCGGGGTGGCGAACAGCAGCAGCATGATCGTGCCGTGCAGCGTGAACGCCTGGTTGTACTGCTCGGTCGAGACCAGTTGCATTCCGGGCCGGGCCAGCTCCGCCCGGATGATCAGCGCGAGCAGCCCGGCGAACAGAAAGAACGCGAAAGAGGTGGCCAGATAAAGGTGCCCGATCTTCTTGTGGTCCGTCGTGGTGAGCCAGGAAATCACCACGCTTCCCAAGCCGCGGCCTGCTACCGGTACGGGGGCGACGGGTTCGGTCGATGTGGCCATACGAATCCTCGGGACGCGCTGCACGGGCAGGACGGGCGCCGGGGGCACCCGATTGCTGGGGCACCAAACACTAAGGCGCACCGCGCCACGCCGGGTGGAGAGCCACGGCGTTTCTCGGCGGACGTCTTCTACCGGGCGACAGGCGGAAAGGTAATGCGCCTGCCGGATGATCGGTAAGTACGCGCAATTGCCCCGGGGGAGGCCGCGCCACCTGCCGAGGCGGTCACTGCGACCGGATCACGCACCACCCGGTCCCCCGCTCTTGACAATCGGTCATGCTCCTGACAGCTGTGGCACTGCACCACTCCCACCAACGGCACCACACCCGAAGGGGCCATCAGCGCATGACCAAGCCTGAGAGCGCGGGACACGACTACGACGTCGTCATCGGCGGAGCCGGCCTCGCCGGCAGCGCCGCAGCGATTCTGCTCGCTCGACGCGGTGTCCGCGTCGCACTGCTGGAACGCCGCGCGGACCCCGAAGCGTACAAGGCGCTGTGCACCCACTCCCTCACGGCCAACGCCTACCCGGTGCTGGACGAACTCGGCCTCGTCCCCGCTCTCGAGAAGGCGGGAGCGGTCCGCAACGAGGCCCGTTGGTACACCCGTTGGGGATGGATAGAGCCGAGGGCCGCGCCGGCGGGCCCCGAGCTGCCGTACGCGTACAACATTCGGCGCAGCACCCTCGATCCGCTCATCAGGTCCCATGCGGCAAAGACCCCTGGCGTCGATCTGCTCCTCGCTCACCATGTGACCGGGCTGGTCCGGGAAGCCGGCCGAACCGTAGGGGTGCGCGCGTCGACACCACAGGGCGAGCGGGAGATCCGGGCCCGCCTGGTGGTCGGCGCCGATGGCAAGGACTCGGCCGTGGCGAAGTTCGCCGGGGTGGCCGCTCGGCAGTACGAGAACGCGCGGTTCGGCTATCTCGCGCACTTCCGCGATCTTCCGCTGCGCGGCGGGATCGGTCACGCCTGGTTCCTCGAGCCCGACATGGCGTACGCGTTTCCGAACGACGACGGGGTGACGGTCATCGCGGTGCTCCCGGACAAGAAGCGGCTGCCGGCCTTCCGGGAAGACCTGGAGGGCAGCTTCTCCGCATTCGTCCGCGCCCTGCCCGAGGCACCCCCCATCGACTCCGCCGAGCGCATCACGAAGATCACCGGCACTGTCAACTACCCGCTTCTCAGCCGCGAGCCGACCGCACCGGGCATCGCGTTGATCGGCGACGCCGCCCTGACCGGCGACCCCCTGTGGGGAGTGGGATGCGGGTGGGCTCTGCAGTCCGCGCAATGGCTGGCAGAGGCGGTCGCCTCGGCCACGACCGGTGTGGGCGACCTCGACAGGTCGCTCGCGGTGTACGCACGCAGACACCGGCGCCGGCTGCGCGGTCACCAGTACCTGGCCGCTGACTTCGCCACGGCCCGTCCGTTCAATGCCTTGGAGCGGCTGATGTTTTCGGCGGCGGCGCGCGACGAGTCGGCGGCGCGGCACATGTATCTGTTCGCGTCCCGTCTGATCGGTCCACTGCGCTTCCTGAACCCCGTGGCACTGGCCAGGGCTTCGGTCGTCAACATCAAGCACCGCGGGGCGGCTGCGCGAAGCGCGCACCTGTCACACACGCGGTCATGACCGGCTTCCCTCCCACTCTCCGGTACTGAGCCCGGCCGAGGGGTTCCGTGAAACAGAACAGCCGATGGGCCCCCCACGACGCCGGGCCCATCGGCCTCACCTCTACAGCCAGTCCCGCTTCTTGAAGATGACGTACAGGCTGACGCAGACCACCGCCATCAGCAGGATCCCGAAGGGACAGCCGGCCGCCCACTTGAGCTCCGGCACGTGCTCGAGGTTCATGCCGTGGACCGTGCCGACGAGCGTGGGGACGAAGAGGATGGCTGCCAAGGAGGAGATCTTCTTGAAGTCGTCGCCCTCGCGGCGCTGACCTGCGGAAATCGACTGCATAGGCGGTCCGACCTGCGACGATCCGTCTTTCCGACTCTTTCACCATGCTGCCCGTTTGTACGGTCGATCCTCCCCAGCCGCTCCCCAACGTTCGCTGGGTTCGCTCCACCTCTGTAGCCTGCTCACCGGCCCGCCTTCCGTGCGCAGCACAGGACGCCCCCCGCAGTGGTCTCGATGCCGCCGCCGGTGGGCCTGAGTCATGCTGGCCGGCCGATCCAGGTCCGGCTCAGTGGTCTCGGACGTGGGTGACGACGGCGTCGAGAACGTGCGAGCGCAGCCCTGCCGACGGCGACGGCTATGCAGGGGTGAATCCACGTTGGCGGGTTCCGGTAGGCGCGAGTGCGAGGTCGGACGGGCTCGCGCGATAGTCCAGGCCCGCGCCACTCCCTGACGTGCAGACCGCCGCTGGCCGCGCCCGAGAGACGTTGTCTCGGCGGGGGCCGCACACACAGCCCCGTCCTTTCTGCACGGCGACGAACCTGGCGACACCCCCGGCCGACACTCCAGCGCACGGTCGGATCCGCGCCCACCCGCCGGCAGCAGAGGCCCCTTGCTGGTCAGGCGTAGTGTCGCGACCGGCTACCACAACACTCAGATGCTTGATCGGATTGCTGGTACTTACACGTGGCGCCGGTCCGCACGTCGTACGCTCACCGCTTTCCACACCTACCGAGAGGACCCGATGAACGAGATCGATTGCGCTCGTCCGTACGACCGTCGGCGAAGTACTGGGCGTTTATCACCTGAGCAGTAAGTGCGGCCAGGTATCTGGCGCCGGACGCTATCCGTGGACCTTCACCCGCATGTTCCAGAGTGAGGCCAAGGCCATGCTCCTACGAGTGTGCTCCCGCCGTGAGTACCGCCGCACTGCGACCGAACTGCAACGCGCGAGCCAGGAAGCGGACCACACGACCTGACTCTTGCGGACTTGCCCAGCACCACCAGCATGCAGCAGCGCGGCCCCTGCCGAGAGGTTTCCTCAGCGCAGGGCCGCGCCGCATGCCCCTGCGCCGGTCAGGCCGTCGCGGAGACAATCACCTGTTAGGACCGCTGCTCATCGACAGACGAGAATGCCGCCAAGGCAGGTGACGCGGAATACACCGTCCGCGCGGATGGTCTTTTCTACTCGTTCCTGGGCGCGCTCGATCGTCTCCTTGAAGGGGACGCCCATCTGGTCGGCCCATGCCTCGTATGAGGCCAGATGGGCGATCACAGGCCCGGGGTCGGTCACTTCGATAACTCCCGGGAGGGGGATCGTCCGTACGTCCTCGAAGACGGCGCCGAGGACTGCGGGGGCGTCCTCCAGGGTGAAGCAGGCAGAGAGCTGGACGCGTGCCGGACCCTCTGGGATGCCGAGGACGTCGCCGGCGGCTCGTCGCCAGAGGTCTTCCAGTTCGCGCTTGTCGGTGTGGCTGTTGGTGGACGCGATGGCGATGCCGCCCTTGGTCAGTACTCGGCCCAGCTCTCGGACGGCGCGTGCCTGGTCCTCCACGTGGTACAGCATGTGCATGGCCAGGATGGCCCCCAGGGCCCCGTCTGCGATGGGGAGATGTTGGACGTCCGCAGCCGCGGCGCCGGCGATGCCCGCCAGGATGCCGGGGGAGACGTCCATGGGGAGGACGGTTAGGTCCGGCCGTTGGGTGCGTATCCGCTGCACGAACTTGCCATTTCCGCAGCCCACGTCAGCCACCGCGCCGCGTACGCCCGCCAGTTCCTCCACGACGAGGCCGGGCAAGTCGTGCCGCGGGGTCTGCCACTGGTAGAGGGACTGGCGGGCTGCCAGGTGTCGGCCGGTGCCGTACGCCTGGGTGGAGAGCAGGTGCCGGTCGGTGACCGAGGGCTCGTTCGTGGGCTGGGTGCTCATCGCGGCTCCCTGGGTGTGCTGGTGATCGCGGGCCGGGAGGTGACCTCGTGGATGTGTTCACGTAGATCGACTACCGGCCGCGAGTTACGGTACGGCCCGCTGGCGATAAGCGTGTCCAGTTTGCGGAGCCTGATGGTAATGCTCGCCGTGTACTGCTCCGCCACGAGGACCGTGTCGAGTTCCGCACCGGCCACGTCCACCTGGCCGTTCGCGAGGTAGGCGGTGGCCAGGTCCAGGTGCGCGGCGTGCAGGTCGCCAGGGGAGCGGTCGTCTTCCGGCCCTGTCTGGTAGAGCTCCACCGCGCGGGTGGAGGCCATGATCGCCCGCTGGACCTGTTCGTCACCGCCAACGGCCAGCAGTGTGGTGCCGGTATAGGCCCATTGCTTGGCCTCGGGGAAGGCGAACACCCCCGGTAGCTCATCCAGGTCGGCGATGGCACGGGCCTCATGGGCAAGGGCGAGGGAGCGCAGCGCGCTGCGCCCGTCTCCGCCGGCCGCGAGGGCCCGGGCTTCCAGACTCAGCAGTCGTGCCGTGATCGTCCCGGAGCCCGGGCCCCGGCCATCCTCGTATCCGGCCCTCGCAAGGTCTGCGGCCCGCCGGTAGTCGCCTGTCCAGTACGAGGCCAGCGACTGGAAGGAGCGGGCCCAGGCTCGCAGCCTCGCGTGTTCCGCGATCTCGGCGCACTGCACCACGGTCCGGGCATGGGTGGCGGCCGACGACTCGTGGCCGAGGTCTAGGGAGACGTGCGCCGCGAGGCCGGAAAGCCATCCGGCGACGACGTACAGATGCCGGGTCTGGTGTGGGTGCTGACGGCCTTCGACCAAGCGGAACACCTCGGTGCGCAGGGTGCGGATCTCAGGGATCAGCAGGGTCAGCGGCCGGCTGACGAAGTCCCTTGCGAGGCGCTCTAAGTCGGCGTCGAGCTGCTCCAAGACCAGGGCGTTGACGTTGGTGGCGGCAGCGTGTCGAGCGAGCCGGGCTGATAGCTCCGCGTCCGCGATGATGCTGCCCGCATCGTCTGCGGGCGCTGCGGAAGTGCCGAGTGTGTGGGGTGTTCCTGAGTACGGGGTCGCCCCCTTCGGGTGCAAACCCAGCACTGCTTCGTGGTCGACTTGGAACACCGCGCACAGAGCTGCCCGGTAGTCGCCGGAGGGCCAGGTGATCGCTCCGCGCTCCAGCCGGGAGATCCAGTTCGCATCGAGCTCGGGGTCGCGGCCGGTGGCTGCTCGGACCTGGGCGCAGATCCGCTCCGCCGCCTGTGCCTGAGTCCACCGGCGCTCGTTTCTGAACCTGCGCAGGGCCTCGTTCGCCATCATCCCGCCGTCCGCTGGTCGAGTCGAAGCGCCCGGAATCCTAGCGGAATTCTTCCTAGTTCGTGCCTACAACGTGCCTACAGGAATGCCCTGTTCGGGGCCCTGGCGGCGGAGTTGACTGAACTCCTGCCCCCGCTCAGACAGCCCCGGGAGAGCCCCGTGATCACCCACGCAACTCCGGTCCGGCGCGACATCATGTACCACCACGACGACGACCAGGCCACCCTGCCGATCGAGCTGTATTGCTCTGACGGCACCACCGAAACCACGACCCTGATCCTCGACCCGCCCAGCTGGAGGTTCTGTACGCACAGCTGGACAGGGCGATCGGGATGCGCGAGGCGGCTGGGGGCACTCGGGATGACGACCACCCCCGCCCCGCAGGCCCACGTGCAGACGGACATCATTCGTGCCCTGTGTGCCTGTGTCCTCACGCCCGACACGTATCGGATACCTGGTGGCGAGGTGCGGGCGGCCACGACCCTGCTGTCGGACCACGTTCGACTGCTGCTCACCGAGTCGGGTGGAGGTACTCAAGCCTGTACAGATGCCGAGCGGCTGCTGGCGCGGGAGCCGGGTGAGGGGCGGCTCGGCGCCTGGATCCACATGCGGGCCCTTGCCCGTGTCTGCCGCGTACTCCTGATCGAGCACCAGGTGCACCGGAAGCGCGGCGTTGCCGCCTCCGGCCGGGTGCCGCAGGACGTGAACCTGGTGGCGAGGCAGTGAGACAGAGGGTTGCCGTGATCGTCTACGTGATCCTCTGCGGCGCCATCGTCAGCTGTCTCCTGTCCGCCACCGAACACTGACCACCCGCCGCTTGCGGCGGCGGGGAACGGCGGCTGCGTCCGCACCGCCGAGAAACCGAAGTGATGGAGGCACGTCATGAACCGACCCAAGCCCCAGGCGAAGCCGAGCGCGGCCGTTACTGCGGAGGCGGTCCGCCGACTGCAGCAGCGAGTGACGGCGTTCGCCGCCACGGGCACCACCAACAACTCCCCGACCACCTACCACCGGTAAATCCTGCCGGTCCGCGAATCGGCACGGAGGGGGACGTCAGATGTCCCCCTCCGCGTCACCCCCGCAACCCTTCCCGACCGTGCAAAGGAGCTCCCCATGGCAGCCGCCCCCGTCGGCCTGGAACTGACCTTCCTTGGCCACCAGACCTGGCACATCACCGACGGCCTCTCCTCCGTCCTCCTCGACCCGATCCTCGCGCCGGCCTTCGGGGCGGGGAGCCTGGAGTTCGCGATCTGGCCGCCCCGCATCGTGGACATCCAGGGCATGCCCGCCCCGAACGCCGTGATCCTCAGCCACGAGCACCTGGACCACTTCCACCTGCCCTCCCTCGACCTCCTCGCCCGCACCGTGCCGATCTGCACTGGCACCAGCACCCCGGCCGCCGTCACCGAGGCCATCGAGGCCCTGGGCTTCACCGTTCACCGCCTGGACCACACCCAGCCGCTGAACGTCGGCGACATCGAGATCACCCTCTACCCCGCCGGCGCCCGCACCCTCTTCTGGGAGAAGCGGGTCACCCAACCCCTGGTCCGCCTGTCCGGCACCACCGAGAACGACGTTTTCATCGGCGTCGACGCGGACGTCTCCGACCTGTACATCGAGCAGCTGACCCAGGGCGTACTCGCGCCGCCCCGGCTCGCGGTCGTGTCGAACAATGCTCAGACCGTCCCGTACGGTGCGCTCGGCGCCGACAACAATCTGCTGCCCGGGATGGACGGCCCCCGCAACCGCACCACCGGCGTCCAGATCCTCAACGGCCTGCTCATCGACTACCTCAAGCCCCTGGACGGTGTTCGCGACGTCGCGCTGTGCGGCAACGGCTTCACCGCGCCCCGCAGCCCGCATGGCCCGTTCCTCTACGCCGATCACAAGGCTCTTGCCGCCACCGCAAACGAGCTCCAGCACCTCTTCCGCGTACACGGTCCCCGTCCCGGCGACCGCCTGACCGTCCCGGCCGGCGGCGGCCCGCTCGCCACCTCCCGCGTCCCCTGGGTCACCCCCGACCCGGTGGCGGAGAAGACCGCACTCGCCTCGCTCGCTTCCTTCCTCGACTCGCCGCAGCGCATCGAGCCGACCCCGGTCACCTCGCCCCTGGACAAGGAGGATTGGGAGAGCGCCGAGACCCTGGTGGCCGAGGAGCTGCCCCGCCTGGCCCGCGAGCTCATCGCCACCCGCACCGGTGCCCTCGCTACCAGCATCCACGACTACCTTCACGGCTCCCTTGGCCCCCACCGCGCCGTACTCCGCCTCCTCGACCCGCCCGGCCGGCCCGGCGACATCGACACCTACGCGTGGAACATCACCGGACCCACTTGGGACAAGGTGGAGACGGCCAGTCGCGAGGAAGCCATGGCCGCCTACCCCTTTGGCATCGAGCTCTACTTCCAGGACTTGGCCGCCGTCTTCCTCGGCCGCGCCCAGATCTGGGACGTCGTCGGCGGCTCGTACCAGGGCTGGCACATCGGCGAGACCCTCGACTCCCCGGTCTACGCCCTCTTCGCGATCTACGGCGAGCACCAGCGGCCCGACCTCGCCGCCCGCTGCTACGCCCACAGCCTCGCCGCGCTCGGAGTCCAACAGGAAACCTCGGCATGACCACCGCCCCCGTCGGGCCGCTGGATGGCGCCGCCCGCACACGACCCGACGGGTGGCTGGCCACCCCTCTCACCACCGACCGGGCCGCTGCCGAGCGCGAGGCCAACGTCATCCTCGACCGGCACCACGCAGGCGAGCCGGGCCCGGTGTACTGCCTCACCGCCCGCTACCGCACCGCAGTCTTCGCCCTCGGGACACCACCCCGCCGGATCCTCAAGCGGCACGCGGACGAAGGCGCCTACCAAGGCGAAGTCCTCGCGTATGAGCTGCTGGCCGGCGAGCGTGTCCTGCCAGACCTGCACCGCGTCTGCGACACCTCGCGCACCTTGCTCGTCGACTACGTCGGCCAGGCCGTCACCCTCACCAGTACCGACGCGTTCGACGAGCTGATTCGGGCGGTCGCCACGATCCACACGGCCTCCGCCCGCTGGCATCCGGTGGTCGGCGAGGCCATGGCAAGGTGGCGAACTGGCGCCGCCGTCAGCGCACCAGCGCCGCAATGGATCAGCCATGCCGACGACTGGCGCCGACTCCTCCAGCTCGTCAGCGATGCCCATGGCTCCGACCACGTGCCCCTCGGACACCTCGACCTCAAACCGGAACACGTCCGCCGCCGCGACGACGGGTGCCTGGCCCTCATCGACGCCGAAACCCTCCGCCCCGACGTTACGGGGCTGGCCGACCTCATCACGCTTGCCTTCATCGCAGGAGATGAGCCCAAGCTGGGGCCCCGCTGGGTGCGCCACGCCTACCTGCACCACGTCAACGAACTCGGCACGCAGTGGAACGATCACAGCCTCGTACGCGCCCTCACGGCGTTCGCCTCCGCCACCAGCCTGCGTTCCCTGCACGGCGCCCACGAGTGACCGACGCAGCGGTACCGTGCCAATTTCCCGACGAATAGGAGAACCCCAAGTGCTGCGCGGTATCCGCACCGTCATGGTCTTCGTCGACGACCCCGAAGCCGCCGCCCGTTGGTGGGGCGACATCTTCGGATCCGAGGTCAAGCTCGACATCAACGGCACCGCCGTCTACGCCTGGCTGGACCTCGACGGACTCGAGTTCGGTTTCCACCAGGCGTCCCCCAAGGCCAACCCCCACGGTGGAAGCACCGTCCCGTACTGGCCCGTCGAAGACCTCGATACCGAACGCAAGCGCCTCCTGGACGCCGGCTGCATCCACCACCGAGGTCCCCTCGACGTGGAACCCGGCCGACGCATCTGCCAGCTCGTCGATCCGTTCGGCACGATCTTCGGACTCGACGGGCCCTGACACCGGAGCCTGCCCAATGCGCCACTGGCCCATCACCGAACTGGAACTCTCCACCCCCGACCTCGTTCTACGTCTTCCCTCGGACGCGGAGCTCGACGAGCTCGCCCAGGTCGCCGCGGAAGGCGTCGTGCCCGACGGCGCCGTGTTCTTCCCGCAGCCCTGGGCCTCCGCCCCACCGGCTGAGCGCGCCAGGAACGTCGTACAGAACCATTGGTGGGCGCGAGGCGACTGGAGCCGCGACGACTGGCGCCTTCTCCTGGCCGTCTTCCACGACGGCCAGGTCATCGGCCAGCAGAACCTCTCCGCCCGCGACTTCGCCACGACAGACGAGGCCCGCACGGGCTTCTGGCTCGGCCTTCGCTTCCAGGAGCAGGGCTACGGCACCCAGATGCGTGCCGCCGCCCTGGCCCTCGCATTCGACGGCCTCGACGCAGCCCGGGTCACCTCCACTGCATTCGCGGACAATGCTTCCTCCCGAGGCGTCTCGCGGAAGTTCGGCTATCAGCCCAATGGAGTGCACCGCATTGCCGTGGAAGGCCGGCCTTTCGATGCGCATGAGGAAGTCATCGCGTCAGCCGACTGGCAGGCGCATGACCATCTCGTTCCGGTCGCGGTGACTGGTCTGTCCAGTGCCATCGAGTACTTCCGATGACCGACTCTCTGCCCAGTCCGGAGCCTGTGCGAACTCGACTGCCCATGTCGAGCCTGAAGAGTCGATCATTGCGTCGAGAACGCAGCATCGCCGAGCTCCAGCCAGGAGACCGCCCGTTTGCCGCTGCCGTCGTTGTGCGCGAAGGCCGGGTGCTGTTGGTGCGTCGGCGAATCGCGGAGGGGCACCTGTCGTGGCAGTTTCCGGCCGGCAAGGTCGAGCCGGGGGAGTCGCGCGAGGACGCCGTAGTCCGGGAGACGAAGGAGGAGGCGGGCCTGGTGGTGGTCTCGCGCGGACTGCTCGGTGACCGAGTCCACCCTGCCACCGGTCGCATGATGTCGTACACGGCCTGCGACGTGGTCAGCGGCAACGCACATGTCGCTGCTGCACGGGAAGTCGCGGAGGTCGCTTGGGTCACCCGCGCTCAGATTCCGGAGTATGTGCCACAAGGGCTCTTCGAAACGGTGCAGCAGTATCTGGACGTCGCACTCGGCTGAGCCGTCCGCTGCCCGATACGAGCACAGACGGGTCTGGCATCCGCGACCTGGTCCCCGACATGGCAGCCCGGGACCGTCGGCGTACGCTGCCGAGCTCCACCACTTCAGCCGCCGACTGGGAGTACCCGCGTGACCGAGCCGCAGCGCAAGCCCTTCCTGTACGTCGTCGTGTGCGCGGCCGGGGTCGCCGACGATATCGGCAGACTGATCACCGCTGCACAGGAGCGGGGCTGGGATGTGGGAGTGGTGGCCACCCCCCAGGGGCTCGGCTTCCTGGACGTCGCGGCTGTCGAGGACCAGACCGGGTACCCGATCCGCTCGGCGTGGCGCTCACCCGGCGAGGCCCGGCCGTTCCCGCCGGCCGACGCCATCGCCGTCGCACCGGCCACCTTCGACACGGTCAACAAGTGGGCGGCCGGTTTCGCGGACAACCTCGCCCTCGGGATCCTGTGCGAGGCCACCGGCATGGGAGTCCCGACCGTGGTCCTTCCGTACGTGAACAGCGCCCTCGCTGCCCAGGGCGTACCAGAGAAGCCTGGCCGAGCTCCGCGAGATGGGCGTCCTGGTCAGCAGCTACCAGCCTCAACCTCCCAAGTCCGGCGGAGGTGTCGACCGCTTCCCCTGGCCGGAGGCGGTCGAACTCCTGGCCCCAGCAATCCGCACCGAGGCCGAACGTCCTTGAGATGCCTCGCGGTCGGCGTGGACCGTGTTGGTGCTCGGAGGCTTCGGCGCTACTGGACGAGGCGGAGCACGGGCCTTTGCTCCTGGACACCGAGTAGATCTCGAACTCGCCTGTTGGTCCACGCCAGTTCATGTGCCAGCTCGGACACCGAGAGATTCGTTTCCTTGGCCGCCAGGTCGAAGGCCTGACCGAGCAGCGAGGGCTGCTCACCGACCGAGCAGCGAGGGCTGCTCACCGACCGAGCAGCGAGGGCTGCTCACCGGAGAAGTTCGAGACCGATTCCGGCGTGAAGCCGGGCTGGCCATCGAGCGCGCGCAGGCGCTGGTACGTCCTGCTGGCGGTGGCGTCGGAAATCAGTCCCAGCTCACGGCATCGGTAGACGAGCCGACTGGAGGGAGACCCCCCAGACTCCCCTCAGCTCCGCCAGTCGAGCGACTCACGGCCATATCTGAGATCCACAGTCAACCGCCCGGTGCGACTGGCCGGACCTGGGGTTCGGGCACCTCCTCCAGCCTGCTGCCGACCGGGCTGGGCCAGGGCTTCCAGCTCCCGGTGCTGCTGCGAATCGTGTGCTCCGGCGGTCGGCGGCAGCGGGGTGATGGTGACCGCGCAGCAGTCCTCGTCGGCCGTGGGGGTGGCGACGCTCGGCACGCTTTTCCTGGCGGTGTCGCCGGGGCTGGGTACGGGGACGCGCTGGTGGTGACGCTGCTGGTGCAGCTCGAGGTGGTGGCGGTGACGGGGCTGCTGAATCTGCAACTGCCCCGGGTGGTCGGCTGAGACGCGGGTGGTCTGCCGAGAGCTGAGCGGGACCAGCTGCGCCCGGTACGGCAGCAGGGCCCGGACCGCGCGTCGCGGTCCGGGCCCTGCCCCGTGCGGTGCCGCCCTGCGGCGGCGGTGCGTCAGCTCTCTGCGGTGTCGTCGCTCGCCTGCCCGGCGCCCTCAGCTGCGGCTGCCTTCTCGCGCATCTTGCGCACCAGCTCCGCCTTCTGGTCGGCGGCACCCTGGCGGTCGAGGTTGCGGTGCGGACCGTTGTTCTGCCGTTCGGCGCGGGACAGCTTCTTGCGCTGGCCGCCGCCCTGGCCCACGGGGTTGTTGATGTTCTTGCTGTCGGTCACGGGTTCTCCCGGTGATGATGTGAAGTGATCTACGGATTCATCGGTGGGGGACGGGCGCGGCGACGTCGAAGGACGTCAGTAGGGGCCCGTCACGCTCTCACTCGTAAATCGGCGTCTGGAAGAACATGAACGTTACTCGGTTCCGGCGGGTCCGCACGCCAAGCCTTTCGCCGCCCCGGCGTCGGCCGGGCCTCCGGCGAGCGCCCGGGGTCAGCTCTTCTTAAGGTTAGCAAACGCTAAGTTGATCAAGAGCGCCGAGGTGCGTTCTACAGCCAGTCGCGCTTCTTGAAGATGACGTACAGGCTCACGCAGACCACTGCCATCAGCAGGATTGCGAAGGGGTAGCCGGCTGCCCACTTCAGTTCGGGCATGTCCTCGAAGTTCATGCCGTAGATGGTTCCCACGAGTGTGGGTGCAAACAAGATTGCGGCCCAGGAGGAGATCTTCTTGATCTCCTCGTTCTGTTCGAAGCCCGCCTCCGCCAGCGCCCGCATCTCCGCGTTCTGCTGCTGGGTCACCAGGGTCGCGTTCACGGTGAGGATGTCGGTGAGGGCCTGGCGGAAGCCGTCCACGCGCTCGCTGGTGTGGGTGACGTGGTCGGCCACGTCCCGGAGGTAGCGCTGGAGTTCCTCGTCCGTGCCGTACTTGGCGAAGCCGGCCATCAGGCCGTGCAGCATGCCGACCAGCGGCCGGGTCGCGCGCTGGAACTCCACCATTTCCCGGGAGAGTTCGTAGATGCGGCGGGACACGGCCGGGTCGCCGCTGAAGACCTCTGTCTCGATCTCGTCGATGTCGTTCTGCACGCCGGCCACCACGGGCGCGTAACCGTCGACGACCGCGTCGAGGATGGCGTAGAGCACCGCCTCAGGGCCGAGGGCGAGAAGTTCCGGGGTTTCCTCCATGCGGCGGCGTACGGCGGAGAGGTCCGGGGCCGCGCCGTGGCGGACCGTGATCAGGAAGTCCTTGCCCACGAAGACGTGCAGTTCGCCGAAGTCGACCTCCTCCTGCACATCCAGATAGCGGGCGGCCCGCAGGACCACGAAGAGGGTGTCGCCGTAGCGCTCCAGCTTGGGGCGCTGGTGAGCCTCCAAGGCGTCCTCGACCGCGAGCTCATGGAGGTCGAACTCGGCCGCGAGGGAGTGCAGTTCGGACTCCGACGGGCGGTGCAGCCCGATCCAGGCCATGCCGGCGGACTGCTCGCGCAGCTGGCGGAAGGTCTCGGCCAGCGAGTCGGGCGAGGAGACCCGGTGGCCGTCGCGGTAGAGCGACGCCTGAACGACGCTGCCCTGGTCGCGGTCGCCGGAGGCTGTGGTGCCGCCGGCAGGGGCGGGGGCGGCCGGTGGCGCGGGCGGCTGGCGACGCCAGGAGTGCTTCCTCGGCGGCACGGCCGGGCGGGGACGGCGCTCCGACATCGTGGGCTCACACCTCCCGCGTGATCCGTGCGTCTCGTCGGTCCGGGGTCGTGGGTCTTGGTGCAGGATATACGGGCCAAATCGCACCGGCACGGCAGAGGTCGGCCTCCGCGGGCTGCCACCCGTCGAATTGCGGACCGGAACTGTCCGCAAGCCCGAGTAGCGTGCCGCTCATGGCCTCGAAGACGACGAACCCGGTGCTCTCCACCCGCGCTCTCAACCGCGCCACCCTCGCGCGTCAGCTCCTGCTCACCCGTACCGCGATGTCCGCGAAGGACGCCGTCGAGCACCTCGTCGGCCTCCAGGCGCAGAACACCAAGCCGCCGTACTACGCCCTCGCCGCCCGGCTCGAGGGCTTTCGGCCCGAGGAGCTGTCCGGGCTCATGGAGTCCCGCGCGGTGGCCCGGATCGTCACCATGCGCTCCACCATCCACACCCACACCGCGGACGACATCCTCACCCTGCGCCCGCTGGTCCAGGCCGCCCGCGACCGTGAGCTGAGGAACTTCCGCGAGGGGCTCGCGGGCGTGGACCTGGCCCGGCTCACCGCACTCAGCCGCGAGCTGGTCGAGGAGCGGCCCCGGCCGCCCAAGGAGATCCGCGACGTACTGCTCAAGGAGTGGCCGGACGCCGACCCGCTCGCCCTGACCGTCGCGGCGCGCTGTCTGCTGCCGCTGGTGCAGGTGACCCCCCGCGGCATGTGGGGCCGCAGCGGGCAGGTCTCGCTCACCACCGCCGAACGCTGGCTGGGCCGCCCGGCCGCCGACCCCGCTCCGGCGCCCGACGCGACCGTACGGCGATTCCTCGCCGCCTTCGGCCCCGCCTCCGTCAAGGACATGCAGACCTGGGCCGGGCTCACCCGGCTCCGGGAGGCCTTCGAGCGGCTGCGGCCCGGACTCCTCACCTTCCAGGACGAGAACGGCGTCGAACTCTTCGACCTCCCCGACGCTCCCCGCCCCGACGAGGACACCCCCGCCCCGGCCCGCTTCCTGCCCGAGTTCGACAACCTGCTGCTCTCGCACGCCGACCGCTCCCGGGTCGTGCCGAACGAGTACAAACACCGGACCTGGAAGGGCAATCAGGCCTACCGCACCTTCCTCCTGGACGGGTTCCTCGCCGGGATCTGGCGGCTGGAGGAGACCAGGGAGGAGGTGACGATGACCGTCGAGCCCTTCGGCGCGCCCACCCGGGCGCAGCGGGACGAGCTCGTGGCGGAGGGGGAGCGCACGCTTGCGCTGCTGACCTCGGCGGCGGTGCGTTCCGTGCGGTTCGGCGCGGTACGGGACCAGCCGGGCGGCGCCGCGTGACCCACGCGGCGCACCCCTGAAGCCCGCCCCCGACACCCGCCGCCGGGGCCGCGCACGAGAGCCCGCAGGGGAGCCCGCGCCGGCCCGAGCCGGGACCGAACCCCGCCCCCGCGCCCCCTACGGAAGCAGCCCCGACCGGCGTGCCGCCACCACCGCCTCCAGGCGCGTGTGCGCGCCCAGTTTGCGCATCGCGGACCGCAGGTATCCCTTCACCGTCTCGGGCCGCAGCCCCAGCCGCTCTGCGGCCGTCGCGTTCGTCGCCCCCGACGCCACCGCCGCCAGGACGTCCAGCTCCCTCGGGGCGAGCGCCGGGCCCGCCGGCCGCGCGGGGGCCTCGGACGCCGCGGCGAGGCGCCCGCAGACCTCGAGGAGGCGCCGGCGCAGCTCGGGGTCGCTGATCCGCGGAGCCAGCTCCCGCAGGTCACCGTGAGCCTGCCGGACCTCCTCCCAGGCGGGTGCGGCAGCTTCCGGCGCGCCCGACGCCGGTTCGGGTGCGGCCGCGAGGAGGCGCTGCGCCTCGTCCCGTACCACCAGGGCCTGTTCCACGTCGCGGGCGGCGGCGACCGCCGCGTCGAAGACGCGCTCGCCGATCGGCGCCGGCTCGCGCAGCGCGCCGTACAGCACCCCGCGCACCTGGCGGCGTACGACGACGGGTACCGCGAGGACCGACCGCAGACCCTCCATGGCCACCGGCCCGTCGTACTCGTGCGTGATGTGACGTGCCACGTGGTAATCCGTCACCGCACACGGCCGGGACAGCGCGATCGCCCTGCCTCCCAGGCCGTTCCCGGTGGAGATCGCCAGACCGCGCAGCGCCTCCGACAGGTGGCCGTTCAGTTCGGCGATCCGCATCCGGTGGGGCTCTCGCAGCAGACCGCCGAAGACGACCTGCAGACCGGTGGCGCGGCGCATGCGCAGCAGCGCCGACCGCATCTCCACCGCTTCGACCGCTTCGACCACGCGCATTTTCCTTCTCGTCCGACGCCGCGGTCACCCCCGTACGGGGGTAGTGAGACCTGGGTCACCGATTACACGATGTCCCTGACCGGTCCCGCAATGAGGAGGACACATGTCGGAACGCGGCGCGACGGAGAAGTTCCGGGCAGCCCGGGACTTCCTGCTGGAGCACCGGGAGGACTACGAGGCGGCGTACGAAGGCTTCGCGTGGCCCCGGCCGGAACGCTTCAACTGGGCGCTGGAGTGGTTCGACGTCATCGCGTCCGGCAACGACGGGACCGCGCTGCACATCGTCGAGGAGGACGGCACCGAGACCCGGCGGACGTTCGCCGAGATGTCCGCCCGCTCGAACCAGGCCGCGAACTGGCTGCGCGTTCGGGGTGTGCGCGCCGGCGACCGGATCATCGTCATGCTCGGCAACCAGGCCGAACTGTGGGAGACCGCGCTCGCGGCGATGAAGTTGCGGGCCGTCGTCATCCCCGCCACCCCGCTGCTCGGCCCCGCCGATCTGCGCGACCGGGTGGAGCGCGGCCGGGCGCGCCATGTGATCGTGCGCGCCGAGGACACTTCCAAGTTCGACGACGTCCCCGGCGACTACACCCGTATCTCGGTCGGCGACGACCGCGTCGGCTGGCTCGGATACGAGGAGGCCTACAGCGAGTCGGAGAGCTTCCGTCCGGACGGCGTCACCCTCGCCGAGGACCCGCTGATGCTGTACTTCACCTCCGGCACCACCGCCCGCCCCAAGCTGGTCGAACACACCCATGTGTCGTACCCCGTCGGCCACTTGGCGACCATGTACTGGATCGGGCTGAAGCCCGGCGACGTCCATCTGAACATCTCGTCGCCCGGCTGGGCCAAGCACGCCTGGTCGAACCTCTTCGCCCCGTGGAACGCGGAGGCCACCGTCTTCATCCACAACTACACCCGCTTCAACCCGGTCCGGCTGATGGCCGAGATGGACCGGGCCGGCGTGACCAGCTTCTGCGCCCCGCCGACGGTGTGGCGGATGCTGATCCAGTCCGACCTCGGCCGGCTGCGGACCCCGCCCAGGGAAGTCGTCGCGGCCGGTGAGCCGCTCAACCCGGAGGTCATCGAGTCCGTACGCCGCGCCTGGGGCGTGACGATCCGCGACGGCTTCGGGCAGACCGAGACGGCCGTGCAGGTCTCCAACAGCCCCGGCCAGCGCCTCAAGGCGGGGTCGATGGGCCGGCCGAGCCCCGGGTTCGCGGTGGAGCTGCTCGACCCGGCCACGGGGCGGCCCGGCGCCGACGAGGGCGAGATCGCCCTCGACCTGTCGGCCCGTCCGGTCGGCCTGATGACCGGGTACCACGGCGACCCGGAGCGTACGGCCGAGGCGATGGCGGGCGGTTACTACCGCACCGGGGACATCGGTGCCCGTGACGCCGACGGCTACATCACCTACATCGGGCGGGCCGACGACGTCTTCAAGGCGTCGGACTACAAGATCTCGCCGTTCGAGCTGGAGAGCGCGCTGCTCGAGCACGAGGCGGTGGCGGAGGCGGCGGTGGTCCCGGCGCCGGACCCGCTGCGGCTCGCCGTGCCGAAGGCCTATGTCGTCCTCGCGGAGGGCTGGGAGCCGGGCCCGGACACGGCGAAGGTGCTGTTCGCGCACTCACGGGCGGTGCTCGCTCCGTACAAGCGGATCCGCCGGATCGAGTTCGCCGAGCTGCCCAAGACCGTCTCGGGCAAGATCCGCCGGATCGAGCTGCGCGAGCGTACGGCGGCCGGGTCGGGCGCGGAGTACGACGAGGGGGATCTGCGATGAACCCGTCCTACACGCACGGCACGGGGACGGCCCCGCTGCTCGGCGACACGATCGGCCGCAACCTCGACCGGGCGATCGCCGCCCACCCCGACCGGGAGGCGCTGGTCGACCTGGGGTCGGGCGGCCGCTGGACGTACGCGGAATTCGGGCTGGCCGTCGACCAGTTGGCGTGCGGGCTGCTCGGCTCCGGGGTCGAGAAGGGGGACCGTGTCGGCATCTGGGCGGTGAACTGCTCGGAGTGGGTGCTCGTCCAGTACGCGACCGCCCGGATCGGCGCCGTCATGGTGAACATCAACCCGGCGTACCGGGCCCACGAGCTGGAGTACGTCCTCAACCAGGCCGGAGTCTCGGTCCTCGTCGCCTCGCAGTTCCACAAGACGAGCGACTACCGCGCCCTGGTCGACCAGGTGCGCCCGAACTGCCCCGCGCTGAGGGCCGTCCACTACATCGAGGACGGCTCCTGGGACCTGCTCCTGAACGCCGCCCAGCGCGTCACTCCCGCTCAACTCGCGGCGCGACAGGACGAGTTGTCCTGCGACGACCCGATCAACATCCAGTACACCTCGGGAACGACCGGCTTCCCGAAGGGCGCCACCCTCTCCCACCACAACATCCTCAACAACGGATACTTCGTGGGCGAGATGATCGGCTACAGCGAGCAGGACAGGATCTGTCTTCCCGTTCCCTTCTACCACTGCTTCGGCATGGTCATGGGGAATCTCGCCGCCACCTCGCACGGCGCGTGCATCGTCATTCCGGCGCCGTCCTTCGATCCGGCGGCGACCCTGCGCGCGGTCGCCGAGGAGCGGTGCACGTCGCTCTACGGCGTCCCCACCATGTTCATCGCCGAGCTGAACCTCCCGGACTTCGCCTCGTACGACCTCTCCTCGCTGCGCACCGGGATCATGGCGGGCTCCCCGTGTCCGGTGGAGGTGATGAAGCGGGTCGTCGCCGAGATGAACATGGCGGAGGTGTCGATCTGCTACGGCATGACGGAGACCTCCCCGGTGTCCACCCAGACCCGGCGTGAGGACGACCTGGAGCGGCGCACGGGCACGGTCGGGCGGGCGCTGCCGCACGTGGAGGTCAAGGTCGTCGACCCGGTCACCGGGGTGACCGTGCCGCGCGGCGAGGCGGGGGAGCTGTGCACGCGCGGCTACAGCGTGATGCTCGGCTACTGGGGCCAGCCGGAGAAGACCGCCGAGGTGATCGACGCGGGCCGCTGGATGCACACCGGCGACCTGGCCGTGATCCGCGAGGACGGCTACGTCCAGATCGTCGGCCGCATCAAGGACATGATCATCAGGGGTGGTGAGAACGTCTATCCCCGGGAGATCGAGGAGTTCCTCCACGGCCACCCGAAGATCGCCGACGTCCAGGTGGTCGGCGTCCCCGACGAGCGCTACGGCGAGGAGATCCTGGCCTGTGTGATCCCCCGCGATCCGGGTGATGTGCCGACCCTGGACGAGATCACCGCGTACTGCCGCGAGCAGCTCGCGCACTACAAGATCCCGCGCAGGCTGGAGATCATGGACGGCTTCCCGATGACGGTGAGCGGCAAGGTCAGGAAGGTGGAGCTGAGGCAGCGGTACGGGGAGGGGTGACGGCCCGCCGGGGGCCCTGCGGACGTGGTTCATGTCGGCAGGGCCCCCGGCGTCGCGTGCGGTGGGTGCCGGCGGGCACGCGCATCTGCGGTACGTGCGGCGGGGCGGCGGACAGTGCGCCGGAACGGCCGAAAACCGCTCTCCTCGTGGCGAGTTGGAGCCACCCGCGACGGCCTCGGCGCGTCCGGGGAAGATTCCCCGGGCATCACGCCCCGCGCGCGACGAGATCGTCGGCGGGGCCGTTGACCGGCTGGGGCGTGCCCGTGAGGTCCAGGGTGAACAGCGGGATGCCGAGGTCGTCGGCGCGGCCGCGGGCATCGGGGGCGTACCCGGCGAGTGAGAAGAAGACGCTGGCCGAGGAGGCGCTGAGGCCGTTGAGCCACAGGCACTCGACGGCGCGCAGCGAGGTGGGGCGGGTGGTGGGGTCCACCTGGGCGACCAGCCCGGGACCGCGCAGATCTATCCCGGAGACGGACCGCTCCTCCGGTTGTACGACGTCACGGAAGCCGAGCCAGCGCAGATACAGGGCGGCCGCGGTGACCGCGTCGCGCCCGGTCCTGATGGTCACCGGGTGGAAGGTGGGCCGGGCGGGCGCCGTGGTCGGCGGCAGAGGGATGTGCGCGGGCGGGCGGAGTGCGGCGGAGGGGCGCCTGCGCCGGGCGGACGTGTGCGGGGGCGCCTGAGGGCCCGTCGAGGGCTGGGCGTGCGAGGGCTCCTGCGAAGGCTGCGCCGTCTGCGAAGACTGGGGCGACTGGGGCGACTGGGCGCGGCGGGGGTTCTCCCCGGGGTGCGGCGCACCTCCGTCCCGCGCGGGGGAGGACGGCGCCGGGGGTGACGGCTGGGGCGCGCGCGGCGCCGGCAGGGTGGACACGGGCCGTACCGCGATCCGCAGCACCGTCCCGCACACACAGCCGAGCTCCGGCTGGGGCCACTGATCCTGCCGCCCGCACTCCTCGCAGCGGACCGTTACCCACTCGTCCGTCCAATTACGGTGCGTGATCGGCTCCGCGGGTGCGCCCCGCAGCACCGGCGGAACGATCGGTGCCCCGCACGCGCACGGAAAGACGGGTGGCGCGTACGCATGCGTCCGTCGGCACTCCGGGCAGCGCACCGGCACGTTCTCTCCCACAACGGTCCCCCTTTGTCCCGCCCCATCGTCCACCAAGCGGGCGGCGCGGGCGAGGGAGTTCGGCCATCCCCTTTTCGGCCCTCCCTTGACGACCGCGCCGGCGCCCACCTACATTGCTTCCGTATAGCAGAACAATACTTCCGCATTACGGAATCAAGTCGCAGGTCGCCCTCGACGGGCGCACAGAGCTTGACTCCGCTGGCCGAGCAGGAGCACTCCATGCCTCGTATGACCGCCGCCGCAGCGGCCGTTGAGATCCTCAAGCGCGAAGGCGTCACCAACGCGTTCGGTGTGCCCGGCGCGGCGATCAACCCCTTCTACCGAGAGCTCAAGAACGTCGGCGGCATCGCCCACACGCTGGCCCGCCACGTCGAGGGCGCCTCCCACATGGCCGAGGGCTACACGCGCGCCAAGGCCGGCAACATCGGTGTCTGCATCGGTACCTCCGGCCCCGCCGGCACGGACATGATCACCGGCCTGTACTCCGCGATCGCGGACTCGATCCCGATCCTGTGCATCACCGGCCAGGCCCCGGTCTCGAAGCTCCACAAGGAGGACTTCCAGGCCGTCGACATCGCCTCGATCGCCAAGCCCGTCACCAAGAAGGCCACCACCGTTCTGGAGGCCGCCCAGGTCCCGGGCGTCTTCCAGGAGGCCTTCCACCTGATGCGCTCCGGCCGTCCCGGCCCGGTCCTCATCGACCTGCCGATCGACGTCCAGCTGACCGAGATCGAGTTCGACCCGGAGACCTACGAGCCGCTGCCGGTCTACAAGCCGCGGGCCACCCGCGCCCAGGCCGAGAAGGCGCTGCGGTTCCTGCTGGAGTCCGAGCGCCCGCTGATCGTCTCCGGTGGCGGCATCATCAACGCCGACGCCTCCGACCTGCTGGTCGAGTTCGCCGAGCTGACCGGCGTCCCGGTCATCTCCACGCTGATGGGCTGGGGCACCATCCCCGACGACCACGAGCTGAGCGCCGGCATGGTCGGTGTGCAGACCTCGCACCGCTACGGCAACGCGACCTTCCTGGAGTCGGACTTCGTCCTCGGCATCGGCAACCGCTGGGCCAACCGCCACACCGGTTACAACCTGGACGCCTACACCAAGGGCCGCAAGTTCGTCCACGTCGACATCGAGCCCACCCAGATCGGGAAGATCTTCGCCCCGGACTACGGCTTCGCCTCCGACGCCAAGGCCGCGCTCGAGCTCTTCATCGAGATCGCCAAGGAGCTCAAGGCCGAGGGCAAGCTCCCGGACTTCAGCGCCTGGGCCGCCTCCGCGCAGGAGCGCAAGGCCACCCTGCAGCGCCGCACGCACTTCGAGAACATCCCGATGAAGCCGCAGCGCGTGTACGAGGAGATGAACAAGGCCTTCGGCCCGGAGACGCGCTACGTCACCACCATCGGCCTCTCCCAGATCGCCGGCGCGCAGATGCTGCACGTCTACAAGCCGCGCAACTGGATCAACTGCGGCCAGGCCGGCCCGCTCGGCTGGACCATCCCGGCCGCGATCGGTGCCGCCACCGCCGAGCCGGAGACCCCGATCGTCGCCCTCTCCGGCGACTACGACTTCCAGTTCATGATCGAGGAGCTGGCGGTCGCCGCCCAGCACAAGGTCCCCTACGTCCACGTCCTGGTGAACAACGCCTACCTGGGCCTGATCCGTCAGGCGCAGGGCGGCCTGGGCATCAACTTCGAGGTCAACCTCGAGTTCGAGAACATCAACACCCCGGAGATCGGCGCCTACGGCGTCGATCACGTCAAGGTCGCCGAGGGGCTGGGCGTCAAGGCCATCCGCGTCACCGACCCGGAGAAGCTGGGCGAGGCCTTCGAGCAGGCCAAGAAGCTGGCCGTCGAGCACCAGGTCCCGGTCGTCGTCGAGGCCATCCTGGAGCGGATCACCAACATCGCGATGAGCAAGACGGTCGACATGAGCGACGTCACCGAGTTCGAGGAGCTCGCGACGGAGCCCGGCCACGCGCCGACGGCGATCAAGGCGCTGAAGGTCTGACCCGTCAGACCCGTTCGAGTCACCACCACGCACAGCGGGCGGGGCGGTCCATTCCTGAGGGGAGGGCCGCCCCGCCCGGCGTTGTCACGCCCCTCTGCGGCCCGCCTCCCGGCACATCGGGCACCGGTCCCTGCCGTCCCACCGGTCCCAGCCGAACGCCGCCGGAGAGAGTGACTGCCCCTCCAACTCCTCGCGCACCGCGACCTGGTAGGCCCAGACCGTGGCGATGTAGGGGTGGTAGGCGTCATGGAAGGCCGGCCCGGACGGCTCCGCCCCCGCGGCGACGGCCCGTTGCAGTGCGCGCAGCCCCTCGAACATCGCCTGGCCGGCGCCGGCGACGGGCTTGCTGGCGTCGATGAACAGCCGCTCCCGCGCCTCGTAGATCCCGCCCTCGCTCAGCGCCGCACGCGTCGCCCCGCCCAGGTCGACTTCGGCGCGGGGCGCCTGCGCGATCTGGCGCAGCCGGGCGTGGCACGCCTCGGCGGCGGAGATGAACTCGATGTAGACCGCCCGCCGCTGTTCCCCGAGCCCGCGGTCCTTCTCATGGCGACGGCGCAGATGATCGGCGAGCACCGTCCCGGAAATGGCGATGGACGCCCCACTGACCGTCGCGACGAGCGTGCCCCAGTCCACACCTTCCCCCAGTGACGATCACGACGTCGTAGCCCGGAATCCACGCGGGGCGCCTCCCGGAGATCAAGACTGCCCGCACGGCCGTCCACCGGGCCTGGGGCCCGACCCGGCCGGCCCCCGCCGGGCTCCGTTTCTCGGCTGCGGAGAGGGCAGACGGCCGTCTATCGTTGGTCACATGCATCGTTCGTCGTGTCTGAGCTGGTGGCGCTCCCCTTAGGAGCGGCCACCTCTCACGCACGACCGGGCCGTTCGGATGGACGGCCCGGTCGCGCGTTCCCCGGACCGGGGTGCGGCTGCCGTCCCGACGGCGGCAGTCACCCACCCAGGAGAACCCGTGAACCTCATGCCGTCCGCCCCCGAAAGCACTGTCCGCGCGACGGACGCGGCCCGGGCCGACGCCCTCGGGCTGTCCCCCGCGCGGGCCCGCAGCGCCGTGCTGGAGAAGCTGGTCCACGAGGACCCCGGACGGTTCCGCGTGCTGACCGGGGACCGTCCGACCGGACGGCTGCACCTCGGTCACTACTTCGGCACGCTCCACAACCGCGTCCGTCTGCAGGATCTCGGCGTCGAGATGTTCGTGCTCATCGCGGACTACCAGGTCCTGACGGACCGGGATGTGGCCGACGACCTGACCGGTTACGTCGAGGAGCTCGTACTGGACTACCTCGCCGTCGGGATCGACCCGGCCCGGGCCACGGTCTTCACGCACAGCGCGGTTCCCGCGCTGAACCAGCTGCTGCTGCCGTTCCTCAGCCTGGTCTCGGTCGCCGAGCTGAACCGCAACCCCACGGTCAAGGACGAGATCGCCCACTCGCGGCAGGCGTCCGTCAGCGGGCTGATGTTCACCTACCCCGTCCACCAGGCGGCCGACATCCTGTTCTGCAGAGCCAATCTCGTCCCGGTCGGCCAGGACCAGCTTCCCCACCTGGAGGTCACCCGGACGATCGCCCGTCGCTTCAACGAGCGCTACGGCCGGGGAACCCCGGTGTTTCCCGAGCCGGAGGCCCTGCTGTCGAGCGCGCCGCTTCTCCTCGGCACCGAGGGGACCAAGATGAGCAAGAGCCGGGGCAACGCCGTCGCGCTGGCCGTCACCCCCGACGAGACCGCGCGCCTGATCCGGGGTGCGAAGACCGACGCGGAGCGACACATCACCTACGACCCGGACACCCGCCCGGAGGTGTCCTCCCTCGTCCTGCTGGCCGCACTCTGCCAGGGCCGGCCACCGGAGCAGGTCGCCGACGAGATCGGCCCCGCGGGGGCCGGCGCGCTCAAGGCGTACGTCACCGAGGCGGTGAACGAACACCTCGCGCCGATCCGCGCGCGACGTGACCAGTACGCCCGGGACCGTGGGTATCTGCGCCAGGTCCTGCGTGAGGGCAACGAGCGGGCGAACGCGGTCGCCGAGGCCACGCTCAAGGACGTGCGGGAGGCCATGAACAGCCGCTACTGAGAGGTCCCCCGGGCAGAAGTGATCACATGTGATCCGATAGGCCCATGGATTCTCGGACCCTGTACCTGTTCTGCTCCGCCGCCCCGCCCGTCTTCGACGTCGCGCGCGTCATCGAGGGTGCGCAGGCCGACGGCTGGGACGTCTGTCTCGGGCTCACCCCGACCGCCGCGCGATGGCTCGCCGAGTCCCTGGACGGCCTCGCGGCGCTCACCGGTCACCCTGTGCGGTGGGAGTACGAGCTCCCGGGGCAGCCGGACGTGTGGCCGCGGCCGGACGCGATCCTCGTCGCGCCGGCCACGTTCGGCACGGTGAACGCGTGGGCGCTCGGGCTGACGGACCGGTTCGTGGTCGGTGTGGTGGCGGAGGGGATGGGCAAGGGCGTTCCGATCGCGGTGATGCCGTGCGTGAACGCGGCGTACGCGCGGCATCCGCAGTTCGACAGGTCGGTGGAGACGCTGAGGGGCGCGGGCGTGACGGTGCTCTACGGCGAGGGCGGGTTCGTCCCGCACTCCCCGGGCGAGGGCGACCCGGCGGCGTACCCGTGGTGGATCGCGCTCGACGGGGCCCGCCGGCTCCTCGAGCCCAGGAGTACGTGACCCGCGCCCAGGGGAACGTGACGCGGCGGCGCGGGGCCACAAAGTAGAGCGCAGAGTCGGGACCGTAAACCGACTCTGCGCTCTGGCTTGTGAAGTTGTTGCCGCCCGACGGTGCGAGGCTGGCGCGACAGGACGTTCGCGCCGCCGGGCGGGGCTCAAGTGGCCCCCGTGGGGGCCGCGCTGGGACCGCGGCAGCGGCGACGGGGTTCCGGAGGTCCCTTCCTTCAGGTCAAGAAGGGGGCCGGGTGCCCTTACCACCGCACTGGCTCGCACGCCGCCGCGGTCCTCACGCTGTCCGTACCGCCGACCACCCCTCATCCGGGCCGCCGGTCCGGACTGCGTACGGGGCATGACCTCCCGTCATGTCCCGTACGCCGTCTCGGTGTTCTAGTCCTCGCGCAGGGCGCGGACCGCTTCCTCGACGCGCTTGCCGTACTCCGGGTCCGCGGCGTGGAAGTGTGCGAGGTTCTTCTCGATCACGTCCTCGCGGCTGACCTGGGAGAGGCCACCGGCGATGTTGGCGACCAGACGGCCCTTCTCGTCCTCCGACATCAGGCGGTACAGCTCGCCCGCCTGGAAGAAGTCGTCGTCCTTGACGTGGGCCGGGGCCTCGTGGGTGCCCGTGTAGCCGTGGATCGCCAGCGGGGCGGACAGCGGGGCGTCCGTCTGGGCCGGGCCCGCGTAGGAGTTGGGCTCGTAGTTCTTGTCGTGGCGCGAGCCGTAACGGGTCGCGTGCAGACCGTCGCGGCCGTAGTTCTCCGCGACCGTCGCCTTGGGCGCGTTCACCGGCAGCTGGGTGTGGTTCACACCGAGGCGGTAGCGGTGGGCGTCCGCGTAGGCGAACAGACGGCCCTGGAGCATCTTGTCCGGCGAGGGACCGATGCCGGGCACGAAGTTGTTCGGGGAGAACGCGGCCTGCTCGACCTCGGCGAAGACGTTGTCCGGGTTGCGGTCGAGGACCAGACGGCCCACGCGCTGCAGCGGGTAGTCCGCGTGCGGCCACACCTTGGTGAGGTCGAACGGGTTGAAGCGGTAGTTCGCGGCCTCGGCGGCCGGCATGACCTGGACGTACAGGGTCCACGAGGGGTTCACACCGCGCTCGATGGCCTGCAGCAGGTCCGTCTGGTGGGAGTTGGCGTCCTTGCCGACGAGCTCGGCGGCCTGCTCCGACGACAGGGAGCGCACACCCTGGTTCGTCTTGAAGTGGTACTTGACGAAGAAGGCCTCGCCCGCCTCGTTGGTCCACTGGTAGGTGTGCGAACCGTAGCCGTTCATGTGACGGTACGACGCGGGGATGCCGCGGTCACCCATCAGCCAGGTGATCTGGTGCGTCGCCTCGGGGGCGTGCGCCCAGAAGTCCCAGACGTTGTCCGGCTCCTGCTTGCCCGTGAAGGGGTCGCGCTTCTGCGAGTGGATGAAGTCGGGGAACTTGATCGGGTCCTTGATGAAGAACACCGGGGTGTTGTTGCCGACGAGGTCGTAGTTGCCCTCTTCGGTGTAGAACTTCAGGGCGAAACCGCGCGGGTCACGCACCGCGTCCGCGCCACCGAGCGAGTCGGCGACCGTCGAGAAACGGATGAACGTCTCGGTCCGCTTGCCGACCTCGGAGAGGAAGGCGGCCTTCGTGAAGCCGGTGACGTCGTCGGTCACCTCGAAGTGGCCGTACGCGCCGGAGCCGCGGGCGTGCACCACACGCTCCGGGATGCGCTCACGGTTGAAGCGCGCCAGCTTCTCGAGCAGGTGCTGGTCCTGCAGGAGGATGGGGCCACCGACGCCGGCGGTGGCGGAGTTCTGGTTGTCGGCGACGGGTGCGCCGGACTCGGTCGTAAGCACGCGCTTCGACATCGTGACCTTCCGTACTGGAGCTGCACTGGGGACGGACCTGGAGCGTAAATTCGCCCGGAACGGAACGTCAACAGTTTGTTGAAAATGAAGTTTGAGGTTCCGGGTGGCGGCGGCGCCTGGGCGCGACAGGACAGGTGTCAGCGCCACCGCCACCCGGAATTCCGGGGGGACCGCTCAGTCGAGGAGCGGCCCTGGTACTCAGACCTGCTGGCCGGAGAGGCGCTCGACGGCGCGCAGCAGGGCGGAGTGGTCCAGGCCGCCGTCACCCTGCGCACGCAGGGAGGCGACGAGTTGGGCGACGACGGCGCCGACCGGAAGCGCGGCACCGACATTGCGGGCGGCGTCGGTGACGATGCCCATGTCCTTGTGGTGCAGGTCGATCCGGAAGCCCGGCGCGAAGTCGCGGTTGAGGAAGTTGTCCTTCTTGCGGGTCAGCACGGTCGAGCCGGCCAGACCGCCGTTGAGGACGTCCAGGGCCGCCTTGAGGTCCACACCGGACTTCTCGAGGAAGACCACGGCCTCGGCGCACGCCTGGATGTTGACCGCGACGATCAGCTGATTGGCGGCCTTGACCGTCTGGCCGGAGCCGTGCGGGCCACAGAGGACGATGGTCTTGCCCAGCGCCTCGAGGATCGGCTTGGCGGTGTCGAAGTCCGCCTGCTCGCCACCGACCATGATCGACAGTACGGCCTCGATGGCACCGGCCTCGCCACCGGAGACGGGGCAGTCCAGGACGCGGATGCCCTTCTCGGCAGCGGCCTTGGCCAGGTCGACCGAGGTCTGCGGGGTGATCGACGACATGTCGATCAGCAGCGCACCCTGCTTGGCGTTCTCGAGGATGCCGTCGGGGCCGTAGGCGATGGCCTCGACCTGCGGGGAGGCGGGCACCATCGTGATCACGACGTCGGCGTCCTTGACGGCCTCCGCGATCGACGCCGCGGCCGTGCCGCCGGCCTTGGCCAGACGGTCCAGCTTGTCCTGCTCCAGCGTGAAGCCGGTGACCTGGTAACCGGCCTTCAGCAGGTTCTCGGACATGGGCGAACCCATGATGCCGAGACCGATCCATGCGACCTTCGGGAGGTTGGTGCTCATGAGGGTACCTCTCTCAAAACGTGGTGCGTAAAGTCGGTTCGCGCGTCAGTTGGCCGCGCGCAGCGGCTCCGGGAGCCACTCGAAGGAGTCCGCGCTCGGGCGGTCGCCGGCCTTGTACTCCAGGCCGATCCAGCCGTCGTAACCGGCCTTCTTCAGGCGGTCGAGCAGGTCGGCGAGGTCGAGGTCGCCGGTGCCCGGCGCGCCGCGGCCCGGGTTGTCCGCGATCTGGACGTGACCGGTCTTGTCGGTGTACTTCGTGATGACCTCGACGAGGTCCTCACCGTTCATCGACAGGTGGTACAGGTCCATCAGGAACTTGGCGTTGCCGAGGCCGGTGGCCGCGTTCACCTTGTCCACGATCTCGATCGCGGAGGGGGCGCTCACCAGCGGGTAGAGCGGCGACTCCGGCTTGTTGAGGGCCTCGATCAGGAGGATGGCCCCGACCCGGTCGGCCGCACGGGCCGCCAGGACCAGGTTCTCCAGGGCGAGTGCGTCCTGGACCTCCGGGTCGACTCCCTCGACGCGGTTGCCGTACAGCGCGTTGAGCGCCTTGCAGCCCACCGAGGCGGCGAA
Organism: Streptomyces sp. NPDC033174; assembly: GCF_055577795.1. NCBI lineage: Bacteria > Bacillati > Actinomycetota > Actinomycetes > Kitasatosporales > Streptomycetaceae > Streptomyces > Streptomyces sp. NPDC033174. The sequence goes on from NZ_JBVIPQ010000005.1 coordinate 427,855, forward strand.
GTCGGCGACGAGGTCGATGTTGGCGCGGAAGCGGTCCGACGCCTCACCGGGTACGGAGAGGGCCCCGCGGTCCGGACCGGGCAGCTGCCCGGCGTAGAAGTTCAGGCCCACCAGCTGGGTGCCGGCGTCGTCGAGCGCCTTCTTGAGGGCGTCGAGCTCGCTCTGGGCGGGCGTGGCGGTGTCGATCCAGGGCCACCACAGCTCGACCGCGGTGAAGCCCGCGGCGGCGGCGGCCGCAGGGCGCTCCAGAAGCGGGAGTTCCGTGAAGAGGATCGACAGGTTCACATCGAAGCGCTGGTCCGTGTATCCCATGAGGGGCGGCGCTCCTTCCGTATTGCGGAAGTCAGTTTCTGTCTGTCGGAATATTGCATGGTCGCGTCGAGGCGTGTCAAGGGGGTGCCCACGCGGCCCGTGCTCGACGCGCGCAGGTCGGGGGCCGGGCGGAGCCTCCGGTGCGGGTTCTCCCGGCGGGGTGCGGGGGCGGTGCGGGGGGCCGGTGGCGGGCTGAGGCGTGCGGTGGTCGGGCCCGGGTGCGGGGCGGTCGCGCCGACCGGCCCGCGGGGCGGGTCTCTTTCGCAATGGCTGATAAATGACAAAGCCTCACAGGGAACACACAGTTCAATATTTCAGCCCCATGGTGTGACCGGCGCATATGCATTTTCGGGCGCCCGTCGGCCGGGAGCCCGGCGATTGTGCGGAATGACTGATTCGCCGTGCGGCGCGTGATCATGAAAGCGTCATGAGAATTGACACGGTTATGTCACGCTGGCAAGAATCACGGCGTTCGCTCGACGAGTGGGCATTGGTACAAACCAAACGCCTGAATTGGGGGAGAGATGAACATTCGAAAGAGCATGGGTCTCGTCGGAGCCGGCGCCCTGCTGATGCTCGGCTCGGGGGTGGCGCTCGCGCCGGCCGCGACCGCGGCGTCGGCGGGCACGGGCCAGGCGGTCTCCAGCTCGCAGTCGGCCCAGGGTCAGGTCAAGACCGGCGTGGCCTCGAAGTCGCAGGACAAGTCGCTCGGCAGCAAGGCCGCGGCCAAGGGCGAGATCAGCGCCATGGCGAACTGCTGGAACGGCTGGACCTCCGGGCGGAACTTCTACATGACGTGTTCCGGCAACGGCTACCGCGTCTACGTGGACTGCTCCAACGGCTACCGCTACACGTTCGGCACGTACTACTACGGCACCTGGAACCACACGCTGACCTGCCCCTCCGGCACGTACGCCATCTGGGGCGGCTCGATCGGCGGCTGATCCGGGCCCGCTCGTCCCCGCCGACCGGCCCGGCCGGGTCAGGCCGACCGATCACGGCGGAACGTCACTGCTGAAGACCGAATCCGCGGACTGTCCGGACAGTCCGCGGATTCGGTCTGTCCGCCATCCCGGACGGAATGATCTGCTCCCGTTCTTCTCAGCTGAATTTCATGAACCTCTCATCGGTCTCTCGGTGCGCTGCCGGAATCATGATTGACGCACCCACGGTGCGGGAAATTCCAGAGATTCGATGAGGAGCTCGCGTTGAAACTGCAGCCGTTAAGCCGAATTGCGATGACGTCCGTCGCCGTGTTGCTTCCGGCCCTCGCGCTCACAGGATGCGGGTCCGGCGAGAAGAGCGACGTCCCTTCCGCCGGCGGCACGAAGTCCTCCAGCCCCTCGACGCAGAAGCCGGGCGGCGGCGACCCGGACGCCTCGGTGCTGAAGTTCGTACGGTGTCTGCGCGACAACGGCCTCAAGGTCGACGACCCCGAGACGAACGGCAATGTCTCCATCCAGGTCACCGACACCCAGGACCAGGCGAAAATCGACAAGGCGCAGAAGGCCTGCGAGCAGTTCATGGACCAGGGCGGCAGCAGTGGCGGCGGCGCGGCCCCGGGGGGCAAGGAGACCGAGGAGCACAAGGTCTGGCGCCTCAAGGTCGAGAAGTGCCTGCGGGCCAAGGGCTTCGAGATGGGCGACATCAAGGAGGGCCAGCAGGCGGCGCACGAGAAGGCGTCGAAGGACTGCTACAAGGAGGCCGGCCCGGTTCCGGGTGAGGGGCAGTGAAGCACGCCACCGGTGAGCACCCCACCGCCGGCGATCCCGCCACCAGCGGTCCAGCGAGCATGCCCGTGACCGACCCGGTGGCCCGCCCCGTCGTCGGCCCGCCGCACGGTGGCGACCACGACACCGCGACCCGGCCCACGGACCACGCCCCCCGTCCCCGCGCCCGTCGCACCCGCGCCCTGCTGGTGTCCATCGCCGTCGTGCTCGCCGCCGGAACCGTCGTCGCCGTCGTCCTCCGTGACCGACCGGGCGGCAACCCCCCCGCCCCGCTCGCGGAGACGGCGGCGACGACACCCGTCACCCGCGGCGACCTCGCCGCGACGGACAAGCTCGACGGCACCCTGGAGTACACCGACGAGGTGTACCTGCCCAACCGCCTCGCCGGGACGGTGACCTGGGTGGCCGGGTCCGGGGACACCGTCTCCAGAGGCGGTGTCCTCTACCGCCTCGACGAGAAACCGGTGGTGCTTCTGTACGGGAGCATCCCCGCCTACCGCGCCTTCGGGCCGGACATGTCCGACGGAGGCGACGTACGCCAGCTCGAGAGCAACCTCGCCGCCCTCGGCTACACCGGCTTCACCGTCGACGAGGAGTTCACCGAGAACACCGCCCGCGCGGTCAAACGCTGGCAGCGCGACCTCGGGCTGCCGAAGACCGGGCAGCTGGAACTCGGCCGGGTGCTGTTCGCACCGCAGTCGGTGCGGGCCGGCGCCGCCGACCGCAAACCGGGTGACCAGGCAGAGAGCGGCAGCCCCGTCCTCGCCACCACCAGGGCGGAGCGCTCGGTGACGGTCAAGGCCACGATGTCCCAGCAGCAGCTCCTGCCCGTCGGCAAGCAGGTACTGGTCACCGTGCCAGGCCACGACAAGCCGGTTCCCGGCAAGGTCACCTCGGTCGGCACGGTGGTCGGCGGCGGAGGGGGCGGCGACAAGGGCGGCGACGACGACAAGGACGGCGGGAAGAACCCCCAGGGCGGCGACCGGACCGTGGTCGTACGGATCGCCCTGCTCGACCAGAAGGCGGCGGGCACCCTCACGTACGCCCCGGTCCGCGTCGCCGTCGAGAGCGAGCGCCGCAGAAACGTCCTGTCCGTGCCGGTCGCCGCGCTCCTCGCCCTGCGCGAGGGCGGCTACGGCCTCCAGGTCGTCGACGGTGACAGGACGCGGATCATCCCGGTCACGACCGGCCTGTTCAGCGGCGGCAGGGTCGAGGTGTCGGGCACTGGCGTCACCGAGGGACTCAAGGTCGGGACCCCCGCCCTGTGAACGCCATCAGCGAGGTGACCGACGCACCGGTCAGCGTGACGGCTCCGCCCGACGGCCCCGTCATCGAGCTCACCGGAGTCACCCGCAGCTACCCCGGCAGCCCGCCCGTCCACGCCGTGCGCGACCTGTCCCTGCGGGTCATGCCCGGCGAACTGCTCGCCGTGGTCGGCCCCTCGGGGTCCGGGAAATCGACCCTGCTCAACCTGATGGGCACGCTGGACCGGCCGACCTCCGGCCGGGTCGCCATCGCGGGATACGCCGTGGAACGGCTCTCCGACCGCGAGCTCTCGGCGCTGCGGGCCGAGCACATCGGCTTCGTCTTCCAGCAGTTCTTCCTCACCTCCGGGGTGAGCGCCGTCGACAACGTGGCCGAAGGGCTGCTCTACGCGGGGCTCTCCCGGCGGGAGAGGAACGCGGCGGCCGTCGACAGCCTGCGCCGGGTCGGCCTCGGACACCGGCTGCACCACCGTCCGCACGAGCTGTCCGGCGGTGAACGGCAGCGGGTCGCCCTGGCCCGCGCGGTGGCGGGTCGGCCCTCCGTGCTGCTCGCGGACGAACCCACCGGGTCGCTCGACACGGCGTCCGGCGCGAGCGTCGTCGCACTGCTCCGGGAACTCAACGCCGACGGCACGACCATCGTGGTCATCACCCACGACACGGAACTGGCCGCCCAACTGCCGCGCCGGGTCTCCATGCGCGACGGCCGGATGGCCGAGGACGCCGGCCCGCCCCGCAGCTCGCCGGACACCGGCCCCAACGGCGGGGAGGCAGCTCGATGACCCCCACGCGCACTCCGAACCCCACCCATGCGTCCCAGTCCCGGAGCTCCCGCCCCGCCCTGCGCCCGGCTCGCCTAGGCCCGCTCGACGTCCTGCGCCTGAGCCTGTCCGGGCTCCGGGCGAAACCCCTGCGGGCCGTGCTGTCGGCCGCCGGAATCTCCATCGGCATCGCGGCGATGGTGGCGGTGATGGGCATCTCCACCTCCAGCCGCGCGGAGCTCCAGGCCACGCTCGACACCCTCGGCACCAACCTGCTGCACGTGGAGGCGGGGGAGTCCCTGACCGGCGGCGAGGCGAAGCTGCCCACCGGCGTGACCGGCATGGTGCGCCGGGTCCCCCCGGTCACCGACGCCAGCGCCGTCGGCGCGGTCGACGCCAAGGTCTACCGCTCCGACCTGATCCCCAAGGAGGAGACCAACGCCCTGGAGGTCCTCGCGAGCCAGCCCGACCTGCTGACCACCCTGGGCGTACGCACCTCCCACGGCGTCTGGCTCAACGGGGCGACCGGGAGGTACCCGGCGGTCGTGCTCGGGTCCGCCGCCGCTCGCAGACTCGGTGTCGTCCGGGCCGACCCGGACGTCCAGGTCCTGATCGGAGACCGTCCGTTCACCGTGATCGGCATCCTGGAACCGGTGGTGCTCGCCCCCGAGCTGAACAGCTCCGCGCTGATCGGCTTCGAGGCCGCCCGGCGGACCCTGGACTTCGACGGCCATCCGACGGCCGTGTACGTCCGGGCCGAGGAGCACGCGGTGAGCGACGTCCGCGCGGTGCTCGCCCGTACGGTCAATCCGGAACAGCCCGACGCGGTGCGCGTGGGCCGCCCCTCGGACGCGCTGGCCGCGAAACTCGCCGCCGACGAGGCGTTCACCGGGCTGCTACTCGGCATCGGAGCGGTCGCCCTGCTGGTCGGTGGCATCGGTGTCGCCAACACGATGGTCATCGCCGTACTCGAACGGCGCGGTGAGATCGGACTGCGCAGGGCACTGGGTGCCACCCGAGGCCAGGTGCGCAACCAGTTCTTCACCGAGTCCCTGGTGCTCTCCGGGCTCGGCGGCTGCGGTGGCGCCGTCCTCGGTCTGCTGATCACGACGTTGTACGCCCAGCACCGGGGCTGGCCGGTCGCCCTACCCGCGGTGGCCGTGGTGGCCGCGGCGGCGGGCACGCTGGTCATCGGGGCGGTGGCCGGGCTCTATCCGGCGATGCGCGCGGCCCGGGTCTCCCCGACGGTGGCGCTGGCGGCCGGCTGACGCCGTACCGCCCCGGGGGAGCCGGGCCTGCCGGAGCCCGGTCCCCTGCCAGTAGCGTGGGGGCATGGTGCGATTGAGAGTGGAGTTCACGACCGAGCCCTTCGACCTCGACGAGGCGCCCGCCCACGCGGTGGTCGCGCGCGAGGTCATCCAGGCGGCCCAGCTGGACGCGGTCGACGTCGGTCCCTTCGGCAACACGGCGGAGGGCCGCGCCGACGCCGTCCTGGACGCGGTCGACGCGCTGCTGCGCCAGGCCCTGGGCGCGGGCGCCACTCGCGTCTCCCTCCAGGTCAACGTGATCGGGGAGGGCGAGAAGTGAGCGAGCCCAGAGACCACCACCCGCTGGTCACCGCCGTGAAGCCGCTCGTCGACGCCATGGGGGCGGAGATACTCGTCCCCGAGCTGGCCCAGCCCGACGACGTCGTCCTCGCCTGGGAGGGCGAGGACGTCCTCGCCGTACGCCTGCCGCAGCTGTCGGACTCCCTCGACCACATCCTCGCCGCCATGGAACGGCGGCACGGAATGCCACTGGCCGAGCTGGACCGCCGGGTGAAGCAGGAGATCGTGCGGACCCTGGAGGCCAGGGGCGCGTTCTCCGTACGGCACGGCGTGGAGACCGTGGCGGGGGCCCTCGGGGTCAGCCGCTTCACCGTCTACAACTACTTGAACAGGGAGAATCCCGCCAAGGGCGGCTAGTCGATCATGTTGGCCAGGAGCCGTCGTCCAGATGTCGGGACGGCGGCTTTTGCGTAGCCCGATTTTTCAACAAAGTGTTGACGTGGTGTTGCGGGAGGGCGTTAGCTATCCGCAGCCCGTCCGACGCACAGCGAAAAACAGCCACGGAGGCTTCCCGTGACTTCAGGCACGACACCGGGCCTCACCCGGTTCAACACCTCGGCGGACAGCGACGCTGTCGCCGCGCTTCACGAGGTGTGTTCCAGCTCGGCGTGGGGGAGCAGGATTCTCGCCCAGCGCCCGTACGCCACCGCGGAGGCTCTCTTCCTCGCCAGCGACGCCGCCATGGCCGAGCTGACCGCCGAGGATCTGGCCGACGCGATGGCGGGCCACCCGCCGATCGGTCGCCCGAAGGCCGGGGACCCGACCTCCTCCCGCGAGCAGAGCGGGATGGCCGGAGCCTCCGAGGAGCTCAAGGCAGAAATGCTCGAACTGAACCTGGCCTACCAGGACAAGTTCGGCCATGTCTTCCTCATCTGCGCCACCGGCAAGACCGGCGAGCAGATGCGTGACGCGGTCCGTGAGCGGATCGAGCACACGCCCGAGCAGGAGCGGGAGATCGTCCGCACCGAGCTGGGCAAGATCAACCGCATCCGGCTGACCCGTCTCGTAGAGGAAGAGAGCGCATGAGCACGGAAACGACCGCCTCGGTGTCCACTCACATCCTGGACACCAGCATCGGACGCCCCGCCGAAGGCGTGGCCATCTCGCTCGCGGCCCGCAGTGGCTTCGACGCCGAGTGGGTCGCCCTCGGTGGCTCGGCCACCGACGCGGACGGGCGTTGCAAAGACCTGCCGGCGCTGCCGGAGGACACCACCCATGTACGTCTCGACTTCGAGACCGAGGCGTACTTCTCCAAGAAGCAAGCCGAGGCGCAGCAGGACGCCCCCCGCGTAAGGGACAGCGGTGCGTTCTTCCCGGAGGTGGCGATCACGTTCGCCGTCAAGCCGGGCGAGCACTACCACGTACCGCTGCTGCTCAACCCGTTCGGCTACTCCGTTTACCGAGGGAGCTAGCAGACATGCCCACGATTCTCGGCCAGAACCAGTACGGCAAAGCAGAGAACCGCGTCGTCAAGATCACGCGGGACGGCGACACCCACCACATCAAGGACCTGAACGTCTCCGTCGCCCTTTCCGGCGACATGGAGGACGTGCACCTCTCGGGCTCCAACGCCAACTGCCTTCCGACCGACACCACCAAGAACACGGTGTACGCGTTCGCCAAGGAGTACGGCATCGAGTCCGCCGAGCAGTTCGGCATCCACCTCGCCCGCCACTTCGTGACGAGCCAGCAGCCGATCCACCGGGCGCGCATCCGTATCGAGGAGTACGCCTGGGAGCGCATCGAGACCTCCGAGGCCAACTCCAAGTTCATCGGCTCCGACGAGGTCAAGCACTCCTTCGTCCGCAAGGGCCAGGAGACGCGCGTCTCGCAGATCACCTACGACGGTGAGAAGTGGGAGGTCATCTCCGGCCTCAAGGACCTCATCGTCATGAACTCCACCAACTCGGAGTTCTGGGGCTACGTCAAGGACAAGTACACCACCCTGCAGGAGGCGTACGACCGCATCCTGGCGACCCAGGTGTCCAGCCGCTGGCGGTTCAACTGGACCGACGACGAGCAGCGGATGCCCAACTGGGAGAAGTCCTACGCGCAGGTGCGCAGGCACATGCTCGAGGCCTTCGCCGAGACGTACTCCCTCTCGCTGCAGCAGACCCTGTACCAGATGGGCTCGCGCATCATCAACCACCGTTCGGAGATCGACGAGGTCCGCTTCTCGCTCCCGAACAAGCACCACTTCCTGGTGGACCTCGAGCCGTTCGGTCTCAAGAACGACAACGAGGTCTACTTCGCGGCGGACCGTCCCTACGGTCTGATCGAGGCCACCATCCTTCGGGACGGCGTCGAGCCGCAGATCCCGGTCGACATGACCAACCTCTGACGCGGGACTGAGTACGTCCCAGCCCGCAGTCGGGCGGGGACGTACCAGACCGGAGGGAACTCCCATGGCATCGCCTGCATCGGGGCCGGCAGCAGAAGGCCCGTGTTCCTCCCCACCGGCGCATCCGGTGGCCCCCTCCGTCCACCCGGTGGACGAGAAGCTTCCCGGCTCGCGGCTCGTGCCCGCCGCGCTCCAGCACATCGCCGCCATGTACGCGGGCGTGGTCACCCCTCCGCTCATCATCGGCCAGGCCGTCGGCCTGGACGCGGCCGGGATGACCCGGCTGATCGCCGCGAGCCTGCTCATCGCGGGACTCGCGACCCTGCTGCAGACCCTCGGTGTCGGGGGCTTCGCCGGAAACCGGCTGCCGTTCGTCAACGCGGCCTCCTCCGCCGGCATCGCCCCGATGCTCGCCATCGCCGAGACCAGTGCGCCGGGCCACCAACTGCCCGCCATCTACGGTGCGGTGATGGTCGCCGGAGTCTTCTGCCTCGCCGTCGGCCCGTTCTTCGGCCGGCTCCTGCGCTTCTTCCCGCCGCTCGTCACCGGCGTCGTCATCACCCTCATCGGGGTCACCCTGATGCCCGTGCCGGTGAGCTGGGCCCAGGGCGGCGCCAAGGAAGCCGCCGACTTCGGCGCCATGAAGTACCTGGCGCTGGCCGGCTTCACCCTGGTCGTGATCCTGCTCTTCCAGCGCTTCGCCAAGGGCTTCCTCAAGCAGATCGCCCTGCTGCTCGGCCTGTTCATCGGCACGCTCGCGGCGGTCCCCTTCGGCATGGCCGACTTCTCGGCCCTGCGCGAGGCGCCCGTCGCCGCGCTGCCGACGCCCTTCGCCTTCGGCGCCCCGGAGTTCCAGCCCGCGGCGATCCTCTCCCTCTGCATCGTCATGCTGGTCCTGATGACCGAGTCCAGCGCCGGGATGCTCGCCCTCGGCGAGATCTGCGAGCGCAGGACCGACGGCGGGACCATCACCAGGGGACTGCGCACCGACGGCATCGCCACGCTCCTCGGACCGGTCTTCGGCGGCTTTCCCACCAGCGCCTTCGCCCAGAACGTCGGTGTCGTCACACTGACCCGCGTACGCAGCCGCTACGTCGTCGCCGTCGCCGGCGGCGCCCTCCTGGTCCTCGGAGCCTTCCCGATGCTCGGCGCGGTCGTCTCGCTGGTGCCGATGCCCGTCCTGGGCGGCGCCGGAATCGTCCTCTTCGGTTCCATCGCCGTCAGTGGCATCCGTACACTCTCGGAAGCCGGGCTCGACGACAGCTCCAACATCATCCTGGTGGCCGTCGCCCTCGGAGCGGGCATCATCCCGCTCGCCGCGCCCACCTTCTACACGGACTTCCCGGCCTGGGCACAGACCGTGCTCGGCTCCGGCATCAGCGCCGGAGCGCTCGTCGCGGTCACGCTCAACCTCTTCTTCCACCATCTCGGCACCCGGGCCCGTCACACGGTCCCGGCACTCAAATCCCCCTAGGGTCCTGCCGTGCCCCGCCCCCGAGGACTTCGCCCGGTCGTCCGGGGGTTCCCCCAGCCACAGACAGACAAGGAAGCACCATGGCAGCATCGGCAGCCCAGCGCATCGTCATCGAGAACTGTGCGATCGCGACCGTAGACGCCAACGACACCGAGTACGCCTCCGGCCACATCGTCGTCGCCGACAACAAGATCGAGTCCATCGGGGCCGGCAAGGCGCCCGAGGGCCTGGAGAACGTCGTACGCCGCATCGACGGCACCGGCCACCTGGTCACGCCCGGCCTGATCAACACCCATCACCACTTCTACCAGTGGATCACCCGGGGTCTGGCCACCGACCACAACCTCTTCAACTGGCTGGTCGCGCTCTACCCGACGTGGGCGCGCATCGACGAGCAGATGGCCCGCGCCGCCGCGCAGGGCTCGCTCGCCATGATGGCCCGCGGCGGTGTCACCACCGCGATGGACCACCACTACGTCTACCCGCAGGGCTCCGGCGACCTGTCCGGCGCCATCATCGGTGCCGCCTCGGAGATGGGTGTCCGCTTCACCCTGGCCCGTGGCTCCATGGACCGCAGTGCGAAGGACGGCGGCCTGCCGCCGGACTTCGCCGTCGAGACCCTCGAGGGCGCGCTCGCCGCGACCGAGGAGACCGTCAAGAAGCACCACGACGCCTCCTTCGACGCGATGACCCAGGTCGCCGTCGCGCCGTGCTCCCCGTTCTCCGTCTCCACCGAGCTGCTCAAGCAGGGTGCGGAGCTCGCCCGCCGCCTCGGTGTGCGCCTGCACACCCACGGCTCGGAGACCGTCGAGGAGGAGCAGTTCTGCAAGGAGCTGTTCGGCATGGGCCCGACCGACTACTTCGAGTCGACCGGCTGGCTCGGCGATGACGTGTGGATGGCCCACTGCGTCCACATGAACGACTCGGACATCGCCGCCTTCGCCCGTACGAAGACCGGTGTCGCCCACTGCCCGTCCTCCAACGCCCGTCTGGCCGCCGGCATCGCCCGCGTCCCGGACATGCTGAAGGCCGGCGTCCCGGTCGGCCTCGGCGTCGACGGCACCGCCTCCAACGAGTCCGGTGAGCTCCACACCGAGCTGCGCAACGCCCTGCTGATCAACCGTCTCGGCGCCCACCGCGAGGCCGCGCTGAACGCGCGTCAGGCCCTGCGCCTCGGTACGTACGGCGGCGCCCAGGTCCTCGGCCGCGCCGACCAGATCGGCTCGCTGGAGGCCGGCAAGCTCGCCGACCTCGTGCTCTGGAAGATCGACGGTCTCGGCCACTCCTCCATCGCCGACCCGGTCACCGCCATCGTCTTCGGCGCGGCGGCCCCGGTCACCGCGTCGTTCGTCAACGGCAAGCAGATCGTCGAGAACAACCGTCTGCTGACCGTCGACGAGGACGCCATCGCCCGCTCCGCGCGGGACGAGGCGCAGCGCCTGGCGCGGATCACCGCGCAGGCCTGAACCCCTGATAGTCCGGCTGGGGGGGACGGCCCCCGGCCGGCGGCCATGGACCCGAGCGGGGTCCGTGGCAGCCGTGACGGAGGGCGACCGTACGAAAAGAGGTACGGCGCCCTCCGCACGGTGACTCGTGTCCGTTACCCGGACGCACTGGGCAGCTTCACCGAGCACGACCGCGCTTCCCCCACGGCGCGCAGCAGTACTGCACCACCTGCACCACGCACCACTTCGCACCACCTCCCTGATATCCGCGTCGCCGCCGACGTGTAACCGACCGGAGGAACCGCCGTGGCCGCCAAGCCCAGGTTTCGCAATGATGCAGACGCCGCAGCGCCCGCCGACCGGAAGCACCCGGTCGACGAGACGCTCCCACCCCTGAAGATGTTCACCAGCGGCCTCCAACACGTGGCCGCGATGTACGCGGGCGTGGTGGCCCCGCCCATGATCGTGGGGCCCGCCGTGGGCCTCGACGCCAAGGACACCGCGTTCCTGATGGGCGCGAGCCTGTTCACCGCGGGCATAGCCACCCTTCTCCAGACCCTGGGGTTCTGGCGGGTCGGAGCCCGCCTGCCCTTCGTGAACGGAGTCTCCTTCGCCGGTGTGACTCCCATGATCGCCATCGGCAAGGACCGGGGATACGACGGCGTCGCCGTCATCTTCGGCGCGATCATCGTCGCCAGCGTGCTGGGATTCGTCCTCACGCCGTACTTCTCCAAGCTGGTCCGCTTCTTCCCACCCGTCGTCACCGGCACGGTGATCACCCTGATCGGGGTCTCCCTGCTCCCGGTGGCCTTCCGCTGGTCCCAGGGCGGCAATGCGACGGCCCCCGACTACGGCTCGATGAAAAACATCGGCGTCGCCGCACTGACCTTCGTCATCGTGCTCGCGCTGCGGAAACTGCTGCGGGGCTTCCTCCAGCAGATCGCCATCCTGCTCGGACTCGTCGCCGGCACGCTCATCGCGATCCCGCTGGGCATGACCCACTTCGACGCCATCAAGAACGCGGACGTCGTCGGTTTCCCGACGCCGTTCCACTTCGGCGCCCCGCAGTTCGAGATCGCCGCGATCATCTCCATGTGCATCGTGATGCTCGTCTGCATGACCGAGTCCACCGCCGACATGCTCGCCCTCGGCAAGATCGTGGACCGGCCGGCCGACGAGCGGACCATCGAGGGCGGTCTGCGCGCCGACACCCTCGGCAGCGCCCTCAGCCCGCTCTTCAACGGCTTCATGTGCAGCGCCTTCGCCCAGAACATCGGACTGGTCGCCATGACCAAGGTGCGCAGCCGCTTCGTCGTCGCCGCCGGCGGCGGAATCCTGATCCTGCTCGGTCTCTGCCCGATCGCGGCCTCCGTGATCGCCCTGGTGCCGCTGCCGGTCCTCGGCGGCGCGGGCATCGTCCTGTTCGGCTCGGTCGCCGCCAGCGGCATCCAGACCCTGGCCACCGCCGCGCTGGAGAAGGGCGAGAACGCGCTGATCGTGGCCGCCGCCGTCGGCATCGGCCTGATCCCGATCGCGGCGCCGGAGTTCTACCACGCCTTCCCGAAGGACCTGCTGGTCGTCCTCGACTCGGGCATCAGCACCGGCTGCGTGGTCGCCATCGTCCTGAACCTGGTCTTCAACCACCTGGGCAGGCGGAGCGACGAGGCCGGGTCCCCGGAATCCGTCCCGGCCACCGATTCGCCGGCGGCGGTGGCTGTCCACTGAGTACGGTGCGTCTCCCGACGGCCGGTCCCCGCCCGCGAGGCGGGGACCGGCCCGTCGTGGTCCTCATCAACCCCAACACCTCACGGGACACCACGGAGATGATGACGGCGATCGCCCGCCGGACCCTGGGCGACCGGTTCGCCGTCCGCGGCGTGACGGTGGCGGACGGTCCCCGGATGATCGTCACGGAGAGCGCGCTGCGGGCAGCCGCGCCGCGGGTGCTCGCGGCAGGACGTGAGGCGTGCGCCGATGGCGACTGCGCCGCGATCCTGGTCGGCGCCTTCGGCGACCCGGGCGTGGAGGAACTCCGGGCGCTCACCGATGTGCCGGTGGTCGGACTCGCCGAGGCCGCGCTCGGGGAGGCGGCGGCCGGGGGAGTCCGGTTCGGCGTCGCGACGACGACACCCGAGCTGGCCGGGCCCATCGCGTCCCGCGTGGCCGGGCTCGGGTTCGCCGCCCAGTACACGGGGGTGCGGCTGTCGGGCGGTGATCCCCAACGCCTCGCCGGGGATCCGGAGTTGCTCCGGGAGCGACTGGCGGGCGCGGTGGCCGCGTGCATCGAGCGGGACGGCGCGCAGACCGTCGTCATCGGCGGCGGGCCGCTGGGCGAGGCGGCCGAGGCGCTGCGTGAGCGGTTCGACGTGCCGGTGGTCGGGCCGGTCCCGGCCGCGTGCCGGCGGATCGCACGGGCGCTGGTGAACGGCTGAGCGGAACAACTGCCGGTACGGCGCCCTGGAGCGCCGTACCGGCGGCCGCTCAGCCTATGTGGTAGCTGTCGCCGTAGACCTTCCAGTCCAGCGGGGTGTGCAGGTCCAGGTTGCCCTTCCGCAGGAAGACGCGCTGGGCGGTGTCCACCCTGCTGGTGTCCTCGTGCGCCTCCTCCTGCTTCATGGCCCAGACGCGCGCGTCGAGGAAGGCGTTGAGGTAGGCGACCTCGTCGCCGCCCTGGGCCGGCGGCTTCGCCTTCGCCAGCGCCTTGCGGCGGATGCTGCTGAAGCTGGTGCTGTCGCCTCCGTCTCCGTGCATGACGATCGCGTCGTAGTACATGAACTGTCCGAGGACGCCGATCCCGTCGCTCTTGCCGCGCTTGACCGCCGGGTTGAAGTACACCCGGTCGCGCTCGTCGTTCTGCGCCTTACGGAAGTCGGCGTCCTCGGCGGCCCGCTTCCAGTCCCGGGTGAAGTTCGGGTCGAGCCCCTCGTGGGAGTCGCTTCCGTCCACCTCGCGCAGGGCGGGCAGGTACTTGGCGAGGACGTTGCCCGGCTTGCGGGCGGTGTAGAGCTCGACCAGATCCAGCATGTCGCCGGTGCCGGAACAGAAGCCGATGATGCCGGCCGTGTAGCCGCGGCCGTCGTCGATGTCCTCGATGTACGGGTACTGCGCCTTCCAGTTGAGCGAGGAGTTCTCGGCGCTGGACACGAGCTTCATGGCGATCTCCTTCTTCGCCGGGTCGTCGAGTCCGACGGCGCGCGGCGCCGGAGCGGCGGCGTGCGCGGAGTCGGGGGCGGGAGCGGGGTTCGCCACGGCGGCGGTCGCCGGGAGGGCGACGAGGGCGAGACCGAGCAGGACGCGGGGAACGATGCGGGGGGTGGGCACCTGACCTCCAAGGGAAGTGCGTCACAACGGTGTTCTGTTAGGAAGCTTTCCTATCAGAGTCACCGCCGTGCCGTACACCCGTCGGGGGCAAGCGAGTTGAACGACCGCGCCCCCGGCTACGGGTGCGGCGACCACCAGGGACTGCGTCCGCTGAGGCCGATGACCCGGTCGAGCAGGGGTGCGTCGTCCGGCACCGGGACGATCGGGCCGAACAGCCCGCCCTCGCCGGAGCCTTCCTCCGGCGGCAGGAGCAGGGCGTACGAGGACTCCAGCGCGACCTCGTCCGCCACCTCGTACCGCTGCCCGGTGGCGCGGGCCAGGTCCCAGCCGTGGATCAGCAGTTCATTGAGCGCGATCCGTCCCGCGACCGGCGCGGGAAGCGCGAGCCCGCCGGCCTGGGTGTCGCCCTCCCAGGCGGCCGAATCCCGCCAGGCGGCGGCCAGCTCGTCCAGCCGCCGGGGGAGAGCGGCCCGCCAGTCGTCGGGAAGGACCGGCTTGACCGAGCCCGGTGGAGTGCTGGTGGTCGGACCGAGGTCCTTGCGCGCCGCGTCGCGGAAGGAGACGCTCAGCCCGAGGACGTGCGCCAGCAGCTCTCGTACCGCGTACTCCGGACACGGAGTCGGGTCCCCGAGCCGCTCGTCGTCGATGGCGGCGGTCACCCGGGCGACCAGGCCGGCGAGAGGAGCGAGGTCCAGGGTCCCGTTCCGGTCCTGCTGACCCGCCTGCGAGCTCCGCGGGCTCTGCGTGCTCTGAAGGTTCTGCGGATTCTGCGGATTCTGCGGATTCTCCATACGGGGCAGACTGGCGCAAGGCCCGAAAGTCATCGGTCATGACGCGCCCCCGTTGCCCGCCCTCCTGTGGCACTCCTCCTCCAGCGCCGGATAGGCCCGGGCGATGGCCTCGCACAGCCTTCTTCTCAGCAGTCGCTCGGCCTCGGCCCGCCCGGTGGACCCGAAGAGCCCGTCCAGCAAGGCGTCGTACCGGGACATGGCGTACAGCAGATAGCCGACCTGCCAGCGCACGAGCGCCTCCGCCGTGACCGGCGCCCGCGCGTCCCCCAGAACCCTTCTGTGCAGCACGGCCCGCCGCTCCAGCTCCGCTCTCGGCAGCCGGGGTACCCGGATCGGCTCGGCCCGGATCGCCGCCAGCACCGCGAGCCGCCGCCGCTCGGCCGCGACCCGCCCGGAGCCGCCGTACCCCTGACGGAATTCCGGTGTCCGCTCGACCGCTTCGACCCGGGCGACCTGATACAGCCGCACCGGCGCGATCGAACGGCGCCGGGGATCGCGCCCCTGCACATCCGGCTCCCCGAGCAGATCGCGCACCATGGCGTCGGTCCAGCCGCGCTTCCGCAGCCCGGTGAGCGTCATATAGGTCGTACGTTCCGTCATGATTCCCCCTGGTGTCATCTACGGAGAGTGACGAAATCAAGTGAAGCGCACGGCACTGACAACGGCCTCCGAGCCCCCTTCCGTGACCGGGCTCTTGATGTCCGGCCGCACCTGTGCCATATAGGTCTGGACCATTCCGTCGGACGGAGGCATTCCTGTGCAACGCCCGCCCGTGTACGCCGCGTTGGCCTGCGCCGCCGCGCTCCTGCTGGCCGGCTGCGGCGGGGAGGACCAGGACACCCGGAGCCCCTCGGCCCCCACCGGCGTGACCGCGCGGTCCGGAAGCGCCACGACCGTCCATGTCATGTGGAGCGCGTCGACCGACGACCGCCGGGTCGCGGGTTACGAGGTCTACGCGAAGGGCCGGAAGGTCAAGGACGTCCCCGCGACCACCTTGATGGCCGACGTCGTCGGGCTGAACCCGGCGTCGGCGTACGCCTTCACGGTCCGGGCCCGGGACGCCGCCGGCAACCGCTCACCGCACAGCGCGTCCGTCCCCGCCACCACCCTCGCCGCGACCACCGACGACCGCACGCCCCCCTCCCGCCCCACGGCCCTCAAGGGCAGCGCGGATCCCACGCGCCCCGCCGTCACGCTCACGTGGCGCCCCTCCACGGACAACCGGGCCGTCACCGCGTACGACATCTATCAGGAGGACTCCCGGATCCACACCGTCCCCGGCACGGCGACGAGCGCCCATGTCACGGGTCTGCGCCCCGGCACCGTCTACTCGTTCACCGTGCGCGCCCGCGACGCCGCCGAGAACTCCTCCCCGGACAGCAACCCGGCCGACCTGCCCACCACCGCGTCCCCCGGCAGCGCGCCCAGCACCGCCCCGACGGAGCTCAGAGCCGCGGCCCGCGCCGGTGCGATCGCCCTCACGTGGACCCCACCGAAGACGGGAGCCCCGGTCAAGGAACACCAGCTCTACCTCAACGGCACGTTCGCGACGACGATCGTCTGGGGCGCGCAGCCCCCGCCGGGCCGGGCGGCCTACACCTTCACGGTGTCCGACCCACCGGGCACCCGCTACAGCGTCAAGGTCCGCGCCAAGCTCCCGGACGGGACGTGGGGGGACTTCTCGGCCCAGCGGACCGTGGTGGTCCGCTGAGCCGGGAGACGGCCGGGAAGGACCGCCTGGCGAGGGGTCAGGACAGCGCGGTCAGATACATCCCCGACGCGCCCGTTCCCGGGGTGTTGCGGCAGGTGTGGTTGCCGCCGGCCGTCGCACCGATCAGGCCGAGACAGCGGCCCAGGGCGAGCTGACCGTAGTAGTTGGGGTGCATGGATTCCTGGACGGGCCCCTGGGTCTCGTTGCTGTCGATCCAGCGCACCCACTCGCTCGCCGCGGCCGACGGGGGCTGACCGGCGCTCACCAGCCGGCTCGCGCTCGCGCACACCTCGCGTCCCTGGAGGGCGTCACGGAGGTCCAGGAACTGCGTGCCCTTGGTCGCCGCGACGCTCTTGATGCGTCCGGCGAGTTGCGGGACGAGGGAGGTACGCGCCCAGTCCGAGTCGCGGTTCCAGAAGGGGCAGCCGCCGGTGTCGACGCGGGACCAGCCGCTCTCCGAGTAGCGGTTCTCGGAGCCGCGCGGGATCGGAGACGGGTAGGACTGGAGCACGACGCGGTAGGAGGACGGGGCCTGCCCCGCGGCGGTCATGACCGCGCGGATCTCGTCGACGGCCTTGGCGACGCCGCTCATCGCCCCGTCGATCCTGGAGTCGACCACGGCCTGCTGGTCGTCGTAGCAGTACGAGTACCAGACGATGTAGTCCGTGGCGCACTTGGTGATGATCTCGCTGAAGCCGAGGTCGTTGCCGCCGATCGACAGGGCGATCAGCTTGATGTCGTGCGTCGCGGCGAGGACGGCGAGCCGGTCGGCCTGCGGGGCCTCCCCGCGGTACGCCACGCCGCCCTGCGAGGCGCGGAAGACGTTCTCCGTGCGTGCGCCCGAACAGGCCAGGTTGACCAGGACGTCGGCGGTCCCCGTGAGCCCGGTGAGCGGCGCGGAGTCGGAGCGGTGGCAGCCGTTGGCGACGGTCGCGCCGTATACACGGCTCGGGTCGTACCCGCTGCCGGTCCAGGCGCGGTCCGTGCCGTCACGGCTTCCGGTGTTGGTGAGGCTGTTGCCCTGCCAGCGGCCGGCCTCGCCGGAGATGAAGCTGTCGCCCATGGTGACCACGGCGGTGGGGCGGGCGACGGTCGCGGCGTGGGCGGGGGCGGGAAGGGTGAACGCGAGGGGCAGGGCGAGAGCGGCGGTGAGCCACCGGGACATGCGTCTGAAGCGGAATCCGGGCACGGCGGTACTCCTGCGGAAGGGCATGCGGGGAAACATGCGCGTGGGGGAGACGGGCCGCCGGCCGGTGGCATGCGGAATCTCGCACCCGCGGCCTTGTTACCGCTAGGTAGCTGCATATTTCTTTTTCATCACGCGGCCCGGGCGTGCCACCCGCGCCGCCCCGCCCGGCGTTCGCCGGACACGGCTCCGCCCCCTGGCGCTGTGCGCGCGCCAGGGGGCGGAGCCGTCAACGAGCCTCTGCTCGGCTGCTGTGCGTTCAGCCGACCAGCTGCTCGTACGCGGGGAGGGTGAGGAAGTCCGCGTAGTCCTCGTCGAGCGAGACCTTCAGGAGCAGGTCGTGGGCCTGCTGCCAGTTGCCCGACTCGAAGGCCTCGTCGCCGATCTCGGCGCGGATCGCGGCCAGCTCCTCCGCCGCGACCTTGCGGGCCAGCTCGGGGGTGGCCTTCTGGCCGTTCTCGAAGACCACACCCGCGTTGATCCACTGCCAGATCTGCGAGCGGGAGATCTCGGCCGTGGCCGCGTCCTCCATCAGGTTGAAGATCGCGACGGCGCCGAGGCCCCGCAGCCACGCCTCGATGTAACGGGTGCCGACCTGGACCGCGTTGCGCAGGCCGTCGTAGGTGGGCCTCGCGTCGAGGGAGTCGATGGCGATCAGGTCGCCCGGCGCCACGGAGACGTCCTCGCGCAGGCGGTCCTTCTGGTTCGGCTTGTCGCCGAGGACCGCGTCGAACGACGCCATCGCGATCGGGACGAGGTCCGGGTGCGCCACCCACGAGCCGTCGAAGCCGTCGCCCGCCTCGCGGTCCTTGTCCGCCTTGACCTTCTCGAAGGCGACCTTGTTCACCTCGGCGTCCTTGCGGGACGGGATGAACGCGGCCATGCCGCCGATGGCGTGCGCGCCGCGCTTGTGGCACGTACGGACCAGGAGTTCGGTGTAGGCGCGCATGAACGGGGCCGTCATCGTCACCGCGTTGCGGTCCGGGAGGACGAACTTGGCGCCGCCGTCACGGAAGTTCTTGACGATGGAGAAGAGGTAGTCCCAGCGGCCGGCGTTCAGGCCCGCGGCGTGGTCCCGGAGCTCGTAGAGGATCTCCTCCATCTCGTACGCGGCCGTGATCGTCTCGATCAGGACGGTCGCGCGGACGGTGCCCTGCGGGATGCCGACGTAATCCTGGGCGAAGACGAAGATGTCGTTCCAGAGGCGGGCCTCCAGGTGCGACTCCGTCTTGGGGAGGTAGAAGTACGGTCCCTTGCCCAGGTCGATCAGGCGCTTGGCGTTGTGGAAGAAGTACAGACCGAAGTCCACCAGCGCGCCGGGGACCGGCCGGCCGTCGAAGCGCAGGTGGCGCTCCTCGAGGTGCCAGCCGCGGGGGCGCATGACGACCGTCGCGAGCTGCTCGGCCGGCTTGAGGGCGTACGACTTGCCGGTGCGGGCGTCCGTGAAGTCGATCCTGCGCTCATAGGCGTCGATCAGGTTGAGCTGACCGAGGACCACGTTCTCCCAGGTGGGTGCCGAGGCGTCCTCGAAGTCGGCGAGCCAGACCTTCGCGCCCGAGTTCAGCGCGTTGATGGTCATCTTGCGGTCCGTCGGGCCGGTGATCTCGACGCGGCGGTCGTTCAGGGCCGCCGGGGCCGGGGCGACCTTCCAGCTGTCGTCCTCACGGAGCTGTGCGGTCTCCGGGAGGAAGTCGAGCGTGGACGTGCGGGCGATCTCGGCGCGGCGCTCCGCCCGGCGGGCGAGGAGCTCGTCCCGGCGAGGGGTGAACCGCCGGTGCAGCTCGGCCACGAAGGCCAGGGCCGCGTCGGTGAGCACTTCCTCCTGGCGGGGCAGGGGCTCGGCTTCAACGACGGCCAACGGGGACGGCGCTGGTGCGGACATGGACTGTCACTTCCTTCAGCGGACTTCACGGGCGGTGCTGAGCGGCCGCCGGGCGTCTTCAGGCGGCACGCAGTGCCGCAGGCGCCGAGATACGGCCGCGGGCGCCGTCAGGACTCTCAGGCGCTTCTGAACAGTGGATACTAGTTTCCTCATAGTGGAAGTTCAATGGTTTGTTGACATCGAGATTCTCCGGATCGACAGAACCTGGCGCTGAGTGCCACCTCGTTCACTCAAGGTGCTCCAGATCCTCCGGCGTGTCGATGTCATAGGGCTCGGCCACATCCGAACAGTCCACCAGGGTGATCGCATCCCGGTGCTCGGCCAGATAGTCCCGTGCGCCCCGGTCCCCGACCGCCCCCGCGACGATCCCCTCCCAGCGATCCGCGCCGAAGAGCGCCGGATGCCCGCGTTTCCCGTCGTACGAGGCGGCCACCAGCGCGTCCCGCGAGCGGTACGCCGCCATGACCCTGGCCACCGCCTCGGCCCCGATCCCCGGCTGGTCCACCAGGCTGACGAGCGCCGCGCCGGCGTCCGTCCCCGCCAGCGAGGCGAGCCCCGCCCGCAGCGACGAACCCATGCCCTCCTCCCACCGTGGGTTGTCGACCAGAACGCAGCCCGGCAGCGCGGCCCGCTCCCGGACGAGCTCCGCCGAGGCGCCGAGGACCACATGGATCACCTCGCAGCCGCCCTCGCGCAGCACACGCACCGCGTGCTCCACCAGTGGGCGGCCGCGGTGTTCCAGGAGAGCCTTCGGGCGGCCCCCGAGCCGCCGGCCGCCGCCGGCCGCGAGCAGGAGACCGGCCACGGGAGGTGTCGAAGAAGTCATGAGCACTGCTTACCTCATCACGGGCCCCTGACCAGCCCCTGCTTTTCGGCCGCCTGCCGGTCCCCACCCCTCCGCCGAGTGGCGCCCACGCGGCGCGATGGCGTAACTTGCCCGCGGCCCCCGGCGACTGACCACCGCTCCAGGGGCCGGTTCGGAACGCCAGAACGTGTGGGGGAGACAACTGTGTTGCGGAGCATGGGGCAGAGGCGTGTGACGGGCAGCGGCGAGGACCCGAGGGTGACGGAGCTGAGTGCTGCCGTCTCCCGGCTGCGCCGCGAACTCGCCGGTCACCGCGCCGAGTTCGCCGATCGCGGCATCGCCGAGGACGAGCTTGCCTCGCTCGCCGCGATGACGGTCAGCGGGGTTCCGGAGGTACGGCGGCTGCGCCGCTCGCTGCTGCTCGTCGCCGGGTCGATCGGCTCGGTGAGCGCCCTGGGAGCGGCGCTCACGGAGGTGCGCAACGCCGTGGAACTCTTCGGCGAGCCGCCCTACCCGCAGGACTGACCGCGCGGGCCCCCGGCCCCCGTGTCCCGCAGGCCTGACCCGAAGGGCCGGGCCCAGGTCGTGTCCGCAGAGTCTCGCCTGGCCCGCGACGCCCCGCACGCACTCCCCCGTAGCCCTTCGGGCACGGGAGGTGCCCCCACGCTGCGTTGCCGACATGCCCAAGTAGCTCCGCTACGAGGGCATCCCGGCGCCTTGCGATCGCACGCACCGGACGCCGCGGGCCCCGCCCTCCGGGCGGACGGCGACACCTTGCGGACACTAGCGCCGGATCAGCCGCCGGGCCGTCGCCGTCGCCACCGCCGCCGTGCGCGAGTCGACGCCCAACTTGGCGAAAACATGCACCAGATGCGACTTCACGGTCGCCTGGCTGAGAAACAGCCGCTTGCTGATCTGCTGGTTGGACAGCCCCTCGCCGACCAGCTGGAGCACCTCGAGCTCCCGCTTCGTCAGCGCCTCCGCGGGCGTCCGCATCCGGTCCATCAGCCGGTGCGCCACCGCCGGGGCCAGCGCCGACTGGCCCGCCGCCGCCGTGCGCACCGCCGCCGCGAGCTCCTCCGGCGGGGCGTCCTTGAGCAGATAGCCGCTCGCGCCGGCCTCGACCGCC
Organism: Streptomyces sp. NPDC033174; assembly: GCF_055577795.1. Lineage (NCBI taxonomy): Bacteria > Bacillati > Actinomycetota > Actinomycetes > Kitasatosporales > Streptomycetaceae > Streptomyces > Streptomyces sp. NPDC033174. The sequence goes on from NZ_JBVIPQ010000005.1 coordinate 449,615, forward strand.
GCCAGGATGTCGGCATCCGTGTCGTACGTGGTGAGGACCAGCACCCGGGGCCCGCCCGGCAGCGCGGTGATCGCGGCCGTCGCCTCCGAGCCGTGCATTCCGGCGCCGAACTGGAGGTCCATCAGCACGACGTCGAGGCCCCCGACGGTGGCCCGTTCGACCGCGCGCTCGGCCGTGGCCGCCTCCGCGACCACCTCGAAGTCCGCCTCGGTGTCCAGGACCGCGCGCAGCCCCGCCCGTACGACGGGATGGTCGTCGGCAAGGAGGAGTCGGACGGTCATACGGCGCCTCCGGCGGCTGTCGCGGGCAGGGGAAGGGTGACGGCCACGGCGGTGCCCTGGCCCGGCGCGGACTCGACGGCGAACGTGCCGCCCAGCGACTCGGCGCGCGAGCGCATCGCCGGCAGCCCGAACCCGCCGTCCGACGAGGGCCGGGCGCCCGCCGGATCGAACCCCTTGCCGTCGTCGACGACATCGAGGGCCACCGAGGTGTCCATGAAGGTCAGGGTGATCTCGACGCGCTCGGCGCCCGCGTGCCGGACCGTGTTGGCCAGCGCCGACTGGGCGGTCCTGAGCAGTGCCACCTCGTACGGTGTCGGCAGCTCGGCCGGCGTCCCGCTCACCGAGAACCTCACCCGCGGCCCCGGATCAGGCCCCCCGCCCGGCTCGCACAGCCGCTCCAGCGCGGCTGCGAGCGACGCGTGCTCCAGGTCGGGCGGACTCAGCGCCCGGACGAAACGCCGGGCCTCCGCGAGATTGTCCTGCGCCGCCCGTCGGGCCCGGTCGATATGGTCGGCCGCCGGGGAGCCGTCCGGCAGCACGCGCTCGGCCGCCCGCAGCAGCAGCTGGATCGAGGACAGTCCCTGGGCCAGCGTGTCGTGGATCTCGCGGGCCAGACGCTCACGCTCGGCGAGCGTGCCCGCGTGGCGCTCGGCGGCCGCCAGTTCGGCCCGCGTCGCGATCAGCTCCTCGATCAGCCGGCGCCGCCGCTCGCTCTCCCGGTACATCGCCTGGTAGCCGAGCACGGTCGCCACCGCCACGGCCGCGCCGAGTAGCGGACCGATGAAGACGCCCGGATTGAGCGGCTGGCCATGGCGTACGTACGAGAGGATCGCCGCGCACGCGGTCAGCGCCACGGCCGGCAGGGACCAGCGGGCGGGCAGCAGATGCAGCTGGAGGAAGTAGAGCGGGAACGCCACCCACAGCGCGTCCTGGGTGAGCCAGAGCAGCACCAGCCAGGCGGCGCACAGCACGCCCAGCCACAGTCCGGCGGCCCGCTGGGACCCCCGTACGGAGGGGAGGAAGGAGCCCGCGGCGTACGCCGCGCCCATCAGCGCGGCGGCCACGACGACCGCCGTGGCCCGGGGGGAGGCGTCGGCCACCGCCCGCACCACCGCCAGCGCCAGCAGGCCCGCCATCAGCAGATGCAGACACAGGCGCAGCGCGCGCAGGACAGGGGTGAGCGAACGGGGATCCATGGTCCGACCAGCGTAGGCGGGACGGGACGGCGCGCACTCAACCGAAAGTTTGATTGCGGAGCCATCCGTGGCGCGATGCCCGGGCCCGCCCGTGCGCAGCACTCTGGTGACCATGTTCGTGGCATGGAGAGATCTGAGATTCGCCAAGGGGCGGTTCACGCTGATGGGCACGGTGATCGTGCTGATCACACTGCTCGTGGGGCTGCTGTCCGGGCTGACGGCGGGACTGGCGCGGGAGAACATCTCGGCGATCACCGGGCTGCCCGCCGACCACCTGGCCTTCGCCGCCCCGCCCTCGGGGCAGGGGGTCTCCTTCACCAGTTCCGTGGTGACGGAGGACGCCTGGCGGGCGTGGGAGGGGCGGCCCGGGGTGCGGAGCGCCGCGCCGATCGGCATCCGTACGACCAACGCGACCGCGGGTGACCGTACGGCGGCGGTGTCGGCCTTCGGCACCGAGCCGGACGCGGGGATCGCGCCCGCCGGCCCGAAGCCGGGCCCCGGCCGTGTCGTCCTCGCCGAGTCGGCCGCCGCAGAGCTGGGTGTCGCGGTGGGCGACACCGTACGGCTCGGGCCCCTGGAGGCGCGGGTCGTGGCGGTCTCGGGCGACGCCTCCTACAGTCACACCCCGGTCGTCTGGACCTCGCTCGACGACTGGCAGAAGCTCGGCCGCAGCGGCCCGGCGGCCGGGGAACAGGCCACGGTCGTCGCCCTCACCACGTCCGACGGCGCCGATCTCGCGGCGGGCGACAGAGCCGCCGGGACGCGGACGAAGACCATCGACGGTGCTCTCACGGCCATAGGGTCCTACCAGGCCGAGAACGGCTCGCTCCAGCTGATGCGGGGCTTCCTCTTCGTCATCTCCGCTCTGGTCATAGGGGCGTTCTTCACTGTCTGGACGATCCAGCGCAGCGGCGACGTGGCCGTGCTGAAGGCGCTCGGCGCCTCGACTCCGTATCTGCTGAAGGACGCGCTGGGGCAGGCGGTCCTGATGCTCGGCGCGGGCACGCTGCTCGGGACCGCGCTCGCGGTCGGCATCGGCGCGCTGGTGAGCGGCGGGGACGTGCCCTTCGTCCTCGAACCGCTCACCGTGCTGGGCCCGGCCGCCGTGATGATCGGTCTCGGGATGCTCGGCGCGGCCCTCTCCATCCGGCGGATCACCGCCGTCGACCCTCTGACCGCGCTGGGGAGTGCACGATGACCTTGCACCTCGATGAAGTGACGCTCACCTACCCGGACGGCGACGGGCGCCTGACCGCCCTGGACTCCGTCTCCCTGGAGGTCCCGGCCGGGACGCTCACCGCGGTCGTCGGCCCCTCCGGCTCCGGCAAGTCGAGTCTGCTCGCGGTCGCGGCCACGCTGGTGACCCCGGACCGGGGCCGGGTGGTGGTCGACGGGACGGACACCGCCGGACTCGACCCGGCCGGCAAGGCGGCGCTGCGGCGCGAGCGCGTCGGCATCGTCTTCCAGCAGCCCAATCTGCTGCCCTCCCTGACCGCCGCCGAACAGCTCCAGGTGATGGCCCACCTGGCGGGTTACGAGGGCGGCGGGCGCGGCGGGGCGCGCGAGCGGGCCCTGGGCCTGCTGGACGCGGTGGGCCTCGGCGGGCAGGCGGGCCGCCGTCCGCACCAGCTCTCCGGCGGTCAGCGCCAGCGCGTCAACATCGCGCGGGCGCTGATGAACGAACCGGCCGTCCTGCTGGTCGACGAGCCGACCAGCGCACTCGACCACGAGCGGGGAGCGGCGGTACTGGACCTGCTGGTCGCCCTCACCCGGGAGCGGGGGACCGCCACGGTCCTGGTGACACACGACCGTGCGCACCTGGAACGCATGGACCGCACGGTGACCGTGCAGGACGGCCGCCTGTCCGAGCCGGCGAGCCGGTAGCGCCGGACACGAAGAAGGTCCCCGCCCCGGCAGCACCGGGCGGGGACCTTCTTCATGTCGATCCGTTACGGGTCAGGCCTGGCCGTTCGCCGTGTTGGCCAGCGCCGTCGACAGCTCCTCCGCCACTTCCTGGAGGATCGGGACGATCTTCTCCGTCGCCGCCTCCGTCACCCGGCCCGCCGGACCCGAGATCGAAATGGCCGCCGCGGTGGGGGAATTGGGCACCGGCACCGCGAGGCAGCGGACCCCTATCTCCTGCTCGTTGTCGTCGACCGCGTAGCCCGTGTTCCGCACCAGTTCCAGAGCGGCGAGGAAGCCGTCCGGCGTAGTGATCGTCTTCTCGGTCGCGGCGGGCATGCCCGTACGGGCGAGCAGGGCGCGCACCTCCTCGGCCGGGGCGTGCGCGAGCAGCGCCTTGCCCACGCCCGTGGAGTGCGGCAGCACGCGCCGGCCGACCTCGGTGAACATGCGCATCGAGTGCTTGGACGGCACCTGCGCCACGTACACGATCTCGTCGCCGTCCAGCAGGGCCATGTTGGCGGTCTCGCCGGTCTCCTCGACCAGCCGCGCCAGATAGGGGCGGGCCCAGGTGCCGAGCAGCCGGGCGGCGGACTCGCCGAGGCGGATCAGGCGCGGGCCCAGGGCGTAGCGGCGGTTGGGCTGCTGGCGGACGTAACCGCAGGCGACCAGGGTCCGCATGAGCCGGTGGATGGTGGGCAGCGGCAGGCCGCTGCTGGCGGAGAGCTCGCTGAGCCCGACCTCGCCCCCGGCGTCGGCCATCCGTTCCAGGAGGTCGAAGGCACGCTCAAGGGACTGGACGCCACCGCTGGAGCTGGCTGCGGTTTTGGCGTCGGTGGTGCTGGCGCTGGACGTCGGCACGGCAACGGTCCTTTCGAGGCAGGCGGGCAAGCCAGCAGCCTACCGGGCCGTCCGCCGGGGCACACGGGCCCTTCCCCGGCGTCCGGGCCGGTCAGGACCGGTCGGGAGCGGTCGGTGGGACTGTTTGTCCGGTGTCTGCGGTCGCGGGTGGTGAGGTCGGAGCTCCCCCGCATGTGCGGAGATACGTTCTGCTGTGTGAAATTTCCATTCCACTTCATGGAAACATCCAAGTGAGGTGAGCGCCACATTCCGAGGCGCAGGATCCTGGAATCGCCTCCTTGACGGAGGGCGGTCCGGAGTGAAGACTCCTTCAACAGTTCGTTGAATTCCGCTGGGTGGAATCGGTGGGATCTAAGAGAGAGGGGTACGGGTGTCCGACCTGGACGTGAACCTGGTACTGCGTTCGACGCGCGTCGTCACCCCCGAGGGGACGCGCGCCGCCTCGGTCGCCGTCGCCGACGGGAGGATCGCGGCCGTGCTGGCGTACGACGCCGAGGTGCCGGCCGGCGCCCGGCTGGAGGACTTCGGTGACGACGTCGTGCTCCCCGGCCTCGTCGACACGCATGTCCATGTGAACGACCCGGGCCGCACCGAGTGGGAGGGCTTCTGGACCGCCACCCGCGCGGCCGCCGCCGGTGGCATCACCACGCTCCTGGACATGCCCCTCAACTCCCTGCCGCCCACAACGACGGTCGACAACCTGCGCGTCAAGCAGGACGTGGCCCGCGCCAAGGCGCACATCGACGTCGGCTTCTGGGGCGGCGCCCTGCCCGACAACGTCAAGGACCTGGCGCCGCTGCACGACGCCGGTGTGTTCGGCTTCAAGTGCTTCCTCTCGCCCTCGGGCGTGGAGGAGTTCCCCGAGCTCGACCAGGAGCAGCTCGCCCAGGCGCTGGCGGAGATCGCCGGCTTCGGCGGGCTGATGATCGTCCACGCCGAGGACCCGCACCACCTCGCGGCGGCTCCGCAGAAGAGCAGCGAGAAGTACGCCGACTTCCTCGCCTCCCGGCCGCGCGACGCCGAGAACACCGCGATCGAGAACCTGATCGCCCAGGCCCGCCGGCTCGGCGCCCGCGTGCACGTCCTGCACCTGTCCTCCAGCGACGCGCTGCCACTGATCGCCGCCGCCAAGCGCGAGGGCGTCCAGATCACCGTCGAGAGCTGCCCCCACTTCCTCACCCTCACGGCCGAGGAGGTCCCGGACGGCGCCACCGAGTTCAAGTGCTGCCCGCCGATCCGCGAGGCCTCGAACCAGGACGCGCTGTGGGAGGGCCTGGCCGACGGCACCATCGACTGCATCGTCTCGGACCACTCGCCGTCCACCGCCGACCTCAAGACCCCCGACTTCGCCTCCGCGTGGGGCGGTATCTCCTCCCTGCAGCTCGGCCTGCCCGCGATCTGGACCGAGGCCCGGCGCCGCGGCCGCACGCTGGAGGACGTGGTGCGCTGGATGTCGTCGGCCCCGGCGCGCCTCGCGGGCCTCACCCGGAAGGGCGCGATCGAGGCCGGGCGCGACGCCGACTTCGCCGTCCTCGCGCCCGACGAGACGTTCACCGTCGACCCGGCCGAGCTCCAGCACCGCAACCGGATCACCGCGTACGCCGGCAAGACCCTGTACGGAGTCGTCAAGTCCACTTGGCTGCGCGGTGAGCGCATCGCCGACAACGGCGCCCTCGCCGAGCCCTCCGGCCGCCTTCTCGAAAGGAACAACTGACCGTGGCGAACCCCAACGGGATACCCAGCTTCACCGGTGACGCGAGCCCGTACGGCGGAGGCGACCCGTACGCCGACTACCGCACGGCCGACTTCTCCTTCACGCAGTACGCGGACCTCGCCGACCGGCGGCTCGGCGCGGGCGTCATCGCCGCCAACGACGAGTTCTTCGCCGAGCGCGAGAACATGCTGAAGCCGGAGGCTGCGGAGTTCGACCCCGAGCACTTCGGCCACAAGGGCAAGATCATGGACGGCTGGGAGACCCGCCGCCGCCGTGGCGTCTCCGCCGAGCAGCCGCACCCCACGGACGAGGACCACGACTGGGCGCTCGTACGCCTCGGCGCGCCCGGCGTCGTGCGCGGCATCGTCGTCGACACCGCCCACTTCCGCGGCAACTACCCGCAGGCCGTCTCGGTCCAGGCCACCTCGGTCACCGGCTCGCCGTCCCCCGAGGACCTCCTCGCCGACGACGTCAAGTGGGTGACGCTGGTGCCCCGTACGGCCATCGGCGGCCACGCGGCCAACGGCTTCGCCGTCGACGTCGAGCAGCGCTTCACGCACCTGCGCGTCAACCAGCACCCGGACGGCGGCATCGCACGCCTGCGCGTCTACGGCGAGGTGGCGCCCGACCCGGCGTGGCTGGGTGTGCTCGGCACCTTCGACCTCGTCGCGCTGGAGAACGGCGGCCAGGTCGAGGACGCGTCCGACCGCTTCTACTCCCCGGCCACCAACACCATCCAGCCGGGCCGCTCGCGGAAGATGGACGACGGCTGGGAGACCCGCCGCCGCCGCGACAAGGGCAACGACTGGATCCGCTACCAGCTGGTGGAGCAGTCCGAGATCCGCGCGATCGAGATCGACACGGCGTACCTGAAGGGCAACAGCGCCGGCTGGGCCTCCCTGTCGGTGTCCGACGGCGGCGAGGACTGGACCGAGGTCCTGCCCCGGACGCGCCTGCAGCCCGACACCAACCACCGCTTCGTTCTGGCGGAGCCGGCCGTGGGCCGCCGCGTCCGCATCGACATCTACCCGGACGGCGGCATCTCCCGTCTGCGTCTCTTCGGCTCCCTGACGGAGGCGGGCGCGGCGCGCCTGTCGGCCCGCCACCAGGAGCTGGGCGGCTGACGACCGCCTGAGGACCCGGGCGGCAACGACACCCGCCCGGATGCGCGAAGACGCACCGGCCCGACAGCACCGGTGCGTCTTCGCGCGCGCTTTTTCGCCGCGCGGGGAAACAGCTCGCCGGCGGGACGGAGTTCTTACGCCGCGTGCCCCCCGTCCACCGAGAACTCCGCGCCCGTCACGAACCGCGCGCCCGGTCCCGCCAGGAACGACACCATCGACGCGACCTCGTCCGGGTCGCCGAAGCGGCCGAGGGCCGTCATCGTGCTCTGCCCGGCGGCGTACGGTCCGTCCGACGGGTTCATGTCGGTGTCGATCGGGCCGGGGTGGACGATGTTCGCCGTGATGCCCCGCTCGCCCAGCTCACGGGCGAGGGCCTTGGTCAGGCCGATCAGGGCCGACTTGCTCATCGCGTACAGCGTCCCGCCCGGCCCCGGGACGCGCTGCGTCATGCAGGTGCCGATGGTGATGATCCGCGCGCCGCGCTCCATCCGGGCCGCGGCCGCCCGGGACGCCAGGAAGACACCGCGCACATTGACCGCCAGGGTCCGGTCGACGTCATCGGCGGAGAGGCTCTCCAGCGGGCCGAGCACGCCGACACCGGCGTTGTTGACCAGGACGTCGAGCCGGCCGAACTCCGCGGCGGCCCGCTCGACGGCCCCGGCCGCGTCCGCCGGGTCCCCGGCGTCGGCGCGAATCGCGAGCGCGCGCCGCCCGACGGCCTCGATCCTGCGGACGACCTCTTTGGCCGCCGCCTCGTCCCGCGCATAGGTGAAGGCCACCTGCGCGCCGTCCCGCGCGAGCCGCAGCGCGGTCGCCGCTCCGATGCCGCGGCTGCCGCCGGTGACCAGGGCCGATGTGGTCGTCGTAGACATCTCGAAACCTTCCTGTGGTGCTCAGTAGTGGTTGCGAGTTCAAGAAAACCGTCGAGGCTGCCCCCACGCTGGCGGGAATCGGACAGCGACGCGGGCCCGCGCCCCCCCCGCGATGAGTAAGGTCTACCGGTCCACCGGCCCCGCGCAGTTCGGCGAATTCTCCCTCGACCAGTGCGCGGCCCGCGGGTACGGTGATCGTCCCGCGTGCGAGCCGCCGACGTCTCCACACTCGTCACCGCGACACCCTTCACCGAGTGGGAGCAACGGCCCTCCATGTCGTCGATCGCCGCATCCGCCTCCGCGCCCGCCCTCGCCCCCCGCCGGGCCTGGCTCACCGATCTGCCCGTCCTGGCCGTCGCGGTCGTGTGGGGCGCCAGCTATCTGGCCGCCAAGGGCATCACGACCACGCATACCGTCGTCGCCGTACTGGTGTTGCGCTTCGCCGTCGTCCTGCCCGTCCTCGCCGTCGCCGGACGGCGCCGGCTGCGGGCGCTGACCACGGAGCAGTGGCGTGGAGCGGGCCTGCTCGGGCTCGTCCTCAGCGGGATCTTCCTGCTGGAGACCTACGGAGTCGTCCACACCTCGGCCACCAACGCCGGGCTCATCATCAGCCTCACCATGATCTTCACCCCGCTGGCGGAGGCGGCGGTGACCAGGACCCGTCCGCCCAGGGCGTTCCTGGCCGCGGCCGGCCTCTCGGTCGCCGGTGTCGTCCTGCTGACGCAGGGGGGCGGATTCACCACCCCCTCCACCGGCGACCTCCTGATGCTGCTCGCGGCCGTCGCCCGGACGGTTCACGTCCTGGCGATGTCCCGGATCAAGGCCGTGCGGAGCGCCGACTCGCTCTCCCTCACCACCGTCCAGCTGGGCAGCGCGGTCGCCGTCTTCGCCGTGCTCGCCGCCGCCCCCGGCACCGGCTCCTCCCCCTGGGCGGTGGCCGTCTCCTTCGGCCCGCGCGAGTGGGCGGGGCTGCTCTTCCTCTCCGTCTTCTGCACGCTCTTCGCCTTCTTCGTGCAGATGTGGGCCGTGCGCCGGACCTCCCCGTCGAGGGTGAGCCTGCTGCTCGGTACGGAACCGCTGTGGGCCGCGGCCGCCGGTATCGCGATCGGGAACGAACACCTGGGCGTCCTGGGGCTGGTGGGCGCGCTGCTGGTTCTCGCCGGTACGAGCTGGGGCCGGAGCGCAGCCGAGAGCCGGCCCCAGTAGTGCTTCGTTACGTCGGCGCGTATCACCCGCCCGTCGCCGGCGGGGTGCCCTACAGGGCCAGGGTTGTTGTTCCCGCGTCCCGGCCGGCCGGTCCAAGCACAGCAGCCCGGAGGTGACGGGGGTCAGGCGACGGCGGCGACCCCTATGCCGATGGCGATGAACAGCCAGCCGGTGGCCAGCTCCCAGCGGTGGCGGACCTTCGGCCGGGCGAGCAGGGCCCGCAGCCGCGCGGCGACGAGGACGAGGGCGAACCAGTAGATGACGCCGATGAGGACGTCCAGGATGCCGAGGAAGACGATGTCGCGGGTGAGCGAACCGCTGCCGTCGACGAACTGCGGCAGGATGCTGAGGAAGAACAGCGCCGCCTTGGGGTTGAGCACATTGGTGAGGAAACCCTGGCTGAAGCCGGACCGCCAACGACCCCGGGCGGACCCGCCCTCCGCCACCCCGGCCGGGGAATGGGCGCCGTCTTCGGGTCCACCAGCCGCCTCCCCGACCGCGCGCCGCCGATCCTGGGCGGCCCGCCGGGCGGCGAGCACCGCCCGCACCCCCAGACAGACCAGGTAGGCCGCCCCCAACAGCCTGATCGCGTCGTACACCAGGGGAGAGCGAGCGGCGACCACCGAGAGCCCGACGGCGGCGGCGAGCATGTGCACGCACAGCCCGGCCTGCGCACCCAACGCCGCGGCTCGCCCCTTCGACGGATGCTCGGCCGCCGATCTCACGACCACGAGGAGGTCCGGGCCGGGGACCACGTACGCCACCAGCACGACGCCGAGGAAACCGACGAGGTCGACCGGCATGCGCTCTCCGTTCGTCCGTCCGAAGACCCGGGCGCGGGCGTGGGCGTGGGCGTCACGGGCCCGGCTACCCCGTCACGACACCCCCACGCCGATCGCTCAGTAGGCCTCGTTGGGCCCGGGGGCACGATCAGGCCTTCGCCCGCCGGTCAGCGATCATCAGCACGGCGAGACCAAGCACCGCGATCACGATGTTCACGAGGAGCTCCCGGCCCTGCAGAAGCGCGACATGGTCGGTCAGGAGGCGAGTGAAGCCGAGGAGACGGAACCAGCCGTCCGTCAGTTCGCGTATCACTCCACAGCCGCCGCCGAACAGCAGCACCGTACCCACGATCTCCAGAAACCTCTTCATGTGCCGATGGTGATCCGGTCCGCCGGGCGGCCGCGTGGTCCGAAAGTCTTCAACCGCGCGACTTTGGTATCCACCGGGCCGGAACGGCCGGCCGCCCGCCCCTCGCCTGCGTAACTTGGGCCGTATGACCCGCACGGACCACCCCTGGCTGCTGCCCTCGGCCTTGGCGGACCCGCTCGACCCCGACCTCCCGGGCGACCGGGCCGGAAGCGACGGCGGACCACGAGGCGCAGCCCGGCCGCGCCGGACCGTACGCGACTGGGTCGTCGACACCTGCGGCTTCGTCCTCGCCGCGTTCATCGGGCTCCTCGCCGCCGAGGCGAGCGATCGGTACAACACCTCGGACGCCGTCGTCTTCGCCGACCAGCTGGCCGGCGCCGCCGCGTGCTGTGCGCTCTGGCTGCGCCGCCGGTGGCCCGCCGGTCTCGCGGTCGTCCTCTCGGTGGTCAGTGCGGTGGCTCCGGCCACCTCGGGGGCCCTCCTGGTCAGCCTGTTCGGGGCCGCGGTGCACCGGCCGTTCAGACAGGTCGCCGCGATCACCTCGGTGGCGGTCGCCGCCGGAGTCGTCCAGGTCTTCGTACGGCCCGATCCGAGCATCCACACCGGCCTCGCGATCGCCATCGCCGTCATGATGTTCCTGCTGATCACCGGCTGGGGCATGCTCGTACGCGCCCGCCGCCAGCTCGTCGCGGCGCTGCGGGAACGCGCCCGGCGGGCCGAGGCCGAGGCCGAGCTCCGCGCGCGGCAGGCGCAGCGGGCCGCCCGCGAGGCGATCGCGCGGGAGATGCACGATGTGCTCGCCCACCGGCTGACCCTGCTCAGCGTCCACGCCGGGGCTCTCGAATTCCGGCCCGACGCGCCCCCGGCGCAGGTCGCCAGGGCCGCCGGAGTGATCCGGGACAGCGCCCACGAGGCCCTTCAGGACCTTCGCGAGATCATCGGGGTCCTGCGCGCCCCGGGCGAGGACGGCGACGAGAGCGACCGGCCGCAGCCGACCCTGGCCACGCTCGGCGCCCTGATCACCGAGTCCCGGCAGGCCGGTATGAGGGTCACCCTCGACGACGCGATCGACGATCAAGCCGGCGTCCCCGCCGCCACCGGCCGCACGGTCTACCGCATCGCACAGGAGGGTCTCACCAACGCCCGCAAGCACGCCCCCGGCACCGAGGTGACCCTCACCGTGCGCGGCCGCCCGGGGGAGGGGCTCACCCTGGACGTCCACAACCCCGCGCCCATCGGCCCCGTCCCGCACGTTCCCGGATCGGGCCAGGGACTCATCGGACTGACCGAACGCGCCACCCTCGCCGGTGGACGGCTGACCCACGGAACGGCTCCCGACGGCGGGTTCGCCCTGCGCGCCTGGCTACCGTGGCCCTCATGACCATCCGCCTGCTCATCATCGACGACGACCCGCTCGTGCGCGCGGGACTCACCTTCATGCTCGGCGGAGCCGACGACATCGAGATCGTCGGAGAGGGCGCCGACGGGTCCGAAGTACCCGCGCTCGTCGGTGAGTTGAGCCCCGACGTCGTCCTGATGGACATCCGGATGCCGCGCATCGACGGTCTGACCGCCACCGAACGGCTCCGCTCCCGCCCCGACGCCCCCGAGGTCGTCGTCCTCACCACCTTCCACGCCGACGAGCAGGTCCTGCGCGCACTGCGCGCCGGGGCCGCCGGCTTCGTACTCAAGGACACCCCACCCGCCGAGATCGTCGCCTCGGTACGCCGGGTCGCGGCCGGTGACCCCGTCCTCTCGCCCGCTGTCACCCGGCAGTTGATGACCCATGTCGCAGACTCCCCCGAGCAGCCGCGGCGCGTCACGGCGGCGGGCCGACTCGCCGAACTCGCCCAACGGGAGAGGGAGGTCGCCGTCGCCGTGGGGCAGGGACGCTCCAACGCCGAGATCGCGGCCGCCCTTTACATGAGCCTGCCCACCGTCAAGACCCATGTCTCGCGGATTCTCGCCAAACTCGGCCTCAACAACCGTGTCCAGATCGCACTGCTGGTTCATGACGCGGGGCTGCTCGACACGCAGGGCCGTGCGTAGGCTGGCGCGATGTCCGTCATCGATCTGGGGGAGTACGGCTCCGAGTTCACCGCGAACCCGTACCCGTACTACGCGAAACTCCGTGCCGCCGGCCCCGTCCACGAGGTGCGCAGCCGGGAGGGTGACCGTTTCTGGCTGATCGTCGGCCACGAGGAGGCGCGCGCCGCGCTGGCCGACCCACGGCTGTCCAAGTCCGCCTCCACCGTGGGCTACGCACTGCTCGACGAGGAGATCGTCGGGCCGAATCTGCTCGCCGTCGATCCGCCCGACCACACCCGGCTGCGCAAGCTGGTCGCCCGCGAGTTCACCGGCCGCCGCGTGGAGAGCCTGCGGCCGCGCATCCAGCGGATCACCGACGAGCTCGTCGACGCGATGGCGGCGGCGGGCTCACCGTCCGCCGGCCCCCAGGCGGGGCAGGCCGGGCAGCCGGCCGGGCGCGCCGATCTGGTGGACGCGCTCGCCTTTCCGCTGCCCATCACCGTCATCTGCGAACTGCTCGGCGTGCCCGCGGCCGACCGGGACACCTTCCGCGCCTGGTCGGGCGAGATCGTCGCTCCCACGGGAGCGGCCCCCGAACGTGACGCCGTGGAAGGGTTCGCCGCGTACCTCGACGAACTCATCGAGGACAAGCGCTGCTCACCGCCCGCCGACGACCTGCTGTCCGCGCTGCTGGCCGCGCGCGCCGAGGACGGTGACCGGCTGTCCGCCGCCGAACTGCGCGCCATGGCCTATCTGTTGCTCATCGCCGGCCATGAGACCACGGTCAACCTGATCTCCGGCGGTATCCGCGCCCTGCTCTCCCACCCGGACCAACTCGCCGCTCTGCAATCCGACTTCGGGCTGCTCGACGGGGCGATCGAGGAGATGCTGCGCTGGGACGGGCCGGTGGAGACCGGTACGGCTCGCTTCACCCGTGAACCGGTCCGCATCGGGGACGCCCTCATCCCCGCCCGCGAGCCGGTCCTGGTCGGCATCGCGGCGGGGGACCGGGACCCGGCGCGCTTCCCGGAGCCGGACCGCTTCGACATCCGCCGGGACACGCAGGGGCATCTGGCGTTCGGGCACGGCATCCACTACTGCCTGGGCGCCCCGCTCGCCCGGCTGGAGGGCCGGATCGCCGTCCGTACCCTGCTGGAGCGCTTCCCCCGTCTGGCGCTCGACACGTCCGCCGGGCCGCCGGAGTGGCTGCCCGGGCTCCTGATGCGCGGCGTCCGCCACGTGCCCATCACCTGGTGACCTGGTGAAGCGGTGACCCGGCGCCGCGGTGAGGTCGAGAGGGCGTGACGCGGTGAGGCCGTGAGGTCCGCGTGCCGGCGGGTGGGCGGCGCCGCCGTCAGACCTCCGCGTCCACCTCGTCCAGCACCACCGGACGGCGCTCCCGCCGGGAGAGCTCGCAGGCCTCGGCGACCCGTAGGGCGTTCAGTGCCTCGCGCCCGTCGCAGGGGTTGGGCACCTCGGCGCGCACGAGCCGTACGAAGGTGTCCAGCTCCGCCTCGTACGCGGGGGCGAACCGCTCCAGGAAGCCGGGCCACGCCTTGTCCGGCGGGGGCGGGCCCTGCGGCTCCACCGAGGTGAGCGGGGTCCTGTCATCCAGGCCCACGGCGATCTGGTCGCGCTCACCGGCCAGCTCCATGCGGACGTCGTAACCGGCGCCGTTGCAGCGGGTGGCGGTCGCCGTCGCGAGCGTCCCGTCGTCCAGGGTGAGCAGCACGGCCGCCGTGTCGACGTCCCCCGCCTCGCGGAACATGGACGGACCCGCGTCCGAGCCGGTGGCGTACACCTCGGTGATCTCCCGCCCGGTGACCCAGCGCAGGATGTCGAAGTCATGGACCAGGCAGTCCCGGTAGAGGCCCCCGGAGAGGGGCAGATAGGCGGCGGGCGGCGGCGCGGGGTCGGCGGTCGTGGCGCGGACGGTGTGCAGCCGCCCGAGCCGGCCCGACCGCACGGCCTCACGGGCCGCGCCGTATCCGGCGTCGAACCGGCGCATGAAGCCGAGTTGGAGTTCCGTGCCGGCCGACTCGACGGCGCGCAGCGCGTCGATGGTCCCGGGCAGGTCCAGGGCGATGGGTTTCTCGCAGAAGGCGGGCAGCCCGGCGCGGGCGGCGCGGGCGATCAGCTCGGCGTGGGATGCGGTGGCCGAGCTGATGACCACGGCGTCCGGGCCCCGGTCGAAGAGCGCGTCGACGCTCGGCGCGGCCGTCGCCCCGATCGCCTCCGCGACCTGCTCCGCCCGGGCCGGATCCGCGTCCGCCAGCACCAGGGAGTCGACCGCGGGGTGGCGGCTGAGGGCACCTGCGTGGAAGGCCCCGATACGTCCCGTTCCGATCAGTCCGATGCGCATGGCCCCAAGGTGGCGGCGGCCCGTCATCATGTCAAGCGTTTGTCCTGACAACCGGACTTCACGACTTCCCGTCATCATTTCCCGGTACTAGGCTCGGGCCGTGTCCCAGCAGCCGAGAGAGCCGAGACGGCCGAGAGCGCCGCGAGCCGAGGCCGGTCCCGCCGTGTCGCTCCCCCTCGGAGTGGACCGCACCAGCCCGGTCCCGCTCTACTTCCAGCTCGCCCAGCAGCTCGAGGCCGCCATCGAGAACGGCGCGCTGACCCCCGGCAGCCTCCTCGGCAACGAGATCGACCTCGCGAACCGGCTCGGTCTCTCCCGGCCGACCGTCCGCCAGGCCATCCAGTCCCTCGTCGACAAGGGCCTGCTGGTGCGCCGCCGCGGCGTCGGCACCCAGGTCGTCCACAGCCAGGTCAAGCGCCCTCTGGAGCTCAGCAGCCTCTACGACGACCTGGAGGCGGCCGGCCAGCGCCCCGCCACCATCGTGCTGACCAACCGGGTCGAGCCCGCGACCGCGCAGGTCGCCGCCGCGCTCGGCATCCCCGAGGGCGGCGACGTCCGGTACATCGAGCGGCTCCGCTGCACCCACAGCGAGCCCATGGCGCGCCTGCGCAACCATCTGCCCGTCGGGCTGCTGGAGCCGGCGACCGAGGTGCTCGAAGCCACCGGCCTGTACCGGATGATGCGCGGCGCCGGCATCACCCTGCACAGCGCCCGCCAGACGGTCGGTGCCCGCGCGGCCACCCCGGCCGAGGCCGAGCTCCTCACCGAGCGGGAGGGCGCCCCGCTGCTCACGATGGAGCGGACCACCTTCGACGACACCGGGCGGGCGGTCGAGTTCGGCTCCCACATCTACCGCGCCTCGCGGTACGCCTTCGAGTTCCAGCTTCTCGTCCGGCCGTAGGCGCCCCACACTTCGGCCACGTCTGTAAGAATGTTCGGACAAAGTCTTGACGGGGTCGCGTCACCGCCGTAGAAACGCACCCAGCCGCAACGGGGCGGCCGGGGAGACAAGGCGGACCCAGGATGCGTACCACCCGTACGACCACCGCGGCGCTGCTCACCGCGGTCGCGCTCACCGCCGCCGGCTGCAGCGGCTCCGGCGGCAAGGAGGCCGGCGGCCCCGACGGCAAGGCCGCCACCACTCCGCGGATGAAGATCGCGATGGTCACCCACTCCGGGGCCGGAGACACCTTCTGGGACATCGTCCAGAGCGGCGCCAAGGCGGCCGCTGCCAAGGACAACGTCGAGTTCCTCTACTCCGCCGCACCAGAGGGCAAGGAACAGGCCCAGCTCATCGAGACCGCCGTCGCCAAGAAGGTCGACGGCATCATCGTCACCCTCGCCAAACCCGATGCCGTGAAAGCCGCGATCGCCAAGGCCGTCGCCGCCGGGATACCCGTCGTCACCATCAACTCCGGTGCGCAGCACTCCCTCCCCTTCGGCGCACTCGGCCATATCGGCCAGGACGAGACAGTGGCGGGAGAGGCCGTCGGCGAAGAACTCGTTCGAAGAGGTAAGAAAAAGGCCCTCTGCGTCATCCACGAACAGGGCAATGTCTCCCTCGAAGAGCGCTGTGCCGGAGTGAAGAAGACCTTCAAGGGCACGGTGGAGAACCTCAATGTCGAGGGCACCAATATGCCGGCCTCTACTTCCTCCATCGAAGCGAAGCTCCAGAGCGCCAAGGACATCGACGCCGTCGTCACCCTCGGCGCGCCCTTCGCCGCGGCGAGCGTTCAGGCCAGGAAGGGCGCGCAGAGCAAGGCCGAGATCGACACCTTCGACCTCAACGCGGCGGTCGTGAAGCAGCTCAAGGCCGAGGAGATCGGCTTCGCCGTCGACCAGCAGCCCTATCTCCAGGGCTATCTGGGCGTCGATGAACTCTGGCTCCACAGGACCAACGGAAACGTCGTCGGAGGCGGAAAGCCGGTCCTCACCGGGCCCGCCCTCGTCACCGGTAAGGACGTACCGAAGCTCGAGGAATTCACCGCGCGTGGAACACGGTGACGGATCGGATGCCACACCCGCACACGCACCCGATGACCGTCCGGCGAATCCCCATGACCGATACTTGGGCGGTCGGGACCAGGCTCAATGTGCCCCGGCCGCACCGGGAAGAACAGCGAGAAGGGCACGGCTTCGTGGCAAAGGTTCGGACAGGGGTACGCGCGATCGGCGCCGTACTGGCGGCGGTCCTCGGAGTCTCCCTCGTGGGATGCAGCAGCACCGGGGGCAAGCGGGCCGAGGACGCCCGCAAGGCGGCCGCGGCCCAGGGCCGCTCGGCGGTGAACACCCCCCGCTGGACCTTCGCGATGGTCACCCACTCGGGCGACGGCGACACCTTCTGGGACATCGTCCAGAACGGCGCCAAGCAGGCCGCCGTCAAGGACAACATCAACTTCCTTTACTCGCACAGCGACGAGGCACAGCAGCAGGCGCAGCTCGTCGACGCGGCCATCGACAAGAAGGTCGACGGACTGATCGTCACCCTCGCCAAGCCCGACGCGATGAAGGCCGCCGTCGCCAAGGCCGTCAAGGCCGGCATCCCGGTGATCACCGTCAACTCGGGATCGGAGCAGTCCAAGGCGTACGGCGCGCTCACCCACATCGGCCAGGACGAGACCATCGCCGGTGAGGCCGTCGGCGACGAGCTCGACAAGCGCGGCCGGAAGAAGGCGCTGTGCATCCTGCACGAGCAGGGCAACGTCGGCCACGAACAGCGCTGCGCCGGGGCCAAGAAGACCTTCGGCGGCGCGCTGCAGAACCTCTACGTCGACGGCACCAACATGCCCGACGTGCAGGCCTCCATCGAGGCGAAGCTCCAGTCCGACCCGTCGATCGACGCGGTGGTCACCCTGGGCGCGCCGTTCGCGGACGCCGCCGTCCAGGCCAGGAAGACCGCCCAGAGCAAGGCCGAGATCGACACCTTCGACCTCAACGCCAAGGTCGCCACCGCCCTGACCGCCGGCACCCTCGGCTTCGCCGTCGACCAGCAGCCCTACCTCCAGGGATACGAGGCCGTGGACCTGCTCTGGCTCCACCGGTACAACGCGGACGTGCTCGGGGGCGGGCGGCCCGTCCTGACGGGACCGCAGATCATCACCGACAAGGACGCGGCCGCACTCCAGGACTTCACGGAGCGGGGGACCCGATGAGCACGACCGCACCACCCGCCCCCCGGGTGCCGGCCGACGAGCGGCTGCTGCGCACCTCGCCGCTGCGCCGCCTCCTCGGCCGTCCCGAGCTCGGCTCGGTCGTCGGCGCCGCCGCCGTCTTCGTCTTCTTCTCGATCGTCGCGGACAGCTTTCTGCGGGCGTCCAGCTTCGGCACCGTCCTCTACGCCGCGTCGACCATCGGGATCATGGCGGTGCCGGTCGCGCTGCTGATGATCGGTGGCGAGTTCGACCTGTCCGCGGGCGTCATGGTCACGACCTCCGCCCTGGTCTCGTCGATGTTCAGCTACCAGATGACCGCGAACGTCTGGGTCGGCGTCGGGGTCTCCCTGCTCGTCACCCTGGCGCTCGGGTTCTTCAACGGCTTCATGCTGACCCGCACCAAACTGCCGAGCTTCATCATCACGCTCGGCACGTTCCTGATGCTGACCGGGCTGAACCTCGGCTTCACCAAGCTCATCAGCGGCACGGTCTCCACCAAGTCCATCGCGGACATGGAGGGCTTCGCCTCCGCCAAGTCCCTCTTCGCCTCGCAGCTCACCCTCGGCAGTGTCGATCTGAAGGTGACCATCCTGTGGTGGTTCGCCCTGGTCGCCGTCGCCACCTGGATCCTGCTGCGCACCCGCTTCGGCAACTGGATCTTCGCCGTGGGAGGCGGCTCGGACGCGGCCCGCGCGGTCGGCGTCCCGGTCTTCAGGACCAAGATCGGCCTCTATATGGGGGTGGCCTTCTGCGCCTGGATCTCCGGCCAGCATCTGCTGTTCTCGTTCGACGTCGTGCAGTCGGGCGAGGGTGTGGGCAATGAGCTGATCTACATCATCGCCGCGGTGATCGGCGGATGCCTGATCACCGGCGGCTACGGCTCCGCGATCGGCTCGGCCGTCGGTGCCTTCATCTTCGGCATGACCAGCAAGGGCATCGTGTACGCGGAGTGGAACCCCGACTGGTTCAAGTTCTTCCTCGGGGCGATGCTCCTTCTCGCGACCCTGCTGAACGCATGGGTCCGCAAGCGCGCGGAGGCCACGCGATGACATCGGACACCCCGTCGACCGCTCTCGTCGAGCTCGACGACGTCAGTAAGTACTACGGCAACATCCGGGCTCTCGAAGGCGTCTCCCTGGAGGTCCACGCGGGCGAGATCTCCTGCGTCCTGGGCGACAACGGCGCCGGCAAGTCCACCCTCATCAAGATCATCGCCGGGTTGCACCGGCACGACGCGGGCGCGCTGCGGATCGAGGGCGAGGAGACCGCCCTCGCGTCCCCGCGCGAGGCGCTGGACCGGGGCATCGCCACCGTCTACCAGGACCTCGCCGTCGTCCCGCTGATGCCGGTCTGGCGGAACTTCTTCCTCGGGTCCGAGCCGACCAGGGGCGCCGGCCCGTTCAAGCGCCTCGACGTCGACCTGATGCGCCGCACCACCCACGCGGAGCTGCTCCGCATGGGCATCGACCTGCGCGATGTCGACCAGCCGATCGGCACCCTCTCGGGCGGCGAGCGCCAGTGCGTGGCGATCGCCCGGGCGGTCCACTTCGGCGCCAAGGTGCTGGTCCTGGACGAGCCGACCGCGGCCCTCGGCGTGAAGCAGTCCGGTGTGGTCCTGAAGTACGTGGCGGCGGCCCGCGACGCGGGCCTCGGAGTCGTACTGATCACACACAATCCGCACCACGCCTACCTCGTTGGTGATCGTTTCGTGCTGCTGAAGCGCGGTGTCATGTCCGGCAGCCACACCCGGGACTCGATCACCCTGGACGAACTGACCCGCCAGATGGCGGGCGGCAGCGAGCTCGAGGATCTGCGTCACGAGCTGGAGCGGCCCGCGTCCTCGTAACCCCGTCCAGCGGCACCTGGCAGAATCGAACCGATGAGTACGTACCGCGATCTCACCTTCCCCCGGGCTCTTCGAGCAGGGGGCAGCCCCGGTGCCTCCGCGCGGGCCACCGCCCTGCGGACCGTCGGCACACGGGAGCGGCGCTCGCACCTCACCGCCCCGCGCGTGCCCACGGTCGGCATCGACATCGGCGGTACGAAGGTGATGGCCGGTGTCGTCGACGCGGACGGCGTCATCCTGGAGAAGATCAAGACCGAGACGCCGGACAAGTCCAAGAGCGCCAAGGTCGTCGAGGACACCATCGCCGAGCTGGTCCTCGACCTCTCCGACCGGCACGACGTGCACGCCGTCGGCATCGGCGCCGCCGGCTGGGTCGACGCCGACCGGGCGACGGTTCTCTTCGCCCCCCATCTGGCCTGGCGCAACGAGCCTCTGCGCGACGCCCTCCAGTCCCGCCTCGCGGTGCCCGTCATGGTCGACAACGACGCCAACACCGCCGCGTGGGCCGAGTGGCGCTTCGGCGCGGGGCGTGGTGAGGACCACCTCGTCATGATCACCCTCGGTACCGGTATCGGCGGTGCGATCCTGGAGGACGGCCGGGTCAAGCGCGGCAAGTTCGGGGTCGCGGGTGAGTTCGGTCATATGCAGGTGGTGCCCGGCGGGCACCGCTGCCCCTGCGGCAACCGCGGCTGCTGGGAGCAGTACAGCTCCGGCAACGCGCTGGTCCGCGAGGCACGGGAGCTGGCGGCCGCCGACTCCCCGGTCGCGTACAACATCATCGACCGGGTCAACGGCAACATCCAGGAGATCACCGGACCCCTGATCACCGAACTCGCCCGCGAGGGCGACGCCATGTGCGTCGAGCTGTTCCAGGACATCGGGCAGTGGCTCGGGGTCGGCATCGCCAATCTCGCGGCCGCCCTCGACCCCTCCTGCTTCGTCATCGGCGGAGGCGTCAGCGCCGCCGACGACCTGCTGATCGGCCCGGCCCGGGAGGCCTTCCGCCGCCACCTCACCGGCCGCGGCTACCGCCCCGAGGCACGGATCGCCAAGGCCCAGCTCGGCCCGGAGGCGGGTATGGTCGGTGCGGCCGACCTCGCCCGGCTCGTCGCGCGCCGGTTCCGCCGCGCGAACCGCCGCCGCCTGGAGCGCTACGAGCGGTACGAGCGCTACGCCCAGGCCATCCGCAACGGCGGCGCCGGCTTCGGTACACGTACCGAGAGCGCCACGGGCAGCGGACCCACCGACGGTCCGGCCGGCACCGACAGCACCACCCGCACCGACAGCACCCCCCAGGACCCCACACCATGACCGTGCCCCACCAGTCCACGTCCCCCGGCGACAGCGCCAAGCTGCCGGAGGACCGACGCCACAGGACACGGCGGCGCTGGTTCACCGCGATCGTGATCGTGCTGCTCATCGGCGTCCCGGCCGGCTATCTGCTGGTCTCCGCCGAGCAGAGCCGCGACAGCGGCCGCGACAAGGAGGCCGAGTCGTCGGCCACGGGGCTCCGGGCCAGCTGGCCCTCCCTGATGAAGCGCCGCGTCTTCGAGATCCCGATCCCCGACGGGTCGGCCCGGGTCGCCTACTTCGAGACCAGCAACTGGAAGTCCAGCCGGCTCTACGTGCAGTTCACCACCAACGCGAGCGGCCTCGACGACTTCCTGATGAACGTCGGCTCCAGCCGCTCCCAGCTGCGCCAGGGCGAGGTCACCATCACCAGCCACGAGGCCGAGGTCGTCGGCTGGCACTTCCCGCCGGAGCAGGTCTGGTCGGGCACCTCCCTGAGCCGCCCCGATCCGCGGCCGCGCCTCGACGTCACGGTCGACCTCACCGACCCGGCCACGCCCAGGGTGTACGTCGTCTCGACCACGACCCCATGACCGGAAGCGGGTAGTCCGCTCACTACCCTGGCGCGAGTGAGTGAGACGCAGACGCCCCCGGCCCCGATGACGCAGCCCCAGGCACCCCTGTCCCAGGACCCCCCGCAGGCGTCCAGACCCCTGCAGTACCACAGTGACGGGCCCGACGACGCGCCCGTGCTGGTCCTCGGTCCCTCGCTCGGCACCACCCTGCACATGTGGGACCGGCAGATACCCGAGCTGGCACGCCAGTGGCGGGTCATCCGCTTCGACCTGCCGGGCCACGGCGGCGCCCCCGCCCACCCGGCCGCCTCGGTCACCGACCTCGCCGACCGTCTGCTGGCCACTCTCGACGACCTCGGCGTCCAGCGCTTCGGCTTCGCGGGCTGTTCCATCGGCGGCGCCATCGGCACCGATCTGGCCCTGCGGGCGCCCCACCGGGTCGCCTCGCTCGCGCTGATCGCCGCCTCGCCCCGGTTCGGCACCGCCGACGAGTTCCGCCATCGCGGTGTGGTCGTCCGCACCAACGGCCTGGACCCGATGGCCCGCAGCGCCCCCGAGCAGTGGTTCACGCCCGGATTCGCCGCGGCCCAGCCCGCCATCGTCGAGTGGGCCGTGCAGATGGTCCGTACGACCGACCCCGGCTGCTACATCGCCGCCTGCGAGGCGCTGGCCACCTTCGACGTCCGCTCCGAGCTGGGCCGCATCGGCATCCCGGCGCTCGTCCTCGTCGGCTCCGACGACCAGGTGACCGGCCCGGCGGAGGCCCGAACCCTCGTCGCCGGCATCCCCGACTCGCGCCTCGCCGTCGTCCCCGGTGCCTCCCACCTGGCGCCCGTCGAGCAGCCCGCCGCCGTCACCGACCTGCTCGTCCGCCACTTCTCCACGGCCTGGCAGACCGGCTCCGACACGGCGACGGGCCTGACGGCGATCGCGCCGGCGCCACAGATGCCCGCCCTCTCCTCCCCGGTCGCCCCCGTCGCCGAGATCGGCCCCGCGCCGCAGAGCGCGCCCCAGGCCGCGGCGGGCGGCCGCCCCGACCCGTTCGAGGCGGGGATCAAGGTCCGTCGCGAGGTGCTCGGGGACGCACACGTCGACCACGCGCTCGGCGACGGTACCGGCTTCGCCGCCGACTTCCAGCAGCTGATCACCCGCTACGCCTGGGGCGAGGTGTGGACCCGCGACGGCCTCGACCGCCGCAGCCGCAGCTGTGTGACCCTGACCGCGCTGATCGCCGGCGGTCATCTGCAGGAGCTGGCCTTCCACACCCGGGCCGCCCTGCGCAACGGCCTGACCCCGGACGAGATCAAGGAAGTACTGATCCAGACCGCGGTGTACTGCGGCGTACCGGCGGCCAACAGCGCCTTCCGCGTGGTGCAGCGGGTGATCAAGGAAGAGACCACCCCGCAGGAGTAGGGTGACGGGCGGTACCGGCGTCGTGAGGTGGGGTCGAGTGAAGCTGACGAAGAAGTCGCACGCGTGCATCCGGCTGGAGAAGGACGGGCGGACGCTCGTCATCGACCCGGGCACCTTCAGCGAGGAGGACGCGGCCGTCGGCGCCGACGTCATCCTGGTCACGCACGAGCACATCGACCACTTCAACGAGGACCGGCTGCGTGCCGGGCTCGAGTCCAGCCCGGGCGCCGAGATCTGGACGCTGAGGAGCGTGGCGGAGAAGCTCTCCGCCGCCTTCCCCGGCCGGGTCCACACCGTCGGCCACGGCGACACCTTCAGCGCCGCCGGATTCGACGTCCAGGTGCACGGCGAGCTGCACGCGGTGATCCACCCGGACATCCCGCGGATCACCAATGTCGGCTTCCTGGTGGACGGTTCGGTGTTCCACCCGGGCGACGCGCTCACCGTCCCCGAGCACCCCGTCGATACGCTGATGCTGCCCGTGATGGCCCCCTGGAACAAGATCTCCGAGGTCATCGACTACGTCCGCGAGGTCAAGCCGCGGCGGGCCATCGACATCCACGACGCGCTCCTCACCGACCTCGCGCGGCCCATCTACGACAACCAGATCGGCGCGCTCGGCGGCACGGACCACGGGCGGCTCGTCCCCGGGGACTCCACCGACCTGTGAAGCGATCTGTGACCGCCCCGGCCGACCGCACCCGGCCGGCTGTCACACCCCGCCGTTAGGCTTCCGGGTATGCGCATCGCCACCTGGAACGTCAATTCGATCACCGCCCGACTGCCCCGGCTGCTGGCCTGGCTGGAGAGCACCGGCACGGACGTGCTGTGTGTCCAGGAGACCAAGTGCACCGCGGAGCAGTTCCCCACCGACCAGCTGCGCGAGCTGGGGTACGAGTCGTCGGTGCACGCCACCGGGCGGTGGAACGGCGTGGCCCTGATCTCCCGCGTCGGACTGGAGGACGTCGTCCACGGCCTGCCCGGCGCCCCGGAGTACGAGAGCGTCCAGGAGCCCCGGGCGATCTCGGCGACGTGCGGCCCGGCCCGGGTCTGGTCGGTGTACGTGCCGAACGGCCGGGAGGTCGCCCACGACCACTACGCCTACAAGCTGCGGTGGCTGGAGGCGCTCCAGGGCGCGGTCGCCGAGGACGCGGCGGCCGAGCGCCCCTTCGCCGTGCTCGGCGACTTCAACATCGCGCCGACCGACGACGACGTCTGGGACGTCTCGCTCTTCGAGGGGGCCACGCACGTCACCGCGCCCGAGCGGGCCGCCCTCGCGGGTCTGCGCGAGCTCGGGCTCGCCGACGTGGTGCCGCGCCCGCTGAAGTACGACCACCCCTTCACCTACTGGGACTACCGCCAGCTCTGCTTCCCCAAGAACAAGGGCATGCGCATCGACCTGGTCTACGGCAACAAGCCCTTCGCCGACGCCGTCAAGGACAGCTATGTCGACCGCGAGGAGCGCAAGGGCAAGGGCGCGTCGGACCACGCGCCGGTCGTCGTCGACCTGGACCTCTGAGGGGGCCGCCGCCCCGGCCCGCCAGGGGATCCGCGCGCCCTATGGTGCGCCGGGCCCCCGCAGTGCGAGGCTGGACTGATGAACATCCCATTCTTGGACGCCTGGCGTAAGTGGCACGGTACCGAGGAGGCCCCGGCGCTGATCTCGGCCTTCGACCGCGACCCCGAGGGCGTGGCGCAGCTGCTCGCCGAGTGCGAGCTGCTGCGGGCCAGGGTCCAGGACTCGGGGGTCGAACTGGACGACACACCCGCCTCGTTGGAGGCGATCGACCAGCTCCCGCCGCGCTGGCGCGACGACGCCGAGGAGCTGCCCTGGTTCGGCAACGACGCGGGCCTGTATCTCGGCACGGTCATCGTGCGCACGGTCCCGGGCGCTTCATGGCACGTCAGGCCCGACGGCCAGCCCGTCGTCCGGCTCGTCTCGGGCCGCCAGATCAATGTGGTGGCGGCGGGGCTCGACTGGGCGGTGAGCGGGGCACCCGAGCTGTCGCAGGTCTATGCCGAGGCGGCCGAGAGCTGACCCGCGGGAGGCTGAACGGCACACCCTTTTGCAGTAAATACGGCTTATGCCGCCTTTATGCGTGTCTCCTCTGAAGTCCCCTTTCGTGGTGGATAGTTTGCGCTGACCGCGACTCCGCTGAGATGGGGCAGGGCAGCGCATGGCCGTCGATCCATTGATCGAACTACGCGACGTCAACAAGTACTACGGCTCCCTGCACGTTCTCCAGGACATCAGTCTCGGCGTCGGCCGCGGCGAGGTGGTGGTCGTCATCGGGCCCTCGGGATCCGGCAAGTCGACGCTCTGCCGCACCATGAACAGGCTCGAGACCATCGCGTCCGGCCACATCGCCATCGACGGCCGGCCGCTGCGGCGGAGGGCGAGGGGCTCGCGGCGCTGCGGGCCGACGTCGGCATGGTCTTCCCGTCCTTCAACCTCTTCGCCCACAAGACCGTCCTGCAGAACGTCTCCCTCGCCCCCGTCAAGGTCCGCCGCCTCAAGAAGGACCGGGCGGACCGGCGCTCCCGCGAACTCCTGGACCGCGTCGGACTCGCCTCGCAGGCCGACAAGTACCCGGCGCAGCTCTCTGGCGGGCAGCGCGTCGCCATCGCCCGTGCGCTGGCGATGGATCCGAAGGTGAGGCTCTTCGACGAGCCCACGTCGGCGCTCGACCCGGAGATGATCAACGAGGCCGTACATGGGCGAGAAGGACCCCTGCTGCTCTCCCGGTTCGCCACCTGGGTGGCCAGCCAGGAGCGGCGCAGTCCCAAGACGGAGGCCGTGGGTGTCGTCCCGGCCGATCCAGGAACGCTGCTGCCGGGGGGTCCCCCCGCGCCCCCAAGGGCATAGGGCAGTAGCTCGCAGGGCCAAGCCCGCCCGGCAGCAGCCGGTGATCACTTCTCGCGCAGTGGGACCGACACGTAGGACGGGTCGGACGGCGGCGAGGAGAAGGTCAGCTGCGCGCCGGTCGGGTTGTGCTCGATGTACAGCGGGTCGACGGTGTCGACGACCAGGGCCAGCCGGTGTCCTGCCGGGACGTCGTAGGCGGTGGAGAAGAGATCAAGGTCGACGGCGAACGGCGTCCCCGGCGCCTTGTCGTGGAAGGTGTACGGCGCGTTGCTGACCAGCTTGCCGAGGCCGAGCGGGCCCACGTCGTAGAGGTAGGCGACGAGGGTGCCGCTCTCCTTGGTCGGGGTCACGGTGGTGTGCACCCGGGTGGTGCCGCGCACCCGCTGGACGGTGTCGTAGCGCTCGGACTGCCACACGGCGGCGAAGGAGCGCGGCAGCAGCGGGATCGACGCGACCGGAGGAGTTCTCAGGAACTGGTCGAGGATGCTGGAGAGGAAGATGACTCCGCCGTCGGCCCCCGAGTCGATGTTCGCGTAGATCTTCTGGGACCCGCCGAGGGCGATCTTCCGCTCGTTGGCGCCGACCGACTTCCAGTCCGGGTAGCCCTCGTACCCGTCGGTGGAACGGGACTTGAGCTGCACGGGCTGCTCGCGGTCGACGCCGTTGTCGGCGCCCTTGAGATAGTGGTCGAACCACCGGTGGGCATTGGTCCAGGTGTCGTTGGGGAGCCCCAGCAGACCCGTGGCCTCGGCGGTGGCGTGGTCGCCGGGCCGGAACTCCAGCCGCTTGGGGCCGGTGAGCTTCTCGTAGAACGAGGCGTACTGGTTGGGCGGGAAGATCGTGTCGCCCCAGGCGTTGCCGAGCATGATCGCGGCGCCGTTGGCGTTGATCCGGTCCAGCTGGAAGGCGGGGGAGCGCTTCTTGCCCCACGCGATCATCTCCCCCTCCTTGTCGAGGTTCGAGGAGAGGAAGTTGCCCAGGATCTGCTGGAGTTCGGCGCTCGGTCGGC
Source organism: Streptomyces sp. NPDC033174 (assembly GCF_055577795.1). NCBI lineage: Bacteria > Bacillati > Actinomycetota > Actinomycetes > Kitasatosporales > Streptomycetaceae > Streptomyces > Streptomyces sp. NPDC033174. The sequence goes on from NZ_JBVIPQ010000005.1 coordinate 476,464, forward strand.
CGGTGAGGTAGCCGGCGCCGCCGAGCATCGCGGTCGCCTGGAGGTGCTGGGTGCGGCCGCTGTAGATCGAGTCGACGAGATCGGCCCAGCCGCTCATCGCCACCACGGCTTTGATCCGCTTGTCGTACGCGGAGGCGAGCAGGCTGATGCCGGCGCCGTAGGAGACGCCCGCCATGCCGACCTTCGAGGGGTCCGCCGGGGTGTTGGCGAGGGCCCAGTCGATGACCTTGGAGACGTCCGCGATGTCCGGCGGTCCGGCGACCTCGATCTCCCCACCGGACTGCCAGAAGCCGCGCGAGTTGTAACTCACCACGACATAGCCGGAGTCGGCGAGTCTTCTCGCCTGGGCGAGGTACTCGATCTGGGGCATCGCCCAACTGGTCGGCAGCACGATGACCGGATACGTACGGCTGCCGTCGGCGCCGGCCGGAGTGACCACGTTGACCTTCAGTACGGTCCCGCCGTCACCGGTGATGTCGACGAACCGTACGCCCGGGGCGGCCGCCGAGTCGGCCGCCTGGGCGCCCGGGGCGAGGCCGAGGGCCGTGCCGGCCACCAGGGCGGCCGAGACGGTGCCGATCGATGCCGTACGCAGGGCCTTGCGCGGGTGTCCCACGGGTCACTCCTCACTCGTGTCACTGCAAAGTGACCCGACGGTAACCTCATGGGCTTACTGAAGGTAACTCCCCAGTAAGTTACGCCCAGGTAACGATTATTGGACGGCGTGTCAGTGGCTTGATCCCTTCAGTGCGCTCTTCGTCTGCCACTCGGCCCAGGGCAGGTTCCACTCGCCGTATCCGTTGTTGAGCGCCTGCGTGCCCTTGGTCTCCTCGCCGGTGATCTCGAACGGATCGCCCGGCTGCACCTGGTCGTAGATCCACTTCGCGTTCGCATCGCTCATGCCGACGCAGCCGGAGCTCTTGTTGGCGCTGCCGAAGTAGGCGGAGTTCCAGGGCGCCGCGTGGGCGTACATCCCGGACCAGGTCAGCCGCATCGAGTAGTCGACCATCTTGTCGTAGGCGTCGCCCAGGCCCACCGTCTCGGAGCGCATGTTGATCGTGCCCTCCTTCGACATGAGAACGGTCCTTCCGCGCCAGGACGCCTTGTCGCCGCCGGGCGTGCCGCCCGACACCGGTACGTGCCTGATCTCCTCGCCGTCCCGCAGCAGCGTCAGCCGGTGGCTGTCCAGATCGACCTTGACGACCTGGTTCTTCCCGATGGTGAAGCCTGTCGTGTAGTCACGGACGAACCAGCCGCCGCCCGAGTCGACGCCGTTCAGCTCGGCCCTCAGCGTGACCTTCGTGCCGGACTTCCAGTACTCCTTGGGCCGCCAGTCCACGCGGTCCTTGCCCGACCAGTCCCGCATCCAGCCCCAGGAGCCGACCGTGTGGTCGGAGGTGGTGACCTTCAGCTGCTTCTCCACGTCGGCCCTGTTCCTCACCGGGTGGTCGAAGACGATCGACAGCGGCTGGGCGATCCCGACCGTGGTGTTCTTGCCCGGGGCGAGCGTCAGCTTGTTCACCTTGTCGGGTGCGGCCGTCGCGAAGTCCGCCGTGGCCGTGCCGCCCTTGTCGTCCCTGGCCTCGACCGTGTAACCGGTACCGGGCGCCGCCCTGCGCAGCGAGGTCCAGGTCCTGCCGTCGGCCGAGACCTTCCCGTCCAGCCTTCCGCCCTGCGAGTCCACCACCGTCACCTGCTGGAGCCGGCCCTCGGCCAGCGTCACCGTCACCGGCTCGCCCGCCCTGGCGCCCTTGCCCGAGAGGTTCACCGAGATCCTCGTCTCCGGCTTCGCGTCCGGGACTGCGCCGCCGGAACCGGCCCCGCCACCACCGCAAGCGGTCAGGGCCGCGGCGAGGAGCGCGGTAAGGGCCGTCGCGGCGGTACGCGGAGAGGTGCGCGGGCGTGTACGGCTCAAGGGGAACAACCTCCGAATCGTTCTCTGTCGCACAAGGAGAGGCCGAACGGGTGAGGAAGGTTGCGGGAAGCCGAGGGATTTTCGACCGCTTCTCCGTGACAAGTCCGACAGTGGCGCGCGCGGGCCCCACTCCCTAGCCTCGGGGCGTGGACAACTCGACCGGTACGTCCAAGGAATCGGTACGGCTGACCCTGCGGCTGCGCCGCGGTGTGGAACTAGTGCCCGTGGCGGCGGTCGTCGTCACGGTCGCCTGGGCCATCGCCGTCGCGGCGGCCTCGACCGGGCCCAACGGCACCCTGGCCGCCCTGGTGGTGGCCGCCGTCGGCGTCGTGATCGCCGGCATCGCCTGCACCTACGCCGGGTATGTGGTGCGCCCCCTGCGGCTCGACATCGGCCCCGACGGGCTGACGGTCCACCTGCCCACCTGGCCGGCGCGGACCGTGCCGTGGACGGCCGTCACCGGCGCCGCGGCGGTCGCGATGAGGACCGGCGGCAAGGTCCGGCAGTTCGTCGTCGTCGACCTGCGCCCCTCCGAGGGGCGGCTGCCCCGCGCCGCCCGCCCGGTGTCCATGTACCGCGAGGTCGCTCCCGTTCTCGGCCGGCCCGGCCGGCGGGGCCTGTGCTTCGAGGGCCAGATCTTCGACATCGACCCGGACGAGTGCCTGGCGGCGCTGCGCGCGCACGCCCCCGACGGCGTGCCGGTCGAGGACCGGACCGGGCATCCCGTGCCGAGCCCCGGGCAGTACTGACATGGCGGACCTGTCCGGCGCGGACGTGCCCGATGTCTTCGATCCCCGGATCTATGCGGCCGGGCTGCCGCACCCCGCCTTCCGTGAGCTGCGCGACCGGCACCCCGTGGCCTGGCAGGAGGAGTACGAAGTCCTGGGCTGGCCCGCGGGGCCGGGCTTCTGGGCCGTCACCCGCCATGCCGACGTCGTACGCGTCCTCAAGGACTCCGCGACCTACTCGTCACACCTCGGCGCCACCCAGATCCGGGACCCCGACCCGGCCGATCTGCCGTTCATCCGGCGGATGATGCTCAACCAGGACCCTCCCGGTCACGGCCGGCTGCGCCGCCTGGTCAGCCGCGCCTTCACACCGGGCCGCATCGAACGCTTCGCCGCCACCGCCCGGGTCCGCGCCCGCGAGCTGCTCACCGCGCTCCATGAGCGGGGGCCCGAGGTGGACCTGGTCACCGCCGTCACCGACGACTACGCCCTGCTCAATCTGACCGACCTGCTCGGCATCCCGGCGAGCGACCGGGGACTGCTCCTCGCGTGGACCGAGCGGGTCATCGCCTACCAGGACCCGGACGAGCCGGCCGTCCTCGGCGACGACGGCCGGCCGGTCAACCCCCGCTCACCGGCGATGCTGGCCGAGATGTTCGCGTACGCCCAGGAACTGGCCGCCCACAAACGGACCCGTCCCGGCGACGACATCATGACCGCGCTGGCCGGCTCCGAACTGCTCGACGCCGAACTGGAGATGTTCTTCTTCCTGCTCACCGTCGCGGGAAACGACACCGTACGCAGCGCCGCTCCCGGAGGGCTGCTCGCCCTGGCCGAACACCCCGGCCAGCGGCGCAGGCTCTGGGAGCGCGAGGTGGCCGTCGACACCGCCGTCGAGGAACTGCTGCGCTGGCACCCGCCCGTCCTCTCCTTCCGCCGCACCGCCACCCGCGCCACCGAACTCGCCGGCCGGCGCATCGCCGCGGGCGACAAGGTCGTCGTCTTCCATGCCTCCGCCAACTACGACGAGCGCGCCTTCACCGACCCGTACACGCTGGACCTCGGCCGTACCCCCAACCCGCACGTCTCCTTCGGCGACGGCCCGCACGTCTGCCTCGGCGCGCACTTCGCCCGGCTTCAGCTACGGGTGCTGTACGAGGAGGTCCGGGACGCCCTGCCGGGTCTGACGCTCGCCGGGCCGCCCCGCCGGCTCGTCTCCAACTTCATCCACGGCGTCAAGTCCCTGCCGGTGCTGCCGCGGGAGTCCGGGCCGCCGTGGTGACATCCGCGACCAGTTCCACCACATCCGGGCCGTACGCCTGCGAATTGACGACCTTCAGCAGCAGTACGAAGGAACCGTTGCCGTACTTCCGGGCCAGCTTCTCGTGGTGGCGGGCCAGATACCGGCTCGCCGCCTGATTGGTGATCGCGCGCTGCCCGCAGAAGAGGAAGACGGGACGGCCGCCCTCGCCGCCGGTCAGCCGCGCCAGGATCACATGCTCCGCCACTCCCCGGTCCATCCGGTAACGCTCGGAGCCGATCAGGAACGAGCCCTGGTCGGGGCCCGGCTCCACCTCCACGTTCACCTCCAGACCGGGGAGGAAGGACGAGAGGTGCGCGGCCATGCGGCGATTGGAGTACGGGCCGCCGACGCAGAACTCCGTACGGTCGCCGAAGCCCTGCTGCGCCAGGTCGTGCTGGACGATCTGGGCGTTCGCCCCGCAGTCCTTGATGAGCGCGGAGAGTTCCAGCAGCGCGAACACGTCGAAGCGGTGCACCAGGCCGTCGCTGCCGGCCTTGCGGTTGACGACGAGCAGACACTCCGAGTTCGGGGGCAGTCCGAAGAAGGCCTGCTTGCGGCGGAGTCTGCGGCGCCAGAGGTAGGTGCGCGTCAGCCAGCCGAGGGAGGCGCTGACGCCGGTGGCCAGCACCCCGAGGACGACATTGCGCAGGTCTTCGTTCATGGGCGCGCATGGTAGCGGGCGAACGGACCGGTGTTCGAGGCGGTCCTGACGAGCGCCCCGGGCTGAAGTTAGGCTGCGCGGACGGTCGTTGACTGGAGGTACGGATGCGTCGTTCCGCTGCTCGGAATGTGTCGGTTCTCGCCGTCGCCGCGACGGTGCTCTCGGTGGGCGCCGCGGCCCCGCCGGCGGCCACGGAACCACCCGTCAAGGAACCGGTGGCGGCCGGCTACGGAGGAGCGGTCGCGAGCGTGGACGCGGACGCGTCGGCCGCCGGTATCGAGGTGCTGCGGCGTGGCGGCAACGCCGTGGACGCGGCGGTCGCCACGGCGGCGGCCCTCGGGGTCACCGAGCCGTACTCGGCGGGCATCGGCGGTGGCGGCTACTTCGTCTACTACGACGCGAGGACGCGCAAGGTCCACACCATCGACGGCCGGGAGACCGCGCCGCGCACGGCGGACGCGACGCTCTTCCAGGAGAACGGCAAGGCGATCCCGTTCGAGGAGGGCCAGACCAGCGGGCTCGGTGTGGGCACCCCCGGCACCCCGGCCACCTGGCAGAGCGCGCTCGACGCCTGGGGCACCCGGCCGCTGCGGCAGCTGCTGAAGCCCGCCGAGCGACTGGCCGAGAACGGCTTCACCGTCGACGCCACCTTCCGTGCGCAGACCCAGGCCAACGAGGCGCGCTTCCGGGACTTCCCCGACACGGCGGAGCTGTTCCTTCCGGGCGGACAACTGCCGGTGGTCGGATCGGTGTTCAAGAACCCCGATCTCGCCCGCACCTACCGCACGCTCGGCACGTCCGGCGCCGGCGCGCTCTACCGGGGCGACCTGGCGCGCGACATCGTCGACACCGTGCGCAGGCCTCCGGTACGGGACGGGGCGACCCGGATCGTACGGGCGGGGGACCTCACGGAGCGGGACCTCGCCGCCTACCGCACCAAGCGACAGGCGCCGACCCGGGTCTCGTACCGGGGTCTGGACGTCTACGGCATGGCCCCCTCGTCGTCCGGCGGCACCAGCGTCGGCGAGGCCCTCAACATCCTGGAGCGCACCCGCCTGTCCAATGCGTCGAACGCCCAGTACCTGCACCGCTACATCGAGGCGAGCCGGATCGCCTTCGCGGACCGCGGGCGCTGGGTCGGCGACCCGGCCTTCGAGGACGTCCCCACGAGGGAACTGCTCTCGCAGCGGTTCGCCGACGCGCGGGAGTGCCTGATCCGTGACGACAAGGCGCTGACCAGCCCGCTGGCCCCGGGCGACCCGCGCCACCCCGACCGGTGCGCGGCCGGCGGCAGGGGCGCCCCGACCACTTACGAGGGCGAGAACACCACACATCTGACGGCCGCCGACCGGTGGGGCAACGTCGTCGCCTACACGCTGACGATCGAGTCGACCGGTGGCAGCGGGATCACCGTCCCGGGCCGGGGCTTCCTGCTCAACAACGAGCTCACCGACTTCTCCTTCGCCCCCGCCGACCCGGCGGTCCACGACCCGAACCTGCCGGGCCCGGGCAAGCGCCCGCGCTCCTCGATGTCCCCGACCATCGTCCTCGACGCGCACGCGAAGCCGGTCCTGGCGCTCGGCTCCCCGGGCGGCTCGACCATCATCACCACCGTGCTCCAGACCCTGACGGGCCACCTGGACCGGGGACTGCCCCTGGTCGAGGCGATCGCCGCGCCCCGCGCCAGCCAGCGCAACCAGACCACCACGGAGCTCGAACCGGGCCTCTGGAACAGTCCGTTGAAGCAGGAGCTGGAGTCCTTGGGTCACGCCTTCAGGCAGAACCCGGAGATCGGCGCGGCGACAGGCGTCCAGCGCCTGCCCGACGGTCGCTGGCTCGCGGCGGCGGAGAAGGTGCGCAGGGGCGGCGGCTCGGCGATGGTGGTGCACCCGGCGGGCCGGCCGTAGCGGAGGCCGTTACGGGGCGGTGAGGATGCGGGGGCCGTCGTGGGTGATCGCCACCGTGTGCTCGGTGTGGGCCGCGCGACTGCCGTCGAGCGTACGGACCGTCCAGCCGTCGCGGGCCGTGTAGTGGTCGTCGCCGCCGCCCGCGATCAGCATCGGCTCGATGGCCAGCACCATGCCGTGGCGCAGCGGCATCCCGCGGCCCGGGCGGCCCTCGTTGGGCACGCCCGGGTCCTCGTGCATCGTGCGGCCCACGCCGTGACCGCCGTAGCCGTCGGGGATGCCGTACCCGGCGGTGCGGCAGACCCGCCCGACGGCGTGGGCGATGTCGCCGATCCGGTTGCCGACGACGGCTGCGGCGATGCCCGCCTCCAGGGCGGCGCGGGCGGTGTCGATCAGCCGGGTGTCCTCGGGGCGGGCGCGGCCCACCGTGAAACTGATGGCCGCGTCGCCGACCCAGCCGTCGAGGACGGCGCCGCAGTCGACGCTGACCAGGTCGCCGTCGCCGAGCCGGAGGTCGTCCGGGATGCCGTGCACGATCGCGTCGTTGACGGAGACGCAGACGACCGCGGGGAACGGGACCGGGGCCCACTCCGGGTGGTAGTCGAGGAAGGGCGAGCCCGCGCCCGCCTCACGCAGGACGCCACGGGCCGCCTCGTCGAGGGCGCGCAGAGGAACACCGGGAGCCGCCGCGTCACGGGCGGCGGCGAGGGCATGGGCGACGATCCGTCCGGAGGCCCGCATGGCGTCCAGGGCGGCGTCGGTCTTGATTTCCACCATGCCAATTACTATACCGGTCCAGGAAGGGGTGAGCGGTATTAGAATGACGGCATGGTTCGTACGCCCCTGACCCCCGAAGAGCGCGAACGCGGCGAGCGGCTCGGCCGGTTGCTGCGCGAGGCGCGCGGTAGGCGGAGCATGGTGGAGGTCGCCGCGGCCGCCGGGCTCTCCGCCGAGACCCTCCGCAAGATCGAGACCGGCCGCGCCCCGACCCCCGCCTTCTTCACCGTCGCGGCGGTGGCGGGGGTACTGGGGCTGTCCCTGGACGAACTCCTCGTACGGGCTGCCCTCCAGCCCGTCTAGACCCGGGACGGCCGAACCCGGACCGATGTTCTAGACCGAGACGGCCAACTGGACGCGGCTGTGGCGCGGTGTCTCGATCTCGTCCAGCAGAGCCACGGCGAGGTCCGCGTGCCCGATCCGGCCCTGGCCGTCCAGGACCGTCCCGATCGCCGTCCGGTAGGCGCCGGTGGGCTCGGCCTCCGCGTTGAGGTCCAGCGGCGGCACGACCATCAGCCAGTCGAGCTCCGGCCCCGCCGTGCCCAGCAGCTCGAACTCCGCGACATGGCCCTGGGCGAACGACCGCCACGCCTCGGGGAAGTCCGGCGCGTCCATGATCCGCACGCCCGGCGCCGTCTCCAGCGTCGTCGCGATGCCCAGCGTCAGCAGCCGCCGGACGCCCGCCTGCGCCAGCCCCTCCATCAGGGCCTTGGCCGCCGCCGTGAAGTACTCCTCCGACGGGATGTCGAGCCGCGCCGACGCGTTCAGCGCCGCGCCGTGGCCCGCTGCCAGTGCCGCCACCGACGCCGGATCGGTCACGTCCCCCCGTAGGACCCTGACGCGGTCGCCGCCCAGATCCTGGTGCTTGGCGGAGTCGCGGACCACCGCCGTCACCCGGTGGCCACGGGCCACCGCCTCCGCCACGGCCGCCCGGCCGACCCGTCCACCCGCTCCGAAAATGATGATGTCGTTGCTCATGGAGGGAAGTTAGAACGGGGGTGCCTGGTTACTTCAACGGTACTGGGCTAGCGTCGGACGGATGAGCGAGTTCTTGGACGAGGGAATGTTCGACGACCCCGACTGCGCGGACCGGGCACAGCCGTTCCGGGTCGGCGACAAGTGGACCGGGATGGTGCTGCGCGTCCTGGAGGGCGGCCCCCGCCGGTTCTCCGAGCTGCGCGTCCCGCTGCACTGGATCACCCCCAAGGTCCTCACCGAGACGCTCCGCTCGATGGAGCGCAACGGGTTCCTCACCCGGACCGTCCACGACGAGAACCCGCCACGGGTCGAGTACGCGCTCACCGAACTCGGCCGCTCCCTGCTCGGTCCGCTGGACACCGCCTGCGACTGGGCCCGCGCCCACGTCTCGCAGATCGTCGAGGCCAGGGCGGTGTACGAGGCGTGATTCCCGAGGAGCTGCGGCGCGGCCGCTATGTCAGTCTCACGACCTTCCGCAAGAACGGGACGCCGGTCGCCACGCCCGTGTGGTTCGCGGTGGAGGGCGACGGCGGTGAGGCCGACCGTCTGATCGTGTGGACCCGGTCCGACTCCTGGAAGGTCAAGCGGCTGCGCAACGACCCGCGCGTCGTCGTCACCCCCTGCGACGTGCGCGGCCGCACAGCGGAGGGCGCGCCGAGCGCCGAGGGCACCGCGCGGCTGATGGAGGGCTCAGAGATGAGGGCCGTGCGGCGGCTGCTGGCCCGCAAGTACACCTGGCAGTTCTGGCTCGTCGACGTGCCGGCGGCGATCGCACGGCGCGGGGCCCGGCCGCACACCGGGATCGCCGTGAAGTTCTGAGACGAAAACTCCCTGTAGCCGTGGCGTAACACGCCTGGGGTCGAATGCCTGCGGACCGGAAGACTCCAGTCGAGCGGGGCAGGGGCAGGGATGGCGGAGCATCAACTCCCGTCGGAGATGGACGCGTTCGCGCGCTGTCTGCGAGAACTGGCGAGCCTGCTGGACCCGGGAGGCGGCTGGTACGGAGTCTTCGCGGCCCGTGATCCGCACGGGCTGCGGGCCTGCTTCGAGGGGGCCGAGATCCTTCCGTGGGACGTCGTCGAGGCGCTGCTGCAGGACCTCGCGGAAAGACGGGGCACGCCGGCCGCGGAGGCCTGGGCGGCCCGGGCCCGTACCCTCCACACGGCGGCGGCCGCGGCCCACGACCGTCGCCCGGGTGGTCGCGAGGCGCTGCGTGAACGGCTGGATCTGATGGAACGGGAGCGGGCGCGCGCGGCGTCCCGGGCCGAGGAGCTGACCGCCCTGCTGGCGGTGGCGCCGGCCGGCGCCGGGGCCACGCGGCTGACCCATGACCTGGCCTGGGCCCACGACGACGGGGCCCGCGCGAGCGCCCGCGTCGAGGAGCTGCGGGAGCGCTTGACGGCGCTGCCGGGGGAGGGCTCTGTGGCCGACGGCGGGTGGCCCCGGCCGGCGGAGCATTGCGGCGAGGGGGTGGAGGCTCCCGGGCGGGCCGCGTCCGGCGCGGTGCCCGAGGACGGGTACGCCCCGCCGGGGCGGTCGGCGCCCGGTCGGCCCGAGCGCACCCCGCCCGCGGACCGGTTCCGTCCGGACGGCTCGGGGAGCGGCGGCTTCGCGCGGGCGACGCCCGCCTCCGGTGACGAGCCCGCCCCCGGCAGCCCGAGTGAGCGCGGACCCCGTCGCCGCGTCAGCGCCAAGCGGCGGCCCCGGGGGGCTCGGTACGCATGGCTCGAGGAAGGGGACGACCAGGGGGCCGTACCCGTGCCCCAGGGGGCGCCCGGGACGGCGGTGGCAGGGGTGGCACCGAAGGGGGCGCGGTTCGGAGGCGGCGCGCAGGTGGCGCCGCAGGCCCCCGCTCCCGCCCCCGACCCGGCCGCCGCCCGTCGCGCCGCGGCGACGATCGTCGGCACGCTCGTACAGCTGCGGGCCGAGGGGCGCGGCGGGGAGGCGCACGCGGTGCTCTGCGAGGCCGCCGCCGGGGACCCCCTGTCCCTTCCGGCGCTCGCCCACGAGCTGCACCGCGCCGGGCTCGGCGCGGACTGGGGCACCCTGCTGTGGGAGGCGGCCTCGCTGCCGCCCGAGCGGCTCGCCGCCGTCGCCGGGGCGCTCGCCGACGCGGGACGGGCCGACGACGCCGGGCAGTTGCTGCGCCAGGGCATCGCCCGGACCGCCGAGGAGATCGCCGAAGCCGTCCTGGCCCTGGCCGCGGGGGGCCGGGAGCGTGAGGCCCGCGGTCTGCTTTCGGCCTTCGTGCGGACGCGTACGCCCGAGGACAGCGCCCGGCTCGCCGCCGCCGACCCCCACCGTCTCGTCCCGCAACTGCTCGACGCCGCCCGTGAGGTGTCCCCGCCGCGCGAGCGGGACCTCGTTCACGCACTGCGCGTCGCGGGACTTCTCTCCGCCTGAGGGTTACGCAGGGCCTCACGGAGGCTACTGAGGGTTGCCTTATGTGTCCGATGTGGACCACTCGGGTATGAAACATGATCGACTCCGCTGGTTCACGGCGGCGGTCTTGCTCCGCGTTGTGACGGGGCTTACGTTCTCCTCCTACGCACCGCGTCTACGTGCGTAGAGGCTCTCTGACGCCGTGCCGAAGGAGCAGCTCATGGCCACTGTCGTACGCGCCGCCCTCGTCCAGGCGACCTGGACCGGCGACACCGAATCCATGATCGCCAAGCATGAGGAGCACGCCCGCGAGGCGGCCCGCCAGGGCGCCAAGGTCATCGGTTTCCAAGAGGTGTTCAACGCGCCGTACTTCTGCCAGGTGCAGGAGCCGGAGCACTACCGCTGGGCCGAGCCCGTTCCCGACGGCCCGACCGTCAGCCGCATGAGGGAGCTCGCCCGCGAGACCGGCATGGTGATCGTCGTCCCCGTCTTCGAGGTCGAGGACGCGGGCTTCTACTACAACACCGCGGCCGTGATCGACGCCGACGGCACCTACCTCGGCAAGTACCGCAAGCACCACATCCCCCAGGTGAGGGGCTTCTGGGAGAAGTACTACTTCAGGCCGGGCAACGCGGGCTGGCCCGTCTTCGACACCGCCGTCGGCAAGGTGGGCGTCTACATCTGCTACGACCGCCACTTCCCGGAGGGCTGGCGCCAACTGGGCCTCAACGGGGCGCAGTTGGTCTACAACCCCTCCGCGACCTCCCGTGGACTCTCCGGCCACCTCTGGCAGCTGGAGCAGCCGGCCGCCGCCGTCGCCAACGAGTACTTCGTCGCCGCGATCAACCGCGTCGGCCAGGAGGAGTACGGCGACAACGACTTCTACGGCACGAGCTACTTCGTCGACCCGCGCGGCCAGTTCGTCGGCGACGTGGCCTCCGACAAGGCGGAGGAACTCCTCGTCCGCGACCTCGACTTCGACCTCATCGAGGACGTGCGCCGGCAGTGGGCCTTCTACCGGGACCGCCGCCCCGACGCCTACGACGGGCTGGTGCAGCCGTGACACCTCTGCCCCCGCCCGACACAGGCGCCGCCCTCTACGACCGCCACCGCGCCGTCCTCCCCGACTGGGTCGCCCTCTACTACAAGCAGCCCATCGAGATCACCCACGGCGAGGGCCGCCACGTCTGGGACGCCGACGGCAACAAGTACCTCGACTTCTTCGGCGGCATCCTCACCACGATGACCGCCCACGCCCTGCCCGAGGTCACCAAGGCGGTGAGCGACCAGGCCGGGCGGATCATCCACTCCTCCACGCTCTACCTCAACCGCCCGATGGTCGAACTCGCCGAGCGCGTCGCGACCCTCTCCCGCATCCCGGACGCCCGCGTCTTCTTCACCACCTCGGGCACCGAGGCCAACGACACGGCGCTCCTCCTCGCGACCGCGTACCGCCGCTCCAACCAGATCCTGGCGATGCGCAACAGCTACCACGGCCGTTCCTTCAGCGCGGTCGGCATCACCGGCAACCGCGCCTGGTCCCCGACGAGCCTTTCCCCGCTCCAGACGCTGTACGTCCACGGCGGTGTCCGCACCCGGGGCCCGTACGCGCACCTCTCGGACGCCCGGTTCATCGAGGCGTGCGTCGCGGACCTGGAGGACCTGCTCGGCCACACCCGTGACATCGCCGCGCTGATCGCCGAGCCCATCCAGGGCGTCGGCGGTTTCACCTCCCCGCCGGACGGTCTCTACGCGGCCTTCCGCGAGGTCCTCCAGCGCCACGGCATCCTGTGGATCGCCGACGAGGTGCAGACGGGCTGGGGCCGCACCGGCGACCACTTCTGGGGCTGGCAGGCGCACGCCGCGAGCGGCCCGCCCGACATCCTCACCTTCGCCAAGGGCATCGGCAACGGCATGTCCATCGGCGGGGTCGTCGCCCGCGCCGAACTCATGAACTGTCTCGACGCCAACTCCATCTCCACGTTCGGCGGCTCCCCGGTCACCATGGCCGCCGGTCTCGCCAACCTCTCGTACCTCCTCGAGCACGACCTCCAGGGCAACGCCCGCCGCGTCGGGGGTCTGCTCATCGAGCGGCTGCGTGCCATCGGCGCCGGGGTCGAATGCGTACGGGAAGTGCGCGGCCGTGGACTGATGATCGGCATGGAGCTGGTGAAGCCCGGCACCGACGAGCCCCATCCCGAGGCCGCCGCCGCGGTCCTGGAGGCGGCCCGCGAAGGCGGCCTGCTCATCGGCAAGGGAGGCGGCCACAGCACCACCGCCCTGCGGATCGCCCCGCCCCTCTCGCTCACCGTCGCCGAGGCCGAAGAGGGCGCCGCGATCCTCGAACGAGCCCTGTGGACCGTCTAGTTCGCCTCAATCCAGGGGGAGACCCGTGAGCACCCGCACCCTGATCCGCGGCGGTCTCGTCATCACCGCCGCGGACGAACTCCACGCCGACGTCCTCATCGAGGAAGGCCGGATCGCCGCCCTCGCCGCGCACGGCTCCGACGCCGCCGCCTCCTGGACCGCGGACCGGACCATCGACGCCACCGACAAGTACGTCATCCCGGGCGGCGTCGACGCCCACACCCATATGGAGCTGCCCTTCGGCGGCACCGCCGCGTCCGACACGTTCGAGACCGGGACCCGCGCCGCCGCCTGGGGCGGCACCACCACCATCGTCGACTTCGCCGTGCAGAGCGTCGGCCACTCCGTGCGCGAAGGGCTCGACGCCTGGTACGCCAAGGCCGACGGCAACTGCGCCATCGACTACGGCTTCCACATGATCCTCTCCGACGTGAACGAGTCCTCGCTCAAGGAGATGGACCTGCTGGTCCAGGAGGGCATCACCTCCTTCAAGCTCTTCATGGCCTACCCCGGCGTCTTCTACAGCGACGACGGCCGGATCCTGCGCGCCATGCAGCGGTCCGCGTCCAACGGCGGGCTCATCATGATGCACGCCGAGAACGGCATCGCCATCGACGTCCTCGTCGAACAGGCCCTGGCTCGCGGCGAGACCGACCCCCGCTTCCACGGCGAGGTGCGCAAGGTCCTCCTGGAGGCCGAGGCCACCCACCGAGCCATCCAGCTCGCCCGGGTCGCCGGGGCGCCCCTCTACGTCGTGCACGTGTCGGCGGAGGAGGCCGTCGCCGAACTCGCCGCGGCCCGCGACAAGGGCCTTCCCGTCTTCGGCGAGACCTGCCCCCAGTACCTCTTCCTCTCCACCGACAACCTCGCGGAGCCCGACTTCGAAGGCGCCAAGTACGTCTGCTCGACACCCCTGCGGCCGAGGGAGCACCAGGCGGCGCTCTGGCGCGGCCTGCGCACCAACGACCTCCAGGTCGTCTCCACCGACCACTGCCCCTTCTGCTTCACGGGCCAGAAGGAGCTCGGCCGCGGCGACTTCTCGAAGATCCCCAACGGTCTGCCGGGCGTCGAGAACCGGATGGACCTGCTCCACCAGGCCGTCGTCGACGGCCACATCGGCCGCCGCCGCTGGATCGAGATCGCCTGCGCCACCCCGGCCCGGATGTTCGGCCTCTACCCGAAGAAGGGCACGATCGCGCCCGGCGCCGACGCCGACGTCGTCATCTACGACCCTCATGTCCAGCAGACCCTCTCGGCCACCACCCACCACATGAACGTCGACTACTCGGCGTACGAGGGCAAGACCGTCACCGGCCAGGTGGAGACGGTCCTCTCGCGCGGCGAAACCGTCATCGACCGGCGGCAGTTCACCGGACGCGCCGGCCATGGCTGCTTCACCCCCCGTGCCACCTGCCAGTATCTGAACTAGGAGGTCCCCGACGTGGACTTCGGACTCGTCCTGCAGACCGACCCGCCGGCCTCGGCGGTCGTCGGTCTGATGCGGCGCGCGGAACGCAACGGCTTCCGCTACGGCTGGACCTTCGACTCGGCCGTGCTCTGGCAGGAACCCTTCGTCATCTACAGCCGGATCCTGGAACACACCACGAAGATGACCATCGGCCCGATGGTCACCAACCCGGGCACCAGGACCTGGGAGGTCACCGCCTCCACCTTCGCCACCCTCAACGACATGTACGGCAACCGGACGGTGTGCGGGATCGGCCGGGGCGACTCCGCGATGCGCGTCGCCGGCCGCAAGCCCAACACCCTGGCCCGGCTCGGCGAGGCGATCGGCGTCATCCGCGACCTCGCCGAGGGCCGCGAGGCCGTCGTCGACGGGCAGCCCCTGCGGCTGCCCTGGGTGAGGGACGGAAAGCTGCCGGTGTGGATGGCGGCCTACGGGCCCAAGGCACTGGCGCTGGCCGGGCAGAAGGCCGACGGGTTCATCCTCCAGCTCGCCGACCCCTTCCTGACGGAGTGGATGGTCAAGGCCGTACGGTCCGCGGCGGCCGACGCCGGGCGGGACCCCGACTCGATCACCATCTGCGTCGCCGCGCCCGCGTACGTCGGCGACGACCTCGCGCACGCCCGCGAACAGTGCCGGTGGTTCGGCGGAATGGTCGGCAACCACGTCGCGGACCTCGTCTCCCGGTACGGCGAGCACTCCGGGCTGGTGCCCGAGGCCCTCACCGCGTACATCAAGGCCCGCGAGGGGTACGACTACAGCCACCACGGCCGCGCCGACAACCCGTCCACGAGCTTCGTGCCCGACGAGATCGTCGACCGCTTCTGCCTGCTGGGGCCGCCCGCCGCGCACATCGAGCGGCTGAAGGCGCTGCGGGAGATGGGCGTCGACCAGTTCGCGGTGTACGCCATGCACGACGCACGGGAGGCCGTGATCGACGCGTACGGCGAAGAGATCATCCCTGCGCTCAACCGCTGAACCCCCGGGGCCAGGGCCCCGGCCCGGCAAATCCGCTGCTCTCCCACCCCAGCAGCTCCGGTCCCACCAGCAACGCCCCCCCCACGCCGGACCTGCCACGCCCAACCCCCCACGCCGAACCCCCTGCCCGCACGGCCTCGTTCCGTCCCCGAACGAAGGGTTCCGCCGTCATGAACACCACCGTCCCACCGGGCCCCTCCCAGGTGTCCGACCCGCAGGGCCGCGTCGAGCTCGTCCCCGGCGCGGCGCCGGCCGACAGCCGCTTCGTGAACGACGACCTGCTGCCCGTGCCGGTGGCCCGCCGCCGCTGGACCACGTACAACTTCGCCGCGCTCTGGGTCGGCATGGCCCACAACATCCCGTCCTGGCTGCTCGCCTCGGGGCTCGTCGCCCTGGGCATGGACTGGAAACAGGCGGTGTTCACCATCGGCCTGGCCAATGTCGTCGTCCTGGTGCCGATGCTGCTCACCGGCCACGCGGGCCCCAAGTACGGCATTCCGTTCCCCGTCCTGGCCCGGGCGTCGTTCGGGCTGCGCGGCGCCAATCTGCCGGCGCTGATCCGGGCCGGTGTGGCCTGCGCGTGGTTCGGCATCCAGACCTGGATCGGCGGGCAGGGCATCTTCGTGCTGCTGGGCAAGATCTTCGGCGGCTGGGCGGAGGTCTCGCGGATCGGCGGTCAGCCGTGGACCCTGTGGCTGTGCTTCCTGATCTTCTGGGTGCTCGAACTGGCCATCATCTACCGGGGGATGGAGGCGCTGCGGCGCTTCGAGAACTGGGCCGCGCCCTTCGTCATCGTCGGCGCG
This sequence comes from Streptomyces sp. NPDC033174, assembly GCF_055577795.1. Taxonomy (NCBI): domain Bacteria; kingdom Bacillati; phylum Actinomycetota; class Actinomycetes; order Kitasatosporales; family Streptomycetaceae; genus Streptomyces; species Streptomyces sp. NPDC033174. Next base: position 492,728 of record NZ_JBVIPQ010000005.1, read on the forward strand.
CTGGCCCTGCTGGTGTGGATCGCGGTCAAGGCGGGCGGTCTCGGGCCGCTGCTCGACCAGCCGTCGAAGCTGGGCTGGGGCGCCGACTTCTGGCCGGTCTTCTTCCCCTCGCTGATGGGAATGATCGCCTTCTGGTCGACGCTCTCGCTCAACATCCCCGACTTCACCCGCTTCGGGGCCGGGCAGCGGGCGCAGATCTGGGGGCAGACCCTCGGGTTGCCCACCACGATGACGCTCTTCGCCCTGCTCTCGGTCTTCGTGACCTCGGGCTCGCAGGCGGTGTACGGGGCGGCGGTCTGGGACCCGGTCCAGCTGGCCGCGAAGACCGACAACGTCTTCGGGCTGCTCTTCGCGCTGGTGACCGTGCTCGTCGCGACGATCTCGGTGAACATCGCGGCGAACGTCGTCTCTCCCGCGTACGACCTCGCCAACCTCGCGCCGAAGATCGTCAACTTCCGCAGGGGCGCGCTCATCACGGGTGTCGTGGGTGTGCTGATAATGCCGTGGAAGCTGACGCAGACACCCGAGCTGTACATCTTCACCTGGCTCGGACTGGTCGGCGGACTGCTCGGCACGGTCGCCGGCATTCTCATCGCCGACTACTGGATCGTCCGCCGGACCGCCCTCGACCTGGGGGACCTCTACCGGGCCGGGGGCCGCTACTGGTACGTGGGCGGCTGGAACCCGCGCGCGGTCGCCGCCTTCGCGGTGGGCGGTGTCCTCGCCATCGGTGGCTCGCACTCGGCACCGGGCAAGGGACCCTTCCCCGCCGAGGGGCTCGTTCCGTTCCTGAAGCCGCTCGCCGACTACGGCTGGGCCGTGGGACTCGCGGCGTCGCTGGTGCTGTACGTGGCGCTGACGGCCGTCGGCCGATCGGCTGGCAGCGAGGTTACGCACGAGTAATGTCCCTGTCGTTCGTGGCGACGACAGGGAAGCGGGGCGGCCGTGGCCGACGACGAGTTCATGGGACTGGCCGAGCAGGCAAGGAGGTTGGCTGACGGAGAGGTCTCGTCCGCCGCCCTCGTCGCCGCGTCGCTCCACCGGATCGAGGCCACCCGGACCACTCTCAACGCCTTCCGGCTCGTACGCGCCGAGGAGGCCACGCGGGAGGCCGAGGAGGCCGACCGGAGGCTGGCGGCGGGGGAGAGGCTGCCGCTGCTCGGCGTGCCCGTCGCCGTCAAGGACGACACCGATGTGGCCGGTCTGCCCACCGCCTTCGGCTGCGCCGGAGACCTTCCACCGGCCGCCGCCGACGGCGAGGTGTTCCGCCGGCTGCGCGCGGCGGGAGCCGTCGTCGTGGGCAGGACCAACTCGTGCGAGCTCGGCCAGTGGCCGTTCACCGAGGGCCCCGCCTTCGGCGCCACCCGCAACCCCTGGTCCGTCGAACACACCCCGGGCGGCTCCTCGGGCGGTTCGGCCGCCGCCGTCGCGGCCGGGCTCGTGCCCGCCGCGCTCGGCTCGGACGGCGCCGGCTCCATCCGCATTCCCGCCGCCTGGACCCATCTCGTCGGCATCAAACCGCATCGGGGCAGGGTCTCCGTCCACCCGTACACCGAGGGCGGGGCGGCGTGGCTGACGACGAGGGGCCAGGTCCGGCATCTGGATCTAGTGTGAAAAGGTGCAGCACGACCTCCGAGGTGTCGCGGCAGCTCTGGCCCTGCCCCTGGCGCTGGTCTCCGCCCTCGCCCGCCCCGCGGCGGCCGAGGCCCGCGCACCCGGTCTCGACGCCCTCGCCGGCGCGGTTCCCGCGGCGAAGCTCGGGTCGTCCTACCGCCCGGGCTGCCCCGTCCCGCCGGGTGATCTCCGACTGATCTCCATGAACCACTGGGGCTTCGACGGCGCCGTCCACCGCGGCGAGCTGATCGTCCACAAGAACGTGGTGACACCCGTCCTCTCCGTCTTCGACAAGGCCTTCGCCGAGCACTTCCCCATCCGCCGGATGAAGGTCGTCGCGGAGTACGGCAGCAGCGACCCCGCCTCGATGGCCGCCGACAACACCTCCGCCTTCAACTGCCGTCAGGTGACCGGCGATCCGCGCCGCATCTCCCAGCACGCGTACGGCGACGCCATCGACATCAACCCGCTGGAGAACCCGTACGTCGATCTGAACGGGAAGGTGCATCCCGCCGCCGGCGAGCGGTATCTGGAACGGGACCAGGACGTCATGGGCATGACCCAGCCCGGGGACGTGATCACCACGGCGTTCGCCGCGATCGACTGGCTGTGGGGCGGCCGCTGGCCCGCGCCCGACTATCAGCACTTCTCCTCCAACGGCCGCTGACCGGAACACCGGGCGACGGGGGAGTTACGGACCGGGGAACCCAACGCACCCCGCGTTGTCAGCGGTCCGTGCTTAGCTGGACGCATGATCGAAGACTTCCTTGCCGGTGATCTGTCCGACGTCGAGGAGGCGGTCCGCAAGGCGGCCGCCGCCGAGATCATGCCGCGATACCGGCAGCTCGCCGCGCACGAGATCGTCGAGAAGAACGGCCCGCACGACCTGGTGACGGTCGCCGACCGCGCTGCCGAGGAGCATCTGACCGCCTCACTCACCGCGCTGCTCCCGGGCTCCGTGGTGGTCGGCGAGGAGGCCGTCCACGCCGACCCGGCGGTCTACGCGGCGCTGGGCGGGGAGGCCCCCGTCTGGATCGTCGACCCGGTCGACGGCACCCGGCAGTTCGTCCACGGCGAGCCGGGCTTCTGCTCGCTCGTGGCGCTCGCGCAGGGCGGCGAGATGCTGGCCTCCTGGACGTACGCGCCCGCGCTGGAGGAGATGGCGATCGCGATACGCGGCGGAGGGGCGCGGCTGAACGGCGAGCCGATACGGGCCGGGGCGCCGGCCCCCGGCGCGGTCCTGGAGGTCGCGATGTCCCATCCCGACTACACCACCCCCGACCAGAAGCGGGCACTGCTGGGGCTGAACGTCGACGGCGTCCGGGCCCGCCCCTGCGGCTCGGCGGGCCTGGAGTACCTGAGCGTGGCCCGGGGCGCGCTGGACGCGGTCGCGTTCTCCTGGGAGTACGCCTGGGACCACGCGGCGGGCCTGCTCCTGGTCGAGGAGGCCGGGGGCGCGCAGAGCACGGTCGCGGGCGTGCCCTTCCGCGTCACGGGCGGCAACACCCTGCCGTTCACGGCGGCGCGCGACGCCTCCACGATGAGGCGCGTCCGCGAACTGCTGACGGGGTGACGGGTACCGCCTCCCCGGCGGAATATCCTGGGAACCCTGGCCGTCGGCTGACGAAGGAGTCCGAAGGTGCCGTCGATGTTCGATGCCGTCGTCGTGGGGGCGGGGCCCAATGGACTCACCGCCGCCGTCGAACTGGCCCGCCGAGGGTTCTCCGTCGCCGTGTTCGAGGCGCGGGACACCGTGGGCGGCGGCGCCAGGACCGAGGAGCTGACGCTGCCCGGCTTCCGCCACGACCCTTGTTCCGCGGTCCATCCCCTCGGTGTCGGCTCGCCCGCGTTCAAGGCGCTGCCGCTCGACCGGTACGGCCTGGAGTGGCTGCACGCGCGACTGCCCATGGCGCACCCCTTCGACGACGGGACCGCCGCCGTGCTCTCGCGCTCCGTCGCCGAGACGGCGGCCTCGTTCGGGCCGCGCGACGCGGGCGCGTACCGGCGCCTCGTGGCCCCGTATCTCGGCAAGTGGGACACCCTCGCCCGGGACTTCATGTCGCTGCCGCTCACCGCGCTGCCCCGTGACCCGGTCACCCTGGCCCGGTTCGGCATCGACGGACTGCCCCCGTACGGCTGGCTGATGCGCCGGTTCCGGGACGAGAGGGCGCGGGCCCTGTTCGCGGGGCTCGTCGCGCATGTCATCGCACCGCTGAACGGTCTCGCCACCGGCGCCGTGGGACTCATGTTCGCGCTGGCGGCCCACGCCGGCGGCTGGCCCATGCCGCGCGGCGGCTCACAGTCCGTCTCCGACGCCCTCGCCGCGTACCTGAAGGACCTCGGCGGCGTCGTCCACACCGACTTCGAGGTGAAGCGCCTCGACGACCTTCCGCCCGCCCGTGCGTACGTTTTCGACACCTCCCCGACCGCTCTCGCGCGGATCGCCGGCTTCGGCGGGGCCTACGACCGGTACCGCTACGGCGCGAGCGTCTTCAAGATCGACTACGCCCTGGACGGCCCGGTGCCGTGGACCGCCGAGGAGCCCCGTCACGCCGGGACCGTGCAGATCGGCCCCACGAGCGCCGAGATCGGCGCCGCCCTGGACCAGGCGTCCAGCGGGACGCCGCCCAGGACGCCCTTCCTGATCGCCGCTCAGCCCAGCCTCGTGGACCCGTCCCGCGCCCCCGAGGGGAAGCACGTGTTCTGGGCGTACGGGCATGTCCCGCACGCCTGGAACGGCGACCTCACCGAGGCCATCGAGCGGCAGATCGAGCGGTTCGCCCCCGGCTTCCGGGACCGCGTGCTGGCCCGCGCCACCGCCGGCCCGCCCGAGCTGGCCGCGCGCAACGCCAACTACGTGGGCGGTGACATCGCCTGCGGCGCGGCGACCGGCCTCCAGCTGATCCTGCGCCCCCGGATCTCGCTCTTCCCGTACAACACCCCGCACCCGGCGGTCTTCCTCTGCTCCTCGGCGACCCCGCCCGGCCCCGGCGTGCACGGCATGTCCGGCCACAACGCGGCGAAGGCGGTGTGGCGCCATCTGCGCGCCACCGACGGAGGCAGGCGATGACCACGCCCACGATCACCCTGGTCCGCGGTGACATCACCGACCAGCGCGTCGACGCCATCGTCAACGCCGCGAACTCCTCGCTGCTCGGTGGCGGCGGCGTCGACGGCGCGATCCACCGCCGAGGGGGCCCCGAGATCCTCGCCGACTGCCGCAGGCTCCGCGCCTCCCACTACGGACGCGGTCTGGCGACCGGCCGGGCCGTCGCCACCACCGCGGGCCGCCTCCACGCCCAGTGGGTGATCCACACCGTCGGTCCGGTCCACAGCACCACCGAGGACCGCTCGGACCTGCTGGCGTCCTGCTACCGCGAATCACTGCGCGTGGCGGGTGAGCTGGGCGCCACGTCCGTCGCCTTCCCGGCGATCTCGACCGGGATCTACGGCTGGCCCATGGACGACGGCGCGCGGATCGCCGTCCGTACGGTCCGTGACGCGGCGCCGCCGTCCGTCACCGATGTGCGGTTCGTGCTCTTCGACGAGAAGGCGTACGAGACGTTCGCGGGCCACCTCGGCTGACCCGTCGGCGCCGCCCGGCGAGGGCCGCTTCCGGATGCCCGGGAGAGTGCCCGGAAGGGTGTCCTGAATCTTCAGGTATCACTCGTGTTGAGACACCATGGGAGTGTCTGCAGCACCCGGACCCTGGAGGCCATGACGATCGGATCGGAAACGCACGAAGCGGGACTCGCTCCCGTCCCAAGAAGGAGATCAGCATGGCTACCGGCACAGTGAAGTGGTTCAACGCGGAGAAGGGCTTCGGCTTCATCGCCCAGGACGGTGGCGGCCCGGACGTGTTCGTCCACTACTCGGCCATCGCCACCACCGGGTACCGCGAACTGAACGAGGGCCAGCAGGTCCAGTTCGATGTCGTTCAGGGCCCGAAGGGGCCGCAGGCGGAGAACGTCACCCCCGCCTGACCGGCTCGCCGCGCCACGCCCCGCGTAGGAGGTCCACGCGGGGCGTTCGCGTCAGCGGCGCGGTGGAACGGGTGGCGCGGGCGGCCGGCTCACACCGGCCACCGCTCTGCGGCTCACACCGTCCACCGCAGTACCGCCCCGAGGCCGCCCGCCGGGCCGTTCATGCCGGCCGGGACCACGAGGACCTCGCTGTCGGCCGCCGCGGCGGCCCGCAGCAGAGCGTCGTCCGCTCGGGCCCGCTCGGGCTTGGCGACACCCATCGCCTGCGCCTCGCCGCGCTGCACCGCCACCTCGTCGACCCCGGGCCCGATCCACACCTCTCGGCCCGCGTCGGACGCGTTCTGGGCGAGCAGCAGCGTCGCGACCTGATGGCTGCGCGCGGCGTCCACGACCGCGGGGACGCCCTCGGCCGCTTGCCCGGGCCCGGTGTCCACCGAGGCCTCGCGGTGTTCGCCGGGCCGGCCACGGCCCATCCGGAACCGCTCGAGGGCGCCCTCGATCCGGTCGTAGGTGACCCGCGCGCAGACCTGCTCGATCTGCCGGTCCAGCGCGCTGTTCGAGGAACCCGGCGACCTGCTGCCGCTCTCCAGCTCCACGGTGGCTGCCTGGACGCGCTCGGGCAGCCGGTTGTAGACGGCCCTGCGCTCGCGGGAGTCGCCGGTCAGGACGAGCAGCTCCGCGCCGCACTCGGGCCACTGCTTGGTGATCTCGTCCGCGATGATCTCGGCGGTCTCGCTCCAGCTGTTCTCGACCTTGTTGCGGTAGTGCCATTCGTACCGGTCGCCGGGAATGCTGCGGTGCCCGCGGCCCCTCCACTCCTTGCCGTCCGCCTTGCCCATGTGCTCGCGGTGGTGCGCGTCGCGCAGCTCCAGATCGGCGCCGGTGCGGTCGATGTAGGCCACCAGGCACGCCGGCCCGTCGTCCTTGAGGTCGGCGAGCGGAGAGACGTGCGGCAGGGTCGACCAGGTCGCCTCGACGGCGGGCGGGCTCACCGCCAGTGGGACGTCGAGCACGACCTCGGCGCCGGAGGCGAACAGCGCGCGGCCGGGGGGCGCCCCGGAGACGGGTTCGTGAGCGAGCCGCTCGACGACCGCCCTGACCGTGTACGCGTCGGCGCCGGCGTCGATGAGCTGGGACGCGACCGAGCGCTCCCGCAACTGCTGCACCTTCACCGCGTCCTCCGTCGCGCGTGAGGTGTCGATATAGACCGACGCCCAGGGACCTGGCCGGGCGAAGAGCGGTTTCAGAAAGCCAAGTTCCATGATGAGACCCCCAGGCTCGTGGCTTGCGGATATATCCAGGTTAGGACTGATTCGGATACGCGGGGCGCCTGCCCGAGGCTGATCCCGTGAAACAACTCCCTGCCCGCGTGGCGGCGGGTGACCGCATGAACGCGCAGCGAGTCCGCTCGTCGGCGGTTCTGCCGACGCCGGCCGGGGAGACCGGCGCGAGGGTTGATGTCGTTTTTTCGCCAGCTCCGCCCCGGGGGCGTCGTCAATGCTTGACCCATGCACACCGACACCCAGCGCTGCGTCAGAGCGGTCCGGTCCAAGGACGCCCGGTTCGACGGCATCTTCTTCACCGCCGTCCTGACCACCCGGATCTACTGCCGCCCCAGCTGCCCGGTCGTGCCGCCCAAGGCCGAGAACATGGTCTTCCACCCGAGCGCCGCCTCCTGCCAGCGTGCCGGGTTCCGCGCCTGCAAGCGGTGCCGCCCCGACACCAGCCCCGGCTCGCCGGAGTGGAACGCCCGCGCCGACGCCGTCGCCCGTGCCGTGCGGCTCATCCAGGACGGCGTTGTCGACCGCGAGGGCGTCCCCGGCCTGGCCGCCCGGCTCGGGTACTCCGCCCGGCAGATCGAGCGACAGCTCTTGGCGGAGCTCGGCGCCGGCCCGCTGGCCCTGGCCCGCGCCCAGCGCGCCCAGACCGCCCGGGTGCTCATCGAGACCACGGGCCTGCCGATGGCGGAGATCGCCTTCGCCGCCGGGTTCTCCTCGATCCGTACGTTCAACGACACCGTCCGCGAGGTCTTCGCACTCGCCCCGGGGGACCTGCGCGCCCGCGCCGCGCGGGGCACCGCGACGGCCGCCCGAACCTCTGGCGTGATCACGCTGCGGCTGCCGTACCGGGCCCCGCTCAACCCCGACAACCTCTTCGGCCACCTCGCCGCGACCGCCGTGCCCGGCGTCGAGGAGTGGCGCGACGGCGCCTACCGCCGCACCCTGAGCCTCCCCTACGGACACGGCATCGTCGCCCTCACCCCACGGCCCGACCACATCGCCTGCCGGCTGTCCCTGACCGACCCGCGCGATCTGACGATCGCCATCAGCCGCTGCCGCCGGCTGCTCGACCTGGACGCGGACCCGGTCGCCGTCGACGACCGGCTGCGGGCGGACCCGCTGCTGGCGCCCCTCGTCGACAAGTCACCGGGCAGACGGGTGCCGCGTACCGTCGACGCCGCCGAGTTCGCCGTACGGGCCGTGCTCGGCCAGCAGGTGTCGACGGCCGCGGCCCGTACCCACGCGGCCCGGCTGGTCATGGCGCACGGCGTTCCCGTCGAGGACCCCGAGGGCGGGCTCACCCATCTCTTCCCGACCCCGCGGGCACTGGCCGCCCTCGACCCCGAGTCGCTGGCCCTGCCGCGCAGCCGCCGCACCACCCTGCTCACCCTCGTCGAGGCGCTGGCCGACGGGTCACTCCGGCTCGGCGTCGACAGCGACTGGGAGGAGGCCCGCGCCCGGCTCGCCGCCCTCCCCGGCTTCGGCCCCTGGACCGTGGAGGTGGTCGCGATGCGGGCGCTCGGCGACCCGGACGCGTTCCTCCCCTCCGACCTCGGCGTCCGCCGCGCGGCCGGCGGCCTCGGCCTGCCGTCCACCCCGGCCGCTCTCACGGGCCGCGCGGCCGCGTGGCGGCCCTGGCGGGCGTACGCCGTCCAGTACCTCTGGGCGACGGACAGCCACCCGATCAATCACCTCCCCGTATAAGGAAGTTCAGAGATGCCCCGCCAGTACACGGTCGTCGGCAGCCCCTACGGCCCCCTGACGCTCGTCGCCACGGACGGAGTCCTCAGCGGCCTCTACATGGTCGCCCAGCGCCACCGCCCCGCCGAGGAGACCTTCGGCGACCCGGACCCCGGCCCCTTCACGGAGGTGATCCGCCAGCTCGACGCCTACTTCGCGGGCGAGCTGCGGGACTTCGACCTGCCGCTCCACCTCCACGGCACCGACTTCCAGCGCCGCGTCTGGGAACAGCTCCGGGCGATCCCGTACGGCGAGACCCGCTCCTACGGTGAACTCGCCGACGCCCTCGGCAGCCCCGGCGCCTCCCGCGCCGTCGGCCTCGCCAACGGCAAGAACCCCATCGGCATCATCGTGCCGTGCCACCGCGTCATCGGCGCGAGCGGCAGCCTCACCGGCTACGGAGGCGGGCTCGACCGCAAGCAGCGCCTGCTCGCCTTCGAGAGCGGGTCGCCGGAGGACGCCCTCTTCTAGCGCCCCGCCCCGAGGGCCCTACCGTCCCGTGTCGCGCAGCCGCTCCAGCAGAGCGGGCAGCGAGGTGCCGATGGGTTCGCGGACGATTTCCGCGGCCCGGTCGTCGTAGGGCGTCGGCTCGGCGTTGACGACGATCAGGCGGGCGCCGTTGTCGGCCGCGATGCCCGCGAGGGAGGCGGCCGGCTGGACCTGGAGGCTCGTGCCGACCGCGAGGAAGACCTCGGCGGCCTTCGCGATCGACAGCGCCTCACCGAGAACCACCGGGTCGAGCCGCTGCCCGAACATCACCGTCGCCGACTTGAGGATCCCCCCGCACGCCAGGCACGCCGGATCCTCCTCGCCCGCCGCGACCCGGGCGAGCGCGTCCGCCATGGGGGAGCGCGCGTGACACCCGGTGCAGACCACCGTGCGCGCCGTGCCGTGGAGCTCGAGGACCTTGCGGTCGGACAGGCCCGCGAGCTGGTGGAGACCGTCGACGTTCTGAGTGATCACGCGCACGGCGACGCCCGGCGCCTTGTCCAGCTCCGCGACGGCCCGATGCGCGGCGTTCGGCTCGGCGCGCAGGGCCTTGCTGTCGCGCCGCATCCGCCAGGCGCGACGCCGGATCTCCGGGTCGGTCATGTAGAAGTCGTACGTGACCAGCTTCTCGGCCTCCGGATCACGCCGCCACAGCCCGTCCGGCCCGCGGTAGTCGGGGATGCCGGAGTCCGTGGAGATGCCGGCGCCGCTGAGGATGGCGACGAGAGTCATGCCGGGAGCGTATGCACCGGGGGCGCGCCACCGCGAGCCGATTACCGGGGGCGGTGCGGCGGGGGCCGTGCGGGAGGGTGGGGCCGGGCGGTGCGGGTGGCCGCCGGGCCCGACGGGGTGTCGGGTGAGCGGCGGAGCCCCGAACGGGCGCCGGGGGCGTGCGCCTGGACCGGCGCCGAAGGGGGCGCCGGCGGCGAGGTTGCGCTCCGCGGCGTCGTCGGCCTTCGGGGCGAAGACGGCCCCGGCGGGTCAGCGCGGCGGGTGGCCGTTCTCCAGCTCGACGGCGCCTGCCCCGGTGTCCAGCGCGGCCAGTGCGGCCAGTACGCGGCGCCCCAGGGCGTCCAGCAGGTAGTCGGTGACCTCCTCGCGGGCCACCAGCTTCCACGACAGCAGCTCGTCCTCCTGCAGCCGGATCGCCGCGAGCTGCTCCTCGTCGAGCACGCCACCGTCGTAGACGTACGCGGCGAGCGGCGGCCGGGACGCTCCCGGAACCCAGTCGACGGCGAGCAGCCGGCCCAGCTCCACGTCCAGGCCGATCTCCTCCGCCGTCTCCCGCCGCGCCGCCTGACGCGGGGTCTCGCCCTGGTCGGACTCGATCGTGCCGCCCGGCAGCGCCCAGCCCTCCCGGTAGTTCGGCTCGACGAGAAGGACGCGACCCTCGGCGTCCCGGAAGAGGGCGGCGGCGCCGGCCAGGACGCGGGGCAGCCCCGCGATGTACGTGGCGTAGTCGGTGGTGGTCACATCCGGCAGCCTAGCCGGGGGCCGCGGCCGAGACGGCCAACCGCAGGGTCCGCGCGGCCAGTTCACTGATCCGTACCCCGTCGAAGCCGAACACCGCACTGCGCACCCGGTCCTCCAGGGGGTCCGTCCACTGGGCGGGGATCGCCGACGCGCCGCACAGCACCCCCGCCACCGAGCCCGCCGTCGCGCCGTTGGAGTCGGTGTCCAGGCCGCCGCGCACGGTCAGCGCGATGGACCGGGTGAAGTCGCCCTCCCCGTACAGCAGCCCGGCGGTGATCACGGCGGCGTTCGGGACGACGTGGATCCAGCCGAGCCGGCCCGTCTCCTCCGCCAGCTCCACGAGGGTGTCGGACCACGGCACCCCCGCGTCGTACAGCGCGACCGTGTGTCGGACCGTCCGGGCGAGGCGGCTGCTCGCCGGGATCCGCTCCAGGGCCGTCTCGATCGCGGCGCGCGGGCCGGGGGCGGTGAAGGCGGCGGCCACCAGGGCGGCGGCCCACATCGCGCCGTAGACGCCGTTGCCGGTGTGGGAGAGCACCGCGTCCCGGCGGGCCAGCGCGGCGGCGCGGCGCGGGTCGCCGGGGGAGGTCCAGCCGAAGACGTCGGCCCGGATGAGCGCGCCGATCCACTCCTGGTGCGGATTGTCGTACGTGGCGGTGAGCGGGGGCCGCAGACCGTTCGCCAGATTGCGGTAGGCAGCGCGCTCGGCGGTGAAGGTCTGCCGGTAGGGCAGGCACAGCAGCCACAACTGCCCCAACTGCTCGGTGGTGAAACCGAAGCCGTGCGTCTCCAGCAGGTGCAGGCCGAGGATCGCGTAGTCGACGTCGTCGTCGCGGGCGCTGCCGTGGATGCGGCCCCGCACGCATTCGGGCCACTCGGGCCGCAGCTCGAAGCCCGTCGCGCCGGGCGGGGGAGGCGGGATGTAGTCGGTCAGGGGGAGCGCGTCGGTGAGGCGCAGATAGCGGTCGATGCGGTCGGGGGTCCAGTAGTCGCCGCGCTCGACGGGTTTGCCGAGCATGTTCCCGGCGATACGGCCGCTCCAGCCGCCGAGGATCCGGTCTGCGAGGGCGATGCCCCGGGGCACACCTTCCTTGGCCGCGCCGGCTTCCGGCGCCCAGTCCTCCGGTACGGCGTCGGGCGCACCGTCCTCGGGCACCCAGTCCTCCGGATCATGGCCGTCCGGCGTCCGCAGGGGCGTCCGTACGGGGTGGTCCGTCCTGTGTGGGCCCATACATCCGGTCTACCGAAAGAACGGCGGTGGCGCGCGGTGGCTTGCTTTGATCGATCAGTCCTGTGCTCATTTCGTCCTCCTTTGGAGAGGAATATCGGCCTATGAGGGGGTGGCACGTGGTCTGACGGTACGGATAGGGTCTGCCTCGGCGCGACTGCCTGTTCGAAAGCAAGGGATGCAAGGTGACGGACGGAGCAGTAACTGAGGTCGCACGCGTGCTCGTCGCGGCCGACAAGTTCAAGGGCTCGCTCACGGCCGTACAGGTCGCGGAGCGGGTCACCGAAGGTCTGCGACGGGTCGTCCCGGAGCTCGAAGTGGAGACACTGCCCGTCGCGGACGGCGGCGACGGCACCGTCGCGGCGGCGGTCGCGGCCGGTTTCGAACGCCGGGAGGTACGGGTCACCGGGCCGCTCGGCGAGCCGGTGACGGCCGCGTACGCCCTGCGGGACGGCACGGCGGTCGTCGAGATGGCGGAGGCGTCGGGCCTCCAGCTGCTGCCCCCCGGGGTCTTCGCGGCGCTGACGTCGACGACGTACGGCTCCGGTGAGCTGCTGCGCGCGGCGCTGGACGCGGGAGCCCGCACGATCGTCTTCGGCGTCGGCGGCAGCGCGACGACGGACGGCGGGGCCGGGATGCTGGCCGCGCTGGGCGCGCGGTTCCTGACGGCGGACGGCGAGCCTGTCGGGCCCGGCGGCGGTGGCCTGCGCGAGCTCGCCACGGCCGACCTCACCGGCCTCGACCCCCGCTTCGCGGAGGTCGACCTGGTTCTGGCCAGCGACGTGGACAACCCGCTGACCGGCCCGAAGGGCGCACCGGCCGTCTACGGCCCGCAGAAGGGCGCCTCGCCCGAGGACGTCGAGACCCTCGACGCGGCGCTCTCGCACTTCGTGACGGTTCTGGAGAAGGCCATCGGGCCCAAGGCGGCGGAGTGCGCGGTGGCGCCGGGCGCGGGTGGCGCGGGCGGCATCGGGTACGGCGCTCTCGTCGGCCTCGGCGCGAGCTTCCGCCCCGGCATCGAGCTGATGCTGGACGTGCTGGGCTTCGCGCCGGCGCTGGAGCGGGCGACGCTCGTCATCACCGGCGAGGGCTCCCTGGACGAGCAGACCCTCCACGGCAAGGCCCCGGCGGGCGTCGCCGCGGCGGCCCGCGCGGCGGGCAAGGAGGTCGTGGCGGTCTGCGGCCGTCTCGCCCTGCCGAAGGAGGCCCTGAGCGAGGCGGGCATCCGCCGCGCCTACCCGCTGACGGACCTGGAACCGGACACGGCGAAGTGCATCGCGAACGCGGGCCCGCTGCTGGAGCAGGTGGCGTCGAACATCGCGGGCGACTTCCTGGCGTAGCCGGAACGGGCGGGGCGGGGCTTTGCCCCACCCCGCCCTTCCCGGAACCCTGCCGGGGGCATCCGGGCCCTCCGCACCGCCGGGCCCGTCGGCCGGGCCCGCCTCCCACCGAACCTCCCAGGCCCCGCGAGGCGACCCGCTTCCCGCGGTCGCCGCGTGGCTGCCCGGGATCGCAGCCTCCGGACCGCCGCGGCGGCCGCAGGCGCCGGACCGACGCCTCCGCGGGACGGAGGGGTGCGGCGTCCACGGGCCTCGTAGGCCCCGGCCGGTCCACCGTCACCGCGCACAGAACCCACAGGCGCTCCATGTGGCGCCCCCCGGCACACCAAAGGGCCCGGGTGCGTTTGTCGCACCCGGGCCCTTTGGTCAGTCGTCCGCCCTTACGGCAGCTGCGCTGCCCTGGCCTCCGCGCGGGCCTCGCGAGTTTCGCGGCGGTTGCCGCGGAAGGTGTTCACCCGGCGGGCCGTCGCGAAGAGCGGGATCACCGCGCCCATGACCACCTGCAGCGCGCAGCCGGTCTGGAGCAGGATCTGTCCGCCCGGAGCGTCGAACGCCCAGGCCGCCAGCATCCCCATCGCCCCGACGATCCAGCCGAGCATCGCCACCGCGAGGACACCCCGCGGCTTGGGGTACTCGACCCGGCTCACCATCAGCCAGGCCACTCCGATGATCGCGAGCAGCGTCGGGATGAACGGCAGCTCGAGGAGCACGATCGAGACGACGGTGAGCGCGCCGAACGGGCTCGGCATGCCCTGGAACATGCCGTCCTTCATCGTCACGCACGAGAATCTGGCCAGTCGCAGCACCACCGCCAGCAGCACCACGATCGCGGCAACCGCCGAGACCTTCTGCTGCGCGTCGTCCGCGACCATCCCGTACACGAGCACGAAGTAGGCCGGGGCCAGACCGAAGCTGATCAGGTCCGACAGGTTGTCCAGCTCCGCGCCCATCGGCGAGCTGCGCAGCTTGCGGGCCACGAGTCCGTCGAAGAGGTCGAAGATCGCCGCGCACAGCATCAGGATCACGGCGGTGGCGGCGCTGTTGCGCGCCATGCCGGACTCGTTGCTGCCCGTGAGGTGCGGGATGAGGATGCCGGTGGTGGTGAAGTACACCGCCATGAATCCGCACGTCGCGTTACCGAGCGTGAGGGTGTCCGCTATCGACAGCCGCAGCGAGAGAGGCATCTCCTCGACGGCGTCCGCCGACTCCGCCTCGGCCTCCGCCACCCAGCCGGCCTGAGTCTCAGGATCAATCACGGTCAATTCGAGTCACCCCCGCGGTCGTGGTCTGACCGACCTCGACAGCGACGTCGACACCTTCCGGAAGGTAGATGTCAACGCGCGATCCGAAACGGATCAGTCCGATGCGCTCGCCCTGCTCGACCTTGGTCCCCTGCGGGATGTACGGCACGATGCGCCGGGCGACGGCGCCCGCGATCTGCACCATCTCGATGTCGCCGAGCTCGGTGTCGAAGTGCCAGACAACGCGCTCGTTGTTCTCGCTCTCCTTGTTGAACGCCGGAACGAAACCGCCGGGCACGTGCTCGACGGACGTCACCGTGCCCGCCAGGGGCGCGCGGTTGACGTGGACGTTCAGCGGGCTCATGAAGATGGCGACCCGGGTGCGTCCGTCCTTCCACGGCATGATGCTCTGCACCACACCGTCGGCGGGCGAGATGACCCGGCCCTGAGCGATCTCGCGCTCGGGGTCGCGGAAGAACCACAGCATGCCCGCCGCCAGAGCGGTGGCAGGCACGGCGATGGCCGCGGCACGCTTGGAACGGCGCGAGCGGGCAAGGCTGAGTGCTGCGGTGGCGACGGTCGGCAGAAGCCACGGCGATGCTCCGCGCGCGAGGCGTACGCCGACACGGCTGTCGCGAGGTGCAGAGGTTTGGCTGTGGGGCATGGAAGACCTTCGTAGCGGATGATGCCGCACTGGCGGGGGACGGCGGCTTTCGGGCGATGCTATCGGTTGCGGGCCGCAACTGGGCAAGCCAGAAGCCGAGTCGACGGCCGGAAGAAGATGACAGGGTGTGATCTTCTTCGCGGCCAAACCGACCCAAATGCGACAATCAACCCTGGAATCGGTACTCCTCGAGCAGCCGACGACCGATGATCATTTTCTGGATCTCGGCGGTACCTTCACCGATGAGCAGCATCGGAGCCTCTCGGTAGAGGCGCTCGATCTCGTACTCCTTCGAGAACCCATATCCGCCATGAATGCGGAACGCGTCCTCCACGACTTCCTTGCAGTATTCGGAGGCGAGGTACTTCGCCATCCCTGCTTCGAGGTCGTTTCGTTCCCCGGAGTCCTTTTTGCGCGCTGCGTTCACCATCATCGCATGAGCGGCCTCGACCTTGGTAGCCATTTCGGCCAACTTGAACTGGATCGCCTGGTGCTGCGCGATCGCCTTGCCGAAAGTGTGACGCTGCTGGGCATAGGAGACACCCAGTTCGAAGGCACGCTGAGCGACGCCACAGCCACGGGCCGCCACATTCACGCGGCCGACCTCGACACCGTCCATCATTTGGTAAAACCCTCGGCCGGTGGTGCCGCCAAGGACACGATTGGCCGGAATGCGCAGTCCGTCCATGATGAGTTCGGTGGTGTCGACCCCCTTGTAACCCATCTTGTCGATCTTCCCGGGGATGGTGAGGCCGGGGCGGACCTCTCCGAAGCCGGGCTCCTTCTCGACGAGGAAGGTCGTCATCGACTTGTGGGGGGCGGTGCCCTCGGGGTGGCCTTCGTCACTTCGGACGAGAACGGCGACGAGCGTTGACGTTCCGCCGTTCGTGAGCCACATCTTCTGGCCGTTCAGGACGTACTCGTCGCCGTCCTTGACCGCCTTGGACGTGATCGCCGACACATCCGAGCCGAGAGCCGGCTCCGACATCGAGAACGCGCCACGCACCTCGCCCGCCGCCATCCGCGGCAGGAAGGTGTCCTTCTGCTCCTGCGTGCCGTGCTGCTTGAGCATGTACGCCACGATGAAGTGCGTGTTGATGATGCCGGAGACCGACATCCAGCCCCGGGCGATCTCCTCCACGCACAGCGCGTAGGTGAGCAGCGACTCACCCAGGCCCCCGTACTCCTCGGGGATCATCAGACCGAAGACACCGAGCTCCTTGAGCCCGTCCACGATGTCCTGGGGGTACTCGTCGCGGTGCTCCAGCTCCGTCGCGACAGGAATGATCTCCTTGTCGACGAACTCCCGGACGGTGGACAGGATCTCCTGCTGCACATCGGTCAGACCGTGGGTCTGGGCGAGTCGCGCCATGACTACTTCTCCTGCGCCTTGAGTTCCGGGCGGCCGGGCTGCTCGCCGCCGCGCTCCTTGATGTACGTCTCGGTGGGGACCATCACCTTGCGGCGGAAGACGCACACCAGCGTGCCGTCCTGCTTGTAGCCCTTGGTCTCGACGTAGACGATGCCGCGGTCGCTCTTCGACCTCGACGGCGTCTTGTCGAGCACGGTCGTCTCGCCGTAGATGGTGTCGCCGTGGAAGGTCGGCGCCACGTGCTTCAGCGACTCGATCTCCAGGTTGGCGATGGCCTTGCCGGAGACGTCCGGCACCGACATGCCGAGGAGCAGCGAGTAGATGTAGTTGCCGACGACGACGTTCTTCCCGAAGTCGGTCGTCTTCTCCGCATAGTTGGTGTCCATGTGGAGCGGGTGGTGGTTCATCGTCAGCAGGCAGAAGAGGTGGTCGTCGTACTCGGTGACCGTCTTTCCGGGCCAGTGCTTGTAGACGGCGCCGACTTCGAACTCTTCGTAGGTGCGGCCGAACTGCATGGTCCTCAGGCCTCCGGGATCTCGAACTTGGTGGTGCGCCGCATACCGGCGGCGCGGCCCTTGCCGGAGATGACCAGGGCCATCTTGCGGCTGGCCTCGTCGATCATCTCGTCGCCGAGCATCGCGGAGCCCTTCTTGCCGCCGGCCTCGGACGTGTAGTAGTCGTACGCGTCCAGGATCAGCTCGGCGTGGTCGAAGTCCTCCTGCGAGGGCGAGAAGATCTCGTTCGCCGCGGCGACCTGGTCCGGGTGCAGCACCCACTTGCCGTCGAACCCGAGGGCGGCGGCGCGCCGCGCGACGGCCTTGTAGCCCTCCTGGTTGCGGATCTGCAGGTAGGGGCCGTCGATCGCCTGGAGGTTGTTGGCGCGGGCCGCCATCAGGATCTTCATCAGGATGTAGTGGTACGCGTCGGCGTCGTAGCCGGGCGGCTGCTCACCGACGACCAGGGACTTCATGTTGATGGAGGCCATGAAGTCGGCCGGGCCGAAGATGATCGTCTCGACGCGCGGGGAGGCCTGCGCGATCGCGTTGACGTTGTTGAGGCCCTGGGCGTTCTCGATCTGCGCCTCGATGCCGATCTTGCCGACCTCGAAGCCCATGGTCTTCTCGATCTGCGTCAGGAGCAGGTCGAGCGCCACGATCTGCTGGGCGTCCTGGACCTTGGGCAGCATGATGCAGTCGAGGTTCTGGCCGGCGCCCTCGACGACGGTGACGACATCGCGGTACGTCCACTCGGTCGTCCAGTCGTTGACCCGTACGACACGCGTCTTGCCGGCCCAGTCGCCCTCGTTGAGGAACTTCACGATCGTGTGCCGCGCCTCGGGCTTGGCGAGCGGCGCGCAGGCGTCCTCCAGGTCCAGGAAGACCTGGTCGGCCGGCAGGCCCTGCGCCTTCTCGAGGAAGCGCGGGTTGGAGCCGGGGACCGCCAGGCAGGAGCGGCGCGGGCGGAGACGGTTGACCGTCATGCGGGGACCTCCAGAGGGTCGAGCTTGTTCGCTGTGCGGATCTCGTCGACGATACGGCCGATGATCTCCGTGATACCGAAGTCCTTCGGGGTGAAGACGGCGGCCACACCCGCGCGCTTCAGATCTGCGGCGTCGGCGTTGGGGATGATCCCGCCGACGATGACCGGAATGTCGGTGGCTCCCGCCTCGCGCAGCCGGCCCAGTACGTCCGGCACCAGCTCGGCGTGCGAGCCGGAGAGGATGGACAGGCCCACGCAGTGCACGTCCTCCGCCAGAGCGGCGTTGACGATCTGCTCCGGGGTCAGCCGGATGCCCTGGTAGACCACCTCGAAGCCGGCGTCCCGGGCACGTACGGCGATCTGCTCGGCCCCGTTGGAGTGCCCGTCCAGACCCGGCTTTCCGACCAGCAGACGCAGCCGGCCGGAGCCGAGCTCCTCGGCGGTGCGCGTCACCTTCTCGCGTACGGCGGCCAGCGGCGTGCCCGCCTCGGCGGTGACGGCGACCGGGGCCGACGACACCCCCGTGGGGGCGCGGAACTCGCCGAACACGTCCCGCAGCGCCCACGACCACTCACCGGTGGTGACGCCCGCCCGGGCGCACTCCACGGTGGCCTCGAAGAGGTTGCCCTCACCGGCTGCCGTCGCCTTCAGCGCGGCCAGCGCCTCCTGCGCACGGGACTCGTCCCGGTTGTCGCGCCACTCGTGGAGCTTGGCGACCACCCGCGCCTCGTTCGCCGGGTCGACCGTCATGATCGCCGTGTCGAGGTCCGCGGTGAGCGGGTTCTCCTCGGTCGTCTCGAAGATGTTGACGCCGACGATCTTCTCGTCACCCGCCTCGATCCGGGCCCGCCGCTCGGCGTGCGAGGAGACCAGCTGCGACTTGAGGTAGCCGGACTCGACGGCGGCCATCGCGCCGCCCATCTCCTGGATCCGGTCGATCTCCGCGAGGCACTCGGTGACCAGGGCGCTCACCTTGGCCTCGATGACGTGCGAACCCTCGAAGATGTCCTCGTACTCCAGCAGGTCCGACTCGTGCGCCAGGACCTGCTGGATGCGCAGCGACCACTGCTGGTCCCAGGGCCGGGGAAGCCCCAGCGCCTCGTTCCACGCGGGAAGCTGCACGGCCCGGGCGCGGGCGTCCTTGGAGAGGGTCACGGCCAGCATCTCGAGGACGATGCGCTGGACGTTGTTCTCCGGCTGCGCCTCGGTCAGGCCGAGCGAGTTGACCTGGACCCCGTAGCGGAAACGGCGCTGCTTCTCGTTCTCGATGCCGTACCGCTCACGCGTGACCTTGTCCCAGATGCGGCCGAAGGCGCGCATCTTGCACATCTCCTCGACGAAGCGGACGCCCGCGTTCACGAAGAAGGAGATCCGGGCGACGACATCGCCGAAGCGGTCCTCCGGGACCTGCCCGGAGGCGCGGACCGCGTCCAGTACGGCGATGGCCGTGGACATCGCGTACGAGATCTCCTGGACCGGAGTGGCCCCCGCCTCCTGCAGGTGGTAGCTGCAGATGTTGATCGGGTTCCACTTCGGGATGTGGTTCACCGTGTAGGTGATCATGTCCGTCGTGAGGCGCAGCGACGGGCCGGGCGGGAAGACGTGCGTCCCGCGCGACAGGTACTCCTTCACGATGTCGTTCTGCGTGGTGCCCTGGAGCTTGGTGATGTCCGCACCCTGCTCCTCGGCCACCACCTGATAGAGCGCCAGCAGCCACATGGCGGTGGCGTTGATGGTCATCGAGGTGTTCATCTGCTCCAGGGGGATGTCCTGGAACAGCCGCCGCATGTCACCGAGATGCGAGACCGGGACACCGACCCGGCCCACCTCGCCGCGGGCGAGGATGTGGTCGGGGTCGTATCCGGTCTGCGTCGGCAGGTCGAACGCGACCGACAGGCCGGTCTGACCCTTGGCGAGGTTACGCCGGTAGAGCTCGTTCGACGCCTCGGCGGTCGAGTGACCGGCGTACGTCCGCATGAGCCACGGCCGGTCCTTCTGACGCTCTGTCATGTGGGGGCCTCAGATGTTACGGAAGCGGTTGATGGCGTCGATGTGCTTGTCGCGCAGCTCCTGGTCGCGCACGCCCAGGCCCTCGCGGGGTGCCAGCGCCAGGACGCCGACCTTGCCCTGGTGCAGATTGCGGTGGACGTCGTACGCGGCCTGGCCGGTGTCCTCCAGGGAGTAGACCTTGGAGAGCGTCGGGTGGATCTTGCCCTTGGCGATCAGACGGTTGGCCTCCCACGCCTCGCGGTAATTGGCGAAGTGCGAGCCGATGATGCGCTTCAGCGACATCCACAGGTAGCGGTTGTCGTACTCGTGCATGTAGCCCGAGGTCGAGGCGCAGGTGGTGATGGTGCCGCCCTTGCGGGTGACGTACACGGAGGCGCCGAAGGTCTCGCGGCCCGGGTGCTCGAAGACAATGTCGATGTCCTCGCCGCCGGTGAGCTCGCGGATGCGCTTGCCGAAGCGCTTCCACTCCTTCGGGTCCTGGGTGTGCTCGTCCTTCCAGAACTTGTAGTCCTCGGCGTTGCGGTCGATGATCGCCTCGGCGCCCATCGCGCGGCAGATGTCCGCCTTCTGGGGGCTGGAGACGACACAGATCGGGTTGGCGCCGCCGGCCAGGGCGAACTGGGTGGCGTACGAGCCGAGGCCGCCGCTGGCGCCCCAGATCAGGACGTTGTCGCCCTGCTTCATGCCGGCGCCGTTGCGCGAGACCAGCTGGCGGTACGCGGTGGAGTTGACCAGGCCCGGCGACGCCGCCTCCTCCCAGGAAAGGTGGTCCGGCTTCGGCATCAGCTGGTTCGACTTCACGAGCGCGATCTCGGCGAGGCCGCCGAAGTTGGTCTCGAAGCCCCAGATCCGCTGCTCGGGGTCGAGCATGGTGTCGTTGTGGCCGTCGCTCGACTCGAGCTCGACGGACAGGCAGTGCGCGACGACCTCGTCGCCGGGCTTCCAGGCGTTGACGCCCGGGCCGGTGCGCAGGACGACGCCCGCGAGGTCGGAGCCGATGATGTGGTACGGCAGGTCATGGCGCTTGGTGAGCTCGGAGAGCTTTCCGTAGCGCTCCAGGAAGCTGAACGTCGACACCGGCTCGAAGATCGAGGTCCAGACCGAGTTGTAGTTCACGGAGCTGGCCATGACGGCCACCAGGGCCTCGCCCGGGCCGAGCTCCGGCAGCGGCACGTCGTCGAGGTGCAGGGACTTGCGCGGGTCCTTCTCGCGGGTGGTGAGACCGGCGAACATCTCGGTCTCGTCCTTGTGCACGGTCACCGCGCGGTACGAGTCGGGAAGCGGCAGAGCGGCGAAGTCGGCGGACGTGGAGTCCGGCGACTGGATCGCGTCCAGGATTTCCTTCACGGTATTGCCTCCGGCGATGCGCGTTCTTTGAGGGTGAACCTCTCCGAGGAGAGGGCGGTGCTGTGTGTGGAGGTGTGCCGTCGGTTCGGCGGGTGGTGCGTGGCAGCGCGGGTGGCGCGGGAGGTTGCCTGTGACGCAGGCGTCCGGGCGCACAATCACGATCGCTTGTGGGGACAGCCGGCGCACGAGATGGACTCGGCGCGCCGGCCGCCCGGACAACATCAACGTATGGCACGCCGTGTCACCTGGCAAGGCACTGGGTGCCAACAATTTCACTCAGATGCCATCCGCTGGACACACATGAGCGATGATCGATCGAATGGGGTCTCCGGGCATACGGAAACGGCCGGCCCCATAGGGGGCCGGCCGCTGTTGTGAGGGTGTGTCAGTTGTCCTTGAGGGCCTGCTGGATGGTGCGCATGACCTCGTCGAGCGGGGCGTCGGTACGGGCCACGGCGACCAGGACCTCGCCCTCCACGGACGCGGTGGCGGTGCCCGCGGGGCCGGCCGGCGAGGTCTGGCTCGTGGCCGGGCGGCCGGCGCCTATGCCGGATCCGAAGGTCTCCCGCACGATGGCGAAGGCGTGGTCCAATTGGCTCTCCACGTCCCCCTGGCCGCCCGCCCTCAGCCAGCGGCGCAGTACATGGTTGTGGGCGGTGACCACCGCGGAGGCGGCCACCTCGGCCAGCAGCGGGTCGTCATTGCCGTCGTGGTGGTCGCGCTCGTCGAAGTGGCCCAGCAGATAGCGGGTGAACAATCGCTCGTAGCGGGCCACCGACGCGATCTCACGCTCCCGGAGCGTGGGCACCTCACGGGTGAGGCGGTAGCGCTCCACCGAGACCGCGGGCGACGCCGCGTACATCTTCATGACTTCCTTGATGCCCCGGCAGACCGTGTCCAGCGGGTGCTCGTGCGCCGGCGCGGCGTTCAGGACCGCCTCGGCGCGCACCAGGGTGTCGTCGTGGTCCGGGAAGATCGCCTCTTCCTTCGACCGGAAGTGCCGGAAGAAGGTCCGGCGGGCCACCCCGGCGGTCGCGGCGATCTCGTCGACCGTCGTCGCCTCGTAACCCTTGGTCGCGAAGAGCTCCATGGCCGCCGTCGCCAGCTCGCGGCGCATTTTGAGCCGCTGGGCGGCGGCGCGCGTGCTCGCGGCACTTTCCGGCGCGTCGGGCGTGGGCGTGGCACGGGGTGTCTTGGCGGGCTGGGACATGACCTGAACGTACTGCATCCGTGCGGGAGGCCGCGCCTGCGGGGGAGGGCCGCCCGGAGGTCCGAGCAGCCCTCCCCACCCCGCGCCGGGATCAGCGGCGGGCATATTCGCGGAAGCCGCGACCCGTCTTGCGGCCCAGGCAGCCCGCGGCGACCAGGTGCTCCAGGAGCGGCGCCGGGGCCAGACCCGGGTCACGGAACTCGCGGTGCAGCACCTTCTCGATGGCGAGCGAGACATCGAGACCGACCACGTCGAGGAGCTCGAAGGGCCCCATCGGGTAGCCGCCGCCCAGCTTCATCGCGGTGTCGATGTCGTCCAGCGAGGCGTAGTGCTCCTGGACCATCTTGATCGCGTTGTTCAGGTACGGGAAGAGCAGTGCGTTCACGATGAAGCCGGCCCGGTCGCCGCAGTCCACCGGGTGCTTCCTGATCTTCGTGGTGATCCCCCGGACGGTGGCGTGGACGTCGTCGGCGGTCAGCACCGTGCGGACCACCTCGACCAGCTTCATCGCCGGCGCCGGGTTGAAGAAGTGCATCCCGATGACGTCCTGCGGGCGGCCGGTGGCACGCGCGATGGCGACGACCGGCAGCGACGAGGTGGTGGTGGCGAGCACCGCGCCCGGCTTGCAGACCTTGTCGAGGGTCGCGAAGAGCTGCTGCTTGATCTCCAGGTCCTCGGCGACGGCCTCCAGGGCGAGGTCGACGTCGGCGAACGCGTCGAGGGAGCCGGCGGCCGAGATGCGGGCCAGCGTCTCGTCGCGGACCTCGGAGGTCATCCGGCCCTTGTCGACCGAGCGGGCCAGCGACTTGGCGATCCGGGCCTTGGCGGTGTCGGCCTTCTCCTGCGAGCGGGCGGCGAGCACCACGTCGTACCCGGCCTTGGCGAAGACCTCGGCGATGCCGCTCGCCATGGTCCCGGAGCCCGCGACGCCGACGGAACGGACCTCACGGCCCTCACCGGCCTCCGCCGACTCCAGCGGGGTCAGCGCGTCGCGCACCAGGACCGCCGAGCCGGGAGCCTCGTAGGAGTAGAAGCCGCGGCCCGCCTTGCGGCCGGTCAGGCCCGCCTCGCTGAGCTGCTTCAGGATCGGCGCGGGGGCGTGCAGACGGTCGCGCGACTCCGCGTACATGGCGTCGAGGACGGTACGGGCCGTGTCGATGCCGATCAGGTCGAGCAGTGCCAGGGGGCCCATCGGCAGCCCGCAGCCCAGCTTCATCGCGGCGTCGATGTCCTCGCGGGAGGCGTACTTCGCCTCGTACATCGCGGCGGCCTGGTTGAGGTAGCCGAAGAGCAGCCCGTCGGCGACGAAGCCGGGACGGTCGCCGACCGCGACCGGCTCCTTGCCGAGCTCCTGGGCGAGCGTGGTGACGGCCGCGACCGCCTGCGGCGAGGTGAGGACCGAGGAGACCACCTCGACCAGCTTCATCGCGGGCGCCGGGTTGAAGAAGTGCAGACCGAGGACACGCTCCGGGTGGGCCGAGTCGGCGGCCAGCCGGGTCACCGAGAGGGCGTTGGTGCCGGTCGCCAGGATGGCGCCGGGGCGGACGATGGAGTCCAGCGCGCGGAAGACCTGCTGCTTGGCCTCGTACGTCTCGGGCACGACCTCGATCACGAGGTCGGCGTCGGCGGCGGCCTGCAGGTCGGAGAAGGTGCGGAAGCGGGCGAGGACGTTGCTGCGCTCCTCCTCGGTGATCCGCCCGCGCTGCACGGCGCGCTCGGTGGCGGCCTCCAGGGTGGTCACGGCCTGGCGCGCGGCGGCGTCGCTGATGTCGATGCCGATGACCTCACGGCCGGCCCGGGCGAGGACCTCGGCGATGCCGGTGCCCATGGTGCCGAGGCCGACGACGGCGATGGTGGAGAGAGGGGTGTCCATCAGGGGACTCCAGGGTGAGTGACGACTGAGGCGAGAGCGGGCGCGCGTGGCCGCGGCGGGCGTACGGCGCGAAGAAGACGCGGCACGAAGTGCGGTGCGTGAGAGGCCGGTCGCACGCGGGGCGTGCGGACCGCACTGAAGAAGCCGACGGACTCTGTCCCGGAGTCGTGTCGTAAGAGAACTGCCGAACCGACAAGCACTCGCATGGGCTGCGTCACCAGGCCCGGCGAGTCAGCGGTGTGTGTTCCGCTCACCTGAGATTAACCGGCGGGTAACGAGCGCGCCAGTCCACGGGAAGCCCCGGAATTGTGATCTGGGTCGCCGATACGCTGACCGCCATGGACACCGCCACGGCCGAGGAACTCCGCTCGATGATCGATCGGTTGGGGAGCGAGGCGCGGCAGGAGACCGGCGGTCCGGCGGCGTGCCGCCGGCTGGCGGCCACCGAGGACCGCGAGGAGCTCGCACGCGTCCTCACCGAGCCGCGGCAGCCTCTGTGGGCGAGGGAGATGGCCGCGTTCCGCCTCGGGGTGGCGGGCGACCGACGGGCCTTCGAGGCCCTGGTCCTCCTCCTCAACCACCGCGATCCCGAGCGCTGCGTCTCCGCCGCGTACGCCCTGGCCCGGCTCGGCGACCCGCGCACGGCGCGGGCCGCCGCGGCGCTCGCCACCAATGAACTGCGGGTGGCGTACGCGCTGTTGCCCGTACGGCTGCTCGCACAGCTGCGCGCGCCCGAGTCCGTACCGGCGCTGGTGACCGTACTGGAGCGGCGGCTGGCCGACGGTGATCCGCACTGGAGGGTGGGCGTCGCCTGCGTGGAGGGACTGGGCGCGTTGGGCGACGAGCGGGCCCGCCCGGCACTGGAGGCGGCCCGTCTCCACCCCCGGCTCGGCGCGGCGGCTTCCGAGGTGCTGCGGAAGCTGGGCGAGGGCCCGTCTTCGGTAGGTCGTGCGTAAAGTCTCGCCTGGCCCGCGACGCCCGCACGCACTCCCCCGTAGCCCTTCGGGCACGGGAGGTGCCCCCATGCTGCGTTGCCCAAATGCCCAGTAGCTCCGCTACGAGGGCGTCCCCGCGCCTTGCGATCGCACGCACCGGACGCCGCAGGCCCCGCCTTCCGGGCGGACGACGACACGTTGCGGACACTCCTGGCCGCTCCGTGGCGCGCGAGCGATCCGGAAGGCAGGCCCTGCGCCCGCCCGGCACGGTCCGGAAGGCCAAGGCCACGCCCTGCCGTCAGTCGGGGAGGACCGCGAAGGCCTCTATCTCCAGCAGCAGCCGGGGGTCGACCAGCGAGGAGACCTGCACCGCCGAGCTCGCCGGCAACTGCCCCGTGATGAACGCGTCGCGGGCCTCCCTGACGGCCGGCAGATGGGCGATGTCGGTGAGGAAGTACGTCAGCTTCACCACGTCGTCGAAGTCCGCGCCGGCGGAGGCGAGGCAGCGCCGCACATTCTCGAAGACCTGCCGGGCCTGGGCGGCCGGATCGCCCACACCTACCACCTGACCGTCCTCATCGAGGGCGATCTGCCCCGATATGGCGATGAATCGCCCTTGGCCCACGACGACATGGGTGTAGCCGGTTGCGGGCGCGACGCCCTCGGGGGCGGCGATGTGGGTGAGGTGTGCAGTCATGGCCGCCATCCTGGCGCACGCCACTGACAATCGGGCCGCCGCCGGCGCCGGGCCGGACGCGCGGGCCGCCGCGCGCCGTCACAGCAGCGTGAGCTGGGTGGCCTCCGTACCCGTGTCGGCGTGCTCCGCGGTGGCGGGGCCGGGGCTGATGCGCCGCGCCGCGCCCCGGCGCGCCGGACCGATCCCGAACTCCGCCGCCAGCTCGTGCACCTGCCGGGTGATCCGGCGCTGGTACCAGGTGGGGGCGTACGCCCCTTCCGCGTACATCCGCTCGTACCGCCCGACGAGGTGCGGGTGGTGCCGCCCCAGCCAGGCCATGAACCACTCGCGCGCCCCCGGCCGCAGATGCAGGACGAGCGGGGTGACCGACGTCGCCCCGGCCGCCGCGATCGCCCGGACCGTCTCCCGCAGCTGGTCCGGGCGGTCGCCCAGGAAGGGGATGACCGGGGCCATCAGCACACCGCATCCGATGCCGTTGTCGGTGAGGGTCCGTACGACGTCCAGGCGGCGCTCGGGTGACGGTGTCCCCGGCTCGACGGTGCGCCACAGCTCCTGGTCGACGAAGCCGACCGAGACGGAGGTTCCCACGTCGGTCACCGCCGCCGACTGCTTCAGCAGCTCCAGGTCGCGCAGGATCAGCGTCCCCTTGGTGAGGATCGAGAAGGGATTGGCGCGGTCGCGCAGGGCGGCGATGATCCCGGGCATCAGCCGGTAGCGGCCCTCGGCCCGCTGGTAGCAGTCGACATTGGTGCCCATGGCGATGTGCGCCCCGTGCCAGCGGGGCGAGGCGAGCTGGCGGCGCAGCAGCTCCGGCGCGTTGATCTTCACGACGATCTGGGAGTCGAAGCCGAGGCCCGTGTCGAGGTCCAGATAGCTGTGGGTCTTGCGGGCGAAGCAGTACACGCACGCGTGTGTGCAGCCGCGATACGGGTTGACCGTCCACTCGAACGGCATCCGCGAGGCGCCAGGAACCCGGTTCAGGATCGAACGGGCCCTCACCTCGTGGAAGGTGATCCCGCGGAACTCCGGTGTGTCGAAGGTGCGCGTGGTGACCGCGTCCGCGCCGAACAGGGCGGCGTCCCCGCCCGGGGCCGCGTTCTCGGCCAGATTGTCCCAGCGCATGGACGCCTCCTCGCTCGCTGCTCCGGTCGTACGCCCTCCACAATAGAACACACGTTCCCATGATCGTGCGGACCCGGATTTGGGCGGGCCCGGCCCGGGTGGTTGGCTGGTGCCTCCCCTGAGGAACGAGTGCTGGAGGACGAGGGATGGCGCAGGTCGAGGCCACTACGGAGCGGATCATCGCGGCGGACGCGGAGACGGTGTTCGACGCTCTGGCCGACTATCAGGACACCCGCGCGAAGCTGCTGCCCGAGCACTTCAGCGAGTACGAGGTGCGCGAGGGCGGCGACGGCGAGGGGACGCTGGTGCACTGGAAGCTCCAGGCCACCAGCAAGCGCGTCCGCGACTGCCTTCTCGAGGTCACCGAGCCCGGTGACGGCCAACTGGTCGAGAAGGACCGCAACTCCTCGATGGTCACGACATGGACGGTCACCCCGGCCGGCGAGGGCAGCTCGAAGGCGGTCGTCACCAGCGTCTGGAACGGCGCGGGCGGCATCGGAGGCTTCTTCGAGCGGACCTTCGCGCCCAAGGGGCTCGGGCGCATCTACGACGCGGTGCTCGCCAACCTCGCCGCAGAGGTGGAGAAGTAGCCCTCCGGGCGCGTCGCGGCGGTCACCGGTTCGGGTGGTTCTCCGTACGCGCCCGTTGCGCGCCGTAGGTGCTCCCACCGGCGCATAAGCCGTTCCCGCACGCCTCCGGCGCAACTCGTCGCGCTTGCCCTCAGTTGTCGCGTAATGCGAGAAATGGGCCCGCGCAGGCGCGACGAGGGGAGCAGACGGTGGGCGGGATCACGCTGGTGAAGGGCGAGCAGGCCGCACCAACCAGTCAGGAGACGGCCGCCGCGCTCCCCTCCGCATCCCCGCCCCCGGAAGGGCCACCCGCCGGGGCCGCCCCCGCCGCCGGGCTCAGCCCCCGCCGCGTGCGCCTCGTCTTCGTCGGGCTGATGCTCGCGCTGCTGCTGGCCGCGCTCGAGCAGATGATCGTCGCCACCGCGCTGCCGAAGATCGTCGGTGAACTCCAGGGTCTGGACCGGATGTCCTGGGCGATCACCGCCTATCTCCTCACCGCCACGGTCGGTCTGCCGATCTACGGCAAGCTCGGCGACCTCTTCGGCCGCAAGGGCGTCTTCCAGTTCGCCATCGTCGTCTTCGTCATCGGCTCCGCGCTGGCCGGCTGGTCCCGCACCATGGACCAGCTCATCTTCTTCCGCGCCGTCCAGGGCGTCGGCGCGGGCGGCCTGATGATCGGCGTCCAGGCGATCATCGCCGACATCGTCCCGGCCCGGGAGCGCGGCCGCTTCATGGGTCTCATCGGAGCCGCCTTCGGTCTCGCGTCGGTCGCCGGGCCGCTGCTCGGCGGCTTCTTCACCGACCATGTCTCCTGGCGCTGGTGCTTCTACTTCAACGTCCCCTTCGGGCTGGTCACGCTCGTCGTCGTGACCGTCGTACTGAAGCTCCCGAGGCCCCGCACCAGGGCGCGGCTCGACATCCTCGGCGCGCTGTTCCTCGCCGCGGCCTCCACCTGCCTCGTGCTGCTGACCAGTTGGGGCGGCACCGAGTACCCGTGGGACTCCCGCGTCATCCTCGGGCTGGCCGCCGGAGCCGTCGGAACGACCCTGCTCCTTCTGGTCGTCGAGCACCTCGCACCCGAACCGGTCATCCCCCTGCGGCTGTTCCGCGACGCCGTCTTCAATGTCACCAGCCTCGTCGGCGCCGTCATCGGCGTCGCGCTCTTCGGCGCCGCCGGCTATCTGCCGACGTACCTCCAGATGGTCGACGGCGCGACCGCCACCGAATCCGGGCTGCTCATGCTGCCGATGATGGGCGGCATCGTCGTCGCCTCGGTCGTCTCCGGGCAGCTCATCAGCCGCACCGGCCACTACAAGATCTATCCGGTCCTCGGCAGCGCGATCTCCGTGACCGGCATGTGGCTGCTGTCCCGGCTCGACACCGACACCCCGCGCCTCGACCTCAGCGTCTGGCAGGCCGTCCTCGGCATCGGCATCGGACTGGTGATGCCGGTCCTCGTCCTCGCCGTGCAGAACGCCGTCCCGCCCGCCGACCTCGGCACCGCCACCAGCGCCAACAACTACTTCCGGCAGATCGGCGGGAGTGTCGGCGCCGCCGTCTTCGGCACCCTCTTCGCCGACCGGCTCGCCCACGCCCTCGCCCAGCGCCTCCCCGCCGGCGCGCACCTGCCCGACGCCGAGTCCATCACCCCGCAAATGGTGCACTCCCTGCCGCCCGCCCTGCGCGACGGCTACATCCAGGCGTACGCGGACGCGATGCCCCGCATCTTCCTGTACCTCGTGCCGGTGCTCCTGCTCGGACTCTTCCTCGCCTTCTTCCTCAAGGAGAAACCGCTGGTGTCCCACGCCGCTCCCACCCCCGCCACCACCGTGCCGCAGGCCCGCGCCGCCGGTGCGGCGCAGCAGCCCCCGTCCGGCTCCGGAGTCCCGCTCTGCGGCACCGTCCAGCACCACGACGGCTCCTGCGTCCCCCGCGCCGCCCTCACCCTCATCGACGTCCGCGGCCGGCAGGTGGGACGCGGTGCCAGCGGCGAGGACGGCCGGTACGCGCTGAGCGCGCCGGGAGCCGGCTCGTACGTGATGATCGCGGCCGCCGGCGGTCACCAGCCGCAGGCCGTGACCGTCACCGTCGGCGAGCGGCCGGTGGAGCTCGATCTGGTCCTGGGTGGCGCGGGGCGGCTCGCGGGGACCGTCGTCACCGCCGACGGCACCCCGGTCCGCGACGCGACGGTGACCCTGACCGATGTACGGGGCGAGGTCGTCGCCACCACCCGCAGCGGCCGCGAAGGCGGCTATGTGCTCACCGAGCTGGTGGCGGGGGAGTACACCCTGGCCGCCGGCGCCCCGGCCTTCCGGCCCACCGCCCTCGCGGTCACCGTGCAGGCCGCCCGTGAGACCCGCCAGGACATCGAGCTGGCCGGCGGGGCGGTCCTGCGCGGAACGGTACGGGCGGGAGACGGCCGGACCGTCGAGGACGCACGGGTGACGCTGCTCGACGCGGCGGGCAATGTGGTGGACACCCTCACCACCGGTCCCGACGGCGCGTTCCGCTTCGTCGATCTGTCCTCCGGGGAGTACACGGTGATCGCCGCCGGATATCCACCGGTCGCGACCGTGCTGCAGGTCGCGG
Source organism: Streptomyces sp. NPDC033174 (assembly GCF_055577795.1). NCBI lineage: Bacteria > Bacillati > Actinomycetota > Actinomycetes > Kitasatosporales > Streptomycetaceae > Streptomyces > Streptomyces sp. NPDC033174. The sequence continues at coordinate 522,983 of NZ_JBVIPQ010000005.1, forward strand.
GCGGCGGACGTACCGAACGCGATCTCCAGCTGGGGCACGAGGACTGACCTTTTGTCAGAGATCCGCCGGGCGTGCGGGTGATTCCTCCGATGCCCGGCGCACGACGGGCGCGTAGCCGTACCGTGGAGTAGGCCGCAGAGCCCCGGCTCGCAAGGAAGGACTTCCATCCATGGCCAGTGGTGTTCCGCCGGAGTCGTCGCCGCCCCTCGTCACGTCCGGGAGGGTGCCGCTCGCCGTGGTCGTCGTCGACGGCGAAGGCATGGTCTCCCACTGGTCCACCGGGGCGCGGCGGCTGTTCGGCCACGCCAAGGAGGACGCGGTGGGGCAGCCCGCCGCCGAACTGCTCCCCGTCACCGGCGCACTGGCCGGTGACACGGCGGAGCCGGACCCCGGCGAACGCGACATGTACTACGGGCTCGGAGGCGGGCTCGACGCCTCGCTGAACGGCCTTACCGCCTACCCGACCGCGGGACGCGCCCGGCTCACCGAGCCCCTCACCGACCGCCTCGATGTGCTCTGGTGGGCGTATCCGCTGGTCGGACCGGGCCGCGAGCGGCTGCTCGTCCTGGCCGCCGACGCCGATCAGTTCCGCGTCGAGGAATCCGACCAGGAGGACTTCGAGCGCATCGCGCCCGGCTTCGCCCTGCACACCGAATTCGACGGCTCCGAGGAGCTGGCCTGGCGGCTGCCCGAGATCCTGCCCAACATGAGCGTCCGCGAGTCCACCCGGATCGTCTCCCAGATACTCGAACTCGGCTACCCGGTCGTGGAGTTCAGCCACCACGCCCGCGTGCCCGTCACCCCCGACTGGGGTGTGCCCCTGCGAGCCGCGCGCGGCCGGCGCGGGCAGGCCGCCACGGAGGCCGCCACGCGCGGCCGGGCCGCGGCCGGCGCCGACCCGGTCGAGGACCTGGAGTACGCCGCGGTGCGCGAGCGGCTCGAGTTCCTCAACGAGGTGAGCGGCCGCATCGGTTCCTCACTCGACCTCACCCGCACGATCCAGGAGGTCACCGCGGCCGTCGTGCCCCGCTTCGGCGACTTCGCCGGCACCTACCTGCGCGAGCAGATCATGGCCGGTGAGGGCTTCCCCGATGGAGTGCCCGACACCACCACGCTGTGGCACCGCGTCGCCGTCGAGCACGTCGACGAGCCGGGCCGCTGGGACGACGTGGTGCCGGTCGGCGAAACCATGCAGTTCCCCGTACAGACGCCGTTCTTCCAGTGCATGACCACCGGCGAGCCGGTCCTCCTGCCCCGCATCAGCGAGGAGATGAGCAACGCCGTCGCCTCCCAGTTCGAGAAGCGCGACATCCGCCCCCTGCTCCACGGGCGCTCGATGCTGGTCGTCCCGCTGAAGGCCCGCGATGTGGTGCTCGGCTTCATGATCCTGCTGCGCCACCCCGGGCGGCCCTCCTTCAACGACATGGACAGGGTGACCGGCGCCGAACTCGCCGCCCGTGCCGGGCTCGTCCTCGACAACGCCCGTATGTACACGTACCAGGAGAGCGTCGCCGAGACCCTTCAGGACTCGATGCTGCCGCAGAACACTCCGCGGATGACCGGGTGCGACACGGCGACCCGCTATCTGCCCGGCACCCTGCTCGGGCGTGTCGGCGGGGACTGGTTCGACTGCATCAAGTTGCCCGGCTCCCGGACCGCGCTGGTGGTCGGTGACGTCATGGGGCACGGGCTCAACTCCGCCGCGATGATGGGCCAGTTGCGAACGGCCGTACAGACCATGGCGGGCCTCGACCTGCCCCCGGGGCGACTGCTGCGCAACCTCGACGACCTGGCGCAGCGGCTCGGCGAGCACTACCTCGCGACCTGCCTGTACGCCGTGTACGACCCGATCGGCGGCGAACTGCTCCTCGCCAACGCCGGCCATGTGCCCCCGGTCCTCGTACGGGCCGCCGACGGGCGCAGCGAACTGCTCGATCTGCCGTCGGGGGCGCCGATCGGTGTCGGAGGGGTGCCCTTCGAGACCGTACGGGTGCCGGTGGAACCGGGTGACCGGCTCGTCATGTGCACCGACGGACTGGTCGAGGTCCGAGGGGAGGACATCGGAGTCGGGCTCGCCACCCTCTGCGAATCGGCCGCCCACCCCGCGGCCTCCATGGACGACGCCTGCGACACGATCATCAGGGCCCTCAACACCGGCGGCGGGCGCAAGGACGACGTCGCCCTGCTGATGGCGCGGCTGCGCGGGATCGCCGCCGACGACGTGGCCCGATGGGAGCTCGCGCCCGAGCCGTCCCAGGTGCGAAGGGCCCGCCGGCTGGTGCGCGCTCGGCTCGCCGACTGGGGCCTCGGCGAGCTCGCGGAGACGGTGGAGCTGCTGGTCAGCGAAGTCGTCACCAACGCCTTGCGGCACACGGAGAGCCACCGCGTGGAACTACGTCTGGTGCGTGCCGAGGCGCTGTTCTGCGAGGTCGTCGACGACGGCCACAGCCTGCCGACGTTGCTCGGAGCGGGTCCCGAGGCCGAAGCCGGCCGGGGGCTCAAAGTGGTGAGCCGGCTGGCGAGGGAGTGGGGCGCGAGCCCCGCGGGCGAGGGGAAGTCGGTCTGGTTCGAGCTGGCGCTGCCGCGAGCCGGGCGGGGGCCCGTTCCGAACGACGGATGAACTTCGGGCCCAGCGCTTGTCCGCACCACCAGCGCGCGATAGACCGGCCTTGGAGTCCGTCGTCCTGGGGGAGTGGCCATGAGCGTGACGAGTCCGTACAAGGATGCCTGGGAAGGCTTCTGGCGAGAGGCGCCCGAGGAGACGGGCGGGGTCATCTGGGACGCCGAGCCGGCGCTCACCGCCGGACTGCACCTGAGCGTCTTCGAACCGCACCTCACCGACCCCGGACTTCCGCTGGTCGACCTCGGCTGCGGGAACGGCACCCAGACCCGCTACCTGGCCGGCCGGTTTTCCCGCGTCCTCGGCGTGGACCTGGCGCCTGCCGCGATCACCCACGCCCGTCGCGCCGTCCCGAAGGGCGCCGAGGGCCTCTTCCGGGAGCTCGACGCCGTCGACGGGAAGGCCGTCACCCATCTGCACACCGAACTGGGGGACGCCAACGTCTACATGCGCGGTGTGCTGCACCAGTGTGAGCCGCAGGACAGGCAGGCGCTCGCCGACTCGATCGCGATCCTCGTGGGGCAGCGCGGGCGGGCCTTCGTGGTGGAGCTCGGCGAGGCGGCCGGACGGATGCTGAGGGGTATGGCCGAGAGCCCCGCCGGTCCGCCGCCCAAGCTCCGGCCGGTGTTCCGGCACGGCATCGAGCCGGGCACGGTGGCCGACGCGGCGATGCCGGAGATCTTCGGCGAGGCCGGGCTCGACGTGGTCGCCTCGGGCGATCTCCCGCTGATGACGACCGAGCACACGCCGGCCGGTGACCGCCTGGAGCTGCCGTCGAAGTGGCTGGTGGTGGGCCGGGCCATGTGACTCCGTCGGCCCAGCGCGCCCACGGACGGAGGAGGAGATGTTGGCGCCCCCGCTCGCCCGGCCCGAGGCTGAGCGGGACGTCACCGGGTCTCAGCGAGCGCGGGCGGAACCGCGCCGGCCGTGGTGGACGCCGAGGAGCGAATGCGATGAGGGTGATGTTGCGGGCGCGTCTGGACACCCAGATGTCGAACGAGGCGTTCAAGAGCGGCGAGCTGCAGGAGGTCATGCAGTCCCTGATGGAACAGCTCAAGCCGGAGGCCGCCTACTTCGGCCCCACTGAGGGGGGACGGTCCTGCACCTTCGTCTTCGACATGCAGGACAGCTGGCGGATGCCCTCCATCGCCGAGCCGCTCTTCAACCAACTCGGCGCCCGGATCGAGATCCAGCCGGTGATGAACGCCGAGGACCTGAAGAAGGGCCTCGCCGCGGCGAGGCAGGGCTGACAGGCCGAGCCGCCACGCTCATGCCGCCTCCGCGCCTCGGCCGGGGGCGGCAGCGGTTCCTCCTGTGGCGGCAGCGGCGGCTGAGTCGTCGGTCCCTGGATCGCCGGCCCGGAGGCCCTTCTCCCGGGTGAACCTGCATCGGTTCTGGCCTGGTCGTTCTCCGGCGCGTAACGTGACGCGGCATGGGCACGGACGACCCGCGACGGGACGGTGAGTCGTGAAGATCCTCATCAGCGCCGACATGGAAGGCGCCACCGGTGTGACCTGGCCGGCCGATGTGCTGCCCGGCACGCCGCAGTGGGAGCGGTGCCGCTCGATGTTCACCTCCGACGTGAACGCGGCCGTGCTCGGCTTCTTCGACGGCGGCGCGGACGAGGTGCTCATCAACGAAGCGCACTGGTCCATGCGCAATCTGCTCCTCGAACGGCTCGACGAGCGCGCCGAGATGCTGACCGGCAAGCACAAGTCGCTCTCCATGGTGGAGGGCGTGCAGCACGGTGACGTGGACGGCATCGCCTTCGTCGGCTACCACACGGGCGCCGGCGCCGAGGGGGTCCTCGCCCACACCTACCTCGCCAACTCCATCACCGGTGTCTGGCTCAACGGTGAGCGGGCGAGCGAGGGACTGCTCAACGCACATGTCGTCGCGGAGTACGGCGTGCCCGTCGTCCTCGTCACCGGCGACGACCTCACCTGCGAGGACGCCCTGGGCTACGCGCCCCAGGCGCTCAAGGTCGCGGTGAAGGACCATGTGTCACGGTACGCGGCGGTGTGCCGCACCCCGGCCCGCACGTCGGGCGCGATCCGCGCGGCCGCCAAGGAGGCCGCGGCCCTGGCCGTACGCCACGAGCCGGTGCGGGGCGGCCCGTTCACGGTGGAGCTGGAGTTCGACGCGGAGCACCTCGCCGCCGCGGCGACCGTCGTCCCGGGCTCGGCCCCGAGCGGGGAGCGCCGCGTCGCCTACACCAGCGAGACGATGTACGAGGCGATCCGCACGTTCAAGGCGGTCACGACGATCGTCTCGGCGGCGGTGGAGGAGCAGTATGGCTGAGGGCACGTCTGTGGGCGCCCTGGCACTGGACGAGGTCGTGACCTTCACCTCCGACCTCATCCGCCTCGACACCACCAACCGCGGGGGCGGCGACTGCCGTGAGCGGCCGGCGGCCGAGTACGCCGCCGAGCGGCTGGCCGGCGCGGGCCTCGATCCGCTCCTCCTCGAACGCACTCCCGGGCGGACCAATGTGGTGGCCAGGATCGAGGGCACCGACCCGTCCGCCGACGCGCTGCTCGTCCACGGCCATCTGGACGTCGTGCCCGCCGAGCCCGCCGACTGGTCCGTGCACCCCTTCTCCGGCGAGATCCGCGACGGGGTCGTGTGGGGCCGTGGCGCCGTCGACATGAAGAACATGGACGCGATGATCCTCGCCGTCGTACGTGACTGGGCGCGTCGGGGGATCCGCCCCCGCAGGGACATCGTCGTGGCCTTCACCGCGGACGAGGAGGCCAGCGCGGTCGACGGCTCCGGCTTCCTCGCCGACCGCCACCCCGAACTCTTCGAGGGCTGCACGGAAGGCATCAGCGAGTCCGGCGCCTTCAGCTTCCACGCCGGCCCGCGCACGACGCTCTACCCGATCGCGGCGGGCGAGCGGGGGACCGCCTGGCTGAAACTCACGGCCCACGGCACGGCCGGCCACGGTTCCAAGGTCAACCGGGCCAACGCGGTCAGCCGCCTCGCCGCTGCCGTCGCCCGCATCGGCGAGCACCAGTGGCCGGTGCGGCTCACCCCGACCGTGCGTGCCGCGCTGGCCGAACTCGCCGCGGTGCACGGCGTCGAGACCGACGTGACGGCCGACGGCATCGACGTGGACGCGCTGCTGGCCAAGCTCGGCCCGGCGGCCGCCCTCGTCGAGCCGACCGTGCGCAGCAGCGCCAACCCGACCATGCTGGAAGCCGGTTACAAGGTCAACGTCATCCCCGGGCAGGCCACGGCCTACATCGACGGCCGGGTGGTGCCGGGCGGCGAGGACGAGTTCGCCGCGACCATGGACCGGCTCACCGGGCCGGACGTCCAGTGGGAGTACCACCACCGCGAAGTGCCGCTCCAGGCGCCGGTCGACTCACCGGCGTTCCGGAGGATGCGGGAGGCCGTGGAGCGGTTCGACCCGGACGCCCGTGTCGTGCCGTACTGCATGTCGGGCGGCACCGACGCCAAGCAGTTCTCCCGGCTCGGCGTCACAGGCTACGGCTTCTCGCCGCTCAAGCTGCCCGTGGGCCTGGACTACCAGGCGCTCTTCCACGGCGTCGACGAGCGGGTCCCGGTCGACGCGCTGCACTTCGGTGTCCGCGTCCTCGACCACTACCTGCAACGCGCGTAGCCGCACCCATCGACGGGCACGGATCGTCACGACCGGGTACACCGCACAGAAAAATGGGGGAAGGACATGGTTCCCACGGGGGCATACGGCAGCTGGCCGTCGCCGATCGACGCCACGCTCGCCGCGGCACACGACGGCAGGCCCGAATTCGTCGGTGTGCTCGGCGAGGAAGTGTGGTGGACGGAGCCGCGTCCCCTCGAGGGCGGCCGGCGGGCGCTCGTACGACGCAGGACCGACGGCGTCGAGGAATCGGTGCTGCCCGCTCCCTGGAACGTACGCAGCAGAGTCATCGAGTACGGCGGGCAGCCGTGGGCGGGGACGGCCCGCGGCACCGGAGGCCCCCTCGTCGTCTTCTGCCACTTCCCGGACCAGCGGCTGTACGCGTACGAGCCCGACAGCGGGCGGGAGCCACGGCCGCTGACCCCGGTCTCCGGGACCGGCGGCGGACTGCGCTGGGTGGATCCCCGGATATGCCCCGACCGCGGCCCCCACGGTGAAGTCTGGTGCGTCCTCGAGGAGTTCACCGGCGAGGCGCCCACCGATGTGCGCCGGGTGATCGCGGCCGTCCCGCTGGACGGCTCGGCCGCCGAGGACCGCTCGGCCGTGCGCGAGCTCTCCGACGGGCGGCACCGGTTCGTCACCGGTCCCCGGCCCTCTCCGGACGGCCGGCGCGTCGCGTGGATCGGCTGGGACCACCCGCGGATGCCGTGGGACGGCACGGAGGTGATGCTCGCCGATGTCACCGACGACGGAACCTTCACGAACGCGTCGCGCGTCCTCGGCGGCCCCGAGGAGTCGGTCCCGCAGGTCGACTGGACGGCCGACGGGCAGCTGCTGCACGTCAGCGACCGCGGCGGCTGGTGGAACCTCTACCGCGAGGACCCGCACCGGGGGACCGTGGCGCTCTGTCCGCGCGAGGAGGAGTTCGGCGGGCCGCTGTGGAAGATCGGGCTCAGGTGGTTCCATCCGCTGGAGAACGGCCTGATCGCGGTCATCCACGGCAAGGGCTCCACCTCGCTCGGGATCCTGGACCCGGAGAGCGGCGAACTCGTCGACGCGGCCGGGCCCTGGACCGAGTGGGCCCCCACCCTCGCCGTCCACGGCAGCCGTGTCGTCGGCGTCGCGGCCAGCCCGCGCAGCGCGTACGAGGTCGTGGAACTGGACACGGCCACCGGCCGGACCCGGGTCATCGGCTCGGCCCACGACGACCCGGTCGACCCCGCCTACTACCCCGAGCCGCAGATCCGCACCTTCACCGGCCCCGACAACCGTGAGATCCACGCCCACATCTATCCGCCGCACAACCCCGACCGGATCGCCCCCGGCGACGAACTGCCGCCCTATGTCGTGTGGGCGCACGGTGGCCCCAACGGGCACGCCCCGCTGGTCCTCGACCTGGAGATCGCCTACTTCACCTCGCGCGGCATCGGGGTCGCCGAGGTCAACTACGGCGGCTCCACGGGCTACGGCCGGGAGTACCGCGAGAGACTGCGCGAGCAGTGGGGCGTCGTCGACGTGGAGGACTGCGCCGCCGTGGCGGTCGCCCTCGCGGCGGAGGGCACGGCGGACCCGGCGCGGCTCGCCGTCCGCGGCGGCAGCGCGGGCGGCTGGACCACCGCGGCCTCCCTCACCACCACCCGCCTCTACGCCTGCGGCACCATCCTGTACCCCATCCTCGATCTGCTCGGCTGGGCCACGGATGAGACCCACGACTTCGAGTCGCGGTACCTGGAATCGCTGATCGGCCCGCTCGACGACGTGCCGGCGCGATATCGCGAGCGCTCGCCGCTGCACCACAGCGACCGGATCACTGCCCCGTTCCTGCTGCTCCAGGGGCTCGACGACGTGATCTGTCCACCTGCGCAGTCCGAGCGGTTCCTCGCCCGCATGGCGGGACGGGGCATCCCCCACGCGTACATCGCCTTCGAGGGCGAGAGCCACGGTTTCCGCAGGGCCGACACCATGGTCCGCGCGCTGGAGGCAGAACTCTCTCTGTACGCGCAGACGTTCGGCATCTCCAGGTCCGACGTCCCGCTCCTGGAGCTCAAGAAGTGACCGCCATACCGCTGACGCGGCCCGCCCGTCTGCGGCCCGGCGACAGGGTCGCCGTCGTCGCGCCGAGCGGCCCTCTGCCGGAGGAGCGACTCCTTGTCGGGCTCGACATCCTGCGCGACTGGGGGCTCGAACCGGTGGTGGCGCCCCATGTCCTCGACACCCACCCCGACTTCGGCTATCTCGCCGGCACGGACCTGGCGCGCGCCAGGGACCTCCAGGAGGCGTGGTGCGATCCGACGGTGTCCGCCGTGATCTGCGCGCGCGGCGGCTACGGCGTCCAGCGAATGGTGGACCTGCTCGACTGGACGGCGATGCGGGCGGCGGGCCCCAAGGTCTTCGTCGGCTACAGCGACGTCACCGTGCTCCACGAGGCCTTCGCCCTGCGGATGGGCCTTGCCACCCTGCACGGGCCGATGGTCGCGGCGGTGACCTTCCTCAAGGACGTCCGGACCCAGGAGTCGCTGCGGGCCACGCTGTTCGAGCCCGAGTCGGTGCGGACCCTCGGCCTGGAGACGGCCCGGACCCTGGTCCCCGGCCGGGCACGGGGAATCACGCTGGGCGGCTGCGCCAGCCTTCTCGCCTCCGACCTGGGCACCCCGGGCTCCCGGGCTTCCGCCCGGGGCGGGCTGCTGCTCCTGGAGGACGTGGGCGAGGAGCCGTACCGCCTGGACCGGATCCTCACCCAACTGCTGAGGGCCCGCTGGCTGGAGGGGGTGGCCGGGATCGGCCTGGGGTCGTGGGTCGAGTGCGGCCCCTATGAGGAGGTACGGCCGCTGCTCGCCGAACGGCTGGGTGGTCTCGGTGTACCGGTCGTGGAGGAGATGGGCTTCGGGCACAGCGAGACGGCACTGACGATGCCGCTCGGGCTGCCCGCCGTGCTGGACGCGGGGGCGGGCACGCTCACCCTGGATGTGCCCGCTCTGCTCTGACCTCCCGCCGTCCGCCCCGGCCTTCACTGAATCTTCGTCAAGAAACCTCCGTCACGGGCGTTGACGGGGTTATGACACGTGTCACAGCATGAGCACGGCCCGATACTTACCGGTCGGTAAGGCGCTCACCGTGTGGAGGTCCGCGTGTCCCGTGCCGTGCCCAGGTTCCGTACGCCACTCGCTCTCGTCGCCGCCACCGCGCTGGCCGCGCCGCTCGCCCTCGCCGCACCCGCCGGGGCCACGGCCTCCGCCCCGACCGGTGAACACACCGTGAGGGCACTGAAGTTCACGGTCGGGGCGGGCGACCGCACCTGCACGGTGGACGCGGATCTCTACCGGCCCGCCGGCGTCGACGCCGGCCACCGCGCCCCCGCCGTCCTCGCCACCAACGGCTTCGGGGGAAGCAAGTCCGACGGCTCGACGGACGCCATCGGCAAGGCGTTCGCCGCACGTGGCTACGTCGCCCTCGTCTACTCCGGTCTCGGCTTCGGCAAGTCCGGCTGCCTCGTCTCCCTCGACGACCCGGCCATCGACGGCCGCGCCGCCTCGCGCCTCATCGACTTCCTCGGTGGCACCCGCGCGGCCGACGACGGCACCACGGCGGACTTCGTCACCCGGGACGGGCGCGGCGACCCGCGCGTGGGGATGATCGGCGGATCGTACGGCGGCGCCGTCCAGCTCGCCACGGCCGCCGTCGACCACCGCGTCGACGCACTCGTCCCGATGATCACCTGGAACGACCTGGCGTACTCGCTCGACCCCAACGGCGCCGCGCGTGAGGCCCGTTCGGACACCCCCGGAGCCTTCAAGTGGCAGTGGTCCAACGGCTTCTACCTGATGGGTGAGGGCCAGCCGCTGCTCGCGCCCGCCCTCGACCCCAGCCGGATCAACTCACTGGGCTGTCTGCACTTCGTCACCCGGGCCTGCGACACCGTCCGGCTCCTGAACTCCGGCCGTTACCCCGCCGACCGGACCCGGGAGATGCTGGACTTCGCCCGCAGCGTGTCCCCGGTCTCCTACCTCCACCGGGTCGAGGCGCCCACCCTGCTCGTCCAGGGCCAGGCCGACAGCCTCTTCAACCTCAACGAGGCCCGGGCCAGCTACGAACAGCTCAAGGCGCAGGGCACCGAGACCAAGATGATCTGGCAGTCGTGGGGACACAGCGGAGGCCAGGTACCCGGCGAGCTGAACCTCGTCGAAGGCAATCTGGAGACGTCGTACGTCGGCCGGCGCATCCTGGCCTGGTTCGACCGCTACCTCCAGGGGCGCCCGGCCACGGACACCGGCCCGGCCTTCGCGTACTACCGCGACTGGCGCGGCGGCTACGGCACCGCGTCTGCCGTACCGCCCCTGTCGCGGAAGATGTACCTCTCCGGCGACGGCAAGCTCGTCGACCATCGCTCCGAGGTCGCCCGGGGAGCACGCGAGTACCGCAACCGGCTGGTGCCGACGAGCCATTCGGAGTCATCGCTCGCCGGGCTGATCGGACTGCCCGACCCCAGGCCGTACGACGCCCCGGGCACCTATCTCGGCTGGACCAGCGCCCCCCTGAAGGAGCCGGTCGAGGTCGTCGGTTCCCCGAGGGCGACCCTCAAGGTCGTCTCCCCCAGGACCGAGCGCGTCCAGAACTCCGCGGACGCCGCCGACAAGCTCGTCCTCTTCGCCAAGGTGTACGACGTGGCTCCCGACGGCTCCAAAACCCTCGTCCACCGGCTGGTCGCACCCGTGCGGGTCCCGGACGCGACCAGGCCGTTCACCGTGGAGCTCCCCGGCATCGTGCACCGCTACGAGAGCGGCCACCGGCTGGAGTTCGTGATCGCCGCGAGCGACGACGCCTACTTCGGCAACCGGGGCGTCAAGCCGGTGACGGTCACCAGTGCCCCGCAGGACACCGGCGTCCTCGAACTTCCCGTGGTCAGCGGGTCGTCGCGGTGAGGGCCGCGTAACCCGGCAGGACGATCTCGTCGATGATCCGGCGGCGCTCGGGCAGCGGCAGGAACGCGGAGTCGACCGCGGCGACCGTGAACTGCTCGAAGACCTCGGGGCCGTAGCCGAAGGCGTCCACCATGTGCTGGAACTCCTCGCTCATGGTGGTGCCGGAGACCAGACGGTTGTCGGTGTTCAGGGTGATCCGGAAGCCGAGGCGGCGCAGCAGGTCGATCGGGTGCGAGGCGTAGTCCTTCGCGGCACCGGTCTGCAGGTTGGAGGTCGGGCAGACCTCCAGGGCGATCCCGTTGTCCCGGACGTACGCGGCGAGGTGGCCGAGGTGGGCGGTGCCGTCGTCGTCCACACGGATGTCGTCGGTGATGCGCACCCCGTGGCCGATCCGCTCGGCGCCGCAGATCTGCACGGCCTCGTGGATCGACTCGGCGCCCACGGCCTCGCCGGCGTGGATCGTGAAGTGGCAGTTGTGCCGCTTCAGGTGCTGGAAGGCGGGCAGGTGGTTGGCCGGCGGGTTGCCGATCTCGCCACCCGCGATGTCGAAACCGGCGACGCCGCGCTCACGGTGGGCGACGGTCAGCTCCGCTATCTCGAGCGACCGGGCGGTGTGCCGCATGCCGGTCAGCAGCGTGCCGACGGTGATCCGGCCGCCGGTGCGGCGCTCGCCCTCCCGGAAGCCCTCGTTGACGGCCTCGACGACCTCGTCGAGGGTCAGCCCCCGCTCCAGGTGCTGCTCGGGGGCGTAGCGGACCTCGGCGTAGACGACGCCGTCCGCCGCCAGATCCTCGGCACACTCGGCCGCGACCCGGAACAGCGCCTCGCGGGTCTGCATCACGGCGCAGGTGTGGGCGAAGGTCTCCAGATACCGCTCGAGCGATCCGGAGTCCGCGGCGTCACGGAACCACACCGCGAGCGCCGCCGGGTCCTCGGTCGGCAGCGAGGTGTAGCCGCACTCCCGGGCCAGCTCGACGATGGTGGCGGGACGCAGACCACCGTCGAGGTGATCGTGCAGGACGGCCTTGGGGGCGCTGCGGATCCAGTCGGCAACAGGGGTGGCGGTGTCGGCGGCAGAGTTGTCAGACAAGTGCATGGCGCGGAAGTGTACGGCACACCGGCAGCCTCGTGCCGTGACCCGCGTCTCGCCCGGCCGTGCGGAGCGGGGAACGTCAGCTGGACTGAAGTACCGGAAGCGCGGGCGCGCCGGTGGGCAGCATGTGCTTGGCCGCCAGGATCGGCGTCTCCCCGGCTCGCACCACCTGAGTGATCAGTACGGCCGGGGTGTCGGCCGGGCGCAACAGCTGCTCGCCGCGCCGCTGCCCGAGCAAGGTCGCCGTCACGCTGCTGTGCGCGCTCAGCTGCACCCCGCGCGACGCGCCGGCCAGCACCGCGAGCATCGAGGTCCGGTCCGGCGCCGGCGCGTTCCGCAACGCCGCCGAGAAGGCCGGGTGCGCCCGGTCCAGTACGTCGTCGGCGGCCGCCCACTCCTGGCTCAGCGCCGCCGCCGTACCCTCCCCGGCGAGCAGGGACTCCCAGAAGCGCAGCTCGGCGCGGGCGGGCGCGAGCAGGTGCTGGGTGGTGAAATCGGTGGGTTCCTCGACGGCCCGCAGGAGGGCGCGCACCCGCAGCGGGGAGCCGGCGCCGATCAGCTCCTCCAGGGGCTGGATGTGCTCGAAGCCGCGGCGCGGGGGATGGTCGTTGACGGTCCGGCCGACCCCCCGGCGCACCGAGAGCAGGCCGTCCTCCTGGAGCAGCAGGAGGGCCTCGCGCAGGGCCGGTCTGCTCACGCCCAGTTCGGCGGCGAGCCGGGGCTCCGAGGGAAGGGTGGAGCCGGGCGGATAGACGCCCTCGTGGATGGCGTCCGCGATCCGCTCGTAGAGCACCACGACCGGTCGCCGCTGCGGTCCGCTGACTGCCACTGCCCCTCCTTGACTGACTTGTCGGCAAGCTAAGCCGACACCGAGCCCGTGAGCAACGGTATCCAGATTCACAGGACCAGGGGTCTTGACGTTTTACGCGCGTAGACCTCACCCTGTTTCGGCGGTACTTGTCTGACAAGACTGCTGAACCGATTCGTTCATGACATGACATCCAGGGCAAAGGGGCCGACATGTCACCCACACTCGGCCGGACGCGTTCCGGAGCCGATTCCGATCTCGCGGGCCGCGGGCCCATGCTGCTGGCGATGGTCCTGGCCGTACTCGGCTACCAGATCAACGCCACCATGCTCAGCCCCGCGCTGCCGGATGTCATCGAGCGCCTCGGCACGACCACGGCGGCGGCCGGGCTCTCCCAGACCCTGTTCTTCCTCATGGCGGCCATCGGTCAGGTCACGCTCGCCCGCCTCAGCGACCAGCGCGGCCGCAAGCCGATGATGATCGTCTGCGCGATTGTCCTTATCTTCGGCAATCTGCTCTGCGTCTTCGCGCCGAACATCGAGCTCTTCATCGCCGGCCGCATCCTCCAGGGCATCTCGGCCGCGATGTTCACCCTCGCCTTCCTCACCCTGAACCAGCTGCTCACCCCGGCCGGCTTCGGCAAGGCCGCCGGCATCATCACCGCCGTCAACGGCGGCCTCGCCGGTGTCGACGCCATCGCCGGCGGCCAGATCGCCGACACCATCGGCTTCCGCGGCATCTTCGTCTGCTCCACCCTGATCGCCGTCGCCGGCCTTTTCGGCGTGCGCAGGTACGTCCCCGACGTCCCCGCGACCAACGCCGACAGCCGCTTCCACTCGCGTGGGATCGCCGCCCTCGCCCTCGGCCTCACCGGCGTCCTCGTCGGCCTCGCCCAGGGCGCGGCCTGGGGATGGACCTCCCCGCTCACGCTGGGCTTCCTGCTCGGCGGAGTCGCCGCCCTCGTCTTCTTCGTCGTCTCGCAGAAGAGCGCCGCGAACCCGGTCATCGACATCGAGGTGCTCGCCTCCCGCCGCGCCTGGCCGCTGCTGATCACCACCATCTGCACCCTGGGCGGCGCATTCGGCGCTATCGCCCTGACCATCCCGCTGTTCTCCCAGGACGCCCGGGTCGGCCTCGGGCTCTCGGCCGTCACCGCCGCCGTCCTCTTCCTCACCCCGATCCAGCTCATCGGCGTGATCTCGGCCCCGCTGACCGGCCGGCTCGGACCGAAGCTCGGCTGGCGCCGGATCGTGGTCACCGGCGCCGTCGCCAACTTCGCGATCTTCGTCTTCGCCACGTTCTTCCTGCACAACGAGTGGATCCTGGTCGGCTCGCTGGCCGCCCTCGGTGTCACCTACGGCGGATTCATGCTCACCGGCCTCAACGGCCTCGCCGTCACCACCGCGCCCAAGGACAAGCCGGGCTCGCTCTCCGGTCTCAACGGCGCCTGCTTCGGCATCGGGGCCTCGCTCGGCATCGCCCTCGCCTCAGCCATGATCACGGCGGGCAGCGACGCCGGAGGCGTGACCGAGGCCGGCTATCAGCACGCGATGTACGCGGCGCTCGCGCTGCTCGGCATCGGTGTCCTCACCGCGTTCCTCATCCAGCGTCCGGACCCGGCCGAGGCCGCGGACGCCGACGAGCCGCAGCTGGTCCTCAGTCACCACTGACGACGGCCACGGGCCGCTCGACGGGTGCCCCTCACCCGTACGGCCCCTTCCACCGCCCCCGTGCGCCCCGGATCCGTCCATCCGGGGGGTACGGGGGCGGCCGTCGTGGCACAGGAAGGTGGGTGAGGTGGGTGAGGCGGGAGTGGCGAGGGCGAGGGGGGTGCGGGGAAGGCGCGTGGGACGAGGTGGCCGGGAAGCCCGCCCCGACCCGGTTGGTTAACCTGGCGTGATGTCCGGCACCCGTGGATACCTCGCCCAGAACGCGCAGGTCGGCATCCGTCCCTACACCCCCGACGACGCCCGGGAGTTCACGGCCCGCGCCCGCGAGAGCGTGGAAGCGCACCGGCCCTGGCTCTTTCCGCCCCTGACCGCCGAGGCGTACGCGGCGTACGCCGGGTCCTTTCCGGACGACCCCACGAAAGCCGGCTTCCTCGTCTGCGAACCGGCGCGGGACGACGGCATCGCGGGCTTCATCAACATCAACAACATCGTTCGCGGCAGTTTTCGGAGCGGAGCCCTCGGATACGGCGCCTTCGCGCACGCCACCGGCCGCGGGGTGATGAGCGCGGCCCTCGCTCTCGTACGGGAGTACGCCTTCGGCCCGATGGGGCTTCACCGGCTGGAGGCCAACATCCAGCCGCTCAACGAACGGTCCCTGGCGCTGGTGCGCCGGGCCGGTTTCCGACTCGAGGGATTCTCGCCCGCGATGCTCTTCGTCGACGGAGCGTGGCGCGACCACGAACGCTGGGCGCTCACCTCGGAGATGGTCGACGCGAGGCTCAGCGGCGGCCCTTGTAGTTGATTTTCATGGTGTCCATGTCCGTCACCGTGGACTTGAGGCCACGAAAGCCGTGACCCAGGGCCTTCAGCGCCTGCTCGGCGCGGTCCTCGGCGATCACCCCTGCCATCTCCTCGCCGTCCGCCGCGTCCGACACCACCACATGGCGGAAGCTGAAGTGCTTGAGCGCGGTGTCATAGGTGAGGGACCCCTCTTCGGTGAACTGCATCTGCGCAAGCCCATGGTTGTCCACGTCCGCGAGCAGCCTTTCCCGCGAGGCGTCCGTCAACCCGTCCCACGTTCCGCGAACGATCACGCGGTACGTGTGCTGTGTGCCGTCGCTCATCTCCACCGTCACCCTTCACGCATCCGTTGAAGATCCAGAGTACGGCGGAGAGGATGGAACGCATGCGGAATATCGTGGTCGTCGACGCACCATCCAATCTGGGGCTCAGGCCTCCCGTCCCCGGCACCGTGCCCGGCTGTTACAAACTCGCCGGCGCCCTCCGGGAGAACCGGATCGTCCAGCGTCTGCGGGCGCGTGAGGGCGGAGTCGTCGTCCCGCCACGCTACGACCGCGGTGACTGGCGCGAGGGTGACGGAGTGTTCAACGCCGCCGCGCTGGCCATGTACACCCGGGCCCTCGCCGACCGGATCCAACACCACGTCCGCGCCGGTGACTTCACGCTCGTTCTTGGCGGGGACTGCTCCATCCAGCTCGGCGCCTCTCTGGCGCTGAAGCGTCTGGGCCGGTACGGACTCGCCGCCCTCGACGGCTCCGCGGACTTCCGCCACCCGGGCAACTCCGCGCCCGACCGGATCGGGGCCGCCGCGGGCGAGGAGCTCGCCCTCGCCACCGGCCGGGGCCAGGACGACCTCACCGACATCGAGGGCCTGCGCCCCTATCTGCGGGACGAGGACATACGCCTCTTCGGGCTGCGCGACGGCGACGAGGACCTGACCGAGCTCGCCGAGCTGAAGATCCCGGCCGTCACGGTCGGCCGGCTCCGCGAGTGGGGCGCCGCCGACCTCGCGGCCGCGACCGTCCTGTCCTTGGAGACGCCGGCCCTCGACGGCTTCTGGGTGCACCTGGACGCGGACGTCCTCGACCCGAGCGTGATGCCGGCCGTCGACAGCCAGGAACCCGACGGGCTCCTCCCGGACGAACTGCTCCCGCTCCTGCGCACCTTGGTCCGCTCCGAACGGTGTGTGGGGCTCAATGTCACCGTGTACGACCCCGACCGCGACCCGGACGGCACCGCGGGCGCGCTCCTGACCGATCTCGTCGTCGCCGCCCTCGCCGACGGCTGAGCCCGCGCCCCGGAGCCCGGCACCCGGATAAGTCCGGCCGCAACCAGAGGGGTTCGGCCCCGGGCTTTGCCGAAGCCTGACCTCCGGAGCCCCTGGTCAGGGCGCGGACCGCCGTGTTCCATGGTCGGCATGACCACCGTGCGACGCGCCGTACTCACCCTCCCCGGGGCTCCGCTGGGCCAGGAGAACCCGCTGCCGCCCCTGCGCCCACGAGACGCGATCCCCACGCTCCCGGCACGCCTCCGGCAACAGGGGGCGGATGACGTCCGGCGCGCCCTGCCGCGCGATGTGCCGCGTGACATGGCGCGCCAGACCGGGTACGAGCCGCTGCGCACCCTGCTCCCCACCCGCGTCCAGGACGGCTACGGACGCGAGCGCGAGGCCATGGACCTCGACACGATCGTGATCGAGAACGACCGGCTCCGGGTGACGGTACTGCCCGGTCTCGGCGGCCGGATCCACTCCCTGCACCACAAGCCGACCGGGCGGGAACTCGTCCACCGCAACCCGGTGTTCCAGCCCGCCGACTTCGCCCTCAACGGCGCCTGGTTCTCCGGCGGCATCGAGTGGAACATCGGCGCCACAGGACACTCCGCCCTTTCCTGCGCGCCCCTCCACGCGGCGATCGTCCCCGCACCGGACGGCGGCGAGATGGTCCGCCTCTGGGAATGGGAGCGGCTGCGCGACCTGCCGTTCCAGGTGGATCTGTGGCTGCCCGAGGGCTCCGACTTCCTCTACGCCGGCATCCGGGTACGCAATCCGCACGAGCGCCCCGCGCCCGTCTACTGGTGGACCAACATCGCCGTACCGGAGGACGGCCGCGTCCTCGCCCCCGCCGGCCACGCCTGGCACCACGGCTACGAACGCACACTGCGCCGGGTGCCCGTACCGGAGTCCGAGGGCGTCGACCGCAGCTATCCGCTGCGCAGCGAGTGTCCCGCCGACTACTTCTACGACGTCCCCGACACCGCCCGCCGCTGGATCGCCTCCCTCGACACGACGGGCGCGGGGTTCGTACAGACCTCCACCGACCTGCTGCGCGGACGCAAGCTGTTCCTCTGGGGCAGGGGCCGCGGTGGACGGCGCTGGCAGGAGTGGCTCACCGAGCCCGGCACGCCCGGGTACGCGGAGATACAGGCCGGCCTGGCCAGGACCCAGCTGGAGCATCTGAAGCTGGAGGGCGGCGAGGAGCTCAGCTGGCTGGAGGCGTACGGCCCGCTGGCGGCCGACGCCCGGGCCGTGCACGGCGACGACTGGGGAGCGGCGCGCGCGGAGGCCGAGCGGCGCCTCGAAGAGGCCCTGCCGCGCGCCGACGTGGACAGCGCCTACCGGGCGTGGCGGACCCGCGCCGACACCGCGCCGGTGACGCCCCTCGCCACCGGGTCGGGCTGGGGAGCGCTGGAAGTCCTGCGCGCGGGGCACAAACTGCCCGGCACCCCCTTCGACGAGTCGACGCTCGGGGACGAGCAGGCGCCGTGGCTCGCGCTGTTGCACACCGGCGTCCTGCCCGCCCCGCGCCGTGTCGTCCCGCCGGGCCCGTCGCTCGTCGCGCCCCACTGGCGGGACATGCTGGAGACCGCCCCGGCCGAGCCGCACACCGAGTACCACCTCGGCGTCGCCCAGTGGCACGCCGGAGACCTCGCCCAGGCCGTCCGCAGCTGGGAGCGGGGTCTCCGGCTCGCCCCCTCACGCTGGCCGCTGCTGCGCTGTCTCGCGGTCGCCGACCGCGAGGGCGGCCATCTCTCCAGGGCCGCGGAACGCTATGCGGAAGCCTTCGACGACCTCTGCGAGGAGCGTCGCGACCACGGCGCCGCGTGGACGGCGGCGACGGTCGCGTTGGCCCGCGAGGCCCTCACCACCCTGCTGGCCGCCCAGCGCCCGGACAAGGCGCGAACCATCTGGCAGCACCTTCCCGAGGCGGTGCGGGAGCGGGGCGCGTTCCGGCTGATCGACGCCCAACTGCTCCTCGCGGAGGGCGACCCGGCGGCGGCGCGCGCGGTCTTCGACGACGGCTTCGAGGTGGCGGACCTCCGGGAGGGCGCGGAAACCCTGGCGGAGGTGTGGACGTCCCTGACGGACGAACCGCTCCCGGAGCGCTACGAGTTCCGGATGCGGCCGGACGGCGGGGATGGGGGACCGGCCGGCTCGTAGGGCGCCGGCGCCGGCGCCGTATGCCGACAGCCGGTGCCGGGCGGAGGAGCGCCACCCGGATCGGGCGAAGGCTGGGCGCGGCGCCGCCGTGCCGGCCCGCCGCAGCCCACTGCCTTCCGGCCGGGGCCGCCCCTCGGGCGGCGGGCGGCGCCGGCCGAGGGGCCGCCGCCGTCCTACGGCCGCACGGGGCGCGCCGAACCGTCGGGGCTCAGCTCCGGCGGTCGACGTACTCGAAGACCGAGCCGTCCGGGTGGACCGCGAGCAGATTGCGGCCCACCGGGGTGGGGACCGGGCCGGCGACGATCTTCGCGCCGATCTCGCTGAGCGTGGCGTACGCGGTGTCCACGTCGTCGACGGCGATCGTCGCCGAGACCTTGCGGAGTATCTCCAGCTCCTCCTCGGGACCGCTCATCAGCAGGAAGCATCCGACGGCCGCGACCGACACGCCTCCGCGCTCGAAGCGCAGGGCCTGCCCGCCGGTGAGGCGCTCGTAGAAGAGCACCGAGGCTTCCAGGTCATCGACGCAGACGCGCAGCGTGGTACCGAGAATCTCCATACGGAGAAGCCTAGTTGACCCGGCAGAGGATCTCCCCGTGCGGGACCATGAACCAGGCGTCGTCCTGGCGGCCCCACTCCCGCCAGCCCTCCGCGATCTCCGTCAGCCGCTCGGGAGTGGTGTGCCCGCCGTCCACCGCCAGTCGCGCGTACACCGACGCGGTCGTACGGTCCGCCCACAGCCCACTCCACCAGGCACGTTCCTCGGGTGTGGCGAAGCACCAGGTCGCGGCGGTGGCCCTGATGTCGGTGAAGCCGGCCTGCCGGGCCCAGGAGAACACCCGTCGGCCGGCGTCCGGCTCGCCGCCGTTGGCGCGGGCCACCACCCGGTACAGCTCCTGCCACTTGTCCAGAGCGGGCAGTTGGGGGAACCAGGTGAAGGCCGCGTAGTCGCTGTCGCGCGCCGCGACGACGCCGCCGGGGCGGCACACCCGCCGCATCTCGCTCAGCGCCCGCACGGGGTCTCCGACGTGTTGCAGCACCTGGTGGGCGTGCACGACATCGAAGGAGTCGTCGGGGAAGTCCAGCGCGTGGACATCGGCGACCGCGAACCGCACGTTGTTCATGCCCCGTTCGGCGGCGACCTCGCGCGCCCGGTCGAGTACGTCCTCGGCGTGGTCCACGGCCGTCACCCGGCCGGGGGCGACCCGCTCGGCCAGGTCGGCGGTGATCGTGCCCGGCCCGCAGCCCACGTCCAGCACGTCCAGTCCCGGGCGCAGTTCGGGGATGAGATAGGCGGCCGAGTTGGCGGCGGTGCGCCAGCGGTGCGAGCGCAGCACCGACTCGTGGTGACCGTGGGTGTAGACGGCGGTTTCCCGGCGCGCGTACGTCATGACCGGACTCCCTCTCGTGAAGTGGTGTCACCACGGTACGGCGCCGTGTCGCATCATGAGATATGCGTCTTGAAATGTGGACGGCGGCGAGCTGCGGCATGGGGGTCCGTCCGCGAAGCCGACTCCCAGGGGAGGCAGTTGCCTCGAAGTGAGCGCCCTCAGTCGCCGGACCCGCCGCCGTGGCCGAGTGGCTCAGCGGTCCGCCTGGTGGCGCACCTCGCCGTCCTGGCGTACGTCCGTCGGGGCGAGCCCGGCCCACGCGGCGACGGCGGCCGACGCGTGGTGATCCGGGTGCACATGGGCGATCACCCGCTTCACGGGCCGGGCCCAGAGCCAGTCGACGAGCGCCCGGGCCGCCTCCCGGGCGATTCCCCGCCCCTGCCAGGGTGTGCCGATCACCCAGGCCACTTCCGCCGTCCGCGGATCGCCTCCGGTGACCGTCGCCTGGACGGTGCCGACCGGGGCTCCGTCACCCGGGCTCCCGTCCTCGCGCAGCAGAACGACCCAGTTGCACCAGGAGACGGCGGGATCGGCCGGACCGGCGAGCATCCGCTCGTACCGGGTGCGCAGCTCGGTGACGGTGGCGGGAGCGCCGCCGATGAAGGTGTGCAGAGCGGGGTCCCCGAGCACCCGGGCCATCACCTCGGCGTGTTCGGCACGCAGCGGCGCCAGGAGCAGTCGCGCGGTGCGGACGGGCTCGGCGACGACCGCGGGCGCGGGGCCGGGACTGGGCGCGGGACTGGGCGCGGGCACGGGATTGGGCATGGGTGTTGGCGGCATGTGCGTGGGCATGGGCCGAGTGTCACCCCGTCCAGCGCGCGCGGCCACTGCTTTTGCCCCGGCGCCGGGGCGGGGCGGAGCCTTCCGCGAGGCTACGAGAACGCCCTCGGGCAGTACACGACCAGCGCCTCGGCCGCCTTGTCGACCGTCAACTCACCTGACGTCTCCATCACTTCGCCGTCGAAGGCAACCGGTGTCCGGGGAGCGAGCGAGGCGATCCGCATCCGGCGCACCGTACGGGCTGCGTGGACCGGGGAGCGGCTCAGCGGACCGGCGAACGCGGCCGCGAGGAGCCGCAGGCCGGGCAGCCGGCCGCCGTGCACCACCCGTACATCGAGCAGGCCGTCCGCCAGATCGGCGCGCCGGGCGGGCGCGGGCCCCACGCTTCCGTACACGCCGTTGCCGGCGAACAGGAGCCACAGAGGCCGCCGTTCCCCGCGCAGTTCCGCCTCCAGCGGGTGCTCGCCGCGCAGCACCCGCACGGCGGCCAGCACACCGGCCGGCCATCCGCCGATGCGGGGCGACCAGCGCTCCCGCAGCCGCACCAGTTCCGGATACACGCCGAGACTGAAGGTGTTGAGGAAGTAGCCGTACGGCTCACCGTCCGGGCCGGGGGAGAAGCGTCCGAGATCGACCCGCACCGCATCGCCCGAGGCCAGCGCCGCGCAGGTGTCGGCGACCGACTCGATCCCCAGGTCCTGGGCGAAGTGGTTCAGCGTGCCGCCGGGGAAGACCGCGAGCGGCACCCCGCGCCGCGCGGCGACCGGTGCCGCCCGGTTCACCGTCCCGTCGCCACCGAGGACGCCCAGCGCGCGGCACACGTCGGCCGCCTTCGCCAGCTCCCGTGACACGTCCTCGGGGTCGCACTCCACCACCTCGGCGAGCGGCAGGGCCTTGCGCACCAGGTCGGCCCCCTCCGATGAACCCGACGCCCGGTTCACCACGACGACCAGGCCCTCGCCGGCCGGCAGGGCGGGAGCGTCGGTGTGCGGGCGCCCCGGCTCCGGCGTCTGGGGCCGGGTGGGTGCGAACCCGCGCAGCGCGAACGCCGCGCCCACCCCGAGCGCCGCGCCCACCAGGACATCGCTCGGATAGTGCACTCCGGTGTAGACGCGGGACAGTGCCACCGCGCCGGCCACCGGCGCGACGGCCGCTCCCCAGCCCTTCGACTCCAGGGCGACACCCGTGGCGAAGGCGGCGGCGGACGCCGCGTGCCCTGACGGGAACGACGTGGTGAACGGCTGCTTCTTCAGCTGCCGCATCAGCGGTACGCCGTCCAGGAGGGGGCGCGCCCGGCGCACCGAGCGCTTGCCCACCGTGTTGATCGCGGCCGAGGCGAGCGCCAGCGACGCCACCCCCCGCACGGCGGCCCGCCGGGACCGCGCGCTGCCGCCCAAGGCCGCGATCGCCGCGGCTGTGCCGAACCACAGCACACCGTGGTTGGCGGCGCGGCTCAGCCGGGGGAGCACCGGGTCCGCGCCCGGCCAGTGGCGTCGCGCCACCCGGTCGAAGACCTCACGGTCCCAGTCCCCGAGCAGGGCGGTGATCCGGGCCCGCGCCGACTGGGGGACGGCGCGCGGAAGCGGGCTCGTGGCGGGCTGAGCGTGCGTTTCGGACATGGCACGCGGGTACCCCCGAGTCCCACGGTCCAAGCGGACGCGGCGGAGAGTCACCAGGAGGGCCGTCGGCAGCGCTGCCGGAGGGCCCCGCCCCGCGCCGACCGGCATGAACCGCGAGGGGAGAGCGTACGAGCGCTTCCCTTCGGCGCCACCTGCCCGCGTAATCGGCGATCTGCCCGTGGACGGGCGGCATCACCTCACCGGCCGCGCCCGATCCGCCGTGGCACCCGTCCGCGCGGAGCCGGCGGCTGCCGTCCCGCATCACCGACGCGGCGGGCACCACGCGGCCGGCCCGGAGGGTCCACAACACCGGGGCCATCTCTTCCACGCGCGTGTCCGGCACCCGGTCGCCTCCATCTGAGGCGGCGAACCCTCACGAACCTCCGTATAAAGGGCACAGGAAGCAGGGCTCGAAGCGTCGGAGGTACAGCCATGCGGCAGGCGGCTCCGGAAGGGCACGGCCCCGTGCGGTACGGACCCCCCGCCCCCGAGCCGGGACTCCCGGTTCTGCCCGAGCTGGCCGCCGTCCTCGCAGCCGCCGCCGGCGGCCCCGGGGCGGAACCCCCCGGCGGCGGCCCGCTCCTGCGGGAGGCGGCCGCCGGCTACTGGTGGCGGCGGGGTCTGCGCGGCCACCCCGAGGACGTGGCCGCCGCACCCGGCCCGCAGCCCCTGCTGCTGGCCCTGATCGCGGCGCACGGCGGCGACGTCCTGCTGCCCCGGCCCTGCCCCGCCTGGTGGACGCCGCAGGCCCGGCTGCTGGGGCAGCCCGCCTACCACGTGCCGACCGCCGCCGAGTGCGGAGGCGTGCCCGATCCGTTCGCGCTCCTGGAGACCGTCCGCAGGGTGCGCGCCGAGGGCGGCCGGCCGACGCTGCTCCTGCTCTCCGTCGCCGACGACCCCACCGCCACCGTCGCGCCGCCGGAGCTCGTGCGCGAGGCCTGCGAGGCGGCCGTCGCCGAGGGGCTGCACATCATCAGCGACGAGACCTGGCGCGACACCCTGCACCGGCCGCACGACACGGTCGTCGTCAGCCCCGCCGAGATGTGCCCGGACGATGTCACCGTGTTGTGCGACCTTGCGGGGGCGCTCGCCCCGGCGGCCTGGCCCCTCGCCGTCGCCCGATTCCCGCCCGCGGCCCCGTCCGCGGGACGCCGCGCCCGTACGCTCGACATCCTCACCGCCCTCGGCGCCGTCATCGCCGCCCCGCTCGCCGCGGCGGCCGCGCACGCCCTCGGCGAACCGGGCGCGGTCACCGACCGGAACGACGCAGCGAACGCCCTCCACGCACGCGTCGCGGCCGCCGTCCACGGGGTGGTCCTCGCGGCGGGGGCGCTGGCCCGGCCTCCGCAGGCGGGCCGCCATCTCTACGCCGACCTCGGCCCGCTCCGGGCGGGCCTCGCCGCGCGCGGTGTCACCGACTCCATGGAGCTGGAGGAACACCTCACCGGCCGTCTCGGCGTCCCCGTGCCCGGCGGCCACCGCTTCGGTGACGAGCTGGGCGCGCTGCGGGTGCGCCTGTCCACCGGGCCGCTGCTCGGGGCCACCCCCGGGGAACAGCTGGAGTCCCTCTCCGCGCCGGAGCCTCTCGAACTGCCTCACGTAGTGAGGGCGTTGAGAACCTTCGCGTCGGCCTTCGAAGAACTGAGCACCGAGGAACCACGCATCGAGGAACCGGGTTGAATCGCCGAGAACGGAGTCCGCGGATGACGGAAGAGACGGCGGGGACGACTGGTACGACCCGTACGACCCCCGATACGGACGAGCTGGACGTGACGGGCCCGAACGCGGGTACGGGAACCGTGCCCGACACGGCTACGGGCCCGGCCACGGACGGGGAGGCGAGCCGTGCCAAGGGCGCGGGCGGCCCGGCGGGCGTGGAGGTGGCGATGCCGGCCCCGGAGCAGCAGCGGCCGGGGCGTGCCACGGGTCATCTGCAGGTCCTCGGCCTGGTCCGCGACTGGCCGCCCACCTTCGCCGACCGGCTGACCGCCCCGCTCCCCGGCGTGCGCGCCGTGGCCCGGCTCGCCCGTGAGGGCGCCGTGCGCCCGGGGCCGGAGGGGCTGCGTTCCATCCCGCTGCTGCCGTTCGCGCCCGGCCCGCTGCCGGTCGTGGACGCCGGCACCGTCGCGGTGACCTGGGCCGGCCACGCCAGCTGGGTGGTCCGGACCGGCGGGCTGACCGTCCTGACCGACCCCGTCTGGTCCCGCCGGATCCTCGGCACCCCCGCCCGGATCACCCCGGTCGGAGTGCGCTGGCAGGACCTGCCCCCGGTCGACGCGGTCGTCATCAGCCACAACCACTACGACCATCTCGACGCCCCGACCCTGAAGCGGCTGCCACGTGAGACACCGGTCTTCTGTCCGGCCGGCCTCGGCCGCTGGTTCCGTCGGCGGCGCTTCACCCGGGTCACCGAGCTCGACTGGTGGGAGGCGGCCGAACTGGACGGTGTCCGTTTCGACTTCGTCCCCGCCCACCATTGGTCCAAGCGCACCCTCACCGACACCTGCCGTTCGCTGTGGGGCGGCTGGGTGCTCACGGACCGGCTCGACCGGCGCGTCTACTTCGCCGGAGACACCGGCTACGGCCACTGGTTCAAGGAGATCGGCCGCCGACATCCGGACATCGACCTGGCGCTGCTCCCGATCGGCGCGTACGAGCCCCGCTGGTGGCTGCGGGACGTGCACACGGACCCGGAGGAGGCGGTCCGGGCGTTCGAGGACCTCGGGGCGCGGCGGATGGCGCCGATGCACTGGGCGACGTTCGTGCTCTCCTCGGAGCCGGTCATGGAACCGCTCACTCGGGTCCGCGCCGCGTGGGAGCGGGCCGGCCTGCCCCGCGAGGACCTCTGGGACCTGCCGATCGGCGGCTCCCGGGTGCTGCCGGACTGACCTCGGGGCGCCGCTTCCGGTGCCGGGCCCCGGCCCGATCCGGCCCCGGCCCCTTGCGGGAGCGGCACCCGGCGAGCGGCGGCTGCGAGCGGCGCCCGGCGCGTGACGCCTGACGGCTGACGGCTGGAGTCCCCGCACCCGGGCCTCACGCCGATGACCGGAGTCCCCGCGGCCCCGGCCTCACGCCTGACGCCTGGGGCCCCGCACCCCGCGCCCCGCCCCCCGGGCCTCACGCCGATGACCGGAGTCCCCGCGCCCCCGGCCTCCGTCTGACGGCTGAAGCCCCCGCGCCCCGCCCCCCGGGCCTCACGCCTCACGGCCGGAGTCCTCCGCCCCCGCCCCCCGGAGCCTTCGCCACAGCGCCGGCACCACGCTGATCAGCAGCGCCAGGCCCACCGCCGCCACCACGCCCTCCCACGGCTCGGGGAAGAGCGAACCGCCCAGAATGCCGATCAGCTGGTACGTCGCCGCCCACGCCAGGCACGCCGGCACGTCCCCCTTGGCGAACCGCCGCAGCGGCATCCGCGTCAGCAGGCACGCGAGCATCACCGGTATGCGTCCCGCCGGCACCAGCCGTGACAGCACCAGCACCGACACCTGATGGGTCCGCAGCTTGACCCGCGCCTGCTCCAGACGGTCGGGCGCGGCCCGGCCGAGCAAAACCGCCGGCCGGCGTGAGCCGTCACGCGGCAGACCGCGCTGCCCGAGCCAGTACAACGTCACATCTCCCAGGAACGCCGCGAACGCCGCCACCAGGAAGACGAACAGCAGCGTCAGCGGCGCGGTCTGGTGGAACGCCACCACCGCCGCCGAACTGACGACCGCGCCGGTGGGGATCACCGGCACCAGCGATCCGAGCGCCACCAGCAGGAACAGCGTCGGATAACCGACGGCCTGCTGTGTCGACTCGGGCGGCAACTGCCGCACGATCTCCCCGATCACCGGCCGACCTCCGGACGCGCCGTCTCGCCGTGCGCCAGCAGATGCACCCTCACGTCCGGTGCGAGCCGCGCCGCATGTCGTACGAACTCGTCCCCCGGCGCGTGGAATTCATGCGGCCGGACACCGTCCATCCCGATCGGCCAGTACGTCCCGTAGTGCACCGGCACCGCCGCGCCGGGGGCCAGGGACGCCAGGGCCTGCGCCGCCCGGCCCGCGTCCAGGTGGCCGTGCCCGAGGTAGGGGCCCCAGCCGCCGACCGGCAGCAGTGCCACGTCGACCGGCCCGACCGCGTCCGCCATCCCGTCGAAGAGCCCGGTGTCCCCCGCGAAGTAGGTGCGCGCCGCGCCCTCGATGACATATCCGAGCGCGGGGGAGCGGTGCGGTCCCACCGGCAGCCGCCGCCCGTCGTGCAGCGCGGGGACGGCCCGTACCGTCAGCGTCCGCACCTTCACCTCGTCGCCGGGCCCCACCTCGGCCACCCGCAGGCCGGTGAGGCGCCGCAGCCCGGGCACCGCCCGCGTCGCACCGCGCGGAACGACCAGGAGCGTGCCGGGCTCGATCCGGGACAGCGACGGCAGATGCAGATGGTCGGAGTGCAGATGCGAGATGAGCACGACGTCGGCCGACGCGGCGCGCGCGGGCGGCAGTTCACCGCGCCGCCGCCGCAGATGGGCCAGCCGGCGCACGAAGAGCGGGTCGGTGAGCACCCGGATCCCGGAGTCCTCGACCGTACAGGTGGCATGACCCCACCAGGTGACTTCCACCGGCCCGCACCTCCTCCTCGCTCCGGCGCCCCACCGCTCCGACCGGCCCGGCCCTCGGTACGAGCGTAAGTGTCCGGGGTCGCGAACGGGCGCCCGAGCCGGCGTCGCACGCCCTCCCCCGGCAGGGCGGGAGCGGAGTAGGGTCGGCGGTGAACAGCGTTACAGGGGGTTGGCCATGGACGGCGTACGGGCGGCGGCGATCGCCAGTCTGACCCCGCTGGAAGAACTCGACAGCGACCCCTTCCTGGTGGACACCCGCAGCCAGCACGCCATGTGCGCGCGATGGGCCGAGGACAAGGGCTGTGTCGTGGTGCGGCAGTTGCTCTTCTACGGTCTGCGCCCGGACCACGGCGGCCTGTGGGCGGATGTCGACGCCGGGACGGTGGACCTGTTCGTCGCCCCCAACGAGCGGGTCCTCGAACGGGCGTTCACCTCGGTACGGGATTTCGCGGCGGAGTGTGAGCGCCGGGGTGTACGCCTGGAGACGGCCGGCCTCGACGAGCCGAGGTACGACGCGGCGATGAAGGCGGACGTACACCGCAGACTCTCGATGCCGACGGCCGGTTACAACGGCTGCTGAGCCACGGGCGGCCCACAGCAGGCCATGAGCGGTCGATGACCCTGGCCGTGGGCGGGTGACGGTCCGGCCGTGAGCGGTTGCGACCGGGCCCGGCGCTTGCGACCGGGGTCCATGGGCCGAGGCCGCGGCCCGAGACCGTTGTGCCACGCTTGAGGAAGGAAAGGGTGAAACGCGAACGGTCGAAACGCGAAGGGGCGGCGAGCGCGGCGTGGACGACGGGCGATGGCGGAGGGCGGGCAGCGCCCTGGGGCGAGTGCTGGTGGTCTGGGCGGTGTCCAGCCTGACCCTGCTGGCCCTCGCCGGGATCCTGCCGGACTTCCGGCTCCAGTCGGACGACGGCGACAGCGTCACGAGGACCGCCGTCACGGCCGCCTGGGGCGCCGGCGCGTTCGGTCTGCTCGGCGCGCTGGTGTGGCCGGTGATCGTCCGCGCGCTGCTGCTCGTACCGGCCCTGGTCCTCGGTCTGCTGGTCTTCTTCCTCAACGGTTCGCTGCTCCTGATCGCGCTCTGGCTCATCCCCGACGGTCGCGGCGCCGCCGAGCCGGAGACGGCCGTCGTGGTCGCCGCGGTGATGTCCGCGGTGGCGTCGGCGACCTCCACCGCCCTCGCCGTGCGCGACGACACCGCCTACCGGCGCAGGCTCTACCGGCTCGCCGACCGCAAGCGCCGCCGCACGGGCGCGGACGCCGGGCCCGAGGCCCCTCCGGGCACCCTGTTCCTCCAGCTCGACGGTGTCGGCCACCATGTGCTCGAGGAGGCCGTCGCGGACGGTCTGATGCCGACGGTCGCGGGCTGGCTCGGTACGACCCACCGCCTCACGCCCTGGCGCACCGACTGGTCCAGCCAGACCGGCGCCAGCCAGCTCGGCATCCTCCACGGCTCCAACCACGACGTGCCCGCCTTCCGTTGGTACGAGAAGGACACCGGCCGGCTGATGGTCAGCAACCGGCCGGCGAGCGCCGTCGAGCTCCAGCGCCGCGCCGTCGCGCGCACCGGCGACGGCGGACTGCTCACCCTGGACGGCGCCGGCCGGGGCAACCTCTTCAGCGGCGGCGCCGAGCAGCTGGCCCTGGTCCTCTCGGTCGCTGCCCGCCGTGGCCGCCGCAACCGCTCCCGGGCGGGTTACTTCGCCTACTTCTCCGACCCCGCCAACGCCGTCCGGACGGCCGGCTCCTTCGTCGCCGAGGCCGTCCGGGAGATGGCACAGTCCGTCCGGGCGCGGCTTCGCAAGGAGACCCCGCGCGTCTCGCGCGGCGGCCTCTATCCGCTGATCCGAGCCTTCGCGACCGTCGTCGAACGGGACGTGGTGGTCGCCGCGGTGATCGGCGACATGCTGGTGGGACGTACCGCGATCTACGCCGACCTGGTCGCCTACGACGAGGTCGCCCACCATTCGGGGCCGCACGGCAGGGACGCCGAGAAGGTGCTCCAGCGGCTCGACCGGTCGGTCGCGCTGATCGCCAAGGTCGCCGAGCACGCGCCGCGCCCGTACCGGATCGTGCTCCTCTCCGACCACGGCCAGAGCCCCGGCGAGTCCTTCGAGGGACGGTACGGACTGAGCCTGAGGGATCTCGTCCGGGCCGGCTGCGGTCTGCCCGTGCCGCGCCGCGCGGGGCGCACCCGCAGCGGCTCGGAGGCCCGTGACGCTGCCCGCGACGCGCTGCGCAGCGCGCTGCACCGGCCCGTGGCGGAGGGCGACGAGGAGCGGCCGGCCAAGGGGTCCGACCCGGTCGTGTTGTCGTCCGGCAATCTCGGTCTGGTGTCCTTCCCCGACGTGCCGCACCGCATGACGCGCGAGGAGATCGACCGGCGTCACCCGGCGCTGCTGCGGACCCTCGCCAACCATCCCGGCATCGGGTTCCTGCTCGTGGCCGACGGAAAACACGGTTCCGTGGTGCTCGGCCGGGGGGACGTGGAGGTGCCGGTCGACGAGCTCGACGACGGGGGGCCGCTCGCCGCCTTCGGGACGGGCGCGGCGGAGGCGGTGCGGCGCACCGACGGCTTCCCGCACGTCGCGGACATCATGGTCAACTCGAGATACGACCCGGCGACCGGCGAGGTGCATGCCTTCGAGGAGCAGATCGGATCGCACGGAGGCATGGGCGGCGAGCAGACGCGGCCGTTCCTGCTGTCGCCGGTCGAACTGTCGGCGCCCGTGACCGACGGGTCCGAACTGGTGGGCGCCGAGCGGGTCCACGAGGTGCTCCGGCGGTGGCTGCGGGAGGGCAGCGGGCCGCAGGTGCCGGTCGGGACGGTGAAGGACTCACCGCCTCGGAGGGGAGCGGAAGAAGTTCTGATGGCGGCCCGGCGGGCACGCTCGGCGGATCCGACGCGGCAGGAACGAGGCGAGCGGTCGACACGGCCGGCCCGGTCGGAGTAACGCGCCGCGCCGGCGGGGCACGGGACATAGCCCGGACGAGCGGACCTCGGGACCGTCCCGGGCGAGCCCGGCGCGGGACGGGTAGGACGCAGGTCCAGGAGGACCGCGCCCATGCCCATGCCCCGCCAGGCCACCGCTGTGCGCCGCGCCGCAGTGGTGGCGCTGCTGGCGCTCGCCGCGTTCCTGGGCATCTCGGCGGGGACGCTCACCCCGGCCACCGCCGAACCCCGCCCCGCGGCCTCGGCCGCGCCCGACCCCTCCGGAGAGGCCCAGCAGGACACGGCCGAGACGGAGACCACGGCGCCGGGCCGGTGCCGCCGGGCCCGGCCCCCTGCCGCCGCGCGCCCGGTGGTCCTCCGCGGCCCCCGGACGGCTCCGCGCCCCGACGCCGGCGCCCCCACGGCAGGGACCCCGGCTCCGGTGGCCGTGCGGTGTGTGGTGCTGCGCTGCTGAGAGGTCCGTACCTCCCGCAGCCCGCATCCCCCACCGCAAGGAGCACAGTTATGCCCATCGATCCCTTCGCCGTCATGAACGCCCTGCTGCGCGCCGAGGCCGTCCGGGACCGCGCCCCGGAGGAACGCCGGAACGCGCGCGAGGAACGCGAGTCGACGGAGCCGCGGGAAGCCCGCTCGGAGAAGGGCACGCCGAGCCGCTGAGCCCGCCCCGACCGGCCGGCCCCGGCAGCTCGCACCTGCCGGGACCGGCTGCCCGCCACCGTCTCCCGGGGAGGAGGGTCAGGACGAGGGAGCGGTCTTCTCCGGCGCCGAAGCTCTCGCCGTCCGCCCGTGCAGCACCACGAGTCCCGTCACCCCCGCGCTCAGCAGTCCCAGCGCCAGCAGCGCCGGAACCAGGACGATCACCGCCCCGCCGAGCACACAGACCACCCCGCCGACGAGCAGCGCGGGCGACCAACGCCCGCCCGCCCGTGCGAGGATCGCCGCCGTCGCGAGCAGGAACAGTCCCGCCCCGCCCGTGAACGCCCAGGCGACCAGGCCGTGCAGCGGCTCCGACAGGCTGTAGTGGCCGGTGTCGGCGACCTGATGCAGGATCTTCTTCATCCCCAGCGCCAGTAGCACGACGCCGGCGACCAGCGGCAGATGCAGGAAGGTGTAGGCGTCCCGGGCGAACCGCGTGCGGTCGTCCCCCTCCAGCGCGGCGAGCCGGTGCTCCGCCACCTCGCCGACCTGACGGAAGTACAGCCGCCACAGCCCCGCCGACACCAGCAGGCCCGCCGCCACCGCCGCCAGGACCGGTGCGGTGAACGGGAAGTCGGCCATTCCGACGCCCATCGCGACGATCGACTCGCCGAGCGCGATGATGACGATCAGCCCGTACCGCTCGGCGAAGTGCCCCGGTGAGTTGACCCGCCAGCCCGACGAGCCGGTGACATAGACCCCGCAGTAGTCGACGACCACCGCGCCCAGCCACAGCCCGACCTGTCCGGCACCCGTGAACGCGGTCCCGGCCAACAGCAGCACCAGCGGCGGCGCCACCGACACGAGCGCCGTCCGGCGCAGGGTCCGGCGCAGCGCCGCGTCGCCCGGGGCGGACACCCAGTACGACGCCAGATGCAGCAGCCGCACCGCGCCGTAGCAGAGCACGAACACCAGCGGCGACGGCAGTCCGCCGGGCTTGTCCGCGTACGCCTCCGGAACCGTCAGCGACACGATCAGGACCACCGTCATCACCGCGACGAGCACGGCGAACATCGCTCCCGAGTCGGCCCGCACCACATTGCCGAGCCACGCGAAACAGCACCAGCACCACCACAG
Organism: Streptomyces sp. NPDC033174; assembly: GCF_055577795.1. Classification (NCBI taxonomy): domain Bacteria; kingdom Bacillati; phylum Actinomycetota; class Actinomycetes; order Kitasatosporales; family Streptomycetaceae; genus Streptomyces; species Streptomyces sp. NPDC033174. The sequence continues at coordinate 555,071 of NZ_JBVIPQ010000005.1, forward strand.
CAGCGCCAGCACCACCATCGCCCCGACCATCCGCAGCGGCGACGGCCCGGCGGCCATCAGGGCCGTGACCTGGGTGAGCGCGTACACGAAGACCAGGTCGAAGAACAACTCGGCGGGTGTGACGCGATGGTCGTCCCCGGTGGCTATCATCCGCGGCCGTTCACTGACCCTTGCCATGGCATCTCCCCCTCCACACGCCCGGACGGGCTGCCCGGCCGACCGGGCGCAGGATACCGACGCCTGCCAAACGCCCAGCGGGCCGAGCCCCGGCCGGGCATTACCTCCGGCGTAATCGACGCCTGCCTCCTGGCCCGGCATCGTGGGGTTCACCGGAACTCGGGCGGCGCACTCCGCTCGAGCTCCGGGCTCATGACCAGCCACTTCGCCCGCTCCCGCCCTCTGATGGAGGCTGATCCGCCATGTCCCAGGCCCTGCTCGCCGGCATCTCCCGTACCACCGAGCCGCAGTCGATGCTGCGGCGCTTCCTCGCCCTCGACGCCGCCGTCACCGGTGCCAACGGGCTGGCGTACGTGGCCTGGTCCGGGGCGCTCGGGGAGCTCCTCGGAGTCGACGCGGCGCTGCTGCTCGAACTTGGGGTGCTCCTCGTGGCGTTCGCCGTCGGGGTCGGGTGGCTCGCCGGCCGCGCGCGGCCCTCCGCGGTCGCCGTGAGGCTGGTGGTGGACGCGAACCTGATATGGGTCGCGCTCAGCGTCGTCGCCCTCGTCGCCTGGTTCACCCCGACCACCGCCGGTCTGCTGTGGATCCCGGTTCAGGCCGGCGCCGTCGCCGCTTTCGCCGCGCTCCAGTGGTCCGCGCTGCGCGCGGGCGCCGCCGCTACTGAGTGAGGGAACGCAGATAAGCGACCGTCGCCGGGTCGGCCGGGAGGAACGTCTCGATGGCCAGCTCGGCGACCGTCACGTCCGTCGGTGTGTTGAACGTCGAGATGGACGAGACGAAGGAGAGCACCCGCCCGTCGTGCTCGATCCGCAGCGGCAGCGCGAAACAGGGGTACGGGACCGGGTCCTCCCGGTCGCCCGGCTCGCCGGAAGGATCCGGCAGGGGATAGGCGACGACCTCCTCGTACAGCGTCCGCAGCGGCGCGGAGCGGGCGAGGCCGATCTGGCGTTCCATCTGGGCCAGCAGATGCCCGCGCCACTCGCGCAGATTCCGGATGCGGGGCGCGAGCCCCTCCGGGTGGAGCGTGATCCGCATGGCGTTCATCGGAGGAGTGAGCAGATGCTCCGGCAGCCCCGCCATGAGCATCCCGATCCCCCGGTTCGCCGCGACGACGGTGTACGAACCGTCCACGACGAGCGCCGGATACGGCTCGTACCCCTGGAGCAGGGTCTCGATCCCCTCCCGCAGGGTCTCCAGCGCCGGGTCGTCCAGCGACGACTCGGTGAACCGGGGCGCGTAACCGGCCGCGAGGAGCAGGTCGTTCCGGTCCCGGACCGGCACCTCCAGGTGGTCGGCCAGCCGCAGGATCATCTCCTCGCTCGGCCGGGACCGCCCCGTCTCCACGAACGAGATGTGGCGGGCGGAGGAGTCGGCGCGCAGGGCCAGCTCCAACTGGCTCAGCCGCCGGCGCTCGCGCCAGCCGCGCAACAGTGGCCCTACTCCCGTACCGCTCAGCACCGTTGTCATGGCGAGACCGTAACCCAGGGACGTGAACCGGCCGGGTGACACCCATGTGTTGACCCGGGGGCTCCGGGCCGGAGACCGTATCGTCACGGTCACTGACATCGCTGCCGTCACCGCCCGCACCGACCGGAGGGAGCCCGGCCATGCCCACAGAGCCGCTGTCGCAGAAGGAGATCGAGGACCGGCTGCGCGAACTGCCCGGCTGGAGCCTGGACGGCGACCGCATCGGGCGTACGTACCGCCTCGGTACCCACTTCGCGGCCACCGCCCTGGTCGTCCACGTGGCGCAGATCCAGGAGGAGCTGAACCACCACTCCGATCTGACCCTCGGCTACAACACCGTCGCGCTCGCCGTGAACAGCCACGACGTGGGCGGCATCACCGAGCGGGACTTCGCCCTGGCCCAGCGGGTGGACGCGATCGCCTCGGGGCACGGAGCGGAGTAATCCCCGGGAGAGCGGAGTAACCCCGGGGGAGAAACGCCCACTGGCCCCCTACCGCCAGGCCGCGGCGGCGAAGGACGCGAAGTCCTTCGGCGCCCGGCCCAGCACCCGCTCCACGCCGTTCGTCACCGAGGCGTTGTGACCGTCGAGCAACACGCCGAACAGCCCCGCCAGCCACTGTGCCTGCGGCAGCGGCAGCCCGTACTGCTCCAGCATGGCCGCGTACTCCTCCACGCTCACCGGCACGTACCGCACCTCGTGGCCCGTCGCCCGGGTAATCTCGTCCGCCACCTCGGTGAACGTCAGCAGCCGCGGCCCGGTCACCTCGTGCGTGCGGCCGGCGTGGCCGTCCTCCAGCAGGGTCGCGGCGATGACATCGGCGAGGTCGTCGGCGTCGATGAACGGTTCGGCGGTGGTGCCCGCCGGGAAGGCGATCTCGCCGGCGTGTACCGCCTCCGCGATCGCGCCCTCGTTGAAGTTCTGTGCGAAGAACGCCGCCCGCACGACCGTGAGTTCGACGCCGGTCGCGGCGGCCCGCAGAGCCTCCTCCGCGTGCGCCGCCTCCGGCTCACCGCGCCCGGACAGCAGCACCATGCGCCGTATGCCGTTCTCGGCCGCCAGCCGGCCGAAGCCATGCATGGCCTCGACCGCGCCCGGCGCCGCCAGATCCGGGTAGTACGCGACATAGGCACTGTCCGCGCCACGCAGCGCGGGGGCCCACGTCTCGGGCGCCTCCCAGTCGAAGCGGATCGCGCCCTTGCGGGAGCCGGATCGCACGTTCAGACCGTACGCCCGGAGCCTCTCCGCCACGCGCCGGCCGGTCTTGCCCGAGCCGCTGGTCACCAGCACGGTCCGGGTGGTGCGGGCGGTCATGGGCTGGGCCGTCATGTTCTGGTTCGTCGTCATGTCCCAAGACTGGCGGGGCCCGCTCGCTCTTCCCATGCTGCACAGGCTCAGTCCCATGCGTGTGCGTCTACGGCCGCGGCCTTAGGCTTCGGTCCCATGGACGCACTCGCCGGACTGCTCGACGGACCGCGGGCCAGGGGGGCCTTTCTGCTGCGGATGGTGATGGAACCCCCGTGGTCGGTACGGATCGAGGACCGCGCGCCGCTCTGCCTGATGTGTGTGACCGAGGGCGAGGCATGGATCGTGCCCGACTCGGGTGTCCCGGTGCTCGTGCGCCCCGGTGACGTCGCGATCGCCCGCGGCCCGGAGCCGTACACCGTCGCAGACACCCCGGACGGCCCGCCGCACGCCGTCATTGGCCCCGGCGGCACCTGTACGACGCTGAGGGGCGAGCCGCTGTCGCAGGCCATGCGGCTTGGCGTACGGACCTGGGGCAACGCCGCCGACGGTTCGACGACCATGCTCATCGGCACGTACCAGATGGACGGTGAGGTGAGCCGCCGGCTGCTCGACGCGCTGCCGCCACTGCTGCACATCCCGGCCGACGTCTGGAACTGCCCGCTCATGCCGGTTCTCGACGAGGAGATCTCCCGGGACGAGCCGGGGCAGAGCGTGGTCCTCGACCGGGTCCTGGACCTGCTGCTGATCGCCGTGCTGCGGGCCTGGTTCTCGCGGCCGGGCGCCGAGGCGCCCGCCTGGTACCGGGCCATGGGAGACCCGGTCGTCGGCCAGGCGCTGCGGCTGCTCCAGAACGACCCCGCCCACCCCTGGACGGTCGCCTCGCTTGCCGCCAAGTGCGGGGTGTCCCGGGCGGGCCTCGCGCGGCGCTTCTCCGGCCTCGTGGGGGAGACGCCGATGGCGTATCTCACCGGCTGGCGTCTCGCGCTCGCCGCCGACCTGCTGCGCGAGACGGACGCGACGGTCGAGTCGGTGGCGCGGAAGGTGGGTTACAGCGGTTCGTTCGCGCTGAGCGCGGCGTTCAAGCGGGTACGGGGCGTCAGCCCGCAGGAGCACCGCACGGGCCGGCGGCGCGACTGAGACGGACCCTCCGTTTGCCGAAGCGGCAACAATTCTCGCGTCCTGAGCCGATCCGGCGGACGCTGACGCCATGAGTCGTCACCACACCCATGACACCGCCGCTCAGAGCGGTCAGCCCAGCGGCCACCACGGCGGCCATCACGGCGGCCACCCAGGTGGGCACGCCGACAGCGCCGACGTCGACTGGAACGAGATGGCCACGCTCCTGGAGTGCCAGGCCGAGATCCAGAGCCCGCTCTACGCGCAGGCCGCGGCCTGGCTCGGCGAGCTGGCACCCGCCCACGGCGTACGCCGGATCCTCGACATCGGCAGCGGGCCGGGCGTCCTGACCTCCCTGCTCGCCGAGGCGTTCCCGGCTGCCGAGGTGGTCGCCGTGGACCCGAGCCCGAAGCTCCTGGAGCGCGCCCGGGCCCGCGCCGAGGCACGTGGGAACGGCTCCCGTGTCGCCACCCTCACCGCGCAACTCCCCGAGGACGTCGCTGACTTGGGGGAGGCGGATCTGATCTGGGCGGGAAACTCCCTGCACCACGTCGGCGACCAGCGTGCGGCGCTCGCCTCCCTGGCGCGGCTGCTGCGGCCGGGAGGCGTGATGGCCCTGGTCGAGGGCGGGCTGCCGGCCCGTCACCTGCCCTGGAACATCGGCATCGGCCGCCCCGGCCTGGAGGCCCGCATCGACGCCGCGAACAGCGACTGGTTCGGCCGGATGCGGGCCGCGCTGCCCGGCACGAAGGACGAGGTCGACGACTGGCGCGGGCTGCTGACCGCCGCCGGTCTCACGCCGAGCGGCACCCGGTCGTTCCTGCTCGACCTTCCGGCGCCGGTGCCCGACGCCGTACGGGAGCAGGTGGTCGCCGCGTTCGCCCATCAGCGGGGCGCTCTGGAGGGGCAGCTCGCGGCCGACGACCAAGAGGTCCTCGACCGGCTGCTCGACCCCGCGGACCCGCGGGGTCTGCACCGCCGTACGGACGTCTTCCAGCTGTCCGTCCGAACGGTCCACACGGCCCGCCGGGGCTGACCGGGGCCCACCCGGCCGATCCCTCGCACCCGGTGCGAGGGATCACCTCGGGCCGCCGCGGGCGGGAACCGGCGGCGCTTCCGTGTGGAACGTGCGCCGGTAGGCCGCGGGGGAGACCCCGACCAGGCTGCGCATGTGCTGGCGCAGCGAGTTGCCGCTGCCGAAGCCCGCACGGTCCGCGATGTGGTCCACCGGCAGATCGCTCGTCTCCAGCAACTGCTTGGCCAGCTCCAGGCGTTGGGCCGTGAGCCACTGACCGGGAGTGAGGCCGGACTCGTCGCGGAAGCGGCGGGTGAAGGTGCGGACGCTCATGCGCGCGTGACCGGCGAGCTCCGCCAGGGTGAGCGGCTGCTCCAGGCGCTCCAGTGCCCAGGCACGGGTCGGCGCGGTGGTCGAGGCCGACGGCTCGGGGACCGGCCGCTCGATGAACTGCGACTGCCCGCCGTCCCGCCAGGGCGCCACGACACAGAGGCGGGCCACCTGGTTGGCGGTGGCGCTGCCGTGGTCGCGCCGCACCAGATGCAGGCACAGGTCCACCCCGGCGGCGGCGCCCGCCGAGGTCAGGACGTCGCCGTCGTCGACGAAGAGCACATCCGCGTCGACCCGCACGCGGGGGAACAGCTTCTGGAAGTGGTCCGCCTCGACCCAGTGGGTGGTCGCGGCGCGGCCGTCGAGGAGACCGGCCGAGGCGAGCGCGTACGCACCCGTGCAGATCGAGACGATGCGCGCCCCGGGCCGGATGCGCGCCAGGGCACCCTTCAGCTCCGGCGCCATCACGCCTTCCTCGGCGTGCTGCCGCAGATGGTACGCGGGCGGTACGACGACGGTGTCGGCCTCCTCCAGCGCCTCGGGACCGTGCTCGACGCCGATCGAGAAACCGGCGTCGGTGCGGACGGGGGCGCCGTCCGGGGAGCAGACCCGTACGTCGTAGAGGGGCGTGCCGTCGGCCGAGTGCGCGCAGCCGAGGATTCGCGCGGGGATGCCCAGCTCGAAGGAGAGAACTCCGTCGAGCGCCAGCACGACCACGCGGTGGGGGCCGTCCGGCCCGGTCGAATCCTGCATGGCCAGATTCTGTCACATCATGGCCATCTGGCCAATACCACGTTACGGCTCCGGAGCGGAAGGTGGAGCGGTACCCGTCCCGTGGCCCAGCCGCGGCGGCGCACGTCACACTCCACACGAAGGGATCCACCTCCTCATGAACCACACCACCGCCGTCGGCTCCGACGCCACGATGCGCGCCATCAGCGCGGCCGCCTGGGGCGGACCGGAGGTCCTCACCGAGGTCCGTCTGGACCGCCCCGCGCCCGGCCCGACCGAGATCCTCGTCCGGGTCCACGCGGCCGGCGTCAACCCCATCGACTGGAAGTCACGCGCCAGCGGGGGCTTCGGCCTCTGGGGCGAGACGCCCGTGCTCGGCTACGACGTCTCCGGAGTGGTGGAGGCCGTCGGCCTCGGCGTCACGCTGTACCAGCCGGGCGACGAGGTGCTCGGTATGCCCGACTTCCCGCGTCAGGCGGGCGGCTACAGCGAGTACGTCACCGGCCCCGCCAGGCACTTCGTACGCAAGCCGGCCGGGCTGGACCACGTCCACGCGGCGGCGCTGCCGCTCGCCGGGCTCACCGCCTGGCAGTCGCTCGTCGGGACGGCCCGGCTGCGGGCGGGGCACCGCGTCCTGATCCACGCCGCGGCGGGCGGCGTCGGCCACCTCGCGGTCCAGATCGCCAAGGCGCACGGCGCCCATGTCATCGGCACCGCGAGCGCGGCCAAGCACGACTTCCTGCGGGACCTGGGCGCCGACGAGCTGATCGACTACACGACGACCGATTTCACCGAGGTGGTGCGGGACGTCGACACCGTCATCGACACGGTCGGCGGCGACTACGGCATCCGCTCGCTGGGCGTCCTGCGGGAGGGCGGGACGCTGGTCTCGCTCTCCGACCCGACGGCCGTTCCGCCCGTGGAGGAGGCAGAGCGGCGCGGGGTGCGCTCCGGGTTCACCCTGGTCGAGCCCGACTACGCGGCGCTCCAGGCGCTGACGGCCCTGGTGGACGAGGGTCGTCTCCGGGTCGCGGTCGACACGGTCTTCCCGCTCGAGGACGCGGCGAAGGCCCATGAGTGGAGCGAGTCGGGCCGCACGCGCGGCAAGATCGTCCTCACGGTCTGAGCCGCGGCGGACGCCCGGGCGGGGAGGGGCGCGGACGGGGGGAGACGAAGGGGGAGACGGAGCCCCGGCACCTGCGTGGGACGGCGTCCGCGCCGCGCCCGCGGCCCGGTGGGGCCGAGGGGTGAGGACGCCGCCCACCGCCGGGGATCAGACCTCCAGCTGCGCTTCGATCTGCTTCAGCTGGTGGCGGGCCATCGCGAGGTTGGCCCGTGCGCTGTCCAGCGCCAGGTAGAGGAAGAGACCGTTGTTGTTGCGGGCCTTCAGCAGCCGGATCAGGTGGTACTGGCTGCCGAGGGTGATGAGGATGTCCTCGATCTCGTCCTTGAGTCCGAGGTGTTCCATGGTGCGCAGCTTGGCCCGCACCACATCGGTGTTGCCCGCGGCGGCGACGTTCAGGTCGAGTTCCTTGCCGCCGCCGACCGTGCCCAGCGCCATGCCGCTGGTGTAGTCGACGAGTGCGGCACCGAGCGCTCCCTCGATCGACGTGATTGCTTCCTTGAGTGCGACTTCGGTCTTGGCCATGGCAGTTCCGTTCCTCTTCTGGGTTCTTCTGGGCGTCTTCGCGTTGTGTGCGGTATGCGCTGTGCGGGCGGTGGTCAGGGGGTGTCGAGACGTTCGAGTGCGCCGTCGACCATGTCGCCGATGCGCGCACTGGACCTGCGGGCCTCCAGGTGCAGCCGGCCCACGTTGATCCGTGGTTCCGCGAGGAGGGTCAGGACGGCTGCGGAGCCGGCCGCGTAGGTGGCGATGTAGCCGTTCTCGCCACGGATCAGCAGCTCACGGAAGTCCCCCTGTCCCGTGGCGTCCGTCAGCCGCAGGGACACCCCGAGGGCGGCCGCGGTGAGCGCGGCGATGCCCTCGGCCTCGGCGGAGGCGCTCTCCTGGGCCAGAACGAGACCGTCGGCGCTGGCCGCGAGGGCGCCCGTGAGCTGCGGCACCCGGGCTCTCAACCGGCGCAGTTCCTCGATGACTTCGGCTTCCGCGGACATCAGTTGTCTCCTCTCGGCGCGCTGCCGCCGGACGCGGATCACAGGGCCTCCAATGCGTCGCGCAGTCGGCGCAGCAGGGCCGTGTCCGCGTCGGTGGCGGCGCACTCGGCCGAGATCCGGGCGGGGACGGGTGCGAGGGCGGGCGAGGCGGGGATACGGGAGGTCTCGATGAGTCCGGCCGCGGCCAGTCTGCGAATGTCGATCAGGGTGTGGAAGGTCGGGCGGCCCAGCAGCCGGGCGATGTCCGGCGGGGTGCGGACGCCGTCCGCCATCCCCAGGACGGCACGCTGGCGCGTGGTCACCTGGGTGCCGGAGGGCCATGCGGTCCGTACGACGGGCGCGGTGTCGTTCGCGGGGTGTGGCCAGATGCGGTCGAGCAGCTCTCTTCTGCGCCGCGTCTCGCGCTCCACCACGTCCGCGGGGACCGGACGGACGGTGCCGATCCAGTGGGCCACGCCGTAGCGGAAGCGGGTGGGTCCGCTGCTGGGCGCGAGCGCGAAGTAGGCGGCGTCGTGCAGGGCGCCGAGGTGGCAGATCTCCAGCTCGCCGTCCGCGACCTGGCCGCTGTCGACGAGGAACCGGCCCACCCGGCCGTGCGCGCCCGCCTGGTCGACGGCCTGTTGCCAGCCCTCGGGGCGCAGCCGCCCCGTGGTGGTGAGCAGGACGTCGATGCCGGGGGCGGCGGGGCTTTCCGCGTGCACCACCGCGCCGTCGGCGAGATAGAGGGTGCCCCGGTCGCGCAGCAGAGCGCCTGTGGCCCGCTCGGCGGCGAGCCGGGTGAGCATGGGGGAGACGGTGGCGGTCACCCGAGGATCAGCCTTTCCGCGAGGTCGCGCAGGCGTATTCGGGCGAGGGCGAGATTGCCCTGCTCACGGTCGAGCCAGAGGTGCAGGAAGACGCTGCTGTCGAAGGTCGTCTCGACGAAGCGCAGGATGTGGTAGCCCGTGCGGCTGGTGACGATGACGTCCTCGACGGGTGGTCCGTCGCCGGCGTCGGGTGCGAACGAGGGATGTTCGGTCGCCATCCGTGCCAGCTCGGCGGTCTCGGCGGCCGTGGCCTCGGGGTCGTTGTGGGGAGAGTCCCCGACCGTGCCGAGGGCGAGCCCGCTGGTCCAGTCGACCACCGCGGCGCCCAGAGCGCCGGGTAACCGCATTGCCTCCAGCAGGCATTCATCGATTCCGGGCACGCGGAAGTTCCCTCCCCGGCTTTCCGTGTGGGTGTGACGGGGATGTTACTCAACGTGTGGGAGGGAGGTGAGGGTTATGGAATTTTCCCGTGGAACATGCCAACAGGGTGTCCGGAACAGGCCGACGCGGCATCCCACGGTCGGCGGTGGTCGGCCCACCGCCGCCCGTGGACCGGTTCGGTGACCCGCTCTACGAGAAGTACGCCGGGTCCGGGCCCAGCCGCTTGCCCTCGTCCAGGGCCGCGAAGGCCTTCAGGTCGTCCTCGTCCAGCTGGAAGTCGAAGATGTCGATGTTCTCCTGGATCCGGGAGGGCGTCACCGACTTGGGAATCACGACATTGCCGAGCTGCAGATGCCACCGGAGCACCACCTGCGCGGGGGTCCGGCCGTGCTTCCGGGCGACCGCGACGACCGTCGGCACCTCCAGCAGGCCGCGGCCCTGGCCGAGCGGCGACCAGGCCTCGGTGGCGATGCCGTACCGCGAGTGGGCGGCGCGGGACTCCGCCTGCTGAAGCTGCGGGTGCAGCTCGATCTGGTTGACCGCCGGCTCCACGGAGGTCTCGGCGACGAGCCGGTCCAGGTGCTGCGGAAGGAAGTTGGAGACGCCGATCGCCTTGGCGCGTCCCTCCGCGTAGATCTTCTCGAAGGCCTTGTACGTGTCGACGTAGGCGTCCTTGGACGGGACCGGCCAGTGGATCAGATACAGGTCCACATAGTCGAGGCCGAGCTTGTCCAGTGACGTGTCGAAGGCGCGCAGGGTCGAGTCGAAGCCCTGCTGGCTGTTCCAGAGCTTGGTGGTGACGAACAGCTCGTCACGTGCGATGCCCGAGTCGGCGATGGCCCGGCCGGTGCCCGTCTCGTTCTCGTAGATCGCGGCGGTGTCGATGGAGCGGTAGCCGGCCTCCAGGGCCGCGCCCACCGCCTTCGCCGCTTCGTCGTCCGGGATCTGCCAGACGCCGAAGCCGAGCTGCGGCATCGAGACGCCGTTGTTGAGGGTGATGGAGGGGACCTTGCTCACGAGCGGTCGATCCTTTGGTTGGTCGGGTGGTACTCCCATGGTCAACGATCACGGGCACGCACGCATTCCCGCTCGTGCCCGGAACATCCCGTATCGCGGGGATGCACATGTGAACAAATGATGACGAGTCCGGGGCGCCGGCACTGGGCGCCCCGGACTCGTCATCCCCGGGTGCCGAGGTACGCCTCGCGTACCCCCGGGTCCGCGCGTACTTCGGCGGCCGTGCCGGACGCCAGTACGGTGCCCAGGTCCAGGACGACGACCCGCGCGCACAGCTCCATCACGAACGCGACATTGTGCTCGACGAGCAGGACCGCGCAGTTCTCCTCGTCCGCCATGTGCCGCACCACGGCGGCCAGTTGGGCCCGCTCCCCGGCGGACATGCCCGAGGCGGGCTCGTCGAGCAGCAGCACTCCGGGTGGATCGGCGAGCGCGCGCGCCAGTTCGACCATCCGGGCCTGACCGACCGGGAGCGCTCCGGCGTACGAGTCCGCCAGCGCCTCCAGGCCGCACTCCCTCAGGACCGCCGCAGCCCGCGCCCTTCGGCGGGAAGTACTGCCCCGGCGCCACTCCTGGGCGACCACCAGGTTGTCCGCGACCGTCAACTGGCCGAAGAGCTGTTGGCGCTGGAACGTGCGGCGCATCCCGTGCCGCGCCCGCCACACGGGGGAGCGGCGCGTGACGTCCGTGCCGTGGAGGACGACGCGGCCCTCGTCCGGCCTCCGGATGCCGGACAGGACGTCGAACAGGGTCGTCTTTCCGGCTCCGTTGGGGCCGATGAGCCCGCACACCTCGCCCGGCCGCACCCCGATCCGTACGCCGTCCAGTGCGCGCACCCCGCCGAAGCGGACGCCGACACCGACCGCCTCCAGCGCGTACCCGGTACCTGTCCCGGCCCCGGCCGTCCCCGTGGTGTCCGCAGACGTCATGTCCGCACCCTCTCCGACAACCCGAGGTACGCCTCGGTGAGCCGGTCCGCCTCCACCTCGGCGCGAGGGCCGCACCACGCGACCCGGCCCTCGGCGAGATACGCCACCGTGTCGGCGATGCCGAGGACCTCGGCCGCCTTCTCCTCGACCAGGAGCAGCGCGGAGCCCCGCGTACGGAGCTCCGTGAGCAGCCGGAACACCTCGTCGACGACGCGCGGGGCGAGACCGAGCGACGGCTCGTCCGCCACGAGCACGGCGGGTGGGTGCTGGAGCAACGGGGCGAGCGCGAGGAGCTGCTGCTCGCCGCCGGAGAGGGAACCGGCCTGTACGTTACGGCGGTTGGCGAGAGCGGCGAACCGTTCGTACACGGCGTCCCGGTCGCCCCGGTCGGGCAGGTGCAGCGTCAGGTTCTCCTCGATCGTGAGCCCGGGGAAGATCCCTCGGCCCTCCGGGGCGAGCAGCACTCCGCCACGGGCCCGCCGCACGGGGCCCTGCGCCGTGGCGTCCCGTCCCCCGACGGCCACCCGCCCGCGCACCGCACCGAGCAGCCCGGCGGCCACCCGGCAGGTGGTGGACTTCCCGGCTCCGTTGGGGCCGAGCAGCGCGAGAATCTCCCCGGCCCGGACGGTGAGGTCCACCCCGTGGAGGACCGGGGCGCCGCCGTACCCGGCGTGGACGCCGTCGAGCCGCAGGGCGGGGATGTCCAGAGGGGTGGCCGGGCGCGGTGGGGTGCCGTGCGAGCCGGTCGCGCCGACGGGTGCCGGGACGCGTGGCCGGAGGCTGCCCCCATCGGCCGGCCCCAGCGGCGTGTCGGCGGCCTTCCCGGCGGGCGCGGGCCCTGGTTGCGGCAGGTCACCCGCCGTACCGTCCACCTCGGCATGCGTGAGGGGGGCCGTCCGGGCGGGCGGGGCCGCCTCCCGCGAGGGGCCGCCGGCTCCCGCGTCCGTCTCAGGGGCCGCGGCCGCCAGACCCGAGGCCCTCCGCCGCGGACGACTGCCGCCCGCCGGCGGGCCCGCCTCACCGCCCGCAGGTGCCGGCCCGCCCATGGCCCCCGCTCCCGTCCCCGTCCGTACTCCCGCCCTGGCCACCCGGCGCGCGTGCCATCGCGTCGGGATCGCCGCGCAGTACCCGTCCGGGTCGTTCGCCAGGGCCAGCCCTGCCAGGCCGAAGAGGATCACGGGCAGGTGCGCCGACTCCGTCACGTAACCCGCGATCAGGTGCGGGACGAGCGCGAAGACCAGGCCCGCCACCACCGCGAACTGCGGCCTGCGGACACCCGCCGCGACCGCCACCGCCAGCCACACCAGCCCGGTCATCGCGGTGAAGTCGGTCGCCGTGACACGGGTGTTGTACGACGCGTACATCACGCCACCGAAGCCGGCCAGCCCCGCCGAGACGGTGAACAGCAACAGCTTCGTGCGGACGACCGATACGCCGGAGGCGAGCGCCGCGGCCGGGGCGGACCGTACGGCCAGCATCGCGCGGCCCGAGGACGACTCGCGCAGCCGGTGCAGGAGCCAGACCGACACCGCGCAGAGCATCACCAGTGCCACGCCCATGGCACGGTCGTCAGTGAGGTCCACGGGGCCGACGACGGGGCGGGGGATCTCCCAGCCGGTGTCGCCGTTGCGCAGCCCGCGGAACTGGAAGAGGACCTGGTCGGCGAGGAAGGCGAGTGCCAGCGTGGCAAGGGCCAGGGAGCGGCCGCCCAGCCGCAGCGCGGGCAGGGCCACCACCGCGCCGAGCAGCGCCGCCGCGCAGGTGCCGGCGGCCGCGGCCGCGGCGAACGGCCAGCCGTGGCTCATCAGGAGCCCGGCGACGAGCGCCGCCCCTGTCACGAAGGTGGCCTGTGCGAGGGAGACCATCGCGCCGAGTCCCGTCACGACCGTGAAGGACATGAAGACGAGGGCGATCGCGAGACCCTGCGCCAGGATTCCGCTCCAGAAGGGGGTGGTGACCGTGTAGAAGGCGACCGCGAGCAGTACCGCCCCGCCCGCCCACGGTCCCCACCGGTGCGCCCACGAGCGGCCGGCCAGGTAGTCGACCGGGGGCGCGTCGACGGCCGCCGTCCCGGCCGCACGCGTCCGGCGGGCCATCACGAGGAGACCGGCGAACAGGATGAGGAACGGCACGGCCGTACGGAAGCCGGTGATGCCCTCGGCGAACGTGGCGTACCCCGCGACCAGGTTCTGGAGCACGCCCAGCGCCAGCCCGCCCGCGAACGCCATCGGCACCGACGCGAACCGGCCCAGGACCGCCGCCGTCGCGGAGACGAAGAGGAACAGGGTGAAATCGTGGGCCGAGAGGCCCAGCAGCGGTGTGGCCAGGACGCCCGCGAGACCCGCCAGTCCCGACGAGAGCATCCAGGCGGTCGACGACAGCCGGTCCGCGCTGATGCCCCGAAGTTCGACGAGGGAGCGGTTGTCGACGGCGGCCCGCAGCCGCAGCCCCAGCCGGGTGTGCCGCATCAGCACCCACAGCGCGACGGCGACGACGGCCGTGGCGATCCAGGTGATGAGCTGGTCGGAGTCGACGCCGACCCCGTCCATCGGCTGCCACGACGTCGCCGGGCTCGGCCCCACACCCGGGAGCCCGAACTGGTTCTCGGCGGGCAGCACCGGCGCCCCCGCCTCCGCCAGCAGCTCCACCACCCACAGTCCGGCCGCCGGCAGGGCGACCAGCAGCCCGATCGTCGCTACGATCTGCGCGGTCTCGCCGGCCCGGGCCAGTTTGCGAAACATCAGCCGGTCGAGCCCCCAGCCGATCCCCGGCGCCACGCCGCACACCAGCAGCAGCGCCGTCGGTACGGCGGGCCAGCCGAACCCCGAGTGCAGTTCGTAGAAGGCCAGCGCGCACAGATAGGCGGTGGCGCCGTGCGCGAAGTTGAACAGACCCGACGCCGAGTAGGACAGCACGAGGCCCGTCGCGAGCAGGGCGTACAGCGCGCCCGAGACCAGTCCGCTCAGTACGAAACCCAGCAGGTCACCCACGCCCGGAGCCTCTCAGCCGAAGGGGATCGGCGGATAGCACCTGAAGGGCGACGACACTTCGTACCGCCCGCCGCGCAGTTGCACCAGCGCCCCGCAGCCGAAGCTCTCCTTCCGGCCCTTGGGTTCGGCCCGGTCGCCGACCAGGGTGCCGGTGTCGGAGAAGGTCGAGGCGGCCTTCTGGAAGGAGTCGACGGTCAGGTCCTTGCCCGCTTTCTTCGCGATCGCCAGGAAGAGGTCCGCCGACATGTACCCGGTGACCATGTGCATGTTCAGCGGGATCTCTCTGCCGCCCGCCGCCTTCCTGATGTCCGCCTTGAACTGCTTCATCGCGGGCGTGTCCGACTCGAACGGCTGGAACTGCAGCAGCACGTGGACCCCCTCCAGTGCCTGCTTCGTGGCGTCCTTGGAGAGCAGTCCCGGGTCGTAGTCGGTCGGATCCGAGATGACCCCCTTGTAGCCGGCGCGCTTGAGGGCCGTGAACAGCCCGATGTTGTACGGGGTCTGCATGACGGAGACCACCGCGTCGGGTGCCTTGCCGCCGTTGGAGCGCAGGATCTCCTTGGTGTAGGCGGACCAGTCGCTCGGCATGGAGGTCGCGGGCACGACGGCCTTGGCGTACGACACCGTGAAGCCGGCGGCCCCGAACCCCCGGCCGAAGGTGCGGATGCCGAACTTGCCCGCGTCGTTGTCCCCGGCGATCAGAGCGACCGACTTGCCCTTCGCCCCGCCCAGGACGGCCCCGAGCCCCTCAGGCCACGTCTGGTTGAGGGTTCCGCCCGGCATGGGGACGAGGCAGCCGTTGAAGCCGTAGATGTGCGGGGGGCCGCAGAAGGACGGCAGGGTGCCCCATCCCACCGTGGGCACCTTCTGCCGGTCGAGGAAGTCGGCGCCGGTGAAGGTGACCGAGCTCATCGGGGAGACCGCGAAGACCTTTTCCCGCTGGACCAATTTCCGTGCGGCGGCGAGGTTCCTGGCCGGATCCTGACCGTCGTCCTCGGCGCCCAGGTACTCGATGGTGCGTCCGTTGACGCCGCCCTCGGCGTTGGCGCGGTCGTAGCGCGCCCTGGCGCCGAGGTCGGTGTCCTTCTTGGAGTAGCCGCTGGCGGTCGTCATGGAGACGATGCCGCCGACCTTGATGGAGCCGGCGGTCACGCCCCGGGCGGCCGGGTCGCCCTCCTTCTGTGACGTCCCTCCGGTGGAGGCGGAGTTGCAGGCGGTGGCGAGCAGTAGTGCCGCGGCGGCTGCGGCGATGGTGCGGATCGGTCGCAACACGGTCGGTCCCTCCGTCGGGTGACCGAATTCTGTGGGCGACCTGATGAACCGTCAATAACTGACGCCATGTCAATTGATGGACCGTCAGATAATCGTCGGCGCGCGGCACTTGGGTGCCGTGCCTCACCGGTACAGCGCGTCGACCTCCACCGCGTACGCCTTCTCGATCGCCTTCCGCTTCAGCTTCAGCGACGGCGTGAGCAGCCCGTGCTCCTCACTGAAGGGGTGCGCCAGGATCCGGAACGTACGAATGGACTCGGACTGGGACACCAGCGTGTTCGCCGCCACCACCGCGCGCCGGATCTCCGTCTCCAGGGTGGGGTCCCGCACCAGATCGGCCGCCGGCATGGGCGGCCGGTGCTGCATGGCCAGCCAGTGCTCCACGGCCTCCTGGTCCACCGTCACCAGGGCGGCGATGTACGGACGGTCATTGCCGACGACGATGCACTGCGCCACCAGCGGATGCGCCCGCACCCGCTCCTCGAGCCCCGCGGGCGACACGCTCTTGCCGCCCGACGTCACCAGGATCTCCTTCTTCCGCCCGGTGATCGTCAGATAGCCCTCGTCGTCGAGGGATCCCAGGTCGCCCGTGGCCAGCCAGCCGTCGTTCAGCACGGCGGACGTCGAGGCGGGGTCGTTGAGGTAACCCGAGAAGATGTGGCCGCCGCGCAGCCACACCTCGCCGTCCTCCGCGATGTGCACGGTCGTTCCGGGGATCGGCTGGCCGACCGTGCCGTACTTGGTCCGCTCCGGAGGGTTCGCGGTCGCCGCCGCGGACGACTCGGTCAGGCCGTACCCCTCGTACACGGTGACCCCCGCGCCCTCGAAGAACAGCCCCAGCCGGCGGTCCATGCCCGAGCCGCCGGACATGGCGTGCCGCACCCGTCCGCCCATGGCGTCCCGGACCTTGCCGTAGACGACCTTCTCGAAGAACTGGTGTTGCATCCGCAGCGCCGCAGAGGGGCCGGGGCCGAGACCGAAGGCCTTGTGCTCCAGCGCCTCCGCGTACTTCACCGCCACCTCGACGGCCTTGTCGAACGGTCCTGTCTTGCCCGAGCCCTCCGCCTTGCGGCGGGCCGCGTTGAAGACCTTCTCGAAGATGTACGGCACGGCCAGGATGAACGTCGGCCGGAACGCCGCCAGGTCCGGCAGCAGCTCGCTCGCCGCCAGTACCGGCTGGTGCCCGATCTTCACTCCGCTGCGGATCGCCGCGACCTCCACCATCCGCCCGAAGACATGGGCGAGCGGCAGAAAGAGCAGCGTGGACGGCTCGTCGCCGGTCTTGGTGTGGAACACCGGCTCCCAGCGCCCGGTCAGCATGTCCGACTCGAACATCAGGTTGGAGTGGGTGATCACACAGCCCTTGGGGTGGCCCGTCGTCCCCGACGTGTAGATCACGGTCGCCACCGACTCGGGCGTGACCGCCCGGCGGTGCCGGTGCACCACGTCCTCGTCGATCCCGGCCCCGGCCTCGACCAGCTCGGCGACCGCGCCCGCGTCCAGTTGCCAGAGCCGGTTCAGCCGCGGCAGCCGGTCGACCACCGAACCGATCGTCATCGCGTGGTCCTCGTGCTCGACCACGCACGCCGTGACCTCGGCGTCGTACAGCATCCAGAAGACCTGCTCGGCGGCGGACGTCGGATAGACCGGCACGGACTGGGCGCCGATGCTCCACAGGGCGAAGTCGAAGAGCGTCCACTCGTAGCGCGTACGGGACATGATGGCGACCCGGTCCCCGAACCGTACGCCGTGGGCGATCAGCCCCTTGGCCAGCGCCAGCACCTCGTCACGGAACTGCCGCGCGGTCACGTCCTGCCACTGACCCGCCGCGTCCTTGCGCCCGAGGGCGACCCGCTCCGGAGCGTTCTGGGCATGGTCGAACACGGCGTCCGCCAGTCCGCCGACCTGAGGCGCCGCCTCGATGGGCGGCACTGTGAACTCCCGCAATGACCTGCTCCTTGTGGCGCTCCGCACAGCGCCGGTGACGGTACCCCACCATCAGGGCGCGCGGGAGGGCCTTGATGAACTCTGGACATTCGGCAACACCACAGGTCAGGCGCCACAAACCGGTGGTCGTGGGCGTGCTCGTGGCACGGTACTGACTCGGGAGTAAGCAAGCGGCGCCGTAATCTCCACGGAATCTTCCGAATCTGTACCGGTCGATCACGAGGGGTTCGCCGCCCTCAGTCCCCGGGCGCGCCCGCCGGCCGGTGCAGCCGGTCGCCGCTCGCCAGGATCGCCGAGGCCAGCGCGTCGGCGGCCTCCGCCGCCTCCTGGGACCCGCCCCGCTCCCGGCCCTGGCGGACGACGAAGTCCACCTCGCCCAGGTCCGGGAGGCCGTAGCGCGCCGGGACCGGGGTGAGGCCCGGCGGGATCAGCCCGCGGGTGTGGGCCATCACGCCCAGACCCGCGCGGGCCGCGGCGATCAGGCCGCTGAGGCTGGCGCTCGTGCAGGCGACGCGCCAGGGCCGGCCCGCGGCCTCCAGGGCCTCCAGGGCGCGGGCCCGGGTGATCCCCGGCGCCGGGAAGACGATCAGCGGAACAGGCCGGTCCGGGTCGAGGCGCAGCCGGGGCGCGCCGATCCAGGTGAGGACGGACTGCCAGACCAGCTCGCCGTGGCGGTCGCCGGCGCGGCGCTTGGCGAGGATCAGGTCGAGGCGTCCCGCCTCCAGCTGGGTGTGCAGCGTGCCGGAGAGTTCGACGGTCAGCTCCAGATCGACCTCCGGGTGATCGCGGCGGAACGACTCCAGGATCTCGGGGAGCCGGGTGACGACGAAGTCCTCGGAGGCGCCGAACCGCAGCCGGCCGCGCAGCCGCGTCCCGGTGAAGAAGGCCGCCGCGCGTTCGTGGGCCTGGAGGATCGTGCGTGCGAAGCCGAGCATCGCCTCGCCGTCCTCGGTGAGATCCACGCTGTGGGTGTCGCGGCTGAAGAGCGGACGGCCCGTCGCGTCCTCGAGCCGTCGCACATGCTGGCTGACCGTGGACTGGCGCAGCCCGAGCCGGCGCGCGGCCTGGGTGAAGCTCAGGGTCTGCGCCACGGCGAGGAAGGTACGGAGCTGGGTGGGGTCGTACACCCCTCCACGGTAGACCCGCTATCGCGAATCGTGATGACAGTCAGAGCTGCGTACGGGATTCCCGATCACGGGGAGAAGGAGCACGATGGGGAGGCCACGACTCCGGCACGACGCACCCGCGCGCACCGCCCGCCGCGTCACCGCACTCGGCGCGCACCACATACGGCGTCACCGCACACCGCACCACGCACCACGCACCGAATCCGATGGAGCCCCCGCGCACATGAGCCGCCGCACGTCCCCGCCGCTGTCCTGGCTGCCCGTCGATCCATACATACTCGCGCTCCTCGGCACGTTGGTCCTCGCGGCGCTGCTGCCCGCCTCCGGGGCGGCCGCCGAGGTGGCCGACGGGGCCTCGACCGGGGCGATCGCGCTGCTGTTCTTCCTGTACGGCGCGCGGCTGTCGACGCGCGAGGCCATGGACGGGCTGAAGCACTGGCGGCTCCACCTGACCGTCCTCGTCTGCACCTTCGCGGTCTTCCCCCTGCTCGGGCTCGCCGCGTGGGGACTCGTGCCCACCGTGCTGACACCCCAGCTCCACAGCGGTCTGCTGTTCCTCTGCCTGGTGCCGTCGACGATCCAGTCGTCGATCGCCTTCACCTCCATCGCCCGGGGCAATGTCGCCGCGGCGATCTGCGCCGGCTCCTTCTCCAGCCTCGCGGGCATCGTGCTCACGCCGCTGCTGGCCGCGCTGCTCCTGGGGGGCAGCGCCGGGGGCTTCTCGGCAGACTCCCTGCTGAAGATCGTGCTCCAGCTGCTGGTGCCGTTCATGGCGGGCCGGCTGGTGAGGCGCTGGGTCGGCGGGTTCCTGGTCCGGCACAAGAAGGTCCTCGGATACGTCGACCGGGGCTCGATCCTGCTGGTCGTCTACACCGCGTTCAGCCAGGGCATGGTCGCGGGCATCTGGCACCAGGTGACCCCCGGGCGGCTGGCCGCGCTGGTCGGCGTCGAGGCGGTGCTGCTCGCCGCGATGCTGGCGCTGACCTGGTACGGCTCCAAGCGCCTCGGCTTCGGCCGCGGCGACAGGATCGCGATCCAGTTCGCGGGCTCCAAGAAGAGCCTGGCGGCCGGCCTGCCGATGGCGAGCGTGCTGTTCGGGGCGCAGGCCGCGCTCGCCGTGCTGCCGCTGATGCTGTTCCACCAGATGCAGCTGATGGTGTGCGCGGTCATCGCCAAGCGCCGCTCCCGCGACCCCGAAGGCACGGATGCTTCCGGGGAGTCCGGGGGCTCTGGAAGGACCGGGGACTCCGGTGGGTCCGAGGGCTCAGCAGCTCCCGCGTCGTCGTCCGGCTCCGGTCCGGTGGTCCGGGGCGCGGTGACGGCCAGGAGCTGAGCGCCGCCCTCAGGGGGTGAGGACGACCTTGCCGACGCCGGTACGGGGCGCCATCACCCTCGCCCCGGCGGGCGCCCGGCGCCTCCGCCGCTGCGAGGCCGTTGCGGACCGCGACAACGAGGAACTCCTCGCGCCCCTGCCCCCGGCGCAGCGTGCGCACTTCCTCGACCTCTTGCGCCGTATCGCCGACCCCGACGCCCCCTGCGACTGACGCCACACCGCCACGCCGGGCCAGTGGATCACGCGGACCCATAGGGTGGCGCCATGCCCGTAGACGCCCCGCCCGTACTCGATCCCGCCCACACCGCGCTCGTCCTCGTCGACCTGATGGAGCGCATCGTCGCCCTGCCGCTCGCCCCGCGCAGCGGGGACGACGTCGTTGCCACCGCGACCCGGCTGGCCGGACGGTTCCGCGACGCCGGGGCGCCCGTCGTCCTCGTCCGGGTGGAGCGGCCGAACGTCGACACACAGCCGCCCGGCAGCGGGCTCGTCGCCGAACTCGCCCACGACGGCGACCTCGTGGTGGTCAAGCGCACCATCGGCGGATTCCAGGACACGGGCCTGCACGACCTGCTCGCCGAACGCGGCGTCACCACGCTGGTGTTCGGGGGGATCGCCACCAACCTCGGCGTCGAGTCCACCGCCAGGGCCGCGGCCGACCTCGGCTACGACCTGGTCTTCGCCGCGGACGCGATGGCCGCCTTCACCGCCGAGGAACACCAGGCCTCCGTCACCCTCGACTTCCCGCGCCTGGGGACCGTCGCACCGGCCTCGGCGATCACCCTGGGCCGCCCCGCATGACCCGCACCTGGATACGTCCCGGGGCCGCGCGCCCCTGCTCGCTCGTCGTCTGCCGCGGCTGCTGCTGCGGCGACGCCCGTAAGCACCCCGGCACCGACCACGCCGGCCAGCTGGCAAGGCTCCGCGAGGCGGCCGGGGCCTCGGGCGGCCGGCTCGCGGTCCGTACGAGCGACTGCCTCGGCCCCTGCGGCCAGGCGAACATCGTCGTCGTCCAGCCCTCCACCGAGGGCCGCCGCCGCGGCGCCCGCGCCGCCTGGATCGGCTTCACCCTCGACGACGACGTCCTCGACGACATCCTGGCGTGGACGGAAGCCGGCGGCCCCGGGGTCACCGACCCCCCGGCCACCCTCGCCCTCCAGATGATCGACCCGCCCCGCCCGTAGCGCGGGCCGCGGCCGGCCCCGGGCGCGGCGCCGGCCGGCGCAGGGGGCGCTCCCCGACGGCCGGCCCGCTCCCCACCTGCGCCCCGACGGGCGTGGGGGCCCTCACCCGTGAGCCGGGCGGGCACCGTCAGGCCTTGGAGGCAGTCGCCTCCAAGGCGATCCGGTGCTCGCCCGCGTACACGTTCATGTCCCGGCCGCGCAGAAAACCGACCAGTGTCAGCCCCGTCTCGGCGGCCAGGTCGACCGCCAGTGACGACGGCGCCGACACCGCCGCCAGTACCGGGATCCCCGCCATCACCGCCTTCTGCGCGAGTTCGAACGACGCGCGGCCGGACACCAGCAGGACCGCCCGGTCCAGCGGCAGCAGGTCCTCCCGCAGCGCCCGCCCGACCAGCTTGTCCACGGCGTTGTGCCGGCCGACGTCCTCCCGGACGTCGAGCAGTTCGCCCGACTCCGAGAACAGCGCGGCCGCGTGCAGACCCCCGGTCCGGTCGAAGACCCGCTGCGCCGCCCGCAGCCGGTCGGGGAGGCCGGCGAGCAGCGCGGGCGTGACCCGGACCGGGGGAGCGTCGGCGATCGGGAAGCGCGTCGTGGTGCGTACGGCGTCGAGACTGGCCTTGCCGCACAGACCGCACGAGGACGTGGTGTAGACGTTCCTCTCCAGGGTGATGTCGGGGACGACGACATCCGGCGCGAGCTGCACATCCACCACGTTGTACGTGTTCGACCCGTCCACCGTGGCGCCGGCGCAGTAGACGATGTTCCGTACGTCAGTGGCGGCGCCGAGGACGCCCTCGCTGACCAGGAACCCCGCCGCGAGCGCGAAGTCGTCGCCCGGCGTCCGCATGGTGATGGCCAGGGGCTTCCCGTTCAGCCGGATCTCCAGCGGCTCCTCGGCGACGAGCGTGTCGGGGCGGGTGGTGACCGCCCCGTCGCGGATCCGGATGACGCGCCGTCGCTCGGTGACCCGTCCCATGGTGGCTACACCCGTTCCTGTACGTGTTGGAAGCCGAAACGGCCCTTGATGCAGAGGTTGCCGTGGGTCACCGGTTGTCGTGCGGCGAGGTGACCTTGACGATCTCATTGTCCTGCACGTGCAGGGTGAGACGGCGCCGGCGAGGCGCCGTCCGACGGAGATGTCGGGCTGCAGCCGAGGGCCTCGGCGACGCGGAGAGTTTCGTTCATCATCAACTCGATGACCCGGCGTGTTCCGTCGTGCAGACACATCTGCCGCATGCGGGCCCGGGAGAGTGCGCTCATCGGGTTGAAGGAGATGTTGCCGAGGAGCTTGATCCAGATGTCCTTGCGGAGGTCGGGCTCGACGGGGCACTTGAGACCGCCGTCGCGCAGGGCCCCGGCGAAGCGCAGGCACCGCTCGGACAGCGACCGGTCCGGCTCTCCGACCGAGAACCGCGTGCCCTCCAAGTGCCGTACGACACCGGGCGCTTCGAGTTCTGTGGCGGCGTACACGACGCAGCCGATCGCCCGCTCGGGGGCCAGAACGGCGCTGACCGCTCCGCCGGGATCGACGCTCTCCACGCGCTGCCCGTCGTAAGGGCCGCCGTGGCGGTGGAGGTACCACCAGAGATTCCGTTCTGCGCGGCGACCACCGCCGTGGTGCCGTGGAGCAGGGGTTCGATCAGCGGTCCGCACGCCGCGTACGAGTTGGCCTGGAGGCCGAGGAGCACCTAGTCCACAGGGCCGACCTGGGCGGGGTCGTCGGTGGCGTGGACCCGGGCGGTGAAGTCCCCACGCGGTGAGGACCCGTACGCCGTGCTGCCTCGTGGCCGCGAGATGCGGTCCACACGCGATGAGGTGGACGTCGGCGCCCGCGCGGTCCAGCGCGGCTCCGACACAGGCGCCGATCGCACCGGCGCCGAGGACTGCGACCTTCACGAGAGGGGTCTCCGTTCGGTTGAGGGAACCGCAAGGGACCGGCAGGAAGGCGGGAACTCACTTTGTCGACGAAATATTGTCTGCAGTATGGAGTGGGGTCGGGCAAGGGTTCTGACAGCGGCGACGGCGCCCGCCCTGCCCGGAGATGTCGCGGAGTCTCCAACAGGCGCTCGGGAATCTTGGTGGTTTACGCGCCCGGTTACCCATCAGTCGCTGACGACACTGGAGGGCTCATGGCGTCAAAGCCATCACGACGTCAAAGCCGATCAAAGGGGGTCCCGAGCATGACGGGCACTCGTATCGCCGCGCTCGGGCACTACCAGCCCGCCAAGGTGCTCACCAACGCGGATCTGGCGGCCATGGTCGACACGAGCGACGAGTGGATCACCAGCCGCGTCGGCATCAAGACCCGCCACATCGCGGGACCGGACGAGCCGGTGGACGAGCTCGCGGCGCATGCCGGCGCCAAGGCCCTCGCCTCGGCCGGGCTCGCGCCGGCCGATGTCGATCTCGTCCTGGTGGCCACGTCCACCGCGATCGACCGCTCGCCGAACACCGCGGCCCGGGTCGCCGCCCGGCTCGGGATGACCTCGCCCGCGACGATGGACCTCAACGTCGTCTGCGCCGGGTTCACCCACGCGCTGGCCACCGCCGACCACGCCGTACGGGCGGGCTCCGCGGCCCGTGTCCTGGTCATCGGGGCCGACAAGATGGCCGACATCGTCGACTGGACCGACCGCTCCACCTGTGTGCTCGTCGGCGACGGCGCGGGCGCCGCGGTCGTCGAGGCCACCGGCCCCGACGAGGAGCCGGGGATCGGACCGGTCCTGTGGGGATCGGTCCCCGAAATGGGCCACGCGGTGCGCATCGAGGGCACGCCGCCGCGCTTCGCCCAGGAGGGCCAGAGCGTCTACCGCTGGGCGACCACCCAGCTGCCGCCCATCGCCCGCAAGGTCTGCGAGCGGGCCGGCCTCACGCCCGAGGACCTCGCCGCCGTGGTGCTGCACCAGGCCAATCTGCGGATCATCGAGCCCGTCGCCCAGAAGATCGGCGCCATCAACGCGATCATCGCCCGTGATGTGATCGACTCCGGCAACACCTCGGCCGCCTCGATCCCGATAGCGCTCTCGAAGCTGGTCGAACGCGGCGAGCTCGTTTCCGGCGCCCCCGCCCTGCTGTTCGGATTCGGCGGAAACCTCTCGTACGCCGGGCAGGTCGTCCGGGTGCCCTAGTGGGCAGTTGGCCTGTGGGCCCCGGGGACCCGGCACCTCGTGCACGTATTCGCCGCCATCGCTCTCGGTAGACTGTAGACAATAGCCAATTCCTGATTGGCGTCTCCGAGGAGCATGAGGGGGACCGCGATGTCGTCCGCAGGACTGCCGCAAGGTGCCGTGCCGAAGCTGGAGCGACCGGGGCCTCTGCGTGAGCGCGTGTACGAGGCACTGCTCGAACTGATCACCACGCGCGCTCTGCGGCCCGGCCAGCACCTGGTCGAGAGCGAACTCGCCTTCCATCTCGGAGTGTCCCGCCAGCCCGTGCGCGAAGCGCTGCAGCGGCTCAACACCGAGGGATGGGTCGATCTCCGCCCGGCCCAGGGTGCCTTCGTCCACGAGCCCACCGAGGAGGAGGCGGACCAGCTGCTCTCCGTCCGTACCCTTCTGGAGGCGGAGGCCGCCCGGCTCGCCGCCGCCAACTCCGGCACCGACGGGATCGCCGTACTCGAGGAGCTCTGCGCCAAGGGCGAGCGGGCGGTGGCGGACGGCGACGTCGACCTGGCCGTCGCGACCAACGCCGAGTTCCACGCCACCGTGATGCGACTGGCCGGCAACGTCGTCCTGGCCGGGCTGGCGGCGCAGGTGGACCGCCGGGTCCGCTGGTACTACACCCCCGTCGCCCGGCAGCGCGGCAAGCAGTCCTGGGTGGAGCACCGCGAGCTGATCTCCGCCATCTCCGCCCGCGACGAGCAGCGCGCCACCGAGGTCATGCGGGCGCACACCGAGCACACCCGCACGACCTACCACCAGCGCGACAAGGGCTGACGGGCGACGCCCGAGGGCGGGGAGGGAGAGGTCCGGGCGGGGCTTTGTCCTGGGTGTGGGGAAAGTTGGCACGCATTGCTGCGCAACTTCTTCCCACTCCGGGAAAGCGCTGCTACGTTCCCCTCGAAAGCCCGACGGACCATGGCTCAGGGGAGGGGCACGTGAGACGCATGACGGCTCGACCCGCCAACGCACACCAGGCGCGACTGCTCAGGCTGCTGCGCGACGGTGGCCCCAACTCCCGTGCCCAGCTGGGTGATCAGATCGACCTCTCGCGCTCCAAGCTCGCCGTCGAGGTCGACCGGCTCCTGGAGACCGGACTGGTCGTCGCGGACGGACTCGCCGCCTCGCGCGGCGGGCGCCGCTCGCACAACATCCGGCTCGCGCCCGAACTCCGTTTCCTGGGCGTCGATATCGGGGCCACCTCCATCGATGTCGCCGTCACCAACGCCGAGTTGGAGGTACTGGGACACCTCAACCATCCGATGGACGTACGCGAGGGCCCGGTCGCCGTCTTCGAGCAGGCGCTCTCGATGGCCAACAAGCTCCGTGCCTCCGGCCTCGCCGAGGAGTTCGACGGCGCCGGGGTGGGCGTCCCGGGCCCCGTCCGCTTTCCCGAGGGCATTCCGGTGGCCCCGCCGATCATGCCCGGCTGGGACGGCTTCCCCGTCCGGGAGGCCCTCAGCCAGGAACTGGGCTGCCCCGTCATGGTCGACAACGACGTGAACCTGATGGCGATGGGGGAGCAGCACGCGGGCGTCGCGCGTTCCGTGGGGGACTTCCTCTGCGTCAAGATCGGCACCGGTATCGGCTGCGGCATCGTCGTCGGCGGACAGGTCTACCGCGGTACGACGGGCAGCGCCGGCGACATCGGGCACATCCAGGTCGAACCCGACGGCCGCGCCTGCGCCTGCGGCAACAGGGGCTGTCTGGAAGCCCACTTCAGCGGGGCCGCGCTCGCCCGGGACGCCGAGGACGCGGCGCGCGGCGGCCGCTCCGACGAACTCGCCACGCGCCTGGCGGAGGCCGGCCGGCTCACCGCGGCCGATGTCGCCGCCGCGGCGGCCGCCGGTGACGCCACCTCCCTCGACCTCATCCGGGAAGGCGGCAACCGGGTCGGCCAGGTCATCGCCGGACTCGTCAGCTTCTTCAACCCGGGCCTCGTCGTGATCGGCGGCGGGGTCACCGGCCTCGGCCACAATCTGCTCGCCAGTGTCCGCACCCAGGTCTACCGGCAGTCCCTGCCCCTGGCCACCGGAAATCTCCCCATCGTGCTCGGGGAGTTGGGGCCCGTCGCCGGCGTGATCGGCGCGGGCCGGCTCATCAGCGACCATCTGTTCTCACCGGCCTGACCCCCTCCCACGACGCCCCCCCCCGCAGCGCACAGCCACGCACAACCCCCCGCACCTGGCACCACCTGCCCACTCACGGCCGCACACCCGCCGAGGGGATTCGCCATGGCACCAGAAGCACCCGCACACCCGGAACCACCCGCACACCCGGAACCACCCGCGCGCCCGGAACCAACCACACACTCCGAACCAGCCGCGCGCCCCGAACCACCCGCGCGCCCCGGACCGCCCCTGCTCACCATGTCCGGCATCACCAAGTCCTTCCCCGGTGTACGCGCCCTCGACGGCGTCGACCTGGAGGTCCAGGCAGGCGAGGTCCACTGCCTCCTCGGCCAGAACGGCGCCGGCAAGTCCACCCTCATCAAGGTGCTCGCCGGAGCACATCAGCCC
This sequence comes from Streptomyces sp. NPDC033174, assembly GCF_055577795.1. Classification (NCBI taxonomy): domain Bacteria; kingdom Bacillati; phylum Actinomycetota; class Actinomycetes; order Kitasatosporales; family Streptomycetaceae; genus Streptomyces; species Streptomyces sp. NPDC033174. Next base: position 581,933 of record NZ_JBVIPQ010000005.1, read on the forward strand.
GACGGCGGCCGCATCACCTGGCGCGGCGAGCCCGTCCGGCTCAGGTCGCCGGTCGCCGCCATGCGGCTCGGCATCGCCACCATCTACCAGGAACTCGACCTGGTGGAGGGCCTGTCGGTCGCCGAAAACGTCCACCTCGGCCATGAACCGACCGCCGCCGGATTCGTCGTACGCGGCCGGGCGGCCAGGGCGTCCACCTCCGCCCTGCTCAAGCGGCTCGGCCACCCCGAGATCGACCCCGCCGGACTCGTCGGCGAACTCTCCGCCGCTCAGCGTCAGATCGTCTCCATGGCCCGCGCGCTCTCCCACGATGTGCGCCTGATCGTCATGGACGAGCCCTCCGCGGCCCTCGACCCCGACGAGGTCGACAACCTCTTCCGCATCGTCGACGGCCTCACCGCCGACGGCGTCGCCGTCGTCTACATCTCCCACCGCCTGGAGGAGATCCGCCGGATCGGCGACCGGGTGACCGTCCTCAAGGACGGCCGGGCCGTCGCCGTCGGCCTCTCCGCCAAAGAGACACCGACACGCGACATCGTTGCCATGATGACCGGTCGGAATGTCGAGTACGTCTTTCCGGGCCGGCCCCGCGCAGCCCCCCTCGCGGCCCCCGTGCTCACCGTCGAAGGGCTCACCCGCGACGGCGAGTTCGCCCCCCTCGACCTGGAACTGCGCCCCGGCGAGATCGTCGGACTCGCCGGACTCGTCGGCTCGGGACGCTCCGAGGTCCTGGAGACGATCTACGGAGCCCGCAAGGCCACCGCCGGACGCGTCCTGGTCGACGGGAAGGCCCTTCGGCCCGGCAGCGTCCGCGCCGCCGTCCGCGCCGGTCTCGGCCTCGCGCCCGAGGAACGCAAGGCGCAGGGCCTGCTGATGCTGGAGTCGGTCACCCGCAATGTGTCCGTGTCGTCCATGTCCCGCTTCGCCCGCGCGGGCTGGGTCGACCGGAAGGCCGAACGCGACGCCGCCCGGCGGGCCACCCGCGAGCTCTCGCTGCGGCCCGACAACCCCGACGCCCGCATCCGTACCCTCTCCGGCGGCAATCAGCAGAAGGCCGTGCTCGCCCGCTGGCTGCTGCGCGGCTGCCGGGTCCTGCTCCTCGACGAGCCGACCCGGGGCGTCGACGTCGGCGCCCGGGCCGAGCTCTACGCTGTGATCCGCGGCCTGGCCGACGACGGACTCGCGGTCCTGCTGGTGTCCAGCGAGGTCCCCGAAGTGCTGGGCCTCGCCGACCGCGTCCTTGTGCTCCGAGAGGGCCAGGTCGTGCACACGGCGCCCGCCGGGGAGCTCGACGAGCACCGCGTACTCGACCTCGTGATGGAAGGGAGCCCGACGTCATGACGCAGCCTGCCTCTCCCGCGCAGCGGGACGCGCCCACAGTGATCGTCAAGTCAAGTCAGAAGTACGGAAGTTGGCGCGCTCTGGGCCTGAAGGCCGATGTCCGCAACCTCTCCCTGCTGGGCGTCCTCGCCGCGCTGATCGCGGTCGGCGGCTTCACCAGGCCCGCCGAGTTCCTCGCCACCTCCAACCTCCAACTGGTCCTCACCCAGGCGTCGGTCATCGGTGTCGTCACCGTCGGCATGACCTTCGTCATCACCAGCGGCGGAATCGACCTGTCCGTCGGCGCGATCGTCGCCCTCGCCTCCGTATGGGCGACCACCGTCGCCACCCAGGAGTACGGCTTCGCCGGCATCCTCTTCACCGCCCTCGTCGTGGGCCTTGCCTGCGGCCTGGTCAACGGGCTGCTCATCGCGTACGGCGGAATGGTCCCCTTCATCGCCACCCTGGCCATGCTCGCCTCCGCGCGCGGGCTCGCCCTTCAGATCACCGACGGCCGCACCCAGATCGTCACCGTCGAATCGGTCCTCGACCTCGGCATTCCCGATGCCTATCTGCTCGGGGTACCCCCGCTCGTCCTGGTCTTCGCCGCCGTCACCGTCGTCGGCTGGCTGCTTCTGAACCGCACCACCTTCGGACGCCGCACGGTCGCTGTCGGCGGCAACGCGGAAGCCGCGCGTCTCGCCGGTATCGACGTCCGCCGCCAGCGGCTCTACCTCTATCTGCTGTCCGGGCTGTGCTGCGGCATCGCGGCCTTCCTGCTGATCGTCCTGTCCGGCTCCGGCCAGAACACCAACGGAAACCTTTACGAACTCGACGCCATCGCCGCCGCGATCATCGGCGGCACGCTGCTCAGCGGCGGCCGGGGCACCATCGTCGGCTCGGTGCTCGGCGTCCTCGTCTTCACCACCATCACCAATATCTTCGCGCTCAACAATCTGCAGAGCGATGTCCAGCAGATCGCCAAGGGCGCGATCATCGTCGCCGCCGTTCTGGTCCAGCGCCGCACCGCGCGCCACGGCGAGGTCTGACACCCCTCGCCCCACCCCCGCCGCCGCCCCATGCCCGCACTCCTCCCGAAGGGCCTCACCGCCATGCCAGAAACCAGCCGCAGAGGACTGTTCTCCCTCACCGCCGCCGTCTCCGCCGGAGCGCTCCTCACCGCCTGCACCAGCAACGAGCCCGCGGGCAAGGCCCCGGCCGCCGGCAACGCGCCGGCCGCCGACGGCAAGCCCGGCACCCCCGTGACCATCGGCTTCGCCGGCCCGCAGGCCGACCACGGCTGGCTCAACGCCATCAACGAGAACGCCAAGGCGCGGGCGAAGAAGTACTCCGAAGTGACCCTGGAGATCACCGAGGGCTCCAACGACACCGCCGCCCAGATCGGCCAGATCCAGACCCTGATCAACAAGAAGGTCGACGTCCTGGTCATCCTGCCGGCCGACGGCAAGGCGCTCACCCAGGTCGGCCTCCAGGCCATGAAGGCCGGCATCCCGGTCATCAACCTCGACCGCGTCTTCGCCTCCCCGCAGGCCTACCGCTGCTGGATCGGCGGCGACAACTACGGCATGGGCCTCAACGCCGGCCGCTACATCGGCGAGAAGCTCAAGGACAAGCCGAACGCCAAGGTGATCGAACTCGCCGGCATGGACAGCCTGGAGCTGACCAAGCAGCGCACCCAAGGCTTCGACGACGCCCTGAAGAACTACCCCAACATCACCAAGGTGGCCCGCCAGGCCGCCGACTTCACCGTCGAGTCCGGCCAGGCCAAGATGGCTCAACTGCTCCAGGCTCAGAGTCAGTTCGACGCCCTGTGGAACCACGACGACGACCAGGGTGTCGGCGCGCTGCGCGCCATCGCTCAGGCCGGCCGCAACGACTTCCTGATGGTCGGCGGCGCCGGCGCCAAGTCCGCCATGGACGCCATCAAGGCCGACAACAGCGTCCTCAAGGCCACCGTGCTCTACCCGCCGACGATGGCCGCGTCCGCCATCGACCTGGCGCGCTCGCTCGGCCAGAAGAAGGGCGTGGGCGGGATGGCGGAGCTGGAGATCCCGGCCTCGATCACCCTGTACTCCGCCGTCGTGACCAAGGACAACGTCGACGAGTACCTGCCCACCGGCTTCAGCTGACCGGGCCTGCCCGCCCCCACCGTGCAAGGGCGCCGCGGCGCGCACCGAGCGGCCGCGGCGCACACGAAGAGGAGGAATCCGTATGGAACAGAGGGACAGTGCGGACGCCCCGCCGACACTCGGCGTCGGCATGGTCGGATACGCGTTCATGGGCGCGGCCCACTCCCAGGGGTGGCGCACCGTGGGCCGGGTCTTCGACCTGCCGGTGCGGCCGGTCCTCGCCGCCGTCGCCGGGCGGGACGCGGCGGCGGTGCGCGCCGCGGCGGACCGGCACGGCTGGGCGGCGGCGGAGACCGACTGGCGCGACCTCGTCGCCCGGGAGGACGTGCGGCTCGTCGACATCTGCACACCCGGTGACAGCCATGCGGAGATCGCCATCGCCGCGCTGGAGGCGGGCAAGCACGTGCTGTGCGAGAAGCCGCTCGCCAACACGGTCGAGGAGGCCGAGGCGATGGCCGCCGCGGCCGAGCGTGCCGCCGCGCGCGGCCAGGTGGCCATGGTCGGCTTCAACTACCGTCGGGTGCCGGCGATCTCGTACGCTCGCCGGCTCATCGCGGAAGGCCGGCTCGGCACGCTGCGGCATGTGCGGATCACCTATCTCCAGGACTGGCTGGTCGACCCGGCCTTTCCGCTGACCTGGCGCCTCGAGCGGGAGCACGCGGGCTCCGGAGCGCTCGGTGACCTGGGCGCACACGCCGTGGACCTCGCGCAGTACCTGGCGGGGGAGCCGGTGGTGGGCGTCTCGGCGCTCACCGAGACCTTCGTACGGGAACGGCCGCTGCTCGCCGGGGCCTCGGCCGGGCTGTCCGCGACGGCGGGCGGCGGCTACGGCTCGGTCACCGTCGACGACGCGGCCCTCTTCACCGGCCGCCTCGCCTCGGGCGCCCTCGCGTCCTTCGAGGCCACCCGGATGGCCGCGGGCCGCAAGAACGCCCTCCGGTTGGAGATCAACGGCGAGCACGGTTCCCTCGCCTTCGATCTGGAGCGGCTCAACGAGCTGTCCTTCCACGACCACACCGAGCCGGCCGCCTCCGCCGGCTTCCGGCGGATCCTGGTGACCGAGCCGGGCCACCCGTATCTGGAGGGGTGGTGGCCGCCGGGTCACGCGCTCGGTTACGAGCACACCTTCGCCCACCAGGCCCGTGACCTGGTCCTCGCCATCGCCTCGGGCACCGCGCCGGAACCGTCGTTCGCCGACGGACTGCGGGTGCAGCGCGTCCTCGCGGCCGTCGAGGAGAGCGCGCAGAAGAATGCCGTCTACACCCCCGTCCCCCAGGCCGGCGGCGTGAAGACCGCCGTCCGGCAGGCCCCCGTCACCGCCTAGGAGGAGACCCGTGCCACGTCCCTTCACCCTCTTCACCGGCCAGTGGGCCGACCTGCCCCTGGAGGAGGTCTGCCGGCTCGCCCGTGACTTCGGCTACGACGGGCTCGAACTCGCCTGCTGGGGCGACCACTTCGAGGTCGACAAGGCGCTGTCCGACCCGTCCTATCTGGACGGGCGGCGCGCGCTCCTCGACAAGTACGGGCTGAAGTGCTGGGCGATCTCCAACCATCTGGTCGGCCAGGCCGTCTGCGACCACCCCATCGACGAGCGCCACCAGGCCATCGTGCCGGCGCGGATCTGGGGAGACGGCGACGCCGAAGGCGTCCGGCGCCGGGCGGCACGCGAACTCGCGGACACGGCGCGGGCCGCGGCCGCTTTCGGAGTCCGTACCGTCATCGGTTTCACCGGCTCCTCGATCTGGCATCTGGTGGCCATGTTCCCGCCGGTGCCGGAGCGGATGATCGAGCGCGGATACGAGGACTTCGCGGAGCGGTGGAACCCGATCCTGGACGTCTTCGACGCCGAGGGCGTGCGGTTCGCGCACGAGGTGCACCCGAGCGAGATCGCCTACGACTACTGGACCACACACCGCGCCTTGGCGGCGGTCGACCGACGGCCGGCCTTCGGGCTCAACTTCGACCCCAGCCACTTCGTCTGGCAGGACCTGGACCCGGTGGGCTTCCTCTACGACTTCCGGGACCGGATCTACCACGTCGACTGCAAGGAGGCGCGCAAGCGCCTCGACGGCCGCAACGGCCGGCTCGGCTCGCACCTGCCCTGGGGCGACCCCCGGCGCGGCTGGGACTTCGTCTCCGCGGGGCACGGCGACGTGCCCTGGGAGGACGTCTTCCGGATGCTGCGGTCCGTCGGTTACGACGGGCCCGTCTCCGTGGAGTGGGAAGACGCCGGCATGGACCGGCTTACCGGCGCGCCGGAAGCGCTTTCCACGCTCAAGCGGTACGACTTCGACCCTCCGTCGGCATCCTTCGACGCGGCCTTCGGCAGCGGCGACTGACCCGAAGGCGCAGGCAGGGGCCCGGTGGCGAGACCGCCACCGGGCCGGTCCGGCCTGCTCCCGCCCGGCTTTGTCCTGCCGCTGTGAAAAGTTCAACCAGACTGGCGCACAAGGGCTTTCCGTGCGGGACGAACCCCGCTACCGTCCCTGAGGTGTACAGGACATAGCTCGATCGGCATCCCGTACGGCCCGCACGACCCAGGCACACCCGCAGGACCCGAAGCCACCTGTACACCAAGGCGCAGACCAGCGTGACGGCGCACGCCGGTCCCCGGACACCCTCCCCCACGCCCCGACGGGCCCGGGGGACCCCCAGTACGAGCACCGGCCCTTTCCGGAGGACATTCGTGCACAGAACAAGGATCCCAGCCCGGAAATCACTCGCTCTCCTCACCGGCACACTGCTCGCCGTCACCTCACTCGCCCTCGGCGCCCCGCAGGGCGTGGCCGCCGACACCGAGACAGCGGCTGCCGAGGAATTCCAGCAAGTCACCCTCGCCAAGGGAGGCGAAGAGGTCGGCGAGCCCATGTCGCTCGCCGTGCTCCCCGACCGCAGCGTGCTCCACACCTCCCGCAACGGAGAACTCCGCCGCACCGACGCGGCCGGCAACACCAAGGTCATCGGCACCCTCCCCGTCTACTCCCACGACGAGGAAGGCCTCCAGGGCATCGGACTCGACCCCGACTTCGCCCGGAACAAGGCCATCTACCTCTACTACGCGCCCCCGCTGAACACCCCCGCGGGGGACGCCCCCAACGAGGGCACGGCCGCCGACTTCGCCAAGTACGACGGTGTCAACCGTCTCTCGCGCTTCGTCCTCAAAGCCGACGGCACCCTCGACAACGCCAGCGAGAAGAAGGTCATCGACATCCCGGCGACCCGCGGCATCTGCTGCCACGTCGGCGGCGACATCGACTTCGACGCCCAGGGCAATCTCTATCTGTCGACCGGAGACGACTCCAACCCCTTCGCCTCCGACGGCTACACCCCCATCGACGAGCGCCCCGGCCGCAACCCCGCCTACGACGCCCGCCGCACCTCGGGCAACACCAACGACCTGCGCGGCAAGATTCTGCGCATCAAGGTCGCCGACGACGGCTCCTACACCGTCCCCGCCGGCAATCTCTTCGCCCCCGGCACGGCCAAGACCCGGCCCGAGATCTACGCCATGGGCTTCCGCAACCCCTTCCGCTTCACCGTTGACAAGAAGACCGGTGTGCTCTACGTCGGCGACTACGGCCCCGACGCCGGCGCGGCCGACCCCAAGCGCGGCCCGGCCGGACAGGTCGAATTCGCCCGCGTGACCAAGCCCGGCAACTTCGGCTGGCCCTTCTGCACCGGCAAGAACGACCCCTACGTCGACTACGACTTCGCCACCAAGGCCTCCGGAGCCACCTTCGACTGCGCGGCGCTGAAGAACGACTCGCCGTACAACACCGGCCTCGTCGACCTGCCGCCCGCCGAACCCGCCTGGATCCCCTACAACGACGGCTCCGTACCCGAGTTCGGCAGCGGCTCCGAATCCCCCATGGGCGGTCCGGTCTACCACTACGACGCCGCCTCCACGTCCCCGGTGAAGTTCCCCGAGTCCTACGACGGCGACTTCTTCGCCGGCGAGTTCGGCCGGCGCTGGATCAAGCGCATCGAAAGCGGCGCCGACGGCACCGTCCAGTCCATCAACCCCGTCCCCTGGACCGGAACCCAGATCATGGACATGGCCTTCGGACCCGACGGCGCGCTGTACGTCCTCGACTACGGCACCGCCTGGTTCGGCGGCGACCACAACTCCGGGCTCTACCGCATCGAGAACGCCACCGGCGGCCACTCCCCGGTCGCCGAGGCCGCCGCCGGCAAGACCTCCGGCCAGGCCCCGCTGCGCGTCGCGCTCTCCTCCGCCGGCACCACGGACGCCGACGGTGACACCCTCACCTACACTTGGGACTTCGGCGACGGCACCACAGCGACGGAGCCCAACCCCACCCACACCTACCGCACCAACGGCACCTACACCGCGACCGTCACCGCCAAGGACTCCACCGGGCGCACCGGCTCCGCGAGCGTCCACGTCGTCGTCGGCAACACCGCACCCAAGGTGACCCTCGACCTGCCCGCCGAAGGCGCGCTCTTCGCCTTCGGCGACGAGATCCCCTTCAAGGTGACCGTCACCGACCCCGAGGACGGGACGATCGACTGCGCCAAGGTCAAGGTGACCTACGTCCTCGGCCACGACAGCCACGGCCACCCGGTCACCTCCGCCAACGGCTGCACCGGCACCATCAAAACCTCGGCCGACGGCGGCCACGACCCCAACGCCAACATCTTCGGAGTCTTCGACGCCGAGTACACCGACGGCGGAGGCGGCGGCCAGGCCGCGCTGACCAGCCACGACCAGGCACAGCTCCAGCCGCGCCACCGGCAGGCCGAGCACTTCTCCGCCCAGTCCGGCATCCGTACCTACGACAAGACCGCCGCCAACGGCGGCAAGACCGTCGGCGACATCGACAACGGCGACTGGATCTCCTTCACTCCGTACAACCTCACCGGCTCCACCAAACTCACCGCCAGGATCTCCTCCGGCGGCGCGGGCGGCTTCCTGGAAGTACGGACCGGATCGCCGACCGGCACCCTCCTCGGGTCCGCACCCGTCCCGGTCACCGGAGGCTGGGAGACCTTCCAGAACATCGACGTACCGCTCCGGTCCGTCCCCCGGAAGACCACCCAACTCTTCCTGGTCTTCAAGGGCGGCGCCGGCGCCCTCTACGACGTCGACGACTTCGAGCTGAGCAGCACCGCTGCGAACCGCGCCGCCAAGCGCGTCCTCGTCTTCTCGAAGACGGCCGGCTTCCGGCACGACTCCATCCCCGCCGGCATCACCGCCCTCAAGGAACTCGGCGCCTCCAGCGACATCACCGTCGACGCGACCGAGGAACCCCGCCAGTTCACCACCGCCAACCTCGCCCGGTACGACACCGTCGTCTTCCTCTCCACGACCGGCGACGTACTCGACGCCGAGCAGCAGGCCGCCTTCGAGAACTACGTCGCCACCGGCGGGGGCTACATGGGCGTACACGCCGCCGCCGACACCGAATACGACTGGGAGTTCTACGGCGGACTCGTCGGCGCGTACTTCTCCTCGCACCCCCAGATCCAGCAGGCGACGGTCCGGGCCGAGGACCACGCCCACCCCGCCACCGCCCACCTCGACGAGGCCTGGGAGCGGACCGACGAGTGGTACAACTACCGCACCAATCCGCGCGACAAGGCGCGCGTCCTCGCCACCCTCGACGAAACCACCTATCAGGGCGGCACGATGAAGGGCGACCACCCGATCGCCTGGTGCCAGAGTTACCAGGGCGGCCGGTCCTTCTACACCGGAGGCGGCCACACCAAGGAGTCGTACGCCGAACCCGCCTTCCGGCAGCACCTGCTCGGCGGCCTGCGCTACACCACCGGACAGGTGGCCGCGAACTGCGCCCCGCAGACCGGATACCGCGCACTCTTCAACGGCCACACCCTCGACGGCTGGAAGCAGGCCGGACCCGGCGGATTCAACGTCGCCGACGGCGAACTGCGCTCCGAGGGCGGTATGGGAATGCTCTGGTACCAGGCCAAGGAGCTGACCTCGTACTCCCTGAAGCTCGACTGGAAGATGGCCGGTGACGACAACTCCGGTGTCTTCGTCGGTTTCCCCGCATCCGACGACCCCTGGTCGGCGGTGAACAAGGGCTTCGAGATCCAGATCGACGCCACCGACGCGGCGGACCGCACGACCGGAGCCGTCTACGGCTTCAAGTCCGCCAACATCAAGGCCCGCGACCAGGTACTCAGGCCGCCCGGCCAGTGGAACAGCTACGAGATCCGGGTCCAGGGAGAACGGCTCCAGGTCTTCCTCAACGGAGTCAAGATCAACGACTTCACCAACACCGACCCGGCCCGCAGCCTGAAGGACGGTCACATCGGCATCCAGAACCACGGTGCCGACGACCAGGTGTCCTTCCGGAACATCCAGCTCAGGGAGCTGCCCTCGTAGGGGCGCGCCCGGGCCGGGAAAAAGCCGGCGGCGGGCGGGGAGGCGCCGTACCCCCCGCCCGCCGTCTCCACCGCACACAGGAGGCAGCGTCGTGACCACTGGAACACGAGTCGGAGTCTGGTTCGTCGGAGCGAGGGGCTCCGTCGCCACCACGGCCGTCGCGGGATGCGCGGCCGTCACCGCAGGGCTGCATCCGCCGACCGGCATGGTCACCGAGACACCGCCCTTCGCCCCCGCGGACCTGCCCCCACTCTCGTCCCTGGTCTTCGGCGGACACGACACGGCGGCGTGCCCGCTGCCGAAGAGGGCCGAGGAACTCACCGCCGGCGGCGTCCTGCCGCACGGCGTGGCGAAAGCCGTGCACCACGAACTGGCCGCCGTTAACACCGAGATCGCCACCGGCGGCCCGCAGCCCGGCGACGGCCGCGACGACCAGCAACTGATCACCGCGTTCGCCGCCGACATCACCTCCTTCGCCGCACGCCACGCACTCGCCCGCGTCGTCGTGGTGAACGTCGCCTCCACCGAACCGGCACCGGGCCCGCACGACACACGACTGCCCGCCAGCTCCCTCTACGCGGCGGCAGCGCTCCGCGCCGGCTGCCCGTACGTCAACTTCACCCCCTCCACCGGTATGCACCACCCGTCCCTCTCCGACGCCGCCCGGGCAAGCGGACTTCCCCACGCCGGCCGGGACGGCAAGACGGGCCAGACACTGCTCCGCTCCGTCCTCGCCCCGATGTTCGTGCAGCGGGCACTGTCCGTACGGGCCTGGTCGGGCACCAACCTCCTCGGCGGCGGGGACGGAGCGGCGCTGGCCGATCCGGCCGCGGCGGCCGCCAAGAACGCCGGGAAGGAACGCGTTCTCGCCGACGCACTCGGAACCGCGCCCGAGGGCGAGGTCCACATCGACGACGTCCCCGCGCTCGGCGACTGGAAGACGGCCTGGGACCACATCGCCTTCGACGGCTTCCTCGGCTCGCGGATGATCCTCCAGACGATCTGGCAGGGCTGCGACTCGGCCCTGGCGGCCCCGCTCGTTCTCGACCTGGCGCGCCTGGTGGCCCGGGCCCACGAAGCGGGACTGTCCGGCCCGCTGCCGCAGCTCGGCTTCTACTTCAAGGACCCGGACGGCGAAGGCTCACCGGCGCTGGCGGACCAGTACCGGCAGCTCGCCGAGTTCGCGGCGCGGCTGGGGGAGGGGCGTTGAGGCCGGGGGACCGCGTGCCCACCGGCCCGGGCGAACGCGGGCCGCTTGCCGGGCCCACCGGCCCGGGCGAACGCGGGCTGTCTGCCGGACCCGTGGGTCCCGACGCACGTGCTGTGCAAGCTGAACCCACCGGCCTCGCCGAGCGCGCGCCTCTCGTCGGGCCCCTCGGCTTCGCCGAAGGGGTGCTGCCGGCAGGATCCACAGGCCCGGACGAACGCGCGCTGCCGGCCGGATCCACCGGCCCCGACCAGCGCGCGCTGTCGGCTGCACCCACCGGCCCCGCCGAAAGCGCGCCGCTCGGCCGGCTTCGGTCAAGGGCCCGTGACTGGGCGGAACTTCTGCGCATTTCCGCCCTGTTCACCGTTCCCGGTGACGCACTGGCGGGGGCGGCCTCCGTCGGCGCGCGCACCGGACGGGGCACCTTCCTCGCCGTCGGCTCCTCCCTCTGCCTCTACGAGGCCGGCATGGCACTCAACGACTGGGCGGACCGCGAGGAGGACGCCATCGACCGGCCGCACCGCCCGATCCCCTCCGGCCGCATCGCCCCCGGCGCCGCCCTCACGGCATCGGTCGCGCTGACGGCGGCCGGCCTCGCCCTCGCAGCGAAGGCGGGCCGCGCCCCGCTGGCGGTCGCCACCACGCTCGCGGCCACCGTCTGGGCGTACGACCTCCACCTCAAGCACACCCCGGCGGGCCCGGCGGCCATGGCCACGGCCCGCGCGCTCGACCTCCTCCTCGGCGCGACCGCCACCACTCCCGCTCCCGCGGGGGGCCTGCGCTCCTCCCTCCTCCCGGCCGCCCTGACGGGCGCCCACACCTACGCGGTGACATCGGTGTCACGCCACGAGACCCAGGGCGGCTCCACCCTCGCGCCACTCGCCGCCCTGGGGACGGCCGCGGCGGTGGCCTGGACCGCTTCGGTGCCCTCATCGCCACCACGGCATTCCACACCACCGCAGGCCACGCCACGCCGGTCTGCCGCCCGCCTGCTCACCGCGGCCCTCGCCACCACCTACGCCTCGACCGCCGCCAAGCCCTTGCTGCACGCCGCGCTCAACCCTTCCCCCGCGCTCACCCAGCGCGCCGTCGGTGGCGGAATCCGCGCCATGATCCCGCTCCAGGCCACGCTCGCCGCCGGCCGCGGCGCGCTCGGTTGTGGGCTCGCCGTCATGGGGCTCGTCCCGCTCGCCAGGGCACTCGCACGAAAGGTGAGCCCCACATGACCCCGGCCCCTTCCCCTTCCCCCGCCCCCCACCCCCTCCCCGCCCCCCTTCCGATCCGCTTCGGCTATGGCACCAACGGGCTCACCGATCTGCGTCTCGACGACGCCCTCGCCCTCCTCGCCGACCTCGGCTACGACGGCGTCGGGCTCACCCTCGACCACATGCACCTCGACCCGCTCGCCCCCGAACTGTCCGCCCGGACTGCCCGGGTCGCCCGGCGTCTGGACGAGCTGGGCCTGGGGGTCACCGTCGAGACCGGCGCCCGGTATGTGCTGGACCCCCGCCGCAAACACGGCCCGTCCCTGCTCGACCCGGACCCCGACGGCCGCGCGGCCCGCACCCGGCTCCTCGTGCGGGCGGTTCGGGTCGCCGCCGAGCTGGGCGCGCACGCCGTCCACTGCTTCAGCGGCGTCACGCCCCACGGCACGCCCCGCGACACCGCCTGGAAGCGGCTGGAGGAGTCCCTGACCCCCGTGCTGGACGCGGCGACCGCCACCGGCGTCCCCCTCGCGATCGAACCCGAACCGGGTCACCTCCTCGCCACCCTCGACGACTTCCACCACCTGCGCCGCACCTTCGGCGACCCCGCTCCCGGACTGCTCGGCCTCACCCTCGACATCGGCCACTGCCAGTGCCTGGAGGCCGCCCCGCCCGCCGACTGCATACGGGACGCCGCCCCCTGGGTGCGGCACATCCAGATCGAGGACATGCGCCGAGGTGTCCACGAGCACCTCCCCTTCGGTGACGGGGAGATCGACTTCCCGCCCGTCCTGGAGGCCCTCGCCGAACTGACCGCCGCCGGCTACCCGGGCCTGACCGTCGTCGAACTTCCCCGTCACTCCCACGCCGGCCCCGAACTGGCCGCCGTCTCCCTCGACTTCCTCCGTCCGAAGGGACCCCCCGCATGCTGACCCGGCCCCCGCAGCCCCCGCCCCTCGGCGGCGCCGCCCGAGCCTGGCTCGACCAGGCCCTCGCGGAGGCGAAGGTCCAGGCCCCGGAGTGGGAACTCCGGTTCGCCACCGCAGGCCGTCACTGCGGCCAGGAACACGCCGACGCCGTCCGTACGCTGATCCTCCACGGAGCCCACGCCGACACGGACATCCTCACCCGCCTCTACCGGCAGGGCTCCGCCGCCGAACGCCGCGCCGTCCTGCTCTCCCTCCCTTCCCTCGTCACGGGCCCCGACGCACTGCCCCTGGTCGAGGACGCCCTGCGCACCAACGACACCCGGCTGCTCGCCGCGGCCGTCGGCCCCTACGCCGCCTCCCACCTCGACCCGCACGCCTGGCGGCACGCCGTCCTCAAGTGCCTCTTCACCGGCGTCCCCGTCGATGCCGTGGCCGCCCTGGCCGAGCGCGCGTACCGCGATGCCGAACTGGCCAGGATGCTCGGCGACTACGCCGCCGAACGCACCGCCGCCGGCCGGGCAGTTCCCGCCGATCTCCACCGCGTCCTCGCCCTCACCGCCCCCACGGAGGAGTCCTGATGCGCATCTTCGATCCGCACATCCACATGACCTCCCGCACCACGGACGACTACCAGGCGATGTACGACGCCGGTGTCCGCGCCCTCGTCGAACCCTCCTTCTGGCTCGGCCAGCCCCGCACCTCGGCGGCCGGCTTCTACGACTACTTCGACTCCCTCCTCGGCTGGGAACCCTTCCGCGCCGCCCAGTACGGCATCGCCCACCACTGCACCATCGCCCTCAACCCCAAGGAGGCCAACGACCCCCGCTGCACCCCCGTCCTCGACGCCCTGCCCCGCTATCTCGTGAAGGACAACGTCGTCGCCGTCGGCGAGATCGGCTACGACTCCATGACCCCGGCCGAGGACACCGCCCTCGCCGCCCAGCTCCAGCTCGCCGCCGACCACGGCCTGCCCGCCCTCGTGCACACTCCCCACCGCGACAAGCTCGCCGGGCTGCGGCGCACCATCGACGTCGTCCGCGAGTCCGACCTCGCCCCCGAACGGGTGCTCCTCGACCACCTCAACGAGACGACCGTCAAGGAGGCCGCCGACAGCGGCGCCTGGCTCGGCTTCTCCATCTATCCCGACACCAAGATGGACGAAAACCGCATGGTCGCCATCCTCAGGAGCCACGGCACCGAACGGATGCTGGTGAACTCCGCGGCCGACTGGGGGAGGAGCGACCCCCTCAAGACCCGCAAGGTCGCCGACGCCATGCTCGCCGCGGGCTTCTCCGACGACGACGTCGACAAGGTCCTGTGGCGCAACCCCGTCGCCTTCTACGGCCTCAGCGGCCGCCTCCAGCTCGATCTCCCTTCTCCCACCGGCTCACCCGGTACCGCGCCCGACGCCCCGACCGCCCTGCACGAGGGCAACTCCATCCTCCGCGGCGGGGAATGAGGCGGGCCGGCCATGCGCTTCCGCCACCCCGACGGCTCGACCGTCCACCTTGCGTACTGCACCAACGTCCACCCGGCCGAGACGCTCGACGGTGTCCTCGCCCAGCTCCGCGACCACTGCGAACCGGTCCGCCGCCGCCTCGGGCGCGACCGCCTCGGCATCGGCCTCTGGCTCGCCAAGGACGCCGCGCACACCCTGACCAACGACCCGGCCGCCCTGCGCGGACTGCGCGCCGAACTCGACCGCCGCGGCCTGGAGGTGGTCACCCTCAACGGCTTCCCGTACGAGGGCTTCGGCGCCGACGAGGTCAAGTACCGCGTCTACCAGCCGGACTGGACCCGTCCCGAGCGCCTCGCCCACACCACCGACCTTGCCCGCCTCCTCGCCGCCCTCCTTCCCGACGACGTCACCGAGGGTTCCCTCTCCACCCTCCCTCTCGCCTGGCGCACCTCCTTCGACACCTCCGCGGCCAAGAGCGCCCACACCGCGCTCCGCACCCTCGCCGAGCGGCTCGACGCCCTCGAGGAACTCACCGGCAAGTCCATCCGGATCGCCCTGGAGCCGGAGCCCGGCTGCACGATCGAGACCACCGCCGATGCCATCGGGCCGCTCACCGCCCTCTCAAGTCCCCGCATCGGCGTCTGCGTCGACACCTGCCATCTCGCCACCTCCTTCGAAGAACCAGGGTCCGCCCTGGACGCCCTCACCGCGGCCGGAATCCCACTGCCCAAGGCCCAGTTGTCCGCCGCGCTGCACGCCGAGCACCCCCATCTGCCCGAGGTGCGCGAAGCTCTCTCGGCCTTCGCCGAACCCCGCTTCCTGCACCAGACCCGCGCCCTGCCCCGCCCGCCGCGAGCAGGGGAGCCGCCCGCCGCCGGCCTGCTCGGTACCGACGACCTGCCCGAGGCCCTCGCGGGCGACGCCCTGCCCGACACCGTTCCGTGGCGGGCGCACTTCCACGTCCCCCTGCACGCACCCCCCGCCCCGCCGCTCACCTCCACTCTTCCCGTACTGAAGGACGCCCTGGCCCGGCTCGTCGGCGAACCGCACCCGCGCACCCGCCACCTTGAGGTCGAGACCTACACCTGGCAGGCCCTCCCGCCCGAACAGCGCCCCCGCACCCGGGCCCGGCTCGCCGAGGAGATCGCCGCCGAACTCGCCCTCGCCCGCGACCTGCTGTCCGACCTCGGCCTCAAGGAACTGCCATGAGCGACGCGCGCCCCACCCCCCTCCTGGTCCTGGACGTCGTCGGTCTCACCCCGCGGCTCCTCGACCACATGCCCCGGCTGAAGGCGCTCGCCAGGGATGGATCCCGGGCCCCGCTCGGTACCGTCCTGCCCGCCGTCACCTGCGCCGCCCAGTCCACTTTCCTCACGGGCACCCTCCCCTCCGAACACGGCATCGTGGGCAACGGCTGGTACTTCCGCGAACTCGGGGACGTCCTGCTGTGGCGCCAGCACAACGGGCTCGTCTCCGGCGACAAGCTCTGGGACGCGGCGCGCCGCGCCCATCCCGGTTACACCGTCGCCAATATCTGCTGGTGGTACGCCATGGGCGCCGACACCGACATCACCGTCACCCCCCGTCCCGTCTATTACGCCGACGGCCGCAAGGAACCCGACTGCTACACGCGGCCCCCGGCCCTCCACGACGAACTCACCGAGAAATTCGGCACATTCCCCCTCTTTCATTTCTGGGGCCCGGGCGCCGACATCGTCTCCAGCCAGTGGATCGTCGACGCCACCCGTCACATCCTGCGCACCCGCCATCCCGATCTCGCCCTCTGCTACCTCCCTCATCTCGACTACGACCTGCAGCGCTTCGGCCCCGACGCCCCGCGCTCCCACCGTGCCGCCGCCGACCTCGACGCGGCCGTCGCTCCCCTCCTCGACGACGCCCGCGCCGAAGGCCGCACCGTCGTCGCCCTGTCCGAGTACGGCATCACCCGGGTGAACCGGCCCGTCGACATCAACCGCGCCCTGCGCCGCGCGGGCCTTCTGGAGGTCCACACGCAGGACGGCATGGAGTACCTGGACCCGATGGCCTCCCGGGCCTTCGCGGTCGCCGACCACCAGCTCGCCCATGTGTATGTCCGCCGCCCGGAGGACCCGGGGGAGATGGCGGCCGTGCGTGAGGTAATCCAGGGCCTCCCCGGCCTCGAACAGCTCCTCGACGACGAGGGCAAGAAGGCCCACGGGCTCGACCACCCCCGCTCCGGCGAGCTCGTCGCCGTCGCCGAGCCGGACGCCTGGTTTACGTACTACTACTGGCTCGACGACGCCCGAGCGCCCGATTTCGCGCAGCTCGTCGAGATCCACCGCAAACCCGGCTACGACCCCGTCGAGCTGTTCATGGACCCGCTCGACCCCTATGTACGCCTCAAGGCGGCCAAGGCCATCGCCCGCAAGAAACTCGGCATGCGCTACCGGCTCGCGGTCGTGCCCCTCGATCCGTCACCTATTCGCGGCAGCCATGGCCGCCTCCCCACGAGCGACTCCGAAGGTCCGCTCATTCTGTGCTCCACCCCCCGCGCCGTGTCCGGCCGCCTCGCGGCCACCGAGGTGAAGTCCCTGCTGCTTCGACTCGCCGGACTTCACTGAACTGCGACCAAGTGAAGCAGACGCCACTGACAACGAGGAGTTATCCACAATGAGCCGCACACCTGACCGCACCGACGCCGAACTCGTCCACAGGCTCAGCAGACGGAACATGCTGGGCGTCGCCGCAGGGACCACCGCCGCCGCCCTCCTCGGCGTCGCCGCCCCCGGCGCGGCCGCCGCCACGAAGACCACCACGGCCCCCGCCGCCGCCGACGACGGCACGGGCCGCGGCCGTCCCGTCCTGCCTCCCGGCCGCCTCGGCATCCAGCTCTACTCACTGCGTGACAAGGTCTCCACCCTCGGATTCGCCAAGGTCTTCCAAGAGCTCCAGCGGTACGGCTACGACGAGGTCGAGTTCGCCGGCTACACCCAGGGCTCCGCCGGTGCGATCACGCTCGCGCAGCTCAGGAAACTCACCCGCGACCACGGTCTGCGGGGCATAGGCAGCCATGTCGGCTACTACTCCTCGGACCCGGGCGCCTACACCTTCGCCCAGAACCTCGACAAGGTCCTCGACGACGCCCAGGCGCTCGGCCTGCCGCACATCGGCACGGCGTCCGGACCCTGGCGCTACGGCGCGACGGTCGACGGCTGGAAGCGCTGCGCCGAGGAGTTCAACCACTACGGCGCCGAGGCGAAGAAGCGCGGCATGAAGTTCTACCAGCACAACCATGCCGAGGAGTTCTCCTTCGCCACGGACCGGCCCGATGTGCGCCTCTACGACGTGCTGCTCGCCGAGACCGATCCGGAGCTGGTGCATCTGGAGATGGACATCTACTGGGCGTATGTGGCCCAGTTCCGGTTCGGCAAGCGGGCCGACGGGACCCCGGCCCCGTTCGACCCTCTGGACTACGTCCTCAGGCAGCCGCACCGCTATCCGTTGTTCCACGTCAAGGACGGTGACCGCGACGAGTCCGTCCGCGACGGCTACCGCATGTCGGACGTGGGAGACGGAGACATCGACTATCAGCGATTCATCTCGGCGGTGAACAGGACCCACGGTGGCCGCCGCGACCACCACTGGCAGGCCGAACACGACAACCCCGTCGAGTCGTTCGCGTTCGCCCGCAAGTCCAGCGCCCACCTCCACTCGCTGCGCGAGAAGGACTGCTGAGCGCGCAAGTGACGGCGCGGGGGGGGGGGGGGGGGTGGGGGGGGGGGGGGGGGGGGGGGGGAGAGGGGGGGGGGGGAGGGGTTGCCCCCCCCCCCCCCCCCCCCCCCCCCCCCCCCGCCCCCGGGGAAGCCCGGTAGCTGGATCACCTCCCCGCTGATCGGCCGCGGATCGGGTACGACATGCCGGCCACGCGGCCGTCCCGGAGCCCGGAGGAACACCGCCAACACGGCCGACCTCATCGGCGAGATCGGCGGAGACGCCGAAGAACGCGCCGCGGCCATGTCGCCGCCCACATCACCAAACCCGTCGTCGGTCACATCGCCGGCTTCACCGCTCCCGAGGGCAGGACGATGGGCCACGCGGGCGCGATCGTCTCCGGGTCCTCCGGGTCCTCCGGCACCGCCGAAGCCAAGAGGAAGGCGCTGGAAGCCGCCGGAGTACCCGTCGGCCCCACCCCCACCGAGACCGCCCGGCTCGTCCTCGACCAACTCGCCCTCGGCGCGTGACGTCACCCACACTTCCCACCGTGTCGGTGCCGCCGAGCTACCCCGGCTCACTACTGTCCCCGTACGAGAAGCCAGCCATCACCCCCGCCCCGTCTGTGCACCGAGAGCGGAGACCCCTCATGGCACCCAACCTCACCCCACCCCCCGCCACGCCTCCCGGCCTCGTCCTCAAGCCCGGGACCGCCTGGTCGGACGCCTGGCAGCGCTGCCTCACCGTCGCCCCCGAAGCCTTCCGGGACGACCGCGTCCTCAACCTCTGGGCCGCCGGCTGGCGCCCCGACGGACGTACCCTCCCCGCCACCAGCCCCGTCGACGGCAGCCCCATCGCGGCCCGCCGCGCCTCGACGCGCCCACCGCCCAGCAGGCGGTACGCGCCTCCCTCGAGCAGCACCGCGCCTGGCGGCACATCCCGCTGCCCGAGCGGCGCGCCCGCGTCACTGCCACCCTCGACGCCCTCACCGAACACCGCGAGCTGCTCGCCCTCCTGCTCGTCTGGGAGATCGGCAAGCCCTGGCGGCTGGCCCAGGCCGATGTGGACCGTGCCATCGACGGCGTCCGCTGGTACGTCGACGGCATCGGCCCGATGCTCCAAGGCCGCACGCCCCTCCCGGGCCCGGTCTCCAACATCGCCAGCTGGAACTACCCGATGTCCGTCCTCGTCCACGCCATGCTCGTCCAGGCGCTGGCCGGGAACGCGGTCATCGCCAAGACCCCCACCGACGGCGGCCTCGCCTGTCTCACCCTGGCCTCGGCCCTCGCCGCCCGCGAGGGAATCCCGGTCACCCTCGTCAGCGGCAGCGGCGGCGAGCTGTCCGAAGCCCTCGTCCGCTCACCGGAGATCGGCTGCGTCTCCTTCGTCGGCGGCCGCGACACCGGCGCCCGGATCGCCACCGCCGTCGCCGACCTCGGCAAACGCCACATCCTCGAACAGGAGGGCCTCAACACCTGGGGCATCTGGAACTACAGCGACTGGTCCTCGCTGACCTCCGTCGTCCCCAAGCTGTTCGACTACGGCAAGCAGCGGTGCACGGCCTATCCGCGCTTCGTCGTCCAGCGAGAGCTGTTCGCCGACTTCCTCGCCGCCTATCTCCCCGCCGTACGCTCGATCCGCCTGGGCCACCCCCTCGCCGTCGAGCACCCGGCCGACGCCCTCCCGGAGCTCGACTTCGGCCCGCTCATCAACGCGGCCAAGGCCAAGGAGCTGGGCGACCAGGTGGCGGAGGCCATCGACCGCGGCGCCGTCCCCCTGCACCGGGGCTCCCTCGCCGACGGCCACTTCCTCCCCGGCCAGGACACCTCCGCCTACCTGCCGCCCGTCACCCTCCTCGGCCCGCCGCCCTCCTCGCCGCTCCACCACGCGGAACCCTTCGGCCCGGTCGACACGATCGTCCTGGTCGACACGGAGGCCGAGCTCCTGGCCGCGATGAACGCGTCCAACGGCGCCCTGGTGGCCACCCTCGCCACCGACGACGACGCCACCTACGAGCGCCTCGCGCCCCAGATCCGCGCCTTCAAGGTCGGTCACGGAAAGCCCCGCTCCCGCGGCGACCGCGACGAACTCTTCGGGGGCTTCGGCGGCTCCTGGCGCGGCGCGTTCGTCGGCGGCGAACTGCTGGTGAAGGCGGTCACCGAAGGCCCCGAGGGGGAGCGGGCACCCGGCAACTTCCCCGACTACCACCTCATGCCCTGACCCCCGGCCGATCCCCTGGTGGTCCGGCAGTGGCGGGAGGCCGGGCCATCAGGGATCACGAGGCGGCCACACCCCACTGACCACCGGATATGTGGGTGAGGGACAGGTCGAACCCCTGGTAGAGTTGTCCATGTCGCCGCGGGGAACACACGCGAGCGGCAGACACCTTGTCCGGGTGGCGGAATGGCAGACGCGCTAGCTTGAGGTGCTAGTGCCCTTTATCGGGCGTGGGGGTTCAAGTCCCCCCTCGGACACCAGCAAAACCCCAGTTGATCTGGGGTTTTTTGCATTTCGGGGGCCGGGAGACCCCGGGCGGGCGTACGTGCTCCCCCGAACGGGTCCGCCGAGGGGTCGGTGGTCGCGGACCGTGGTCGGCTGATGCCACATGTCATGTCGCAGGCCGGGCCGGTACGGACCGCGCCACTGCCGATGAGGAGCCCCCTGATGTTCTGGCGCACCCCTGGGATGAAACGCCCGGTCCTTCTGTCCGCCGCCACCGGAATGGCCGTCGCGGGAGCCGTGGGGCTCCCCGCGCCGCTCGCGTACGCCGCCGCCGTCCCGGTGGGCTGCTCGGCCGCGGAGCTGGTGGACGCGATCAAGGCCGCCAACAGCACGGCCGACGCCGAGACGCTCGAGCTGGCCGGGGGGTGCACGTACACGCTGACCACGCCCGACAACGGCGGCAACGGTCTGCCGGTGATCACCAGCGAGATCACCGTGCGTGGCAACGGGAGCACCATCAGGCGCTCCGTCCAGGAGGGGACGCCGGACTTCCGCGTCATCTCCGTGGGAGCCGAGGGCAACCTCACCCTGGAAGCCGTCACGATCGCCGGCGGAAGGACCACCGACTCGGCCGACTGTCCGGCCATGCGCGCCCGGGTCTGCGGTGGAGGCATCTACAACAGGGGCGTCCTCACCCTGAGCGCGAGCCGGGTGACGGGCAACAGCGCGGTGGGCAGCACCCCTGAACAGGGCGCCGTGGCGGGCGCGGGCCTGCACAACGAAGGGACCGCGACCGTCACCAGTACGCGGTTCGACGGCAACAGCTCCACCAACACCGGTGAAGGACAGTCCGGCTCCGGCGGTGTGAACAACACCGGCACGCTCACGCTGAGCAGCAGCGTGATCATGGGCAACACCACCACCACGGGCGGCAGGCAGGCGGTCGGGGGCGGCTTCGACAACTTCGGCAAGGCCGACGTGTCCACTTCGTCGATCGTCGGCAACACGGCGAGGAACACGGCCAAGGGCTTCGCTCGTGGGGGCGGCATGGCCAATACGGGCACCCTCACCATCTCCCGCCTCGACGTGCGCGAGAACACGGTCAGCTCGGCGGGGGGCGAGGCGGGCGGCGCCGGCATTCTCAACCGGGGAGGACTGAAGGTGCACGCGAGCGCCATCCGCGCCAACGAGGCGAGCGCGCCCGGCGGATCGGTCCTGGGCGGCGGGATCCGCAACGCGCGCGGCGGAAAGCTTTCGCTGGACACCAGCGCACTGCGGGACAACACGATCAACGCCAAGGACGGTGTCTCCGTCGGCGCCGGGATGTTCAACGGCGCGGGCAGCACCACCACGATCCACGACAGTTCGGTCACCAGCAATGTGGCGATGGCGCCCCACGGCACCGCCGAAGGCGGCGGCGTCTTCAACGAAGCCGAGACCACCGCTCTGACGATGGACGGGACGGATGTCCTGGACAACTCGCCCAACGACTACCCGCCCGCCGGGAAGGTGCCGGCCCGGGCGACCTGGGCCGACGACCGGACCGGCTGACCCACGGGCCGGCCTGCGCGGCTGAGCGGCGGGTGCGGCCGGTGAGGCCGTCCGGGCGGCGAATTCCGGACGGCCTCACCGGTGCTCAGGAGAGGGAGACCCCCAGGCTGTCCAGGAACAGCCCGCGCCTCACGAGGTGTTCAGCGGCGTCTCGTGCCGCACCGCACACGTGGACTGCCGGCGCGGCGCCGGACGTGTCGCGCGTTCAACGGCCGGGCGTACGGCAAGCTGGCCCGGACCCTCGGCACGCCGCACGTGTGGGCCCGTCCGGTGGTTCCGCGATCACGCACGTGGGTAAGGCCCAAGATCGGGCAGGGGAATGGGATGCCGGAAGTATCAGCACCCGTGATCAAGCTGGTGAGGCGGACCACCGAGCCCGTGGGGGCGCAGACCCTGCGCTCCACGGCCGCCGCCGTCATCTCCTATGTCGTCGCCCTGCTCGTCCTGCCCGCCGAACCCCCACCGCTGACGGCTCCCCTCACCGCGCTGCTCGTCGTCCAGGTGACGCTGTACGCCACCCTCACCACCGGCGTCCGGCGGGTGAACTCGGTGATCGTCGGGGTCCTCATCGCCATCGGCTTCAGTGCCCTGGTCGGTCTGAACTGGTGGAGCCTGGGGCTGACGATCTTCACCTCGCTGATCATCGGCCGCATGGTGCGGGTCGACGAGTTCGTACCGGAGGTGGCGATCAGCGCCATGCTGGTCCTCGGTGTCTCCCAGGCCGCCTCCATCGCCTGGCACCGGGTGCTCGAGACCCTGATCGGCGCCGGAGTCGGCCTGCTGTTCAACCTGCTGTTCGCGCCGCCCGTGTGGGTGCAGTCGGCGGGAGCCTCCATCGGCGCCCTGTCACGCGACATGGGCCGGATGCTGCGCGCGATGGGGGAGGAGATCGGCGGGCACATTCCGGTCTCCCACGCGGCGGCCCGGCTGCACGAGGCCCGGCGGCTCGACCACGACATCGTGGAGGTCGACGCCTCACTGCGGCAGGCGGAGGAGAGCCTGATGCTCAATCCGCGCGTACGGCAGGGCCTGCTCAACCGGGTGGTGCTGCGGACGGGCCTGGACACGCTGGAGATCTGCGCCGTCGTGCTACGGGTGCTGATGCGTACGCTCACCGACCTCGCGAAGGCGCGTACCGAGGAGACGATGTTCCCCGAGGACGTGGCGGCCGGGCTGAAGGAGCTCTTCGGTCACATGGCCGAGGCCATCGAGAGCTTCGCGACACTCATCACCACACCGATCGCGACCGGCGCGGAGCTGGCCGAAACGCGGCTGACCGAGGCGCTGGAGGCCGGCCATGCCACCCGTGACCGGGTGGCGGACCTGCTTCTGGAGGACGTACAGGAACATCCTCGCCAGTGGCAGCTGCACGGCGCGCTGCTGAGCGAGATCGACCGGATCCTGGACGAGCTGGACGTCGACAAGCGGACCGAGCGCCTCACTCAGGAGCTGGACCGGCGGGCGGCGGAGCTCGGCGAGGCCCATCCGAGGATCGTCGCCGTCGCGCGGCGCCTGCGCGGGAGCGAGCGCGATCCCCGGCCCGGCGTCGAGACGTGAGCCCGGTGGACCGGGCTCCGGACCTGGCGTCGGGACCGGACTCCAGGCCGGGCTTCAGCCGGCGGCGCCGTCGACGCGGAGCCGTACCAGATCCTCCAGGCGGGAGAGGCTGCGGTCGAGCGCGTCGTTCACCGCCCGCTCACCCGGGTCGTGGGCCTCGTCGAAGAACGAGAGATGCACGGTCACCTCGGCGGGCCCGCTGTCCATGCCCGACACCTGGAGCCAGCCGGCGTAACTGCCGTCGTCCCTCGTGCCCCACTCCAGACGCATCTGGTCCTTCTGCGCGCGCAGCAGCGCGGAGGTGTCCTCGGAGGAACGGTCCTCGTGGACGGTCACGGCGGGGAGTTCCTCGGCGCGCACATGCAGTTCCCGGGGCAGCCACTGGTCCATCTGGTCGACATTGGCGGCCTGGTCGAAGACGTGCTCGGGCAGGGCGGGCATTGCGCGTGAGCGTTCGTACTCGGTCATGCGGGTCCTCACCACACCAATCCTCGGTCTGGGCGCGAAGCCGTACGGGTCGCACGGAGTCGTGCGGCACCGGCTGGTTCGGCACGGAGTCGTTCGGACGAACGCTTGCCCGGCGTGGCCGACATGAAGCCGTGCGGTCGTGGAATCACCCGTTCGGCGCGGCCAGGAGGGCGGGGGCGGCCCGGGTGAGCACCGAGGTGACCCGGCCCCATGTCTCCATGTCCCGCTCGACCGGCGGGAGTTCACGGTCCTTGCCGACGCCCGCGTCCGTTCGCCAGCTGGTCGCGACGGCCACCGGGTCCTCGCCCGTCGCGGCCGAGGCGGCGAGCGCGGCCGCGCCGAGGGCGACCGGCTCGTCGGCCGTGGGCAGGATCAGGTGACGCCCGGAGAGCCGGCGGACCGTCTCCACCCAGGTGCGCCCGCGTACGCCGCCTCCGATGAGGCGCAGCGGGCGGGTGGCGGCGGTGGAGTCGTCCAGGCCGCAGGCGCGCAGGAGATCGTCGAGCGCGCGCAGGACGGTGACGGTGGCGCCTTCGTAGGCGGCGCCGAGGAGCTGCTGGGGGGTGGTGGTGTGGCGCAGGCCGGTGAGGAGGCCGGAGGCGGTGGGGAGGTCGGGGGTGCGCTCGCCGTCGAGATAGGGGAGGAGGACGGCCTCGCCGCCGGGGGCCGTGTCGTCGCGGTGCAGGCCCAGCAGGGCGGCCATCGTGTCGATGGCGAGCGTGCAGTTGAGGGTGCAGGCCAGCGGGAGGTACGTACCGTCGGCGGCGGCGAAGCCCGACAGCGCGGGGGAGACGGGTCGGGTGCGGGTGGCGGCGTAGACCGTGCCGGAGGTGCCGAGGCTGAGGACCGGGTGGTCGAGGAGACCCGCCGCGCCCAGGCCCAGGCCGACGGCGGCGGCCATGTTGTCGCCGGTGCCCGCGGCGACGGCGATGCCTTCGGGCAGGCCGAGCTCATCGGCGGTGCTGCGGCGCAGGGGGCCGACGCGGGCGCCGCCGGTGGCCGCGACCGGCGGGAGCAACGCGCCGTCCAGGCCGAGAAGTTGGAGGATCTGCGGGTCGTAGGTCCCGGTCGCGGTCGCGTACCAGCCGGTGCCCGACGCGTCACCCGGATCGGTTGCGGCCGTGCCGGTGAGGCGCTCGGTGAGGAAATCGTGGGGGAGCCGGACGGCGGCCGCAGCCTCGGCGGTGGCGGGTTCGTTCTCGTACAGCCAGCGCCACTTGGCGGCGGTCAGCGCCGCGACCGGTACCGAGCCGGTGCGGGTGGCCCAGGCGGCGGGGCCGCCGAGAGCGCCGGTGAGGGCGGCGGCCTGCGGGGCCGCGCGGGTGTCGTTCCACAGGAGCGCGGGGCGCAGCGGCCGCCCGGACCGGTCGAGGACGACCAGTCCGTGCTGCTGGCCGGCGACCGCGATGCCGATGACGGCGGCGCCGGGGAGCCCGGCCTCCTTCAGGCCGGTGGCGACGGCGTCACAGAGCGCACTCCACCACTCCTCCGGGTCGCTCTCACGCGCGCCCGCGTCGCCGGTGACCCGGTGCGGGGAGCGGCCCACGGCCAGGGTGCGGCCGGTCGTGACATCGGTGACGACGGCCTTCGTGGACTGGGTGGAGCTGTCCACGCCGATGACGACCGCGTTCGACGGCATGACGACCCTCTTCCTCCGCTGCATTTTGAACGTGCTTCGAACAAATTACGGGATCAAAAGGGGGTGGGGTAGGTCCGGGCTGTTTCTCTTGTGTGTCCGGAGCCCGCATGATTAGTTAACAGGCAAAACAAATGGAGGTCCCGATGACCCAGCGCTTCACCCCCACCCCGGCCGACCGCTTCAGCTTCGGCCTCTGGACCGTCGGCTGGCAGGGCCGCGACCCCTTCGGCGACGCCACAAGGTCCCCGCGCGACCCCGTCGAGTCCATCGAGCGGCTCGCCGAGCTCGGCGCGTACGGTGTGACCTTCCACGACGACGACCTCATCCCTTTCGGCGCGACGGACAGCGAGCGCGCGTCACACGTCAAGCGGTTCCGGCAGGCCCTGGACGCCACCGGCCTGATCGTCCCGATGGCCACCACCAACCTCTTCACCCACCCCGTCTTCAAGGACGGCGGCTTCACCGCCAACGACCGGGACGTCCGCCGCTACGCGCTGCGCAAGACACTGCGCACCATCGACCTCGCCGCCGAACTGGGCGCCCGTACCTACGTCGCCTGGGGCGGCCGGGAAGGAGCCGAGTCCGGCGCCGCCAAGGACGTACGGACCGCGCTCGACCGGATGAAGGAGGCCTTCGACCTGCTGGGCCAGTACGTCACCGAGCAGGGCTACGAGCTGCGCTTCGCCATCGAGCCCAAGCCCAACGAGCCGCGCGGCGACATCCTGCTGCCCACGGTCGGCCACGCCCTCGCCTTCATCGAACGGCTGGAGCGGCCCGAGCTGTTCGGAGTGAACCCGGAGGTCGGCCACGAACAGATGGCGGGGCTGAACGTCACGCACTCGGTCGCCCAGGCCCTGTGGGCGGGCAAGCTCTTCCACATCGACCTGAACGGCCAGAGCGGCATCAAGTACGACCAGGACCTGCGGTTCGGCGCCGGGGATCTGCGCTCCGCGTTCTGGCTGGTCGACCTGCTGGAGACCGCCGGATACGAAGGGCCCCGGCACTTCGACTTCAAGCCGCCGCGGACCGAGGACTCCGGGGGAGTGTGGGCCTCGGCCGCCGGCTGCATGCGCAACTACCTGATCCTGCGGGACCGGGCGGCCGCCTTCCGCGCCGACCCGCGCGTCCATGAGGCACTGCGCGCGGCCCGCCTCGACGAACTGGCCCGTACGACCGCCCAGGACGGTCTCGCGGCGCTCCTCGCCGACCGTACGGTGTACGAGGACTTCGACGCCGACGCGGCGGCGGAGCGGGGCATGGCGTTCGAGCACCTCGACCAGCTGGCAATGGATCACCTGCTTGGCGTGGCGTAGGCCTCGTGGCCCCGATCAGGCTCCCGCCGGCTCCGTGAAGCCCACCGGGTCCGCCAGGACGTCCCGGACCACCAGCGCCGCCGCGCCCCGGGCCGCGTCCGCCGTCCGGGAGGAGGCGCGGAGACGGTCGGAGGGCGGGGCCCACAGACCCGACACGACCCGGTCGGACAGCTCGCGGCCGGCACCGGCCGCGAGCCAGGGGGTCAAGGTGCGGTAGACGCCGCCGAGGACGACCGCGTCCGGGTCGAGCAGGTTCACGGCTCCGGACAGGACCCGGCCCAGTACCGTCCCCGCCTGCTCCAGCGCGGACAGCGCGCGCGGATCACCGTCCTCGGCCCGGTGGCGCAGGGCGGCGACACCGGGGACGCCCGCGTTCTCGTCGAGGCCGGCGGACCGCAGCAGCGCCGTCTGGCCCGCGTACTGCTCCAGGCAGCCCCGCGACCCGCAGCGGCAGGCGGGGCCCTCGGGGTCCACGACCGTGTGGCCTATCTCGCCCGCGAAGCCGTGGGCGCCGCGCAGCAGTTCACCGTCCAGGACGATCGCGCCGCCGACGCCGATCTCGCCGGTCAGATAGAGGAAGCTGCGGACGCCGTCGAGGCCGCCGAACCAGAGTTCGGCCAGCGCGGCGAGGTTGGCCTCGTTTCCCGCGCTCACCGGCAGCGGCCGGTGGCCGGGGCGGAGCGCCGCGAAGGCCTGGCCGAAGTCGCCCTCCGCCGGGACCCGGCTCCAGCCCAGATTGGGCGCCTGCCGGACGACGCCCGCCGAGACGAGCCCCGGAAGGGCCAGTTCCACACCCACGGGCCGCAGCTCCTGCTCGGCTGCCGAGGCGGCGGCCCGGGCGGCGATGCGCGCGGCACGGCCGAGTACCTCGGCCGCCGGGGTGCCCCGGTTGTCGCGGTGCTCGGTCAGCCGCACCCGGTCGGTGCCGGCCAGATCGACGACGCATACGGTCACATAGTCGATGTTGATCTCGACGCCGATGCCCGCGGGGCCGGTGCGGGCGACCTTGAGCACGGTGCCGGGGCGGCCCGCCTGGCCGCTGAACGTCTTTCCGGACTCGGTGAGGAAACCGCTCTCCAGCAACTGCTCGACCAGCGACGACACGGCCGCCCGGGTCAGACCGACCCGCCCGGCGACGCCCGCGCGTGTCGCCTCGCCCTCGTCGTGCACGGCGCGCAGGACCAGGCTCAGGTTGTGGCGTCTGACGGAGTCCCGGTCGGCCTTGGGCCCGAGCGGGGTGAGGTTGCTGTTCATGTCGGCGCCGAGCCTATGCCGTCGCCGCGCGCCACCGCATCACGGGAGCAGGCGCCCGGGAAGGGGCCACCTGCTCCCCGCACGGGCGCCTTGGCCCGCGCCGGCCTCTCACCGGCCGGGTTCCGCCCCCGGCGCTCTCCTCTACGTACCGACCTTGCGCGTGTTCCAGAGGTCGAAGCCGACTGCCGCCGGCAGTGCCAGTCCCTTGATCACCCGCTGGTGGTCGGTGCCGATCGTGGCCACCGGGGGCGAGCGCGAGGCCCGGGTGGTGTGGAGGAAGTCTTGTTCGATCACGCGGGACCCTACGCCCGCAGGGGCGTCCAGGGCTTCCGCCCGCTGGATCGTTCGCGTACGTCCATCGCACGGCGAACAAGCCTGTGAATACCCCGTGTTCGCCATGCCGGCTGGTGCTTCCGGGCATCGGCCAAGGACTCCCGGCGACACCGTTCGGCGGCTGAGACGCCGCCGCTCCTGCTCCTGCCCCGCCCCGAGCCCGGCTCAGGCGCTCTTGCGGGCCACGACCAGACGGCAGCGCGGGCTGCCGTCCGGCCGCGTGCCGAGGTCGGGCAGGGGCAGCAGGCGCACGTCGAAACCCGCCCCGGTGAGCCCCGCGCGCACCTTCGAGAGGCGGAACGTGCGGTAGTACATGACGAAACGCGGCCGCCACAGCGCGTTGCGCACCCGCATCGCCACGTCGAAGCCGAGGAGTTCCCAGTACGGCAGCGAGCCGACCGGCGGGGGCGCGGGCAGCGGGAAGGCGAACACACCGCCGGGGCGCAGCGCCGCGTACACCTGGGCGAACAGGCCGGGCTGCTCCTCGGGCAGGAAATGGCCGAACGCGCCGAAGCTCACGGCCAGATCGAAGACCGGACCGAAGGGCAGCGCCCGTGCGTCCGCCTGGACCCAGGTGGCCTCGGGGACCGCGGTGCGGGCGCGAGCCAGCATGCCCGCGCTGAAGTCGACGCCCGTGATTCGCCCGTCGCACACCCGTCGCAGCATCCCGACGCCGGCACCGGTGCCGCAGCAGACGTCGAGTCCGCTGCCGAACGGGCCGAGCGGGCGAAGCCCGTTCTCCACCGCGTCCAGGACACGGTCCGGCGTGCGGAACGGAGTCTCGTCGAACTTCGGGGCGAGCAGGTCGTAACCGCGCTCGATCGACGACAGC
Organism: Streptomyces sp. NPDC033174; assembly: GCF_055577795.1. Lineage (NCBI taxonomy): Bacteria > Bacillati > Actinomycetota > Actinomycetes > Kitasatosporales > Streptomycetaceae > Streptomyces > Streptomyces sp. NPDC033174. The sequence continues at coordinate 611,652 of NZ_JBVIPQ010000005.1, forward strand.
GCCTGGACGGCGAGCTCGCGGACGGTGGGGCCCTGTGGGGTGAACATCGGTGTCAGCGTAACCGGGCAAGGGGAGAGTCGGCCGCAGCGGCGGACCCGGCGCCGGCCGCGGCCGGCGCGGTGGCCCCGCCGGACCGCAGGCAGCGGGTCACCGGCGGACGGCCGGCAGTACCGCCCTCGGCCATGGCCCGGGGGACGGCCGCGCCCGCCACTCGCGTGGATAGCCGACCGACACCTCCTCGAAGCGCACCCCGTCGTGCCATGTCGTACGGGGGATGTGCAGGTGCCCGTACACCATCACCTCGACGGGGAACCGGCGGTGCCAGTCCGCCGTCAGCTCGGTGCCGCACCACTGTGCGAACTCGGGATGACGCAGGACGCGCGTCGGCTCCCGCACCAGCGGATAGTGGTTGACCAGGACCAGACGCTCCTCGGGCCCCAACTCCAGGGCGACGAGACGCTGTTCGGTCGAGGCCACCCTGGCGCGGCACCAGTCGTCGCGGGTCGGCAGCGGGTCCGGGTGGAGCAGGTACTCGTCGGTGCAGACGATGCCGTTGGTGTGCGCCAGGGCCAGCGCCTCCTCCTTCGTCGCCGTACCGTCCGGGCGGAAGGAGTAGTCGTAGAGGAGGAACAGCGGAGCCACCGTGACCGGCGGGCCGTCCGGGCGCTCCCACACCGGGTAGGGGTCCTCCGGTGTGACCACCCCGAGACCACGGCACAGCTCCACCAGGTGGCGGTAGCGCTCCTCGCCGCGCAGGGTCACCGGGTCGCTCGGGTGCGTCCACAGCTCATGGTTGCCGGGCGCCCAGACCACCGTGGCGAACCGGGAGGCGAGTGTGCGCAGAGCCCATTCGATGTCCTCCATGAGCTCACCGACATCGCCGGCGACCAGCAGCCAGTCGGTGTCGTCGGTGGGCCTCATGGACTCGACGATCCGCCGGTTGTCCGGGTGTCCGATGTGCAGGTCACTCACCGCGAGCAGGCTGCCCATGGCTGTCGTCCCCCTCCCTTGCCCGGCTCGGCTCGCGCGGAGCCGTGTGCCGTCACACTAGCGACGCCCGGTCACTCGCTGTCCCGAGCGAGGACGGGGGAGAGGGTCGAGGAGGCGTCGGGTTCGCGCGGCGGGGCTCAGAGTGAGCTGCGTACCGGGGGCACGGTCCAGGCCGGGGCGATGCCGGTGAGCTGGCAGGTCAGGAGATAGAGCGGGATCGGCGGGGTGTACGGCGAGGTGCCGTCGGGCCGGTGGATCAGGCGGGGGCGGCGGTCCGGGACGTACGCGCCGGGGGCGTAGCAGGCGGGCAGTGGCCAGATCAGGTCCGCGTCGGAGCCCGCCGGGACGATCCACCACCACCAGTCGCTGTCCGCGTAGACGCAGCCGTTGGCGGGCAGCCGGGAGAGCACCCGGAAACCGTGCCGCGCGGGCACGCCGACCGCGTCGGCCCCGAGCGAGGCCCTCAGGCCAGAGGGCAGCGCAAGGCGGACTTCGCCCAGGTCGGAGGCGTGATCGAGGGCCCGTCCGGACGGTCGGTCGGGAGTCTCGTGCATGCGCCGGGCCCGGGGCGACAGCAGGGTCGCCATGGACCTCAGCACGGCTCCTCCAGCCCGTGGGCCAGCTCGGCCCATACGGTGCGGCCCGCCCCGTGGCCGGTGTGGTGCGCTCCCCAGGCGCTGCACAGCGCGTCCACGAGCAGCAGCCCGCGGCCCCGCTCCTCCTCGCCGCCGAGGCGCAGATGCGGACCGGCCGGGCCGCCCTCGTCCCGTACCGCTATACGCAACTGCTCGGCTCCGGAAAGGAGTTCGCAGACGACGCGCCGACTGGCGGTGTGCATCACGGCGTTGGTGAAGAGTTCGGAGACGACCAGGGTGACGGTGTCGCGGACGTCCTCGACAACTCCCCAGAGGGTGACCCGCTCATGGGCGAGGTGCCGGGCCCGGGCGACCGCGTCGGCGCGGGCGGGCAGATCGAAGGCGAAGTGCCGGCGGCGGTGGTGCTCGATGCGCCCGGCGAAGTCCCGCGTGTCGGTATTCCGGTCGGTGGCCCGGTCGTCGCCGTCCTGCGCCCGAGCGTCCATGAGCCAGGGTGTGAGGGCATTACCAGAAGCCACGACCGATTCCTAACAGTGGGGAAGCAGTGCCGTACGTCGCGTCGCCTCTCGTGTGACAGTGCGCGGCAGCCGCGTGTACTGGTTCACCGGAACACTTTCCTCCCGTCACGGACACTTGGCAAGTGGCACTGTGAAAATTGCAGAGTGCGGTGTCCTCAGTGGCCCGCGCATGGCAGACTCCGTCGAGGACAACAAGAACAGGGCGTCGGGGAGGTCTGGAGTGAGTGAGCCGCGGTCCGCCCCCACCGTGGGACAGGTCGTCCTAGGCAAACGTTTGCAGGACCTGCGGGAACGGGCCGGCCTGAGGCGGGAAGAGGCCGCGAAGGTCCTCCGGGTGGCCCCGGCCACCATCCGCCGCATGGAGACCGCGGAAGTCGCGCTGAAGATTCCCTACGTCCAGCTCCTCCTCAAGGCGTACGGCGTCGCGGAGGAGGAGGCCGACGGCTTCGTCGCCCTCGCGGAGGACGCCAACCGGCCCGGCTGGTGGCAGCGCTTTCACGACGTCCTGCCGGGCTGGTTCTCCATGTACGTCAGCCTGGAGGGGGCCGCGAGCCTCATCCGGGCGTACGAACCGCACTTCGTTCCCGGTCTCCTGCAGACCGAGGACTACGCGCGCGCCATCCTGCGCAGCGGTGCCGTCGGCGACAGCCGGGCCGAGGACGTCGAGCGGCACGTCGCGCTGCGCATGGAACGGCAGTCCCTGCTGACCAGGGACGACGCGCCCAAGCTCTGGGTCATCATGGACGAGACGGTGCTGCGCCGCCCGGTCGGCCGCGGCCCCGACGTCATGCGCGGACAGCTCGACCGCCTGATCGAGGCGGCCGAGCTGCCCCATGTCACGCTGCAGATCGCGGAGTTCGCCACGGGACACCATCCCGGCACCTACGGACCGTTCGTTCTCTTCCGCTTCGCCATGCCCGAACTCCCGGACATGGTCTACAGCGAATACCTCACCGGCGCCGTCTACCTCGACGCGCGCCCCGAGGTCGCCTCCCACCTCGAGGTGATGGACCGGATGGCGGCCCAGGCCGCGACTGCACAACGCACGAAGGAGATCCTCAGGGGTCTCCGCGAGGAGCTGTGAATGGATCGCATATACAACGGCATGCCGGCCGCGGAGCTCGGTGCCGAGGGCTGGCACAAGCCGTGGAGCGGCGGCAACGGCGGCACCTGCGTCGAGGCCATGAAGCTGGCCGACGGCAGAGTCGCCGTGCGGCAGTCGGCCGACCCCGACGGCCCCGCGCTGATCTACACGCACGGCGAGATCGCGGCGTTCATCCAGGGGGCCAAATCCGGACAGGCGGACTTCCTGCTCACCTGACCCTTCCCCTGGGTACCCGCCGTCACGTACGCATCTACATGTAACAGCAGTCCCTTCCGCAGACCCTGGAGTGTGAGATGACCGGGCAGGACCCAGCCGTACGGATCGACACCAGCAAGCCGCACCCGGCGCGGATGTACGACTGGTTCCTCGGCGGCAAGGACAACTACCCGGTCGACGAGGAGATGGCCCGTCAGCTGCTGACCCTGGACGCCCGGGGCCGCGACATGGCGCGGGTCAACCGGGCGTTCATGCACCGGGCCATTCGCTGGCTCGGCGCCAACGGCGTGCGCCAGTACCTCGACATCGGCACGGGCATCCCGACCGAGCCGAACCTTCACCAGATAGCCCAGCAGGTCGCACCCGAGTCGCGGATCGTCTACTGCGACAACGACCCGATCGTGCTGGCACACGCCGCCGCGCTGCTGCGGTCCACGCCCGAGGGTGCCACCGAGTACATCCAGGCGGACGCCCGGGACCCCGAGGCGATCCTGGAGAGGGCCGGAAAGGTCCTTGACTTCAGTAAGCCGATCGCCCTGTCCATGCTCGCCCTGCTGCACTTCGTGAGCGACGAGGACGGCGCGTACGAACTGGTCGGCCGGCTGGTGGAGCAGCTTCCTTCGGGGAGTTACCTCGTACTGTCCCATGTCACAGGTGACTTCGACCCTGAGAACGCGGAGAAGGCCGCCGCGATGTACCGGGCGCGCGGGCTCACCCTGCGGCCCCGGTCCCGTGACGAGCTCGCCCGTTTCTTCGACGGCCTGGAGCTCGCCGAGCCGGGAGTCTCCCTGACGGCCGAGTGGCATCCTGAGCTCGGCGAGCCCGTACCGGTCGCCGGCGACGAGCCGATCCCGGGCTGGGCCGGAGTGGCCCGCAAGCCCTGACGCCGGCGTTACGCCCGCCCGGCGTTCGCTCCACGGCCCGGACTCCACGGCCCGGCTCTAGGGCCTGCTCAGATAGGCCAGTTGGGGGTGTTCGCCGAGGTATCCGTCGAGGAGGCGGCGGGCCACCGACACCGAGTCGACGAGCGGATGCAGCGCGAACGCCTTCACCGCCGTCGCCCGCGATCCGCTCTCGGCCGCCGCGAGGACCTCACGCTCGACCGCCTTGACCGAGGTCACCAGGCCCACCGCGTGGTAGGGGAGCGGGGCGACCGAGACGGGGTGGGCGCCGCCCGCGTCCACGAAGCACGGCACCTCGATGACCGCCTCCGCGTCGAGGACCGAAAGCGTCGTCCCATTGCGGACGTTGAGGATGAGAGTGGCGCGCTCATTGCGGGCGATGGCCCGCATCAGGGCCAGGGCGACCTTCTCGTACCCGCCCGACTCCAGATCCTCCTCGTCCCGCTCCCCGACCCCGGACGCCTCCCGGTTGGCCGCCATGTAGGTCGCCTCGCGGTCGGCGAGCGTCCGGTGCCAGGTGTCGAGAGCGGGTGTGCCGGGGCGGGCCATCTCGCTGTAGAAACCCGCCTGTTGGTCGCGCAGGTAGGTGCCGCGGGTCTTCTCGGCGTGCTGGTAGGCGGTCACCGCCTCGCGGTTGAAGTAGTAGTAGTGCAGGTACTCGTTGGGGATCGCGCCCAGCGAGCGCAGCCACTGGGGGCCGAAGAGCTTGCCCTCCTCGAACGAGCCGAGCGCCTCCGGGTCCGCGAGCAGTCGTGGCAGCTCGTCCCGGCCCGCGATCCGCAGACCGCGCAGCCAGCCGAGGTGGTTCAGGCCGACGTAGTCGATCCAGGCCTCGTCCGGGTTCGCGCCGAGGACCCGGACGACCCGCCGGCCGAGGCCGACCGGCGAGTCGCAGATGCCGATGACCCGGTCGCCCAGGATCCGGGACATGGCCTCGGTGACCATCCCGGCCGGATTGGTGAAGTTGATGACCCAGGCGTCGGGCGCGAGCTCGGCGACGCGCCGGGCGATCCGTACCGCGACCGGCACGGTCCGCAGCCCGTACGCGATCCCGCCCGCGCCCACCGTCTCCTGCCCGAGCACCCCCTCGGCCAGCGCCACCCGCTCGTCGGCCGCCCGCCCCTCCAGCCCGCCGACGCGGATCGCCGAGAACACGAAGTCCGCCCCGCGCAGCGCCTCGTCGAGATCGGTGGTCGCCGACACCTCGGGCGCGTCCGGCACCCCCTCCGCCTGCTCGCTCAGCACCTTGGCGATCGCCCCGAGCCGGCCCGCGTCCAGATCGTGCAAGGTCACATGGGTGACCCGGCCCTCCCGGTGATCGCCGAGCAGCGCTCCGTACACCAGCGGCACCCGGAATCCACCGCCGCCGAGAATCGTCAGCCTCATGCACGTAACGCTACTCGGCGGGGCGTCCGCCCGGACGGGAGCGGATCAGCCCAGGTCGAGCGCGTTGCGCAGACCGAGGCGGTAACGCAGACGGTCATGGCGCTTCAGGGACTCCAGAGCGGGGGCGCGGAAGAGGGGCTGGACCGTGCAGCGCGGGGCGTTGGAGCCGGTGCGGTCGAGGAGGGTGTTGACCGCCTGGCGGGCCGAGGCGTTCGCCCCCTCCATCGTCGCCAGGTCGATGTCGACGGAGACGTAGTCGCCGGCGAGATAGAAGTTGGGGATCGTCGTGGCGGCCTGCGGCCGGTTGTGGAGGGTGCCGACCGGGTGGATGAGGAGCTGGTCCTCGTTGGTCGGGTTCGGCGTGCCGATGCCGTCCACTCCCGGGTCGAGGAACCAGGAGTGCAGGGTGCTGTCCTTCAGGACCGTACGGCCGGTGTCGTTGAACGCGGCCTTCAGTTGCGCCCACACCTCCCGGGCGACCTCGGTGCGGGTGCACTGCTTGGCCGTCTTGCCGTAGAGCATCCCGGGCCTGTCCCATTCGGAGATGTCCACCGAGAGGCAGTCCACGGCGACACCGTCGCCGTAGTCGGAGGCGAAGGATCGGGAGGGCCAGTGCCGGGCCTGCTGAATCGCCGTCAGTGACCATGGCGAGTCGATGCAGTTGGCGTGCCCGGCGAGCAGAGGCGCGGGCTCGGTCAGATAGAACTGGATGCCCGTCATCCAGTCCGTCTCCAGCTTGTCGCAGCGGGCCAGCTGCGGGTCGGCCGCGCGTAGACCGGCGCCCCACGTTCGCCGGGCGTGCTCCACCGGCATCGCGGAGATGTAGTGGTCGGCGGTGACCTCTCGCCGTACGCCCTGCGGGTCCTCGATCACGGCCGCGCTGATCCGTCCGGAGCCGTACGCCATCTCCCGTACCGTCCAGCCGACGCGGAACTCGACGCCCAGTGACTTCAGATGGGCCACCCAGGGGTCGATCCAGGCCTCATTGGTCGGCAGATTGAGAATCCGGTCGAGCGGTCCGTCGGCGCCGCGGCCGAGGGCGTTGAAGGCGAAGGCCTCCAGGAGGGTGGCCACGGTGCGCGTGCTGGCCTCCTCGGCCTTGGTGGCCACGATGTTCCGGGTGAGCCCGATGGCCAGGACGCGCTGGTAGTCGTAGCTCATCCGCTCGGCGCGGATGAAGTCCCACCAGGGCATGCGCTCCCAGGTGTCGTCCCGCCGTTCGTCGCAGCTGGTGAGGAAGACGAGGCCGCGGTTGACGAAGTAGGCGGTCTCGTGGGGAGGGATGCCGAGGGCGGTGTCCAGGAGAGCGGTCAGGGCCCGGCGGATCTTGTCGAGCGTGAGGTCGGCCGGCTTGTGTCCGGGCCAGGGCAACGGAATCCGCAGATCCTCGCGGCCGGTGCGGGCGAACGACATCTCGGCCGGCGCCACCAGGTTGTCCCACACCCCATTGGCATTGCCCGGGAAGGGAATGCGCCGCATCGTGTCGGGGAGGTTGTGATAGATGCCCGGGATGAAGCGGAAGCCGTGCTCGGCCGGGAGCGGTCTGCGGCCGCCCTTGGCACTGTCGGGCACGTCCATACTGCGCGCCTTGCCGCCGAGTGCACGACGTTCGTACACGGTGACGTCGTACCCGCGCTCCGCGAGCTCATGGGCGGCGGTCAGTCCGGCCACCCCGCCCCCGAGCACGGCGACCGACGGCATCCGCGCCGGCTCGGCCGCGACGGCCGGCGAAGCGGCTCCCACGGTGACCGCCCCGGAGGCGATCGCGCCGGTGACGGCGGCGGCGCTTGTGACGAAGGTGCGTCGCGTACTGCCTGTACGGTCCATGCCCCAACCCCTTTACCGGCGGTAACTCTCCCATCCGGCGCAGGAATATACGGGCGTCCCCCCTACCCCGGAAGACGAGCGCGGGCCCCAATCGCACATTGGCGCGATCGAGCGATGGCGCGATCCAGTGGCTGACGGCTGACGGCTGACGGCTGACGGGTTCCTGTCCAGCGCCCAGCGTCCAGCGCCCCGCCCGTCCTTCCCGCAGCTCGCGCGGGACAATGGCCCCATGGCCCGTCGCATCAAACGCCCCGCCCCTCCCCGGAGCCCCGCCGTCACCGCCGGATCGGACTGCCCCTGCGGGCTGCCCGGTACGTACGGCGCGTGCTGTGGGCGCCTTCATTCCGGGGAGGCCGCCGCACCCACGGCCGAACTGCTGATGCGGTCGCGCTACAGCGCCTTCGTCGTCCGGGACGAGGCGTATCTGCTGCGCACCTGGGCCCCGGCCACCCGGCCCGGCGACGTCGACTTCGATCCGGCCATGCGCTGGACCGGGCTGGAGATCGAGGAGGCGACGGACGGCAGTGCCTTCCACCGGACCGGTACGGTCACCTTCGTCGCCCGCTACAGCCACGGCGGTGTGCCGGGGGCACTCCATGAGCGCAGCAGGTTCGAGCGGCACGACGGTGCCTGGGTGTACGTGGACGGTACGTTCATCGAGCCGTGACGCCCGCGGCCTCGCGGCGCGCTGTGCTAGCGGCTCGGCCGGACCGTCAGCAGCGGGTGATGGGCTGCCAGTACCTTGTTCGCCCGGGCCAGGACGGAGAGGGCCTGCTCACGGTCCGCCTGGTCCTCCGCGCACAGCGGCCCCCGGAACCGGTGGACCTCCCGCGCGGCGCACTCCGCGTCGACCTCGGCCTGCAGGACGGACAGCGGCATGCAGGAACCGATCAGCGCGGCCACGCTGTCGGGGATCGGTACGGGAACGAGGGAGGAGGCGTACACGTGGATTCCTTGTCTGGCGGTGGGCGTCATCTACATACCTACCGGACGCGCTTCCGTGTTCCTCGACAGGGATGTCTCCGCGCCGCAACCGTGCATGATGATCGTCCGGGCGCCGGGCTTCGGCCGCGCCCGGGCCGCCGAAGGGGATCAAGAACGGTCCGTCACATTCCCGCAGGTGCGGGACGCGTGGCGCGATCTTCGCGGTCGACGGGTCCTCGGGATCGCTCGGACATTCGCCGAACACCCTGTCGGGATCGCGCTTTTCGGCGACTCTCACCCGACCGCCGAATGTGAAGCATCTCACCTCCAGGCCGACCGGTTCGGGGGAGTGCGCCCCCTCCGTGCGCCCCCTTCACGCGGCTCGGCGAGCCGCTCGCTCCGGCGCGCTCGCCCGCACCTCGCGATCCCTGGAGCCCCGGCGTCCCGGATGGGCCGGGCCCGGGACGCGTCAGGACCCGGGCGGGGTCAGAACCTGCGCGAGGTCGTACGAAACCGGCTCCTCCAGCTGGTCGTAGCCGCAGCTCTCCGGCTCCCGGTCCTCGCGCCACCGGCGGAACTGCGCGGTGTGCCGGAAGCGGTCGCCCTCCATGTGGTCGTAGGCGACCTCGCACACCCGCTCCGGTCGCAGCGCCACCCATGAGAGGTCCTTCTTGCCGGTCCAGCGGCTCGTGGCCCCGGGCAGCCGGTCGCTCTCATGGGCGACCTCGTCCGCCCAGGCCGCCCAGGGGTGGCCGTCCGGCGGATCCATCCGCAGCGGCTCCAGCTCCGCCACCAGCTCCTCGCGGCGCTTGGCGGTGAAGGCGGCGCACACGCCGACATGCTGGAGCCGTCCCTGGCCGTCGTACAGACCGAGGAGGAGCGAGCCGACGACCGGGCCGCTCTTGTGGAAGCGGTAGCCGGCGACCACGACGTCGGCCGTCCGCTCGTGCTTGATCTTGAACATCAACCGGGCGTCGGGCCGGTAGGGAAGATCGAGCGGCTTGGCGATCACTCCGTCGAGGCCGGCTCCCTCGTACTGCTCGAACCACTGGCCGGCCAGCTCGGCATCGGTGGTCGCCGGAGCCAGATGGACCGGCGGGTCGACCCCCTCGAGCGCCTCGACGAGAGCGGCCCGCCGCTCGGTCAACGGCGTGTCCAGCAATGACATGTCACCGAGCGCCAGAAGATCGAAGGCGATGAAGCTCGCCGGTGTCCGTTCGGACAGCATGGTCACACGTGACGCCGCAGGGTGAATGCGCTCGGTCAGCCGGTCGAAGTCCAGCCGCCCCGCGTACGCGATCACGATCTCCCCGTCCACCACGCACCGGTCCGGCAGCCGCTCCAGCAGCGCGGCGGCCAGCTCGGGGAAGTAGCGGGTCAGCGGCTTGCCCGTCCGGCTGCCGATCACCAGCTCCGGCCCGTCCCGGTGGACGATCGCGCGAAAACCGTCCCACTTGGCCTCGTACTGCATCCCGGGCGGGATCTTCTTCACGGCCTTGGCCAGCATCGGCTTCACAGGCGGCATCACCGGCAGATCCATATGCCGATTGTCTGGTATGCGCGGAATGTCGGCGCGTCCTACGCTGACAGGCATGGCAGCCAAGGCAGCAGCGCTGGAGCTGGAGGTCGGGGACCGGACCGTACGCGTGTCCAACCCGGACAAGATCTACTTCCCCGAGGCCGGCTACACCAAGCTGGACATGGTCAGCTACTACCTGGCCGTCGGCGACGGGATCACCCGTGCCCTGCGCGACCGCCCCACCACCCTGGAGCGCTACCCCGACGGAGTGACCGGAGAGTCCTTCTTCCAGAAGCGCGCCCCCAAATACCTCCCCGAGTGGATCCCCACCGCGCACATCACCTTCCCCAGCGGCAGAACCGCCGACGAGATGTGCCCCACCGAACCCGCCGCCGTGCTGTGGGCCGCCAATCTCGGCGCCGTCACCTTCCACCCCTGGCCCGTCCGGCGCGACGACACCGACCACCCCGACGAGCTGCGCATCGACCTCGATCCGCAGCCCGGAACGGACTACGCCGACGCCGTCCGCGCCGCCCACGAACTGCGGGCGGTATTGGACGAGGCGGGGCTGCGCGGCTGGCCCAAGACCTCCGGAGGGCGCGGCCTCCATGTCTTCGTACCGATCGAGCCCCGCTGGACCTTCACCCAGGTCCGGCGCGCCGCGATCGCCTGCGGCCGGCAGCTGGAGCGCCGTATGCCGGACCGGGTGACCATCAAGTGGTGGAAGGAGGAACGCGGCGAGAAGATCTTCGTCGACTACAACCAGACCGCCCGGGACCGCACGATCGCCTCCGCCTACTCCGTCCGCCCCCACCCGCACGCGCCCGTCTCGGCCCCGCTGCGCTGGGAGGAGATCGACGACGCGGAACCGCGGGACTTCGACATCAGGACGATGCCCGAACGGTACGCCCGGGTCGGCGACGTCCACGCGGACATGGACGACCACCGCTTCAGCCTGGAGACCCTGCTGGAGGTGGCCCGCCGCGACGAGGCGGAGCACGGCCTCGGCGACCTCCCCTATCCGCCGGAGTACCCGAAGATGCCGGGGGAGCCGAAGCGGGTCCAGCCCAGCAGGGCCCGGCAGGACGACTAGACCTGTCCGGGCCCCGCGGCTGCTTGCGCGGGCTGCTTCCTCCCGCCGACTACAGCTCCTTGACGCGGATGTTGCGGTACGAGATCACATCGGTGGTGCCGTGGACCTGGAGGCCGATGTAGCCGGAGGCGTACCGCCGGCCGTCGGTGCCCGGGTCGTCCGCGCGCGCCGGGTAGAAGTCCTGCCCGCCGACGTTGTCGAACTCATTGATCAGCACACCGTTGCGGAAGACCGAGTAGTGCTGGCCCTCCACCCGGATCTCGTAGTCGTTCCAGGTGCCCTTGGGCGTCACCCCGGCACCGCCGAGGCCGACCCGGTCGAAGCCGTAGACCGAGCCCGTCTTGTACATGTCGCCGTCCGGCCGGTCCAGCACCTGGATCTCATGGCCGTACTTGATGGCGACCCACTCGGGCCGGGACTCCTCCGGGTTGTCGTGGACGTACGGGAAGCGGACGAACACACCGCTGTTGGCGTTGCCCGTGCCGGGCGCGTCGTCCCGCCACTGCAGCTTCAGCGAGAAGTCACCGTACGCGCGCTGCGGGAACCACAGCATCCCGAGACCGGCCCTGGTGGTGCCGCTCGTCATCGACCCGTCCGCGTTCAGACCGAACGAACCGCCGCCCACGTGCTGCCACTTGGCGAACGACGCGGCCGTCCCGTCGAAGAGGTCCCGGTAGCCGGACGTCTGGCCCGGCTTGCCGATGCCGGACTGCTTCGCCGCCCGGTGGATCGCCTTGTGCTCCCGGGTGTCGATGACACCGTCGGCGAGCAGCTTGTCCAGCACCGTGTCGACATGCTTGAGGAAGAGCGCGTGGGAGGTCCAGGCCTTCTCGTCCTCGATCAGTTCGTTGATGGTGCAGCGGCTGCGTGTCATCCGGTTCGGCACGCCGGTGTCGACCGTGCCGACGATCACCGTCAGCCGCTCGTCGTACTCCGGGCAGTCGGGGGCCGGAACGCCGCCGCCCTCGGCGACGGTGAAGGTGGCCTGCTCGGCCGTCGAGGTGTTGCCCGCCTTGTCGGTGGCCCGGTACAGCACCGTGTGCGTCCCGACGCGGTCGACGAGAACGGGAGCGGTGTAGGCGAGGTACGGCCCGCCGTCGAGGGAGTACTCGATCTTCTCCACTCCCGTGCCGGCGTCGGTCGCCGTGACCGTCACCTTGGCGCTGGTGATGAAAGCGCCGTCCGAGTTCCTCGAGCCTGTCACCGTCGCGGTGGCTTCCGGCGGCGTGGTGTCCTGCGCCGGCGGGGTGACGACGGTGAAGTCGACGGCCTTCTCTGCGGCCGCGTTCCCGGCCCGGTCGGTGGCCCGGTGGCGCACATGGTGGGTCCCGGACCGGTGAACCATGACCGGGGCCGTGTAGGGCTGCCAGGCCTCGGAACCGAGCGCGTACTCAATGGTGTTGACGCCCGAGCCGGTGTCGGACGCGGTGACGGTGACCGTCGCCATGTCCACGTACTGCCCCTGCTCGTTCTTCTCGCCGCTGACCGTCGCCGATGTCTCCGGCGGGGTCGTGTCGTCCGTCGGCGGGGTGACGACGGTGAAGTCGACGGCCTTCTCGGCGGCGGTGTTGCCCGCCTTGTCGGTGGCCCTGTAGCGGATCTTGTGCGTGCCGACCTCGTGGACCATCACCGGCGCCGTGTACGGCTGCCAGGCACCGGCGGCGCCCACCGCGTACTCGATCCGGTCGACGCCCGAACCGGCGTCGGTCGCCGAGACGGTGACATTGGCGTGGCCGATGTACGCGCCGTCGGCGTTCTTCTCGCCCTCCACCTTCGCCAAGGTCTCGGGCGCGGACGTGTCCTCGCCGCCGCCCGGCTCGGTGACGGTGAGGATGCCCTGCATCGAGCCGTGACCGGGGATGGTGCAGTGGTAGAAGTACCGGCCCGGGGTCAGGGTGACCTCGACCGAGTGCCGGCCGCCCTGGTCGTCGCCGGGGTTGGCGAGAATGTTGAGTTGTACGTCGTTGTTGTACTCGGGGTCCGACACGTCGAAGGTCAACGTGTGCGGCATACCGGTGGTGTTGCCGGTCGCCCTGCTGTTCTCGAAGACGATCGTCGCAGCGCCGGCCACCGCGGTGGTCGGGAACGACATATAACGGTCGATCGGATCGCCGGCGGTCCAGGTCAGGACCTGGGCCTCGGCGGCCACCGAGTCGTCCGTGCGACCGTACGCGGCGGTCGACGTCAGGCCGAGGACGAGCAGCAGCGACCCGAGCAGAGCCGTCCACAGCGTGAGGGAACGTCCTGGGGAATTCCGGGATGAACGGTGTCTCACTGTGCCGCCTTCCTCACGAGCTGATCGGCGGCCGGTGTCGGCCCGCCGCCCTTGTAGGTGATCCGCCACAGCGCGGACTTGGCGTCGGACGTGAAGAAGCCGCGCCCGTAGTCCAGGACGTACAGCGAACCGTCCGGTGCGAACTTCCAGTCCATGAGGTTGCGGATGCCGTCGGCGCCGACCGGAATGATCTTCTTGAGCGACTCCGCGTGCACCGGCAGACCACCCTTGCCGACGGTCTTCGGATCCGTCAGCACGGCGTGGCGCGGCTGGTCGCCGTCGTAGAAGTCACCGACGAACCACTTGCCGTCCCAGTACTCGGGCCACTTCACCGTGCTCGTGCTCGACCCGTCGTACCGGTACACCGGGCCGTTCATGGTCGCCTGCCCGCCGCCCTTGAGCCACGGCAGCAACAGCTTCTGCTCCTCCTGCTTGTAGCTCGGCACGCCGTTGGCATCCCGCGGGTAGTCCACGCCGCCGCCCTGCGGCGAGTACCAGATGGTGTTCGGTGTGACGGGGGGCAGATTGACCAGACCGTCGTTGTTGGGGGACTCGTTCCTGGGCTTCGCGCAGTCGTACCAGCCGAGCGGCTTGCTCGGGTCGGGCAAGTTGCGGTCACGGTAGGGCTGGTTGTTGCCCATGCAGTAAGGCCACCCGTGGTTGCCCGGCCTGGTGATGGCGGCGAACGTGTCGTACTTTGCCGGCCCCCAGGTCGTCGAGGGCGCGCCGGCGTCCGGGCCGACCCAGCCCGCGTAGAGGATGTCGGTGGTCCTGTCGACGAAGATCCGGGCGGGGTTGCGCACACCCATCACATAGATCTCGCCGCGGGTCTTGCCGCCGCCCTCGTCCTGCTCCCGGCCGGTGAAGAGATTGCCCTCGGGCAGGGTGTAGGTCCCGTCGTCCTCCGGGTGGATGCGCAGGATCTTGCCGTTGAGGTTGTTGGTGTTGCCCGCCGTGCGCCGGGCGTCCGCGAAGGAGACGCCCTTGAAGTTCGGCTCCGGGTTGTTGCCCGAGTAACCGTCGCTGAAGCGGGAGGAGTTGTTGTCACCGGTGGCGATGTAGAGGTTCTGCCGCGAATCCCACGCCATGCCGCCGCCCGCGTGGCAGCAGCTGTGGATCTGCACCGGCCACTTCAGCAGCACCTTCTCGCTCGCCAGGTCGAGGGTGTTGGTGGCGAGGTCAAGGGTGAAACGTGACACGTAGCGCTCGGCCATATGAGTGTCACGGTTGATCCGGGAGTGCGGTGTGTAGTGCAGGTACACCCAGCCGTTGGTCAGGAAGTCCGGGTCCAGCTCGATGCCCAGCAGACCCTCCTCGACCTTGACCAGCTCGTCGCCCCCGCCCTTGTTGCCGAAGACGGTCAGGGCGCCCGCGAGCTTCACGGTCTTCGTCTTCGGGTCGTAGACGTGGATCTCGCCGCGGCCCTTGCCCATGTCGGGGCTGTTCCAGTCGGTGACGACCGGCTGCGAGGAGTCGGCGCCTCCGCGCCCGATGTAGAGCACCCGCCCGTCGGGCGCGGTGACCAGGCCGTGGGGTTCGCCGATCTGGTCGTTCCTGCCCGGCTGGTTGGGCCGGGTCAGCCGCTCGCTCGTGTAGTTGGCGTTGATGGTGGCCTTGCAGTCGGCCCGGGAGATCCGGCTCGTCCAGTTCAGGGCGCCGCGCAGATGGTCGCGGAAGTCGGTCTCCGCGAAGGAGTCGACCGTACCGCCCATGCCGGTGTAGAAGGACCGGCCGCCGTCGTAGTCGCGGCACCAGGAGATGGGATGGTCCCAGCCGTTGGCGCTCGTACCGGGCTGGTACGTGCTCTCCTTCACCCGGGCCACCGTGTGCACCGAACCGGAGGGATTCACCTGCCAGTTGAGCCACTTGTCCGGTCGCTTCCAGTTCAGCGGCAGCTGCTGCGTGGCGGGGTGCCGCCGGTCGCCGACCTCGACGGTCGCGCGCTGCGCGGCCGTCGGGCCGCCGGCGGCCGGCCGGGCGCCGACGAGCCCGGTGAACCAGTCCGAGTACGGCTCCGTGCGCGCCGCGTCATGGATGCCGAGGAAGCCGCCGCCGGCCTCCATGTACGCCTCGAGACCGGCCTCCTGCTCCGGATCGAGGACGTCGCCGCCGCCGGTCAGGAACACGATCGCGTTGTAGCGGCCGAGCTTGGTCCCGCTGGTGAAGACGGAGGCGTCGTCGGTCGCCTCGGTGCGGAAGCGCTGAGCGGCCGGCCCCGACTGGCCGATGGCCTCGATCGCCGCGATTCCGGCGTCGACGGTCGGCGACTCGGCGGTGGCCGAGCCGTGGAAGACCAGTACACGTACATTCGCGCCGCCCGGCGGTGACGTGACAGACAACGTTGTCCTGACGGGATCGTGACCGCCCGGCTCCGGATAGGGCATGGCCGTGGCGGCGCTTCCGCCGAGCAAGGACGCCGTCATCGCGCCGGCGCCCAGTGCCGCTGCCATCCCACGTCGTGATCTCGACCGATGATGTGGTGCGCGGTGCATGTGGTTCACCCACCCCTCTCAGGTCACAGCAAACGACGACGAAGCTAGACCTCTTTCGGTGGCGCGCCAATAGGTACGGCAGTAACCACGCGAACTTTGTCCTGGGTGTGGATAAACCAGGGTCGTCCCGCTACGGTGTGGCTCGATCCCGGGGTCCCTCACGCCCCGTCAACCCCCGCACACCATCTGGGAGTTCGGCATGGACCGACGGAGCTTCAACCGACGCCTGCTGACCGGGAGCGCGGTCGCCGTGACGGGCGTGACATCGTTGTCGCTCGCGGCCGCGCCCGACGCGGCGTCAGCGGCGCCCGCCGAGACCCCGCCGCCGACGGCCCCTGCGGGCGGCCAGGTGCGCCATATGAAGATGTACGCCGAGAAACTGGCGGACGGTCAGATGGGGTACGGACTGGAGAAGGGCAAGGCGTCGATCCCCGGCCCGGTGATCGAGCTCATCGAGGGCGACACCCTCCACATCGAGTTCGAGAACACCATGGACGTCCCGGCCAGCCTCCATGTCCACGGAGTGGACTACGACGTGGCCAGCGACGGCACCCGGATGAACAAGAGCCATGTGGAACCCGGCGGGACCCGTACGTACACCTGGCGCACACATGCCCCGGGCCGCCGCAAGGACGGCACCTGGCGCCCGGGCAGCGCCGGTTACTGGCATTACCACGACCATGTCGTGGGCACGGACCACGGCACCGGCGGCATCCGGAAAGGCATGTACGGACCCGTGGTCGTGCGGCGGAAGGGGGACGTCCTCCCCGACAAGCAGTTCACCATCGTCTTCAACGACATGACGATCAACAACAAGCCGGGCCACCAGAGTCCGGACTTCCGGGCGACGGTGGGGGAGCGCGTCGAGATCGTGATGATCACGCACGGCGAGTACTACCACACGTTCCATATGCACGGTCACCGCTGGGCGGACAACCGCACGGGCCTCCTGACCGGCCCGGACGACCCCAGCCGGATCATCGACAACAAGATCACCGGCCCGGCCGACTCCTTCGGTTTCCAGATCATCGCGGGCGAGCACGTGGGCGCGGGGGCGTGGATGTACCACTGCCATGTCCAGAGTCACTCGGACATGGGTATGGCGGGCCTGTTCCTGGTGGCCAAGGCGGACGGCACCATCCCCGGATACGAGCCGCACCATGTGACGGCGAAGCCGTCGGCCGCCGCGCCCGGCGCGCACGTGCACTGACCGACGTGCAGGGTCACCCTCCGGTGACCAAGTGCGGTATCACCTGCCGGCCGGCAGTCACCACTGTGTGCGGCCCTCACCACTCCGTGCGGCCGACGCCCATCCCCGCACCGCAGTTGATCCAGCGGATGACGGCGGAGACCGAGGTCGTGTCCAGCAGCGACAGCGCGTCGATCGCCGAGGCGTCCCCCGCGCCGGGCGGGATCCCCGCCGCCGTCAGCGCCGCGTGCAGGTCGACGCGGCGCTGGTCGGCCGGCGCCAGCGTGTACGAGAGCCGGGTGCTGGCGTCGGGCGCCGGCAGCAGGAAGTCGTCCAGCTCGTCGGTGTAGCGCCACTCGCTGATCTCGGTGTGCATCATGAGGACCTCCAGGGGGAGTTGATGTCACCGGAGAGGCGCGGACGGCCCCGGCCGGTTCCGCCCTCCTTCGCACACCACCGGATCGCAGCAATCCTGTGGTTGTCGCACGGCCGGGACCCGGCCGTGCGTCGGCACCCGCCGCGACCGCGTGGTACCGGCCCCGCCCTATGCCGTGGGATCACCACTGATGTCGAGCACCGACCACTCTCCGGTCGTCTCGTCCTGGATGTACACGCGGGGGCCGCGGCAGACCCGCCGGTGGCGCCGGAGCGGGCTCCCGTCCTCGTGGACCAGGAGCCCCTCGGCCACCGGCACCGCCGCGTCCTGCGTCAGCCGGCACTCGGTGAGCGCGCCGAACGTACGGCCTCCCACGAAGACGATCCGGTCGCCGTGCACGGCGAGTCCATGTGCGCTCCGGACCGGCGACGTCCGGGTCCGTACCTCGTCGCCGACGATCTCCAGCAGGGGAAACTCGTGGTAGGGGCAGGCCCATGCCACGCCCTTGCCGACATTGAGGGCGTAGATGTCGCTGATTCCCCCGGTGCCCGGGGCGGGCGCGTACCTCCACAGTGCCTCGCCGGTGCTGCTCCACCGTCGCAGCCCCGGCCAACTGAGCGGATCGTGGCCGAAGACGCCCTCGTCGAAGTAACCCGCCCACAGGTCCCCGGACTCGTCGGCGAGCAGATACTCGATGCCGTCCCCGACGCGGAACATCCACGACGGGCGCCCCAGGGCGTCGAACACCTGCACATGCTGTTCGTCGGGCGCACTGCGGGCGTCGGCCAGCACGAAGCCGCCGTCCGGCAGGGCGTCGATGCGGGGAGAGCGCGGGCCGACCGCGCTGAGCCGCGTCTCCTGCGTGTCGCCGTCGTCGACCGTCACCACCACGGCGTCGTACGGTGCGTGCTCCGGCGCCACGCGGCCGCCGAAGGGGCGGTTGTCGTACCACTCGGAGCGGACCATGATCCGCGGGTCGGCGAGCAGCCAGTGCACGCGTCCGTACGCGTCGACCGTGCTCGTGATGATCCGCAACGTCCGGTAGCCACGCGGCGGGAGGGCGTACGGGGTCAGGGGTGTGGGCTTCACGCTGGGCTTCATGCTGCTCCTGGAGAACTCGGCGGGGGCTGGACGGATCCGTGGGTGTTCCCGGGATCCGGCGGCGCGTTGGCCGAGGGGGGCAGTGAGTGGCGCCTACGCGGCATGAGCCTTTCTGGTCGTCATGAGGTCGATCTTGACCGAGACGGCGGATCGGACGCAAGGGTTCTGATGCGCCCCGGGATGATCCGGCTCGGACGTAAGGGCTCCTGATGCGCCCCGAGGTGATCCGGAGCAGACTCGGGAGCGCACCCAGGGACCCGTCGAAGGAGCGTCCGTGCTCACCTCCCCCTTTGCCACCGGCTCCCCGAACTGGCTCGACCTCGCGACCCCCGACCTCGAGGGGGCCGAGGCCTTCTACCGGGGCGTCCTCGGCTGGGACTTCCGGTCGGCGGGCCCGGAGACAGGCGGGTACGGCATGTTCCAGCTCGACGGCAGGACCGTCGCCGGCGGGATGACCGTGGCGCCGGAGCAGGGACCACCGGCCTGGACGCTCTACTTCAAGACGTCCGACGCCGACGCCACCGCGGCGGCCGTCCGGGCGGCCGGCGGTGCGGTCGCCCTCGAACCCATGGGTGTCTTCGACATGGGGCGCACGGCCGTCTTCACCGACCCCGAGGGCGTCGGCTTCGCGGTCTGGCAACCCGGTACGAACGAGGGCCTCGACACGGTCAACGCCCCGGGCTCCCTCTGCTGGGTCGAGCTGTACACCCCGGACCCCGAGGCCGCGATCGCCTTCTACAGGTCCGTCTTCGGTACGGAGACCACCACGACCGAGGTGCCCGACGACGCCGACGCCTACACGATGCTCAACCCCGCCGGGCAGGGCGCGGAGGCCATGTTCGGCGGGGTCGTGCCCCTGGACGCCGACCCGATCGAGGCGGCCGACGGTCCCTCGTGGCTGCCGTACTTCGAGGTGGAGGACGTGGACCGGGTCGTCGCCGAGGCCGAGCGGCTCGGCGGTTCGGTCCGGCTCGCGCCGCTGGACATGGACGGCGTGGGCCGGATCGCCAAGCTCACCGACCCGTACGGCGCGCGATTCGCGGTGATCAGGACCGCCCCCAGGGAGGACTGAGGGCGGGGCGGGACACGGGGCGTGGGACTCAGGACGAGGGGATGCGGGGCGGGTCAGGCCCGGTTGTCGCGCCTCAGCTGGTGCCGCTCCTTCTCGGAGAGGCCGCCCCACACACCGAAACGCTCGTCGTTGGCGAGCGCGTACTCCAGGCAGGCCACCCGTCCGTCGCAGGCGCCGCAGAGCTGTTTGGCCTCACGCGTGGAGGCTCCGGGGGCGGGGAAGAAGAACTCGGGCCCGGCCTGCGCGCACAGCGCGTCCTCCTGCCAGGACAGTTCGGGGTCGGCGTGGATGGTGGTGTCGATCTGCATGCGGGACACGCTGCCCGGCGCCCATAAACGGGCCGTCAACGAACCATCAACGCGGGTCACAGCAGCACCTCCAGAAGGCGGCTCGGTCGCGGCGGTGCGCTGCTCCGGGCCGAGGGGTCCTCGAAGGCCACGGTCTGCCCGATGCCGAGCAGGATGTCGGTGTAGGCGTCGGCGAGGGCCAGTTCGGTCGTGGTCAGGTCGATGACGACGACATGGGAGCCGTGGGGCCGGGCGATGGCCAGCCTGGCCTGGAAGACGTCCCGCCCGGCGGCGGGCAGGCCGGCGGCGCGCAGGAGGTCCTCGGGCGGCGCGGGCAGCACATAGGTGGCGAGCGCGGCCGGGCGTCCGCAGGCGAGCGTGACGAGTTCACGGGTCCGTACGGCGCCCATCGCGTCGGTCGCCATCCCCAGAGCACACCGGGCCGCCGCGGCGTTGGCGTGCGGGGAGCCGGTGTCGAAGTCGGAGAGGCACACGACCGACACGCAGATCCCGCCCCCGCCCCCGCCCCCGCCCTCGCCGACGCCGCTGTCGCCGCTGTCGTGCAGGCCGACGGCGGCGTGCATGACGTCATGGCCGGCGAGGCCCCCGAGGAGGCTCAGCAGGGTGCGGGCCTCACCGAGCCCGGCCACGGTGGCCTCATCGGCCTCATCGGCCTCATCGGGCTCGGTGCCGGTGTGGGCGCGGGCATGGACGTCGGTGTCGAGGTCGAGGTCGAGGTCGACGTACCCCGGCGGCAGCCGGAACCAGAAGTCGTTCATGGAGTCCCCTAGCGTGCGGCGCGGACCCACGCCCGCGCCGCGCTCGTGAGATTCGGGCCGTCGGACCCCGCGAGCCGGGCGCCGTCGACGGCGCTCGCCGTGTTCCGTGCGGTCTCGTTCTTCTCCGAGGTGACCAGCCCGGTTCCGGAGGTGGCGACTCCGGTGGCCGAGGCGCCGACGAGGACGGGCCGCTCGGCGCGAGGCCCCGTCCGGCGCACCACCCAGTCAGTCAGCGGCTTCGGAGCGTCGTCGATGTGTCGCATCGCCGTTCCGGAGCCGGTGGCGAACGTCCCGGCTCCGCTGCGGAGCCCCGCCGCCACGCCCTCGCCCGTGGCGCGGCCGGTCCGGACGGCCGCCGCCATGCCCCTGGCCCCCTGGGCGACCGCGCCCACGCCCGGCAGGGCGCCGACGGCGTCTCCGGCGAGAGTGACGGTCGCTCCCCAGAACTTCGCGTCGAGCCGGCCGTCGACCAGTCCGCCCTTGAGGGCGGCCCGCAGCTTGGGATCGCTCGCGTGCGCGACGAACGCCGCGAGGCTCAGACCGGCGGCGAGGAAAAGTACGGGTACCAGGAGAGGGCCGGAGAGCAGGACCGCGGCCAGACCGGCCACGGCGGACAGGAAGCTGAGGCCGTCCCCCAGATCCCCGTCCACCCAGTCCAGCAGTCCGCCGGCCCGTCCCGACTCCTTCGGCGCCAGCCGGTCCGTCGCCTCGCTCAGGGACTTCGCGACGCGCCCGGCCTCCACCCGGTGGGTCTCCTCCAGCTCGCGGGCCAGCCGCCGCACGCCTTCGAGTGCCGCCCTCGCCCGGGTCACCCCGTCCGCCGCCGCCGTGAGATCGGCGGCCGAGACGCCGGGCGTGCCGCGCACCGTGGTGTCCGTGGCTTCGGCCTCGCGGACGGCGGCAGCTTCGAGGGCCGCCCGCGTTTCGTACGCCCGCGCCGTGGCCTGGTAGCCCACCAGGTCGTCGTGCCACGCGCCCAGCCGGGCAGCCGCCTTGGACAGCGAGTGGTGGGCGTTCTTCAGATAACGGGGCAGCTCGCCGTCGAGGGCTTCACGGAAGGCGTCGGCGGCCTCGCCCTGCCAGTACGAGGATTCGCCGAGGAGCTGGGCCACCAGGCGGTGGGCGGTGCCGAGAGAGGTGGCCGAAGCGGTGAGTTTGGCGCGCAGGGCGGCGATCTCGGCGGGGCTGCCGGGGGCGGGGTCCCAGCCCAGGTGGGGGTAGGGGGCCTCAGTCACGCCGGACTCCTCCGTCGTGCCGGGCGCCGCCGTCGTGCGGGCCGCCGCTGTCGTGGCCGCGGTCGCCGACGTCGTGAGGAGTGACCGCCCGGAACGCCGCCTCGATCGAGCGGTTGAGCTGGACGTACCCCTCGTGGCTGAGGTGGACGCCCTCGCGCACGGCCTTGATGCGGGCGCCCAGCTGCTCCGCGCCGTACTTCCAGCGCTTCTGGAAGCCGTCGCAGGCCTCGTCGAGCTCGGCAGTGCCCAGCTGGCCGGCGCGGGCGTGCTCCAGCGCGCGTCTCGCCTCGGTGAGCGAGGCGAGGGATTCCCCGAGGGCGCGGGAGAACCGGCCCAGTTGATCGGTGTCCACCTGGAGATCGCGATGCATGGCGGACCACACTTGCAGATCATCGCCAAAGCGGAGAAATGCGATCACTCGGCCGGGTGGCGGGGGCTTCGGGCGCTGACACCCGGGCGCCCGTCACGCCCGGGTCGTCATCTCGTGCGGTGGTGGCTCAGCCGGCCGCGCGCGCCGCCAGGCGGGCCTTGCGCGCCGCGAGCTTCGCGTCGAACTTGCTCGCCTCCGAGTCGAGCCCGCCCATGTACAGGCCGAGCTCCTCCTGCGCCTTGAGACCCTGCGGGCCCAGCCCGCCGATCTCCAGCACCTTCAGGAAGCGCAGCACCGGCTGCAGGACGTCGTCGTGGTGGATGCGCAGGTTGTAGATCTCGCCGATCGCCATCTGCGCGGCTGCCCGCTCGAAGCCCGGCATGCCGTGCCCGGGCATGCGGAACTCGACGACCACGTCCCGTACCGCCTGCATCGTGAGGTCCGGGGCGAGCTCGAAGGCCGCGCCCAGCAGGTTGCGGTAGAAGACCATGTGCAGGTTCTCGTCGGTCGCGATGCGGGCGAGCATCCGGTCGCAGACGGGGTCACCGGACTGGTGGCCGGTGTTGCGGTGCGAGATGCGGGTCGCCAGCTCCTGGAAGGCGACGTACGCGATCGAGTGCAGCATCGAGTGCCGGTTGTCCGACTCGAAGCCCTCACTCATGTGCGCCATGCGGAACTGCTCGAGCTTGTCGGGGTCGACCGCGCGCGAGGCGAGGAGGTAGTCGCGCATCACGATGCCGTGGCGGCCCTCCTCGGCGGTCCAGCGGTGCACCCAGGTGCCCCAGGCGCCCTCGCGGCCGAAGAGGGTGGCGATCTCGTGGTGGTAGCTGGGGAGGTTGTCCTCGGTGAGGAGGTTGACCACCAGGGCGATCTTGCCGATGTCGGTGACCTTGGACTGCGAGGGGTCCCAGGCTTCACCGTCCTCGAAGAAACCGGGGAAGTTGCGGCCGTCGGACCACGGCACGTACTCGTGCGGCATCCAGTCCTTGGTGACCTTGAGATGGCGGTTGAGTTCCTTCTCCACCACCTCCTCCAGCGCGAACAGCAGTCGGGCGTCTGTCCACGCTTCCGAACTGCCGAGGTGGGGAGAGGCGAGCGTCACGGGGGCTCCAGGGGGACGGGGACAAGCGGAAATACCTACGGCTTCGTAGGTTACGAGACCGTAGGTTAAGGGGACGATAAGGGGTCGGCCAAGCCCTCTCAGCTTGATGTCCGGTTACGTTCCGTTATGCGTGCAGCTCACGGACGCGCACGGAGAGGCAGGTCACGCAGCCTTCGAGCTTCTCGAACTCCTCGATGTCGACCACGACGGGGTCGTATCCCAGATCCGCGAAGAGCTCCGCCGACTTGGGCGCGCTCGCCGCCATGAGGAGCTTCCCGCCGCCCAGCAGGACGACGTGGGACCCCGCCGCCTCCGGAACGGGCAGGAAGCGGGGGAACAGCGACGGCTGGTCGACGAGCGGCTCATGACCGATGACCGTGCCGTCCGGCAGCGCCGTCACGGCCGACTTCAGGTGCAGGACCCGGCTCACCGGTACGGAGACGACCCGGGCGCCCAGGGGCTCGAACGCGGCCCGCAGCTGACGTGCGCCTTCCGCGTTCGTCCGCCCGCCGCGCCCCACGTACACGGTGTCGCCGATCTTGAGAATGTCGCCGCCGTCGAGGGTGCCCGGCGCCCTGACCCGGTTCACCGAGCAGCCGAGCGCGGTCAGGGCCTCCTCGACGGCCGGCGTCTCCGCTCTGCGGGAGGGGGCGCCGAGGCGGGCGATCAGGGCGACGTTCCGGAACATCACAACGGCGTCCTCGACGAACACCGCGTCCGGGCAGTCGTCGGCAGGGTCCACCTCGACCGTCCGCCAGCCGTGCGCGCGCAGCGCCGCGGTGTACGCGTCCCACTGCGCGAGCGCGCGGGCCGGATCGGCTGGGGAACGCTCGATGTGCGTCACCAGTCCCTCGGCGAGGCGCGGGCCGGGGCGCCGGATCAGAGCGATTGAGCTGGGCACGTTCGTCCACCTCCTGAAGTCCCCGGATCGGCCGGGGTTCCCGGGTTGTCTGCTGCCCAGGCCCGGGCCGCCCATTCCGGGCCGGCCCCCTCAGGCCGTCGCGTACCCCTCTCGCACCTCCTCCGCCGACGTGGGGCGCAGTGCGCCGTCGAGCAGCAGCCACCGGGTGATACCCAAGGACTCCAGGAACGGCACATCGTGACTCGCCACGATCAGCGCGCCCTCGTACGCCTCCAGGGCCGCGGTGAGCTTCCGGACGCTCGCCATGTCGAGGTTGTTCGTCGGCTCGTCCAGCATCAGGAGCTGCGGCGCCGGCTCGGCGAGCAGCAGGGCGGCGAGCGCGGCACGGAAACGCTCCCCGCCCGACAGTGTCCCGGCCGGCTGATCCGCGCGCGCCCCCTTGAAGAGGAACCGCGCCAGCCGCGCCCTGATCGCGTTGGCGGTCGCCTCCGGCGCGAACCGGGCGACGTTCTCCACCACGCTCAGGTCGTCGTCCAGCACATCGAGCCGCTGGGGAAGGAAGCGCAGTGGGACGTGCGCGACCGCTTCGCCCGCGACGGGCTCCATGTCGCCGGCGATCGTGCGCAGCAGTGTCGTCTTGCCCGCTCCGTTCCGCCCGACGAGCGCGATCCGCTCGGGGCCGCGCAGTTCCAACTCGCCGCGTACGGTGGCTCCGTAGCGCAGTTCGAGGTCCTTCAGCAGCAGGACGCCCCGCCCCGGGTGCACGGTGGTGTACGGCAGCTCGATGCGGATCTCGTCGTCGTCGCGCACCGCCTCCACCGCCTCGCCGAGGCGCTCCCTGGCTTCGGCGAGCCGCTCGGTGTGCAGGGCGCGGTGCTTGCCGGCCGACACCTGCGCGTCGCTCTTGCGGCCGTTGGCGACGATCTTGGGTACGACCTTGTTGTCGAAGCTCTTCTGCGCGTAGCGCTTGCGACGGGCCAACTTCATCTGCGCCTCCGACAGTTCGCGCTTCTGGCGCTGCACATCGGCCTCGGCGACCCGCACCATGCGTTCGGCCGCCTCCTGTTCGGCGGCGAGGGCCCGCTCGTACGCGGAGAACGAGCCGCCGTACCACGTCACCTCGCCGTCGCGCAGATCGGCGATCTGATCGACGCGTTCCAGCAGATCGCGGTCGTGGCTGACCACGACGAGTACGCCGGACCAGGCCTCCACCGCCGCGTACAGCCGCCGACGGGCGTACAGGTCAAGGTTGTTGGTGGGCTCGTCGAGCAACAGCACATCCGGGCGGGCCAGCAGCAGAGCGGCCAGTCGCAGCAGGACCGACTCGCCCCCCGACACCTCGCCGATGGAGCGGTCGAGGCCGATGTGTCCGAGTCCGAGCTGGTCGAGCGCGGCCAGGGCCCGCTCCTCCACGTCCCAGTCGTCGCCGACGGTGGTGAAGTGGCTCTCGCGGACATCGCCCGCCTCGATGGCGTGCAGTGCCGCGCGGGTCGCCGCGATTCCGAGGACCTGGTCGACCCGCAGTGTGGTGTCGAGTACCAGGTTCTGTGGCAGATGTCCGACCTCGCCCGCCGTGCGGACCGTACCGCCGGTCGGGGTGAGCTCTCCGGCGATCAGCTTCAACAGGGTCGACTTGCCGGATCCGTTGAGGCCGACGAGTCCGGTCCTGCCGGGGCCGACCGCGAGCCGGAAGCCGTCGAGGACCTCACTGCCGTCGGGCCAGGAGAAGGAGAGGTCGGAGCAGGTGATGAAGGTGGGGTGGGTTGACATACGGGTCTCCCGGTTGCTGATGAGGGCTGGGGCAACGGGTGAGACACCGGGCGACCGGTCGGGGAGTAGCGGGAACGGCTCGTACGCCGAGGTCGCACGGCACACACAGCGGCACGAGGGGCGGCTGCGCGGCACGGTGTCTCAGACCTCAGACGAGCAACGTCCTACTCCGATCCGACGACAACAGGGCAACGAGGAGGACGGTACGCCGGGGGCCGAGCGGGAAGCCAGCGAATTAAGTGGAGCGGGAAGCCGGCGCATTAAGGGGAGCGGGAAGCCGGCAGTCAAGGGGACACCGGCCGGCGCGTCACCGCGCGTCGCGCAGCAGCTCCGCCAGATCGTGGTCCAGATCCAGATAGTGGTGCTCGCGTCCCGACGGCACGAGGTGCTGGGCGCGCTCGAGGAAATCGCGCACCTCGGACGTGCGGATGTGGACCATGGCCACTCCCTCGGGCGCGTGGAACTCCAGGACCGTGCGGTCGTAGCCGTACGGCCGTACCCGTACGTCCCCGACGCCCGCCGGCCCGTCCATGCCCGCCGCCAGCAGCTCACGGGAGAACGCCCACGCCACCTCGACGCCCTCCAGCGTCGCCGGCGGCGGGAAGGCCATGCTCA
This sequence comes from Streptomyces sp. NPDC033174, assembly GCF_055577795.1. Classification (NCBI taxonomy): domain Bacteria; kingdom Bacillati; phylum Actinomycetota; class Actinomycetes; order Kitasatosporales; family Streptomycetaceae; genus Streptomyces; species Streptomyces sp. NPDC033174. The sequence goes on from NZ_JBVIPQ010000005.1 coordinate 638,253, forward strand.
CCGCGAACGGATCCTCGCGGTCGTACCGCAACGTGGCGTAGACGGTCTCCATCCGGGGAGCGGATGCGACCAGGCGGGCCTGCACGGCCTGCTCGATGACGATGGACACGGCCTGCTCCTCGCGCGCGGCTTCGGCTGACGCCTCCCTGTACAGGGTGGAGGACGACGAAATGAGTCGCGGCGTGCATTGGAGAGGAGCGTGACCTGTGTCACCGCCATCGTTGTCATCGCGGCGCCGGGGGCGAGGGCGGGCGCGTCGGCTCCGGCCAGGGCCCGGGGGAGGCACCCTGGACGGGCCCTTCCCCGTGGACTAGCTTCCGGCGCCATGACGTCCAAGGGGAAGACGAGACGAATGATGTCGCTGGGACTGTGCGGGGTGGCGCTCGCCGCGGCCCTCGCGGCCACTCCCGCGCAAGCCGAGGGAAGCGCGCCGACCGGCACGCGGCCGGGCTGGAAGCTGACCGACACGGGTACCGACGCGCGCTTCCGGGGGCTCGCCGCCGTCGACCGCGAGAGCGCCTGGGTCGCCGGATCGAAGGGCACGGTACTGCGGACCTCCGACGGGGGCCGGACCTGGCGCGACGTGTCCCCGGCCGGTGCGGCGGACCTGGAGTTCCGTGACATCGAGGCGTTCGACACGAGGCGGGCCGTGGTCCTTGCCATCGGGGAGGGCGAGGCGTCGCGGCTCCTGCGCACCGAGGACGGCGGTGAGACCTGGACCGAGGCCTTCCGCAACACCGATCCGAAGGCCTTCTACGACTGCGTGACGTTCTTCGACCGCCGCCACGGGCTGGCGATGAGCGACCCGGTCGACGGCAAGTACCGCATCCTGTCCACCGGCGACGGCGGAAAGTCGTGGAAGGTGCTGCCGAGCGCGGGGATGCCCGACGCGCAGCCCGGCGAGGCGGGGTTCGCGGCGAGCGGGCAGTGCCTGGTGAGTTCCGGCCCGAAGGACGTCTGGCTGGCGACCGGCGGCGGCGCGACCGCCCGGGTCCTGCACTCCTCGGACCGGGGCCTGCACTGGACCGCCGCCGACGCGGGCATCCCGGCCGGCGACCCGGCCCGCGGGGTCTTCGCCCTCGCCTTCCGGGACCGGGGCCACGGTATCGCGGTCGGCGGCGACTACCGCAAGGACCAGCCGTCCCCGCACGCCGGATCGGTGAGCCGGGACGGCGGCCGCACCTGGCAGCCGGCCACCACGCCGCCGCCCGCCTACCGTTCGGGCGTCGCATGGCTGCCGCACACCCGGGCCGCCGCGCTCGCCGTCGGTCCCAGCGGGACCGACCTGACCACCGACGGCGGCCGTACGTGGCGGACGGTCGACACCGGCTCGTACGACACGGTCGACTGCGCGGCCGACTTCGGGTGCTGGGCGTCGGGGGAGCGGGGAAGGGTCGCGCGCCTGACACTCAAGGCGTCTTCGTGATCACGCGGTCCGTCGTTCCGGCCCGTGCGGCGCTCTAACCGGGCAGCTGCTCGCGGTACGGGGCGAGCTCCGGCGCGGTCTTGGTCGCGTAGAACTCGGTGATCCGGTACGCGCACACGCCGCCGACGGTGAAGGGGTCGGCCGCCGTGATCTTCTCGATCCGCGCGCGGTCGTCCCCGACGGCCAGGATCACGCCGCCGTCCCGCGGGTTCTTCCGCCCCGAGGCGATGAACACGCCCTCGGCGTACTGCGCGTCCAGCCACTCGACATGGGCGGCGAGCAGCTCGTCGACCTGCTCGACGGGGGCGGTGTAGGTCAATTCCAGTACGAACATGATCGGCAGGTTACCGGGCGGGCAGCGATCCGATCGGGCCGGTCCGCAGGGTGGGCCCGGCCGTAAGCTGGCCATCACCATGACGATCATCGAAACTCCCGCGGGCTGGCCGGCCGACGAGGCGACCGCGCGACGCATACAGGACGAACTGCGCGAACGAGTCGTCCTCGACGAGCCCGGCCCGGCGCCCGGCACCGGAGTGGTGACCGGCGTCGACGTGGCGTACGACGACGAGCGGGACGTCGTCGCCGCGGCCGCCGTCGTCCTCGACGCCCGGACGCTCGACGTGGTCGAGGAAGCCACCGCCGTCGGCCGCATCTCCTTCCCCTATGTCCCGGGGCTGCTCGCCTTCCGGGAGATCCCGACCGTGCTCGCCGCGCTGGAGTCACTGACCACGGACCCCGGCCTCGTCGTCTGCGACGGCTACGGCCGCGCCCACCCGCGCCGCTTCGGCCTCGCCAGCCACCTCGGTGTCCTCACCGACCTGCCCGTCATCGGGGTCGCGAAGAATCCCTTCACCTTCTCCTACGAGCAACCGGGCGAGCGGCGCGGCGACTTCAGCCCCCTCGTCGCCGACGACGCCCAGGGCCGCGAGGCGGTCGGCCGGGCCCTGCGCACCCAGGGCGGCGTCAAGCCCGTCTTCGTCTCCGCGGGCCACCGCGTCACCCTGGAGACGGCCTGCGCCCACACGCTCCTGCTGACTCCCCGCTACCGGCTCCCGCAGACCACACGCCTGGCCGACGCACTGTGCCGCCGGGCGCTGCGGGAGACGACGGGCGCGACCGAGGGCTGACCGGCGCGGGCGAGGCGTCCCACCTCGTCACTCCGTTCCGCAAGCTGAGTACGAGTACGGATACTCCCGGCCGATCAGGGCAGACAGGCTGGGCCCCATGACAACTCCGATGCCTCCGCGCCCCGTTGAGCGCGGCGTCATGACCGTTCTGATCGTGGCCGGGCTCGTCGGGCTCGGCTGGCTGGGGTCCATGGCCTACACCATCGCCGTCTGGGCCGCGGCCCTGTGACCGGTGCCCGGGGCCGTGCTGAAAGGATCCGGGGAGGCCCGGAAGGAGCCGGCCGTCCGGCGGGTCCGGGAGGCCCAGTGAGAGGGAGCGGCGCATGATCGGCAGCCTGCAGTGTGTGGTCCTGGACTGTGCCGACGTTCAGGTACTCGCCCGGTTCTATCGGGGGCTGCTCGGCGGAGAGGTGAACCGCCCCGATCCCCAGTGGGCCGTCGGCGAGGGCTGGGCGACGCTGCACCCGGACGCGGGGCCGGTGCTGGCGTTCCAGCGGGTGGAGGATCACCGGCCGCCGGTCCACGGGGAGCCGTCACGGCCCCAGCAGTTTCATCTGGACGTCCGCGTCGACGACTTGGAGCGGGCCCAGCGCGAAGTGGTCACCCTGGGTGCTGCGTTGCTCGACGACGGGGGCGGCACGCGGAGCTGGCGTGTCTACGCCGACCCCGCGGGCCACCCCTTCTGTCTCGTACGCCACTGACGCGGAGGACTCAGCGCGCGTCCGCGACCCGGAAGCGGATGCCCGCCGCCCGCAGCCGCTCCAGCAGTGCGTCGCCCATCGCGACGGCCGTGGTGACCTGGCCGGCGGTCTTGGGCAGGTCGTCGAAGGCGAGGCTGAGCGCCGACTCGGCGAGCATCTTCGCCGTCTCGTCGTAGCCCGGATCGCCGCCCGACACCTCCGTGAAGACCCGGCGCCCGCCTCCCTCGCCGACGAAGCGCAGGGAGAACCAGCTGCGCTTCCTGCGCTCCTCGCTCGGCCCCTGCCCCGGCTCGTAACGGTCCATCAGCCACGTGCGCAGCGGCGCGAGTTGGGCGAGCACCACGCCCGCGCCCGCGGCTGCCGCGCCGCCGAGTGCCATCGGGAGCGTCCGCACCGACGCGTAGTGGCGGTAGCGGAAGTCCGGACCGTACCGGCCGAGCGCGGCCGCCGAGCGTGCCACGACCTGCGGGTCTAGCACCGGCAGCGGCAGGGCCCAGGTGCCGGTCTCCCGGCTGAAGTGCGGGGTGCCCAGTGGAGCCCGGGCCCGGCGCCCCACCAGCCGGGGCTCGTGCAGCCGGCGCTCGTGGGCGGCCCGCAGTATCTGCCGCCCGCGCCCCATCGCGGTCAGCGCGGAGGCGAACGTGCCGCCGGAGAAGACCGCGCCCGCGCGTACGAAGCCCTCGGTCCGCAGCGGCACGTCCTGCGGCAGCTGTTGGACGGTGTAGTACACGCCCAGATCGCAGGGGACGGAGTCGAAGCCGCAGGCGTGCACGATCCGGGCGCCGGTCTCCCGGGCGCGTGCGTCGTGCCGTACGTACATCAGGTCGACGAACTCCGCCTCGCCGGTCAGGTCCACATAGTCCGTCCCGGCCTCGGCGCACGCGGAGACCAGGGCGTCGCCGTACCAGACGTACGGCCCCACGGTGGTGGCCACGACCCGGGCCGACTCGGCGATCTCCCGCAGTGAGCCGGGGTCCTGCGCGTCGGCCGTCAGCAGCGGAAGGTCCGCACACCCGGGCCAGGTCGCGGCGAGCCGGTCGCGCAGGCGCTCGAGCTTCTCGGGGCTGCGCCCGGCGAGGGCCCACCGGCACTCGTCCGGAGCATGCGCGGCGAGGTACTCCGCGGTCAGCTCCCCGACGAAACCGGTTGCCCCGAAGAGCACCACGTCGTACGCCCGCCCTGTGTCCATCCAGCCCTCCGCGTTCGCCCCGCGAGCCCGTGGCCCGCTGCCGTCGGAGGCGGAGCCTAGCGGTCGCCCCGGAGCGGGCGTGAGTCACTCCCCGGTCGAGCCGTCGACGCTCTCCCGGAGCAGGTCGGCGTGGCCGTTGTGGCGCGCGTACTCCTTGATCAGGTGGGTGAGGACGTAGCGCAGCGAGTACGGCTCGTCGCCGTGGAGGCCGGTGACGTCGAGGGAGTCGGCCTCCTCCACGGTGGCCCGGGACCGCGCGCACTCCTCGCGCCATATCCGGAACGCCTCCTGCGGATCGGCCCCGTCGACGTCGAACTCGGCGGACGAGCCGGGCTCGGGGCCCGGCCAGTGGGCGGGGGCCATCTCGTCCTTGAAGGTGCGCCGGAACCAGCTCCGCTCCACCTCGGCGAGGTGCCTGACCAGGCCGAGGAGGGAGAGGCCCGACGGCGGGACGGCCCGCCGCGCCAGCTGTTCCGCGCTCAGCCCGGCGCATTTCATGACCAGCGTGGAGCGCTGGAACTCCAGGATCCCGGTCAGGGTGGCGAGCTCGTCGCCGGAGTGCGGGGCTCGGTGCGCGTGTGATCGTGCCGCATCGGCTCATCATGCCGACCTCCGGGCCGCGGGACCGAGAATTCCGGTCCAGGATCAAGCGCTTGCTCGGCCCAGGGGCTTGTGCCGAGTGGAACGTGTTCTTAGCATCGCTGCTGTTACATCAGTAGTGTCACAGTGCTGGGGGCTTGATGGCAGCGACAGGGAACGGTGGCAGCGGCCCGCTGGCCGGAGTGCGCGTGGTCGAGCTGGCGGGCATCGGGCCCGGGCCGTTCGCCGCCATGCTCCTGGCCGATCTCGGCGCCGATGTCGTGCGGGTCGACCGGCCCGGCGGCTCCGGCCTCGGCATCGACCCGGCGTACGACCTCACCAACCGCAACAAGCGGTCCGTGCTGATCGACCTCAAGGGCGACGGCGGGGCCGCGCGCGTCCTCGACCTGGTGGAACGCGCCGACATCCTCATCGAGGGATACCGCCCCGGCGTCGCCGAGCGGCTCGGCGTCGGCCCCGACGCGTGCCTCGCCCGCAACCCCCGGCTGGTCTACGGGCGGATGACCGGCTGGGGCCAGGACGGACCGCTCGCCCAGCGGGCCGGGCACGACATCGCGTACATCGCCATCACCGGCACCCTCTCCATGATCGGCAAGGAGGACGAGCCGCCGACCGTGCCCGCCAATCTCGTCGGGGACTACGCCGGCGGCTCGCTCTACCTGGTCGTCGGTGTGCTCGCCGCCCTCCAGCACGCCCGCGCCCGAGGGGAGGGCCAGGTCGTCGACGCGGCGATCGTCGACGGGGCCGCCCACCTCGCGACCATGATCCACGGCATGATGGCGGCCGGCGGCTGGCAGGACCGGCGCGGAGCCAACCTGCTGGACGGCGGCTGCCCCTTCTACGGGAACTACGAGACCTCCGACGGCCAGTACATGGCGGTCGGGGCGCTGGAGCAGCAGTTCTACGACGAGTTCATCGCCCTGATCGGACTGACGGACGAGGCGCCGGCCCGCAAGGACCTGGGCCGCTGGGAGGAGCTGCGCGCCGCCGTGGCCGCGCGCTTCCGCACCAGGACCCGGGACGAGTGGACCGCCGTGTTCGAGGGCTCGGACGCCTGCGTCGCCCCCGTCCTGTCGCTGAGCGAGGCGCCCGCGCATCCGCATCTCGCCGCCCGCTCGACCTTCGTCGACCACGCCGGTTTCACCCAGCCCGCCCCCGCGCCCCGCTTCTCGGCGACCCCTGCCGCCGTACGGAGCGGACCCGCGCTGCCCGGCGCCGACATGGACGAGGTCGCCCGGGACTGGGACGTCCCGGGCATCGCGCCGTAGAAGGAGAAAGGCGACAGGGGACAGAGGACGTGGAAGTAGAAGGGGACGGGCGACACAGGAATGAGGCGCCACAGGGTGAGGCCGCACACCGATTGCAGGAGGACGAGTTGAAGCGCCAGATCTTCACCGCCGAGCACGACGCGTTCCGGGAGACCGTCCGTACGTTCCTCGACAAGGAAGTACTCCCGCACTACGACCAGTGGGAGAAGGACGGCATCGTCTCGCGCGACGCCTGGCGGGCCGCCGGACGGCAGGGGCTGCTCGGCCTCGCCGTCCCGGAGGAGTACGGAGGCGGCGGGAACGCGGACTTCCGCTACAGCGCCGTGCTCGCCGAGGAGTTCACCCGGGCGGGCGCCGCCGGGCTCGCCCTCGGTCTGCACAACGACATCATCGGGCCCTATCTGACCGGGCTCGCCACCGACGAGCAGAAGCGGCGCTGGCTGCCCGGCTTCTGCAGCGGCGAGATCATCACGGCCATCGCCATGACCGAGCCCGGGGCGGGCTCCGACCTCCAGGGGATACGGACCTCCGCCGAGGACCGGGGTGATCACTGGCTGCTCAACGGCTCCAAGACCTTCATCTCCAACGGCATCCTCGCCGACCTGGTGGTCGTCGTCGCGAAGACCACTCCCGAGGGCGGGGCGCACGGACTCTCGCTGCTCGTGGTCGAGCGGGGAGCGGAGGGCTTCGAGCGCGGCCGCAACCTCGACAAGATCGGCCAGAAGTCCCAGGACACCGCAGAGCTGTTCTTCCACGACGTCCGCGTGCCCAAGGAGAACCTCCTCGGCGAGCTCAACGGCGCCTTCGTCCATCTGATGACCAACCTCGCCCAGGAGCGCATGGGCATCGCCGTCGCCGGCATCGCCGCCGCCGAACACCTCCTGGAGATCACCACCGCGTACGTGAAGGAGCGCGAGGCCTTCGGGAGGCCGCTCGCCAAGCTCCAGCACATCCGCTTCGAGATCGCGGAGATGGCCACCGAGTGCGCCGTCACCCGTACGTTCCTCGACCGCTGCATCGTCGATCACTCGAACGGGGAGCTCGACGCGGTCCACGCCTCGATGGCGAAATGGTGGGCCACGGAACTGCAGAAGCGCGTGGCCGACCGCTGTCTGCAACTGCACGGGGGGTACGGCTACATGGCCGAATACCGCGTGGCCCGGGCCTTCACCGACGGGCGCATCCAGACCATCTACGGCGGCACGACCGAGATCATGAAGGAGATCATCGGCCGTTCCCTGCTCGGCTGACCCCCGACCCTCACCTCAACCCTCCCGCTGCGTTGTCAGAAAGGCTCCAGACCAGTGAGCACCGAAGCGTATGTGTACGACGCGATCCGCACCCCGCGCGGGCGCGGAAAGGCCAATGGCGCCCTGCACGGCACCAAGCCGATCGACCTGGTGGTCGGACTCATCCATGAGATCCGGGGCCGCTTCCCCGGTCTCGACCCGGCCGCGATCGACGACATCGTGCTGGGCGTCGTCGGCCCGGTGGGCGACCAGGGCTCGGACATCGCCCGGATCTCCGCCATCGCCGCCGGCCTGCCCGACACCGTCGCCGGCGTCCAGGAGAACCGCTTCTGTGCCTCCGGCCTCGAAGCCGTCAACATGGCCGCCATGAAGATCCGCTCCGGCTGGGAGGACCTGGTCCTGGCCGGCGGGGTCGAGTCGATGTCCCGCGTCCCGATGGCCTCCGACGGCGGCGCCTGGTTCGCCGACCCGATGACCAACTACGACACCGGCTTCGTCCCCCAGGGCATCGGCGCCGACCTCATCGCCACGCTGGAGGGCTACTCCCGCCGCGATGTCGACGAGTACGCCGCGCTCTCCCAGGAGCGGGCCGCCGCCGCCTGGAAGGACGGCCGCTTCGACCGGTCCGTGGTCCCCGTGCGCGACCGCAACGGCCTGGTCGTCCTCGACCAAGACGAGCACATGCGCCCCGGCACCACCGCCGACTCGCTCGCCTCCCTCAAGCCCTCCTTCGCCGCCATCGGTGACATGGGCGGCTTCGACGCCGTCGCACTGCAGAAGTACCACTGGGTCGAGAAGATCGACCACGTCCACCACGCCGGCAACTCCTCCGGCATCGTCGACGGCGCCTCGCTGGTCGCCATCGGCTCGAAGACCGTCGGCGAGCGCTACGGCCTCACGCCCCGCGCCCGGATCGTCGCCGCCGCGGTCTCCGGCTCCGAGCCGACCATCATGCTCACCGGCCCCGCGCCCGCGAGCCACAAGGCCCTCGCCAAGGCCGGCCTGACCATCGACGACATCGACCTGGTCGAGATCAACGAGGCGTTCGCCGGCGTCGTCCTGCGCTTCGTCAAGGACATGGGCCTCTCGCTGGACAAGGTCAACGTGAACGGCGGCGCCATCGCCATGGGCCACCCGCTCGGCGCCACCGGCGCGATGATCCTCGGCACCCTCATCGACGAGCTGGAGCGCCAGGACAAGCGGTACGGCCTCGCCACCCTCTGCGTCGGCGGCGGCATGGGCATCGCCACGATCGTCGAGCGTCTCTGATCCCGTCCGTTCCCCCTCCTCTTCCTCTTTACGGAGAAGCAGCAATGTCAGTCACGAGCACGACCATCCGCTGGGAACAGGACGAGACCGGGATCGTCACCCTCGTCCTCGACGACCCCAACCAGTCCGCGAACACCATGAACCAGGCGTTCAAGGACTCCATCGCGGCGATCGCCGACCGCGCCGAGGCCGAGAAGGACTCGATCCGCGGCATCATCTACACCTCCGCCAAGAAGACCTTCTTCGCGGGCGGCGACCTCAAGGACATGATCCGGCTCCGCCCCGAGGACGCCCAGCTCGCCTTCGACACCGGTACGGCCATCAAGAACTCCCTGCGCCGCATCGAGACCCTCGGCAAGCCGGTCGTGGCGGCCATCAACGGCGCGGCCCTCGGCGGCGGTTACGAGATCGCGCTCGCCAGCCACCACCGGGTCGCGCTCGACGCGCCCGGCTCCAAGATCGGCCTCCCCGAGGTCACCCTCGGCCTGCTCCCGGCCGGCGGCGGAGTGACCCGTACCGTACGGCTGATGGGCATCGCCGACGCGCTGCTCAAGGTGCTCCTCCAGGGCACGCAGTACTCCCCGCAGCGGGCGCTCGAGAACGGCCTCGTCCACGAGATCGCCGCGACCCCCGAGGAGATGCTCGCCAAGGCGCGCGCCTTCATCGACGCCAACCCCGAGTCGCAGCAGCCCTGGGACGTCAAGGGCTACAAGATCCCCGGCGGCACCCCGTCCAACCCGCGGTTCGCCGCCAACCTGCCAGCATTCCCGGCCAACCTGAAGAAGCAGCTGAACGGCGCGCCGTACCCGGCCCCGCGCAACATCCTCGCCGCGGCCGTCGAGGGCTCCCAGGTCGACTTCGAGACCGCGCTGACCATCGAGGCCCGGTACTTCACCGAGCTGGTCACCGGCCAGACCGCGAAGAACATGATCCAGGCGTTCTTCTTCGACCTCCAGGCCGTCAACTCCGGTGCCAACCGGCCCCAGGGCATCGAGCCGCGTCCGGTCCGCAAGGTCGCCGTCCTCGGCGCGGGCATGATGGGCGCCGGCATCGCGTACTCCTGCGCCCGGGCCGGCATCGACGTCGTCCTCAAGGACGTCTCCGCCGAGGCCGCCGAGCGCGGCAAGGAGTACTCCGAGAAGATCCTCGCCAAGGCGCTCTCCCGGGGCCGTACCACCGAGGCGAAGCGCGACGAGCTGCTCGCCCGTATCACCCCGACCGCCGACCCGGCCGACCTCGCGGGCTGCGACGCGGTCATCGAGGCCGTCTTCGAGGACACCGCGCTCAAGCACAAGGTGTTCCAGGAGATCGAGGAGATCGTCGCGCCGGACGCGCTGCTCTGCTCCAACACCTCCACCCTGCCGATCTCCGTGCTGGCGGAGGGTGTCTCGCGGCCCGTCGACTTCATCGGGCTGCACTTCTTCTCGCCGGTCGACAAGATGCCGCTCGTCGAGATCATCAAGGGCGAGCACACCGGCGACGAGGCCCTGGCCCGCGCCTTCGACCTGGTCCGCCAGATCAACAAGACCCCGATCGTCGTCAACGACTCGCGCGGCTTCTTCACCTCGCGTGTCATCGGGCAGTTCATCAACGAGGGCGTCGCCATGGTCGGCGAGGGCGCCGACCCTGCGTCCGTCGAGCAGGCGGCGGCGCAGGCCGGCTACCCGGCGAAGGTCCTCTCGCTGATGGACGAACTGACCCTGACGCTGCCGAGGAAGATCCGCAACGAGACGAAGCGGGCGGTCGAGGAGGCCGGCGGCACCTGGGCCGGGCACCCGTCGGACGTGATCATCGACCGGATGGTCGACGAGTTCGGGCGGACGGGCCGCAGCGGCGGAGGCGGCTTCTACGAGTACGGCGAGGACGGCAGGCGGACCCGACTGTGGCCGGGGCTGCGGGAGCACTTCACCAAGGCCGACGTCGCGATCCCGTTCGAGGACATGAAGGAGCGGATGCTCTTCTCGGAGGCGCTGGACACGGTCCGCTGCCTGGAGGAGAACGTCCTGACCTCGGTCGCCGACGCCAACATCGGTTCGATCATGGGCATCGGCTTCCCGGCCTGGACCGGTGGTGTGCTGCAGTACATCAACGGCTACGAGGGCGGGCTGCCCGGCTTCGTCGCGCGGGCGCGTGAGCTCGCCCAGACGTACGGGGAGCGGTTCACGCCGCCCGCGCTGCTGGTGGAGAAGGCCGAGCGGGGCGAGGTCTTCACCGACGCGTGAGGACCGCCGGGGCGGGTCCTCACCGACGCGTGAGGCCTTGCCCGGCTCGCGGGCCGCGTTCAGTCCTCCTGGCCGAACGCGGCCCGCAGCTCCTCCCGCAGAGACCGCTGGAACGCCGTGACCAGGGCCTGGATCACCATCGGCTGCATGTGTGCCGAGAGCGACTTCATTGCCGCGACATGATCCGGGTCCGACTCGCGCTCCCGGTACGGGTTCCACACCTCGTCCCGGAAGAGCCGCGACAATTCTTGCGCGGCGGCCCGGGCGTGCTCCAGCAGGACCGTACGGGAGGCGAGGATCGTCTCGTGGGCGATCGGCACGTCGAGCAGCTCGACCCCGAGCCGCAGCAGCGTGCCGTCGAGCCGGAACACCTCCGGATCCGGCCCCCGGTCCAGGACCCCCATGGCGGCCAGCCGGTCGACGTCCTCCTCGGCGAGGGGCCGCCCCGCCCGGCGTTCCAGTTCCTTGCCGGTGATCTCCTCGGCCGACTCGGGTGCCCAGGAGGCGACGAGCGCGCGGTGGATGGCCAGGTCGTGGGCGCTGAGATCGGGCGGGAGCTGCTCCAGATACCGTTCGATCGCGGCGAGGGTCATGCCCTGGTGCTGGAGCTCCTCGATCAGGGCCAGCCGGGAGAGGTGCTCGGGGCCGTAGTGGCCCACGCGGCGCGGCCCGATCACCGGGGGAGGAAGCAGGCCACGGGTGCTGTAGAAGCGGACGGTCCGCACGGTCACCCCGGCGCGGGCGGCCAGTTCGTCGACGGTGAGCGTCCGCTCCGCCGGCTCGGCTGTCTCGGTCGCCATGTCGGTGGCTCGCTTCCTGTCGCTCTGCTCGCTCTGCTGCCGTGGGGGATCCAGTAGAACAGTATTGCTGTCTCACCATTGTTGTGAAAGTTCTCGACCATGGCGGGCGGGACGGCTCGCCTCGGCGCGGATGTCAGTGGTGGGTCGTACGGTAGTTCGCATGACGGGGATCGTGTACGTACAGGGGGACGCCACCGCGCCGGTGGGCAAGGGCGTCAAGATCATCGCGCATGTCTGCAACGACCTGGGCGGCTGGGGCAAGGGATTCGTCCTGGCCCTCTCCCGTCGCTGGCCGGAGCCGGAGAAGGCCTACCGACGCTGGCACCGGGAGCGGGCCGCGAACGACTTCGGTCTCGGTGCCGTTCAGTACGTCCAGGCGGGGCAGTACGTGTGGGTGGCCAACATGGTGGGCCAGCGGGGAACGCGCACGGGCAGCAAGGGGGTTCCCGTGCGGTACGAAGCGATCGACACCGCCCTCGCGTCACTCGCCGGCAAGGCCGCCGAGCTCGGTGCCTCGGTGCACATGCCGCGCATCGGCTGCGGGCTGGCCGGGGGGAAGTGGTCGCGGGTCGAGCCGTTGGTGACCGAACGGCTGGTGGCGCGGGGGATATCGGTGACGGTGTACGACTACACGGACTAGCGGACCGTGTTGGCTTCCACGGCTGCGGGCGCCCCTCCTTCCGGGCCCCGCGATCCCGCAGCCCTGTGACTGCCGCTACAGTCATGTGCTTGTTCGAATCCGGACGCTGTGAAGGGGAGGGGCATGTACGCACAACTCCGGGAGAGAGCCGCCGAGTTGGCCGATGTTTTGTGGCGGGAACACACCGTGTACCGGGAGCGCGGCGGGGGTGTGGTGATACGCGGTGAGCACGTCCAGCGCTGGATCAGCCTCGCGCCCACGGGGGGCCGCGACGAGGCCCTGGTCCGCGCCGGACGCATCCTCGAGGGAGGGACCACCGCCCCGGCGCGCTCGGAGATGATCGTGAGTCTCTCCGCCGGGACGAACGAACTCGCCGCGATCTGCCGGCGCCTGCTCGCCGACGCCGCCGCCGACGCGGAGCCGCGCACGCCGGGACCCGGGGCGAAGAAGCGCCAGAGGTCCGCGCGGCCGGTGCGCGGCAAGGGCAGGCACACCGGCCTGGGGTCGTGGCTCGTGATCGGCTGCGTCGTCGCACTCGTCGGCCTCTACGCCTACGGCGTCGCCACGGCCGGCTACTAGCCGGGCTCCCGCCCTGCCGAGCCGCCTGCTGCGCCGGCGACAGCACAAGGTGCGGCAGCGGTCGATCGGGGCTTCACTGGAGAGGAAGCCTGCCCCTTCCTGCGATCAGGATCTCCAGGAGCCGCGGAGGCGGCGCGAGCGTTCGCCGAGGCACACGACGCCGCACATGGGCTGCCCCTCACCGGCAGTACGTTGAGAGGGCGCCGGCCCGACACCTTTCGAGCGACGGCGGCGCGGTGCACCCATGGCACGCGAACGCCGTCGAATCGCCGAGCCCGGGCCGCCGAACGCGACGGCCCGGCGCGACGGCACGGGCAGACGTCAGGAAGGGGACTTGCCGTGACCATGCTTCTCGACTACCGCAGCAACAGAATCGTCGAGCTGATGGAGGCGCCCCCCGAGCGCCGGGACGCCGACTGGTTGAAGGAATCGCTGCAGCAGGCCCTCATGCTCGAACTTGCCACGCTGCCCCCCTACTTGTGCGCGATGTGGTCCATCGAGGACCAGGACCACGAGGTGACCACCGCCATCCAGCGGATCGTCTTCGACGAGATGAGCCATCTGGGCCTCGTCGGAAACCTGCTCACCACCGTCGGCGGAGACCCCCGGCTCGCCGACGAGAGGGCCGTGCCCAAGTACCCGGGCCCGTTGCCCGGTGGCGTACGCCCCGGACTGACGGTGTTCCTGAGCGGATTCTCGAAGGAGTCGCTCGAGCTCTACTCCCGCATCGAGGAGCCGGACGATCCGGTAGCCGAAGGCCTGGAGCACACCTCCATCGGCGCCTTCTACTCCGCGATCCTGGAGGTGTTCCGCCGCCGGCCGGAGCTGATCACCGGGAGACGTCAGCTGATCCGGGACATGTCCCACCACGGGCAGGGCAACAACCTCGTCGCCGTCGCCTCGCTCGCCGACGTCGAGAAGGTCGTCGCCATCATCAAGGAACAGGGCGAGGGGACCTCGGCGTCGCCGGTGAACCCGCACCCCGATGAGAGTGGTGAACTGGCCCACTTCTACGTCTTCCGCGAGCTCTACCACGGCCGCAGGCTGGTCCGGACCTCCCAGAACCCGGACCGGTGGCAGTTCACGGGTGACGAGATCCCGATGCCTCCGGCCTTCCGGATGGGAACCGTCCCCGAGGGCGGCTGGGGATCCGTGGCTCCGGAGACCAGGAAGCAGCTCGACGCCGTCAACCACGCGTACAGCGAGATGCTGCGGTTCCTCGAAGCGGCCTGGCAGACGGATCTGCCGGCCAAGGCGAGGGAACTGCTGACCAAGGCCGTCGGGCGGATGCGTCTCCTCGAAGAGCCGGCGCGGACTCTGATGGAACGTCCGCTGCCCGACGGCAGCGGGAAGACCTACGGCCCGGAGTTCCGCTACACCGACGCCTGACGGCGATGCCCGGTCGGCCGCCGGCAAGGCCGCCGGCTCCGTTCAACCGAAGACCCACATTCTGGTCACCACGCCCTGCATCAGGGACTGCGCCGCCGCCGCACCGATGCCGGTGGATCGATCGGTGTACGCCCAGATGCCCGCGTTGAACGTGTACTCATGGCCCGGCCGAATCGTGAACTCGAGTTCGGGCCCGGTGATGACGTGTGGCCCCTCCCCTCCGGACGAGGATTCACCCGCGCTGATCCGCGCGCGCCACAGTTTGCGGCTGGCGGCGGCCAGCAATCGCCCATCCTCGAACACGGTGAGCTCGAACCCGCCCTCGGACGTGGCGTTACTGCCCACCCCGACCGCTTTCATCACATGGCTGAACCGACCAGGATTGAGGACGGCGTGCGGGAACCTCTGCCCCGTGGTGTCGGATCTGAGGAACACCCCGAAACCGGCGTGCGCATTGACGAACCCGGACGCGCCGCCGGTGAGTGACCCCGATCGGGCGTCCAGACCGACCCCGCCGGTCGACCGGTCGAGGATCCGGTTGAACGGCGGGTGGCCGTTCCCGTCGTGCCAGGACCAGCTGAAGTCGTACGGCGGTACGAACCCCAGGGAGCGCAGGCCTGCCCCTTGCAGTGCGAGAGGCTCTGAGTCGAAGGCCGAGGCGGATGCACCGTTCCCGTCGAGCGCTTCCGTCGCCTCGGATCGCACGAGTTGCCGGGTGCGAAGATTCTCGAGCGCCTTGACGGCGACGGGGTCTCCTTCGATCAGCTTGACGAAGGGTGCGTCGAGTGAAGCCGTCTGCTCCGCCTCATCGGCTTCCGCGGCGCGTTCACGTGCGACTGCCGCCACGGAACGCTCGACGAGTGCCGCGACCGATTGCTCCGCGTTCCGCCGGTCGGCCGGAGCCACATCGTCGCGAAAGGAGATCTGAAAGTCCGTCGCCGATGTGTCCGGCTCGGCATACTTCTGCGTATCGGTCATGGTGTCGTGGTTCTTTCTCTTTGTTCCGGCTCATGAGCCGTAGCGGGCCGCAAGACTCACCTGTGTGTCGGCGCCGGCGCCGTTCAGCGTCCATTGGATGTAATGGTTGCCTCCCGTGACATCCATCGAAAGCCAGTGCCCCGGCAGGACCAAGCCCTCCCAGAATTCGATCCAGAGACAGGTCGGCCCGCCGAGACAGAAAGGCGTGGTGCACGCACATTTCCAGTAGTACGCGGCGAACTTCGCGTTTGCGCTTCCTTCGCTGCCCACCATGGAGATCCCGGTGCCGCTGCCCAGTTTCCATTTGGACGTCGCGATCGCCCAGTCCCAGCCCTGCACACAACTTTGAGCGCCATTGCAGAAGGTCTGCTTGAACCAGGATTGTTCGCCGGCGTCCCTCGTTACGAGCTGGCGGCCTTCTCCCGCGCGGTCCTGGCCCACTTCAGGCGGTTTTCCCCCTTGTTCCTGTTCCATGGGGGTGTCCGCCAGTACCCGGCCGGACTGAATGACCCCCGTCATCCCGGGTTCGAACTCCACGAACTGGAATCCGCGCCCCTCGCCCAGCGTAAAGGTGGCATGGACCGTCGTGGCCGCGACCGGAGGAAGCCGCTTGGGCGGAGAGTATTCCTTGTGCTCTTCCATCGCGAAGCCCTTCTCGTCGTTGCCGGAAACGGGGGTTCCGTGCGATCTCCGGCGGCCGCGGTTCACGCCATTTCGCCGGGCGGTTCCACCGAGTCGAATATGACACGGGTACTTCACGGGGGCTTGTTGATTGCTCCGTACAGGGGTAGAGCCCCCAGGTCGTGTCCGCCAAGTCTCGCCCGGCCCGCGACGTCCCGCACGCACGCTCGCTGCGTTGCCGAAATGCTCAAGCAGCTCCGCTACAAGGGCATCTCGGCGCCTTGCGGACACTCCCTAGCTGTATTGATCACGAGGGTTGTTGACACTCGCGGGTCTTGATCATGGCGAAGACCTCCGGTGTGGTGGAGCTGTCTAGGAACACACCACGC
>NZ_JBVIPQ010000006.1:0-6028 GCF_055577795.1 Streptomyces sp. NPDC033174
CCGGGAACAACAACGAACCATCCCGGTGCATCTCATACAGACGGTGCACACCCGTCGTCGTCTCCTCCGTCACACCACGGATCTCCGACGCGAGCTGGGTCCACTTCTGCGGGGACTCGCTGAGGGTGCGGTTGAGGAGACGGAGGATGTGGCCGTACTCCTCGCTGTCCGCGGTGGAGGGGTCCGGGGCGGAGCCGGCCTTCTCGAACTCGACGCCCTTGTGGACGAGGAGGGTGGCGTCACCGCCGTCGTCGAGGATCATGTTCGGGCCGCCGGTGGGGGTGTTCGGCCAGGTCAGGGCCTGCTCCGTGCACCACCAGTACTCCTCCAGGGTCTCGCCCTTCCAGGCGAAGACCGGGACGCCGCGGGGAGCGTCGGGGGTGCCGTTCGGGCCGACCGCGATGGCGGCGGCCGCGTGGTCCTGGGTCGAGAAGATGTTGCAGGAGGCCCAGCGGACTTCGGCGCCGAGCGCGACCAGGGTCTCGATGAGGACGGCCGTCTGCACGGTCATGTGCAGCGAGCCGGTGATCCGGGCGCCGGCCAGCGGCTGCTGCTGCGCGTACTCCTTGCGGATCGACATCAGGCCGGGCATCTCGTGCTCGGCGAGGGTGATCTCCTTGCGGCCGAACTCGGCCAGGGACAGGTCGGCGACCTTGAAGTCCTGCTGGTTGGCGACAGTCGTCATGACTGGGCTGCTCCTCGTGGGTTGGATCGAGGGTCGGTTGGGCGCCGGCACCGCGGCTATGGGCACACGAATGCCCGGGAACTCCCGCGGTGCAGTCGTCGGAGGCCCTCTCTCCCTCGGCCGGTCCGTCGCGGACCGCCCGACCGCCATCAGCAGCGACGTCTGGCTCTGGTCACGAATCTACACCGATCGGTGCGGCGTCATACAGCCCGCCCGGCGCCGCGGCTCGGGGTACTCGGGGACTCGGGCGGCCTGCCGCGTGCGGGCTCCGGGGGGTTTCGAGGACGCGGTGGTCTGTTGCACGATGCCTTGTGGATCGGGAGCTTCCGCCTCCGCCGCGGACCCGGCGGCTGGCAGGAGTCCGAACGAGCCGCGCCACGACTACGCCCACGACCACGATGACGGCGGCGATGACCACGATTGCGCCGAGCACCACGGCCGGGCCAGGGCCACGGCCGACGACCCGCGAGGAGAACGATGTGACCAGTCCCGGGAGCGGGCAGCGGAAGGTGAGGCTGCTCGCCGTGACCGCCTGTCCGACAGGTATCGCTCACACGTACATGGCGGAGAGGCTGGCGCAGGCCGCGGAGGCGCTCGGCGTGGAGATGAAGGTGGAGACACAAGGATCCATCGGGGCCGAGAACGCCCTTTCTGACAACGATGTCACGCACGCTGACGGCGTCATCATCGCGGCCGACAAGGTCGTGGACCGCAGCCGCTTCGTGGGCAAGAGGGTGCTCGCGGTCGGGGTGGCGGAGGCGACGGCGACGGCGACTCCGTCTCCGTCTCCGTACGGGAGGAGACGGAGGTCCTTTCCGGGTACCTGACCGGGCAGACCGTGAAGGTGCGGCTCGCGGCGGACAGCAAGGACGCCGCCATCCGGGAGATGGCCGCGCTGCTCGCGACCACCGGGAAGGTCGTGGACCCCGACGCTCTGGTGCGGGCGGTGCTCGCGCGCGAGGAGCAGGGCACGACCGGTCTCGGTGAGGAGATCGCCATCCCGCACGCCAAGACGGACGCGGTCACGGCCCCTATCGTCGGCTTCGCCCGGTCCGACGAAGGTGTGGAGTGGGGGTCGCTGGACGGTACGAAGGCCCGGCTGATCTTCATGATCACGGTGCCGGAGGCGGCCGCCGGCGACGAACACCTGCGGATCCTGGCCCTGCTCTCGCGCAAGTTGATGGATCCGGGCTTCCGGGAGCGGCTGCGGGAGGCGCCGGACCGGGAGGCGGTCCTGGAGGTCCTCGCCGAGGTCGAGTAGGGGCGAGGTTGAGAAGGCGCGGCCGGGCAGCGGCGAAACCGCGTAAAGGCGAGGCCGGGCAACGGCGAACCCGCGTAAAGGCGAGGCCGGCGTTCACACCCACGGCATGAGGAAGGCCCCCGGCCCCCTGCGTGAGCAGCGGCGGCCGGGGGCCTCCCCCCTGCGTCAGTGGTCGGCTGCGGGCGTGGGGCCGCCCGGGGTCTTCGCCGGGTTCGCGCCCGCCGCGGCCGCCGACTCGCTGAAGATGTCCGGCTCCAGGTAGATGACGCGGGCGATCGGGACGGCAGTACGGATCCGCTCCTCCGCCGCGTTGATCGCGGCCGCCACCTCGGACGCCGTGTCGTCGTGCTGCACGGCGATCTTGGCGGCGACGAGGAGCTCTTCGGGGCCGAGGTGGAGCGTACGCATGTGGATGATGCGGGTGACCGTGTCACCGTCCACCACCGCGGCCTCGATCTTCCTCACGTCCTCGGCGCCGGCGGACTCGCCCAGGAGCAACGACTTGGTCTCGGCTGCCAGCACGATCGCGATCACGATCAGGAGGACGCCGATGCACAGGGTGCCGATGCCGTCCCAGACGCCGTCTCCGGTCGCGAGCGCCAGGCTCACACCGACGAGCGCGAGCACCAGACCGACCAGCGCGCCGAGGTCCTCCAGGAGCACGACGGGCAGCTCGGGGGCCTTGGCGCGGCGCACGAACTCCTTCCAGGAGAGCGTGCCGCGGATCTGGTTCGACTCCTTGATGGCCGTCATGAACGAGAAGCCCTCGGCGATGATCGCGAAGACGAGGACACCGACCGGCCAGTACCAGGCTTCGATGGGGTGGGGGTGCTTGATCTTCTCGTAGCCCTCGTAGATGGCGAACATGCCACCGACGGAGAAGAGCACGATGGAGACGAGGAAGGCGTAGATGTACCGCTCACGGCCGTAGCCGAAGGGGTGCTGCGGGGTCGCTTCGCGCTGGGCCTTCTTGCCGCCGAGGAGCAGCAGGCCCTGGTTGCCGGAGTCGGCGACCGAGTGGACGCTCTCGGCGAGCATCGACGACGAACCACTGAAGAGGAACGCCACGAACTTGGCTACAGCGATCGCGAGGTTGGCGGCGAGTGCCGCCACGATCGCCTTGGATCCGCCTGACGCGCTCATGGATGCAGGAGTTCCCTTCGTTGATGCTGTGACTCCGGTGCCGCCGGTGTTCGACCGCACATTCTTGCATCAGGGCGGGATCAGGCCACGACGGTCGCGCGGAAGAGGGTGCCCGTTCCGGACAGTTCGGCCTTCTCGCCCGCCGGTACGAAGACCGATTCGCCGGGCCCGAGGGTGAGGTCGCCCGCTTCCGGGCGGCCAGAGGTGGCGAGCAGGATCTGCGGGGTCGTGGCGGTGATGTCGAGGGGCGCGGCGCCGGCGGCCAGGACGTAGCGGGAGAGCCGGAACTCGTCGGTGGGGGTGTCGTAGACCTCTTCGCCGGACGGCGACGCCTCCGGGCGCAGCACGCCCGGGTCGGCCGCCTCGAAGCGGACGACGCGGAGCAGCTCGGGGACGTCGACGTGCTTGGGGGTCAGGCCGCAGCGCAGGACGTTGTCGGAGTTGGCCATGATCTCGACGCCGAGGCCGCCGAGGTAGGCGTGCGGGACGCCCGCGCCGAGGAAGAGCGCCTCGCCGGGCTGGAGTTGGACGTGGTTGAGCAGCATGGCGGCGATGACACCCCGGTCACCGGGGAAGTGGTGGGCGAGCCGGGCGTACGGGGCGAGGGCGCCGCCGAGGTGGGCACTGGCGGCCGCCGCCTCGGTGACCGTGGCGGCCATCTCCTCCGGGTCGGCGGTGAGGATCGCGGTGAGGACCTCGCGGAGGGCGGCTTCCTCCGGGTGGGCGTGGAGGAGGTCCACGTACGGCTTGAGGGAGTCGACGCCGAGCGCGGCCATGGCGTCGGCGGAATCGCCCGGGGGGCGGAAGCCGCAGAAACCCTCGAAGGGCGTGAGGGCGCAGATCAGTTCGGGCTTGTGGTTGGCGTCCTTGTAGTTGCGGTGGGGCGCGTCGATGGGGATGCCGGCGCGCTCCTCGGCGGCGTAACCCTCCTTCGCCCGGGCGAGGTCGGGGTGGACCTGGAGGGAGAGGGGGGCGCCGGCGGCGAGGAGCTTGAGGAGGAAGGGCAGGCGCGGGCCGAACCTGTCGACGGCCGCGGCGCCGAGTTCGCGTACGGGGTCCTCGGCGATGACGTCGGTCAGCGGGCCGCGCTCGGACCGCGACGGGGCTCCGGGGTGGGCGCCCATCCACATCTCGGCCTGGGGCTCGCCGGTGGGGGCGAGGCCGAGGAGTTCCGGGATGGCCGTCGTGGAGCCCCAGGCGTAGGGGCGGACGGTGTTGGAGAGGCGGTCCATGCGGCGTTCCAGCTTTCCTCAGGGCGTGGCGGGGGGTTCTGTCACGAGGGGCCGCGGTCGGTGTCGTCGGACTCCGGGGTGGCGGCGGTGGCGGCCGAGGCGAGCGCAAGGTAGACGGCGGCGAAGTCGGTGATGGCGACGAGCTCGGCGAGGGCCTCCAGCTCGGTGCCCTCCTCGGGCTCCAGTTCGCTGATGGCCGTGTCGTGGCTGAGGGCGAGTTCGCGGGCGGCGGGCGCGGCGGTCAGGCTTCCGTCGGCCCCGTCCGGGCGGTCGCGCATGAGCACGATCCGGGCACGCAGGGCCTGCTGCTCGTCGACGCGGTCGCGGAAGAAGTCGTCGGGGTCGGCCCCGGCGGCGTAGTCGCCGACGAGCAGGACGCCGTGGGCGGGGAGCGCTTCGGGGAGGTCGGCGGCGAGTGCGGGCAGGCCGGCCAGCTCGGCCAGGACGGCGGCGAAGCGGCGGCCTGCCGGTCCTGCCGTGACGCCCTCGGTCCAGATCAGCGGAAGGGACTGGGTGAGGTCGGCGGCGAGTGTCTTCGCGGGGTTGCTGTACGTGGCGGTGGCGGGGCCGCAGCGTTCGGCAGTGCGGTCGAGGCGGTCGGCGACCTTCTCCAGCATCTCCGGGGGCGCGGCGAACAGGCCCAGCCGGTCGATCAGCGCGAGGAGCGGCGTGAACAGGGCCCACAGGGCGCCGGGGCTCGCCGCGGGCGTCTCCAGCGTCTCGTCGTACATCTCGTTCGGCGGGGTGGCCATGGGCACGGCCAGGCCGTGGGAGTCGGCGACCGCCGACATCAGCGGAGAGGTCTCGGGGGCGACGGCCACGACGGTGACGCCTCGGCGGTACGCCTGCTCGGTGAGGAGGGCGAGGCCGGGCTCGGAGCCGTCGGTGGTGACGACGAGGAGCAGGTCGAGGGAGCCCGCCCAGCCGGGGAGTGCCCAGCGCAGGGCGCCCGCGGCGGGGGCGACACCGGTGGGATGCAGCCGGGTGACCGGAGCGGCGGCGCCCGCGAGGGCGGCGATCAGGTCGGCGACGCCGGTGGCGGCGGTCCCGGTGCCCGCGACGAGGACGGCACGGGGGCGGCCCTCGGGCCTGAGGTCGCCGATACCGGCCTCGGCGGCGTGCCGTGCGGCGGTCCGTACCCGCGCGCCGGCCTCGGCGGCGCCCCGCAGGAGACCGCGGTGGTCGGCACGGGCCAGGGCTTCCGGGTCGTCGAGCAGCGACTCGTCGAGCATGGGGGTGGGGCCTCCGATCGCCTCCGCGTGCGTTGCATGCGCTACATGAACGTGCGTACGCCGACGGGGGTCACTCCGGGCGGCGGGCCTCGTCGACGAGGAGGACGGGGATGCCGTCGCGTACGGGGTAGGCCAGGCCGCAGTCCGCGCCGCCGCAGATCAGCTCGGGGGTCTCGGCTGCCGTGCGGTCGTTGAGCGGCGCGTGGCAGGCGGGGCAGGCGAGGATCTCCAGGAGGCCGGCTTCGAGCGGCATGGGGTTGTCCCTTCGAACGATGGGTGTGGCGGTTGGGGTTGGGCCAGGTCAGCCTACCGCCGGGGGGCGGGGGGCGCGGCTCGGGTGAGGTGCCCACCGGGCCGGTGGGCCGCCCGTGCGGGGGGGGGGGGGGGGGAAAACCCCCCCCCCCCCCCCCCCCCACAGCCCCCCCCCCCCCCCCCCCCCCCCCCCCCCCCCCCCCCCCCCCCCCAAACACCTCCC
>NZ_JBVIPQ010000006.1:6038-46550 GCF_055577795.1 Streptomyces sp. NPDC033174
GGGAAGGCGAATCTGACGGGGGGGGGGGGGGGGGGGGGGTGGGGGGGGGGGCCCAGTGGGGGTGGGGGTCCCCGGGGGGGGGGGGGGGGGGGCCCCCCCCCCCCCCCCCCCCCCCCCCCAGCGGCCGGTCGGCCTCCTTGCCCCCGGCCGTCGCCACCCGGCTCCCGGTCCTCAGGAGGTCGCCCGCACCAGGGCCAGGACCTCGTCGCGCAGCGCGGACATCGTCGGCTCGTCCACGGCCTCGACGTTCAGGCGCAGCAGGGGCTCGGTGTTGGACGGGCGCAGGTTGAACCACCAGTCCTCCGCCTTGACCGTGAGGCCGTCCAGCTCGTCCGTCGTGACGCCCTCGCGGGACGCGAAGGCCTCGCGGACCGCCGTCATGCGGTCGGCCTGGTCGGTGACGGTGGAGTTGATCTCGCCCGAGGCGGCGTAGCGGTCGTACGCGGAGACCAGGGCCGACAGGGGGCCGTCCTGGCCACCCAGGGCAGCCAGGACGTGGAGGGCGGCCAGCATGCCGGTGTCCGCGTTCCAGAAGTCGCGGAAGTAGTAGTGCGCGGAGTGCTCGCCGCCGAAGATCGCCCCGGTGCGGGCCATCTCGTCCTTGATGAAGGAGTGGCCGACCCGGGTCCGTACGGGCGTGCCGCCGTTCTCGCGGACGACCTCGGGCACGGTCGACGAGGTGATCAGGTTGTGGATGACCGTGCCGCCGGGGTGCTTGGCCAGCTCGCGCGCCGCCACCAGCGCGGTGATCGCGGACGGGGAGACGCCCTCGCCCCGCTCGTCGACGACGAAGCAGCGGTCGGCGTCGCCGTCGAAGGCGAGGCCGATGTCGGCGCCCTCGGCGACCACACGGGCCTGCAGGTCCACGATGTTCTTCGGGTCCAGCGGGTTGGCCTCGTGGTTCGGGAACGTGCCGTCGAGCTCGAAGTACATCGGTACGAGGTCCAGCGGCAGGCCCTCGAAGACGGTGGGGACGGTGTGGCCGCCCATGCCGTTGCCGGCGTCCACGACCACCTTCAGGGGGCGGATGTCCGCCACCTCGACGAGGGACTTGAGGTGCGCCGCGTATCCGGCCAGCGTGTCGCGCTCGGTCACCTTGCCGGGCGTGGCCGCCGCCTCGGGCGCGCCGGTCTCGGACCAGGACTCGACGAGCTCGCGGATCTCGGCGAGGCCGGAATCCTGGCCGACCGGCTTCGCGCCCGCGCGGCACATCTTGATGCCGTTGTACTGCGCCGGGTTGTGCGAGGCGGTGAACATGGCACCCGGGAGGTCCAGATCCCCGGAGGCGTAGTACAGCTGGTCGCTGGAGCAGAGCCCGATCAGGGTGACGTCCGCGCCGAGGCGGGCCGCGCCACGTGCGAAGGCGCCCGACAGCCCGGGCGACGACGGTCGCATGTCGTGTCCGACGACGATCGCGTCGGCGCCGGTCACCCGGACGAACGCCGCGCCGAACAGCTCCGCCAGCGCCTCGTCCCACTGATCCGGCACCACTCCGCGGACGTCGTACGCCTTCACGATCTGTGACAGATCAGCAGCCACGGCCCAACCCTCCTGAAGTCTCGGACCGCCCAAACTACCCGTCCGTAGACGGGAGCATGCGCAAGGGGCGGCCCGGATCCGCAGGGGACGCCGGACGGACCGGGCGGGTCAGGAGTCGGGGGAGCGCAGGACGCGCAGATGGCCTCGGCGTCCGGCCTCGACCGGGCTGCCGCCGCGGCCGCCCTTGCCTCCGGCCTCCGCCGCGCGCTCCTGCGGTCTGGCCGCTTCGCGCACCGCGTTGGCGAGGGCCTCGAGATCGTCGCCGCTGGGGCGGGAGGGGGCCGAGCCGTCGGTCAGCCGCACGACCTCCCAGCCACGGGGCGCGGTCAGGCGCTCACTGTGCTCGGCACAGAGGTCGTAGCAGTGGGGCTCGGCGTAGGTGGCGAGCGGGCCGAGGACCGCAGTCGAGTCGGCATAGACGTACGTCAGTGTCGCGACGGCAGGGCGGCCGCACGCGGTGCGCGAACAGCGACGTACAGGGCTCACGACGTTGGACGGTACCGCACTCTTGAGCGGGCCGCGACGACTCTCCACCACGTCACTCCACCGTGTCGCGGTGTGAGCTCCGCCACGGGTGCTCTCCGGGCAACTGGCCTGACCTGCGTGGGAGGAGGGGAACACCGACGGGGGCGGTGAGCGATCCGGACATCGACCGGTAGGAATCCGGTCAATGAACGCCAGGGAGACGGTCGCGGAGGCGCAGAGAATCGGGCCCGGGCCCGGTCGGAATGTTCAACTTGCGACATACGCCTGGGGGCGGCTGGGGCGCCGCGCGGAGAGCTACGCTGCGTCAGTGATGGACACTCCTGTGCCGCCCCGCCCGAACGAGCCACGGCCGCGCCGCCGCGACCGCCACGGCCGCGGTATGCGCGGGCCCGTCGCCCCGCCCCAGGTGCCACTGTCGGCCAGCCGGGCGGAGTCCTTCCGTGATCTGGTGCAGGACTCGGTGGAACGCCTGGAGCGGCACTGGCCTCAGCTGGCCGATGTGGAGTTCGTGGTCATGGAGGTGCCGCAGACCCGCGACGACTCCGTGCCGCTCGGCAGCGCGGTGCCGGCCGAGAAGGAGACGCCCGCGCGCGTCGTGGTCTACCGGCGGCCGGTCGAAATCCGCTCCAAGAACCGCGATGAGCGGGCGCTGCTGATCCACGAGGTCGTCGTCGAGCAGGTCGCCGAGCTCCTCGGGCTCTCCCCCGAGTCGGTCGATCCCCGGTACGGCGACACATAGAGGTCTGTCTTTGGGATCAGGCCGGTCAGGCGGGCCTGCTCTGCCGGATGTTGCCGTGCTCCGGCTGAATCCAGGTGACAGGCCCTACTAGTCGAGCACCGTCAGGTCCTGCTTCGCCGTCGGCACCTCGACCGTTCCCCTGTCGTCCGACAGCGTCTGGACGGTGAACATCGGGATGCCCTCGCGCGGCACGGCCAGCGTGCGCGCCGCGTGCACCGGGCCGCCCGAAAGGGTCTCCACGGTCAGCGCGTACGAGCCCTTGAGCCCGGCCGGGACCGGCGGGGTGAAGGCCATCGTCGTCCCGCCCTTGACCGTGAACGTCTTGCTGGTCGCCGTACCCGCCTGGCTGCCCGCCGACGCCGTGACCTTGACCTGCGCGGTCGCACCGGGCGCGGTCAGGGAAAGGGTCGAGCCGGTGGCGCGGTTGTCGGCGACGCCGGAGCGGGCGCCGACCGGTGTGGTGGCCGGGATGAAGGCGATCTCCTGCTTGGCGCCGGTGCCGCGGACCACGCGCAGCGCGGCCACCACCGGGGTGGCGTGTCCGCTCTGCGCCGGGGTGAGCAGCAGGGAGCCGGCCTCGCCCCGGGTGACGTCCCGGAGGTCGACGGAGGCGGTCATCCCCGACTTGACGTGCAGCGACTCATGGCCGGCCGGGGTGATCGTGCCGGTCGCGCCGGCGAGGCGGATCTTCACGTCGGCGTCGTCGTCGCCGGGCGCGTACGCGATCAGCCGCACGGAGGTGGCGTCCGCCGGGATGCCGGGCAGGACCAGCGAGCCCGCCGGGTCGGCCGAGGCGGGCAGCCAGTCGCTGCCGGTCTTGTCGTCGGCGGCACGGACCACCGCGCCCACCCGGCCGGAGCGGGTGGTGACATGGACGGTCACATCGGCAGCCGCGGGGGCCGCCGTGAGGGTGGAGAGCAGCACGGGGACGCTGGAGCGGGCCGGCACCGGGATGCCCTCGGTCAGCGAGGACTTGATGACGCCGTCCGGGCCGTACAGCTCGATGTCCGCGACCGCCGCCGTGTCGTCGGGGTTGGTGAGGTGGACGTAGTCCTGGCGCTCTTTGGCGGTGGAGGCGCCCGGGAACCAGAAG
Source organism: Streptomyces sp. NPDC033174 (assembly GCF_055577795.1). Lineage (NCBI taxonomy): Bacteria > Bacillati > Actinomycetota > Actinomycetes > Kitasatosporales > Streptomycetaceae > Streptomyces > Streptomyces sp. NPDC033174. The sequence continues at coordinate 9,896 of NZ_JBVIPQ010000006.1, forward strand.
TCGGTGTCGGGTGCGGTGCAGCTGAGGCCGAGCAGTCCGCGTGCGCCGCCCGCGGACTGGGTGGTCGTCTGCTGGGTCGTCCAGCCGGGGGCGAGCGGACCGGTGGCCGAGCCGACGAGGGCCGGGACCTCGCCCCCGTTCGCCGCGGCCGTGACGGGCTTGCCGGGCTGGGTGAGGGTGACGACGGGCTTGTCGGCCGCGGGCGCCTTGTCGGCCTTTTTCTTGGTGGCGTCCGGGTCGGCCAGGGTCTTGGTGACCGGCTTCAGTTCGGCCTTGGCGGCCTTGGCCGCCTCCACGCCCTGGCCGGACGCCTTCTCCCCCGCCGGGGTGAAGGACGTGTACACCGTCTCGGCGAGCTCCGACGTGCTGGGCGCGGGGCACAGCAGGCTGGACCGCTCGACGGGCAGACGCGCGGGGGCCTTCGCCCCGGCGGCGGGGCCGGCGTCGGGCGCGGTCAGGGCGGCCGCGCCGGTGACGGCCGCGAGGGCCGTGGCGGCCGCGATCAGGGAGAGGGTGGTGCGCTTCACTGGTTGCTGCTCCCGTCGGGACGCTGCTCGGTCTCGTGGCCGTCGGCGTAGGGCTGCTGCGGCTCGTACGGCTGTTGCTGCTGTCCGTAGCCGTAGGGGTCGTACTGCGCGTCGTACTGGCCCTGCTGGTACCGGTAGGCGTCCGCCGGGTACTGCTGCTGGTTCGGGTCGTACTGCGGGTACTGCTGCTGGTACTGGGGCTGGTTCGGGTCGTACTGCGCGTACTCCTGCTGGTACTGGCCCTGGCCCTGGTCAGCGGTCTGGCCCTGCGGGCTCTCGCCGTACTGGCCACCGTCGGTGTACCGGCCGTCCCACTCGCCGTACGGCTGCTGCTGGGGAATGTCCGCGTACGGCTGCTGGGTCTGCGGCTGGGCGTACGGATCGGCGTCACGGGCCGCCGTCCCGGCCGCTTCCTGCGCGGCGTCGGCCGTCTCGGCCGCCGCTTCGGCCTCGGCGGCCGCGCGGAGCCTGCGGGCGCGGCGTCCGTCGCCCTCCAGGGCCTGCGCCGGGATGACGGTCTCCTCCTCCGGCAGGTCGTCGTCGATCTCGCGGCGCCGGCCGGGCAGGGCCAGGACGAGCAGGACGACGGCCAGGGCGCTCTGGGTCCAGATCCACACCGTGTGGGTGAGGGGCTCGTCGAAGGTGAGGTCGAGCCGGCCGCCGTTCGCGGGCAGTTCGAAGCCCTGGGCCCAGCCGTCGACGGTGGTCTTCTTGAGTTCCTTGCCGTCGAGGGTGGCCTGCCAGCCGTCGTCGGCCCGGTCGGCGATGCGCAGGATCCGGCCGGCGGGGCCCGCCGGGACGGTGGTGTGCGCCTCGACGGCCTCGGACGCGACGGGCAGCGGTTCGCCCTTGGCGTCGCTTCCGGTGGCGGCGGGCGGGACCACGGTGGCCCGGGCGACCTGGCGGTCGACGCGCCACAGGGCGCTGCCGTCGAGCTGGCTGAGCCGGCTGAGGCCGGGTGTGGCGTCGAGGACGCGGCTCATCTGGCGCGGCGCCCCGTCGCGTACGAGGACGTAACGGATCGCGAAGCCGCTGAGCTGCTCGGTCTGGTCGGCGCCGGAGCCGGCCACCAGGTTGGCGACGACCTTGTCGAGGCGCGGGTCGCTGCCTCCGGTGGCGGCCAGTTCGGCGTCGCCGAGGCGGGCGCCCGAGCCCCGGACCAGGCTGTAGGAGACGGTGGCGGGCGAGCTGCCGCCGAGGACGAGGGTGCGGGGCTGGTCGCGGGTGCCGCTCTCCTCGGCGACGAACGCCGGGACCTGTACGGGGTCGCGCCGGTCCAGTGGGCCGGCCGCGCCGTCGATCATCCAGCCGGCGGCGGCCAGCAGCGGGCCGACGGCCGACGCGAGGGCGATCAGCGCGGCGACGGGCTGGCGCCAGCCGAAGCTCTGGGCGGCGACGCGGGTGCGGCCGCCCTCGGCGCCGAGCATGCCGGCGGCGATGAGCGCGATGCCGTAGACGAGGGTCGCCGGTCCCGCCCAGCCCGATCCGTTGGCGAGGACCGCGAAGACCAGGCCGGTCAGGGCCACGGCCCAGGCGACGCGGACGGCGAACTGGCGCTCGCCGCGCAGCAGGGCGGCGAGCGCCGCCAGGACCAGGCCGATGAGCAGCAGGCCGCCGGCCGCCTTGGGGCCGCCGGGGCTGATGCCGAGGAGGTCGAGAGCGGAGGCCGTGCCCGTACCGAACTCCAGGCCGGCTTCGCGCAGGAACGCGGAGGGGCTGGTCAGCACCGAGAGGGACCAGGGCGCGAGGACGAGCAGCGGGGTGCCGACGGCGGCGACGAAGCGCAGTCCGTAGGCGGTGAGGTCGTCGCGGCGCAGCACGAGGACGGCGAGGCCGAGGACGACGGCGAGCGGCCAGACGATCGGCGTGAACGCCATCGTGAAGGTCAGCAGGAAGGCGTAGGCCCAGGTGGCGCGCCAGCTGCCGCGTCCCTCGCCGCGCAGCCCGTGGGCGGCGACCGCGGCGCGGGCGATCAGCGGGAGCAGGATGGCGAGGACGGCGGTGCCGAGGCGGCCGGTGGCCAGCGCGCCGGTGGCGGCGGGCAGGAACGCGTAGGCGATGGCGCCCCAGGCGCGCAGCAGCCGGGACTCGACGAGGGAGCGCGAGGCGAAGTACGCGGCCAGGCCGGCGAGCGGCACCGAGCAGACGAGCAGCAGGGTGAGCGCGAAGCCGGTGGATCCGAGGAAGAGCCCGGAGAGGCCGGCGAGCACCGCGAGGTAGGGCGGGGCGGACTGGGTGCCGCCGGTCCCGATGGGGTGCCAGCCGTCGGCGTAGCGGCTCCACAGGCCGGAGACGTCGTCGGGCGCCGGCAGCAGGGCGCCGCCGGCGAGCGAGCCGCCGCCCAGCAGTCCGCGGCAGGCGACGACGGAGACGAGGAGCAGCAGGGCGAAGAGCACCGGGCCGGGCTTCCGGGCGATCTTCTTCAGCCGTGCGAACTGCTCGATCTCCAGGAAGTCGGCTTCGTCGCCGCCGGGTCCCGACTCGATGACACCGTGGCGTGAGCCGCCCGATTCGGCGTCCGAGCCGCCGAAGTTGGAGGCGATCTGTTCGACGGTGGCGCGGACGGTGGCGCCGGGCGGCGGGAAGAGCGGGCGCAGGTCGCTCGCCGGTACGGCGGGCCTGGCGCGCCTGCGGCGGGCGGCGATGATCCGCTCGGGCCGCAGCAACGTGCCGAACAGGCCCATGACTTCGTCGACGGCCTGGCCGGGTGCCTTGCCGACGAGGTAGGCGACGGTGCGCAGCAGGGTGCCGAGGATGAGCCGGAGCAGTACATACGGGAGGGTGATCCCGCGGGTGTTGGCCAGCAGGGTGTAGACGGCGCCGGCCTTGTCGACGCGATGCGGGTTGGTGACCGAGCGGCCCGCGCAGTCGACGGTGCGCCGTTCGCGGGCGGAGGCCTCGGCGTGGCGCAGGACGGCGTCGGGGGCGACGAGGACGCGGTGGCCGGCGGAGTGGGCGCGCCAGCACAGGTCGACGTCGTCGCGCATGAGGGGCAGGCGGCGGTCGAAGCCGCCCAGTTCCTCGAAGACGTCACGGCGGATGAGCATGCCGGCGGAGGAGACGGACAGGACCGGTCGGACCTGGTCGTGCTGGCCCTGGTCCTGTTCGCGGCGGTCGAGTCCGGTCCAGCGCCGGCCGCTTCGGGCGATGGAGACGCCGGCTTCCAGGAGCTGCTTGCGGTCGTACCAGCCGCGCAGCTTGGGGCCGATGACGGCGGCGTACGCGTCCGAGTCGGCGACGCGCAGGAGTTCGGCGAGGGCGTCGGGCGCGGGGGCGCAGTCGTCGTGGAGCAGCCAGAGCCACTGCACGGGCTCGCCGTGCGGCAGTTCGGGCATGTCGTAGGCGTCGTCGCGCCAACTCCTGCTGACCGGGTCCCAGCCGCTGGGCCGCTTCAGATAGGGAAGGTCGTCGGGGCCGAGGACGGGGGCGGTCCGGGCGGCCTCGTCGACGGCGGCGCCGAATCCGGTCCGCCGCGCGAGGTGCAGGACCCGCTCGTCACCGATGGCCTCGGTGACCAGTCGCGCGGAGTCGTCGGCGCTGCCGGTGTCGGCGGCGACGACGTTCTGCACGGGTCGTTCCTGGCCGAGGAGTCCGGCGAGGGCGTCGGGCAGCCAGCGGGCACCGTCGTGGGAGACGAGCACGGCGGTGACGACGTGTCGCGGGTACTCGGGCGGCTGGGCGGGAGCAAACGCTGGCGTGGTGGCGGACATCGAGGTACGGGCCCTCCGGCCGGGGGGTCGCCCGCGGGGGGCGTGGGAGCGTCTCGGACGGGGCCCCACCCTAACGGTAGGGAAAAGCGCCGAGGCGCGAAGCGCCTGGATGAGCGGCGGCGGCCGGGATACGGGCGGGCATGAAAGCGGTCCGCCGCCCGTGGACAGGCACAGGCGGCGGACCGTTCTGCAACGACAGGTGTGCGGTTCGGTCGCGCGCTGGTCAGACGGCGGCCTTCTTCAGACGACGGCGTTCACGCTCGGACAGACCGCCCCAGATTCCGAATCTCTCGTCGTTCTGAAGGGCGTACTCGAGGCATTCGGAGCGGACTTCACAGGCGAGGCAGACCTTCTTGGCCTCTCGGGTCGAGCCGCCCTTCTCGGGGAAGAAGGACTCGGGGTCGGTCTGGGCGCACAGAGCGCGCTCCTGCCAGCCGAGTTCCTCGTCCGCGTCCTCGACCAGCAGTTCCTGGAACAACTCGGTCATGTGCGCCCCTCGTCCGTCTTTGCGTCCCCGTGATGTTGCCGCTACCGATTTCGGCTGAACGACACGAGTGAAATTACAAGTTCGTCGCTCCGTGAGAGTCAAGCCGGGATCTGCTATTGCGCCCGGTATTCACTCTGCGGAACCAAGGCTATGCGGAAAGTGTTCAAATCATCAAAAAGGTGACACATGCCATCGGCCTGCTCCGCCCCCCTTCCCGCCGGACGCCCGTCCAAGCCTCCGAAGGGGAGGACGTCCGAAACTCTGATCTTGTTGCGATCGAGCCACGGAAGCGATCCGGATCACAGTCCGGTCACGGGTGCACAACGGCGTTTGTGGGCGCGGTTGATGCGCCATGTGTCCCGGGCTCCCGCTGCACAAACCTTTCTCCTGTCGCAGTAACCGGATGAGGTGAAACATTGCCGCCAAATCAGGCATTGGGTTGACAGTCGGGTACCCCGCCCGGCACCTTGATTGCATGCCAGTGACCTCAGCGCCCCTCGCGACCCGCACCCGTGGGTTCCGCAGTGCTGTCCAGGCTCACTGTTGCTGTTCCAGCTGTTGATGCGCTTCTGAGCTTCTCCCCCGTCCGTCAGGGCCCAGGACTCAAAGCCACAGCGCTCCAGCGTCTTCCTTGTTTGCGACCCCCCGCACTGCACTTCTGTTTCTGCTGAGGAACCACCGCACCCCATGAACAGCGACAGCGACCTTCAGATCGCCGGCGACATCCTCGAGGTCCAGCACCTCCTCCAGCCGGCCAAGCAGCACCCCGCCACCGTGGCCGAGTTCGCCGGCCTCGCCCGCTCCCTCGCCGCCGACCGCTCCCAGTGGGCCCCGCTCGTCCAGTACGACGCCACCGCCCGCTGGTACCACCGGCTGCGCACCGGCCCCGGATACGAGATCTGGCTGCTGTCCTGGGTGCCGGGGCAGAGCAGCGGCGTCCACGACCACGGGCAGTCGTCCGGCGTACTCACCGTCCTCCAGGGCGAACTGACGGAGCGTACGGAGCGCGGGCACCGGGCGCTCGGCGAGGGCGCCCAGCGCGTCTTCGCGCCCGGCTACGTCCACGAGGTCGTCAACGACTCGCTCGAACCGGCCGTGAGCCTGCACGTCTACTACCCGGGCCTGACCGAGATGCCGATGCACTCGGCCCGGTGCGCCGCCCCCGCGGCCCAGGACGTCGTGCGGGCCTGACCGACCACCGCCCGGGCGATCGAGCTGCGCCACCCGCCACCCGACCACCACCCCTCAAACGATCAGGCTGCGCCTGACACCCCCACCCGTCACCCGACCACCACCCCTCAAATGATCAGGCTGCGCCTGACACACTGTTTGTATGCGCATTGTGGTTCTTGCCGGCGGCATCGGTGGTGCCCGCTTCCTCCGTGGTCTGAAGTCCGCCGCCCCCGACGCGGACATCACCGTCATCGGCAACACCGGTGACGACATCCATCTGTTCGGGCTGAAGGTCTGCCCCGACCTCGACACGGTGATGTACACCCTCGGCGGCGGCATCAACGAGGAGCAGGGATGGGGGCGCGCGGACGAGACCTTCCAGGTGAAGGAGGAGCTCGCCGCCTACGGCGTGGGCCCCGAGTGGTTCGGTCTCGGCGACCGCGACTTCGCCACCCATATCGTCCGTACGCAGATGATCGGCGCGGGCTATCCGCTCAGCGCCGTCACCGAAGCGCTGTGCGCGCGCTGGAAGCCGGGTGTGCGGCTGCTGCCGATGACCGACGACCGCGTCGAGACGCATGTCGCGATCGATGTGGACGGCGAGCGGAAGGCCGTGCACTTCCAGGAGTACTGGGTGAAGCTGCGGGCGTCCGTGGCGGCGCAGGCGGTCGTGCCCGTCGGGGCCGAACAGGCGAAGCCCGCGCCGGGAGTGCTGGAGGCGCTCGCCTCCGCCGATGTCATCCTCTTCCCCCCGTCCAACCCGGTCGTCAGCGTCGGCACGATCCTCGCTGTGCCGGGCATCCGCGAGGCCATCGCCGAAGCCGGGGTGCCGGTCGTCGGCCTCTCCCCGATCGTGGGTGACGTGCCGGTGCGCGGAATGGCCGACAAGGTGCTGGCCGCCGTGGGGGTCGAGTCGACGGCGGCCGCCGTCGCCGCGCACTACGGGTCGGGGCTGCTCGACGGCTGGCTCGTCGACACGGTCGACGCCGGCGTCGTGGACGAGGTCGAGGCGGCGGGCATCCGCTGCCGGGCCGTACCGCTGATGATGACCGACCTCGAGGCCACGGCGGCGATGGCGCGTGAGGCTCTGGCGCTGGCGGAGGAGGTCCGCGCGTGAGCGGGGACGGCGACGCGCCGCGGGACTCCGGGATCGGGGACGCGGTCGGGGCCCCGGACAGTGGGTCCGGCGCGAGGGCGGGCGCCCCGGCCTCGTACCGGGTCTGGGCGCTGGGCGGGCTGCCCGAGGTGCGTGCCGGAGACAGTCTCGCCAAGCTGATCGCGGCAACCGAGCCCGGGCTCGTCGACGGTGACGTCCTGCTCGTCACCTCCAAGATCGTCAGCAAGGCGGAGGGCCGGATCGTCGCCGCCGACGACCGCGAGGCGGCGATAGACGCCGAGACCGTGCGGGTCGTCGCGCGGCGCGGCACGCTGCGGATCGTCGAGAACCGGCAGGGCCTGGTGATGGCCGCGGCCGGCGTCGACGCCTCCAACACCCCTTCCGGGACAGTGCTGTTGCTGCCCGAGGATCCGGACGCCTCGGCCCGCGCGATACGCGAGGGGCTGCGGGACACGCTCGGCGTGGACGTGGGCGTCGTCGTCACGGACACCTTCGGAAGGCCCTGGCGCACCGGGCTCACCGATGTCGCGATCGGCGCGGCGGGCGTGCGCGTCCTGGACGATCTGCGCGGTGGCACGGACACGTACGGCAATCCGCTGAGCGCGACCGTCGTCGCCACCGCCGACGAACTGGCCGCCGCGGGCGACCTGGTGAAGGGCAAGGCCCGGGGGCTGCCGGTCGCGGTGGTCCGGGGGCTCCCGCATCTGGTGGGCACCGAAGCGGGCGGTGAGGACGGCGCGCGGGCGCTGGTGCGCGTGGCCGCCGACGACATGTTCCGGCTCGGGACCTCGGAGGCGGTACGGGAAGCGGTGACCCAGCGGCGTACGGTCCGCGCGTTCACCGACGAGCCGGTGGACGGGGGCGCGGTCCGGCGGGCCGTCGCCGCGGCCGTCACGGCGCCCGCGCCGCACCACACCACCCCGTGGCGTTTCGTCCTGCTCGAATCGGCCGGGGCGCGCACCCGGCTGCTTGACGCGATGCGGGACGCGTGGATCGCCGACCTGCGGCGCGACGGCAAGTCGGAGGAGTCCGTCGCGAAGCGCGTGAAGCGGGGCGATGTGCTGCGCGACGCGCCGTACCTCGCGGTGCCCTGCCTGGTGATGGACGGCTCGCACCACTACGGCGACCCGCGCCGGGACGCCGCCGAGCGCGAGATGTTCGTGGTCGCGGCCGGGGCGGGCGTGCAGAACTTCCTGGTGGCCCTGGCCGGTGAGCGCCTCGGCTCGGCGTGGGTGTCCTCGACGATGTTCTGCCGCGAGGTCGTCCGCGAGGTGCTCGGCCTGCCGGACGACTGGGATCCGATGGGCGCGGTGGCGGTCGGGCACGCGGCGGCGCCGCCGAAGGAGCGGCCGGCGCGGGCGGCGGAGGACTTCGTCGAGGTCCGGTAGGGCGGTCCCAGGCCTGACGGAGGCGGGGCCGGAGCCCGTGGCCGTACCGGCTCGGCTCGGCTACAGGGCCGCGATGTTGCCCGGGGTCATTCTGGGCGCCCGGCGGGGTGGGGTGCGGCCGCTGAGGAGGATCAGCCGCGCCGCGCGGTGGCGCTGGCCCTCGTACGGCTCCAGGAGCTTCAGCATCGCCGCGTCGTCGGCGGTGCGGTCGCCGCCGAGCGCGTACCCCACGATGCTCGGGAGGTGGTAGTCGCCGACCGACACCGCGTCCGGGGCGCCATTGCTGCGCTGGACCGTCTCGGCGGAGGTCCACGGGCCGATGCCGGGAATCAACTCCAGGCGTGCCTGGGCCTGTTCGGGCTCCATGCCGGCCGCCTCCTCCATCCGGCGGGCGACCTTGACGGCGCGCAGCACCGTCGAGGCGCGCTTGTTGTCGACGCCGGCGCGGTGCCACTCCCAGGAGGGGATCATCGACCAGGTGCGGGCGTCCGGCATGACGTGCATCCGCTCGGCCGGACCTGGGGCCGGCTCCCCGTACTTCCGTACCAGCAGCCGCCAGGCGCGGTACGCCTCGTCCGTGGTGACCTTCTGCTCCAGGATGGACGGGATCAGCGACTCCAGGACCAGGCCGGTGCGGACGAGCCGCAGCCCGGGGCGGCGGCGGTGGGTTTCGGCGAGCAGCCGATGGCGGGGCTCGAAGGCATCCGGATCGTCCAACACCCCGAGCAGCTCGGGGAGCTGGGTGAGCAGCCAGTCGGCGCCCGGACCCCAGGCCTCGGCCTCGGCCTCGCCGCCGCGCAGGGCGACCCGGAGAGTGCCGGGCCCGGCGGGCGTACGGGCGGACCGCCAGACGGAGCCGTCGGGGGTCGTACGGAAGGTGGGGTCACCGGGGCCCCGGCGCAGGGGTCCGAGTGTGAGGCCGAGGTCCAAGGGGGCCGGGGGTGTCCAGCGGCGGACCTGAGCGGGGGCCGGTGCGGCCGCCCGGGGAGCGGGTACGACGACATGGCCACCGCGCACCGTGGTGCGGGAGGGACGGGGAGCGTAGCGGCCGGACACGTAATGAGGGTATGCCTTCGCCGACCCGGCGCCGGGGCCGGACCCTCGGCCCCTGGCCCACCGGCCCCGCGGCCTCTTGCCCCGGGCCGGACCCCGCCCCCGCACACGCGCGGGAAAGCCGTCCTACTGGTCCGAGGAGAACCGCAGCGCCCCCGGCGCGAGCGTCGCGTCGCACCACACCCGGACGCCCTCACGGAGCTCGTTGTCCGCGCCCACCTGCGCGCCGTCGCCGATGACCGCCCCGGTCACGACCGTGCGGGCGCCGACCCGGGCGCCCGCGCCGATCAGGGAGTCCGTGATCACCGCGCCCGCCTCCACGATCGCGCCGGCCAGGATCGTGCTGCCGCTGATCCGCGCGCCCGCCTCCACGGTCGCGCCCTCGCCGACGACCGTGCCGCCGGTGAGCTTGGCGTCCGGGGCGACGGAGGCCGTCGGCAGGACGAGCCGGTCACCGCAGCGCCCCGGGACCGCCGGGGACGGGGCCAGGCCCAGAACCAGATCGGCGGAGCCCCGGACGAACGCCTGCGGGGTGCCGAGGTCCAGCCAGTACGTGGAGTCGACCATGCCCTGCAGATGCGCTCCGGAGGCCAGCAGGTCGGGGAAGGTCTCCCGCTCGACCGAGACCGGGCGGCCCTCGGGGATCGTGTCGATCACGGAGCGCCGGAAGACGTACGCCCCCGCGTTGATCTGGTCGGTGACGATCTCCTCCGGCGTTTGGGGCTTCTCCAGGAACGCCGTCACCCGGCCCGTCGCGTCCGTGGGGACCAGGCCGAAGGCCCTCGGGTCCTCGACGCGGGTCAGGTGGAGGGAGACGTCCGCGCCGGACTCCTGGTGCGTGGCCACCAGCGCCCGGATGTCCAGGCCGGTGAGGATGTCCCCGTTGAAGATCAGTACGGGGTCCTCGGGGCCCGAGTGGAGCCGGGAGGCGACATTGCGGATCGCGCCGCCGGTGCCGAGCGGCTCCCGCTCGGTGACGTACTCCAGGTGCAGCCCCAGCGCGGAGCCGTCGCCGAAGTGAGGTTCGAACACCTCGGCCAGATAGGAGGTGGCGAGCACGATGTGCTCGATGCCCGCCGCTCTCGCCCGCGCCAGCTGATGCGTGAGGAAAGGCACGCCTGCCGCGTGGACCATCGGCTTCGGCGTGTTCACCGTCAGCGGCCGCAGCCGCGTGCCCTTGCCACCGACCAGGAGGATCGCTTCAGTCACCTTGTCGTCTCTGCTTCCTGCTGGGGCCGGTCGATGGTCGGTCGTATGACCGATGTGACCGGCCAGTGTATGAGACGCCCCGGCGCTTCCCGAGCCCACTCCATCAGCCGCGCCCCTGGTACTGCGCGGATGTGGCCCTGGCCGTGCCGAGCTTGCTGTAGAGCCGGCCTCCGGGGCACGCCGTCGCGAATCCGTCCCGGTGGCCGGAAATGACGTTGAGCCTGACCTTCTTGCCCTTCTTGTACAAGTTGCCCCCGCCCGACGTCAGATACGTGGTGCCGCGGGGGTTGACTCCGTACAGCCCCAGCTTCCAAGCGGTCAGCCTGGCGAGGGAGTTGACCACCGCCGCGGGCGGTGACTTGCTGCTGTAGGTACCGAGGACGGCGATGCCCATGCTGTTGCTGTTGAAGCCGCGCGTATGCGCGCCCAGTACCGCCTTGGACACACCGCCCGCGCGGCCCTCGTAGATGTTTCCGCACTTGTCGACGGCGAAGTTGTAGCCGAGGTCACGCCATCCGCTGCTCTTGACGTGGTAGCGGTAGATACCGCGCAGGACGGAGGGTGCCTGCTTGCATGTGTATCCGTTGCCGGTGACGGTGTGGTGCACGAAGGCGGCCTTCACGGACTTCGTGTAGACGAAGTTCCGCTGGCGCAGGCTCTCGTCCGCGCCCCAGCCCTTGCGGGTGACGATCCGCGGGCGCGGTCCGATGTACGGCTTGCCGAAGCCCACGAGGCCGGCCTCCGTCGCCGCCTTCGAGAGGGCGGGGATGTGGGTGGCGCCGAGGGGGGCGAGGTCCGCGTTGACCGCCGACGTGGCGGCGTCCGCCGCCGTCATCTGGGGGCTCGTGGGGGCGCGGTCCGCGTCGTCCGAGGCGGCTCCCGCCGTGAGGCCGGGGCCGTCGCCCTCGGGAGTCGGTCCCGGATCGACCAGTTCGAGCCGCAGTCCGCTCGGGAGCAGTCCGCCTCCGGTGCGGTCGGACCCGTCCGCCTGGACGCGGACCTCGACCGCGTTGGAGTCGCCGACCCACAGCGGGGCGGTGGAGCCGCGGACCGTGGCCGACTCGCCCTCGGGGGTGCCCGGGTCGGCGGAATGCTCGTCGTTGTGGGTCTCCACGGCCTGCCAGCCGGACCAGACACCGCCCTTGGTGGCGCGCGTACGGACCTGGACCGTGCCGTGGAGCTCGGCCCTCGCGTCGTCCCAGACGACGCCGACCAGCGAGAACGGTCTGACGTCCCGCTGGGGCAGGCCCTGCTGGGCGGCCCCGGCGGCGCGGTTCGAGCCGAGGGGGGCGAGCGGGAGCGACTGCGTCGAGCCCGGTACCGCGTCCGCCTCCGCGACGGCGGGCGTGGCCGCGGTGGCGGGCAGCGAGAGCGGGAGAACGAGGGCGGCGGTGCACGCGACGCCGATGGCTGAAGCTAGTGAGGCACGCATGGAGCGATAGTCGGCCGGGCCCCCTTCTTCCGCCTCCCGGGAGGACGACGGAGAACTGACGGGGTGTCGGTCCGACCGGAGGACGGCATCACCGGTACGGCGGCACGTCCGCGGGGCCCCGGCGTACTGTTGCGCGGGTGAACGCCAGCGACCGTACCCCCGCCGACCTGCTGCGATCCGCGCTCACCGCGGACCCGGCCCGCCCCTTGGTCACCTTCTACGACGACGCCACCGGTGAGCGCGTGGAATTGTCCGTCGCCACCTTCGCCAATTGGGTGGCCAAGACCGCCAATCTGCTCCAGGGCGACCTCTCGGCCGAGCCCGGCGACCGGCTCGCGCTGCTGCTGCCCGCGCACTGGCAGACCGCCGTCTGGCTGCTCGCCTGCGCGTCCGTCGGGGTGACGGCGGAGGCCGGCGGCGACCCGGCCGGCGCCGATCTCGTGGTCGCCGGACCGGACCGGCTCGACGAGGGGCTGGCCTGCTCCGGTGAGCGGGTCGCGCTGGCGCTGCGCCCGCTGGGCGGACGCTTCCCCGCCCCGCCCGCCGGATACGCCGACTACGCCGTCGAGGTCCCCAGCCAGGGTGACCGCTTCGCGCCGTACGCGCCGATGGACGCGGACTCTCCCGCGCTCTCGGTCGGCGGTGCGGAGCTGACGGGCGCCGAACTCGTCGACCGGGCCCGCTCCGACGCGCGGGCCCTGGGCCTGGAGCCCGGCTCGCGGCTGCTGTCGGGACTGCCGTACGACACCTGGGAGGGGCTGTCCTCCGGGCTGTACGCGCCACTGGCCGCCGGGGCGTCCGTGGTGCTGTGCCGGAACCTGGACCAGCTGTCCCCCGAGGGCCTGCAGAAGCGGATCGAGAGCGAGCGGGTCACCCACACCGCGGGGTGATCACGGCAGGTGATCACGGCACGTGACCACCCCGTGTGACAAGCACGGGGGCAAGCGGCTTGAAGTCCACCCGTCCGGCGCAATCGACTGCCGAGTCCCGGGGCCCGGGCGTCACCTCCGGTACATGATCGGCGGTACGTACCCGGCGACGCCTTGAAGGACGGACTCAGAACGTGACGGACAGTGCTGGCACGCCCGCCGAACCGGACTCCTCGGCGGAAGACGAGCCACCGGTCGGCACGTCGGGCGGAGCGAAGGCACCGGAACCGCCGAAGAGTGACGAGGCGACGGACGGGACGGGGGAAGAGGACGAGCCGGACGAGCCGGACGGGGCCGATGAGCTGGACGATCCGAAGGCATCTGATGGTGTGGAGGACGAGGACGATTCGGATGATTCCGGCGAAGACGCGGAGGGCTCGGACGAAGACCCCGGCGGCCCTGACGACTCCGCGGGCACGGACGCGGACGACGGCGACGAGGGCGGCAACGGCGACGAGGCGCATGACGCCGACCCGACCCCCGGCCCCCACCCGGATTCCGACCCCGACACATCGGACTCATCAGACGCATCGGATGCATCAGAGGTATCGGGCGGTGAATCCCCCTACCGCTGGCGCCGCTGGCTGCGTTGGACCGCCCTCGGCGCCTCCGTCGTCCTTCTCGCGGGAGCCGGTACCGGCTGGTGGCTCTACCGCAAACTCGACAACAACATCACCACCGACACCAGCGCCGCCGCCGAGTTGGAGCGGTACGAGAAGGAGCGCCCCGTCCCCGCCGTGAGGGGCGCGCAGAACATCCTGCTCATCGGCTCCGACACCCGTAGCGGCAGGGGGAACGCCAAGTACGGCCGCGACCGCGGCACCCAGCACTCCGACACCACGATCCTGCTGCACCTCGCCGCCGACCGGCGCAGCGCGACCGCGATGTCCGTCCCCCGCGACCTGATGTCGGACGTGCCCAGTTGCCGGACCTCCGACGGCTCGCGCAGCCGTGCGCAGTCCGTCCAGTTCAACTGGGCCTTCGAGTTCGGCGGAGCGGCGTGCACGATCCGCACCCTGGAGCGGATGACCGGCATCCGTATCGACCACCACATGGTGATCGACTTCCGTGGCTTCAAGAAGATGGTCGACGCGGTCGACGGCGTGGAGGTCTGCCTCAAGGAGCCGATCGACGACGACGACGCCCATCTGAAGCTGTCCGCCGGCCGCCATGTCCTGCGCGGTGAGCAGGCGCTGGGGTTCGTGCGGGCGCGCAAGTCCCTGGGCGACGGCAGCGACACCGAGCGGATGGAGCGCCAGCAGCAGTTCCTCGGGGCGCTGGTCAACAAGGTGCAGAGCAATGGTGTGCTGCTCAACCCGACGCGGCTGTACCCGGTACTGGACGCGGCGACCAAGGCGATCACGACGGACGCGGGTCTCGACTCCCTCAAGGATCTCTACGATCTCGCCCGCTCCATGCGGAACGTACCGACCGAAAAGGTGCAGTTCCTTACGGTTCCACGGCAGCCGTACGCGTACGACACCAACCGCGACCAGCTCGTCCAGCCCGAGGCCGCGGCCCTTTTCAAGCGGCTGCGCGAGGACGCGCCGCTCGTCGTCTCCACCGACGGCGGCGCGACGACGGGTACCGGCCGCAGCCCCGGCCCGGCCGCGCCGAGCACGGACGAAGGGACGGGGGAGAGCGACGGGAGCGCGGACGGGGGCGACGAGAGGCCGGACGATCCGGGTCCGAGCCGTTCCCCGGCTCCCACCTATTCCGGTACGAACGCGGCGAGCGGCCTGTGCTCTTGAGCCCGTGTGAGGCTCGCGGGTAAAGCGATACCCAAGGCGAGACCCCCGATGTATGAGGTTTGGGCGGATTGCCCGGTTGTAAGGAGCGTGGAATTTGTCACGGACGTCGCCCCGCGCTGAACTGGGCGGATAGTGTGACGCGATCCGGTGCTCAGACCGTCAGGTCGCGCACTCTGAGGATCGTAAGACCGAGCGCCTGACGGGGGAGGCGCCTCGCGTGGCACCGACGGAGGACTCAAGCAACCGTGGACGCGCACAGCCGTGGACGGGCGGACGAGATCGACCCCGCCGACCAGTGGGTACTCAACCCGCAGACTGGCAGTTACGAACTGCGACTGGACCAATCCGCTGAGCGGTCGTCCGCCTCACGCCCCCGGGGAGCCGGCACCTCCCGGGCCACCGGCCGCGGCAGAACCGCCGATGTCCCCGGCGGCCGGAGCCGCTCCGCCGAAGTCCCCGGCCAGCGCAGGCGCCGCCCGGCGGGCGGTCATGACGGCACGCCGCCCGGCGCGGGCCGACGCAAGCGGAAGCCGGAGACGTCCCGCAAGAAGAAGGCGCTGATGTGGACCGGCGGGGTCATGGCCTTCGTGGTCGTGGCCGGCGCCGTCGGCGCATACGCCCTCTACGAGCACTTCAACGGGAACATCAAGACCGTCGACGTCGCGGGTGCGGGCAGTGGTGGCTTCAAGAAGGACCAGCCGGTCAACGTCCTGGTGATCGGCACGGACCGGCGCACCGGCGACGGCAACGGCGGCTACGGCGACAAGAACAGCCCGGGCCACGCGGACACCACGATCCTCTTCCACGTCTCCAAGGACCGGACGAACGCGACCGCGCTGTCCATCCCGCGCGACCTGATCACGGACATTCCGGACTGCGAGACGAAGACGCCGGACGGCACCAAGGTCATCCAGGGTTCTCGTCAGACCCGCTTCAACGAGAGCCTCGGCCAGTCCGGCCGCGACCCGGGCTGCACCATGCGTACGGTCAAGGAGATCACCGGACTCACCGTCGACCACTTCATGATGGCCGACTTCAACGCCGTCAAGGAGCTGACCACTGCCGTCGGCGGCGTCAAGGTCTGCCTCGCGAAGCCCGTCAAGGACAAGAAGTCGCACCTCGAACTGCCGGCCGGTGAGTCCACGATCGAGGGCGAGCAGGCGCTGGCCTTCGTCCGTACCCGCTCCAGCTTCGGCAACAAGAGCGACCTCGACCGGATCAAGGTCCAGCAGCAGTTCCTGAGTTCGATGATCCGGCAGATGAAGTCCAACGAGACGCTGACGAGCCCCACGAAGCTGTACGGTCTCGCCGACGCCGCGACCAAGGCGCTGACGGTGGACTCGGGGATAGGGAGCATCAAGAAGCTCACCGCCCTCGCCCAGGAGCTCGGGAAGATCGACGCCAAGAACATCACGTTCGCGACGCTGCCCGTCATCGACAACCCGAACGAGCCCAGGCCCGTGACGGTCGTGCCCGACCCGGTGAAGGCGCCGCAGCTCTTCGGGATGATGCAGAACGACACCTCGCTCACGGAGGTGAAGAAGAAGGAACAGGACGCCAAGAACGCCCAGTCCGCCCTTCTCACGGGCGCGCGGGCCGAGGCGTCCGCCGTGCGGGTCGATGTCTACAACGGCAGCGGTATCCAGGGCGCGGCGCAGTCGACGATCAACTGGCTGCAGAACGAGCAGGGCGTGCCCAAGTCCACGAACAAGAGCAACGCCCCCGAGAAGGCGGCGAAGACCATGCTCGTGTACGCACCCAACCAGGCCGATCAGGCCCGCAAGCTCGCGGACATGATGGGTCTGCCGGCCACGGCTCTCAAGCCGGGCACCAAGGACGCCGAGGGACTTCAGGCGATGACGCTGACGCTCGGAGCGGACTTCAAGGGCGCGGGGGTGCCCATCACCGGACCGGCGAAGGCGCCGGAAGGTGTGCAGAAGGTGGAAGCAGACAAGCAGGTATGCGCCAAGTGATCCGGATACACCGGATCGCTCGGCGCGCCTGAACGACAGGGGGACCCTGGGGTGGGACAGAGCAGCGTGCGCGGGGAGGGAACGCGTCGTCGCGTTTCGCGCGCCCGCGAACTCGGCTGGGACGAGAGTCTGTACGCCGACGGAGCGGACTCGGACATACCGGCGCCGCGGCCCGGTTCGGGCGGCGGCGACGGCGGGAAGGGCAGTGGCGGCGGTGGCACGGGTCACCGCCGCGGCGGCCCGCGCAAGCGTGCCAAGACCGGCAAGCGGCGGATATTCCGCTGGATAGCCATCGTGCTCGCGGTGCTGATACTCGGTACGGCGGGCGCCGGTTACCTCTACATCCAGCACCTGAACAGCAACATCCGCAGTGGCGGGCGCAGCGGCGGCGAGAGCGGGGTGAAGAAGGCCTCGGGGGGCGCCGGAAGCGCGCTGAACATCCTGCTGATCGGTTCCGACAGCCGGAACAAGCCGGAGAACCTCAAGCTCGGCGGCAGCCGGGATTCGGTGGGCCAGAAGCCCCTCGCCGACGTGCAGATGCTGCTGCACATCTCCGCCGACCGCAAGAACGCCTCGGTCGTCAGCATCCCGCGCGACACCATGGTGAACGTCCCCGAGTGCAAGGACGACAAGGGCGAGACGTACCGCGCCTCCTACTCCCCCATCAACGAGACGCTGCAACGCGGCGGTCCCGGCTGCACGCTCACCACCTGGGAGAGCATCACCGGCGTCTACGTCGATCACTGGATGATGATCGACTTCGCGGGTGTGGTGTCGATGGCGGACGCCGTCGGCGGTGTGAAGGTGTGTGTGGAGCACGGTGTCTGGGACCGGCCGACGCGCCGGGTCGAGGGCGGTTCGGGCCTCAAGCTCCCGGCCGGCGACAACATCGTCAAGGGCGAGGACGCGCTGAAGTGGCTGCGCACCCGGCACGCGTTCTTCAACGACCAGGGCCGGGCCAAGGCCCAGCACATGTACATGAACTCGATGATCCGCACGCTCAAGGCGCAGAGTGTCTTCACCGACAGCGGCCGGCTGATGGACCTCGCCGAGGCGGGCACCAAGGCACTCCAGGTCTCCGAGGAGATCGGCTCGGTCAAGGGCCTCTTCGACGTGGCCATGCAGCTCAAGGACGTCCCGACCAACCGCATCACCATGACGACCATGCCGACCGTCGAGTGGGTCAAGGACGAGAACCGTCTGGTGCCGGTGAAGAAGGACGCGGACAAGCTCTGGTCGATGCTCCGCGGCGACGTCGCCTTCGACAACAACGGGAAGCCGGCCGACGCCAAGCCAAGTCCCACGGTCCAGGCAACCGGCCCGGCCGCCGCCCCGCCGAACACGCTCGGCATCACGGTGGTCAACGGCACGGCCGGCGACGGTGAGCCGTCCGTGAGCGGCCGGGCCAATGGGATCGCGCAGACGCTCCGGGGCGTCGGTTACACCAAGGCCGGCGCCTCGAAGGGCGCCGAGCCGCGCAAGGACACCGTGCTCCGCTATCCGGCGGCGAGCGGCGCGCAGGGCAAGGCGGACGCGCTGTCCGTGGCGACGGCCGTCGGTCTGCCGCCGACGGCGGTCAAGGCCGACGCCAAGGCGGAGGGGCTGACGCTGGTCATCGGCGCCGACTGGCGCGAGGGCACCTCGTTCGCCAAGCCGAAGGTCGACGCGGGCGACATTCCCGAGAACGCGGACGCCATGAACGCCGCCGACGAGGGCTGCATGCCGGTGTACAAGGCCTACCGCTGGGACGGGAAGGACTGACCCCCGTCCCCCGCGAACGAAGGAGGCCGCCCGGTGCGTGACGCACCGGGCGGCCTTCTTCGTTGGTAGGCGCGGGGTGTGCGGGTCAGACGGTGGTGGTCCGGACCGCCGGGCGGCGGCTCGCGATGACCTTCCTCGCCAGCGCGCGCGGGCTGGTCAGGAAGCCGTACCCCCACGACATGTGCATGGTGGCGAGGGCGACCGGAATCTGCAGCCGCGCCTTCAGGGACAGGCCCTTGCCCGCCGGGACCGAGCCGACCGCGATCCCCGCGAGGTAGCCGGCCGGGATCACCAGGCCGACCGGGTGCAGCGCGACGCCCACCACCAGGCCCGCGGCGATCGCGCAGACGGCGGCGGGCGGAGCGAGATAGCGGAGGTTGATCGAGCCCTGGTGGTAACGGGCGACGACGTGGCGCCAACGACCGTAGTCCTTGTACTGCTTCGCCAGCGCGCGCACGCTCGGCCGGGGCCGGTACTGGACGCGCAGCTCGGGCGAGAACCAGATGAGGCCGCCCGCCTCACGGATGCGGAAGTTCAGCTCCCAGTCCTGGGCGCGGATGAACTCCTCGTTGTAGCCGCCCTGTTGCTCCAGCGCCTCGCGGCGGAAAACACCCAGATAGACGGTCTCCGCGGGGCCTGCCTGGCCGCCCGTATGGAAGGCCGCGTTGCCGACGCCGATCTTCGACGTCATCGCCGCGGCGACCGCGTCCTCCCAGGCGTTCTCGCCCTCGGCGTGCATGATGCCGCCGACGTTCTGCGCGCCCGTCTCGCCGAGGAGGCGGACGGCGGTCGCGATGTAGTTGGGCGAGAGCATTCCGTGGCCGTCGACCCGCACCACGATCGGATGACGCGACGCCTTGATCGCGGCGTTGAGCGCCGCGGGCGTGCGCCCGGTGGGGTTGGGGACGGTGTGCACGCGCGGGTCTTCGCGTACGAGCTCGGCGGCGATCTCGTCCGTGCGGTCCGTGGACGGGCCGAGGGCGATCACCACCTCCATTTCGCCGTCGTACTCCTGCTCGAGGATGTGGCGGACCGAGTTGCGCAGATGCCGCTCCTCATTGAGGACCGGCATGATCACGGAGACAGGGGGCATGGCGTTCATCGGTCGCCACGTTACCGCGAATGGGGGACACCGGTGCGCGCCGCAGGGGCCACTGCACTCTGACGCTGATCGTATGGGCCTACGGTTCTCAGGGTTCCCGCTGTCAACCGCGGAGGTGTCCCCCGGTGCCCACACCGCCCCGCTCGCACCGCCCCCGGCCGGCCGCCGCGCGTCCCGCTCCGGCGGCGCGCCGCACCAGACGGGACGGCCGGCCCCGGTGGGGCATGCGGATGGCGACGACGCTGTCGGTCCTGGTCCTCGGGGCGGGCGGGATCGGACACGCGCTGGTGTCGAGCCTCGACACCGGTATCAACCGGATCGATCCGTTCAAGGACATGAAGAACCGCCCCCAGGCCGGTCACGGGACGAACATCCTGGTCGTCGGCACCGACGGGCGGGACAAGATCACTCCCGAGGAGAAGCAGAAGTACCGGCTCGGCGGGATCCCCTGTCACTGCACCGACACCGTGATGCTGGTGCACATCTCCGAGAACCGCGGGCGGGCCAGCATCGTGAGCCTGCCGCGGGACTCGTACGCGGAGATGCCCGAGCACATCGACGGGATCACTGGCAAGCCGCACAAGGCCCATCCGGTGAAGCTGAACGCGGCGTACGCCGAGGGCGGTCCCTCGCTGACCGTACGGACCGTGGAGCAGATGACCCGGGTCAAGATCGACCACTACCTGGAGGTCGACTTCACCAGCTTCATGAAGACGGTCGACGCGCTCGGCGGTGTGGAGATCTGCACGGCCGGGGCGATGAAGGACGCGTACACGGGTCTCGACCTGCCCGCCGGAAGCCATGAGCTCGACGGCGGCATGGCACTTCAGTACGTCCGTTCCCGCCATATCGACGGGGCCGCAGACCTGGGACGGATGCAGCGCCAGCAGCGTTTCCTGGCCGCGCTGATCCACCGGGCGACCAGCACCGGTGTGCTGCTGAACCCGGTGAAGTTCCAGGGGGTCGCCGCGACGATGCTGAGCTCCGTCCGGGCCGACCAGGGCTTCGGCACGGAGGAGATGCTGTCCCTGGCCAAGGCGATGCGGGGCTTCACGGCGGCGTCCTCGGAGTTCACCTCCGTACCGATCCTGGACGCCTCCTACCCCGTCAAGGGGATCGGCTCGACGGTGAAGTGGAACCCGGTCAAGTCGAAGAAGCTCTTCCAGGCCCTGCGCGACGACAAGCCGCTCGCGGCGGACCGCGCCGCTACCCACCGGACGCTGGTGGAGGTGGCCCCCCAGCAGATCCGCGTGCAGGTCTACAACGGGACGCGGGTGAACGGGCTGGGCCGCAGGGTCGACACCGCCCTGCGCGGCACCGGCTTCAACACGACCCGCTCCCCGCTCAACGCCCCGGGCCCTCTGGCGCGGCACACGGTCGTCTCGTACGACCCGCGCTGGGACCGCTCGGCCAAGTCGTTGGCCACGGCACTGCCGGGGTGCGAACTGCGGGCGGTGAAGAAGCAGGGGCCCACGCTGAAGGTGGTCGCGGGGCCGGACTACAAGGGAGTGACGCCCGTGCGCGCCGAGGACGCCAGCCGGGGCGAGTTCGACGCGGTCACGGGCGACCAGGTGGTCTGCCAGTAGCCCGGACGGGGCGGGGCGGGGCCGGGCGGGTCAGTCGTCGAGGCCCTCGGCGGCGCGCTTGTCCCGGAGCTCCTTGATCGCGCGGCGCCGGGCGAGCCGGTGCGTGCGGCGGATCTGGGCCTCCTGGTAGCGGCGCTGGTCGCGCTCGGTCTCCGGGATCACGGGAGGGACGGTCCGGGGTTTGCCGTCCGCGTCGACGGCCGCGAAGACGAGATAGGCGGAGCCGACCTGCTGCGGCGGCGTCGACTCGTTCCAGCGCTCGGCGAGGACGCGTACGCCGATCTCCATGGACGAGCGACCGGTCCAGTTGCACTGGGCCCGTACATGGACGAGGTCCCCGACCCGCACCGGCTCCAGGAACACCATCTCGTCCATGGACGCGGTGACGGCGGGCCCGCCGGAGTGCCGCCCGGCCACGGCGCCCGCCACGTCGTCCACCAGTTTCATGATCACGCCACCGTGCACGGTACCGAGGAGATTGGTCTCGCTCGCGGTCATGATGTGGCTGAGGGTCGTCCGGGACGCCGAGGTGGGCTTGCCCGGAATGTCGACCTCCGGACGCTGGGCCTGATCTGTCATGCCCTCCACCCTATGCCGGGCTCGCCGCCGGTCACGCGGCCGTCGCATTGCATCAGCTTCGCAACAGCCCTGGTCCGATCCCCCACCCACCCTGTCGGGGGCCGGAGGGCGGACTGCACACTGGGGCGCATGAATGACTGGCCCGATCGATGGACCGACGACCGCGGCAACCGCCGGGGACCCGGCGGCGTGGAGCCCGAGGGTGCTCGGGTGATGCGCCATGTGCAGCGCCCCCCGGTCCCCCCGCAGCCGCAGGGGTACGACGACGGCTACGGCCAGGGGCCCGCGTCGGCGTACGACAGTGGCTACAACACGGGCCAGGTCTACGGCACCCCGCAGGGCGGCGGCTATGGCGGCGGCCAGGGCACCGTCCCCCCGCCGCGCGGCCCGCGGGGCCCGCGCCCCGGGGCGGCTCCGGACTGGGGCCGCCGGATCAAGGTCGGCTCGATCGTGCTGCTCGTCGCCGTGCTCGCCTGGGGCATCGGCACGTACGCCTGGGCGAGCTCCAAGATGCGCGGCGAGGTCGACCTCGCCAAGGTCATCGAGCGCCCCGCGGAGGGCGACTGCACGACCTATCTGATCGTCGGCTCGGACAGCCGTGAGGGCATGTCCGCCGAGGAGAAGAAGAAGCTGCACACCGGCTCGGCCGAGGGCAAGCGCACCGACTCGATGATGATCCTCGCGGCCTGCGGCAGCGGGAACACGATGATCTCGCTGCCCCGCGACTCATGGGTGACCATCCCGTCCTTCGTCGGCTCCGAGTCCGGGAAGAAGTTCCAGGCCAAGGGCGGCTCCAAGCTGAACGCGGCGTACGCCATGGACGGCCCCGAGCTGCTGGTGCGCACGGTCGAGTTCAACACCGGTCTGCGCATCGACCACTACGCGGAAATCGGCTTCGCCGGCTTCGCGAACATCGTGGACGCGCTCGGCGGCGTCGAGCTGGACATCCCGAAGGCCTTCAAGGACAAGAACTCCGGCGCCGACTTCCAGGCCGGGCAGCAGACCCTCAACGGCGAGCAGGCGCTGGCCTTCGTACGGACGCGGTACGCGTTCGCGGAGTCCGACCTGGCGCGCACGAAGAACCAGCAGAAGTTCCTGTCTGCCCTGGCCAACCAGGCGGCGACGCCGGGCACGATCCTGAACCCGTTCCGGCTCTACCCGACGCTGGGCGCGGGCCTGGACACGCTGATCGTGGACAAGGACATGTCGCTGTACGACCTGGGCCAGATGTTCTTCGCGATGAAGGGCATCAGCGGCGGGGACGGGAAGTCGATGAACATCCCGATCTCCGGGACGGCGCCGCAGGGCTCACTGAAGTGGGACATGCCGAAGGTGAAGCAGCTGGTGCGGCAGATCCAGAACGACGAGAAGGTCACGGTCACCTCGAACCGCTGACGGCACAGCGGAAAGGGCCCCACCGCCGGCGGCGGTGGGGCCCTTCGCCGATCCGGTTACGGCAGGTTGCGCGCCATCACGATCCGCTGGACCTGGTTCGTGCCTTCATAAATCTGCGTGATCTTCGCGTCGCGCATCATGCGCTCCACGGGGTAGTCACGGGTGTAGCCGTAGCCGCCGAGCAGCTGGACGGCGTCCGTCGTGACCTCCATGGCGATGTCCGAGGCGAAGCACTTGGCGGCCGCGCCCAGGTAGGTCAGGTCGGCGTCGCCGCGCTCCGAGGCCGCGGCGGCCTGGTAGGTCAGGGCGCGGGCGGCGGAGACCTTCATGGCCATGTCGGCGAGCATGAACTGCACGCCCTGGAAGTCGGCGATCGGCTTGCCGAACTGCTTGCGCTCCTTGACGTAGCCCTTGGCGTAGTCGAGGGCGCCCTGGGCGATGCCGAGCGCCTGGGCCGCGATGGTGATGCGGGTGTGGTCCAGGGTCTTCATCGCGGTGGCGAAGCCGGTGCCCTCCTCGCCGATCATGCGGTCGGCGGGGATGCGGACGTTGTCGAGGTAGACCTCGCGGGTCGGAGAGCCCTTGATGCCGAGCTTCTTCTCCGGGGCGCCGAAGGAGACACCCTCGTCGCCCTTCTCGACGACGAAGGCGCTGATGCCCTTCGAGCGCTTCTCCGGGTCCGTGACGGCCATGACGGTGTAGTACTCGGAGACGCCGGCGTTGGTGATCCAGCGCTTCACGCCGTTGAGGACCCAGAAGTCGCCGTCGCGCACGGCCCTGGTCTTCATGCCGGCGGCGTCGGAGCCGGCGTCGGGCTCGGAGAGGCAGTACGAGAACATCGCGTCGCCCTTGGCGAGCGGGCCCAGGTACTTCTTCTTCAGCTCCTCGGAGCCGGAGAGGATCACCGGGAGGGAGCCGAGCTTGTTCACGGCCGGGATGAGGGAGGACGACGCGCAGACGCGGGCCACCTCCTCGATCACGATGACCGTGGCGAGGGCGTCGGCACCGGCGCCGCCGTAGTTCTCCGGAACGTGCACGGCGTGCAGGTCGGAGGCGACCAGCGCGTCCAGCGCCTCCTGGGGGAAGCGGGCCTCCTCGTCCACCGCGGCGGCGAAGGGCAGGATCTTGGCCTCGGCGAGCGAGCGGATCGTGTCCCGGAGCATGTCGTGCTCTTCGGACGGGCGGTACAGGTCGAAATCAGCCGAACCGGCCAAGGTCTCTCACTCCCCAAGAACGCTAACTACCGTTAAGTAACCCAAATTTTAGTGGGCCCGCTCCGCCAGGCATATGTGAGCCCCACGTGAGCTTGCCGACAGGCGCCGGGGCCACGCTCCGGCCGCAGCCGATCTGCCCGCCCCGCGGCCCGACTATGCTCGGGCAGGCATTTCCGGCCCGTACCCACTGGAGCACCGCATGGCCCTCAAGATCACCGTGATCGGCACCGGCTACCTCGGCGCCACGCATGCCGCGGCCATGGCGGAGCTGGGGTTCGAGGTCCTCGGCCTCGATGTGGTGCCCGAGAAGATCGAGATGCTGGCGTCGGGCCGCGTGCCCATGTACGAGCCCGGCCTCGAGGAGCTGCTGGCCAAGCACGTGGCGGGGATCGAGGGCTCGTCCGGGCGGCTGCGCTTCACCACCTCGTGGGAGGAGGTCGGCGCCTTCGGCGATGTGCACTTCGTCTGTGTGAACACTCCGCAGAAGCACGGTGAGTACGCCTGTGACATGTCGTACGTCGACGCCGCCTTCGGCTCCCTCGCGCCGGTGCTCCAGCCGGGCGCGCTGGTCGTGGGTAAGTCGACCGTGCCGGTGGGCTCGGCCGACCGGCTCGCGGAGCTGCTCTCCGACCAGGCGGCCGAGGGCGTGGAGCTGGCCTGGAACCCCGAGTTCCTGCGTGAGGGCTTCGCCGTGCAGGACACCCTGCACCCGGACCGGATCGTCGTCGGCACGGAGAGCGAGCGCGCGGAGAAGGTGCTGCGCGAGGTGTACGCGGGCCCGGTCGCCGAGGGCTCGCCGTTCGTGGTGACCGACTTCCCGACCGCCGAGCTGGTGAAGACCTCGGCGAACTCCTTCCTGGCCACCAAGATCTCCTTCATCAACGCGATGGCCGAGGTCTGCGAGGCGGCCGGTGGCGATGTCGCGAAGCTCGCCGAGGCGATCGGGCACGACGAGCGGATCGGCAAGAAGTTCCTGCGGGCCGGGATCGGCTTCGGCGGCGGCTGCCTGCCCAAGGACATCCGGGCGTTCATGGCGCGCGCCGGCGAGCTGGGCGCGGACCAGGCGCTGACCTTCCTCCGCGAGATCGACTCCATCAACATGCGCCGCCGCGGCCAGATGGTCGAGATGGCCCGCGAGGCGCTCGGCGGCGGCTCGTTCCTGGGCAAGCGGGTCGCCGTGCTCGGCGCGACGTTCAAGCCGGACTCGGACGACGTACGTGACTCGCCGGCGCTGAACGTCGCCGGGCAGATCCACCTCCAGGGCGGCCAGGTGACGGTCTACGACCCGAAGGGCATGGCCAACGCCGCCCGCCTCTTCCCGACGCTCGGGTACGCGGCGACCGCGACGGAGGCCGTACGGTGCGCGGACGTCGTGCTGCACCTGACCGAGTGGAGCGAGTTCCGCGACCTGGACCCGGCGGCGCTGGGTGAGGTGGTGACGTCGCGGGTGCTTCTGGACGGCCGCAACGCGCTGGACGCGACGAAGTGGCGCGAGGCGGGATGGACGTACCGGGCGATGGGGCGGCCGCGGGCCTAGCTAGGGAGCGTCTGTTGGATCAGGCCGGGTCAGTGTGCCAGGGCACGAGAGCTCGGCGAGATCCGAAAGACAGGCTTTAGCGGTTCACCGCTCCGGGCGCCGCGCGGGGCGTGGAGCCGGGGTGGGCGGAAGCACGTCACGGCGCCGGGTCCCACGGGGCCCGGGTGCCGGACCATGTCATGGCCGCCGGGTCCCACGGCGCGCGGCTGCGGGCCATGTCACCGCGCCCGGGGGCGGCGCGCGGGGGCCGGCGCCACGTCACGGCGGGCGCGTCAGGCGGGCGGCGTGCGGCGCGCCCGGTAGGTGCGCATCTTGGCGCGGGCGCCGCAGACCGCCATCGAGCACCAGCGGCTGCGGCCGGCCGGGCTGCGGTCGTAGTACGCCCAGTGGCAGTCCGGCGCCTCGCACGCCTTCAGACGGGTCCAGGTCCCGGCCCCGGCCGCCGCCGCGATCGCCGCGGCGACCCGGGAGACCAGCGTGTCCGGAGTGGCCGGGCGCAGGGTCGCCGTGCCGTCGGCGGGGGCGACGCTCACCAGCAGGGGTGCCTCGGCGAGGAGATCGTCCAGCGGGGTCGTCGTGCGGTGCGGCGGGTGGCCCGCGTGGGCGAGGCAGACGGCCCGCAGTGACTCGCGCAGTTCGCGGGCGGCCGGCAGCCCGGGCTCGGTGATACCGAAGGGCGCTCGGCCCTCGGCGCTGTCGAGTGCGTCGGCGCCGGTCTCGATGTTCAGCGTGTTCACCAGGGACTCGACGAGGGCCAGGCCGTCGGGCGCGGGCGCACGGTCATTCATGGTTGCGACGTTACCTCTTATGCGGGAGCATGCAGTAACGGTTACCGGATGCACGGATGTAGAGGTAACCGACGTCTACCGAGGAGTACGTCATGGCCATCGCCACACTGGGCACCTTCGTCCTCGACTGCCCCGACCCGCACGCGCTCGCCGGCTTCTACGCCGGGCTTCTCGGCGGCGAGGTGAAGGAGGGCGACGCCGGGTGGGTCGAGCTGACCGGGCACGGCGGCGCCCCGCTCGCGTTCCAGGAGGCCCCCGACCACGTAGCGCCGCGCTGGCCGTCGCCCGAGGCGTCGCAGCAGGCGCACCTCGATCTGACGGTCGAGGACCTCGACGCGGCGGAGAAGGAGGCGCTGGCGCTCGGTGCGCGCCCGCTCGACGCGGACGACCGCTCGCGCAGCTGGCGGGTCTACGCGGACCCGGCGGGCCACCCCTTCTGTCTCTGCGCCTGCTGAGATCAGGACCGGGCGTCGTCCAGCTCCTCGATGGTGAGGGTCGAGGGGCCGCGCTCCCGCAGTGCGCGGGCGACGAACTCCGCCTCACGGACGACCCGTGCCGCGTTGCCCCACGTGAGGTCGGCGATCTCGATGTCCGTCCAGTCGCGGCGGAGCAGCTCGGCGATGAGGTGGGGGTAGCAGGAGGCGTCCTCCAGGCCGACGGTCCGCGGGGCGCGGCCGTCGAGGCCGAACGTGCCGGACAGGCCGACGCACTCCGGTCCCGCGACCTCCCGTACGTGGTCCAGGTGGTCGGCGACGTCCCGCAGGGCGGCGGGGGTGGAGTGCCGCGCCACCTGGTCCGGGGCGAAGCCGACCATGCAGACGCCGCCGTTCGGGCCGAGCAGCCGCAGGATGTCGTCGGGGACGTTGGAGGGGTGGTCGGTGAGCGCGCGGGCCGCCGACCGGGAGAGGAAGAGAGGCGCGCGGGCGATTTCGAGGACCCGGCGCATGGTGGCCGCGGAGGCGCCGGACAGGTCGATGAGAAGGCCGAGACGGTTCATCTCCCGTACGACCTCGACGCCGAACCTGGTCAGCCCCTCGTCCGCCTTCGTCCACCGCGCGCCGGCGAGCGCGACGCTGCGCACGCCCAGGGCGTGATAGACGCGCAGCGTGGCGAGCGTGTCTCCGAGCGCGGGGCCGGCGACGGGGCCCAGAAGCGAGGCGATACGGCCGCAGTTGCGGGCGTCGGCCATGTCACCGGTGGTGAGGGCGAGCCGGAGATCGCCGGGGCAGGCCGCGACGAGTGAACGGATCGCATCGATCTGCCGGAGCGTTCCGGCGATGGTCACGGGCTCGCCGGGTGCGTGCAGCGCCCAGAACTGGGCGCCGACGCCACCCGCGCGGAGCCGGGGAAGGTCGGTGTCGAGGGAGCTCTCGCCCAGCTCCACGTCACGCCCCGCCCCGCCGGCGACGAGCGCGTGGGCGAGGCTGTTGTGGCCGTCCACGACGGGATACGAGGCGAGAAGGGTCCTGGCACGGGCGAGCTCGTCGTCGGCGGACTCGGATACGGAAGGGCCGGATGCCGTGGACGTCGGGTCGAGCTCACCAATGGCATCGGGGCCGTGCGGTTCCAGATCTGCCATGGTGGGCCTCCGGGTTCAGCGAGGCAGTAGAGCCACCGTGGCACGGGTCGGGCAGGGGGACGCGGTGGAGTGGTGCGTTCGGGGTACGCACGCAGCGTGACGGGCCGCGCGGCAGGGCCAGCGGTGCGGAGGGCCCCGCGCGTCAGTCCGGGCGCCCAGCCCCCTGAGGGGGAACGGTGGCGCATCGGCTGCGCGCGCCCGGCGCCGTGTGTGTGGGGGGACGGGCGCGAAGGCCCACACGCGGCAGGCCCTCCCCGCGCCCCGAGCGGACGGTGGCGCATCGGCTGCGCGCGCCCGGCGCCGTGTGTGTGGGGGGACGGGCGCGAAGGCCCACACGCGGCAGGCCCTCCCCGCGCCCCGAGCGGACGGTGGCGCATCGGCTGCGCGCGCCCGGCGCCGTGTGTGTGGGGGGACGGGCGCGAAGGCCCACACGCGGCAGGCCCTCCCCGCGCCCTGAGAGCCCGTGGCAGAAGGCCCGGCCCCCGCCCAACGCCCGGGAGGGACGGTCGCGGAAAGCCCGCCCCCCGGCGGGCCCCCCGCTCCCGCGCCCGCCTAGCCGTCCAGGTCCTCCAGCGTCGCGGTCGACGGGGCTCGGGTCGCCGACAGCGTGTGGGAGACGTCCTCCGCCGACCTCAGCGCGCGGACCGCGTTCTGCCAGGTCAGTTTCGACAGGTCCGCCGTCGACCATCGCCGGGACAGCAGTTCCGCGATGAGGTTCGGGTAGCCCGAGACGTCCTCCAGTCCCGCCGGGGTGAAGGCCGTGCCGTCGTAGTCCCCGCCGATGCCGAGGTGGTCGATGCCGGCCACCTCCCGCATGTGGTCGAGGTGGTCGGCGACCGTCGACGCCGTCGCCATCGGACGCGGGTTCGCGGCCTCGAAGGCGTACTGGACCTTCATGCCCGCCTCGGTGGTGTCGAGGGGGTGCAGGCCGTGCGCCCGCATGTTCTCGTCGGCCCGCCGGGTCCAGTCCACCGCCGCGGGCAGGATGAACTTCGGGACGAACGTGGCCATCGCCACTCCCCCGTTGGCGGGGAGCAGCGCGAGGACGTCGTCGGGGATGTTCCTCGGGTGGTCGCAGACCGCCCGCGCCGACGAGTGGGAGAAGACGACCGGCGCGACCGACGTGGCGAGCGCGTCCCGCATGGTCGTCGCGGCCACGTGCGAGAGGTCGACCAGCATCCCGAGGCGGTTCATCTCGCGCACGACCTCGTGGCCGAACGGCGAGAGGCCACCGACCCCCGGTTCGTCCGTCGCGGAGTCCGCCCAGGCGATGTTGTCGTTGTGCGTGAGCGTCATGTAGCGGACGCCCAGCGCGTACAACGCCCGCAGCGTGCCGAGCGAGTTGTTGATCGAGTGCCCGCCCTCCGCGCCCTTCAGGGAGGCGATCCGGCCCTCGGCCCGCGCCCTCTCCATGTCGTCCGCGGTCAACGCGGGCGCCAGGTCGGCCGGGTAACGGGCCAGCAGCCGGTCGACGACATCGATCTGTTCGAGGGTGGCGGTGACCGCGTCGTCGCCGGCCATGTCGCTGCGCACGTACACCGACCAGAACTGGGCGCCGACCCCGCCGGCCCGCAGCCGGGGGATGTCGGTGTGCAGCAGACCGGTCTGGTCCGTGGCGATGTCCCGGCGGTTCAGGTCGTACCGGACGTGTTCGCGCAGCGCCCACGGCAGGTCGTTGTGGCCGTCGACCACCGGCGCGGACGCAAGCAGCTCCCGCGCCCGCGCGAGCGGACTGGCCTCCGTCGCCACCGGGCCCGTCTCCGGGGTGCCCGCGTCCGCTCCGCCGGACGCCCCGCTCACTTCGCGAAGCCGAACGCCGCCGAACCCTCGACCTTGGCCCGCAGCCGCTTGCCCTTCTCCGTCGCCTGGTCGTTCAGCTCCTGCTGGAAGTCCTTCATCCGCGCGAGCAGGTCCGCGTCGGACGTCGCGAGGATGCGGGCCGCGAGCAGACCGGCGTTCCGGGCGCCGCCCACCGACACCGTCGCCACCGGCACCCCGGCCGGCATCTGCACGATCGACAGGAGCGAGTCCATGCCGTCGAGGTACTTCAGCGGTACGGGGACGCCGATCACCGGCAGCGGCGTCACCGAGGCCAGCATGCCGGGCAGATGCGCGGCGCCGCCCGCTCCGGCGATGATCGCCTTCAGGCCCCGGCCGGCCGCGTCCTCGCCGTACGCGATCATCTCGCGCGGCATCCGGTGCGCGGAGACGACATCGACCTCGTACGGGATCTCGAACTCGTCGAGCGCCTGCGCCGCGGCCTCCATCACCGGCCAGTCGGAGTCGGATCCCATGACAATGCCAACGACAGGGCTCATTCGGTGATCGTTCCTCGCAGATAGTCGGCGGCGTGGCGGGCGCGCTCCAGCACCTCGTCCAGGTCGTCGCCGTAGGTGTTGACGTGCCCCACCTTGCGACCGGGCTTCACGTCCTTGCCATACATATGGATCTTCAGCTGCGGATCCCGTGCCATGCAGTGCAGATAGGCCGCGTACATGTCGGGATAGTCGCCACCCAGCACATTGCACATGACCGTCCAGCGCGACCTCGGGCGCGGATCGCCCAGCGGAAGGTCGAGCACGGCCCGCACATGGTTGGCGAACTGGGACGTCATGGCCCCGTCCTGGGTCCAGTGGCCGGAGTTGTGGGGCCGCATCGCCAGCTCGTTGACGAGGATGCGCCCGTCGACGGTCTCGAAGAGTTCGACGGCGAGATGGCCGACGACCCCGAGCTCCTTGGCGATCCGCAGGGCCAGCTCCTGGGCCTGGCCGGCCAGGTCCGGAGAGAGGTCCGGCGCCGGGGCGATCACGGTGTCGCAGACACCGTCGACCTGGCGGGACTCGACCACCGGGTAGGCCACGGCCTGGCCGTGCGGCGAGCGGACGATGTTCGCCGCCAGCTCGCGGGCGTACTCCACCTTCTCCTCGGCGAGGACGGGTACCCCCGCGAGGAACGGGTCGCGCGCGTCCGCCTCGGAACGTACGAACCACACCCCCTTGCCGTCGTACCCGCCGCGCACCGTCTTGAGGATGATGGGGAAGCCACCCACCTCTCCGGCGAAGGCCGCCGCGTCGGCGGGGTCCTTCACCAGGCGGTGCCGGGGGCTGGGCGCGCCGATCTCGTCGAGCTTGGCGCGCATCACCCCCTTGTCCTGGGCGTGCACCAGCGCGTCGGGCCCGGGGCGGACGGGAATGCCGTCCGCCTCGAGGGCCCGCAGGTGCTCGGTCGGTACATGCTCGTGATCGAAAGTGATCACATCGCAGCCGCGCGCGAAATCACGCAGCGTGTCCAGGTCGCGATAGTCGCCGATGACGACCTCGCTCACCACCTGGGCCGCCGAGTCCTGGGGGGTATCACTGAGCAGCTTGAACTTGATGCCGAGGGGGATGCCCGCCTCGTGGGTCATACGGGCGAGCTGACCGCCACCGACCATGCCGACTACCGGGAACGTCACCCTCTTAGGGTATCCGCCGAGTCGCGGAGCCTCGTCGCCTGTGCTTTGTCACAGCTCCGGCACGCGTATTCTCCGGCCCTCGCGCATGCTGGAAGGGTGCTGGTTAGCATGGCCAGGTTGACGGGACCACGTTGACGTATCGAATGGACGGGGCTGAGCAATCACCATGAGTGAACGAAGCGCACTGCGTGTGCGGCTTGATCAGCTCACACGCGAGTTCGCCAAGTTCGGCGCGGTCGGTGGTATCGGGCTCCTGGTGGACCTCGGAGTCTTCAACCTCGTACGCCATGTCACCGACCTTCCCGTCGTGCGGGCGAGCATCGTGGCGACCGTTGTCGCGATCGGTTTCAACTACCTGGGCTTCCGCTACTTCACCTACCGGGACCGCGACAAGAGCGGCCGGACCAAGGAGCTCACGCTCTTCCTGGTGTTCAGCGTCGTCGGTCTGGTGATCCAGAGCGGGGTGCTGTACGCCGCGACGTACGGCTTCGGCTGGGACACTCCGCTCCAGAGCAACATCTTCAAGTTCCTCGGCATCGGGATCGCGA
Source organism: Streptomyces sp. NPDC033174 (assembly GCF_055577795.1). Lineage (NCBI taxonomy): Bacteria > Bacillati > Actinomycetota > Actinomycetes > Kitasatosporales > Streptomycetaceae > Streptomyces > Streptomyces sp. NPDC033174. Next base: position 42,188 of record NZ_JBVIPQ010000006.1, read on the forward strand.
CGCTGTTCCGCTTCTGGTCGTACCGGACCTGGGTGTTCCGTACGCTGCCGGCCCGCGAGGCCGTCCAGACAGCTGAATCGTTCCTGGAGCAGCGCTCCGCCTCCCAGCCGCAGCGCGACCGCGTCGCCTGACGGCCGGTACCTTTCAGGGCCCTCGCAGGCCGTCGCAGGCCGTACGAATCCGTACGAACCTCCTACCGGACCGTGCGCGGCTCCGGTTCCTCCTTGCGGCTGCGAACCTCCCGGCCCAGGAACAGCGCGAAGACCGGCGGCTGCTGCTGGAGCAGTTCGAGGCGTCCGCCGTCCGCCTCCGCCAGGTCGCGGGCGACGGCGAGCCCGATCCCGGTGGAATTGCGGCCGCTGATGGTCCGCTCGAAGATCCGCGCGCCGAGGTCGGCCGGGACTCCCGGGCCCTCGTCCGTCACCTCGATCACGGACTGGTTGCCGGTGACCCTGGTCCGCAGGGCGACCGTGCCACCGCCGTGCATGAGCGAGTTCTCGATCAGCGCGGCGAGCACCTGGGCGACCGCGCCCGGGGTGCCGACGGCCCTCATCCCCTGCCGTCCGGAGCAGACGATCGCCCGGCCCGCGCTGCGGTAGACCGGCCGCCACTCCTCGATCTGCTGCTTGACGACCTCGTCCAGGTCGAACGCGACGGCGGAGCCGGTCCGTGGGTCGCGTGCGTTGGTGAGGAGCCGCTCGACGACATCCGTGAGCCGCTCGACCTGGGTGAGCGCGACGGTCGCCTCCTCCCGGACGGTGTCCAGGTCGTCGGCGACGGCGACCTCCTCCAGGCGCATGGAGAGCGCGGTCAGCGGGGTGCGGAGCTGATGGGAGGCGTCGGCGGCGAGGCGGCGCTCGGCGGTGAGCATCCGCGCGATCCGCTCGGCGGAGGCGTCCAGGACGTCGGCGACCCGGTCCAGCTCGGGTACGCCGTACCGCTTGTGGCGCGGCCTCGGGTCTCCGGAGCCGAGGCGCTCGGCGGTCTCGGCGAGGTCGGTGAGCGGAGAGGCGAGCTTGTTGGCCTGCCGTACGGCGAGCAGCACGGCGGCGATCACGGCGAGCAGCGCGACCGCGCCGATGATCAGCAGCGTGCGGCCCACTTCGGCGGTGACCGTGGAGCGGGACTCCTCGACGGTGACGCTCTCGCCCCGCTCGCCCTTGGCGACGCCCCGGATGACACTGCCGCCGGGGCGGGTGCCGATCTCGATGGGGGTGCGGCCGGGGATGGTGATCAGCGCGTACCGCTTGGCGCCGCTCTGCTCGGCGAGGATGTCGGGGTTGACGGGCTCCCCGCCGATGAGGCGGCTGTCGACGATGCTGACCAGCCGCAGCGCCTCCGAGTCCACGCTCTCCTGGGCGCTGCTGCTGATGGTGCGGGTCTCGACGATGACGAGGGAGACCCCGAAGACGGCGATGACGACGAGCACCACGGCGAGCGTGGAGTTGATCAGACGACGGCGCACGGGCCCTCCGGGCGGGGTGACGCGAACGTACGGGGTGCGTCTCAGAGCCTAGGCGCCCGGGACACGCGGGCCGGACGTACGGGACCGGCGGCCGGACGTACGGGACCGTGGCCCTAGCTCTTCTCGAAGCGGAACCCCACGCCCCGTACCGTCGCGATGTAGCGCGGGTTCGCCGCGTCGTCGCCGAGCTTCTTGCGGAGCCAGGAGATGTGCATGTCGAGCGTCTTGGTCGAGGACCACCAGGTGGTGTCCCAGACCTCGCGCATCAGCTGGTCGCGGGTGACGACCCGGCCCGCGTCGCGGACCAGGACCCGCAGCAGGTCGAACTCCTTCGCCGTGAGCTGGAGCTCCTCGTCGCCCATCCAGGCCCGGTGCGACTCGACGTCGATCCGTACGCCGTGGGTGGCGGGCGCCGGCGCGGGCTCCGTGGCACCGCGCCGCAACAGGGCCCGGACGCGGGCGAGCAGCTCGGCGAGGCGGAACGGCTTGGTGACGTAGTCGTCGGCGCCGGCGTCCAGGCCGACCACGGTGTCCACCTCGTCGGCGCGGGCCGTCAGGACCAGGATCGGCACGGTGTGCCCGTCGGAACGCAGCCGCCGGGCGACCTCCAGGCCGTCCATGCCGGGCAGCCCGAGGTCGAGCACGACCAGGTCCACTCCGCCCTGGAGTCCGGCGTCGAGCGCGGTCGGTCCGTCCTCGCGCACCTCGACCTCGTATCCCTCCCGCCGCAGGGCGCGGGCCAGCGGTTCCGAGATGGATGCGTCGTCCTCGGCGAGCAGTACACGGGTCATGGGGTGATGGTAGTCCGGACGGCAGGTACCCCGGGGAGTGATGGATCAGGCCTGCGGTTCGGGATGGGATCCTGGTCCACACCTTCGAAATACCGAAGTTGGTTGCAGCGACACCTGTGATCCATCTCTCAATCACTTCCATATGGGGCAGTGTCCTGACGTATGGTGGCGACGCACTACACGGGGACCTTTGGCCTGCTTCGCCCTGCCAAGGGTCTCTTTTCTGCGCAAGACCGGTTTTGCCAGTCTTGAGGACAGTGAATGACCTATGGGCCGGGCTCCGTGGCGCGACGACGCGTCCGGGGCGTGGATCCCGATGCGGACCGTTCTCCCGTTGCCGCCCCACACGGTGCGAACCCCCGGGCGTGGGGTGGAACGAAATCCTCGCCGGTGCCGGCCTCCCCCACACGGGCGTCGACAGCTCACGAAGCAGCGCGTCCCGAGCAAGCAAGGATCGACCATGGCGTCCAGCCTGACGAAGGACTCGGCCAGCACCACTGGATCCGAGAAGTCCTTCTTCGGCCACCCCCGCGGCCTGGCCACTCTCTTCATGACCGAGATGTGGGAGCGCTTCTCCTACTACGGCATGCGTGCCCTTCTCGTGTACTACCTGGTCTCGGGCGGCGCCGACGCCGCGACCGGCAGCCAGGGCGGCGGACTGGCGATGACCGCGGCCACGGCCACGGCCATCTACTCGGTGTACGTCTCGATGGTCTACCTGATGGCCATGCCCGGCGGCTGGTTCGGTGACCGCGTCTGGGGCGCCCGCAAGACCGTCACGATCGCCGGCTTCGTGATCATGGCCGGCCACCTGTCGCTGGCCCTGCCGGGGCAGGCGATGTTCTTCGTCGGACTGATCCTGGTCGCGGCCGGTTCGGGTCTGCTGAAGGCCAATATCTCCACGATGGTCGGCCACCTCTACGACGGCCCCGAGGACCCGCGCCGGGACGGCGGCTTCACGCTGTTCTACATCGGCATCAACCTCGGCGCCTTCGTCGCTCCCTTCGTGATCGGCACGATCGGCAAGGAGCACAACTGGCACATGGGCTTCGCGCTCGCCGCGGTGGGCATGGCCCTGGGCCTTGCGCAGTTCCTCATCGGTACGCGCAACCTCAGCCCGAAGAGCAACATCGTCCCGAACCCGCTGAGCCCCGCCGAGCGCAAGAGCGTGCTCGTCAGGCTCGTGGGCGGAATCACCGTCGTCGCCGCGTTCTACGGCGCCGTGGTCGCCCTGGGTGCCTACACGCTGAACTGGGCGCTCGTCCCGCTGACCCTCGCCGGTCTGATCATCCCGGTCGCCGTGCTGGTCCGCATCAAGCGCGACAAGGACCTGTCGAAGACCGAGCAGTCCAAGATGAACGGCTACATCTGGTTCTTCGTGGCCGCCGCCATCTTCTGGATGATCTACGACCAGGGTGGTTCCACGCTGTCCCTCTTCGCGGACAGCAAGACCGCCGGAAGCGTCTTCGGCTTCGACTTCTCCGCCACCTGGTACCAGTCGCTGAACCCGCTGTTCGTGATGGCGCTGGCGCCGGTCTTCGCGTGGCTGTGGCTGTGGCTGGCCCGTAAGAACCAGGAGCCGAACACCATCGTGAAGTTCGCGATGGGTCTGGTCGCGGTCGGCGCGTCGTTCTTCGTCTTCATCGTCCCGATGGGCATGGCGGCCGACGGCAAGGTCTCCCCGATGTGGCTGGTCTCGATCTACATGATCCAGACCATCGGTGAGCTGTGCCTCTCCCCGGTCGGCCTCTCCGTCACGACGAAGATGGCGCCGCGGAAGTACGCCTCCCAGATGATGGGTGTCTGGTTCCTCGCGGTCACCGCCGGCGACTGCGTCACCGGTCTGATCTCGCTGGCCGGCGTGGACCTCAACGGCACGGGCATCATCGCCCTGCAGGCCACGCTCGCGGCCGCCGCGGGCCTCGCGGTCTACATGTACCGCAAGAAGGTCCAGACGATGATGGGCGGGGTCCACTGACCCCACAGGTCGTTCGTACGGTCGTGAGGGCCGCCGCACCGGATCCGGTGCGGCGGCCCTCCGCCGTTTCCGAGTCCCACGCCGGAGGCCCCCACGGGTGAAGGGGAACAACCCTCCACCCAACCGGAG
>NZ_JBVIPQ010000006.1:46560-315731 GCF_055577795.1 Streptomyces sp. NPDC033174
TGGGGGGGGGAAAAGAGAAAAAACGGCTCCCCCTCCCCCCCACCCCCCCCCCCCCTCTCCCCCCCCCCCCCCCCCCCCCCCCCCTTCTTTCCCTTCCCCCCCCCCCCCCCCCCCCCCCCCCCCCCCCCCCCCCCCCCCTCCGCCGTTACCGGGTACCGCGCAGACGGCCCCACGGGGTAAAGGTGAACACCGCGCCGCCCAGCAGGATCACGGTGCCCGCGACCAGGGCGAGGGCGCGCAGGGCGCCTTCGTCCTCGGCGCCGGTCTCGGCGAGCCCGCCGCCGCCGGCCGTACCCCCCGAGCCGGAGCCGGAGCCGGAGGAGTCTCCGCCGGAGGCGCCGCCGGCCTGCTTCGCGGTGTCCAGGGTCAGCGAGGCGTCGGCGCTGCCCTTGACCGCGCAGGGGATGACGATCGGTGAACCGCCCAGCGAGACGTTGATGGTCAGGGTGCCGGGACTGAGCGTGGACTTTCCGGTCGCCCCCGGCTTGTACGTGCCCTTCATGTCGGGGAGGTCGACCGGCTTGCCCTGCTCCAGCGGGGCGGCGTTGGCGGGTCCCTCGACCTTGACCGTGCCGCTGTCCGCGCCGCCGAGCTTGACCGCCATGGACGGCTTGAGGGCGCCCGCGGGAAGCGGCGCCGGGCTGTTCATGACGCCCTTGGCGGTCTTCACGGTGAGGTCGTAGCTTTCGCCGTTCTTCTTGGCGTTGATCGTCACCTTGGAGGTGATGTTCGCCGGGCCGGGGGACTGGCACGCGAACTGGACCGCGACCTCCTTGCCCGGGAAGTCGGTCTGTCCGCCACCGCCGCCGGTGGACCCGCCGGCCGTGGACCCGCCGGACGCCGTGGTGCCCCCGGACGTGGTCGTGCCGCCGGAGGCCGTACCGCCCGATGTCGTACCACCGGACGCCGTCGACCCGCCGGACGCCGACCCACCGGAGGTGGACCCACCGCTCGTCGACCCACCGCTGCTCGTCGTACCGCCCGACGACCCACCGCCCGCCGTCACCTTGATCGTCGCACCGACCGCCACCGTCTCCTTCGGTGAGCACTTGGTGTCCGTGGACATCGGCTTGGAGACGTTGATGGTGTACTTGTCCGGCGTCAGCGTGATCTCGCCGGCCTTCTCCAGCTTCAGCTTGCCCTTCATGTCGGGCAGGACCATGGGGCTGTTCTTGGGGATCGGCGGATTCTGCCGGGGGCCCTCCATGGAGAGCGTGCCGCTGCCCCCGCCACCGAGCTTGACGACGCCCGTCGGCTTGACCGTGTCCTTCTCCAGGTCGAGGATGTCGGGATTCTTGGAAGCGGCCGCGACCGTCTTCCACACCACCTCGACCTCGTCCCCGACCTTCGCCTCGGCCGGTGCGGTGATCTGCACCTTGGTGGTCCCGTTCACCGGCGGCAGGCCGGAGATGGCGGGCGGAATGCACTCGGTCCTGTACGACACCTCGGCGGCCTGCGCGGGGCTCGCGGCCAGCACAATTCCCGCGCCGCCGAGCATCAGCGCGACCCCGGCCGCGCTCATCCTCCGTTGCGTGCTCACGAATGTCCCTTCGTCGTCGGTCTGTTCTCTGACGGTGCGGAGTCAGGTGTGAACCACGGCAGCGCCGCGATGCTTGTACGGGCGGGAGCGGCGCCGGCGGCGGGCGTGCGGTGCCGCCCGGGCCCTTCCCGCTTCCTCGGCGCCTTCTTGTACGGACCCCGGCCAGGGGCCTTGGAGGGGCCGCGCGGCCGCGCGCGGTCCACCACCGCCATTCCGATCCGGAACAGCGCGGCCGGGACGACGACGGCGAGCAGCAGCCAGAAGAGCGTCACGCCCCATGGCCGCCCCACGCCCCACGGCTGCTCCACGAGCACGGTGCCCGCGTACTTCACCGACACCTGGTAGTCGCCGTAGGCACCGGCGGACAGCTGGACGGGGAGTCGCACCCGAGCCTTCATGCCGGGTGCGACGGTGCCCCGCCACTGCTGTTCCTCCCACTGCGGCGCGTAGACGCCATGGCTGGTGCCCACCTGGAAGACGGGATCCTTGACCGGCGCGGAGCCCAGATTCCCGACGGTGAAGGTGATCTCGCGAGAGGGCGGGGCGCCGAACCAGACGAGCACACCGCCGGATCCTTCGAGCCGGACCGTGTCCAGTACGGCGAGTCTGCCCTCACCGCTCTGCGCGGGAAGGTCGGCGACCGGGTGGCCCGCGACGGTGAACGCCACGTCCACGGTGGCGCGTTCGCCGGTCACCCCGGCCACATGGACGACACAGGGGCAGGGCGTGGGGGGTTCGGCCACCGGCATCTTCTGGCTGAACGCCCCTTTGGCGTCGACGGTGGCCGCGCGGCCCACGGAGTTGGCACAGGAGTTGGTGCCGCCGATCACGCCCTTGTCGGGTGTGCCCTGACCGCAGATCAGCAGCATCAGCAGGGCTCCCGGCCGCCAGCCGGTTCCGCTGACGGTGATCTCCCCGCCCTTGCCCGCCTCCCGCTGGGACAGGGACACGGCGGGCTTGGGATCGGCGGCCCGCGCCCGCTCCGCCGGCACGAGTGCGAGCGCGGGCAGCGCGACCAGCGCCAGCAGGGCCACCAGGCGGAACAGAATCGGCGGGCGGGCCGCCCCGGCAAAACGCGCTCCGGTACGCAGGGTCATGAGTCCGCTCCCGCCATCACCATGTCCCTTTGCCTTCCCGAGACTTGGGGCATCGCCCGCCGTCCCGGCCGTCGCACCCGCCACACCGTCACCGCCGCGGCGAGCGCCGCCGTCCCCGCCGCGGCCGTCGCGATCCGCGTCCGGGAAAGGAACAGTGCCCGGTCGCCGCCCTCGGCCCGGGCGGCTCCCGGGGCCGTGGCCGTCAGCCGCACGGTCACCGCGTCGAGTGCGGGAGTGTCGGGCCACGGCTCGGTGAGTTCGGCCCGGGCGCCGGGGCGGAGCTCCAGGGACAGCGATCGCGCGGGGCGGTCGAGCGCGGTACCGAAGAGGCCGTCGGCGTGGACGGCGAGGCTGGGCACCAGGACCGTGTTGCCGCGGTTGACCAGGGCGTAGTGGATGCGCCCCGAGGTGAGGCGGACGTCCTCGACGGTCAGCGCGGGCAACGGCGCGCCGCTCACCCGCAGATGGAGGCGCACCGCCGCCTCCCGCCCGCCGGCCGTCGCCACCAGTGCGCCCGTGCGGTCGCCCGGCGCGGTGTTCTCGGGCACCGTGACGGAGAAGGGGACCAGCGCCCGGGTGCGCGGCGGGACCCGTACGGTGACCTGGGTGAACCGGGTCCAGGGACCCGTACCGGAGGGTCCGGCGGACAGCCGTACCGTCAGCGGTCCGGTACCGGGGTTGGTCAATGAGAGCCTGTCCTCGAGCACGGTGCCGGGAACGCCTTCCAGATAGACGTACGGTCTGCCGGCGCCCGGCCCGGACGCCGGTTCGGCCGTCCACACCGGGCCGGACGCGCCCGCCGCCGGGGCGTGGGGGGCGCCGAGGGAACAGAGCAGCGCGGCGGCGGCCACGCCCCACGCCCGCGGCGCCCGCATCAGCTCGCCGAGCGCCGGGTCAGCCAGAGCACCCCGGCCGCACCGGCCAGCACCACGGTGCCGCCGAGGGTGCCGAGCGCCGCGGCGGAGTCGAGCGGGCCGGTCCTGGGGAGCTCACCGCCGGTGGGCAGGGAGTTCCCGGAGCCGCCGGCCGCCACCACGTCGAGTTCGAGGGAGGGCTTCGGGTTGTTGGAGGGCGTACAGGTGGCGGCGTCCATGCCGAGCGCGTGGACCGTGAGCACCCCCGCGGTGAAGGTGACCCTGCCGCTCTTCTTCGGCGTGTACGTACCGGTCAACCGACCTATTTTGATAGGTGTGTTGGGGGGTATCGCGGTGGCGTTCGGGACGCCCTTGACCGCGACGGTCCCGCTGTCCGCGCCGCCGAGCTTGAGTACCGCGCGCGGGGTCATGACCCCTTTGGGCAGCTCGATCGGGCTGTCGGACACGCCCTTGTCGAAGGACATCGTGACCTGGTAACCGCTGCCGCTCTTGACCGCCTTGATGTCGACGGGGGAGACGGCGCTCTTGGGCCCGATCTTCGTCTGACAGGCGTAGTTGACGTCGACGACGGCAGCGTGCGCGGCGGGGGCGGCCATCAGTACCACTGAGCCCGCCGCCGCTGCCGCCGCCAGCGTGCGGGCTGTCCGCTTCTGGTACGACACCTTGACTTCCCCTCATGCCGGACGTTGACGTGGCCGAATTTCCTGACGGCACATCAGATTGGGCGCTCAAGGTACGCCCGGGGTCCTGTCGAGGGAAGACAAAGAGCACGCCGTATCGGCGTGCTCGACAACAACTCCACAAACCTCGGAGGTCGCTATGCGGGGGCGGCCAGCTCCGCCCACACCGTCTTGCCCGGGGCCCCCGGCGTGCGGACGACCCCCCAGTCCAGGCAGAGCCGCTGGACGATGAACATGCCGTGCCCGCCGGGACGTCCGGCGCGGTGCGGGGTACGGGGCATGGGCTGCCCGGCACCGCGGTCGGTGACCTCCAGGCGCAGGGCCTTGGCGAGATATGAGACGCGCAGCTCCTCGGGGCCCTCGGCGTGCAGACAGGCGTTGGTGACCAGCTCGGAGACGACAAGGAGCACGTCCTCGGCGGCCGCCCTGCGGTCCGCCGTGGCGGCCGGAAGCCAGCCCCAGTCCCTCAGCGCCTGCCGGGTGAAGTCCCGGGCGAGCGGTACGATGCCGCTCGCACCACCGAGCGCGAGCGTACGCACCCGCCCGTCGCCATCCGGCTCCGGGCCGACGTCGCTCGGCGGATGCTGCCGGGTGGTGCCCATCAGCGCTTCACCTCACCGATTCACCAGTCGCCAATACTCGTATCGATTCCAGGGTGCGGGTGCCCAGGCACCCGCAGGCTCAATCGGACAAGGCCGCTTCGAGCGAGTCGTGCAGGGTGAACACCGCTTCCGCACCGGTGATCTCGAACACACGGGCCACGACGGGCTGCATGCCGGCGAGGTGGACACCGCCACCGGCGGCCTCGGCCTTGAGCCGGGCGCCCAGCAGCACGTTCAGACCGGTGGAGTCACAGAATTCAAGCCGTGAGCAGTCGACAATGAGCCGATATCTGCCTTCGTCGAGCGCGGCTTCGAGTGGCGTACGCAACAGATCCGCGGTGTGGTGATCGAGCTCACCCACCGGCGTGACGATCTCGCTGGTGCCCTCTGTCCGGACCTCGACCAGGAGACGGCCCCGATGAGCACTGCCTACCGTGCCGCGATCCATTGCCCGCCCCTCTTCGTCGATGCCGTTGACGCTCGCAGAACCTTACGCCCTTCTCCACACTCCGCGGTAGTCGGAGTCCGCCACATAAGGGGCGAAATGGACTTTTGACACTTGCACCGATCCATCTCGAGCGGGTAGGGCTAGTAGAGACACACCCGACCACGGCCGGCTTTGGAGGCGCCGCACACCGCAGCAGCAAGGAAGGCACCGGCTGCCTCATGCCGACCATGATGGAGGAGACCATGTCACCCCGGCTCGACGCCCCGCGCACCCCGCACGCGCCGTCGACAACTCCGCCCGCGCCCCTGGATCTTCCCGAGATCCCTCCCTACGAGGACGTGAGCGCGCTCGACGCGCGAGCGCTGTCGAAGACGCTCTTCGCGCGTCTCGAGAACCTCGAAGAGGGCACCCACGACCACGCCTACGTCCGCAACACCCTCGTCGAACTCAACCTGGCGCTGGTGAAGTTCGCGGCCTCCCGGTTCCGCTCCCGCAGCGAGCCGATGGAGGACATCATCCAGGTCGGGACGATCGGCCTCATCAAGGCCATCGACCGCTTCGAACTCAGCCGCGGCGTCGAGTTCCCGACCTTCGCGATGCCCACCATCGTCGGTGAGATCAAGCGGTTCTTCCGCGACACCTCGTGGTCGGTGCGCGTGCCGCGCCGCCTCCAGGAACTGCGCCTCGACCTCGCCAAGGCCGGTGACGAGCTCGCCCAGCAGCTCGACCGCTCGCCGACCGTCGCCGAGCTGGCCGACAAGCTCGGCATCAGCAGGGAAGAGGTCGTCGAGGGCATGGCGGCGAGCAACGCGTACACCGCGAGCTCGCTGGACGCCCAGCCCGAGGAGGACGACAGCGAGGGCGCCCTCGCGGACCGTATCGGCTACGAGGACCACGGCCTCGAAGGCATCGAGTACGTCGAGTCGCTGAAGCCGATGATCGCGTCGCTGCCCGCCCGCGACCGCACGATCCTCTCGCTGCGCTTCGTCGCCGGCATGACCCAGTCCGAGATCGGTGAAGAGCTCGGCATCTCGCAGATGCACGTGTCCCGGCTGCTCACCCGCACCCTCAACAGGCTCCGGAAGGGCCTGACCCTCGAGGAGTGACGGCCCCGAGCCGCCCGGATGGCCGAAGGGCCCGTTCCCCCCGGGGACGGGCCCTTCCGCGTTATTGACGGCACCGTCCCTATGCGCCACATTTGGGCGGGGCTCAGGGGGGAATCATATGGTTTCTGGTGAGGGCTGCCCGGCGGCGTACGGCGCTCTGGAAGAGCGGATGCGCGGTCGTCTCGGCAGGGAATGCCTGTATGTGCCGTCGTGCCGGCTCGGTCTCTTCCTGGCGCTGCGCCACTGGTGCGAGCCCGGCGGCCGGGTGCTCATGTCACCGGTCAACGACGACGTCATCTTCTTCGTGGTGCTGGCGGCGGGGCTGCGCCCCGTGCAGGCGCCGCTCGACCCGCGCGACGGATCGATCGACCTCGCGGCGATCCCCCAGAGCGACTGGCGCGGCCTGTCGGCCGTCCTCACCACCAATCTCTACGGGAACCCCGACCCGGCGCCCGCCCTGCGCGCCCGGTGCGACGCGCTCGGCATCCCGCTGATCGAGGACGCCGCCCATGCCATCGGCTCCACGGTGGACGGCAGACCCGTCGGCACCTTCGGCGAGGCCGCCGTCTTCAGCCTCTCCAAGCACACCGGAGCCAAGACCGGCGGCTTCCTCGCACCGGCCGATCCGGGCCTGCGGGAGGAACTGGCCGCCGCCCGCGACGCGTTGCTGCGCCCGTCCCGTACGGGCGCCGAGGCCGCCCACCTCCTTCGTCCCTACGCGGAGGCGGCCGTACGCGGCCTGCGGCTCGCCGGCGCCGCCCGCGCGACGATGCGGCTCCTCGGCTTGGAGGAGCGCGAGGAGATCCGTATGCCGCTGCGGGCGGGCGAGCTCAAGCAGGCCGTGGCCGCCGCGCCCCGGCTCTCCCCCTTCCACTCCTGGGTACGGGTCGACATGCACGACTACCGGCTCACGCCCGGCCCGGGGCGGCTGCGCCGCACCGAGCGGCTGCTCGGCCGGCTCGACGCCACCCTCGCCGCCCATCTCGCGGGGACGCGGCGGCTGCGCGAGAGCCCCTGGGCGGCCCCGGACACCGGGCCCGCCCAGCCGCTGTTCCGGGTGCCGCTGCTGGTCGCCGACCGGGACGCGGCGATCGCCGCGCTGGCCCGGCGCCGGATCACCACCGGGTACCTCTACGACCCGCCGCTCGACGACTACGCGGGCGAGCCGTTCACCGATCCGTCGCCGACGCCCGGCGCGGCCCGCTGGTTCGCCCGGCACGCACTGCCGGTGGACCCGAGACGGGCGGACGAGGTGATCCGGGTGCTCCGCGCCTCGGGGGCCGAGCCCGCCGGGGCGCCGGGCCCGGACGGCGGCTGAGGCGTGGCCGACACCGTACGACCGCGCCGGCCCGGCGCCGACGACGGGGACGGGGCCAGGAGCAGGGGCGGAGGGGGGGAGGGGAGCGGGGCCGGTGGGGAGAGACCCGGGCCGGACGGGGAGGCCGGGCACGACGGCGCGAGCGGCGGCGGGGACTCGATGTTCCGCAACGCCTACGCGCTGATGCTCTCCACCGGCGTCTCCGCCGCCCTCGGCCTCGGCTTCTGGCTGGTCGCGGCCCGCTACTACTCCGAGGACGCCGTGGGCCAGGGGTCCGCCGCGATCGCCGCCCAGCGCCTGCTCGCCTCCCTCACCGCCACCACCATGATCGGCGCGGTCGTCCGGTACGTCCCGCGCGCCGGCCGGGCCACCGGCTCCCTGGTCCGCCGGATCTACCTCGTCAGCTCCCTGGTCGTCACCGTGGCCTGTGGGGGCTTCCTGCTGACGCTGGACCGGTGGGGGCCCTCGTACGCCCCGCTCGGCACGCCGAGCGCCGGGATCTTCTTCACCGCCTCCTGCATCGGCTGGGCGCTGCTCACCCTTCAGGACGGGGTGCTGACCGGGCTGCGCCGGGCCATCTGGGTGCCCGTCGGCAACGCCGTCTTCTCGCTCGGCAAGCTGCTGCTGCTCGTCCTGTGCGCCACCGCGCTCCCCGTGCTCGGCGTCTTCGTGTCGTGGTCGGCGGCGATCGCCGTGTCGGTGCTGCCCCTGGGATGGCTGGTGTTCCGCCGGCTCATCCCCCGGCAGGCGCGCGAGGACCGCGACCGCGAACCGCCCGAGATGCGGGAGATCGGCCGCTTCATGGCCGGCGACTCGGTCGGCGCGCTGTTCAGCCTCGCGATGATCAACCTGCTGCCGGTGATGGTCGCCGTCCGCTTCGACGCCGCGCACAACGCGTTCTTCTACACCGCGTACACCGTCGGCGGCACGATGGAGTTCATGGCCATCAACATGGCCTCCTCGCTCACCGCGCACGCCTCGCACAGCCCCGAGAGCCTCGCCGAGGGCGTACGGGGAGCGCTGCGGCGGATGGCGGTCCTGCTCGTCCCGGTCGTCCTGGTCCTCGTCGTCCTCGCTCCGCGGATCCTCGCGCCGTTCGGAGCGGACTACGCCGAGCACGGGACTCTGGTGCTGCGCCTGCTGGCCGCGGCCGCCCTGCCGAGGGTCGCCGTGGAGCTGTACATCGGCGTGCTGCGGGTGCAGGGCCGCACCGGTGCCCTTGCCGCCCTCCAGGGCGCGATGTGCGCCCTGGTCCTGGGCAGCGCCGCCGTGCTGCTGGGCACGGCCGGGATCTCCGGGGCCGGGCTCGCGGTGCTCGCCTCCATGACCCTGATGGCCGCGGTGTCGGCCCCCGGGCTGCGGGCCGCACTCGGTGCGGGCAGGCGCGGCAGCAGGAGCACGCGGAGCGAGTTCGGCACGGACTGGGCGCGCAGGGCCGCCGAGCGGCAGGCCGCGGCGGCCGGGACGGCGGAGGCCACCCCGGTGTACGGAACGGACTGGGCCCGCCGGGCCGCCTCCTTCCACGCGGCGCACGACGCGGCGACGCCGGCCTTCGGCCTGCCCGTGTACGGGCCGGCGGGCCCGCGCTCCGGGCGGAACGTCGGCGAGGACCGGCTCACCGACTGGCTGTGGCTGCTGCTCGGCCTGTCCGTCGGGCTGTTCTGGATCCCCCTCGCGTGGGCGCCCGGGGGTCTCGGCGGCCGCCGCCTGTCCGGCACGGAACTGCTGGCGGCGCTTCCCCCGCTCACGCTCACGGCGGGCATTTTGCTGATCGTCGCGCAGAGTGCGGCGCTCTCGCTCCGGCGGCTGCGTCCCGTCCTCCTCGGGGCCGTCCTGCTGGTGACCTTCCTGGCCCTGCACACGGCCCCTCTGCTGCTCGGTGTGCGTCCACCAAAGGCCGCGGGCCCCGGTGCGGACGCCCTGGCCGCGCTCCTGTCCGGCGGGGCGGCTTCCGACGGCTCCGGGGGCGTCCTGCGGCTGCTGCCGCTCGTGCTCCAGGGGCTGTGCCTGCTGTCGGCCGGAGCGCTGCTGCGGGTCCTTGGGGCCGGGGGCCGGCTCACGGCGTGTGCGCTGTGGATGCTGGTGGTGGCGGGCTGGGCGGCGCAGCAGGCGTTCGCGGCGGCCGCGCTGCCCGTCTCCCTGGGGCTGGGCGTGGCCGCCGTGGCGGCCGTCGTGGCCGCCCGGCGGCGCGGCTAGCGCGGCGGGACCGGCTGGTGGAAGTACGGGTCCTGTCCGGCGAGCCGGTAGCCCTCCAGGGCCGGACCGCTGTTGACGGTCAGGTCGCAACCGGGGCCGGGGACCGGGCGGTTCCAGTGGACCAGCGCGCGGAGCTTCGGCAGGGTCGGCGCGACCTTGGGGATCGCGGTGTACCAGTCGCGCGGACGCAGGGGCCGCTTCGGGTCGGGCGCGGTCGAGAACTCCGACAGCATGACCGGCTTGTCGGCGGAGATGTGGGCGCGCAGCCAGTCGTAGGAGGGCCGCTGGCTCGCCTCGAAGTCCAGCCAGTCGGTCGACCGGTGACAGAGGTAGTAGTTGTACTGGTCCATGCCGAGCCAGTCGACGAAGTCGTCGCCGGGGTAGAGCCGCTTCATCTGCTCGGCGTGGCCGAGGTAGCCGGAGACCGTCCAGACCCAGACCACGTTGTCGGCACCGAGCTTCTCGAAGCGGTCGTGGAGGTGGCGGTAGGCGGCGACGTACTCCTCTGGGGTCCCGGCGCCCTCCTTGATCCGGAAGTCGGTCTCCTGGTCGAAGGAGAAGAAGACGCGCTTGCCGTACGCCTTGATGCGGCGGGCCTGCGGGTCGATGATCTTCGCGTCGTACGCGCCGGAGGCGATGTTCTTCCAGCCGAGCTGCCGCTCGGTCCAGCCGGCGTGGTGCGGTGCGGTCCACACGGTCGACTCCCAGGCCAGCATCAGCAGCCGGTCACGGCCGAGTTCCTGCTCGTCGCGGGTGAGGAGCTGTCCGTCGCGCTCGTTCCCCGACATGTCGTGGTACGTGTAGACGACATCGAGCTTGCGGCCGATCTTCTTCTCGAAGGCGTACACCGGCGCGCTCAGCGAACCGTCGCCGTCGTACGGGACGTACGCGCCCCACCAGGCGCCGCAGGGTGCGACCAGCCGCTCGTCCGGTGCGCAGCGGCCCCGGGGCGGTTCGCCGGAGGCGGCGTCGCGGGGGAGGTCCTGGCCCGAGACGCGGCCGGCGCCCCCGTCTTCTGTGGAGCGGGTGCCCCAGACACCGAGTCCGGCGACCAGGAGGGCCACGGCGGCGAGGAGGGCGGCGGTGCAGGAGCGTTTCCCGCGTAAGGCATGGCGCCCGCTCATCGGCCGCCTCCGGGGCGGGGTTTCCGGCGCTCGCGCCCGGTGGCCGGCGCCGGGACGCCGGGCCCGCGGGACGGCCGGGTGCGCTCGGCCGCGCCCCGGGTGGCGGCGGGCAGCGGTACGCCGGGCAGGGCGGCGACGACCGTGACGAAACCGGCCAGAGAGACCAGGAACACGGTCGTCGAGAATCCCTTGACCAGGAACAGCGAGGTCGCGGTGAGCGCGGCCAGGGAGAGGCTGACCGGCGCGGCCAGCGCGAACGCCTCCAGCCGGGCGCCGGGACGCAGGCCGCCGGGCTGCGGGTGGAGCAGGGCGAGTCCCGGGCCGAAGCAGACGAAGAGCAGCACGGGAATCCAGCGCAGCGGGGATCCCCCCGGCAGCTGGCTCGCGCCCAGCGCGAGCCAGCCGGAGGCCGCCAGGCCCGCTCTCAGCTGGGTCCGGGTCGGCTGGGGGTGGGCCATGGCGGCCTCCTCGTCATCGCGGGGCGGACCGGTCCGGCGGTGCGGCCGGCCGGAATTGCAGGACGAGTCCGTGAGCGTTCTCCTCCACCACGCGGAAGCGCGGTGAGCGCTTGAGCGCGTCGCGCAGGGTGGCGAAGCTGCCCGGGGGCAGATAGCCCTCGCCGATGACCGCCTTCTCCTGGGTCGGCGTGAGGATCACATAGGCCGGGCGGCCCTCCGGGATGCCCGCCGCCAGATATCCGGCCGGGTCCTTGAGCATCCTGAGGTTCTCGGGCACGTTCTGTTCGGTGAAGAACCAGCGTTCGTAGCGGTCGTAGCGGTAGTACGCGCCGGGGAACGACCCGGTCGTCGCGAGGATCAGCGCCCCGTCCGGCGCCCGGTCGAAGGCGCGCCGGGTGAGCGCGACCTCGGCGGGCGGGGCGTAGTGCATGCCCTCCTTGCCGTAGTACGAGGGCAGGAATCCGGCGAGCAGGGCGGTCAGCACCAGAGGCAGGGCGACGGCGGTGACGCGGCGGGCGGTCCGGGCGGCCCTGCCGGACGCCCCCGCGGCCGGCACCAGCGCCGCGGCGGCGAAGAACGCCGTGCCGGGCAGCCCGAACAGATAGACGCGGAAGAGCATTTCGCCGCCGTAGTCGTTGACGGCGAACATCGGCACGGGCGCGGCCGCGGCCAGGAGCAACGGCAGAGCGCTGCGCACGAGCCGGCGGCGCAGCAGGACGGCCGCGCCGGCGAGGACGGCGAGCGCGAGCACCATCAGGATGTTGGCGGCGCCGACGAGCTCCGGCCCGGGACCGGTGGGCTCGCCCGCGTATCCCGCGCGGGAGTTGCCGAGCAGATCGCCGGCGGAGTCGCGCAGCGTGCTCATCGTCTCCAGGAAGAGCACCCGGCCCATCGTCAGGTCCCAGATCAGCATGATCAGCCCGGTGACGGCCAGCAGCCCGAGGTTGCGGTGGCGTCGGGTGAGGCAGAGCGCGCCGAGGGTCGCGCAGAGCATCACCGGTGTGAGCTGGTGGGACGCGTTGATGGTGGCGATGAGCGGGGCGATGATCAGGATGCAGACGGCCCGCTGGCGCCGCCCCGTCGGTGGCGGCACGGCGGCCGCCGCCGGGTCGAGCCCGGTGCGGTCGCGCAGCCGCCCGGCCGAGCCCGGGAGGACGAAGTGCCGGACGACCACGGCGAAGACCGTCAGATGGAGCAGATACGAGAAGCCCTGCGGCGAGAGATAGTCCTGACCGACCCAGTTGGCGAGCTGGAAGATCCACACGGCGGTCCACACCAGACGCCAGTCGTCGGTGAAGGTGCGGTAGATCAGGACGAGTACGGGCAGGGTCAGGATGCCGAGCGCCACCGGCGCCCAGTTGACGAACGAGGCCGCCGTGTCGACGCCGAAGGCCCGGACGAGGGCGGCGTTCAGGGAGAAGAAGCCGGGCCACTGGTCGTAGGCGGACATGCCGCCGGACAGCTCTGTGTGCGGATGAACGGTTCCCTCGGCGAGGAGCCGGCTGATCACGGCGTCGTGTTTGGACGCCCAGGCGTAGCGCACGGAGTCGTAGAGCACGGCGGGGGGCGCCTTGAGGGCCACCAGCATGGCGGCGCAGTAGGCGGCGGGCCAGAGCGGCGCGGTGCCGGCGCGTCGCAGGGTGACCAGAAAACCGCAGGTCAAGACGGCCAGTGCGGCGTAGAAGGCCGGGGGGAAGCGGTCGAGGAGCCCGAAGTCGGTGATGTCCCGGAAGCCGGTCCGGGGCAGCGCGTAGGCCCAGAGCCCGGCGGCCACCGGCAGGGGCAGCCGGCTGCCCAGGGCCTGCGGTGCGAGCGCTCCCCGCAGGGGCCGGGCGGGCGGTGGCGCGCCGTCGCGGGCCCCGGTCGCTTCTCCCTCGCGCTGCGCGCCGCCCTCTTCGACCGGTGTGGACACATGGTGCTGCTGCACGGTGCGACTCCCCCACGGAAAGTGGTCTGCCTAGCCTGCGAACTCGGGGCCTTTGAGCACGGTCCGCGCTCGGCGGTAGGTACGCCAGCCGACCGTCGGCAGCGAGTCCCGGTAGGGCGCGGTCCGCGCGCCGCGTCCCTCCATCCAGCTCTCGACGTCGGCGACGGTGTGCGTACGGCGCACGATGAGCCGGGCGATGCGGTGGACCTCGTCCCGGTCCGAGCTGAGGGCATGGCGCACGGCGACCGCCGACGCGTACCCGGCGTCCAGGGCGGCCCTGCGCACGGCCCGGCTGTTGTAGCCGTGCGGATAGGCCAGGTGCGTCACCTCGTGGCCGAGGGCGTCCTGGAGCACCGCCTTGGACTCCCTCAGCTCCCGGCCCACGGCGGCGGCGGACAGGGTGTCGAGCTGCGGATGGGTGACGGTGTGGGCGCCGATCTCGATGCCGTACTGCTCCAGGAGCGGCGCCTGGCCCAGCGCCATCATCGGCGCGGGCGGCAGCAGGCTGGAGCGGCCCGGGGTGATCGCCCCGGTGGTCAGATAGGCGGTGGCGGGCAGCCGGCGCGAGGCGAGCGCCTCGGCGGTGGGCCCGGGGAGGTCGGCGAAGCCGTCGTCGAAGGTGAGCACGACGGGCCGGGCCGGAAGGTCCCCGCCGCCCGCGAGGTGGCCGGCGAGCACACCGAGCGGGACCGGAGTGCGGCCGCTGGCCACGATCGCGTCGAGCTGCGCCTCGAAGCCCCTTGGTGTGACCGTGAATTCGGCGATCCAGTCGGGCGGGTCCTCCATCACGGCGTGGTAGAGGAGCACGGGGACGGAGGAGGTCATCTCGCCCTCCCCAGCCGGGCCTTGGCGTATCCGAGGGGGCCGTAGAGCATCCCGCGTCGCTCCAGTCGCGAGAGGCTGCGCGGCCAGGGGTGGGTGTGGCCGCCATGCTCGCCCGGAGCGCCGCTCCGCACGCGGGGCCCGGCGGGCGGGCCCGGGTCGGCGGCCGCGCGCCGGGCGGTCATGGTGCGCGCGTACAGCAGCCCGCGGGGCAGCCGGGCGAGCAGCGCCGGAAGCAGCGCGGGGCGGCGCACGAGGGTGGCGGTCAGATACGCGGTGAGCCCGGCGCCGTAGCCGTACGCCTGGTTCCTCAGGTCCTGCCAGGTCTCGCGGTGGTGGTGCCAGACGAGCGCGTCGGGCGTGTAGCGGAGCCGGAAGCCCGCGGCGAGGACGGCGACGAAGGCGTAGAGGTCGTCGCCGCCCCGGGCCGGAGTGCCGGTGCCGGTGGCCGGGTCGAACCCTCCGGCGGCCTTCAGCGCCGCCGTACGGAAGGCCATGTTGGCGCCGGAGCCGAAGCTGCCCGCGGCGAACGGGAACAGCGGCTCGCCGGCGGGCGGGCACAGCGGGTCGTAGAGGCGCGGCTCGAAGCCCTTGGTGAAGCCGCCGTGGGATTCGAGGAGGACCTGGGCCGGGGTGGCGAGCCGGGCCGGGAGGATCAGTCCGGTGGTGCAACCGAGCCTCGGGTCGGCGGCGAAGGGCGTGGTGAGCGCGGTCAGCCAACGCGGGTCGGCGATCACGTCGTCGTCGGTGAAGGCGACGACGGCTCCGCCGGCGGCGGCGACGCCCCGGTTGTGGGCGGTGGCGAGCCCGGGCACGGGTTCGCGTACGTACCGGACGCGCCCGGCGTAGGTGCGCGTGACGAGCTCCTCGGTGGCGTCGGTCAGGGGCGCGTTGTCGACGACGACGATCTCGTGGTCGGGGTGGTCCTGGTCGAGGAGCGAGTCGAGGGCCCGCGCCAGCTGGGCGGCCCGCTCACGGGTGGCGACGACGACACTGGTCCGGGGCAGGTCACCGGACGCCTCCGGGACGCGCGGGGAATACGGGACACCTGGGCTCTCGCCGCCGGGGACGTCAGGGGCGAGCCGGTCGCGGGCGAGCGCGGCGACGGTGGCCGCCGGGTCGGCGCCTTCCGGGATGTGCCCCACGACGGTGGCGGCGGGCCGGCCCCGGACGCGTACGAGAGCGTAGACATCCCCTCCGGCCTCCACCGGCGGGCCGCCGGGGCCGGGGCCGAAGGAGAGGATGTCGCCGTCGGCGCCGAGGTCGATCTCGGCGACGGCGAGGGCACGAGGTGGACGGAACATAGGGCTCCCCCTGAACTGACGCTTGCTTCCGGTCACTTCCCCCGCAGCCGGCCGATCCGGTTGAGCACCCGGCGGCCGTGCCCGGCGAGCCGGGGCCTGTTGCGCACGAAGCTGTGGGCGCGCCGCGAGGGCTCCCGGCCGAGCCAGTACAGCCCCGCCCGCACGCCGGGGCGGATCGCCGACCCCTCGTACACCCGGAGCTCACCGGTCTTGAGCGCGTCCTTGTACTCGGCCGCTCCGCGCCCCAGGTCGAGCATCCCGATCCCGGCCGAGGCGGCCGCCTCCGCCATCCGCAGATGGAGGATCAGACCGGGTGAGTACTTGGCGAACTCGGGGTCGTACGCCGGGAACCAGCACGACAGCACGGTCGCCGAGCGCAGCCCGAAGTGGGCGGCGACGGGCCGCTCACCGGCGTACAGCACGGACAGCACACCCGAACACCCGGGCGCCCGCAGCCCGTGCAGCCGCCGCAGCAGGGTGCTGATCCACTCCTTGGCGAACCGGTCGCGGCGGCCGGTCCTGCGGTACTGCGCGGACTTCCACTTCATGAGGGTGGCCAGCGCGGCCGGGTCGCGCTCGTCGAAGACGAACCGCAGCTCCCCCTCCACCTGCCGCCCCAGCTTGCGCTCCTTGGCGAGCGTGGTCCTCAGGAACTTGGGCGACCGCGCGCGCAGGACGCTCTCGTACGCCGCGTATCCCTCCCCGACGTCGATCACGGGCGAGGCGAACCCCTCCGCCGCGTGCGCCACGAAAACGCTCTGAGCGTCCTCCAGATTGTCGAACTCCCAGATCGACAGCCCGCATTCACGCAGCAACACCCGGGCGGGCAGCTCCAGCCCGGGCCTGAGGACCGCCCCCTGGCAGTCCGAGACTCCGAGGCCCACGGCCCGCCCCCGCCCGAGCGGCCCCTTCTCGTACGGAAAGAACCCGACCGGTTCCCCGCCCTCCCACACCACGGCCACCCGCACCCGCGGCCGCACCTCGGCGACGGCCCGGGTGAACTCCGGCTCCATGAAGGGGTTGGCGGGCGCCCCGGACTTGGCACGCAGCTCCCGCCAGGCTTCGATCTCCCTGCCGCTCAGCTCCCCGGGCCTCACGACACACACGCGTACAGCGCTCAACTCGACCCCCCGGTCGTCCCCCTGAGTCTTGCCGCTACAGGACGGTACCGGTCGATATCGCTGCGGGACAGCCCCACTCGCCCATCTTGCGACCAACCCGTGAAACCGTGTGATCAGGGCGATTTCGGGAAGCTGATGGGGCGCGATGTGTGGGGTGTGCCGGTGTGGCGGCGCGGGTGGTCGGGACGCCTCAGACCGTGGCGCGCTCCCCGCGTCGCCAGACCTCTGCGACCAGGGGCACCCCCGGCCGGTACGCCAGGTGGACGTGGCTGGGCGCGTCCAGGAGGGCGAGGTCCGCGTAGGCGCCCGGGGTGAGGCGGCCGACGTCCTCGCGGCGCAGGGCCGCCGCGCCGCCCGCCGTCGCCGACCAGAGGGCCTCGTCCGGGGTCATCCCCATGTCCCGTACCGCCAGAGCGACGCAGAAGGGCATCGAGGAGGTGAAGGACGAGCCGGGGTTGCAGTCGGTGGAGAGGGCGACCGTCACACCGGCGTCGAGGAGGCGGCGGGCGTCGGGCCAGGCGGCGCGGGTCGAGAACTCGGCGCCCGGCAGGAGCGTGGCGACGGTGTTGCCCTGGGCGAGGGCGTCGACGTCAGCGTCCGTGAGGTGGGTGCAGTGGTCGGCGCTCGCCGCGTCGAGTTCGACGGCGAGCTGCACACCGGGGCCGTACGAGAGCTGGTTGGCGTGGACGCGGGGATGCAGGCCCTTCGCCCGGCCGGCGGTGAGGATCGCGCGGGCCTGGTCGCCGTCGAAGGCGCCCTTCTCGCAGAACACGTCGATCCAGCGGGCGTGCGGAGCGCAGGCGTCGAGCATCTCGCCGGTGACCAGGGCGACGTAGGCGGCCGGGTCGTCGGCGTAGTCGGGCGAGACGATGTGCGCGCCGAGGTAGGTCACCTCGTCGGTGTGCCGGGCGGCGATGCGCAGCGCGCGGGCCTCGTCCTCGACGGTGAGGCCGTAACCGGACTTGGTCTCGAAGGTGGTGGTGCCCTGTCGCAGGGCCTCCGCCATGTAGCGGGCCACGTTCGCGGACAGCTGCTCGTCCGACGCCGCGCGGGTCGCGGCGACGGTCGTGCGGATGCCGCCCGCCGAGTAGGCGCGTCCGGACATCCGGGCGTTGAACTCCGCGGTGCGGTCGCCCGCGAAGACGAGGTGCGAGTGGGAGTCGACGAATCCGGGGACGACGGCCCGGCCGCCCGCGTCGACCCGGTTGTCAGTGGCGGGTGCTTTGCTGGTTTCACCCACCCAGGCGATGCGGTCGCCGTCGATGACGACGGCCGCGTCCTGGATCAGGCCGAGGGGGGATCCGTCACCGAGGGAGGGGTCGTTGGTGACCAGACTGGCGATGTTGGTGATGACGGTGGCCGCCGCGGCGACGGTGTTGTTCGTCGTGGCGGGGGCCGGCGTCGCCGGGGTGTTGTTCGTGGTCTCGGGACCGCTGCTCATGAGGGGGGATCTCTCCTTCAGCCGGGGCGGCCGGGTCAGTCGCGCCGGCCGGGTCGGTCGTGCAGGGCGGCGATGGCGTCCGTCAGCGCCCGGGGGACGTCCGGGACCAGGGCGTGGGCTCCGTCCCGCACGACGTGGCGGCCACCCACGACCGTATGGCGCACATCCGCCGCGGACGCGGCGAATACCGCTGTCTCAGCTGCCAGACGCGGCACCGGTCCCGCTGTCCTGACCGAGTCGAGCGCGATCGTCGCGAAGTCGGCGAGGGCGCCCGTCTCCAGGCGGCCGGCCTCGGGCCAGCCGAGGGCCGCGTGGCCGTCGGTGGTCGCGGCGCGCAGGAGGGCCGCGGCCGTCCAGTGGCCCCGGGTGCGCGAGCGCAGGCGCTCGTCGAGCTCCATCGCGCGGGCCTCCTCCAGGAGGTCGATCACGGCGTGGCTGTCGCTGCCGAGCGAGAGCGGCGAGCCGGCGCGCTGGAGGGCGACCGCCGGGCCGATGCCGTCGGCGAGGTCCCGTTCGGTGGTGGGGCACATGCAGGTGCCGGTGGTCGTGCCGCCCAGGAGGGCGATGTCGGCGTCGGTGAGGTGGGTGTTGTGAACGCCCGTGGTGCGCGGGCCGAGGACTCCGTGGTCGGCCAGGAGACGGGTGGGGGTGCGGCCGTGGGCGGCCAGGCACGCGTCGTTCTCCGCGGTCTGCTCGGAGAGGTGGACGTGCAGGGGGGCGTGACGGGCCGAGGCCCACTCGGCGACCGTGGACAGCTGGTCCGCGGGGACCGCGCGTACGGAGTGGATCGCCGCCCCGACGCGGACGCCCGCCCGCTCCTTCAGCAGCGAAGCCCGCTGGGCCCAGGCGTCCGCCGTTCCGTCGGAGAAGCGCAGCTGGTGCGCGTTGGGGGCCTGCCCGAAGCCGGAGGAGAGATAGGCCGTGTCGAGGAGCGTGATCCGGATGCCCGCCTCGCCGGCCGCCGCGATCAGCGCCTCGCCCATCGCGTTCGGGTCGGCGTAGGAGACACCTCCGGGCGCGTGATGGAGGTAGTGGAACTCGCCGACCGCGGTGATTCCCGCCAGCGCCATCTCCGCGTAGACGGCCCGGGCGAGGGAGAAGTACGTCTCCGGGGTGAGCCGGGACGCGACCTGGTACATCACCTCGCGCCAGGTCCAGAAGGTGCCGGAGCCGACCTGGACCGTACCCCGCAGGGCCCGGTGGAAGGCATGGCTGTGGGCGTTGGCGAGGCCCGGGATCGTCAGGCCGCGCAGGACCTCGGCGCCCGGCGGCGGTGCGGCCACGCCCGTCCGCACCGCGCTGATCCGGCCGTCGGCCGGGTCGACGTCGAGCGCCACGCCCGGCTCGACGTGCGTGTCGAGCCAGGCGTGTTCGGCCCAGTAGGTCGTCAGCTGCACGCGAGCCCTTCCAGTACGTCGGCGAGTGCGAGGACCCCGGCCACGCAGTCGTCCTCGGCCGCGGTCTCGGCCGGGGAGTGCGAGACGCCCGTGGGGTTCCGTACGAACAGCATGGCGGTCGGGATCGAACCGGACAAAATACCCGCGTCGTGGCCGGCGCCGGTGCCGAGCACCGGGACGGCCCCGCCGAGGATCTTGTTGAGCTCGTCGCGCAGGGCGTGCTCGAACTCGATCACCGGGGTGAAGGACTCCCGGACGACCGTGAGGTCGATGCCGTTGCGTTCGGCGTGGGCGCGGGCGGCCGCCTCGATCCCGGCGGTGACCGTGTCGAGGGCGGACTGGTCCGCCGCCCGCGAGTCCAGCCAGCCGCGGACGAGGGACGGGATCGCGTTGACACCGTTCGGCTCGACGGAGATCTTGCCGAAGGTGGCGACCGCGCCCGCGAGTTCGGCCTCACGGCGGGCGGCGAGGACCGTCTCGGCATAGGTCAGCATCGGGTCGCGGCGGTCGACGAGCCGGGTGGTGCCGGCGTGGTTGGCCTCGCCGTGGAAGTCGTACCGCCAGCGGCCGTGCGGCCAGATCGCGCTCGCGATGCCGACCGCGTCCCCGGACAGGTCCAGGGCACGGCCCTGTTCCACGTGCAGTTCCACGAACGCGCCGATGCGGGCGAGGCGCTCGGGGTCGGGCCCGATGGCCTCGGGGTCGTAGCCCGCGGCCTCCATGGCCTGGGGCAGGCTGATCCCGTCCGCGTCCCGCAGTTCGTGGGCCTTCTCACGGGTGAGCTGTCCCGCGGTCAGCCGGGAACCGACACAGGCGAGGCCGAAGCGGGCGCCCTCCTCGTCACCGAAGTTGGTGAGGGCGAGGGGCCGGGTGAACCGGGCACCCCGGCGGCGCAGTTCGTCCAGCGCGGCGAAGGACGAGACCACGCCGAGGGGGCCGTCGAACGCGCCGCCGTCGGGCACGGAGTCCAGGTGCGACCCGGTGACGACGGCGTCCCCGGCGGCGGGGTCGCCGAGCCAGGCCCACTGGTTGCCGTTGCGGTCGGTCTCGTAGGTGAGTCCGCGCGCCTCGGCCTGCTCCTGGAACCAGGTGCGGCAGTCGGCGTCCGCGCCGGTCCAGGCGTAGCGGCGGTAGCCGCCGGTGGTGGCGTGCCGTCCGACGGGGGCGAGGTCGGCCCACATCCGCTGGAAGCTCGTGGCGCCCGTCGCTTCCCGCCGGGAGGCCTCGTCACCGCCGGGCGCGCTCACGCCTCCTCCCGCATCGGGACGCGCACGCCCTTCTCGTCCGCGACCGACTCGGCGATGTCGTAGCCCGCGTCCACGTGGCGGATCACGCCCATGCCCGGGTCGTTCGTCAGCACGCGGCGGATCTTCTCGCCCGCGAGCTTCGTGCCGTCGGCGACCGTGACCTGGCCCGCGTGGATGGAGCGGCCCATGCCGACACCGCCGCCGTGGTGGATCGAGACCCAGGAGGCGCCGGAGGCGACGTTCACCATGGCGTTGAGCAGCGGCCAGTCGGCGATGGCGTCGGAGCCGTCGAGCATGGCCTCGGTCTCGCGGTACGGGGAGGCCACCGAGCCGCAGTCGAGGTGGTCGCGGCCGATGGCGAGCGGTGCAGCGAGTTCGCCGGACGCCACCATGTCGTTGAAGCGCTCGCCCGCGCGGTCGCGCTCGCCGTAACCGAGCCAGCAGATGCGGGCGGGCAGGCCCTGGAAGTGGACGCGCTCGCCGGCCATCTTGATCCAGCGGTGCAGGGACTCGTTCTCGGGGAAGAGCTCCAGCATCGCCTTGTCGGTCTTGTGGATGTCGGACGCCTCGCCCGACAGGGCCGCCCAGCGGAAGGGGCCCTTGCCCTCGCAGAACAGCGGCCGGATGTAGGCGGGCACGAAGCCGGGGAAGGCGAACGCCCGGTCGTAGCCGGCCAGCTGGGCCTCGCCGCGGATCGAGTTGCCGTAGTCGAAGACCTCGGCGCCGGCGTCCATGAAGCCGACCATCGCCTCGACGTGCTTGGCCATGGACTCCCGCGCGCGCTGCGTGAAGTCGGCGGGCTTCTCGGCCGCGTACGACTGCATGTCGCCGAAGTCGACGCCGATCGGCAGGTACGAGAGCGGGTCGTGGGCGCTCGTCTGGTCGGTCACGATGTCGATGGGGGCGCCCTCGGCCAGCATGCGCGGGAGCAGCTCGGCGGCGTTGCCGAGGAGGCCGATGGAGAGCGGCTTACGGGCATCGCGGGCCTCGACGGCGAGCTGGAGCGCGTGCTCGACGGAGTTCGCGCGGACGTCCAGGTAGCGGTGCTCGATGCGGCGCTCGATGGCGCGCGGGTCGACGTCGACGCAGATGGCGACGCCGTCGTTCATGGTCACGGCGAGCGGCTGGGCGCCGCCCATGCCGCCGAGGCCGGCGGTGAGGGTGATCGTCCCTGCGAGCGTGCCGCCGAACTTCTTGGCGGCGACGGCGGCGAACGTCTCGTACGTGCCCTGGAGGATGCCCTGGGTGCCGATGTAGATCCAGGAGCCGGCCGTCATCTGGCCGTACATGGTCAGGCCGAGCTGCTCCAGGCGGCGGAACTCCTCCCAGTTCGCCCAGTCGCCGACCAGGTTGGAGTTGGCGATGAGGACGCGCGGGGCCCATTCGTGGGTCTGCATGACGCCGACCGGGCGGCCGGACTGGACGAGCATCGTCTCGTCCTGCTTCAGGGTGCGCAGGGTGCGGACCATGGCGTCGTAGGAGCGCCAGTCGCGGGCGGCCTTGCCGGTGCCGCCGTAGACGACGAGCTTGTCGGGGTGCTCGGCGACCTCGGGGTCGAGGTTGTTCTGCAGCATCCGCAGGGCGGCTTCCTGCTGCCATCCCAGGGCACTCAGTTCCGTACCGCGCGAGGCCCGTACGGGGCGGGGTCCTGACATGGCGATGCCTCCTTCATGGAAGTCCGGCGAGGGAAGTCCAACGATGTTGGTTTCTACTTATTCACATCCTGACGTGCTGAATAGTTGTAGTCAACAGCTGCGGGGCGGCCCCTCGGATGATTGGCTGACCCACATGGCTTCCGACCGTCGCGACAAGGCCGTGCACGCGGCCGTCGAACAAGGACTCCTCACCGAATCCGAGCCCGTGGCCGCTCTCCTGGACGTGGCCGGTATCCGCTCCTCGGCCGCCGCCCTCACCGAGGCGTTCGCCCGCGTCACCGACGCCCCGGTCCTGCACGCCTTCGCCGCGAAGGCCTGTCCCCTCGTCCCCGTCCTGCGGCTGCTGTACGAAGCGGGGCTCGGCGCCGAGGTCGCGAGCCCGGGCGAGCTCGCCCTGGCCCGCGCCGCCGGTGTGCCGCCGTCCCACACGGTCCTGGACTCGCCCGCCAAGACCCCCGCCGAGCTGCGCCAGGCCCTGGCCCTCGGGATCGCCGTCAACGCCGACAATCCGCAGGAGCTCGACCGGCTCGACGCCCTGCTCGCCGCCGCCCCCAGCGCCTCGCCCATCGGCCTGCGCGTCAACCCGCAGATCGGCCGGGGCAGGATCGACGCCCTGTCCACCGCCACGGCGACCTCCAAGTTCGGGGTGGCCCTGCGCGACGAGGGCGCCCGCGACCGGGTCGTCCGGACCTTCCTCGACCGGCCCTGGCTGACCCGGCTGCACACCCACTCCGGCTCCCAGGGCGTCCCACTCGCACTGATGGCCGAGGGCGTCCAGTCCGTCCACGCCCTCGCCGAGGAGATCAACAGGGCCGCCGGCCGGCAGCAGGTCGACACCGTCGACATCGGCGGCGGACTGCCGGTGAACTTCGCCTCCGACGAGGAGACACCGACCTACGCCGAGTACGCCGACCTGCTCCGGCGGACCGTGCCCGGTCTCTTCGACGGCCGGTACGCCCTGGTCACCGAATTCGGCCGGTCCCTGCTGGCCAAGCACGGCACGATCCTCGCCCGCGTGGAGTACGCCAAGACCTCCGGCTCACGCCCGATCGCGATCACCCACGCCGGCGTCCAGATCGCCACCCGTACCGTCCACGACCCCCTCTCCTGGCCCCTGCGGATCGCCGCGTACGACGCGAAGGGGCTGCCCAAGGACGGCCCCGAGGTCGTCCAGGACGTGGCCGGGCCGGCGTGCTTCGCGGGTGACCTGCTGGCCGCCGGGCGCGCGCTGCCCCTGCTGGAGCAGGGCGACGTGATCGCCGCGCTGGACACCGGCGCGTACTACTTCTCCAGTCACTACGGCTACAACAGCCTGCCCCGCCTCGGTGTGCACGGCTTCACCACCGGCCCCGAGGACGACATCCGCTTCACGACCGTACGGACGCCCCAGAGCCTCGACCAGATCGTCGCGGAGTCCGGAGGCGCCCACCCGGAGGCGCTGCTCGGGCCCTGACCACGGGCGGGCGCACGCAGGTGGCGCCGCGGTGCGCGGCGAGGAGTGGCCCCGGGGCGTCAGGACGGCGCCCTCACTCCACGAACAGGCCCCGGGCCGCCGCACCCGCGTCGAAGTCCTCCAGACGCGCCTGGGCGTCCGGCAGGTCGTCGCACATCGCCTCCAGCAGCACCCGGCCGAGCAGCATCGGCGCGCACGCCGTGTCGAAGGCGAGCCCCGTGCCGACCGCCGCCGGAATCAGGAGATCGCTGTGACGGGCGACGGGCGCGAACGCCGAGTCGGCGACGGTCACCACCGTCAGCCCGGCCGACCTGGCGTACTCCAGGGCCTCCACGACCTCCTTCGGGTGGCGTGGCAGGGCGAAGCACAGCAGCGCCGACGCCCCCGCCCGGACGGCCGCGTCGATGCGGTCGGTGAGCATCGTGCCGCCCTCGTCGAGGAGGCGTACGTCCGGATGGACCTTGGCGGCGAAGTACGCGAAGCCGCGCGCCTGCGAGGAGGCCGCGCGCAGCCCGAGCACCGGCAGCGGCCGGGACGCGGCGAGCAGTCGGCCGGCGCGCTCCACCGGCGCGGGGTCGGCGAGGAGGTCGGCGAGATGCCGGAGATTCTCGATCTCCGCCTGGACCGCCTGCTGGTACTCGTTGACCGTGGCGCCCTCGGCGGCGGGCTCGGCGGGCACGACGTCCCGCAGATGCTTGCGCAGCGCCGGATAGCCGTCGAAGCCCAGCGCGACGGCGAAGCGGGTGACGGAGGGCTGGCTGACCCCCGCGAGGTCGGCCAGCTCGACACTGGACAGGAACGGCACGTCACCGGCCCGGCGCACCATGCAGTGCGCGATCCGGCGCTGCGTCGGTGTCAGCCGGTGTCCCTCGAACAGCTCCTGGAGCCGCCCGTCCGGGCTGTCGTTCATGCCGTCCCCCTTTTGCCTATTCAGTCCCCTCAAACTCTGCATGACGATATGCAGCCGGGCAAGGAGAGTCCGGGACGAGAGACGGCCGACGGGCAAGAGGGGGGTTACCCCCACTGACACGGCCCTCGCCGCTCCCTACCGTTGCGGGCATGGAACCCCGCGACACCGAGCTGAAGGCCGAGCTCGACGCCACCCTCCACGCCCGCCGTGAGCTGGGCACGGAGTACGAGTCCGCGCTGATCGAGTCCTTCCTGGAGAAGGTCGAGCAGCGGCTGGACGCCACGGTCGACCGCCGCGTACGGCGTCAGCTGGCCGAGCAGCAGATCGTGGTCGCACGCGGCGGCCGGCCCGCCCGCGCCGGCGGTGAGAACTTCGGCGAGCGCTACGGCTTCGGGATCATCTCGCTGGTCCTCGCCGTCCCGCTCTCCGCCATCGCCGTCACCCAGGCGAATCTCGAGGGTCTGATCGTGGCCTGGGCCGGCATCGTCGGCGTCAACGCCGCGCACAGCTTCCGCGGGGCTATGCCTGCCAGGTGGGCAGGGCGACGATCTGACGAAGATTGATGTGCGCGGCGCGGCTCACCGTGTAGGCGACGAGGTCGGCGATCTCCTCGCTCGTCAGCATCGGCCGGGTGCCCAGCAGTTCGTCCAGCTGCCCGGAGAGCTCCGGGTTGTCGATGTGGTCGCGCAGTTCGGACTCGGTGAAGCCGGGCTCGATGTTGGTCACCCGTACGCCCCGGTGCCCGAACTCGCCGCGCAGCGCTTCCGACAGGTAGGTCAGCGCCGCCTTGCTCGCGCCGTACACGGCGTAGTTCGGGAAGGTGACGTGCGCGGCGATCGAGGAGATGTTGACGAGGTCGCCCGAGGTGGCGAGCAGGTCCCCGGTGAACGCCCGGATCAGCCGCAGCGCGCCCGTCACATTGGTGTCGAGCATCCGCTGCCACTCGTCGAGCCGGCCGTCGTCGACGGGGTTCGGGAGCATGACGCCGGCGGCGTTGACGACGATTCCGACCTGGCCGTACGCGGCGTGGACCCGCTCGACGGCCGCGTCCACCGAGGCGCCGTCGGTGACGTCGGCGGTGACGGCGAGCGCCCGGCCACCGTCGGCGGTGATCTTCTGCGCCAGTTCCTCCAGCCGCTCGGCGCGGCGGGCCAGCAGCGCCACCCGGGCGCCGTGGGCGGCGAGGAGCCGGGCGGTGGCGGCGCCCATGCCGCTGGCGGCTCCGGTGATGACGGCGGTGCGTCCGGCGAGGCTGTCGTAGCTCATGTCTGCTTCTCCTGTACGGGTCGTCCGCTTGACGTCCACCACTGTGCGAGCCCGGCAGCAGGCCACCCAGGGCTGTGCTTTTCCTGGGTCTGCCAGTACCAGGCACGGCCCCCGCGCCCTGGCCTAGGCTCGCCGCATGGACGGTGACCTCGGAGACTTCCTGCGCTCACGGCGTGCTCGCATCCAGCCGGAGGAGGTCGGCCTGACCTCGTACGGCAGGCGCCGGGTGCCGGGCCTCCGGCGCGAGGAGGTCGCCCAGCTCGCCGGGGTCAGCGTGGACTACTACATCCGCCTGGAGCAGGGCCGCGGGCCGTCGGTCTCGGACGCCGTACTGGACTCGATCGCCCGGGTGCTGCGGCTGGACGAGACGGAGACGGCGCATCTGCGGGACGTGGCACGGCCGGGGAAACGGACCGCGCGGACGCCCTCGCAGCGGGTGCGTCCCGGCCTGCGGCTGCTGCTCGACACGCTCGGGGCGGCGCCGGCGTTCGTCTTCGGCCGCCGGATGGACGTGCTCGCCTGGAACACCCTGGCCGACGCGCTGGCGGGGTACTCACGGATGGACCCGGCCGAGCGGAACGTACCGCGGCAGGTCTTCCTCGCCCCGGAAGCGGCCGACCTGTATCCCGAGTGGGAGGCGGTCGCGGCGGAGACGGTCGCGTATCTGCGCCTGGACGCGGGGCGGCACCCGGACGACAAGCGGCTGAGCGCGCTGGTGGGCGAGTTGTCGGTGAAGAGCGAGACGTTCCGCAGGCTGTGGGCGGACCACCAGGTCAAGGAGAAGACCCATGGCGTCAAGCGCGTCACGCACCCGGTGGTGGGCGAACTGTCGCTCCCGTACGAGTCGCTGACGCTCCCGGGCGACCCGGACCAGATCCTGGTCGTCTACACCCCGGAACCGAACTCCCCCACCATGGAGCGCCTGAGCCTGCTGGCGAGTTGGGCCTCCGCCCCCGCCGTCTGACGACCGCGGTGAGGGAGCCAAAGGGGCGCGACTGTGTCGAAAGGAAGAACGCGCGCAGGCCCCGAGGAACGAGGGGCCGAGCACGATCGCCCCTCGACACGGTCTCAGGCGCCCCGGCGGCGAACCGAGCCGCCAAAAGACAGGGCGGGGACCGCCGCACCCCCGTTGCCGGGGGCCGGGACGACGGCGGTCCCCGCGTGGGACACGGGCCCGGGTCAGGGCCGGTCTCCGCGTCCGCGGCGTCGCTAGGAGGTCCGGGAGCCGCTCCGGTTGTCCGTGACGCCGACATCCCTCAATGTGCCGGACGCGTGTTAAGCGGGTGCTGCGGGTACGTGTCGCGCTCGTACCGATTGCGCGAACCCCGGCCGGCCGCGGCGCCCGCGCCGCAACCGGCCCCGACCTGCGGCTACTTCGCGCCGTCCTTCGCCAGGAAGGCGAGCAGGTCCTGACGGCTCACCACTCCGGTGGGCTTGCCCTCGACGAGCACGATCGCGGCGTCGGCCTCGCCGAGCACGGACATCAGGTCGGCGACGGGCTCGCCGGAGCCGACCTGCGGCAGCGGCGCGCTCATGTGCTTGTCGAGCGGGTCCCCCAGGGAGGCGCGCTGGGTGAACAGCGCGTCCAGCAGCTCGCGTTCGACGACCGAGCCGATGACCTCGGCCGCCATGACGTCGGGGTGGCCGGCGCCGGGCTTGACGATCGGCATCTGGGAGACGCCGTACTCGCGCAGGACCTCGATGGCCTGACCGACCGTCTCCTCCGGGTGCATGTGGACCAGGGAGGGCATGGAGCCCTCCTTGTGGCGCAGCACGTCGGCGACGGTGGCGGAGCCGGTCTCCTCCAGGAAGCCGTAGTCGGCCATCCACTCGTCGTTGAAGATCTTGGAGAGGTAGCCGCGGCCGCTGTCGGGGAGCAGGACCACGACGACGTCGTCCGGGCCGAGGCCTTCGGCGACGCGCAGGGCGGCGACGACGGCCATGCCGCAGGAGCCGCCGACGAGGAGGCCCTCCTCCTTGGCGAGGCGGCGGGTCATCTGGAAGGAGTCCTTGTCGGACACGGCGACGATCTCGTCGGTGACGCTCGCGTCGTAGGCGGTGGGCCAGAAGTCCTCACCGACGCCCTCGACGAGGTACGGCCGGCCGGAGCCGCCGGAGTAGACCGAGCCCTCGGGGTCGGCGCCGACGATCCGGACCTTGCCGCCGCTGACCTCCTTCAGGTAGCGGCCGGTGCCGGAAATGGTGCCGCCGGTACCGACGCCTGCGACGAAATGGGTGATCTTTCCGTCAGTCTGCTCCCAGAGCTCGGGACCGGTGGTCTCGTAGTGCGAACGGGGGTTGTTCGGGTTCGAGTACTGGTCGGGCTTCCAGGCACCGGGGGTCTCACGGACCAGCCGGTCGGACACGTTGTAGTACGAGTCGGGGTGCTCGGGGTCGACGGCCGTGGGGCAGACGACGACCTCGGCGCCATAGGCCCGCAGGACGTTGATCTTGTCCGTCGAGACCTTGTCGGGGCAGACGAAGATGCACTTGTAGCCCTTCTGCTGGGCCACGATGGCGAGGCCGACGCCGGTGTTCCCGGACGTGGGCTCGACGATCGTGCCGCCGGGCTTGAGGGCGCCGCTCTGCTCGGCGGCCTCGATCATGCGCACGGCGATCCGGTCCTTGACCGAGCCGCCCGGGTTGAAGTACTCGACCTTGGCCAGGACGGTCGCCTGGATGCCCGCGGTCACACTGTTGAGCTTCACCAGCGGGGTGTTGCCGACGAGGCTGATCATCGAGTCGTGGAATTGCACCGTAATCTCCGGGGTCTCCGTAATGGTGCAGCCAGCGTATGCGTAGTCGGATGCGGTTACGGGGCAGTTAGCTCTTGTATGGCCTGGAGGAGGTGGCGGCCCCTATGTCGAGGGCGAGGGTGGCGCGGCGGATCGCGGCGGGCGCGGCGTACGGCGGCGGGAGCATCGGCCTGCTGGGCGCGGCGGCGGTCGGCGTGCTGCTGGCCGAGGTGCAGCTGGCGAAACGGTCGGTGGGCGGTGGGGTGGCTCCGCTCCCGCCCGGCGCGGACGGTCTGTACGGCACGGATTTCGGGCCCGCGGAACCTCTTCGGCTGGTCCTGTTGGGTGATTCGACGGCAGCGGGCCAGGGGGTACGCCGGGCGGGCCACACACCGGGCGCTCTGCTGGCGTCGGGACTGGCGGCGGTGGCGGAGCGCCCGGTGGATCTGCGGAACGTGGCGCTTCCGGGCGCACGCTCGGACGATCTCGAGCGGCAGGTGTCCCTGCTGCTCGCGGCGCCCTGGCGGCCGGACGTGTGCGTGATCATGATCGGCGCGAACGACGTGACGCACCGGATGCAGGCGACGGAGTCGGTGCGGTACCTCGCGGCGGCGGTGCGGCGGCTGCGGACGGCGGGGGCGGAGGTGGTGGTCGGTACGTGCCCTGATCTGGGCACCATCGAGCCGGTCTACCAGCCGCTGCGCTGGCTGGCGCGCCGGGCGTCTCGCCAGCTGGCGGCGGCGCAGACGATCGTGGTGGTGGAGCAGGGCGGGCGGACGGTGTCACTGGGGGACCTGCTGGGTCCCGAGTTCGCGGCGAACCCCCGCGAGATGTTCGGCGCGGACAACTACCACCCGTCGGCGGAGGGCTATGCCACGGCGGCGATGGCGGTCCTTCCGACGCTCTGCGCGGTCCTGGGCCTGTGGCCCGAGTCGGACCGGCTGGACGCGGACCGTCACGAGGGCATGCTGCCGGTGGCGAAGGCGGCGGCCGAGGCGGTCAAGGAGCCCGGTACGGAGGTCACCGGCGCCCGCGCCCCGTGGGCTCTGCTGAAGCACCGTCGCAGGCGGCGTCTGCCGGCGCCCGCCGAGCCGGCTCCTTCGGAGGCGCACAGGTCGTGACCCCGGACGGGGCGGGGTACCGCCCGCCCCGTCCCGCCCGACTGAGCGCCCGCTTAGAAAAGAGGCCCGCATCACACGCCCACCCCGGTGACCAACGGGATACGTACGGGTAACTTCCCACTCAGTCCTGCCTCTTTCCGAGACCTCCCCAGGAGCCCCCGATGCCCGAAGCCGTGATCGTGTCCACCGCCCGCTCCCCCATCGGCCGGGCCTTCAAGGGCTCCCTGAAGGACGTCCGCCCCGACGATCTGACCGCCACGATCATTCAGGCCGCGCTCGCGAAGGTGCCCGAGCTGGACCCGCGCGACATCGACGACCTGATGCTCGGCTGCGGCCTTCCCGGAGGCGAGCAGGGCCACAACCTCGGCCGTATCGTCGCCGTGCAGATGGGCATGGACCACCTGCCGGGCTGCACGATCACCCGTTACTGTTCCTCCTCGCTCCAGACCTCGCGGATGGCGCTGCACGCCATCAAGGCGGGCGAGGGCGACGTCTTCATCTCCGCCGGTGTCGAGATGGTGTCCCGTTCGGTCAAGGGCAACTCCGACAGCCTTCCGGACACCCACAACCCCCTTTTCGCGGACGCCGAGGCGCGTACGGCCGCCGTGGCCCAGTCCGAGGGCGCTTCGTGGCACGACCCGCGCGAGGACGGCCTGATCCCGGACGCGTACATCGCGATGGGCCAGACCGCCGAGAACCTGGCCCGCGTCAAGGGCGTCACCCGTCAGGACATGGACGAGTTCGGCGTACGGTCCCAGAACCTCGCCGAGCAGGCGATCAAGAACGGTTTCTGGGAGCGCGAGATCACCCCGGTGACGACCCCGGACGGCACGGTCGTCTCCCAGGACGACGGCCCGCGTGCCGGCGTGACGGTCGAGGGCATCTCCGGCCTCAAGCCCGTCTTCCGCCCCGACGGCCTCGTCACCGCCGGCAACTGCTGCCCGCTGAACGACGGCGCCGCCGCGCTCGTGATCATGTCCGACACCAAGGCGCGGGAGCTCGGCCTGACCCCGCTCGCCCGGATCGTGTCGACCGGCGTCACCGGCCTGTCCCCCGAGATCATGGGCCTGGGCCCGGTGGAGGCCTCCAAGCAGGCCCTCAAGCGCGCGGGTCTCACCGTGGACGACATCGACCTGTTCGAGATCAACGAGGCCTTCGCGGCCCAGGTGATCCCGTCGTACCGCGACCTGAACATCCCGCTCGACAAGCTGAACGTCAACGGCGGCGCGATCGCGGTGGGCCACCCCTTCGGCATGACGGGCGCCCGCATCACCGGCACGCTGATCAACAGCCTCCAGTTCCACGACAAGCAGTTCGGCCTGGAGACGATGTGCGTGGGCGGCGGCCAGGGCATGGCCATGGTCATCGAGCGGCTGAGCTGAGGCGCAGCGGAGGGGTAGGGGTCGCCCGAGGAACGAGGGCGGCACCTGCCCGCAGCGGAGTCGAAGCTCAGCGCGAGCAAAGAATCGAGCGGCTGAGCTGAGGCGCAGCGGAGGGTAGGGGTCGCCCGAGGAACGAGGGCGGCACCTGCCCGCAGCGGAGCCGAAGCTCAGCGCGAGCAAAGAATCGAGCGGCTGAGCTGAGGCGCAGCGGAGGGTAGGGGTCGCCCGAGGAACGAGGGCGGCACCTGCCCGCAGCGGAGTCGAAGCTCAGCGCGAGCAAAGAATCGAGCGGCTGAGCTGACGCGGCGCTCGCCGGGTCGAAGCTGAGGCCCGGCGCCGGCTCGGGTGGCCGGGGCCCCTGGCCGCGGGACGCCCCCGCCAACCGTCCCGCGTCCCAGCCGTGACCGAATCTCCCCCAGGATGTGACCTACGTCCCGGGGGAGAGTTGTTTTCGCAGGTCACAGTGGCTACGGCACTAAACACCAGGCACAAATACCTGTCCAATTCGTGACGTAATGCACTGACAGCTGGCACCACCTCACGACAAGCTGAGGTAGGAAGTCGGGGGATCGAACGGAACCGGGAGTATGTCAGTGAGCGCCATGCCTCTTGCCCTGCTGCTGACCACGGCCGCTGCCACGGCCGTGGGCGCCGCTGCCCTGCACGCCGCCCACGGGCTGCGCAAGCAGGTCGCCGCCCTGCGCACCGAGCTGTCCGCCGCCGGAACGAACGGCCGCGGCGCCACCGTGCCGCACGCCCGCAGCGCCACCCCGGCCGACGAGATCCGTGCCGCGGTCGCCGAAGCACTCGCCGAGGAGCGCGAGCGCGAACTGGCCGAGGCGCGCGCCTTCTGGGCCGCGCAGGAGGCGAGGGACGCCGCCGACGCCCCGTCCGTGCTCGGCGGGCTCGGTGGACCCGGTGGCCCCGGCGACGACGGCTCGTTCTTCGTCCCGCGCCAGGCCGACTTCGCCGGCCTCGAGGCGCTGGGCCTGGAGTCGATGGACCTGGACGCGGGCCGCCTGGACGACTTCGCCGAGCTGGCGGAGCTGGCCGAGCTCGCCGACCTGGCGGACCAGCCCGAGGTCGCCGAGTACGCGGAGTTCGCCGAGGACTCCCCGGAGCTGGCCGCCGCCCGCCGCCGTCACCCCTCGCACCCCGACTTCGTCCCCGTCCAGACACCGGTCGTCACCGACCACGAGCGCACCGTGGCGCGCCTGGAGGAGCTGGCGGAGACAGGGACCGCGCTGGCGGACGTACGGCCCGGCCCGCTCGGCACGCTCGATGTGTACGTCTTCGCCGACGGCACGACGCTCTGCATGACCCCGGGGCACAGGGAGACGGCCGAGCGCCTCGCGGAGGCCCTGCGCGCGGGCCACAGCCCGGTGCTTCTGGGCGGCTCCGGTGTCTCCGGCGCGTACGCCCTGACGTTCTCCTGCGGCGGCTTCTCCGAGAACGGCGACGACAACGTCTACATCCTCGCCGACCGCGTCATAGCATCCCTCTGAGGTCCCCGGGCCCCGGGAAGCTCCCCGGAGGGCCCTGAGGGGGCCTTGGGGGCCTTCTACAGCCCGGCCCGCCGCGCCGCCTCCCGTACCGACCTCACGGCCTCGTCCAGCTCCTCGGGGGAGCCCGGCGGGGCCGTTCGCAGAATCTCCACCAGATCGTTTCCGGCGACCACGAGTTGGTCCGCGACGGCGAAGATCCCGGCGTCGGGCATGGTCCGCGGCGCCGTTCCCGGCTCCTCGAGCCGCTGGGCCCGCAGCGCCAACTCCCTCGCCAGAGCCAGTCCTTCGGCGGCGGCGCCCCGCTGGAGCCGGCTCTGCGGCGCGGCCCTCAGCCGGTCGGCGAACCGCTCGACGGCGGCCGTCAGTTCACTCGTATCAAGCACCGTGCGACCCTACGCGCCGCCCCGGGCCTGTTGCCAACGGGCGAACGCTCAGGCACGGTGACGTGAAGGAGCACACGCAATACGCGTCCGGAGGCGCCGATGTCCCATGTCTTCTCCGAAGAAACCCATCGCAACCTGCTCTCCCGCATCCCCCATTGCACCGGTCGTGAAGTGTCCGACTGGCTCCGCACCGTCGAGGAAGGACCCTCTCTCTTCCGCTTCGAGGAGAAGGTCAGCTGGCTCCGGGGCGAGCACAACCTCGCGTACGGCCACGCCAAGGCGATCATCCACGAGTACGACCTGAGGCGAGCCGCCAGGAAGCTGCTCTAGACCCCGAAGGGACGCGAAGGGCCCGCCCGGCGGAAGCCGGACGGGCCCTTCCTTCGCGCGCCGACGCGCGCGGACGTTCTAGTCGTCGCCGCTGAAGATCGCGACGAGTCGCAGCATCTCCAGGTAGATCCACACCAGCGACATCGTCAGACCGAACGCCGCCAGCCAGGACTCCTCACGGGGAGCGCCGTAGTTGACGCCGTCCTCGATCTGCTTGAAGTCCAGGGTGAGGAAGAAGCAGCCGATCAGGATCGCCAGGATGCCGACGATGGCACCGAGCGGGCCGAAGCTGCGCAGACCGCCGTCGTCGGCGACGCCGAAGACCACGAGCAGCAGGTTGACGGCCATCACGACGATGAACGCCAGGGCGATGGTCATGCCGATCCGGGCGTACCGGGCGGTGACCCGGATCCAGCGCTGCTTGTACATGAGCAGCGTGGCGCCGCTGACGGCCATGGTGCCGAGAACCGCCTGGAAGGGGGCGCCGGACCAGGCGGTGTTGTACATCTCGCTGATCACGCCGAGGAAGACACCCTCGAACGCGGCGTAGCCGATGATCAGCGCGGGCGACGGCGTCCGCTTGAAGGACTGGACGATCGCCAGGACGAACGCCACCAGGGCCGCGCCGATGGCCAGGCCGTAGCTGGTCGGAGAGACCGGCAGGAGCGCCCAGGCGAGCACGGCGCCGACGACGACGGTGCCCAGGGTCATGGCGGTACGCGAGACGACGTCGTCCATCGTCATGGCGTTGGTGCGGACCGGCGCGGGAGCGCCGTACTGCGTGTCCTGCGGCGCGTACGGGTTCGCGTACGGGTTGGCGGTGCCCTGCGCGTAGGGGTTGGTTCCAACGGCGGGGCCCCCGGCCTGCGGCTGCTGCGCGTTGAAGCCGGCGTAGCCGTTGTCGCGGCTGAACCCCCGTCGCGAGAAGACCGGGTTGCTGCTCCTCATCTCACTCCTCCATGGCCGCGCTGCGCGGCCTTGCGTCAAGAGTAATGCGGAAGCAAAGGAATCTTCCTAGTGCTCGGGGAGGATCTTTCCGCGATCGTGACCCTCAAACGGAGACGCCGGGTGGCAGCCTGTGGCGCGGCAGCCACGGTGCGTGTGCGCGCCTGCTCGGATTGGTGCCCGGAACCGGACTCGAACCGGTACGCCCGCGAGGGCAGCGAGGTTTAAGCTCGCCGTGTCTGCATTCCACCATCCGGGCGTGGCGCGCGGCTCTGCGTTGGCACATTGAGCCTATCGGGACGCATCGCCCGATCAGCGGAACACTGGCCCGATGTTGTCTTATTTTATTGACGCCTGAGGGTATGTCAGCGCAGGTCGAGTGCGTTCTCCCGAAGCCTGACAGGGC
The DNA here is from genome assembly GCF_055577795.1 of Streptomyces sp. NPDC033174. Taxonomy (NCBI): domain Bacteria; kingdom Bacillati; phylum Actinomycetota; class Actinomycetes; order Kitasatosporales; family Streptomycetaceae; genus Streptomyces; species Streptomyces sp. NPDC033174. The sequence continues at coordinate 81,355 of NZ_JBVIPQ010000006.1, forward strand.
TCGCAGCCGCAAAGATGTGCGTGGGGGAATGACGGAAAGTCGCCGCCCTCAGGGTCGCCGTCATCCCAAAGGAGGAGGGGCGGGCCCCCCGGTCCGACTCCAGGCTGCCCCAGGAACGGGTATGCGGACGGACGACCCGGCTCGATGCGGACATGACGATGGAGTGGTCCCGCAGAACAGCGCAGCGCCCCCTTGAAGCGCGGCACCCCGTTAAGGAGCCCCCCTCGTGACGACCACCTCCACCGCTCACCGCGCCACCGCGGTGGCCGCCCGTGCCATGGATCTGTCCAAGGTCTACGGACAGGGCGAGACCCAGGTGGTCGCCCTCGACCGGGTCACCGTCGACTTCCGCCAGGGAGAGTTCACCGCGATCATGGGCCCCTCGGGCTCCGGCAAGTCGACGCTGATGCACTGCGTCGCCGGCCTGGACAGCTTCAGCAGCGGCTCCGTACGCATCGGTGAGACCGAGCTCGGCACGCTGAAGGACAAGCAGCTCACGCAGCTGCGCCGGGACAAGATCGGCTTCATCTTCCAGGCGTTCAACCTGCTGCCGACGCTGACCGCCCTGGAGAACATCACGCTCCCCATGGACATCGCGGGACGCAAGCCCGACAAGCAGTGGGTGGAGCGGGTCATCGACATGATCGGTCTGTCCGGGCGGCTCAGCCACCGGCCCGCGCAGCTCTCCGGCGGTCAGCAGCAGCGCGTCGCCGTGGCCCGTGCGCTGGCCTCCCGCCCAGAGATCATCTTCGGTGACGAGCCGACCGGAAACCTGGACTCCCGCTCCGGCGCCGAGGTGCTGGGCTTCCTGCGCAATTCCGTACGCGAACTGGGCCAGACCGTCGTCATGGTGACCCACGACCCGGTGGCCGCCTCCTACGCCGACCGCGTGATCTTCCTCGCCGACGGCCGCATCGTCGACGAGATGCTCAGCCCCACCGCCGACGGCGTCCTCGACCGGATGAAGGCCTTCGACGCCAAGGGCCGCACCAGCTGACCCCGGCCGGCTGATCCGCGCCGCCGGCCTCCGGCCGGCGTGACGGCCCCTCTCGACCTTCCTCCGGAAACCACCTCAGGACACAGACCTCATGTTCCGTACCGCCCTGCGCAATGTGCTCGCGCACAAGGCCAGGCTGCTGATGACCATCCTCGCCGTCATGCTCGGCGTGGCCTTCGTCTCCGGCACCCTGGTGTTCACCGACACCCTGTCCAACGCCTTCCGCAACCAGTCGGCCAAGAGCTACGACAACGTCGCGGTCGCCGTCACCTCGACCGCGAACGAGAACGACCCCAAGCAGCCCCCGGGCCTCTCCGAGCAGGTCCGCCGGAAGATCGCCGGGATCGACGGCGTCGAGTCGGCCACCGGCCGGGTGAGCGGCTTCGCCGGCGTCCCCGACAAGGACGGCAAGCTGATCGGGGTCGGCTGGTCCAACAAGGGCACCAACTTCAGCCCCGGCCAGAACGCCAAGGACCCCGCCTACGACTTCACCGACGGCTCCGGCCCGGTGAAGGACGGTCAGATCGCCCTGGACAGGGAAACCGCGTCCAAGGGCGGCTACAAGGTCGGCGACACCGTACGGGTCGCCACCAACGGGCCGGTCAAGGAGTACGAGCTGGCCGGTGTCTTCACCACCCAGGACGGCGCCGTCAACGCCGGCGGCAGCCTGGTCCTCTTCGACACCGACGTCGCCCAGAAGCTGTACGTGAAGCCGGGCTACTTCCAGGAGATCTCGGTGGTCGCCGCCCCCGGCGCCTCCGCCGACGCGATCCTGGACAAGGTCGAGGCGGTCATCCCCAAGGAGGCCGAGGCCCAGACGGGCCAGGTCCTCGCCGACGAGCAGGCCGAGATGATCGAGAGCGGCCTCGGCAACCTCAAGCAGGTGCTGCTGGGCTTCGCGGGCATCGCGCTCTTCGTCGGCATCTTCCTGATCTCCAACACCTTCACGATGCTGGTCGCGCAGCGCACCAAGGAGCTGGCGCTGATGCGCGCCGTCGGCGCCTCGCGCAAGCAGATCACCCGCTCGGTGCTGGCCGAGGCCGCGCTGGTCGGCCTGGTCGCCTCGGCCGTCGGCTTCGCCCTGGGCGTGGGCCTCGCGATCGGACTGCGCTCCGGGATGTCCGCGTTCGGCATGAAGGTCCCGGACGGGCCTCTGATCCTCTCCGCCACCCCGGTGATCGCCGCGCTCGCCGTCGGTGTCCTGATCACGATGCTCGCCGCCTGGCTGCCCGGCCGCCGCGCCGCGAAGATCCCGCCGGTGGCCGCCATGAGCAGCGTGCACGCGGTGGCCACCACCAAGTCCCTGGTGCTGCGCAACTCCATCGGCGGGGCCATCACCGCGCTCGGCGCGGTGGGCATCGTGCTCGGCGCCGGTTCCGGCGGCGACACCGGCCGTGTGATCATCGGCGCGGGCGCGTTCTTCACGCTCATCGGTGTGATCATCCTGATTCCCCTGCTGTCCCGCCCGGTCATCGCGCTGGTCCGGCCGCTGCTCGCGGGCTTCGGGGTGGCGGGCAAGCTGGCCGGCCAGAACGCGGTCCGCAATCCGCGCCGCACCGGAGCCACCGCTTCCGCGCTGGCCATCGGCCTCACCCTGGTCACCGGCCTGTCGGTGCTCGGCGCCACGGTCGGCACGGCACTGGACAAGATGACCACCGACCAGATCAAGGCCGACTACATGGTCACCATGGCCAGTGGCATGGGCATGGACCAGTCGGCGCTGACCGCGCTGGAGAAGGCGCCGGGCGTCACCGCGGTGTCGCCGCAGCAGTCCGGCTACTTCCAGATCAAGGGCGACTTCAGTTCGGCCTCCGGTGTCACCCCGGGTGACATCGAGAAGGTCATGAACCTCAAGGTCCGCGACGGCAGCCTGGCCACGCTCGCCGAGGGGCGGATCGCGGTCGCCGACTCCACGGCCGACAAGCAGGGCTGGAAGGTCGGCGACACCCTGCCGGTCACGTACAACGACGACAAGAAGGGCACTCTGAAGGTCGGCGCGATCTTCGAGGAGAGCGAGTTCCTCTCCCCCGTCGTAGTCGACGCGAAGGTCCTCAACGCACACGAGGTCAAGCCGTACATCCCGCAGATCTTCGTGGCGATGGACGGTGGCGAGTCCGCCGCCAACGAGAAGGCCGTCGCCAAGGCGCTGGGTGACAGCCCGGCGATCACCGTCCTCGACCAGCAGGACATCAAGGACACCTACGGCGGTGCCATCAACATGCTGCTGAACATCATGTACGGGCTGCTGGCGATGGCCCTGCTCATCGCGGTCCTCGGGGTCGTCAACACCCTCGCCATGTCGGTGTTCGAGCGCCAGCAGGAGATCGGCATGCTGCGGGCGATCGGTCTGGACCGCCGGCGGGTGAAGCGGATGGTCCGTCTGGAGGCCGTGGTCATCTCGCTCTTCGGCGCGGTGGTCGGCATCGGCCTGGGCTCGTTCCTGGGCTGGGCGATCGGCCAGACCTTCAAGGACAGCCTGCCGGGGTACGCGCTGGTCCTGCCCTGGGACCGGATCGGCGTCTTCCTGCTCCTCGCCGGGCTGGTGGGCGTCCTGGCCGCCATGTGGCCGGCCCGCAGCGCCGCGAAGCTGAACATGCTGAACGCGATCAAGGCCGAGTAGGCAGGGCGCCGCGGTGTCGGCGTAGACACGGACGAAGGGCCGGGCTCCCCCACGGGGGTCCGGCCCTTCGCCGCTGTCAGCCCGTCAGGACTCGTTCCAGGCGCGGGGGCGCAGGGGCAGCCCGGACGCCCCGGACTCGGGGGTCCGTACGGCCAGGACCTGGTTCACGCCGATCCGGTTGCGCTCGAAGGCGAGCGCGGAGGCGGCCATGTAGAGCCGCCAGATCCGTGCCCGGCCGGGCGAGGTCAGCCGGACCGCCTCCTTCCAGTGCGCCTCCAGGTTGGCGACCCACTGGCGCAGGGTGAGCGCGTAGTGCTCCCGCAGGACATCGACGTCGCGCACCTCCATGCCGGCCTCCTCCAGGGTGGCGACGGTCCGGCCGAGGGGGGCGAGTTCGCCGTCGGGGAAGACGTACGCGTCGATGAACTCGTCCACCTCGTACGCCTCCTCGTTCTTCTCGGGGCGGCGCGCGATCTGGTGGTTGAGCAGCCGGCCGCCCGGCTTCAGCAGAGCGAAGAGCGTGTCGGCGTACTCGCGGTAGCGGACGGCCCCGACGTGTTCGGCCATCCCGATCGAGGAAATGGCGTCGAACGGCCCGTCCCTGACGTCCCGGTAGTCCTGAACCCGGATCTCGACCCGGTCGGTCAGCCCCTCGTCGGCGATCCGCTTGCGGGCGTAGGCGGCCTGCTCGCGGGAGAGGGTGACCCCGACGACCTCGGCTCCGTACTCCCTGGCCGCGTGCATCGCCATGGAGCCCCAGCCGCAGCCGACGTCCAGGAGCCGGTCGCCCGCCTTCAGCCCGAGCTTGCGGCAGATCAGGTCGAGCTTGTCGCGCTGCGCGTCCTCGAGTGTGCCGCCCTCACTCCAGTAGGCGCACGAGTAGACCATCGACGGGCCGAGGACCAGCTCGTAGAAGTCGTTGCCCACGTCGTAGTGGTGACTGATCGCCTCCTTGTCGCGCCGCTTGGTGTGCAGCGGGCCGGAGCGCCTGCGCATCTCCTCCGCCGGCGGCGCGGGCGGCGGCCAGGGGCCCGCCAGCTTCACGAGCGCCGCGGCGGCGGCCCGGAGTCTGGGGTCCCGTACGGCGTGGATGCCGCCCTTCGCGTCCGTCTCGCGCTCCCAGAGGATTCCGGCGAGCCGGTCCAGGGCCTCGTACAGATCGCCCTCGACGTCGATCTCACCGGCGACCCAGGCCCGCGCGAGGCCGAGTTCCCCCGGTTTCCACAGCAGACGGCGCAGCGCCCGGCGCTGGTTGATCATGAGGACGGGGCCGTCGGCGGGGCCCGCTTCGCTGCCGTCCCAGGCGCGCAGACGTACCGGGAGCGGCGCTCCCAACAGATCCTCGGCAAGAGTGGTCAGCCGCAGCGCGGCGTCGGCCATGGTGCACACCTCCGTGATGTCGTGCCCCAGAAATGCTCGTCACCATGTGAACACCGTCAGTAGGCGAATTCAGTCCCGCCGTCGCGCAACAAGTCGGCAAAACACGCGAAGGGCCGTCCGCACCACGGATGGCGGACGGCCCTTGCGGGGGTATTGCGGGGTACTGCCGTACTACTGGCTCAGCCGGGGCTCAGGAGGCCTTGGCCTTCTCCGGGGCCGACTTGGTCGCGGGCGCCGGGGCCGGCTTGGCGGCCTCGTAGAACTCCTCGCGCGGCGTCTCGATGGCGCCGAGCGAAACGACCTCGCGCTTGAGGAACATCGCGAGGGTCCAGTCGGCGAGGACGCGGATCTTGCGGTTCCAGGTGGGCACGGCCAGACCGTGGTAGCCACGGTGCATGTACCAGGCGAGACGGCCCTTGAGCTTGATCTTCATCTTGCCCATGACGATCATCGCGACGCCCTTGTGCAGGCCGAGACCGGCGACCGCACCCTTGTTGGCGTGGCTGTAGTCCTTCTGCGGGAAGCCGCGCATCCCGGAGATGACGTTGTCGCCGAGGACCTTGGCCTGGCGCAGCGCGTGCTGGGCGTTCGGCGGGCACCAGGCGTTCTCGACGCCGGCCTTGCGGGCGGCGATGTCCGGGACCTGGGCGTTGTCGCCGGCGGCCCAGATGTAGTCGGTGCCCTGCACCTGCAGCTTCTCGGACGTGTCCACGTGACCGCGGGGGCCGAGCGGCAGGCCGTAGCGGGCCAGCGCCGGGTTGGGCTTCACGCCGGCGGTCCACACGATGGTGTTGGAGTCGACCTCGAGGCCGTTGTTCAGCACCACGTGGCCGTCGACGCAGGAGTCCATGCCGGTCTTGAGGTAGACCTCGATGCCCCGGCTCTCGAGGTGCTCCTTGCCCCACTTGCCGAGCTCGGGCCCGACCTCGGGGAGGATCTTGTCGGCCACGTCGACCAGCAGGAAGCGCATGTCCTCGCGGCTGACGCTGCTGTAGTACTTGGCCGCGTCGCGGGCCAGGTCCTCGACCTCACCGATGGTCTCCGCGCCGGCGAAGCCGCCGCCCACGAAGACGAAGGTCAGCGCCTTGCGGCGGACGTCCTCATCGGTCGTCGAGTCGGCCTTGTCGAGCTGCTCGAGAACGTGGTTGCGCAGCCCGATGGCCTCCTCGATGCCCTTCATGCCGATGCCCTGCTCGGCGAGGCCGGGGATCGGGAAGGTGCGGGAGACCGCGCCGAGCGCGATGACCAGGTAGTCGAAGGGCAGCTCGTAGGCCTCGCCGACGAGCGGCGCGACCGTGGCGACCTTGCGGTCCTGATCGATGGTCGTGACCCGACCGGTGAGCACCTCGGCCTTGGGCAGGACGCGTCGCAGCGGTACGACGACGTGCCTCGGCGAGATGCTGCCGGCGGCAGCTTCGGGGAGGAAGGGCTGGTACGTCATGTACGAGCGCGGGTCGACGACCGTGACGGTCGCTTCCGCATAACGCATCTTCTTGAGAATGCGTCGTGCTGCGTACAGGCCTACGTACCCACCGCCTACTACGAGGATCCTGGGACGCTCCGTGGTGCTCATGCCATCGAGTATCCACCCCCCTCGGAGGGGTCGCTCGTGCGCCCCTTCACAAGCTCCTTGGGTACCTCTGCTACACTCCGCCGCCCACGTGACCGAGGTCATGGCGTGGCGAAGGAACCAGGGTGTATCGGGGGACGTTGCTCACCCCTTGTGAGCTGGCCCAGAGAGCCGTTCGCAACGCTGGACCACCGCTTCGGTTCACCTCCCCGAAACACCCCAAGACCCGTGCGTCAGAAGCGCGGAAGGGCCCCGAGAGTGCGCCCAGGGGGTCCACAACCCCTCTTCGGCGGCCCTCAGAGCCCTTTTCCTTGTGAAGAACTTCACGAACTTCCCCGACGGATTGTCGTCCCAGGGGCCTCCGGGCCCCCTGAGACGATGGTTCGGCCCCCGTCAGGCGATGGAAAACGCGATCCCGTCGAGGATGTCGTGCTCGCTGACCACCACGTTCGGGGCTCCCGTGCGTTCCATGACGGCGAGCAGCACCAGCGCGCCCGCGGCGATGACATCGACCCGCCCCGGGTGGATGACGGGGATCGCCACCCGCTCCTGGTGGGTCGAGGCGAGCAGCCGCCCGGCCACCTCGGCGACCTGGTCGCGGGAGATCGTGGAGCGGTGGATCGCGGCGGAGTCGTACTCCTTCAGCCCCAGCGCGATCGCGGCGACCGTGGTCACCGACCCGGCGAGCCCGACGAGGGTGCGCGGTCCGCGCAGCGGCACGGTCTCCTCGGCCAGATCCAGGGCGGCCTCGACGTCGGCGCGGATCGCGGCGATCTCGGCTGCCGTCGGCGGGTCGTTGCGGATGTGCCGCTCGGTCAGCCGTACGCAGCCGATGTCGACGGAACGCGCCGCCGCCACGTGCTCGTTGCCCACCACGAACTCGGTCGAGCCACCGCCGATGTCGACGACGAGGTGCTCGCCCTCGTCCCCGGCCAGCTCCTTGGTGGCACCGGTGAAGGAGAACTCGGCCTCCTGGTCGCCGCTGATGACCTCGGGCTCGACACCCAGGATCTCCACCACACCGCGGACGAAGTCGTCGCGGTTCTCGGCGTCGCGGGAGGCGGAGGTGGCCACGAACCGGAGCCGCTCGGCTCCCAGTTCCTTGATGACGGCCGCGTACTCACGGCAGGCGGCGAAGGTGCGCTCCAGCGCCTCGGGCGCGAGCCGGCCCGTCTTGTCGACGCCCTGGCCGAGCCGGACGATGGTCATCCGCCGGTCCAGGTCGACGATCCCGCCCGTCTCCGGGTGGACGTCGGCGACCAGCAGCCGGATGGAGTTCGTACCGCAGTCGATGGCCGCGACCCGGGTCATGCGGTGGCCTCCTTGTCGCCGCAGGGCATCACGCACGGACCCTTGGCCCACCACTCGGGCAGCATCGCGAGGGCCTCGTCGCCCAGCGGGTTCACCCCGGGACCGGCCGCCAGCGAGTGACCGACCAGCACATGCAGACACTTCACCCGGTCCGGCATACCGCCGGCGCTCGGGAAGCCCTCCAGGACCTCGATGGCGTCACGGCGCGCGATGTAGTCCTCGTGCGCGGCGCGGTAGGCGGCGGCCAGCTCGGGATCGCTCTGAAGACGCTCGGACATCTCCTTCATCACGCCGTTCGCCTCCAGCGTGCCGATCGCCGAAGCGGCCCGGGGGCACGTCAGGTAGTACGTCGTCGGGAACGGAGTGCCGTCCGGGAGCCGGGGGGCGGTCTCCACCACATCGGGGTTGCCGCAGGGGCAGCGGTGCGCGATTGCGCGCAGGCCGCGCGGCGGGCGGCCGAGCTGCTCCTTGAAGGCTGCGACGTCCGCCTCGGTCGGCTCGGTGCGTTCGGTCTGCGGAGGGGGCGTTTCCATGCCTGCGTCTGTCTTCTCGTCGAAAGTGGGCTCGAAGGGGCGTACGGGACGGCGCCCGCGCGCTGCGGGCCGGGGCCCGCGCCCCCATCATCCCCCGGCCCGGCGGTCAGCGGCTCCCGTCGGCCCGGTCGACGCCGTCCCAGAGGTTGGAGTACCAGGGGAGGTCGGCCCCGCCCTGGTCGCCCCGGCGCTGTCGCGCCGCGTCCGGGTCGTTCGCGGTGAAGCCGGTCTCGCCCGGAAAAACGTAGTGCAGATGCTCGCGGGCCAGGCGCTTCACATAGGCCGGGTCCTGGAGCCGCGCCTTCTCGTCGCGCAGCTCCTCCACCCGCTCGGCGGCCTCGGTGGCCAGCCGCTCCTGCTCGGCGATCTCGTTCCGCTGCGACACGTACTGCCGCATGGGATAGGCGAGCGCCACGATCAGGGAGCAGACGACCAGCGCGAGGAAGGCCGCGCGGCCGGTGAGCCGGGAGCGGCGGGCCTGTCTGCGGGTCTGGGAGCGGTAGACGCGGGCCGCGGTCTGCTCGCCGAGCAGCCGGATCCTGGTCGCGGTGGAGAACCGGTCCCGGTTCTTCCCGGCCATCGCTCGCCTCCCCTGTCACGTGGTACGTCCCCGGACACGGTACGGGACCATGGCCGGGGACGTACGGAGACTTGCGCTTCCCCGGGGCCCGAGGGCCCGGGGGATCAGGCTGCGGTGATCAGCCCTTGAAGCGCGGGAAGGCGGAGCGGCCCGCGTACACCGCGGCGTCGTCGAGGATCTCCTCGATGCGCAGCAGCTGGTTGTACTTGGCGACGCGCTCGGAGCGGGCCGGGGCGCCGGTCTTGATCTGGCCGCAGTTGGTGGCGACGGCGAGGTCGGCGATGGTGACGTCCTCGGTCTCACCGGAGCGGTGGGACATCATGCACTTGAAGCCGTTGCGCTGGGCCATCTCGACGGCGTCCAGGGTCTCGGTCAGCGAGCCGATCTGGTTCACCTTGACCAGCAGGGCGTTGGCCGAGTTCTCCTCGATGCCGCGGGCGAGGCGCTCGGGGTTCGTGACGAACAGGTCGTCACCGACGAGCTGCACCTTGGCGCCCAGCTTCTCGGTGATGGCCTTCCAGCCGGCCCAGTCGTCCTCGAACAGCGGGTCCTCGATGGAGACGAGCGGGTACGCGGAGACGAGCTCCTCGTAGTACTCGGTCATCTCGGCGGCCGAGCGGGACTGGCCCTCGAACTGGTACTTGCCGTCCTTGTAGAACTCGGAGGCGGCGCAGTCGAGCGCGAGCGCGATGTCCTTGCCCGGGGCGTAGCCGGCTTCCTTGATGGCCTCGAGGATGAGGTCGAGCGCGGCGCGGTTCGACTCCAGGTTCGGGGCGAAGCCGCCCTCGTCGCCGAGGCCGGTGGACAGGCCCTTGCGCTTCAGGACGGCCTTGAGGGTGTGGTAGACCTCGGTGCCCCAGCGCAGCGCCTCGGAGAACGACTCGGCACCGATCGGCGCGATCATGAACTCCTGGATGTCCACGTTGGAGTCGGCGTGCGAGCCGCCGTTCAGGATGTTCATCATCGGAACAGGCAGCAGGTGCGCGTTCGGGCCGCCGAGGTAGCGGAAGAGCGGGAGGTCGGACGCCTCGGAGGCGGCGTGCGCGACGGCGAGGGAGACGCCGAGGATGGCGTTGGCGCCGAGCGAGGCCTTGTTGTCGGTGGCGTCCAGGTCGAACATCGCCTGGTCGATCAGGCGCTGCTCGGTGGCGTCGTAGCCGACGAGCTCCGGGCCGATCTGCTCGATGACGGCGAGGACGGCCTTCTCGACACCCTTGCCCTGGTAGCGGCTCTGGTCACCGTCGCGGAGCTCGATGGCCTCGAACGCTCCGGTGGAGGCGCCGGACGGAACTGCAGCACGGCCGGTGCTGCCATCGTCGAGGCCCACCTCGACCTCGACCGTGGGGTTGCCTCGGGAGTCCAGGATTTCCCGGGCTACGACGACGTCGATGGACGGCACGAGCATCTCCTTCTGGGATGTGAAGCTAGATGTGACGCATGCGGTGCAGGGTCTCTTTGGCCTTGCGACAAGAGCCTAACCGGCTCCGGGGCCCAGGCCAGCCGGGCGCCCGGACCGTGGGACGAAAAAGGACCCAAGGGCCTGCTTTGCGGGGCAAACGACACAAGTTCTACTGGGCGGTAACCGCGCAGGCCGTGCCCTGGACGCGGGAAACCCCGGCCCGGCGCGTACGGGGGAAGGGCGCGCCGGACCGGGGTGGTCACTACGGGGCCGTCGTGGAACAGGCCCTTACTTGAGGTGCAGCTGCTGACCCGGGTAGATGAGGTCGGCGTCCGCGACGATGTCCTTGTTCAGCTCGAAGAGCTTCGCCCAGCCGCCCTTGACGTGCTTCGCCTCGGCGATGGTGCTCAGGGTGTCGCCACCCTTGACCTTGTACTCGCCATCACCCTTCTTGACCTTCTTGCCGGTCGGGGTGGTGACGGTCTTCTTCGCCTCGGCCTTGGGGGCGGTGCGCTGCTGGCTGCGGGTGGTCGGCTGCTCGGCCTTGCGCTCGGGCTGCTTCGGCTGGGCGGCCGGAGCGGGCTCGGCGGAGCCGGAGTCGTTCGAGGCGCCGGACAGGCCCACGCCGCAGCTCGGCCAGGCACCCTTGCCCTGGCTCGCCAGCACCTTCTCGGCGACGGCTATCTGCTGCGACTTGGAGGCCTGGTCCGCGGAGGAGGCGTAGGCGGTGCCGCCGTACGCGGCCCAGGTGGAGGACGAGAACTGCAGACCGCCGTAGTAGCCGTTGCCCGTGTTGATGGACCAGTTGCCGCCCGACTCGCACTGGGCGACGGTGTCCCACTCGGAGGTGGTGGCGGCGGAGGCGGCGTTTGCGCCCAGCAGCGGGGCGGCGACCGCGGCACCGGTGATGCCGGCGAACGCGGCGAAACGGACGGCCTTGGACGGGCGGCGGTGCTTGTTCTTGCCGGAAAGCAGCATGGAGTTGTTCCCCTCACCGACGCCTGCGAGGTGAGCTGTCGGGTTCGGGCTGGTGGTGCCCGGTCGCGTGTCCGCGACTTCACCCCAAGCCGGTCCTCTGGTCGTCTGTCTCAACGACCGGGCCCGGCGTTTACCTTGGGTCCCCCGCTCCTGCCTTCGGCGCATGACGCGACGACTGTTCCCCTCGACCGGCGGCAGGACTCGGCGTTCCGGTCGGTGGGGCCCGCGATGGCGAGCGGTGACGACCGTAAACACAGACCCGCCTCAAGTTCAAAGACGGACATCAGGGGCAATCCCGCCCTACTTACCTTCCCTCGCGCGGCATTTGCGCAGGTGAGGCAGGGAAGAGCGGGACTTCACGGCCAAGGGGCGCCAGTTGGGGCAAAGAGACTCATGTCTCAGTTGAACAGAAGCGGACATAGGCGCCCGAACTACCCCTGCTTCGCTCCCAGATCGAGGCTCTGGCCGGGGAGGATGAGGTCCGGATCGCCGCCCACGGTCTGCCGGTTGGCGTCGTACAGGGCGGGCCAGCCGCCGGCGACGTCCTGCTCCTCCGCGATGGCGGAGAGATTGTCGCCGGGCTGGACGGTGTACACGGCCGGGCCCTTGTCCGCATTGCCGCCCTTGCCCGCCTCGGCCGGTTCGGTGCCGCCAGGATTCGTGCCCGTATCACCCGTAACACCCGCATCCGGGAGGTTGGATGCGTCTCGGGTGGAAACGTCACCTCGTGAGGCGTGTTGTCCGTTGTCGCGCTCATCGATGGAATTGCCCGCATCGGCACCCGTGGACCCGGTCGTCTCCTCGGGGGAGGGTGCGCCGCGGTGCTTGCCGGTGCCGGCGTCGGGGGTCCGTCCGGTCCCGGAAGGCGCGGGAGCGCCGGGGGTGAGCGACTCGACGGGCTGCGACGGCTCCGTACCGGGGGCCGGCGTGACGGGCGCGGTGGGGTCGGTGGGGAGGAGGGGCGTCGTGGGGGTCGGCGGGGTGGCGGGCGCGGTGGGTGTCGCGGTCCCGGCGGACCCCGGCTCGTCACCCGGGTCGACACCCGGCGTGGTGCCGTCGTTCGTGAGCCCCGCTATCCCGGCACAGGTGGCCCATGCCGCGGCACCCTGCGCGGCCAGCGCCTTCTCGGCGACCGCGATCTGCTGGGACCGGCTGGCGAGGTCGGCGCGCGGGGCGTAGTCCGTACCGCCGAAGCGCTCCCAGGTGGCCTGGGTGAACTGGAGGCCGCCGTACATTCCGTTGCCGAAGTCGGCACTCCACATCCCGCCGGACTCGCACTCGGCGACCCGGTCCCAGGTGGCGGCGTCGGCGGCGGACGCGGAGCCCGCCCCGAGCAGAGGGATGGCGATGGCCGATCCGGTCACCCCTGCCGCGACGATGAGGGCGGGGGCCTGGCGAGGTCGGCGGTGCCGTCCGTTCCCGGAGCGCATACGGGTTGCCTTCCGTGTGACTGGTGTGACTCGGTTGAGATTGACGGTGAACGTAGCGGCATTCGAACGTCAGTCACAAGTCGATGCAGAGGAGATCACATAAAAGTCACAGTCTTGACGACCCGTCAGTTCTGGCGGGGTGTGAACTCCACCGGAAGCGTGCGCAGTCCACGCATGATGAGCCCCCCACGCCAGCGCAAATCGGCCGGATCGACCGCAAGCCGCACATCGGGCAGCCGGGTCAACAGCGTGGCGAGCGCGGTCTGTCCCTCGAGCCGGGCGAGGGGCGCGCCGAGGCAGTAGTGGATGCCGTGCCCGTAGCCGAGGTGCTGGTTGTCACGCCTGGACAGATCGAGGGTGTCGGGCTCGTCGAAGCGGGCGGGGTCTCGGTCGGCGGCGGCGAGCACCACAAGTACCGGATCCCCAGCGGCGATTCGCTCCCCCGCGAGCGTGATGTCCTCGGTCGCGAAGCGCCATGTCGCGAGCTCCACGGGTCCGTCGTAACGCAGGAGTTCCTCCACCCCCGTCTCCAGCAGCCCGTACTCCCCCGCCGCGAGGGACTCCTGGAGCCGGTTCCGCTCGCCGGGGTTGCGCAACAGGGCATACACCCCATTGCCGATGAGGTTGACAGTGGTCTCGAAACCGGCGAAAAGGAGGATGAAGGCCATGGCGGCGGCTTCGTTCTCGGTCAGGTGCTCGCCGTGGTCGGAGGCCTTGATGAGACCCGAGATGAGGTCGTCCCCCGGCTCCTCCCTCTTGCGGTGGATCAGCTCGGCGAGATAGCCCCGCATCTTCTTCACCGACCGGGCGACCCCGCCGCGCGGGCCGCCGCCGTGCCGGATCATCATGCCCGCCCAGTCCCGGAAGTCGTCCTGGTCCTCGCGCGGGACACCGAGCAGGTCACAGATGGCGTAGATGGGGAGCGGGAAGGCGAAGTCATGGATCAGGTCCGCGCTCCCCTTCTCCACGAAGCCGTCGATCAACCGATCCGTCAGCTCCTGCACACGCGGCGCGAACTCCGCCACGCGGCGCGGGGTGAACGCCTTCGACACGAGCCGGCGCAGCCGGGTGTGGTCGGGCGGATCGATGTTGAGCAGATGCGTCATCAGCTCGGCCTTGCGCTCCCCGGGGATCCCGGTCTTCCCCTTCGCGTGCGCGGGCTCGTCATGGTGCGCGGGGTTCTTGGACAACCGCTGATCGGCGAGCGCCTGCCTGGCATCCGCGTGCCGCGTCACGAGCCAGGCCTCGACCCCGCTGGGCAGCCGGGTCCGGTGCACGGGGGCGTGCTCGCGCAGCCAGGCATAGGCGGGGTAGGGGTCGGTGGCGAACTCCCATGTGAAGAGCTCGGGGCCGGGCGTGGGCGCGGGGTGCGGCTGGTCGTGCATGGGTCGACGGTAACCGGCCCGGGGGGCGCTCACCCGTTCGATCCGAGGTCGGCCTCACCGCCGTGGAGGCGGCGGGGTACTCAGGGCCGAGGGCCGGCCGACTCCGCCGTGCGGATCGACTCGCGGTAGGCACGGGCCGCCGCCCGCAGCGCCGCCTCCGGGTCGACGCCCGCGGCCTCCGCGCGCACGGCCAGGGCCAGCAGGTCGTAGCCGATGCCCTCGCCGGCGGGCAGCTCCACGTCCAGGGAGGCGTTGCGGACGCGTGAGGCGAGCTTGGCCGCCAGCGCCAGGCCGGGCTGGCCGAGCGGCACGCCGTCCGTGACCGAGGCGCGCTGCTTCTCGACGGCCTTGGTGCGCAGCCAGTGCTCCTTGACCTCCTCCGGCGTCGTGGCCGTCTCGTCGCCGAAGACATGCGGATGGCGGTGGATCAGCTTCTCGACGATCGTGCCGGCCACGTCGTCGATCGAGAACGGCTCGTCCTCGTCCTCCTGGGCGATGCGCGCGTGGAAGACGACCTGGAGCAGGACGTCCCCGAGCTCCTCGCGCAGCTCGTCCCGGTCGCCGTCCTCGATCGCCTCGACGAGTTCGTACGCCTCCTCGATGCCGTACTTCGCGAGGCCCTTGTGCGTCTGCTGCGACGACCACGGGCACTCGCGGCGGATCCTGTCCATGACCTGGACCAGGTCGAGGAGCCGGGCGCCGGGGAGGTCGTACGAGCCGGGGAGCAGCTCCAGATCGGGCATCCGCACGCGGCCGGAGCCGGCGAGGCGGGCCAGGCCGTCGGTCAGGAGCTGGTCGCCCTCGCCCGACAGGAGGACCACGACGGTCCGGCCCCCGGCGCACGCGTCGACGAGTTCCTGGGCGTCCGGAGCCGTGATCTCCACCTCGACGCCGGCCTCGCGGAGGTAGGGCAGCTGGGCGTGGGCCGCGTCGGCGCAGAGCACCCGGTCGGCGGTGCGCAGCGTCTGCCACGCGGGCCAGGAGAGGAGTCCGGGCGCGACACGGTGGCTGGCGGTGAGCAGGACGATACGGCCGGGGCTGTCAGCGTTCACCCCTCGAACCTACCTCCCGGCTCAGGCACCGTCCGGCGCGGCCTCCGGCTGCGGGGTGAGCTGGCGCAGCCAGGGCGCCGAGTAGGTCCCGAGCTGGATCTTCTCGTTGTCCCAGGCGCCGTAGCGGGGGTTCACGTCGATGTCGAGCGCCTTCGACGCGGCGGTGAAGACATCGGTGAGCTTCTTCTGGCCCTCGGGGGTGTTGCTGATCCCGAGCTTGGTGGCGACCTTGTTCATCAGGATCTGCCGGCGGACGGCCGCGTCGATCTGGTCCGGCGCGATGCCCTGCGACTGGAGCAGCATCTCGGCGAGCTTTTCCTCGCCGCCGCTCTGTTCGGCGGCCTGGGCGCGGGTCTGCTGGATCTCCTTTCGGCTGACACCGACCCCGGCGTCGTCGGCGACGCGCTGCACGATCCGGTCGAAGATCATGACGTTCAGCTTCTCGCGGTTGAGATCCCCGGTGGCCTTGATCAGCTGCGCGGACTGCGGCGACGCCTGCTGCGCGGCCCGCACGTCCTGCACCTGCGCCTGCAGGGCGGCCACCTCGATCCGGTCACCGCCGACGACCGCGGCCGCGCCTGGGTGGGCGTCACTGCCACAGGCGGTCAGCAGCGGAGCCGCGGCGAGGAGCGCGGCGGAGAGGGCGAACGCAGTGCGGCGGTGCAAAGGAGCCTCCCGGCGGGTCGTGCGTCAAGTTGAACGACCTTGCGGTGATCGATGTTAGGCAGTCGAGGTGGCCTGGGCCACTACTTCGGGGCCACTGTTTCGACCAACGAGTCACGGGTTCGGGGGTTGCCGGGCCGCAGCATGATCGTCCGGGAGACCGCGAACGTCACCGGGATCGCCGCGGCCGACGCGAGCAGCGGGGTGTGGTGGGGGGAGACACCCTGCTCGCCGGGACCTGGGCGAAGCGCAACCGGGCGGAGGGCGGCGCCACGTCGACTGTTCCTTCCGGCCTCCGGGGCTGCGTCTCGGTGCTGACGTGAGGATGGTGGCCGTTCTGGGCGCTGATGGCGGTCGCGGTGGGCGGGGTGCGAGGACGGCGGGCCGACGGAGCTGGGGGCATGCCCCGGCGACGCGGCCGGCCCGGTCGGAACGGTCCGTCGCCCGGGTGACACCCGGACTTCACCCGACCAGCACCGTGCCGTGGCCCTCAGGGCGGTCCGCGCGGCGTAGCTTGCCCGCCATGCCCTCACTTCTGAGCAACCGGCTGGCCAAGCGGGTGCTTCGGCCGGCGTTCGCGCTGGTCGAGCAGCGGCTGGAGCGCGCCACGACGTCCTTCCAGACCGACCTCGACGCGCTCCATCACGAGGTCTCCGACCTGCGGCGCCGGCAGTACGGTCTCTCGCTCCTGCTCGACCAGGCGGGGCGGGACGGCGACCGCATGCCGACGGCCGCGCAGTTCGACAGCCTCGTACGGGAGGTGCGCGCCACGACAGGCGACGGTGGCGAGTGCGCCCGCCGGGACCTCACCGTCGCCTACCGGCACCTGGTCGCGCTGGAAGCGCTCGGCGTGGGCAGCCTCGCGGGTTCGCTCTCCGACGTGTGCGGCCGCCTGGCGACCGTGCCGCTGCTCGCCCCGCCGTCCGGTGAGGTCCTCGAAATCGGCACGCTGCACGGCCTGTTCGCGGCGGCGCTGCAGCGGATGCTGCGGCGCGCCGGCATCGGCGCCCGGCTGACGATCGTCGATCCGCTGACGGACACCCCGGCCCGCGCGGACATGGTGCGCGCGAACCTGGCCCTCGGCGGCGCGGCGGAAGCGGACGGATCGCGGGTGGTACGGGGCGACTTCGCGGACCCGGCCGTCCGGGCCGCGATCGCCGACCGCCGCTACGGCGTGATCGTCGTGAACGGCGGCCAGGACCTGGCCGCGGTCGCGGAGCTGGCCGCCCCGGGGGCGATCGTGGTCACGGGCCCGATCCTGGTCACGGGCGACGGCCCGGACGGAGACGGCCAGGAAAGCGGCAGCCCCGGCACGGCCGGGCTCCGGCGGGTGGGCGCCGTGGCGGACTCGGTGTTCCTGCGCGCCGGAGACGACGCGCGGAGCCGCTGAGGCCCTGCTCTCGGGCCGGCCCGCCCGATCCGGAGGACAGGCCCTGGCCGCCGGTCTGATCAGGCCGCGCATCTGACGCTGGCGGTCCAGGGCGCGGCGGAGCTCCACTGGGAGCGGGTGGTACGGCCCATAGGTGCGCTCGGTGTCGTACAGCAGGCTCTGCAACTGCTGCTGAGCCCCCGTGTGGTCACCGATCGCCAGCAGCAACTGCCCGATGCGCCGGCGGATGTCGAAGGCGCGTGCCTGGTCCGTGCCGTTCTGGTGGTACGGCAGGAGGCCGCGGTACTCGGCGAGCGCGGCGGCCGTCTCGCCCAGCTGCTCCAGGCACTGCGCCGCGTCGTAGCGGTACTGGAGCGTCTGCGGGTCGCCCGGGCCGGCCGCGCGATGCGGCCGACCCGGTCCCTTCGGTGCGTGAGCCCTACTTCACGGGCCCCAGGCACAGGACGAACTTCTCCTGCTCCCACTGCTGCGCCAGGGCGGCCTCGCCGGTCTGACCACAGGCGTTGACGTCGAAGGTGTCGTCGACGACCTTGATGACCTTGTAGTTGGCTTCCTTGTCGGAGCAGTCCTTGGTGTCGACCTTGGGGTCGGTCTCCTTGCCGGTCACCCGGACGCAGTCACCGGCCTCGGCGTGCACGGGCGCGTTGAAGGCGTACCCGATCCCGAACTTCACCGCGACGGCGACGACGAGCAGGGCGACGACCCTGAGGACCTTCTTGACCACGCCGGCCTTCTTCGGGGGCGCGGGCGGCACGACATACCCATGCGCGCCGGGCTCCGCGGCACCGTCCGGCCCGACGGGCGGCGGGACCTGCTGGGGGTCGGGGGCGTGGGGCGGGGGCGGGGTGGCCATGAGCGGTTCCTTGGGGGACGTGTACATGATCGAACGCGCGCACGCTACACGCAGGCGCCGACACAAAAGGGACCAGTTGGCAACGCTCCCCGATTCGGTGCGCAGTCGTGATTCTGTCGCCCCGTCAGGATCGAGCAACCGGATCCACGACGGGGACTCTGAGAGTCCGCAGCGGTTTCCCGGAGGAACCATCCTCCGGGAAACCGCTGCGGCTCCTGTCAGACCGAGTAGATCTTGGCGCCGCCCCGGTGGGACGGTCAGTCATGGCTCTCCTCAGCCATCTCGGCGTCGCCTGCAGCTGCAGGAAATAAACACGCTGTTCTGAAGCTCGGGAGTTGCCATCGGCAATCTGCCTCTTTGCGGCCCCCACGCTGAAAGCACGCAATGCTTCGACAATCTGTTTCAGTTCCGGCGGCCTGCGGAGCGAGAGCATACTCTGCGCTTCCAGGCGGCCAGCAGCCAACCGGTACTTTTCCGCATGGAGATCGACTTCGATGGGGTTCTGAACCCCGGAGGACTTCACCAACTGTTGCGCAAGCGTGAGCGAGATCACCGGGAAATATTGCGCAAGGAGTGCACATGGGAAGTCGGGTAGTACAGCTCCGCCATGGACTTGTCCAGGGTGATCCCCTGAACGACCGGTCCGATTCGACGCACGAGGCGCAGCGGTTGCCAGACCGAAAAGTCCGGGAAGAACTCGGCCCATTCTGCCGTGATCCGACGCGCGCCCGACATGCTGAGGTTTTCCACCCGATTCCTCAATGATGCAATTAAGTGCCGGCCTCGGTAGACACAACGCCAGCCCGTTCGCGCCATGCCACCGTCAATAAAGTAGCCCCCGTCGCGGATGCAACGGGGGCTACCAATAATCGCCAAGCGGGAGAGCGCCCAACTCGAATACGTTAACGCCTTCGGGTCGACCCATGCCTCGTGCCAGCAAATTTACAAGCGTCTACCGTGATTTTGGCGATCACGAACCGACGGAACCTCGTGATGCATAGGTCTCGATGATCCTGATTTGCTGCTCGACGGCCGCACGGCACCGATCACTGCTTTCCTCGTCCTCAATGGTGACGCGGCCGGTGAGGTGCGACATCAGAACAGCCTCGTAGCAAGAAGAGAGGATCTCCATCACGTCATCCACCGAAACCGAATGAGCGGTAGCCTCAAAAAGGCGAACCAGAGCCATCATGAACGGACCGACCGCCGGCCTGACCGGCGAATCAGGAAGACCGTCGTATCGCGCCAGAAATTCTGCCGAAAATGCAGAATCAAGCTGCCAATCTGAGGGGGAATTTCGGCGAACCTCAATTGCCGATTTTACCAACTCGGCATGTTCGGTGGGGAAGAATTCACCGATCGGGAGGCCGAGGAGAGGAATCGCGGCCTCAACCGCATCCAGTGCAGCGTTGGCCAGTTCCGCACCTTTCAGGCCTTCTAGGCTCTCTGCATGCGGCTCAATTTCTTGATCCCAAAGTTCCAACGCACTACCCTCTCTCCTCATGGCCGCAGGTACGGCTTGAACTTCAAGCCGTACCTGCGGAGCATCACGATATTATGCCGGGATCTCTTCTTGACGCCTATCTACTTCTGTCCCATAGCTGAACGCCAGGATAGTCGTTTCCTCTTGCCGCACAGTTTTGGCGGTTTGGCCCACAAGCTGGGCGAGAGGAAGCAATTATTCCGTCACCGACATACTCTGCTTCATCTATTGAGTTGAAGAGAATCTGTTCGGCATCAGTATGGACTTGCGGCGTTAGATCGGTCTCGTATACACGCCGATAGCCAAGTTGCTTGGCCATACTTCGCAGCTTCCGGTTCGTCCCGTTATTCGCGACGGAATAAACGAGCTCACCGCCAAGCTGGCCAGTCGCGACCGTCGTGCCCTTGTCCGCTCGCGTGCCGACGCCGAACGTATCGTGAAGCGCCTTTGCATCATCAAGCAACTTCTGCGGACTGACCGTTGCGGTTGCAGCAGTTCCGTTCGATACAAGACGCCCATTGCAGTTGTGGACGAGGACAGGCACATCCCCCGCCAGCACATGGTACGTGTGCAGGCCGTCCACGCTCAGGTCGTACGTGACGCGCTGCGCCGTGTACGACTTGACCTCGACGAGCGCCGTCAGGCCACCGGCACCGTTCTGGAGCTTCTGGCCCCTCTTGAGGTCGCCGGCCTGGGTCCAGGCGTTGCGGGTGGCCTCGTAGAACTGGTGGTGCTTCGTGGTCTGGATCGTCTTCGGACCGGCCTTCGTGGCGACGACGACGTCGACGTAGTCACGGTCGGACTTGGTGACGATCACTGCCTTGACGCGGTGCTTCTCCCGCTTCTTCTTTCCGGGCTCGGCCGTCAGGACGTAGTCCCCGGCCTTGACCTTCGAGATCGGCTTGGTCGTGCCATTGGCGAGCAGCACGGCCGTCTTGCCGGTGAAGCTGTGCGGAGTGCGCACGCGGCAGGTCGTCGGAGCGTCCGGCTGGGCGTCCTGCCTCGGCGGAGTCTTCCCCTTCGGACCGCGGACGCTGCCCGCGCCGCCGAAGACGCCGCCCATCGCGGCACCGATCGCCGTGGCCTTCGCCGCGCCGCCGACGCTGCAGCCTTCCTTGCTGTTGACGCAGGAGGTGCCGTACTCGACGGCGCCGGTGGCCGCGCCTTCCGCCGCGCCGCTGGCCGCTCCGGAGAGGATCCGGCCCGCCGTGCCCGACAGGAGACGGCCCGCCGCGCCGGCCGCGAAGCCGCCCGCCGCGCCGCCGACGACGCCGGTCAGGGCGCCGACACCGACGGCCATGGCGAAGCCGCCGAGCGTCTTCGGGCCGTCGCTCATCATGTAGCCGACGCCGTTGGCCGCCGCGCCCGCGAGGGCCGCGCAACCGAGGGCGCCGACGCCGGCCGTGATGGCCGTGCAGCCCGCGAAGACCGCGATGCCGACTGCCACGGAGGCGATCGTCGAGGCGTTCTGCTTGACGAAGTTGGCGGTCGCCTTGGCCGCCTTCTTGACGGCTGTGCCGACCTTCTTGGCTGCCTTCACCACCTTCTTCGCCACGTGCTTGACCGCCTTGGCGACCTTCCGCACCGTGTGCTTGACGTGCTTGACGACCTTGTGGACGTACCGCTTGACGCGCTTGTAGGTGCGCTTGACGTAGCGCTTGACCTTTCTGACGCTGTCGTGGACGTACCGCACCGTCTTGCGGACCGCGCGGTAGGCACGGTGCACGGTCTTCTTGACCGCCCGCTTGACGACCACGGCGGCCTTCTTGACCACCGCTGCGGCCTTGTGGACCGTCGCCGTCGTCGCGTGCCACGCCGACTTGACCGTCGTGGTGACCTTGTTGGTGACCTTCTTGAAGGCCTTCTTGATGCTCTCGAACCAGTGACCGGTCGGGTCGACACCCGTCATCGGGTTGGCGTTCGCGTACGCGTAGCGGTTCGCGTTCACCGAGTCCGGCAGCGGGCTGTTGGCCGCCGTGTCACGGCTGTTGAACTGGCCGGTCTGCGGCGAGTACCAGCGTGAGGCCATGTTGACCTTCGCCGTCTCCGGGTCGGTCCAGCCCGACTGGTAGCCCAGCTGGCCGATCATGCCCTGCGACGCCGAGACCTTGCCGAACGGCGAGTACGTCGCCGAGCCGGTCAGTGCCTCGCCCGCGGCGGTGAACTGCGCCACCACGTCGGTGTGGATGTCCGTCAGCGCCAGCACGGCGGAGACCGCCGTCTTCACACCCAGCAGGGAGCCGTCCACGTTGCGGCTGTAGGACGTCACACCGTCCGAAGCCACATCGTTTCCGGCACCGCTGTACTGGAAGGAGTACAGCGGACCCGACTGCGGGTCGCTCGCGTTCAGCAGGCGGTCGAGGCCGTCGTACGCGTAGGTGCGCTCGCCCTCGTTGATCACCCGGTTGAAGGCGTCGGCCTTGATCGCGGTGGTCCTGCCACCCTCGTCCGTGACCGAGCTCATCGTGCCGCGCGCGGTGTACGCGTAGCTGCTGTGCCCGTCCGACGTGAGCCGGTTGCGGGCGTCGTAGGTGTACGTGTCGCCGCCCACGCGGGTCCGGTTGCCGGACGCG
This sequence comes from Streptomyces sp. NPDC033174, assembly GCF_055577795.1. NCBI lineage: Bacteria > Bacillati > Actinomycetota > Actinomycetes > Kitasatosporales > Streptomycetaceae > Streptomyces > Streptomyces sp. NPDC033174. The sequence goes on from NZ_JBVIPQ010000006.1 coordinate 103,552, forward strand.
TCGTAGCCGTAGACCTCGGTCGCCGTCCCGTTGTTCCACGACGACAGACGGTTCGCCCAGTCGTACGTGTACGTGTTCGTGGACGCTCCCGCGACACCGGTCGTCGTCTTCGACGTCTCGTTGCCGTTCTCGTCCCAGCCGTAGGTGGTGGACGAGAGGACCTTGCCGGTCGGCGAGGTCAGCTTGTCGTTGGTGATCTGCTCCAGGGCGTCGTAGGTGAAGGACCGCTTGGACTTGCCGGTCCCGTAGTCGATCGACGTGACGTTGTTGTTGACGTCGTAGCCGTAGGTCATCGCGGTGCCGGTGGCGCCGTCGTTGACCGTCTTGAGCCGGCCGGCCGTGTCGTACCCGTAGGACGAGGTGCCGGACGCGTCCGTCCGCGAGGTCATCGCGCCGTCGCCGTTGTAGGCGAAGGACGAGGCACCCGAGGGGCCGGACGTGGAGAGCAGCTGGCCGCGGTCGTCGTAGGAGAAGGTGTTCTTCTCCTCACCGGCGCCCGCGACGGCCGTGACCCGGTCGTCGGCGTCGTAGTCGTAGGTGTGGTCGACCGTGGCGGCCTCCGCACCCGTACCGGACTGCTTGATCAGCCGGCCCTTGACGTCGTACTCCTGGGTGACGACCACGCCGCCGGGAGAACGCATCTCCTTCGGGCGCCCCGCGCCGTCGTACACCGTGGTGAACGTGCGGTCGGCCGCGTCCGGGTGGGACGGCGTCGACGGTTCGATCACCGACTCCGGCAGGCCCCACGCGTTGTACGTCGTCAGGAACGGGTTGCCGCGCCCGTCGGTGAAACGCGTCCGGTTGCCCGCCGCGTCGTACCCGAAGGTCGACGTGATCGACTCCGTCGCCGAGACCGGCTCCACCGCACGGGTCACGAGACCCGTCGCGTCATACGTGAGGGTGCGGGTGTGACCGCGGTAGTCGGTCACCGACACCGGGTTGCCCGCACGGTCGTAGCCGGCGCTGGTGGTGCGCAGCACCGTGCCCGTCGCGCTCAGGTCGCTCGAGGACGTCAGCTGCCCGAACCCGTCGTACGTGTTCTTCGTGCTGGTGCCGTCCGGGTCCTTCGCGGTGAGGACCTGGCCGTCCATGTCGTAGGTGAACGTGGACTTGTTGCCGGCGCCGTCGGTCGCCTCGGTGACCTCGCCCAGGGCGTTGTACGTGTACGACTGCGTGACCCCGGTCGGGGACACGGTCCGGGACAGCTCGCCGCCCGGGGCGTTGTACTCGTTGATCGCCGTGAACGCCCGCTGCGTGGGCTGGCGCACGATGTCCGTGCTGGTGACCGGTCGTCCCAGGAAGTCCCAGGTGGTCTCCTGCCGGGCGCCGTTCGGCCGGACGGCCGACAGCTGCTCACCGTTGTTGCTGTAGGCGTACGTCGTCGTACCGCCACCGGGTTCCGTGACCGAGGCCAGGGAGCCGAGCTGCGTGTACGTGTAGGTGGTGCGGTTGCCCAGCGGGTCGACCTCGGCGGTGACCTGTCCGAGCCTGTTGTACTCGTTCCAGGACGTGGCCGTGATCGGCGTCGAGGATCCCGGCGCGGTGTAGTTCGGCGCGGTGGTCGAGGACTCCTGGCCCTCCGCGTCGTACGCCGTGATCGAGACGTTGCCGCGCGGGTCGGACGACTCCGTCGGCTCACCGAAGGTGTTGTATCCGGTCATCGACACGGGACGGACGGAGACCGGGGTCCCGCCGTTCTGCTCCGCGTTGACGGTCGGCTCGGTGACGCTGGTCTGCTGACCCGCCTCGTCGTAGCCGTAGTCGGTCGTGTTGCCGTTTGCGTCGGTCACGCTCAGCGGCAGACCGCGCTGGTCCAGCTTCCAGGTGGTGCCGCGGACGGAGCTGCCCGCCGCGGGAAGCGTGCCGCCGTACACGGCGGACACCTGGGAGGCGGTCAGGGCCTCCGAGTAGACCTGGACGTCGTCGAGACCGCCCTTGTGGTTGCCTCCGTTGCCCGTCGCCCCGATCTTGTGGCGGCCGAGCTGCAGTGACCCGGTCGCCTCCCACGGGGTGGTGTACGCCGTCTCCTGGGCGAGCGTGCCGTTGACGTAGAGGCGGATCTTGCCCGCCGTCTTGTCGTAGACGCCCGTGAGGTGGGTCCAGGTGCCGGCGGTCACCGCCGCCGTGCCGGACATCGCCCGGACCAGCGTGTTGGGCTCGACGTCCTTCACGGCACGCGCGAACGTCCAGCCGTTGGCCGTCGAGTAGTAGAGCGCGAAGCCGTACGACGACGTGCCGTCCTGCGACAGCAGGGTGCGGTTCGTGGTCAGATCGGCCAGCTTGGCCCACACCGACACGGTGAAGTCGTCGCTGGTGCTGACCACCGAGCCGGTCGTCTTCGCCCACGAGGCGGAGTCTCCGTCGAAGACGGCGCTGCCACCCCGGTCGGTGTTCCAGTGCATACCGGTGCCGTGGGTACCGGTGTTGTTGGCGCCCGAGGAGTCGGCGACGGAGGAACCCGTCGTCTCGTCGAGCTTGTACCGCGCCACCGGGGCCGTCGTCCCGTCGTGGACCGTGGTCCCCGTCAGGTTGCCCAGGTTGTCGTAGCGACTGTCCTTCGTGGAGGTGTCACCCGTCGCCGGGTCCGTCTCCGTCTCCGACACGACGTTGTCGTCGGGGTCGTAGGAGACCTTCGTCGTCCGGGCGAACCCGGCCGGGTCGAGGACCGACGTCGTGGTGCGGTCGGCCGCGTCCACCGTGAAGGCGGAGGTGGTCCGGCCGTCGTTGGTCACCTGCTGGATGAGGTTGCCGGCCGCGTCGTAGGTGTTGGCCTGCTCCGTGAACGACTTCCCGGACTGCGGGTCCTTGCGGACCACGGTCGCCGAGAGACCGTCGTCGGTGTAGGTGTACGCCGTCACCCAGCCCATCGCGTCGGTGATCGACGCGAGCCGGCCGGCGGGGTCGTACGCCCGCGACTCCTGCACCAGGGTCGTCGGCGCCGAGGGGTTGCTCGGGTCGCCGCCGGTGTAGTTGAGCAGGTTGGTGGTGAGCGGACGGTTCTCGGCGTCGAAGGTGTAGGTGTTGACGTTCCCCGCGGGGTCCGTCTCCTTGACCTTGTTGCCGTAGACGTCGTACTCGAACGAGGTGGTGTCGCCGCCCGGGTCGGTCCTGGTGGCCAGCTGGTTGTACGCGGTGTACGTCATGGTCGTCGTACGGGCCGCGTCTCCGCCGGTCAGGTCGGAGACCGTCTGGGACAGGATGTTGCCGTCGGCGTCGAACCCGGTGGTCGTGCGCGCCTGGTGCACCGCGCCGGTGACCCGGTTGGTGACCGCGGGCGCCGTTTCGGTGACGACCTGGTCGTTCTTGTCGTACGTCTTCGACGTGGTCATGCCGCCGGGGTTGGCGTCCGATGTCTCGGTCTTGCTCACCTCCCGGCCGAGGTTGTCGTAGGTGAACTTCGCCTTGGCGCCGTTGGCGTCGGTGATCTCGGCGAGATCGCCGTTGGCGAAGTAGGTGTACGACGTCTTCTTGCCACCGGCCGTGACGACCTGGGCCACCAGACCGGCCGGCGCCACCGCGGTGCCGCCCTCCGCCGCCGGGGTGGTGGCGGTGGTGTAGGTCGTGGAGGCCGTGCGGCCGTTCGGGTGTCCGGGCACCGGCGGGGTGGTCACCGAGGTGAGGTTGCCGCCCGCGTCATAGGTGTTGGTCGTCAGATACGTGTTGTCGGTGGGGCCCGAGGAACGGCCGTCACGCTCGGTGAGCAACAGGTCGTTGCGCAGGTCCATCGGCGGGAACGCCGTGGTGGCGTCCGGGTAGTACGAGTAGTACTCGGTGGAGCACTTGTTGGCGGCCGTGTCCTGGCAGGTGGTCGTGGAGACCGTGTTGCCGCGGATGTCGTGGCCGGTGACGGCGCGGTTGCCGTTGGCGTCGGTCACGGTGTGCAGGAAGCCCGCCGTGTCGTAGCCGTAGGTGGTGCGCTTGCCCTCGGTGTCGATCGCGGCGAGCAGACGGTTGCCCATCTCCGCGTCGTACACGTAGGTGAGGGTCTTGTTGCTCGGATCGGTGAGCTTGACCGTGCGCACGGGGGCGACACCGGAGGACGCCTTGTACGCGGACCAGTGCTGGCCGATCTCGTCCTCGGTCAGGCCCTTGGAGTGGACGGCGACCTCGGCGATGGAGCCGGTGAAGTAGCTGACGTCACCCGGCGAGCTGTACCACTTGCTGAAGCCGGCGCCGATGAACGTACGCGACGTCGTCTGGTCGTCCGCCGCGCCCGTGCAGGTCCCCTGCTTCACACCGTCCAGGTAGAGCGTCTGGGTGGTGCCGGCCGAGGTGAGCGCCGCATGGTGCCAGGCGTTGTCGGTGACGGACGCCGTGGAGCCCAGCGTGGCGTTGCCGTTGCAGGTGCTGCTCCACCAGTGGCCGCGCAGCTTGTTGTCGGCTCCGACGTACAGCAGGTCGCTCCATGAACCACCGACACCGGCCGGGTCGTTCGGCGCCCGGGTCTGATCACTCATGATCACACCGGGCTTGGCCGTCTTGAACCACAGTTCGACGGAACGGTCCGGCTTGTTGTGCCAGACGCCGTACGGAACCTCCGCGTAGGAGCTGGTGCCGTTGAACTGGGCGGCGGTCGCGTCGCCGGTACCGAACGGTCCCGCCACTCCCTGCGTCACCGTGTTGTACGTGCCGAAGCCGGTGTGCAGTTCGTTCGCGGCCTGCGCCGCGCCCTGAGTGTCGTCCAGGCGCCAGTAGCCGGACGGCGCCGAGCCCATCACGGCCGAGCGGTACACCTGCGAGGAGCCGGTGATCGTGGCCGGGTTGAGCTTCCAGGTACCGCCGTTGCCGTCGGTGGCCTGGAGGACCAGGTCGTCGGTGGTGCCGTAGGTGACGGAGGCCTGGATCTTGCCGACCGGGGTGGTGATCTTGTTGAGCAGCCCGGCGGACCGCTTGGCGGCCTGGTACTGCGCGCCGATCACGTCGGGGGTGAGCGGCTCGGTGTAGATCGCGGCCTCGGCCAGCTGGCCGGAGAAGTGGCCGAGCTGGTCGGCGGTGTTCATCGCCGGCCAGTTGTGGGTGTTCACACCCGCGCCGAGCGAGATGTACGGGGTGTTCCAGTCCTTGATCTGGCCGGACTTGCTGCCCTGAGAGGCACCGTCCAGGTAGAGGGTCTGGGTGTTGCCCGCGCCGGTGATGACCGCCTGGTGCCACTGTCCGTCGTTGACGGAGGCGGTGGAGGTCATGGTCGTGGTGCACACACCGGTGGCGAGGCAGCCGCGCAGCTTGCCGTCGGTGCCGACGTACAGCGCCGGGGTGTTGTACACGGTGGTGCCGACGGGGTCCGCGACGCTCAGCGGCTTGTCGCCGTAGTAGAAGAGGACACCGCCCGCCTGGGTGGTCTTGAACCACAGCGAGATGGTCGTGTACGAGGGCGTGGCGCCGGGGGCGCTCGGCATCTCGACGTACGAGGTGGTGCCGTTGAACGTGGCCGTCTTCTGCGTCGAGCCGGCCAACAGACCGCTGCTGCCCAGGGTCACATTCCGGTACAGACCGTTGTACTTGCCCTGATTGGCGTCGACCGTGTCCTTGGTGACGGTCGCGCCCGCGGCCTCACCGAGGCGCCAGTACGCGTAGGGGTCGGCGTCCAGCACCGTGGTGCGGTGGTGGTTGCCGGTGGCGTAGGTGTAGAGCGTGCACTTGGCCCAGTCGGCGGGCGGGCACACCTTGGTGAGCTGGTCACCGGCGTAGCCGTACTGCCAGGTCTGGGCGGTGTTCGGGTCACCGGCCGTCGACGGGTCGGTGGCCACGGTCTCGACGTGCGGGACGGTGGCTCCGGCCGGGGTGGACCAGGCCAGCGTCAGGGAGCGCTGGGACGTGGTGTTGGTGATCTTCGTCAGCTGGCGCGAGGCGTTGTACGTGAACGTCTCGGCGCGGCCCGCGTAGTCGGTGATGCCGGAGATCGCGTAGACGCCGGTCTTGCCGGTGACCTGGGTGAAGGAGTAGGCCGTGAAGTCCTTGTCGGTCAGCTTGTAGCCGCCGGTGACGGACTCCAGACGGGCGTAGCGGCCCAGCGGGGGCACGAAGGTGCCGTCGCTGTTGCGGCCGAACGCGACCTGCTCGCCGCCCGGGTAGGTGATGGCGACGCTGGTGACCGACCCGGTGCCGTCCTTGGACTCGGCGGCCTTCATGTCGACGACCGTGGACCAGCCGGCACCGAAGGCGCTGTCGATCCGCGGGTCGATGCTGTTGTACGAGCGGTCGATCTCCAGCGACGGGCCGATGACCGGCACGTCGGCGTCGGTGTCCTCGGTGGTGTAGTTGCCGTCCGAGGGGTCGAACTCATGGCCGTCGGTGTTCTGGGCGAGGCCCGAGGTGACCGGCGGCTGGGGCACCGTGGTGGAGAACCGGCTGGCCGAGTACAGCACCGAGTCGTATCCGTCGGTGACGCTGACGTACCAGGTGTAGTTCTTGCTCCAGGTGAGCTTGCCCGCGGGGACCTTCCACGAGCGCTCGGCCGTCAGCCCGGAGGTGGCGACGGGCGTGGTGCTCGTGCTGCCGGCGTCGTACACCTCGAAGGAGTACGTCAGCGCCTCGGGCCAGTTGTCGGCGTCGCTCGCGTAGACGAGCAGCTCCGGCTGGAGGGTCTTGGCCTGGAAGTTCTCCGGCGGGTACTGGGCGTTGACCTGCGGCTTGGTGTTGGCCGTGTAGGTCAGCTCCAGGGCGGGGCGCCAGGCGGCGGTCGCCGAGTTGTCGGAGTGGAACTTCTTCCAGTGCAGGCCGTCGTTGGTCGGGGCGGTCAGGGCGAGGCCGTAGTTGGCGCCGCCCGTGGCGACCTGGTCGAACCAGGAGGTGGACAGCGCCACCGGCATCTTCACGCCGACGTCGGTGCCGCCGTCGGTGTTGGAGCAGGACGCTCCGGGCGACGGGGTGGCCGAACCGATGGCCGAGCCGTAGGTGGGGCCGGGGTAGGCCGTGACGCCCGAGGGGGTCCAGGACTGCGTGATGGGGTGGACCGAGAAGGACTCGGGGGTGCAGGTCGCCGACCAGATCGCGTAGACGTTCAGGGTGGCGGCGGAGACCCGCTGCCCCTTGAGCGTGGTGCCCAGCGAGGAGAACTGCAGGAACGAGTTCGTCTTGTTGGTGCCGGAGTCGTACGAGCCGACCTTGATCAGGTTCTCGGTGGAGTGGTCGCCACCGATCGTGTTCTGGGTGTAGGTCGAGTTGCTCGCGGTGATGGTCGGGTCGACGGTCACCGGGTAGACGCGCTCGGGGTCGTCCAGCCACTTCCGGTCGGCCGTCATCCGCAGCGCGGGCTTGCCGTCCACGGTCGTCAGCGCGTAGCTGACGGCGCTCGACCGGGCGGGGTCACCGGAGCGCGGGTCGACGGTGGAGTCCACCATGAAGGCGTGCGGGATGGTGGCGGTCACCTTGCCGTCGGCGTCGGCGAACTCCACGTCGCCGTCGTCCGCGATGCGCGGCGTGAGGCCCTTGACGTCCAGCGGGAAGATCCAGGAGTTCCCGGCGTCCGCGGAGCGCAGGACGAGGTTCTCCTTGAAGCCCTCGGCGAGCGGGACGAGCTCCAGGTCGGTCTTGGGCAGGACGCCGGCGTAGCTGAGGGTGCCGTTGGCCGCCACGGTGGGCACGGCCTTCGTGGCGCCGCGCAGCGCGTACGCGAGCGAGCGGCCGGAGCCGAAGTCGACGGAGGCGAGCTGCTGATCGGCCGCGGTGGGCGCGAACTCGACGTCGAGGGAGTTGGACCGCTCCTGGAGCCGTCCGTCCTTGTCGGCGACCAGGCGGGTGTCGATCGGCTGCCAGGTGCCGTCGCCGTCCTTGAAGTTGGCGCGGCCGGCGAAGTGGCGGACCGTGGTGGAGCCGTCGGCGTTGAGGTAGAGGTCCGACGTGGCCGTGGACTTCTTGGCGTCGCGCTTGCTGGTCCGGGCGTCGAAGCTCTTGGCCGTGCCCCGGACCTTGCCCGTGGTCGCCGTGCCGGGGGTGTCGACGTACCGCTTGTAGGGGTCGAGCTCGCCCTTGCCCTTGCCGGGCTTGCGGCCGGCGCGGCCCTCGGTGCTGGTGGCGTCGGCCGAGGCGTGGTGACTCTTGCCCCGGGCGGTGCCGCCGCGCTGGTCGGGGGTGTCCAGCGGGGACTTGCTGGCCCAGTCCAGCAAGCCGGATATGGACAGTTCGGGCATGCTCAGCGCGGGCAGGGTGGCGCCGGTGGCCGCCGCTGTCTCGGTCGTGAGCATGAAGGAGAAGAAGAACAGGACGGAAAGAGCCGTAGCCCTCGCTCTGCGTCTGCCGGTGCGACCCGGCGGGAAGAGGCGAGGGCTACGGACCCAACGAACGCGCATGGGCGAGCCTTTACTTACACGATGCTTACAAGAGCTTCGCGAGCCTGCCTGATGCGCGCACACAAGTGCTAGCCGAGATCGGCGGCTTTGCTCGATCTTTACCCGACACGCTGAAGAGACGCTTGAGCGTTACGCTTTTGCTGCCTTGACGGCCTGCCGGATGGCCTCCGCGACGGCCTCCTGGAGCCCGTCACCGGACTTGGCGACCGTGACATTTCCGGCAGTTGACGCCCCGTCGACCACGACGAATCGCGCCTTGGGGTACTGCTTCGCCCCATTTTGCGTCACTTCCACCTGAGGGGCACCGACCGCGAGCACGACCTCGCACTGGCGCTGCATCAGGCCGTTGAAGAACGGGCGGGCGTTGGCCGCCGACCGCTCCCCCATGACCGGCACGAAGGTGACCCGGGCGCGGGTCTCCAGGGACGCCTTCTGCATCCCCTCCCACACCGGAGCGGCGGCGGACCCGGAGACGATGCCCTTCTCGTCCGTCAGCAGGCAGGCGTCGAAGTCCATGTACTGCCGCGCCCGCGGGTCCGGAGGCCCGTCCTGCTTCCCGCCAACGAACAGCCACACGGCCACCAGCCCCAGGACCAGCACCGCGGCACTGGCCGCGGCCCACCCCCTGCGGCCCCGCAGGGCGGCGGCGGTCGCGGCCAGCACCTGCGCGACTCCCGCGCCGGACCCGCTTTCCTCGGTGTTCGCCTGATTTCTCCAGGTACGTCTGGTCTTCATCGCGCGTCGTCCGCCTGCCGCTTGAGGAGCAGGCAGTGCGCCGAGGCTCCGAGCGTGGACACGAACAGCAGCAGGACGTCGGCGGCGAACTGCGCGCCGTGGGTCTCGTCCGGCGTGAGCGCGATCTGGAACGCCCAGGCGACCGACACGGCGGTGAAGACCACGGCGGCCAGCCAGTCGGCGCGACCGCCCCGCCGCCAGGCGAGGACCAGCGACGGCACGGCACCCAGCAGCCCGAGGCTCAGGACCGGCACGGCCGCCAGCAGGACCCGGGGAAGCGGCCCGGGCACGGCGTTCCTCTCGGGGAGGGCCACAGCTTCGGTGGCGACGGCGTCCTTCACGATCGGCTACCTTTCGGAATGTACGACTACGGTTGTGGGGACGCCGTACGGTACATCCCACCGGGCCGTGGGTCAGCCCCGGGCTCCCTCAGCCGCCGCACTGCTGGAGCATCATCCGCTTGTCCGCCGCCGTCACCGGCATCTCGTACTTGCGGGCGACCTGGGCGAAGCGGACCACGTACGCGCACCTGACCTGCTTGTTCGGGGGAAGCCAGGAGGCCGGCCCCGAGTCGCCCTTGGAGGAGTTGGCGCGGCCCTCGACCGGCAGCAGGTTGAGCACGTCGTTCGCCAGCTGCCTGCGCTTGGCGGCCGGCCAGCGGGCCGAGCCCATCTGCCAGCTGTACGACAGCGGGACCACGTGGTCGATCTGCACCTCGGCGGCCTTCTCCTTGCGCCACTCGATGGTCCTGCCGGTGTACGGATCGTGCAGCGTCATGGCGACCACCACACAGTCGGAACCGGCGCGCAGGCGCCGGTCCAGGCCGTCGCGGTTCAGCAAGTCGTTGCGGGTGTCGCAGCCGTTGCGCGCCAGGGGCACCCCGTCGGCGGTGTCCAGCCAGGCGTGGCCGAACTCGTCGCGCGCGTACCCCGTCTTGGGGCTACGGCCCTTCGTCGCCAGGGTGCCGATGAGTTCACGGCCCTTGGCCTCGTCGCCGCCCGGGGCTATGGGCGCGAGGCCGGGCCCGGTCCCGTCCGGGTTCACCAGGGGGCTCACCGAACGCCCGTGGGAGCCGTCCCCGCGAGCGCCGGACGCGGGCCCGTCCGTCCCGAGGGACTCGCATCCCGACGCCAAGGACGCGACGGCCGCGGCGGTCAGCAGCACGAGCACGGGCCGGTGTGTACGGGCTCGTCCCCCGATGTCCGACTTCCTGCCCCAGTCGGTACGCACAGAACCCCACCCCGCCCATGTCGTCGCACACGCCCTCGCACATGCCGTCGCACATGCCGTCAGAACCGCATACCCCGCTGCGAAGGATAGAGACGGCCGGAACCGGCATCGGAACCAGGCCGAGGCCGTGGCCCCGCCGCCCGCCGACGGCTCGCCGAGCGGAATCGGGAGGGGGCGCGTAGCGTCGAATGCGCCGTATGTCCCCTCCCTAAGGAGACACAGATGGGGATTTTCGACCGGTTCAAGGGCCAGGGGCGTCACAAGGCCAAGGACATGTCCGACGCCGCTGAGCAGAAGATCAACGAGAGGACCGGCAACAAGTACTCCGACAAGGTCAACGAGGGCCAGGAGCAGATGGAGCGCAGGCTCGGCATGCCCGACAAGCCTGAGCAGCCTCCGACCTGATCCGGCACCCTCGTCGCCCGTCCGCGAAGGGCCTTTGGGCCTTCGCGGACGGGTCCGCGCCGGGCCGCCCCGGCGCCACGCGCCTCACACCTTGCCGATCCCCAGGGTGTTGACGGCCGGCAGCAGCCCGGAGGAGATCATCGCCAGCCACGGTTCGCCCAGCAGGTCGGCGAGCCGTGCGGTGACGTCCGCGCCGAGCGCGGCCCAGGGTCCGGCGGCCAGTTCGTCCGTCTCGCGCTCGATCCGCTCGCGCAGCGCCCGCCCGGCCTCGGTGGCCGTGCCGTCGTCGTTCAGCAGCCCCCGGCCGGCCAGCCGCTCCCGCGCGGCCGCCCACTCCTTCTCGCTCCAGCCGCGGCTCGCGAAGACCTCCACCGGCGCGGCGCCGATCGCCGCGAAGGAGACCAGCGACTCGACGGGGTCGAGCCCGGCCCGCAGCAGGGCCTCCAGATGGCCGTCGCCACGGTGCTCGCGCAGAATCGTCGCGGCCTGCCACAGCACCAGGTGCGGCGCGTCGGGCCAGGCCAGAGCCGCGTTGGCGGCTGCGAGGCGCCGTCCGGCCACCACCGCCGCCTCGGCGGCGCGACGGGCCGTCGCCGCGGCCTCGGCAACAGCCGGGGAGTCGACGGCGTCACCGAGGATCGCCCGGTAGGCGCGGTCCACGGCCCGCAGCCGGGCGGCGAGTACATCGGCGGGCGCCGCGATCCGCCAGGCCCGCGGCACATAGCGGGCGACCATGTCCTGGCTGAAGCTGTAGAAGGCCGAGGTCACGGCCCCCGCCCCCACCTCGCCCAGCGGGGCGGCGCGCCACGCGAAGTAGCTCGGCCAGCGTTCGTCGGTGCCGTAGCCGAGGGCGGCGGCCTCCTCGAAGGACTCGGGGGCGTAGTACAGGACGGCGTGCAGGGGCTCCAGCAGGTGCCACATCTGCCGTACGCGCCCCAGGTCCACGCCGGTCCCACTCTGCTCGCCCAGCTGACCGATCCCGCCGGTCCCGCCTTCGCCGTTCCCCGTGCCCTCGTTCATGACGCCCTCCTCCGCGCTGCCCCAATCTTGACACTGCCAAGATTGACCCCGGACGGCAAACTTGTCAATGCCTAGATTCGGCGTAGGCTGGAGTCCATGACCAGCCCGCGCTCGTACCACCACGGCGATCTGCGGCGGGCCGTGCTCGCCGCCGCCCTCGACGTCATCGCCACCGAGGGCCCGTCCGCGCTGAGCCTGCGCGACCTGGCCCGGCGCGCCGGTGTCTCCCACGCCGCCCCGGCCCACCACTTCAAGGACCGCGCGGGGCTGCTCACCGCCGTGGCCACCGAGGGCTACGACCTCCTGGCCGAGGCCCTCGGAGAGGCCGCGGACCTGCGGGACGCCGGCGTCCGCTACGTCCGCTTCGCCACCGAGCACCCCGCGCACTTCCAGGTGATGTTCCAGCCGGACCTCCACCACCCCGACGACCCCGGGCTGCTGGCCGCCAAGTCCCGCGCCGCCGAAAGGCTGCGCGCCGGTGTCACCGGCGTCCCCGCCGAGGGCCGGGGCCCCGACGCCCGTACGGCGGGAGTCGCCGCCTGGTCCCTGGCCCACGGATTCGCGACGCTGCTGCTCAGCCACAACCTGGAGGGGCCGCTGGGTGACCGGGACCCGGGGGAAATGTTCCGGTCGCTCACCGCGTTCCTGTTCAAAGCCGACGCCTCTGCCTCCGGAGATCCGTGATGACCACCGAGAACCCGGACACCCAGCGCACCTGGGAGCCGACCGCCGCCGGAGTGATCCGGCTGCCCTCCGGGCGTCTGGTCCGGGGACGCGGCCTCCGCCTGCCGCTGCCGCCCGGCCCCACGCCCGACTTCGGCGTCTATCTGCTCGGCAGGAAGCCACCCGAGATGCCGTGGGAGTCGGTCTGGCTGCACTGGCCCGACTTCTGGCTGCCCAGCAGCCGCACGACGGCCCGCGCCGTCTTCGGAGAGGCCCTGGACCGGGCCGCCACCGAGCGCGTCGAGTTCGTCTGCGGCGGCGGTCGCGGACGTACGGGCACGGCGCTGGCCTGCCTCGCCGTCCTCGACGGCATCCCCGCCGACGAGGCGGTGGCCTATGTACGGGAGAACTACAACTCCCAGGCCGTCGAAACCCCCTGGCAGAAGAGGTACGTCCGGCACTTCTCCTCGTGACGTTCCAAGTCCCCCGGGAATAGCGGGAGTCGGCTCTCGCTTGTAGGTGTCGCCTGCACCTGATCACCGGGATGGGCGCCGGGCGTACAAGGGGGAAGACACATGACACCGACTCGTTCCATACAGCGCGCGGGTGTCGCGCTGCTCGCCGCGACGACTCTGCTCGCCCTGCCCGTCGTCGGCGCGGAGGGCTCGACCGCCGGCTCCGGCGCCGTGGCGGCCGAGTACAAGGGCGGTTCCTGGCAGGGCGCCTGGGCCACCTCGCCGCAGTCGCCGACCGCGCCCTTCGGGCCGAACTGGTCCGAGCAGGGCTTCTCCCACCACACCGTCCGGCAGGTCGTGCGGGTCAGCAAGGGGGGCACCAAGGCCCGTATCGAGCTGTCCAACCGCTACGGCACGACGCCCCTGCGGATCACCGGCGCGACGGTGGCCCGTACCGACAAGGGAGCCTCGGTGCAGGCCGGTTCGGTGCGGCAGCTGACCTTCGGCAAGGGACGGTCCGTCACGGTCCCGGTCGGCGGCAGGATCACCAGCGACGGTGTGCCGTTCGAGGTCGAGGCGCTGGAGTCGGTGACCGTCACCCTGTACCTGGCCGCCCCGACCGGGCCCGCCACCTTCCACACGTTCGCCGGGGCCACCAGCTACCGCGCGCAGGGCGACCACCGCTCCGACCGCGACGGTGCGGCGTTCACGGAGACCAGCGACTCCTGGTACTACCTGACCGGGGTCGAGGTCAGCGGGGACAGGTCCGCGCGCCGGAACGGCGTGGTCGCCTTCGGTGACTCCATCACCGACGGCGTCGGCTCCACGCCGAACGCCAACAACCGCTACCCCGACGAACTGGCCGAGCGCCTCGCCGCCGCCGGAAGGCCGCGCAGCGTCCTCAACCAGGGGATCGGCGGCAACCAGGTCGTCAACGACACGACCTGGGCCGGCGAGAAGGGCATCGCCCGCTTCAAGAAAGACGTGCTGAGCGAGCCGGGCGTCGGCACGGTCATCGTGCTCGAGGGCATCAACGACATCGGCGGCAGCGGTCCCGCCTACCCCGGCGGCCCCACCCCCGAGGTCTCGGTCGAGAAGCTGATCGAGGGCCACCGGGCGCTGATCCGCCAGGCGCACGCCAAGGGCATCAAGGCGATCGGCGCGACCCTCACACCGATCAAGGGCTCGTTCTACGACGACGCCGCGAAGGCCAACGAGGCCAAGCGCGACGCGTTCAACCACTGGATGCGCACCTCGGGCGAGTACGACGCGGTCGTCGACTTCGACCGTGCCGTCGCCGACCCCGCCGACCCGGACCGCATCCTCCCGGCCTACGACTCGGGCGACAAGCTGCACCCGAGCGACGCCGGATACCGCGCGATGGCCGAGGCGCTGGACCTGAACACGCTCTGACCCCGCGGACACCACGGCCGAGGCCGGTCACGCCCCGCTCGGGCGCGACCGGCCTCGGTCCGTTCTCTCCCGGCCCGTTCGGGCGCGAGTGCCGCGCGTGCGGTGCTACGACCCGAGGATCGTCGTCAGGAACTCGCCCGTCCACGCCAGCAGTTCACGCCCGATCACCGGCTTGCCGCCGATCTTCCCCGCCGTCGGGCGCGGAACCAGGATCTGGTGGACGGCCGGCTTGATGACCGTACGCGGATACAGCCGCTTCAGCCGCAGCTCCTGCGACTCGCGCAACTCCACCGGCGCGAAGCGGATGTTCGGCCCCTGCAGAACGATCTCACCGACGCCGCACGCCCGGGCCAGCATCCGCAGGCCCGCCACGAGCAGCAGGTTCTCGACCGGCTCCGGCAGCTTGCCGTAGCGGTCGGTGAGCTCCTCGCGGACGGCCTTGATGTCGTCCTCGGAGTTGGCGGAGGCGATCGCGCGGTACGCCTGCAGACGCAGCCGCTCGCCCGGCGCGTAGTCGTGCGGGACGTGCGCGTCGACCGGCAGCTCGATCTTGACCTCCAGCGGCGGCTCCTCCTCGGCACCGCCCTCCAGCGAAGCCCGGTAGTCCGCCACCGCCTCGCCGACCATGCGGACGTACAGGTCGAAGCCGACGCCCGCGATGTGGCCGGACTGTTCGCCGCCCAGCAGGTTGCCCGCGCCCCGGATCTCCAGGTCCTTCATCGCCACGTACATGCCCGCGCCCATCTCGGTGTGCTGGGCGATCGTGGCGAGCCGCTCGTGCGCGGTCTCGGTCAGCGGCTTCTCCGGCGGATAGAGGAAGTACGCGTAACCGCGGTCCCGCCCCCGGCCCACGCGGCCGCGCAGCTGGTGGAGCTGCGACAGGCCGAAGTTGTCACCGCGTTCGACGATGAGCGTGTTGGCGTTGGAGATGTCGATGCCGGACTCGACGATCGTCGTCGAGACGAGCACGTCGAACTTCTTCTCCCAGAAGTCGACGACGACCTGCTCCAGCGCCGCCTCCCCCATCTGACCGTGGGCGATCTGGATCCGCGCCTCGGGGACGATGTCCCGCAGCCGGGCCGCCGCCCGGTCGATGGACTCGACGCGGTTGTGGATGTAGAAGACCTGGCCCTCGCGCAGCAGTTCACGGCGGACCGCCGCGCCGATCTGCTTCTCCTCGTACGGGCCGACGAAGGTGAGCACCGGGTGGCGCTCCTCCGGCGGGGTGGTGATCGTCGACATCTCGCGGATGCCGGTGACCGCCATCTCCAGGGTGCGGGGAATGGGCGTCGCGGACATCGTCAGGACGTCGACGTTGGCGCGGAGCTTCTTCAGCTGCTCCTTGTGTTCCACACCGAAGCGCTGCTCCTCGTCGACGATGACCAGGCCCAGGTCCTTGAACTTCGTCTCGGAGGAGAAGAGCCGGTGCGTGCCGATGACGATGTCGACGGAGCCCTCGCGCAGCCCCTCCAGCGTCGCCTTCGACTCGGTCTCCGACTGGAAGCGGCTGAGTGCCCGGACGTTCACCGGGAACTGCGCGTACCGCTCCGAGAACGTGCCGAAGTGCTGCTGCACGAGCAGGGTCGTCGGCACCAGGACGGCGACCTGCTTGCCGTCCTGGACCGCCTTGAAGGCGGCGCGGACCGCGATCTCCGTCTTGCCGTAACCCACGTCGCCGCAGATCAGCCGGTCCATGGGGACCGTCTTCTCCATGTCCTCCTTCACCTCGGCGATGGTGGACAGCTGGTCGGGGGTCTCCACGTACGGGAAGGCGTCCTCCAGCTCGCGCTGCCAGGGGGTGTCGGGACCGAAGGCGTGGCCGGGCGCCGCCATACGGGCCGAGTACAGCTTGATCAGGTCCGCGGCGATCTCCTTGACCGCCTTCTTCGCGCGCGCCTTCGTCTTCGTCCAGTCGGCGCCGCCGAGCCGGTGCAGGGTCGGCGCCTCTCCGCCCACGTACTTGGTGACCTGCTCCAACTGGTCGGTGGGGATGTACAGCCGGTCGCCGGGCTGGCCGCGCTTGGCGGGGGCGTACTCCACCAGCAGATACTCGCGGGTCGCGCCCTGGACCGTGCGCTGCACCATCTCGATGTACCGGCCGACGCCGTGCTGCTCGTGGACGATGTAGTCGCCGACCTCCAGGGTCAGCGGGTCGATGGTCTTGCGGCGCCGGGTCGGCATCCGCTGGCCGTCCTTGCCTGCGGCCTTCTGTCCGGACAGGTCCGTCTCGGTCAGCACGGCCAGCTTCAGGCCCGCGTCGATGAAGCCGTAATCGATCGAGCCGCAGGCGACATGGACGACCGACGGGACGATCTCCCTGAGGTCTGCCTCGAGGCGGGCGGCGATGCCCTCACCGCCGAGGACCTCGACGGTGCGGGCCGCCGGGCCGTGCGCCTCGGTCACATAGACCGTGCGCCAGCCGTCGGCGAGCCAGCCCTTGGTGTCGGCGAGGGCCCGCGCGGTGTCACCCCGGTACGCCTCCGGGGCGTGCATGCCGAGCTTCACGGTGGCGTCGTCGAGGCTCTCGTCGGCCGCGAAGGGCGAGATCGACCACCACATCATGCCCAGCTCGCGCGCCCGGTCACGGACGTCCGCGATGCCCCACAGGGACGCAGCGCCGACGTCGATGGGGGCCTCGCCGCCCCCGGCGGTCGCCGCCCACGAGGCCTGGAGGAACTCCTGCGACGTCGCCACCAGGTCGGCCGCCCGGGTCCGCACCCGCTCCGGGTCGCAGACCACGGCCATGGACCCGGCCGGCATCACATCGAGCAACAGCTCCATGTCGTCGACGAGCACCGGCGCGAGCGATTCCATGCCCTCGACGGCGATACCCTCGGCGATCTTGCCGAGCAGTTCGCCGAGCTCGGGGTGGAGCTGGGCGAGAGCGGCCGCCCGCTCCCGTACCTGGTCGGTCAGCAGCAGCTCACGGCAGGGAGGCGCCCACAGTCCGTGCTCGGCGATCTCCAGGGACCGCTGGTCGGCGACCTTGAAGTACCGGATCTCCTCGATGTCGTCGCCCCAGAACTCGATCCGGAGCGGGTGTTCCTCGGTCGCCGGGAAGACATCGAGGATGCCGCCGCGCACGGCGAACTCGCCGCGCTTCTCGACCAGCTCGACCCGGGAGTACGCGGCCGCCGCGAGCCCCTCCACGATCGTGTTCAGATCGGCGCTCTCGCCGCTGCGCAGGGCGACGGGTTCCAGGTCACCGAGGCCCTTGACCTGCGGCTGGAGCACGGAGCGTACGGGCGCCACGACCACCGACACCGGGCCGGTGGCCGGGTCGTCCTTCGAGGGGTGCGCGAGCCGGCGCAGCACCGCGAGGCGGCGGCCGACGGTGTCGGAGCGCGGCGAGAGCCGCTCGTGCGGCAGGGTCTCCCAGGAGGGGTAGTCGACGACGGTGTCCGGGTCGAGGAGGCTGCGCAGGGCCGCCGCCAGGTCCTCGGCCTCCCGGCCGGTGGCCGTCACGGCGAGCACCGGCCGGCCGGAGTCGCGGGCCAGCGCGGCGATGGCGAAGGGACGGGCGGCCGGGGGGCCGACCAGGTCGACATGGTGCTGATGACCGTCGGCCGCGGCCTTCACCGCCCCGGTGAGCGCCGGATCACGTACTACGGCGTCGAGCAGACCGTACAGACTCATGAAGGACATCCATCCGGGATTCCGAGGGGCGGGCAACGCGAACCGCCCGACACGTCGAACGGGCCGGGGGTTCCCAGACTACGCCCAGACCTCGTGCGTCACCCTGTCAACCCGGTCGCCCCGTCCGGCACCGGAAACGGCCCCGGTGAGCATGGAGGACGCTCACCGGGGCCGTGTTCCTACGGTACCCGTACGGCTCTACTCGGCCGCGATGGCGTTCAGTACGTTCATCCGGCCCGCCCGGAACGCCGGGACCAGCGCCGCGATCAGTCCGACGAACGCCGAGCCCACGAAGACCGTGAGGATCGTCGGCCACGGGATCTCCAGGACGCCCAGCCCCTCAAGGGCGAGGAGCTTCTGGGCGGAGGTGCCCCAGCCCATGCCGAGGGCCAGGCCGAGCAGGGCTCCGAAGAGGGCGATGACCACCGACTCCAGGCGGATCATGCGGCGCAGCTGGCGGCGCGAGAGGCCGATCGCCCGCATCAGGCCGATCTCGCGGGTCCGCTCGACCACCGACAGGGCGAGGGTGTTCACCACACCGAGCACGGCGACGATGATCGCGAGCGCGAGCAGGCCGTAGACGATGTTCAGGAGCTGGCCGACCTGGTCCTTCAGGTCCTGCTTGAAGTCGGCCTGGTTCTGCACCTTGTACTGGGGGTAGGCGGCGAGCGACTTCTTGAGGGCCGCGTACGCCTCCTTCTCCTTGCCGTCCTCCGCCGACGCGAACATGATCATGTTCTTCGGCATCCGGTCGGCGGGGAGGTACCGCTCGGCGGTCGTGATGTTGGTGTACATCGCGCCCTTGTCGACATTGCCCTCGTCCGAGGTGATCGCCGTGACCTTCAGCTTCGCCGTCCGGCCGCCCTTGAAGGCCACGGTGAGCTCGTCGCCGAGCTTCACGCCGTGCTTCTCGGCGTAGTCGTCGCCGACGGACATGGCGTTCTCGCCGTACGCGGCCGGCAGCTCACCGGCGACCATCTCGCGGCGCAGATCCTGCGCGTAGGTCGGGTCGGCGGCGACGAGGCCGTCCTTCTGCGGGGTGCCGCCGGGAGCGGTGACCGTGACGTCGAGCCACTTGTACTCGGTGACATGGGCGATGCCCGGCACCTTCTCCAGCGCCGCCTGCGCCTGCGGCATGATCGGCTGCCCGTTGCCGGACTGGATGATGTAGTCCGCGCCGACCGACTTGTCGAGCTCCTCGGTGGCCGAGGCGACCATCGACGAGCCCACCACCGACAGGCACGCCACCAGCGCGAGGCCGATCATCAGGGCCGCGCCGGTCGCTCCCGTGCGGCGCGGGTTGCGCAGCGCGTTGCGCTCGGCCATCCGTCCGACCGGGCCGAACATCCTCAGCACCAGGGCGCTGATGACCCGCACGACCCCGCCCGCCAGGAGCGGTCCGACGACGATGAAGCCGATGAGGGAGAGGACCACGCCCAGGCCCAGCCAGAGCGAACCGGTGCTCGCCTTGTCGGCCTGGGTGGCGGTCCACAGGGCAGCGGCGCCGGCGCCGGTGAGAACCAGGCCGATCCCGCCCCGTACCAGTCCCGCCCGGGCGTCCGCCGGGGTCCCGGCGTCGCGCAGCGCGGCCATCGGGGAGACCTTGCCGGCCCGGCGGGCCGGGATGTACGCGGCGAGGACTGTGACCACGATGCCGAGGGTCAGCCCGACGGCCGGGGTGGTCCACCGCACGGTCAGGTCCTGCGTGGACAGCTCCATGCCCATGGTGGACATGAGCTCCATCAGCCCGACGGCGAGACCGACACCGGCGCCGACACCGGCGACCGAGCCGACGACGCCGAGCAGCAGCGCCTCGACCAGCACCGAGCGGTTGACCTGCTTGCGGCTCGATCCGATGGCACGCATCAGACCGATCTCGCGGGTGCGCTGGGCCACCAGCATCGAGAAGGTGTTGACGATGAGGAAGATGCCGACGAGGAAGGCGATCCCGGCGAAGCCGAGCATCGCGTACTTCATCACGTCGAGGAACGAGCCGACGTCCTCACGGCCCGCGTCGGCGGCCTCCTGCTGGGTCTGGAGCTTGTACGGGCCGCCGAGGGCGGAGGCCACGTTCCTCTTCAGCTGCTCGTCGCTGACGCCGTCGGCCGCGTCGACCGAGATGTGCGTGAACACGCCCTCCTTGCCGAGAAGTCCACGCTGGGCGGTCGCGGTGTCGAAGTAGACGACCGCCGCGCCCGGGTTGGTGACCTTGAACGTGGCGATGCCGGAGATCTTCGCGGTGAGATCGCCGGTGACGGCGATGGTGCGCAGCTCGTCGCCCAGCCGCAGTCCGTGCTTCTCCGCGGTGTCGGCGTCGACCATCACCTCGGTGGGACCGCGCGGGGCGTGACCCGAGGTGATCTCCATGGAACGCAGGTCGTTGCGGGTCCAGTTGCCGGCGATCGTGGGCGCGCCATTGCTGGAGCCCATGTTCTCGTTGGCGCTGTTGACGACGGTCACGCTCAGCGAGACGACCGCGCCCTCGGCGGCCTTGACGCCCTCCGCCTTCTCCACCGTCCGCACCAGCGACGCGGGCAGCGTCTCCGGGCGGCCGGTCTGCGGGGTCTCCTCGCCCGCCTCGGCGGACGCGGGGCTGACGGTGACATCGGACGCCGTCGCCGCGAAGAGCTTGTCGAACGTGGTGTTCATCGTGTCGGTGAAGACGAGCGTGCCGCTGACGAACGCCACCGACAGCACCACCGCCACCGCCGAGAGCGCCATTCTGCCCTTGTGGGCCAGGAAGTTGCGCGCGGAGGCCTTGAATACGGTCACGACGTCCGCCCCCGGGCGTCGAAGTCCTTCATCCGGTCCAGTACGGCGTCGGCGGTCGGCCGGAACATCTCGTCGACGATCCGGCCGTCCGCGAGATACAGCACCCGGTCCGCGTACGAGGCGGCCACCGGGTCATGGGTGACCATGACGATGGTCTGACCCAGCTCGTCCACCGACTGCCGCAGGAACCCCAGGACTTCGGCGCCGGCCCGCGAGTCCAGGTTTCCGGTCGGCTCGTCACCGAAGATGATCTCGGGGCGGGCGGCGAGGGCCCGGGCCACCGCGACCCGCTGCTGCTGACCGCCCGACAGCTGCGTCGGCCGGTGCTTCAGCCGGTCGGCGAGACCGACGGTCTCCACCACACGGTTGAGCCAGGCCGCGTCCGGCTTGCGGCCCGCGATGTCCATCGGGAGCGTGATGTTCTCCAGGGCGTTCAGCGTGGGCAGCAGATTGAACGCCTGGAAGATGAAGCCGACGCGGTCGCGCCGCAGCTGCGTCAGCTTCTTGTCCTTGAGACCGGTGATCTCGGTGTCGGCGAGGTGGATCCGGCCGCTGGTGACGGTGTCCAGACCGGCGAGGCAGTGCATCAGGGTCGACTTGCCGGACCCGGAGGGCCCCATGATCGCGGTGAACTGCCCGCGGTCGATGTCCACATCGACATGGTCCAGGGCGACGACACGGGTCTCGCCGGATCCGTAGGCCTTGACGACCTGCCGCGCCCGCGCGGCGACGGCCGTACTCCCTCCAGTGCCCCCGTGCCTGGGAATGGTTACAGCCGAAGTCACGGTATGTCTCCTCCATCGGTGAATGAGCGATGCCGTCCAGCGGTCGGGAAGCGGCATCCACGGGGCCCAGCCCCCCGCTCGGGCCCGTACGTCCACGGTAGGGACCGGGCGCGTCCAACTCCTCCTCCAGCGGGAGGACCGCTCCCTGGGCCGAAGTAGGGACGACCCCCTAGGGGTCTCCGCCTCCGGGGTGACCCGCACAACGGTGAGCCTGCCCCCTCCCGCCGCGTGAGGTTCAAGTGAGAAGGTGTCCGGACGAGATACATGCATAGGGAAAGGAATCCTGGTGGCCGAAGTCGGAGCGACAACCGGCGCCGCGGCGCCGGCCACCACCCGGCGGGGACGCGGACCGGTCGTCGCGGCGCTGATGCTCGGCATGGCACTCGCCGCGCTCGACGGCACCATCGTCTCCACCGCCGTACCCCAGATCGTCGGGGACCTCGGCGGGCTCGCCGTCTTCTCCTGGCTGTTCTCCGGCTATCTGCTCGCGGTCACCGTCACCCTGCCCGTGTACGGGAAGCTGTCCGACACCTTCGGCCGCAAGCCGGTCCTGATCGCGGGGATCATCCTCTTCCTGGTCGGCTCACTCCTGTGCGCCGCCGCGTGGAACATGGCGTCCCTCATCGCCTTCCGCATCGTCCAGGGCCTCGGCGGCGGCGCGCTCCAGGGCACGGTGCAGACGATCGCCGCCGACCTCTACCCGCTCAAGGAGCGCCCGAAGATCCAGGCGAAGCTGTCCTCGGTCTGGGCCACCGCCTCGGTCGCGGGCCCGGCGGCCGGCGGACTCCTCGCGGGCTACGCGGACTGGCGCTGGATCTTCCTCATCAACCTCCCGGTGGGGCTGGTCGCCCTGTGGCTGATCGCCCGCCACCTGAAGGAGCCCTCACGGGCCCGGGAGGAGAAGAGCGACGGCCGCGCGGAGGCGGGACGGCCCGCCGTGGACTGGCTCGGCGCGCTCGCCATCTTCGCCACCGGCGCCCTGCTGCTGACCGCCCTCGTCCAGGGCGGGGTCGCCTGGCCCTGGCTGTCGGCGCCCTCACTGGGCCTGTTCGGAGGCAGCGCCCTCCTCGCCGGGGCCACCTACCTCATCGAACGCAGGGCCGCCGAACCGATCATCCCCGGCTGGATCTGGCGCCGCCGGACCATCGCGGCCGTCAACCTCGCGCTCGGCGCGCTCGGTCTCCTCATGGTCGCGCCGACCGTCTTCCTCCCCACCTACGCCCAGGCGGTCCTCGGCCTCGGCCCGATCGCCGCCGGCTTCGTCCTCTCCGCGATGACCCTCAGCTGGCCGGTCAGCGCGGCCTTCTCCAACCGTGTCTACAGCCGCATCGGCTTCCGGCTCACCGCGGTCATCGGCATCACCCTCGCCCTGCTGATCCTGCTCGCCTTCCCCCTGCTGCCCTTCCCCGGCGAACCGTGGCAGCCCGCCCTGCTCATGCTGCTCCTCGGCGCGGCCCTCGGACTCTTCCAGCTCCCCCTGATCGTCGGCGTCCAGTCGACCGTCCCCTGGGCCGAGCGCGGCACCACCACCGCGTCCGTCCTCTTCTGCCGCCAGGTCGGCCAGAGCGTCGGAGCCGCCCTCTTCGGCGCCATCGCCAACGGCGTACTGGCCGCCCGCCTCGGCGGCAGCGGCGACCTCGACTCCCTGGCCCATGCCCTGGACGACCCCGACTCCCTCACGGTCTCGGCCGCCGACCACCTCCGCCGCGCGGTCGACGCGGCCGTCGACTACGTCTACGTGGGCGCGGCCACAGCGGCGGCCCTCGCCCTGCTCGCCCTCCTGACCTTGGCACCGCGACGCTTTCCGGTCCTCAAGGACGAGAGGGAGTAGCGCGGGCGGCGGTAAGAGAGCCGGCACCGGGCCCTGCGCCCCTGGCCTCGGTCGCCCCGGCGGCGCCGGCGGCGGGGGCCGGCTGACGTCGGGCGGCTCCGTCCGGCCGCACCCGGCCGTAGCGCGCGGCGCGCACAGGCCGAGCAGGCACCGCACCGGACTCCTCCGCGAACGCCCTGAGGCCCCGCACGCCAGGCGAAAGCAGACCCGGGCCCGCACCAGGCCCGCCCACCGGCGGCGACAGGCTCGCGCGCCGACTCCGGCCGGCAGCCGGGCCCGCGGGTGTGAAGGACCGCCGGGGCTCAGGAGGAACCGTCCGCCGGGGCACGGCCCGTCAGGGCCGCGAGGCTGCCTCGGACGTGGTCCATGTGCGCCCGGACCTCCTCGCGCAGTCCGTCGTGCTCACGCAGCAGACGCTCCGTCTCCCGCTCGGTCCGTTCCTCCCGCGCCCGCGCCGCCGCCAGCAGTTCCTCCGCCCGCGCCTCCGCGTCCTCCTGGCCGTGCCGGGCGCTCTCCTCCTGCTCGGCGAAGTCCCGCTGCGCCTCCGCCAGCGCGGACTCCGCGCGGGCGATGAGCTCCGCGTGCCGGGCATCCATCGCCGCCCCGCGCTCGGCGAGTTCGTGCTCCACGTCCTCCACCCGCTCCCCGTGCTCCTTGCGCTGCGCGGCGAGCAGCGCCTCGGTGCGGCGCCGGGTGTCCTCCAGTACGGCCAGCGCCTCCCCGCGGATCTCCTCCGCCTCCGCCCGCGCCGCCGCCCGCGCCGCGTCCGCCTCCCCCCGAGCCTCCAGCAGGATCCGGCGCGCCTCCTCCTCGGCCCGCGCGCCGACCGTCTCCGCGTGGTCCCGCGCGTCCTCCCGGCTCCGGCGCGCCGCCGCCTCGGCCGCGTCCCGCAGCGCGTGCGCCTCCTCCGTCGCGGTGACCCGCAGCGCATCCGCCTCGGTCTCGCCGAGCAGCAGGATCTGCTGGGCGCGGCTGCCGAGGCTCTCGTACCGCTGCGGGACCAGCGCCCCGACCACCTCCCGCAGCCGCTCCGCCTCCCCCGCCATCTGCTTCGCCAGGACGGTCAGGCGCGCCGCGCGCTCCCAGGCGCCGTCGCGCTCGGCGGAGACACGGGCGAGGAAGCGGTCGACCTCTTCGGCGCGGTAGCCGCGGCCCCGCACGACGTCGAACCCGTGCGGTGGTGCTCCTGAACTCATTCCGGACGCTCCTCTCCTGACGGATCGAGCGCAAGCGCCCCATACGCGGCACTCCGCCCGCATTCTCCGGTCAAGGATGCGTCACCCACCCACCGAAACGGCGGCGCCCGGCCTGAGATCCAGGCCGGGCGCCGCCGTTCGGGCGTTCGGGCTCCCGCCCCTCACGCGAAGGGGCCGGTGAAGGGGCCGGTCAGAGCAGTCCGTCCCACATCTGCTCGAGGAGTACGGACCACCAGCTCTCCGGCGACGACAGCGCCGCCGGATCGAGCATCGCCAGCTGCGCCTGGAAGTCGACCGTCCAGCGCCCCGCCTGCTCCGGGTTGAGCCCGAAGCGCAGCCGCCACATCCGGCCGAGCAGCGCGAGGCTGCGGGTGAACTCCGGCAGTCCGCTGTTCACGAACTGCGGCGCGACCGGCCGGCCGCCGGGCCCCGCCTCCACCGGCACGGCGACGATGTGCGCGGTGCCGTACTGGACGCAGATAGCCCGTCCGAAGTCCGAACCGACGACAAGGTACGAGCCCGCGTCGCTCGCGGGCTGCACCTGGCGCTGCGCCGCCAGCTCGGCGAGCGTCGGCACGACCGGCTGCGCGGGCTGCGCCCAGAAGAACGGACCGAAGTCGGCCGGCAGTCCCGCCCAGACGAGCGTGAGCGCCACCAGCTCCGGCACCCCCTGACGGGACACCGCCCGCTGGTCGAACCGGCAGATCCCCGGCCCGAACGCGCCCGCCAGCTCCTGCGCGATCCCCTCCGGGGGAATCGGCGGCAGCGGCTGCACGTGCGGCAGCGGCGCCCGCATCGGCGCCGGCCGCGCGGGACCGTCCGCGACCTGGTGCAACTCGCCCTGATGGGTGAGGAGTTGGGCCATGCCCTGCTGACGGCCCGCGTGGTCCCTGCCGTACGGGGCGATATTCGTGATCCGCGCCTGCGGCCATGTCTCGCGGATCATCCGCGCACAGTACCCACCGGGCAGCTCGCACGACTCCAGCTCGGTGTGCAGCTCGAGCACCTGCTGCGGCGGCACGTTCATGGCGCGCAGCTCATGCAGGATCTGCCACTCCGGATGCGGAGTGCCGGGCGCCGAGCGACGGATGATCTGGGCCTCGGAACCGTCGGGCGCGCGGTAGCGCAGCACGGCCTGGTAGCCGGGGCCGACGGTCGGCTGACCGGTCGGCTGCTGCGGATAGCCGTACGCGGGCGGCGGACCCGGCATGGGGCCCGGCGCACCGGGCGGCGGCTGCGGCGGGCCGACCTGGCCGGGCTGGGCCAGCATCGTCGCCGCGTGGTGCACACCGCCACCGGGCACACCCGGCGCGGCGGGCGGAGCCGGCGGCGGGGTGGCGGGACCGGCGCCCATCGCGCTCGGGCTCGCGAGCATCGTCGCGGCATGGTGGGCGCCCCCACCAGGAACACCAGGAGCACCGGGGGCACCGGGCGCACCAGGGGGCGCGGGTGGCGGCGGGGTGGCGGGACCGGCACCCATCGCGCTCGGGCTCGCGAGCATCGTCGCCGCGTGGTGAACGCCCCCACCGGGCGGCGGAGTCGGCGTTCCCGGCGGCTGCGGGCCGTCCGGGCCCAGCTGCGCCACCATCTGCGTCGGCACGTACCCGCCGGCCGGCGCGCCGGGCGCCGCGGGTCCGGCACCGGGCGTTCCCGGCGCCCCGGGAGGAGGCGGAGTGGCCCCGACCCCGCTGCCCCGCGAAGCACGGGGCGGAAGGGCGGCCTTACTGGTGGCGGCATCGGCGATGTCACCGGCGCCGCCGGGAGCCCCGGGGGCCGCAGGGGCGCCAGGTACATGGGGCACACCAGGGCTGCCGGGAGCCGCAGGAGCCCCCGGGCCGTGAGGCGCACCAGGAGCGCCGGAGCCCACAGGGGCGCCGGGCACCGCCGCACCCTGGCCCGCGGGCGCGCCCTGCGGGAACGGCGGGCTTCCCGCCACGGCCGCCGCGACGTCCATCGCCGGGGCCACCGTCGTACGGGGAAGCTGACTGCCGCCCGACATCAGCGCCGTCGGCGCGTCCGCGCCCACCACCGGCGGGGGCGTGTCGTCGTCGTCCGCCCCGGCGAGCGGCGGCGCGAACACCGTCGCCGGCAGAGGAACGGAACCACTGTCGTCACCGGCGTTCACATCGGCCCACGGCGCGCCGGAGGCGACACCCTCCGACGCCGTCGGCTCGTAGTCGTCCTGGCCTCCGGCGCTCGGCCACGACGTCCCCGCCGAGGAACCGGCCTCCCAGGGCGCGGCCCCGGCGGACGAACTGCCGCCCGCCTGCGACGCGTTCGCGCCGGCCACGTCCACACCCGAGCCGGAAGACGAACCCGGGGGCATACCCGTGGAGGGCCCCGCGGACCCCGAGAACCCCGCGGACCCGGCCACAGGCACGCCCGCGGACGAACCCGAAGACGAACCGGCCGGCGACTCCGACCCCCGCCCGTCCGGAATCCCCAGCCTGTCCGCCGCGTCCTGCAACCACTCCGGCGGACTCAGCAAGAACGACGTCTGGTTCAGATCCACCCGCGCGGGCGCCGCCGCCGGCTCCGGCACCTCCTGCGGCACCCCGTACTCCTCCTCGTACCGGCGGATCACCTCACCCACCGGCAACCCCGGCCACAGCGTCGCCTCACCACTGTCCCGGGCGATCACCAGCCGTTGCCGGCCCCCGTCCGACGTCGGCCCTCCCCCCAGGCCTTCGGCCTGGGAGGTGCCCCCATCACGGTCCTCCGCCCACACCACGAACCCCAGGTCGAACTCCCGCACCCGCACCTCACGATGCTGATACGCGGGAACGTCGCCGTTGACCCACTCTTCCGCGCGCTCCTGCGCCTGCGCGAAGGTCACCATTCGACCGTCACCCCTCGTCCGATTCGTCCGACACCGGGACCGCACGCGCGAAGCCGCCGTCCACCATCAGATTCGCCACCGTCTCCAGCTCCGGCGGATTACCCGCCAGCCGCTCCAAGAACGCGTCGAAATCCTCACCACACGGCAACAGCAGCCGCTCCACCCGCTCCTGCACCGACCAGCCGTCCCGGTCCCGCGCGTCGTCGTACGGGCAGAACCACACCGACCCCACGTCCGAACCGCCCCGCACCTTCACCGCGACGATCCCACCCTGGACGAAGCCCACGCCCAGATAGTCCTTCGTCAGATGGTCCCGCAGACACTTGTTGACGTACACCAGGTCATTGACGGCCGCCTCCTCACGCA
The DNA here is from genome assembly GCF_055577795.1 of Streptomyces sp. NPDC033174. Lineage (NCBI taxonomy): Bacteria > Bacillati > Actinomycetota > Actinomycetes > Kitasatosporales > Streptomycetaceae > Streptomyces > Streptomyces sp. NPDC033174. Next base: position 131,186 of record NZ_JBVIPQ010000006.1, read on the forward strand.
CCGTGAAGAACGGCTGATCCACCAACAGCCCCAGCTCCGCGTCCAGCGCCGCGCCCACCGGAGCGCACCCGCCCGCCGCCTTCAGGAAGGAGCGGTACGCACCCGGCAGGCGATACCCCAGATCCTCCTCCACCCCCAGCAGCTGCTGCTCCGTCACCGACACCGACCCCTTCGGCAGCCCGAAGTGCGCCGGCCGCGTCTCCTGCAACGGCCGCGTCCCCCGCTTGTTCTGGTCCACGGCGGACGTCGCCACTCCCGCGTGATGCCGAAGCAGCGCCTTCACCTCGACCGGCACCAACTCCATACGGCGCGAACCGGCCACGTGATGCCAGGTCCAGCCGTGCGGCGTCGCCACCGGCGGAATCGTGTCCCACAGCTCATGCCCGGCAGCGGCCAGCGCCGCGTTCGCCGACACATAATCCGTCAACCGCAGCTCGTCCACGCCGAAGCCCTCCGGAGGCTCGGCGATCTCCGCCGCCGCACGCGCGTACGGCGAGAAGTCCGGAAAGCCGTCCTCGTCCACCCGCACCCCTCGGGGATGCCGGGAGGCCCTGACCGGGTCCGGGAAGTTGACGACCTGCCCGGCGTAGGCCGCGTTCGGTGGCGCGGCCTCGTGCCCGAGCCGACCTGTTGTCATGGCGGATGCCCCCTGCTGCGTCCTGCTGCGTCTGGCTGGTTCCGCACAGCCTATGCGCTGCCGCAACAGGGCCACCCGGACCATCTCCACCGTGACCAACCGTCACAATCGTGTGACCGTCAGCCGCCCCCATGACACACCCTCGACACGTTTCAGCGCCCCCGCTTCCCCACCGGGCACCCCGTTTGGCAGGCTGGTCCCGCAACTCGGGGGATTGCGCAAGAGGGGACGACAGCACCATGTACGCAGCACAGACCGGTGGTACGACCACCGGCGGCACCGCGGGAGCCAACGCCGCAGGCGACCCACGCCTCAACTGGAGCAGCGCCGAACCCACCCGCGCCCCCTTACTGCGTCAACGCCGCGACGGCATCCTGCCCACCGTCGGAGCAGCACTCTCCGTACGCGGCGAAACCCTCACCTGCACCGCCGGCCGCGGCGACCAGCCCCCCGCCCTGCACCCCCTCGTACAGGACTTCCTCGACACCCTCACCAGCGGCCAGCGCGAACGCTTCACCGGACGCTGCCCCGAAGCGATCCTGCTCTCCCGGCACCTCGCCGCCACCGAGACCGGCCGCAGCAAACGCGCCCAGCGCAAACCCCTCACCCCCGGCGAAGCCCGCCGCTCCCTCAAACACGCCAAACTCACCGCCCGCCGCATCCGCGAGGACGGCGACCCCCTCCACGGCAGCTACGCCGCCCCCTGCCGCTCCTGCACGGCGATGCTCGCCCACTTCGGCGTGCGCCCCGTCGACCCGACCGCCCAGAACGGCTGACCGCGCCCCATGCCCGACCACCTCAGCACCACCCGCTTCCCCGTCGCCGTCGACGCCGCCCTGCGCGAAGCGGGCTGGCACCCCGGCCGCTGGGACATCAAACAGGCCGAACACTGGGCCGACACCCTCCGCGCCCACCTCACACCCGCCGGCCACCGCCACAGCGTCTTCCCCGCCGCCGTCGAAGCCTGGGCCGAATTCGGCAGCCTCCGCATCACCGCCCCCGGTCCCGGCCGGCAGATAGCCCCCGCCACCGTCCACTTCGACCCGCTCGCCGGACTCCACCTCGCCCGTACCCTCGCCGACCTCGGCCGCGCCCTGGACACCGACATCGCCCCCCTCGGAGAAGAAGGCGACCACCAGGCCGTCCTCGCGATCGACCAACAAGGCCGCGTCTACAGCCTCGACCACACCGGCGACTGGTACGTCGGCAACGACATCGACGCCGCCCTGTCCACCCTGATCACCGGAGCCCAGCCCACCCGGCTGACCTCACCCTGACACCACAGGACCCGCTCACACCCCCCGGGCCGGCAACACCGCCGACACCCGGAAACCGCCCACGTCCGTCGGCCCCGACACGAACACACCACCCAAGGCCGTCACCCGCTCCCGCATCCCCACCAGACCGTTACCGCCACTGGGCAGACCCGCGTCCGCCACCCCCGCGTCCGACGGACCGTTCTCCACCTGCATGGCCACCTCCGCCTCCCGGTGCGCCAGCCGGACAACCACCTTCGCCCCCGCCGCATGCTTGTGGACGTTCGTCAACGCCTCCTGCACAACCCGGTACGCCGTCTGCTCCACCTCCGGCGCATACACCCGTGCCACACCGACCACCACCAGCTCCACCACCGTCCCCGCCTGCCGCGACTGCTCCACCAGCTCCTCGACCTCGGCCAGACACGGACCGTCCTCCGCCGCTGCCAGCGCCCCCTGCGCCGCCGCGGCCGCCGCCAGACCCACCGCCGCCAGCGGAACCGGAGCCGGCACCGGAGCCGGCGCGTCCTCCCGCAACACGCCCAGCATCTCCCGCAACTCCGTCAACGCCTGCCGGCCCATGTCACCGACCAGCGCCGCGTTCCTCACCGCCTTCTGCGGATCCTTCAACGCCACCGCCTGCAACGCCGCCGCATGCACCACCATCAGACTCACCCGGTGCGCGACCACGTCATGCATCTCCCGCGCGATCCGCGTCCGCTCCTCCTGCCGCGCCCACTGCGCCCGCTGCTCCGCCCGGTCCGCCAGCAGCGACAGCTCCTGCTCAAGACTGTCCGCACGCTCCCGCAGACTCTCCATCAGCCGCCGCCGCGCCCCTATATACAGCCCGAAAAGCACCGGCGGAGCGTTCAGGCCCAGAGACATGAAGACCGACACCAGCGGGACGTACCAGCTGCCCGGCTCGAAATCCGCCGCCGCGACATCCTGCCGCAACCGCACGAACGTCACGATCAGCACCGCGACCAGCGACATCCCCGCCAACGCCGCGATGATCCGCCGCGGCACCTCCGAGGCGGCGAGCGTATAGAGCCCGACGACGCCCATCAGGTAGCCCATCTCGGCCGGCGTGATGGCGATCGACACCAGCACGACGACAATCGGCCACCGCCGCCGCAGCACCAGTACGGCCCCGGCGAGAAACCCGAAGAACACCCCCACGGGCACCGGCAACCCCGAGTGCCCCGCGAAGCCGACCCCCTGCAACGCGCACTCCACCGCGGACAGCAGCCCGAGCCCCACGTCCAACACGGCGCTCCGCCGCCGCTCCCACCACCAGCCACGGGGGGCCGTGCCCGCCGCGTCCTGGTTAGCCCCCGTTGTGGTCATGCCTCCCAGCCTACGGGCGGCCGCGAGCGATTTTCCGGCGTCTCCGAGGAGTCCGGCAGCACGGATCGGGGGGCTTCGCAGCCGGAACGGGCGCTGATCCCCCGAACTACGGAATCGCCTGGGCTTTCGAGCCAGACATACGCATTCCGGACGAGCCTGTGCGTATGACATCTGCCACGGGCAAGTACGCGGACTTCGAGGGCTTACGCGAGCAGGCGGTGGCCCTCCGCCGGGAGGGCCTCAGCCTTCGCCAGATCCGCGATCGCCTCCACATCGACAACAACGACATCCTGGGCCGCCTGGTGAAGGGCGAGCCCGCCCCGGAGTGGACCAAGCGCCCGAACGCGAGGGACGACCTCCGGGAGAAGGCGCGGGAGCTCCGGCGCCAGGGAATGACGTACGACCAGATCCAGATCGAGCTGGGCTGCTCGAAGAGCTCGATCTCACTGTGGGTGAGGGACCTGCCGAAGCCGCCGCCGAGGACCCGCGAGGAGGCATCGGCGATCGCCAGGCGCGGCTGGGAGGAGACGCTGCGGCGCCGGGACGGGGAACGCCAACAGACCAAGCTCGACGCGGCGGCCAAGATCGGCGAAATGACCGAACGCGAACTCTTCCTGCTGGGGGTCGGGCTCTACTGGGCGGAGGGAACGAAAGACAAGCCCCATGCACGCCGCGAACGGGTGACCTTCGTGAACAGCGATCCGGGGATGATCCAGACGTTCCTCGCCTGGCTCGACCTCGTAGGGGTCCGCCGGGAACGGCTCAAGTATCACGTGATGATCCATGAGAACGCCGACGTGTCAGGCGCCGAACGCTTCTGGACCGAGCTCGTTCAGGCGGACGCCTCGCAGTTCGGTAAGACAACGCTCAAGCGACACAATCCGACAACCGTCCGCAAGAACGTCGGCGACGGCTACCGCGGCTGCCTCGTGATCCAAGTGCGACAAAGCGCGGACCTCTACCGTCGCATCGAAGGTTGGTGGTGCGGCATAGTAGGGGCTGCCCGCGTGACCGATCGAGAGAATCGGACATAGCGGCAATCCCGGGTCGTCTAAGGGCAAGACGTCAGATTTTGGTTCTGATCATGGGGGTTCGAGTCCTCCCCCGGGAGCGCACGTGCTCAGCTCGGGTCCTGACCTCCACGGTCAGGACCCGCGCTCGTTTCCCCCCGGAAACGCCCCGGTATCCTGCGGGTGTCCACCACCCGAAGCCGAAGGGCATTCCCGTGAGCGCCAATCGCCCGGCAGCCGTCGTCGTCCTCGCAGCGGGTGAGGGCACCCGCATGAAGTCGAAGACCCCCAAGGTCCTGCACGAGATCTGCGGGCGCTCGCTCGTGGGGCACGTCGTCTCCGCCGCTCGTGAGCTGGATCCCGAGCATCTCGTCGTGGTCGTCGGGCACGCCCGTGAGCAGGTGAAGGGGCACCTCGACTCCTTCTACTCCGGCACCCGCACCGCCGTCCAGCACGAGCAGAACGGCACCGGTCACGCCGTGCGCATGGCCCTCGAAGAGCTGGGGCAGGCCCCCGAGGGGACCGTCGTCGTCGTGTGTGGCGACACTCCCCTCCTCTCCGGCGACACGCTGAAGGCTCTCGCCGCGACGCACGCCGCCGACGGGAACGCCGTCACCGTCCTGACCGCCGAGGTCCCGGACTCGACCGGGTACGGGCGGATCGTCCGTGACAGCGACTCCGGCGCGGTCACCGCGATCGTGGAGCACAAGGACGCCACCGAGGCGCAGCGGGCGATCAGTGAGATCAACTCGGGTGTGTTCGCGTTCGACGGGTTGCTGCTCGCGGACGCGCTGGGCAAGGTGCGCACGGACAACAGTCAGGGTGAGGAGTACCTGACGGACGTTCTCGGCATCCTGCGTGAGGCGGGGCACCGGGTGGGTGCGTCGGTCGCCGCCGATCACCGGGAGATCCTGGGGATCAACAACCGTGTTCAGCTGGCGGAGGCGCGCGGGCTGTTGAACGCGCGGCTGCTGGAGCGGGCGATGACGGCCGGTGTGACGATCGTGGACCCGGCGTCGGTGCTGGTGGATGTGACGGTGACGTTCGAGGCGGACGCGGTGGTTCATCCGGGTACGCAGTTGCTTGGGTCGACGCACATCGCGGAGGACGCCGAGGTGGGCCCGAATTCGCGGCTGCGGGACACGGCCGTGGGCCGGGGTGCGCGGGTGGACAACACGGTGGCGGACTCGGTGGAGATCGGTCCGGACGCGCAGGTGGGCCCGTTCGCCTATCTGCGTCCCGGTACGAAGCTGGGTGTGAAGTCAAAGGCCGGCGCGTATGTGGAGATGAAGAACGCGACGATCGGTGAGGGCACGAAGGTGCCGCATCTGTCGTACGTCGGTGACGCGACGATCGGCGAGTACACGAACATCGGCGCTGCGAGCGTGTTCGTGAACTACGACGGTGAGGCGAAGCACCACACGACCATCGGGTCTCACTGCCGCACCGGTTCGGACAACATGTTTGTGGCGCCTGTCACGATCGGGGACGGGGCGTACACCGCGGCGGGCTCGGTGATCACGAAGGATGTGCCGCCCGGCTCGCTCGCTGTGGCCCGGGGCCAGCAGCGGAATATCGAGGGCTGGGTGGCCAGGAAGCGGCCGGGGAGCGCAGCTGCGCAGGCCGCTCAGACGGCTGCTGAAGTGGCCGACGGCGAAAGCTGACCGGAAACCGGTGCGTCGAACTCGGCGTACCGTGATACGTGCACATAAATTCGGCTGGCTCGCGCTCGACGGACTCGCGGCCAGGGAACACGTCTGAGGAGACAGTGCTGTGACCGGGATCAAGACGACCGGCGAGAAGAAGCTGATGCTCTTCTCCGGCCGCGCCCACCCCGAGCTGGCCGAGGAGGTCGCACATCAGCTGGGTGTCGGCATCGTGCCGACCAAGGCTTTCGACTTCGCGAATGGTGAGATCTACGTCCGCTTCCAGGAGTCGGCTCGTGGTGCGGACTGCTTCTTGATCCAGAGCCACACGGCTCCGATCAACAAGTGGATCATGGAACAGCTGATCATGCTGGATGCGCTGAAGCGGGCCTCGGCCCGGAGCATCACGGTGATCATTCCGTCCTACGGCTATGCCCGTCAGGACAAGAAGCACCGTGGGCGCGAGCCGATTTCGGCCCGTCTGATCGCGGACCTGCTGAAGACCGCGGGTGCGGACCGCATTCTCACGGTCGATCTGCACACGGACCAGATCCAGGGCTTCTTCGACGGCCCGGTGGACCACCTGTCGGCGCTGCCGGTCCTCGCGGACTACGTGGGTGCGAAGGTGGACCGTTCGAAGCTGACGATCGTGTCTCCGGACGCGGGTCGGGTGCGGGTGGCGGACCGTTGGTGCGACCGTCTGGACGCGCCGCTGGCGATCGTGCACAAGCGTCGTGACAAGGACGTGGCGAACCAGGTGACGGTCCACGAGGTCGTGGGCGAGGTCGAGGGCCGGGTGTGTGTCCTGGTCGACGACATGATCGACACCGGTGGCACGATCTGCGCCGCCGCGGACGCGCTGTTCGCGCACGGCGCCGAGGACGTCATCGTGACGGCGACGCACGGTGTGCTGTCGGGCCCGGCGGCCGATCGTCTGAAGAACTCGAAGGTGAGCGAGTTCGTGTTCACGGACACGCTGCCGGACCCGGGCTCGCTGGAGCTGGACAAGATCACGGTGCTGTCGATCGCGCCGACGATCGCGCGTGCGGTCCGTGAGGTCTTCGAGGACGGTTCGGTGACGAGCCTCTTCGAGGAGCAGGGCTGATCAGGGCGTAGTACGTGAGGAAGGGCCGTTCCCCGTGGCGGGGAGCGGCCCTTTCTCGTGCCCTCCGGCAGGTCCGTGACCGGCGGGGACAGGCGGGCGCCGACGGGTTCGGGTGATCGATTGGGTCGCTGGGGGCGTGCCGAGTAGACTGCCGAAGTTGCTCGGCGAGGGAGGCCGTACCGGTAGGTGCGGCGGTCCGTTATCGACGCGCTCTTCGTAGCAGGCCAGTCGTGGCCGGGTGACCGCCACATCAGTTTCTGCATACGAGGAGTGCACATGTCCGAGGTGAAGATCTCCGCCGAGACTCGTTCCGAGTTCGGCAAGGGCGCTGCCCGCCGCATCCGCCGCGAGAACAAGGTTCCCGGCGTTGTCTACGGTCACGGCACCGAGCCCGTCCACGTCACGCTGCCGGGCCACCAGCTGCTGCTGGCGCTGCGTACCCCGAACGTCCTGCTGTCCCTGGACATCGAGGGCAAGACCGAGCTCGCGATCCCGAAGGCCGTCCAGCGCGACGCGATCAAGGGCTTCCTCGAGCACGTCGACCTGCTTCTCGTGCGTCGTGGCGAGAAGGTCACCGTCGAGGTCGTCGTCGAGACCGAGGGTGAGCTTGCCCCGGGCAGCTTCCTGGTCGAGAACGTGCTGAACACGCTCTCCGTCGAGACCGAGGCCACGCACATCCCGACGTCCGTCACCGTGTCCATCGAGGGCCTGGAGGCCGGTGCCTCCATCCACGCGAAGGACGTCGCGCTGCCGGCCGGCACCACCCTGGTGACCGACGAGGACGCCGTCGTCATCCAGATCCTGGCCGCGCAGGCCGAGGAGCCGGCCGCCGAGGCCCAGGGTGAGACCGAGGGCGCGGAGGCCTGAGCCGTAGGCTCTGCTTGACGCGGACGGGGTGGTGGGCTGCGGCCCGCCACCCCGTTTCCCTGTCCCGCACTCATCCCGCCCGATTCCCCCAGACGTTCCCTGGACCCGTACGAGGAGACGCCCCACGATGACGACCGACGCGAGCGCCCCCTGGCTGATCGTCGGCCTCGGCAACCCCGGACCGGAGTACGCGGCGAACCGGCACAATGTCGGGTTCATGGTCGCGGACCTCCTCGCGGGGAGGATCGGCGGAAAGTTCAAGCGGGCGCAGAAGGCGCAGGCGCAGGTCGTCGAGGGCCGGATGGGGCCGCCGGGGCCGTCGAGCCGCCGTGTGGTGCTGGCGAAGCCGATGTCGTACATGAACCTGTCCGGCGGTCCGGTGACGTCGCTGCGGGACTTCTACAAGGTGCCGACGGCGAACATCGTGGCGATCCATGACGAGCTGGACATCGATTACGGCGTGCTGCGCCTGAAGCTGGGTGGCGGGGACAACGGCCACAACGGTCTGAAGTCGATGACGAAGGCGATGGGGGCGGAGTATCACAGGCTGCGGTTCGGTATCGGCCGGCCTCCGGGGCGGATGCAGGTGGCGGACTTCGTTCTGAAGGATTTCTCGTCCTCGGAGCGCAAGGAGCTGGACTACTTCGTGGACCGGGCGGCGGATGCGGTGGAGTGTCTGGTGACCGAGGGGCTCGAGCGGGCGCAGTCCGCGTACAACTCCTGACGGTTGACCAGGCGTGGTCCCATGGCCAAGGATCGCGCCCCATGAAGCGGACCGTCCTGTTCTCCCATGCCCGCAACGCCGCCATGGCGCTGGTCGCCCTGCTGCTGCTCCTCGCGGGTGTCCGGGCCTCGTGGAGCTCCGCGCAGCACGTGCTGCTGCCGAAGGGGCGCGAGCACGGCACGTTGACGGTCGCCGTCTGCGGTGAGGACACCTGCACGGGCCGCTACGTCCCCGAGGGCGGCGCCCCGGCGCGTACGGGTGTGGTCATCGAGCGGTCGGTCGCCGTGCGCAAGGGCGAGGCGGTCGCGGTCGTGGTGAAGCCGGGCACGAGCGAGGCGGTGCGGACCGGCTGGGCGGGCGGGTTGCACGCGTGGCTGCCGCTGGGCGGTGCGCTGTTGCTGGCGTCGCTGGTCATCGGCGGTGGGCTGCGGCTGACGCGGGTCGCGTGGGGTGCGGCGGGGGTCGGCGGGGCGCTGTTGCTGGGGTTGTTCCTCGCGCTCTGACTACCGCTGCGACTACCGCTGCGACTACCGCTCCGACGATGCGGAATGGCTCGTTCATCTGATCGTTATCCAGGAGCATTCGGACACGCCTTCGTAAAAGTAACCGATGCGCATTGATCGACGTTGACGGTCTGCTGTTACCGCAAGAAGCTGAGCCGCCCCCCACGGCATCCCTCATCTCTCACGTTGGACTGCCCATGCGCATTCTGATTCCCGCCGGCACTCTGGTCACCGCCGTGACCGCCTCGCTGCTGCTGGCTCCGTCCGCCTATGCCACGCCCAAGGGCGACAACGGCACTGTGAAGATCCATGACGCCACGACCGGCGCGGAGCTTCGCAGGAACGAACCGAAGGTCTGCTCCTTCTACCTCGACAGCTTCGGCTTCGACTCGGCCCAGAAGGTGGCCTGGCACATCGAGGCCTGGGCCAACAACGACCTGGACAAGGGCGAGACCGTCAAGTCCGGCTCGCTCGTGCTCGACGCCGAGGGCCACGGCCGCACGGCGGACATGACCCTGCCCGACGGGCAGTACAAGCTCTTCTGGAACTTCGAGGGCGAGAACGGCCGGGCCAAGCACAAGGTCTTCAAGACCGACTGCGGGGACGAGGCGAAGCCGGGCAAGCCCGGTGAGGAGCCCGGCAAGCCCGGCAAGCCCGGCGAGAAGCCGGAGGAGAAGCCCGTCGAGAAGCCCTCCGTCGCGCCTTCGGCTCCCTCGGAGGAGAAGCCGGCCGACAACGCGTCCGCTCCCGCGGCCGCTCCCTCGGAGCAGGGCGGCAAGGGCGAGGGTGACCTGGCCGAGACCGGCAGCAGCGCGCCCGTCGGCGCGATGGCGGCGGTGGCGGTGGCCCTGGCCGCGGCCGGTGGCTTCCTGGTGATGCGCCGCCGCAAGGCCCAGCAGCACTGAGGCTCGACGGACCGAGCCCCCGGGAATGAATGACCGTGCCCCCGCCGGAAGTCCGGCGGGGGCACGGTCATGTCAGCCTTCGGGCGTCAGCCGGTGTTGCGCAGACCCGCCGCGACACCGTTCACCGTCAGCAGCAGCGCCCGCGCCAGCAGCGGGTCGGGCTGCTCGCCGGCCTCGGCGGCCTTGCGCTGACGGGCCAGGAGCGCCACCTGGAGGTAGGAGATCGGGTCCAGGTAGGCGTCACGGATGGCGAAGGTCTGCTGGAGCGCCGGGTTGGAGTCCAGGAGCTGCTTTCCGCCGGTGATCTTCAGGACTTCGGAGACGGTCAGCTCGTGCTCGGCCTCGATGGTGGCGAAGACGTGCTTGAGGTTCTCCGGGACGAGGGTGTCGACGTAGTGGCGGGCGATCCGCAGGTCCGTCTTGGCCAGCGTCATCTCGACGTTGGAGAGGAAGTTGCGGAAGAAGTGCCACTGCCGGCTCATCTCGTCCAGCACCGGGTCGAGGCCGGCCTCGCGCAGCGCCTTGAGGCCGGAGCCGACGCCGTACCAGCCCGGGACGATCTGCCGCGACTGCGTCCAGCCGAAGACCCACGGGATGGCCCGCAGGCCGTCCAGGCCCGCGCCCGAGTCGGGCCGGCGGGAGGGCCGGGAGCCCAGGTGGAGGTCGGCGAGCTGGTCGACGGGGGTGGAGGCGAAGAAGTACGCGGGAAGGTCGGGGTCCTCGACGAGCCTGCGGTACGCGGAGTGCGCGGCGTCGGAGACGGTGTCCATGGCCGCGTCCCAGCGGGCCAGCGCGTCGCTGGACTGCCTCGGGGAGGTGTGCAGGGCGGAGGCCTGGAGGGTCGCCGCGACGGTGAGTTCCAGGTTCTCGCGGGCGAGCGAGGGGATCAGGTACTTGTCGGAGATGACCTCGCCCTGCTCGGTCACCTTGATCTCGCCCTCCAGGGTGCCCCAGGGCTGGGCGAGGATCGCGTTGTGCGAGGGGCCGCCGCCGCGGCCGACGGTGCCGCCGCGGCCGTGGAAGAGCCGCAGCCGTACGCCGTAGCGGTGGGCGACGTCGCGGAGCCTGCGCTGGGCGCGGTGGATCTCCCACTGGGAGGTGGTGATGCCGCCGAACTTGGAGGAGTCGGAGTAGCCGAGCATGACCTCCTGGACGTCACCGCGCAGGGAGACGAGGCGCCGGTAGGAGGGGTCGGCGAGCATGCCGTCGAGGATGACGTCGGCGGCCTTGAGCTCGTCGGTGGTCTCCAGGAGCGGGACGATGCCGATCTTGGCCCAGCCGCCGTGCAGGTCGATCAGGCCGGCCTCGCGGGCCAGGACCGCCGCCGCGAAGACGTCGTCGGCGCCCTGGCACATCGAGATGATGTACGACTCGATGACCTCGGGGCCGAACCGCTCGAAGGCTTCCTTGATCGTGTGGAAGACGCCGAGGGTCTTCTGCCCGGCCGCGTCGAGGGGCGCGGGCGTCGGGGCGAGCGGCCGGCGTGAGCGCAGCTCCTTGGCGAGGAGCTTCTGCCGGTAGTCGCGGGGCATGTCGGTGTACCGCCACGACTCCTCGCCGAGCCGGTCGAACAGCTGGCCGAGGGCGTGGTGGTGGGCGTCGGCGTGTTCGCGTACGTCCATGGTGGCGAGCTGGAGGCCGAAGGCGGACAGGGTGCGGATGACCCGGTCCATGCGGCCGTCGGCGAAGAGCCCGCCGCGGTGCTCGCGCAGCGAGGTCTGCATCAGGGTGAGGTCGTGGACGAGCTCGGCGGTGCCGAGGTAGTCGCGGCCGGCCTCGTGGGGGGTGCCCTTGGCGAGGCGCTCGCGGGTGTTGACGAGCTTCTGCCGCACGCACGTGGCCTTGAGGCGGTAGGGCTCCTCGGCGTTGAGGCGCTTGTAGCGGGGGCTGATCTCCGGGAGCCGCTCCAGGTCGGCCTGGAGGGAGGTCAGGAGCTCGTCGGTGGCGCCCGCGTAGCGGATGGAGTTGGAGAGCAGTCCGCGCAGGTAGTCGATGACCTCGATGGCGTCGGTGATGCCGTGCTCGTGCTGGAGGATCAGGACGTCCCAGGTCACCTGGGGGGTGACGTTGGGGTTGCCGTCGCGGTCGCCGCCGATCCAGGTGCCGAACGTGAGCGGGCGGGTGCCGGCGGGCAGCTCGATGCCGACGCGCTCCAGCTCGGCGGCGAGGTCCTCCAGGACGTCGCCGACGGCGCCGGCGTGCAGCTCGTCCAGGTAGTAGATGGCGTTGCGGGCCTCGTCGGAGGGCTCGGGCCGGACGACGCGCAGTTCGTCGGTCTGCCAGATGAGGTCGATGTTCTCCGCGAGCCGCAGGTCGTGGCGGCGCCGGTCGGCGGCGATGACCGGGGTTTCGAGGAGCTCGGCGATGCGGCGGAGCTTGTTCAGCACGGAGCGCCGGGCAGCCTCGGTGGGGTGCGCGGTGAAGACGGGCCGGACGTTGAGGTTCCTGACCGTCTCGCGTACGTGCTCGGGGTCGCCGTCCTTGAGCATGTCGGCGGTCCTGGCCAGCAGCCCGCCCTCGGCGGCGCGCTTCTCGCGCATCTCGCGGCCCCGGTGGACCTGCTCGGTGACGTTCGCCAGGTGGAAGTAGGTGGAGAAGGCGCGCACCAGGCGGGCGGCGGTCTCCAGGTCGGTGTCGCCGAGCAGCTCGGCGGCGGCCTCGCCGTCCTCACGGGTGAGCCTGCGGACCTTCTCGACGAGGTCGAGAAGCTCGGGGCCCTCCTGCCGGACGAGGGTCTCGCCCAGCAGATCGCCCAGTCGGCGGATATCGGATCGCAGCTCGGCGCTGGCTGAAGGGGTCTGGTCGGCACTGCTCACAGGTGCGGCTCCTTGCAGTGTTTGAGCACGTCTGGAGGGGTACTGGAGGCTTGCGGACCGCGCTGTCCGACGCACCCAGGATAGGTGTCCATTTTCGTGACGCCGTCCATGGCCCTCTTGCCGCGGGCCCCGGCGCTGCCATACTTACGTCGCCGTAGGTTACGGGAGCGTAGCCACGCCTTCCTTTTCTCCCTTCACCCTCAGGGGACACCATGACCACAGGCCCCGACGTGCTGGAACCCGCCCCGGATCTGCCCCCCGCCACGCTCGGCGGGGACAAGAAGCGTTCGATCGAACAGATCACGCTGCTGCTGTTCATCACGGTGCCCTTTCTCGCTCTGGTCGCGGCGGTGCCGCTGGCCTGGAGCTGGGGCGGCGTGAGCTGGCTGGATCTGGGCCTGCTGGTGGCGATGTACTACATCGGCTGCCACGGCATCACGATCGGTTTCCACCGGTACTTCACCCATGGCTCCTTCAAGGCGAAGCGCCCGCTGCGGATCGCGCTGGCGATCATGGGCTCGCTGGCGGTGGAGGGGCCGCTGGTGCGCTGGGTGGCCGACCACCGCAAGCACCACAAGTTCTCCGACGCGGAGGGCGACCCGCACTCGCCGTGGCGGTTCGGCGAGACCGTACCGGCGCTGATCAAGGGCCTGTGGTGGGCCCACATCGCGTGGATGTTCGACGAGGAGCGCACCCCGCAGGCCAAGTACGCACCGGATCTGATCAAGGACCCGGCGATCCGTCGCATCTCCCGTGACTTCATCTTCTGGACGATCCTGTCGCTCGCGATCCCGCCGCTGGTGGGCGGGCTGGTCACGATGTCCTGGTGGGGGGCGTTCACGGCCTTCTTCTGGGGCTCGCTGGTACGGGTCGCGCTGCTGCACCACGTCACCTGGTCGATCAACTCGATCTGCCACGCGGTCGGCAAGCGCCCCTTCAAGTCCCGGGACCGCTCGGGCAACGTGTGGTGGCTGGCCGTGCTGTCCTGCGGGGAGTCGTGGCACAACCTGCACCACGCCGACCCGACGTCGGCGCGGCACGGGGTGATGCGCGGCCAGCTGGACTCCAGCGCCCGGCTGATCCGCTGGTTCGAGAAGCTGGGCTGGGCCTATGACGTGCGCTGGCCGAACGCGTCCAGGATCGAAGCCCGACGCCAGGACGAGCCCGCGAACGCGGCATGATTGACGACGTGGCGATCGACGGCAGCACGAACAGCACCGACAAGCCCCGGCGTGGCCGCCGGGTGCGGATGACGGGCGCCGAGCGCCGTGAGCAACTGCTGGACATCGGCCGCACGCTCTTCGCCGCGAAGGGCTTCGAGGGCACGTCGGTGGAGGAGATCGCGGCGAAGGCCGGGGTGTCGAAACCGGTGGTGTACGAGCACTTCGGCGGTAAGGAGGGCCTGTACGCGGTCGTGGTCGACCGGGAGATGCGCCAGCTCCTCGACATGGTGACGGGCGCGCTGACGGCGGGCCATCCCCGGGAGCTTCTGGAGCAGGCCGCCTTCGCACTCCTCGACTACATCGAGCGCTACACGGACGGGTTCCGGATCCTGGTCCGCGACTCGCCGGTGGCGCAGTCGACGGGCACCTTCGCGTCGCTGATCAGCGACATCGCGACCCAGGTCGAGGACATTCTGGGCCTGGAGTTCAAGGCCCGGGGTTTCGACCCGAAGCTGGCGCCGCTGTACGCGCAGGCGCTGGTGGGCAGCGTGGCCCTGACGGGCCAGTGGTGGCTGGACGTCCGCAAGCCGAAGAAGGCGGAGGTCGCGGCGCATCTGGTGAACCTGGCGTGGCACGGCCTGGACGGACTGGAGCAGAAGCCGCGGCTGATAGGGCACCGCAAGAGCTGAGCCGGGTCTCCCGGGACGGGCCGCGGCCCGGGGCGCCACGTCGGCGTGGGCGTCCCGGGCCGCGGTTTCGCAATGCGCTCGCCGGTCAGACGGGTTTCCGTGCGATGGCGAAGACCCGCCGGAACGGGAAGATCGTGCCGTGGGGGCCGGGCGGGTAGGCCTCGCGGAGCAGCCGGCGGTATTGGGTGAGGAACGCCTCGATGGCCTCGTCATCGCCCTCCAGGGCCGTGAGGACCGGCCGCAGGGCCGTGCCCTTCACCCAGTCGAGGACCGGGTCCTCGCCGGTCAGCAGTTGGGAATAGGTGGTCTCCCAGACGTCGGTCGCGCAGCCGAGGTCGGTGAGCCGGATCAGGTAGTCGGCCGGGTCCAGGACATGGACGAACCGTCTGCCGTGGTCGCCGACGCGGGGGCGCCAGTACGGGGTGTCGCAGAGTTCGCCGAGCAGGGCGTGGCTGGGCGAGGTGAAGTTGCCGGGGACCTGGAAGGCGAGCGTGCCGCCGGGTGTGAGGCCGTCGAGCCAGGCGGGGAAGGACTCCGGATGGTTGGGCACCCATTGGAGGGCGGCGTTGGAGACGATCAGGTCGTAGGGCTCGTCGGGGGTCCAGTGCGCCGCGTCGGCGGGGCGGAAATCCAGCCATCCGCCGCCCGCGGTGGTTCCCGCGTAGTGCTTCTCGGCCTGTTCGAGCATCTCGGGTGACAAGTCGAAACCGGTGATCCGCGCGTCCGGCCAGCGTTCGGCCAGCAGCGCCGTCACATTGCCGGGTCCGCAGCCGAGGTCGGCGATCCGTGCGGGCCGGCCGCCCGTGGGCAGGTCGGGTATCCGGGTGAGGAGATCGAGAAAGGGCCGGGTGCGATGGCCGGAGTGCCGAAGGTACTGCTGTGGATCCCAGGTTGGTGCGGAATGCATGTTCGAGCCCCCTTGCTGGAACGGAACAACGAAGCGGAACGGGGTTCCGGCCCGGTCATGCCCAATAGTCCAGCGGAATATATCTTGACGTCAAGAGACTTCATGTCGAGGGACCCTCTACACTGATCGACATGGAGGACGAGGTCGACCGTCTGGTCGCTGCATGGCGCCGCGAGCGCCCCGACCTCGACGTGGAACCACTCGAGGTACTCAGCCGTGTCTCACGGCTGGCCCGACATCTCGACCGGGCCCGTCGGCTCGCCTTCTCCGAGCACAATCTGGAGCCCTGGGAGTTCGACGTCCTCACGTCGCTGCGCCGCGCCGGCGCCCCCTACCAGCTCTCCCCCGGCCAGTTGCTCACCCAGACACTGGTCACCTCCGGCACGATGACCAACCGCATCGACCGGCTCGCCAAGAAGGGCCTCGTCGAGCGGCTGCCCGACCCCAGCGACCGCCGCGGCGTGCTGGTCCGCCTCACCCCCGAGGGCCGCGACCGGGCCGATCAGGCGCTCGCCGGGCTGCTCGCCCAGGAGCGGGCGATCCTGGGCGAGCTGTCCCGCGCGCAGCGCGGCGAACTGGCCGGATTGCTACGCCAGTTGACCGCCCCGTTCGACAACATTCCCGGCTAGTTCGGCGGGGCCGACCCCGGCCCGCCGGGCCAGCGCGACCGCCGCCAGGGTCGAGTGCACCCCGAGCTTCCCGAGCACGTTCTGCATATGCGTACGGACGGTATGCGGGGAGAGGAACAGCCGCTCAGCGACCGCCTTGCGGCCCAAACCCGCGACCATGCACCTCAGCACCTCGCGCTCGCGCGGGGTCAGCGACTCGACGAGCCGCTCACTGTCGGTGCGGTGCTTGCGGGCCGCCGTCAGCTCCCGCAGCACGCCGGTGAGCAGGGCGGGCGGCAGATGCGTCTCGTCGCGCAGGACGCCCCGGATCACCGCGAGCAGCCGCTGCAGCGAGCAGTCCTTGGCGACCCAGCCCGACGCCCCGGCCTGGAGAGCGAGGGCGGCCCGGCGAGGATCGTCCTTCTCCGCCAGGACGACCGTACGAACCTGGGGCTGGCCCGAACGGACCCCGGCCACCAGCGAAATGCCGTCGACGGCGGCCTCCGCGCCGTCGGGGACCGCACGGGCCACGGCGGGAGCGGCCACCGCCCCCAGGTCGGCGTCGACCAGCATCACATCGAATCGGCGGCCGTCGGCGGCCGCCCGCTCCAGACAGCGCAGCGCGGCCGGGCCGCTGCCGGCCGCCGCGACGTCCACGTCGGGCTCGGCCGCGAGAGCCGCGGCGAGAGACTCGGCGAAGATGCGGTGATCGTCCACCACCAGAACCCGGATACGGACCACTGACACCCCCAAGTGTCGAGGAACTGACCGGCACGGGTACGGCGCCCGGAGAATGTGGGACCCATCGGTCGCACGGCCGCCGCCGTGCAGTGACAGTTACCCCGCCCCAGGCGTCGTACCCGGCTGTCTCGCCCCCTGATCAGCACCGGCCCCCACCGGCGCTGAGCATCAGAGTACGGGCGGGGGGCTGCGACGGAAGCCGAATCGCAGAACTGACCGCCCGCGGTGTGGGTTGTGTGCCCTCTGGGCCGGAGGTCGGCAAAAGCCCACAGGAGCCACCGTTTTCAAAGGCGGCGCGCGCCCGCCGACGGGGTCGCCGGGAAGATCCGCGGGGCGGTGTGCCCGGCGGCGGCGAAGGCCTTCTCGACGGCCTCGGTGACCGCCGGTGCCCCGTCCGCCTCGGTGAGGACGACCGCGGAGCCGCCGAAACCGCCGCCGGTCATCCGGGCGCCCAGCGCCCCGGCGCCGTTGGCGGCGGCGACCGCCAGGTCCAGCTCGGGGCAGGAGACCCGCAGATCGTCGCGGAGGGAGGCGTGGCCCTCGGTGAGCACGGGACCCACCGCGCGGACCTCGCCGGCCTCCAGCAACGCGATCGTCCGCTCGACCCGCTGGTTGTCCCCGACCACATGCCTGACGTACCGCGCGACCTCCTCCCCCGCCACGACGGACAAGCGGTCGAGGGCCCCCGGCAGTTGCACGGGATCCACGTCGCGCAGCGTGCGCACGCCGAGCGCCCGCGCACCCGCTTCGCATCCGGCGCGCCGCTCGGCGTACGCGCCGTCGCCGAGCGCGTGCTTCACCCGGGTGTCGACGACCAGCAGGGCGAGCCCCTGGGCCTCAAGGTCGAACGGCACCTGTCGCCAGGACAGGTCACGGGTGTCGAGATGGAGGGCGTGGCCCTCGACGCAACAGGCCGAGGCCATCTGGTCCATCACCCCGCAGGGCACCCCCACGAAGGCGTTCTCGGCGCGCTGCGCGAGGACCGCGAGCTCCGGGCGGGAGAGCCCCAGCCCGTACAGCTCGTCCAGGGCGAGGGCGGTGACGACCTCGAGCGCCGCCGACGAGGACAGACCCGCGCCGGTGGGAACGGTCGAGGAGAGGTGGATGTCCGCGCCGGTGACCGGGTGCCCGGCCTCCCGCAGCGCCCAGAGGACGCCCGCCGGGTACGCCGCCCAGCCGGTGTCGCCGCCCGGGGTGAGGGCGCCGGCGGCCAGCTGGACCACGCCCTGGTCCACGTCGGCCGAGTGGACCCGCAGCACGCCGTCCGTGCGCCGTGAGACCGCGGCGACGGCGGTGTGCGGCAGCGCGAGCGGCAGCACGAACCCATCGTTGAAGTCGGTGTACTCGCCGATCAGGTTGACCCGGCCGGGGGCCGCCCAGACGCCCTCGGGCGCGGCCCCGTACAGCGCGGTGAAGTCCTCCGCCACCCCCATCAGCCGCGCTCCCGCTCTCTCGCGAAGGCCCAGGCGTCGGCCACGATGGCGGCGAGGTCCGGGCGGGAGGGGGTCCAGCCGAGCCGTTCGCGCGCGGTGTCGGCGGAGGCGACCAGGACCGCCGGGTCGCCGGCCCGCCGCCCGGCGAGGACCTCCGGGACGGGGTGGCCGGTCACCCGGCGGACGGTCTCGATCACCTCACGGACAGAGAAGCCGTTGCCGTTGCCGAGGTTGCAGATCAGGTGCTCGCCGGGCGCGACCGCGTCCAGGGCGAGCAGATGCGCCTCGGCGAGGTCGGCGACATGGATGTAGTCGCGTACGCAGGTGCCGTCGGGGGTCGGGTAGTCGTCGCCGTACACGGAGATCGCCGCGCGCCGGCCGAGGGCGACTTGGAGGACGAGCGGGATGAGGTGCGACTCGGGGTCGTGACGTTCGCCCTGGCCGCCGTAGGCCCCCGCCACGTTGAAGTACCGCAGGGACGCGGCGGCG
The DNA here is from genome assembly GCF_055577795.1 of Streptomyces sp. NPDC033174. Classification (NCBI taxonomy): domain Bacteria; kingdom Bacillati; phylum Actinomycetota; class Actinomycetes; order Kitasatosporales; family Streptomycetaceae; genus Streptomyces; species Streptomyces sp. NPDC033174. The sequence goes on from NZ_JBVIPQ010000006.1 coordinate 150,032, forward strand.
AGACCGTGTGCGGCCGCCTCGCCGGAGATCATGTGGTCGACGGCGAGTTTGGTGGCGCCGTACGGGTTGGTGGGCGCCGTGGGGTCGCTCTCGGTGATGGGGACGGAGACCGGCTCCCCGTAGGTCGCGGCGGTGGAGGAGAACACGAGTCGGCGCACGCCGGCGCCCCGCATCGCGGCGAGCAGGGCGGTGGTACCGCCGACGTTGTTCACCCAATACTTCTCCGGGTCCACGACGGACTCGCCGACCTGCGAGAAGGCCGCGAAGTGGAGCACCGCGTCGTACGAGGCGTCCAGCCACTTCGCCGCGTCCTGGACGCGGCCCTCGATGAACTCGGCGCCCGCCGGGACCCCTTCGCGGAAACCGGTGGAGAGGTCGTCGAGGACGGTCACCTCGTGGCCCGCCTCCAGCAGGTGCGCGGCCACCACACTGCCCACGTACCCCGCCCCGCCCGTCACCAGGTACCGGGAAGACACAGCCTTGCTCACTTGGTCGCCACCTCTCGCAGTCTCCGGGCCGCGGCCTCCGGCGGCACGTCGTTGATGAACACGCTCATGCCGGACTCGGAACCCGCGAGGTACTTCAGCTTGCCGGACGTGCGTCGGATGGTGAAAAGCTCCAGGTGGAGCCCGAACTCGTCGCGCTGCCCGTGGTGGAACGGCGCCTGGTGCCAGGCGGCGATGTACGGGGTCGGCGGCTCGTCCGTGCCGAAGATCCGGTCGAAGCGTCTCAAGAGTTCCAGATAGATCTGTGGGAACTCTGTGCGGGCTCCCTCGCCCAGGGCGCGCAGGTCGGGTACCCGGTGCCTGGGGTGCAGGTGGACCTCGTACGGCCAGCGGGCCGCGTACGGCACGAACGCGATCCAGTGCTCGCCCTCCAGCACCACCCGGACGGAGTCGGCGCGTTCGCGCGCGACCACGTCGTCGAAGAGGTTGCGGCCGGTGGCGGCGCGGTGCTCGGCGGCCGAGCGCAGCATCCGGGCGGTGCGGGGCGTGGTGAAGGGATAGCCGTAGATCTGGCCGTGCGGATGGCCGAGGGTGACACCGATCTCGGCGCCGCGGTTCTCGAAGCAGAAGACCTGCTCGACCGGCGGGAGACCGGCGAGTTCGGCGGTGCGGTCGGTCCAGGCCGCGAGGACCAGCGCGGCCCGCTCCTCCCCGAGGTCGGCGAACGAGGCGTCGTGGTCGGAGGTGAAGCAGACGACCTCGCACCGGCCGGAGTCACCGGCGAGGGAGGGGAAGCGGTTCTCGAAGACGACGACGTCGTAGTCGCTGTCCGGGATCTCGCTGTGGCGGCCGCCCCGGGAGGGGCACAGGGGGCACTCGTCGGCCGGCGGGTGGTAGGTGCGGCCCTGGCGGTGCGAGGCGATGGCGACGTGATCACCGAGGAGGTCGTCGAGGCGGATCTCCGAGGTGGTGGCGACGGGTCCGAGGGGCCGCTGGTCGGCGCAGTCGCGGGCGGAGCCGTCGCCGGAGTCGTAGTAGATGAGCTCGCGACCGTCGGCGAGCTTGGTCACGGTCTTCTTCATGGGGCACCTCCGCGCGGCACTCAACAGAACCACACACAAAGAACCACAATCAAACATCGACAGTCAACAGAGCACACCGGGGAACGCCACGGGGAGACCGGAAGGAGGGTCAGGACCTCTGCGCGCGGTCCAGCAGGCCGGTCCGTGCGGCCAGCGCGGCCGCCTCCAGCCGCGACCCCACACCCAGCTTCATGAGCACGCGCTGCACATGCGTACGGGCCGTACTCGGCGCGATGCCCATGCCCGCCGCGATCAGCCGGGTGTCCTCGCCCTCGGCGACCCGGACCAGGACCTCCACCTCGCGCGGAGTGAGCATGGCCAGCAGTCGCTGCCCCTCGTCGTCCGGCTGCGCCGCCGGGTTGAGCAGCTCGGTGAAAGCGCCCTGGAGCAGCTGCGGCGCGACCGCCGTCTCCCCCGCCCGCGCCTTGATCATGGCGCGCTCGACGCCCTCGATCCGCTCGTCATGGCGTACGTAACCGGACGCGCCGGCCGCGAAGGCCGCCGCGATCCCGCGCGGGCTCGGCACCGGACCGAGCACCACCACGGCCACCTGCGGCCGCTCGCGCTTGATCCGGACGATGGGGTCGAACACACCGGACTGGGCGGGGGTCGCCGTGCCGAGCAGGCACACCTCGGGCGCCCTGCTCACCACCAGGTCGGCCACGCCCGCCGTGGGAGCCGCCGCCGCGAGCACCCGGTGCCCGCGCAACTTCAGTGCCGAGGCGAGCGCCTCGGCGAGCAGTCGGTGGTCGTCGACCACCATGAGCCGCACGCCCATCGAGCAACCCCCCAATCCCCCTGGAGTCGGCCCCCCGGCCCCCCAGCCCTGTTGACCCGGCAAGCTACACGCTTGTTCGACGCCGCGCGCCCCTTACGTGCCACAAGCCCCCCAGAATGCCGAATTCTTCGCCAATCAGGGCCAGTTGCAAACACGTGCGGCCCGGCGCATCGATTCATCCCGATGCACCGGGCCGGGTACGTCACCGCTGTCAGCTGGTGCTGTAGGAGAGCACCAGGTATTCCTTGTCGCCCAGGGTCGACTCGCGGGGCTTGCTGATCATCGTCTCCGACATGAACAGCCGGCCGTTGCCGTAGAGGATCTCGGCGTAGTCCACCGAGAAGCTGGTCTCCGCCTTGCGCACGGACGCCTCGGAGGGGTTCTCCAGCAGGGTCGTCTGCTTGAAGGTGCCGCCGTCGATGGAGACGATCTGGCCGCCCTTGTCGTAGGGCGGGGTCTTGTACGCGATGATGTTGCCGCCGTCCATGCGCAGCGGGAACATCGAGTAGCGGTCGCCCGCGTCGGCCTTGTCGGTGGTCGGCTTGCCGGTGGCGAGGTCGAACGACACGATCTCGTTGGTGTCGCCGTATTCGCCGGAGCCCTCGTGGTCCTCGGTGGGCAGGTAGATCCGCCCGTTGCCGACGACGACCTTGGAGCACGTCTCGACCTCGGTCGAACGGCAGCGCGCCGCGTAGCGGTCGCCGGGGGCCGAGATCTTCGCCTTCAGCTTGCCGGTCTTCTCGTCGATGGAGAAGAAGTCCGAGATGCCGCTGCCGTCGCCGGCGGTGTCACCGACGTCGGCGGCCACCACCAGGGGCTTGGTGGAGACGATGGCCGCGTACTTCACGCCCGTGGGCATCTTGTACTGGGACACCGGTGCGCCGGTCATCGGGTTGAGGCTCTGGATGGTGACGTACTGGCTGTCGTACGGACCGCACTTGCGCGCCGCGACGAGAGCCTCGCCGCCGCCATAGCCCATGTCGTAGCAGTTCTCGGCGTTCGCCTGGGGCTTCCAGCGCGGGGCGCCGGTGGCCAGGTCGAACGCGGCGCCGCCGTCCGTGCCGCCGGCCGCGACCGTGGTGCCGCTCAGCGTGACCTCGCTGAAGCGCACCTTGTCGTCGCCGGACTGCGGGCTGGTCAGGGACTTGCTCCAGAGCAGCTTGCCGGTGAGCAGGTCGATGACGCCGACCTCGGTGCACGGCTGGTAGTTCTTCGGCGGGACCCGCTTGGTGGCCTCGAAGACGATCGCGGTCTTGTTGTCCTTGGAGACGTGCCGCGAGGTGGCGCACACCTGGCCGGGCAGCGCGAGCGTCCACAGGGGCGTGCCCTTGGCCAGGTCGTGGCCGACGATCGAGTTGACGTTCGTCTTCACGTACGCCTTCTCGGTGATCCAGGAGCCCCCGACATCGGTGATGTCGGTGACCTTCGGCTGGGGCAGCTGGAAGGCGACCTTGGCCTGGGTGTCGGAGGGCACCTTCTCCTTGCCGTTGCCGCCGAGGCCGTTACCGCCCTTGGCGCCGCCGTCGGTGGAGCCGGAGGTGCCGTTGGCGTCGTTCTTCTTGCCCTCGTCACCGCCGGAGGCCGCGTACCAGATGCCGCCGCCGGCGATCAGGACGACGGCGACGACCGCCGCGATGATGATCTGCATCTGCGTGGACAGCTTCTTGCCGCCGGCGGGAGCGCCCGGGTAGGGGTACTGCGTCGTTGCCGGCTGCTGGTACTGGCCCTGCTGCGGCGGATAGCCGTACTGCGGCTGCTGGGGCGGGTAGCCGTACTGGGGCGGCTGGCCCGGGGCCTGGCCGGAAGGCTGGCCGGGCGGCGGGGTCTGCGGATAGCCGTAGGGCTGCTGGCCGGGCGGCGGCGTCTGGGGGTAGCCGTACGGCGCCTGGTCCGCGGGCGGCGGGGTGGGGGCGCCGAAACCGCCGGGCGGCGGGTCCTGGGGCGTGCCGAAGCCGCCCTGCGGGGGCGGACCCGGAGGCTGGTTCGGCGGCGGACCGGGCGGCTGGTTCGGCGGTGGGGGCGGCTGCGTCATGGCGTGCGTACCTCTGAAGTCTCTGAAGTCTCGGATGAGGAAGGAAGAAGAGAGGAGGGCGGGTGGGAGAGAGCCCGGGACGCGGTCACTTGCCGAAGGCCATCATCGTCTCCCTCTTCAACTCCGCGGCGTCGTCGTCGGCGACGAGCCTGCCGTTCACGATGATGTAGCGCCCCTTGGCGTACACCGCCCTCGGCGCGTCAAGGGCGCTCTCGGTCTTGGCGGTGGTGGCCGGGAGCTGGAGCAGCGGCTTCGGCGGCCCGCTGTTGACGACCATCAGCGCCCCGCCCTTGTCCTTCGTCGGCTCCAGCCGTACCAGCAGGCCGTCTTCGGACATCCGCAGCGGGACCATGATCCGCCCGGCCGGCGCGGCGATGTGCCGCCTTATCTTGCCGCTGTCGAGGTTGAAGGCGACGATCTCGTTGCCGGCGCCCGCCTTGGCGGGCACCGAGGCGAGGTAGAGGCTGGTGCTCCGTGCCACGACCTGGCAGGTCTGGAGGTTGGTCGCATCGCCGACCAGGGTCGAACAGCCGGGCTCGTAGGTGCCCTTGAGGCTGAGCGTGGAGCGCTTGGCACCCTTCTCGTCGAGGACGAGGACGCTGACCTTGTCGGCCGAACGGTCGCGGAGCGCGACGGCCAGGGGTGCCACCGAGAAGACCGCCTTGACCTGATGGAAGGCGGGCAGCCGGTAGGTCCAGCGCGGTTTGCCGGTGACCGGGTCCAGCTCCTGGAGCTGTTCCTGGTACCTGTTGGCCGCACCGCTGGGGCAGTTCAGCACGGCGATCAGCTTGGCCCCGCCCGCGTACCGGTACGGCGAGCAGTTGCCCGGGGGCAGGCCGAAGAGCTTCTTGCCGTCGCTGAGCCGGTAGGCGGCGGCGAACTCCGCGCGGCCGGCGACGACCGTGTCGCCGGTGATCGCCATGGACAGGCCGCTGTCGACGCCGTCCAACCCGTCCGGGCCCGCCTTCTGCTGCCAGCCCGCCTTGCCGCTCTTCAGGTCGATCATCCGCAGCAGGAGGCAGTCGCCGGTGGCGCCGCCGCCCTCCCGCATCGCGACGAGGATCTGGCTCTTGTCCGACTTCTGCTGTGTGGCCTGGCAGATGTCGGCGTCGAGCGGAAGGGTCCACTTGACCCGGCCGTCCGCGGCGGAGACCGCCGTGATCGTCCGGTACGTCGCCGTGACGACCGTGTTGCCCACGACCCACGGGCCGAACACGTCCACGCCGGTGCGCGGCACGTCCACACCGCCCCGCTGCAGCCACAGCATCTTCGCGTCACCGGTCACCCGGCCGGCGTTGACCCTGTCGGCCTCCGCCGTGTCCAGCGTCGGGGCACCCCCGGCCTTGGGCCTGGACGCCGTGTTCCCGCTCGACGCCCCCTTGTCGTCCTTGCCGTCGGTGTCCCCCAGGACGTACCAGGAGCCCCCTCCGGCGACGAGGACCGCCGCGACGACGGCGGCGATCAGGATCAGCGGCCGGCGACGGCGACGAGGAGCGGTCTGTGGCGCCAGGACCTGGGCGGCTGCCGGTGCGGGTGCCGCCTCGGGTACGAGTGACGGCCCGGGTACGGGCGCCTGACCCTGCAGCGGCATCGGCACCGGCGTCGGGACGGGAGTGGCGTCGTCGGCCCGCTCCGCGTTCGCCGGGGCCGCCAGGGAGTACTCCGGCGGTGGCGGAGGCAGCGCGGAGTTCCCGCCCCCGTACGGATTGAAGCTGCCGTACGGCCCGTAAGCGGGGGGCGGGGAATCCTGCGGTGACGGCTGTGGTGGCTGATTCATCGGAGTCGAAGGACCGTCACTTACCGAAGGCCATCATTGTCTTGGTCTCCTTCTCCTCGGCGTCATTGCGCCCGCTGACCCGAGTGGCGAGGAGGAAGAGGCGGCCGCCGGCGTACTCGGCCCTGGCTCCGCCGGGGAAACCGTTCTCGATCTCCACGGTCGACTCCGGGTGCTTCAGCACGACCTTCGGCGCACCGCCGGTCGGCGCGATCGTGCCGACCGCGCCCGCCTTGTCCCACGAGGGCGCCATGTAGACGACGACATTGCCGTTCTCCATGCCCAGCGGCGACATGGTGCGCTCGGTGCCGGCGGGGGAACGCCACTTCGGCTTGCCGGTGTTCAGGTCGAAGGCGACGACGGCGTTCGTGCCCCGGGTGAGCTGGGTCGGCTCGGTGGACATGTAGAACGTGTTCGCGTCGGCGGCGACACCGGAGCAGCCCTGGATGTCCTGGCCCAGGATGATGAAGTCGTGGCGGCAGTCGGCGCGGAACTTGTCGTTGCCGCCCTGCATCTGCGAGCGCAGCTTGCCGCTGTCCGTGAGCGCGATGATGCCCCACTTGGTGCGCTTGTTGGAGTCGTCGAGCTGCTGGATGGAGACCACCAGCGGGCTGGAGGAGTAGACCTTGTCGACCTCCCACTGGGGCTTCAGCGTGAACTTCCACTTCGGCTTGCCGGTGACCGGGTCGACCCCGTGGATCTCCTGCTGGACCTTGTTCACGTCGGAGGTACGGCACTTCGCGGCGGCGATCAGCTGCGCGCCGCCCGCGTAGGCGTAGGGCTCACAGCCGGAGGTGGGCAGACCCCAGCGCTGCTTGCCGGTGTTCAGGTCGAAGCCGTAGGAGTTGTTCATGCCCGCGGCGCCGACGGTGGTCCCGCTCAGGGCGAGGGTGTAGTCGGTGAGGCCGACGAATCCGCCGCGCTTGGGGATGGGCGTCTTCCAGCCCGCCTTCCCGGCCTTGGCGTCGATCATCTGGATGTCGCGGCAGTTCGCCTTCTCACCCGGGCCGTCGTTGACCCCGATGATGATCTTTCCGTCGGCCGAGGCGTTCGGGGCGGCCAGGCAGATCTCGGTGGTGAGCGGCACGCTCCACTTCTTCTTGCCGTCGGTCACCGAGTATCCGGCGACCTCCTTGTACATGCCCTTGACGATCGTGTCGCCGACGACCCAGGGCCCGTACACCTCGGCGCCGTTGCGGGGCAGGTCGACGTCGTTCTTCGTCAGGAAGAGCACCTTCGCCTCGCCGGGCTTGCGCCCGCCGTTGAGGTCGTCGCCGGCGTCGCGGCCGCCTCCGGTGCCGTCGCCCGTGTCGACGGAGTCCGAACCGGTCGGCTGGGGCGCGGCCGTGCTCTCCTTGGCGACTGGCTTGTTGCCCTCGTCGTCACCGCTCAGCGCGAACCACGTACCGCCGCCGATGACCAGGAGTCCGGCCACGGCCGCGCCGATGATGACACCGGGCTTGCCCTTGAAGGGGTTTCCACCATCGCCACCGCCGGGAGGCGTGGGGGCGCCGGGGTACTGCGGCTGGGTCGGGTAACCGCCATAGGGGCCGGGCTGCTGGCCGTACGGACCGGGCTGGGCCGGCTGGCCGGGCTGCTGCGGGTAGCCGTAACCGGGCTGCGGCTGCTGGGGATAGCCGTAGCCGGGCTGCGGCTGCTGCGGCTGACCGTACGGGCCGGGCGGCGGAGTCTGAGGCGCCTGAGGGGCCTGCGGTGCCTGAGGCGGCACCGGTGGCATCTGCGGCGCCTGAGGCGGGGCCGGCGGCATCTGCGGCGGTTGGGCGGGCGGCTGAGGAACACCCTGCGCCTTGTCTCCCCAGGCCGGGGAGCCCGCGGGCGGATCCTGCGGAGCTCCGAAACCGGGCGGCTGGTTGCTGGGTGGCTGAGTCATCAGCGCTTCCCCCTTCGTGCGGTCCGTTGACCGACCGGCCTCCCCCGCGATTCCGGCGCGCACGTACCGCCGGAAAGGAGCGAATCGGACATGGATTCCGCAGTGTTACGTGAGTCGAGCGGGCCTTCTTTCTATCACTCGGGCCATGGCGCAAAAGTGGCCGGTCCACCCCTGTTCCCAAGGGAGGACCGGCCCGTGATGCCTTTGTTATTGCCTCTGCACGCCTTCCCCACGGCAATGCGGGACGGCCGTCAGGCGTCCTCGGCCAGCTCCAGCCAGCGCATCTCCAACTCGTCCCGCTCGCCCGCGAGTTCCCGCAGCTCCGCGTCGAGCTTCGCGACCTTCTCGAAGTCGGTGGCGTTTTCGGCGATTTGGGCGTGCAGCTTGGCCTCCTTCTGGGAGACCTTGTCGAGCTGCCGCTCGATCTTCTGCAATTCCTTCTTCGCGGCGCGGGCGTCCGCAGCGGACACCGACCTGCCGGAGTCGGACGCGGCGGGCGCGGGCGCGGAGGCCGGGACGGCGGACTCGATCATCCGCCGACGGCGCTCCAGGTACTCGTCGATGCCGCGCGGCAGCATCCGCAGCGTCGCGTCGCCGAGCAGAGCGAACGTCTTGTCCGTGGTCCGCTCGATGAAGAACCGGTCGTGGGAGATCACCACCATCGAGCCCGGCCAGCCGTCGAGGAGGTCCTCCAGCTGGGTCAGGGTCTCGATGTCGAGGTCGTTGGTGGGCTCGTCGAGGAAGAGGACGTTCGGCTCGTCCATCAGCAGCCGCAGCAGCTGGAGCCGTCGCCGCTCGCCACCGGAGAGGTCACCGACGGGCGTCCACTGCTTCTCCTTGGCGAAGCCGAACTGCTCGCACAGCTGACCCGCGGTCATCTCGCGGCCCTTGCCGAGGTCGACCCGGTCGCGGATCTGCTGCACGGCCTCGAGGACTCGCAGCTGCGGGGGCAGCTCGGTGACGTCCTGGGACAGGTAGGCGAGCCGGACGGTCTTGCCGACGACGACCTTCCCGGCCGTCGGCTGCGCCTCGCCCCGGGTGGTGGCGGCGTCGGCGAGGGCGCGCAGCAGGGAGGTCTTGCCGGCGCCGTTGACGCCGACGAGGCCGATGCGGTCGCCCGGGCCGAGCTGCCAGGTCAGGTGCTTGAGCAGCACCTTGGGCCCGGCCTGGATCGTCACGTCCTCCATGTCGAAGACGGTCTTGCCGAGCCGGGCGTTGGCGAACTTCATCAGCTCGCTGGTGTCGCGCGGCGGCGGCACATCGGCGATCAGTTCGTTGGCCGCCTCGATGCGGTAGCGGGGCTTGGAGGTACGGGCGGGGGCGCCGCGCCGCAGCCAGGCCAGCTCCTTGCGCATCAGGTTCTGCCGCTTGGTCTCCTCGGTGGCGGCGATGCGCTCACGCTCGGCGCGGGCGAAGACGTAGTCGCTGTAGCCGCCCTCGTACTCGTGCACGGCGCCGCGCTGCACGTCCCACATGCGGGTGCAGACCTGGTCGAGGAACCACCGGTCGTGGGTGACGCAGACCAGCGCCGAGCGCCGCTCCTGGAGGTGCTTGGCCAGCCAGGCGATGCCCTCCACGTCGAGGTGGTTGGTGGGCTCGTCGAGGACGATCAGGTCGGGGTCGTCGATGAGCAGCTTCGCCAGCGCGATCCGCCGCCGCTCGCCACCGGACAGCGGGCCGATGACGGTGTCGAGGCCCTGTGGGAAGCCGGGCAGGTCGAGGCCGCCGAAGAGCCCGGTGAGCACGTCCCGGATCTTGGCGCTGCCCGCCCACTCGTGGTCGGCCATGACGCCGATGACCTCGTGGCGGATGGTGGCGGTGGGATCGAGCGAGTCGTGCTGGGTGAGGACCCCGAGCCGCAGGCCGCCGCTGTGGGTGACCCGGCCGGTATCGGCCTCCTCCAGTTTGGCGAGCATCCGGATGAGGGTGGTCTTGCCGTCCCCGTTGCGGCCGACGACGCCGATCCGGTCCCCTTCGGAGACGCCGAGGGAAACACCGTCGAGCAGGGCACGGGTGCCGTACACCTTGCTGACTGCCTCGACATTGACCAGGTTGACGGCCATTTCACTCCTGTACCGGGGGATGGATCGACATCCAAGGGTAGACGCCGAACGCCGTGCGATAGCGTGCGGTGATCGTTCGAGGGCGGGGAGCACGGGGTGGCCGAGTCGGTGTGGGCGCGGTTCCGGCGGCATCGGTGGTTGCCTCAGGCCACCGGAGTGCTGGTCCTGGCGGCGCTGGTGGCGGGGCTCGTCGTCGTGCGCCTCGAGCTGCGTGACGACCACAACGACGAGGTGCTGGCGAGAGCGTGCGGCGGGGTGCTGCCGCCCGACGCGGTGCGTTCCGTGCTGGCGGAGGACTCGTGGTGGAAGCTGCGCACCGGCCCCGGCCCGCGGGGCCTGGTGGCCTGCACCGTCACCGGCGACGACGAGCGGGACCCGTCGCTGGAGGTGACGGCGGTGCCGGTGCTCGACGCACCGCTGACCGGCGTGGACGTGGGCGAGATCACGGGCAGCTCGCCGTACGAGAACCCGCCCGAGTGGGCCCTCGGGCATGAGCGGGCCACCACCCAGGTGACCGTCCCCTGCCCGAAGGGACTGCCCGGGTACGCCCGGCCGGTGACGAGCTTCCGTGTCCACGCGTCGCTGCACGTCTCCATGGACGACACCGTGGACGAGGCACCACTGCGGGAAGCCGTCGCGGCCCTCGCCGACGACGTCCGGGAACGGAACGGCTGCGGTGGAGCGGCGGTGAGGTGGGCCGACGTGCGGCAGCTGCCACCCGCCGGTGACAAGGACCGGGACGAGGACGAGGACGGGATGCCGGCCACCTGCCGCTGGTTCAAGGCCGCGTATCTGGGCTCCGGCGACTGGAAGCCGCAGGAGAAGGGCGCCAGGGGCGGCACACCGCCGTGGGCCCGCGGCTGCTCGCTGAGCCTGGAGGGGGCCCAGGCGCCGGCGGGCGGGGAAAAGCTGCTGGCGGTGTCGTCCGCGAGCTGGTGGGGCGTGGCGGTGGGTGAGGTGCGCACCGAGTACGGCGCGGAGCTCGCGGCCGCGGGCAGGAGCCGGCCGCCGAAGGCCCGGCGTGTCTACGAGCTAGCCGCCTGGGCGCAGGCCACCTGCCGGCAGGGCACGACCCTGCACCGGGTGAGCGTGTCGGGCGAGGGCCGCGACACCTTGCCGTCCCGTGTCGACACCCTCCTGGACCGCTATCTGGACGCGTCCCCCGACTGCCACGACATCAAGATCCTCGGGAAGGTGTGGAAGTGAGCGGCGACCGGGACCAGGACCGGTACTGGCGTCGGCGGCGGGTGCGTCTGACGGCCGGCTGGACGGCGGCGGTCGTCGCCGTGGCGGGCGCGTTCTTCTGGCTGTCGGGCGGCTATGACGCCTGGCGCAACGACCGGGCGCTGGAGTCGGTCTGCGACGGCGACCTGGCGGCCGGACAGGTGCGGGCACTGTTCGACGACGCCGAACTGACCTCCTCGGGCGAGCACCACCAGGGCGACTGGTACTGCCGCGTACGCGCGGCCGACTCCGACGAGGACGGCAACCTCCGGCTCAATCTGGTCATCCGGTCCGCAGACGCGACCCGGGTGTTCGTCGACCCCGGCTACCGCGCCGCGCCCCTGGGCAACGGCTGGACCGGTTCGTTCGACTTCGACCCGGACCAGGGCGGCGACGACCGGAACAAGGCCACCGCGTCGCTGCTGCTCGACTGTGGCGCCAAGCCCGGGGACGGCTTGCTGGCGACGGTCGAGGCACAGATCGGCGCGGGCGACTTCGACCTGCCGCGGACCCGGGACCGGCTGGCCTCCGTGCTGACGGAGACGACGACGTCGTACGCGCGCCGCACGGGCTGCGAGGCCCGGCCGGGCAAGCCGGTGAAGGACGTCGGCGTCTCGGTGAGCACCTGGGACTACAAGCCGCTGGCCCAGGTCTCGGGGACCTGCGCGGGAGTCCTGGACGCCGCGGCCGCCGGGCGCTGGGGCGTCCGTACGGCGGTGGAGACCGTGGCCGTCCCGTCGCCGGTGGAGAGCTGTGCGCTCAGGGGGCTGCAAGGGGCGTCGCTGTACGACTTCAGCGCGTACTACGGTCCGTTCGCCGGACAGAAGCGGTTCGACCTGAAGTACGCGCCGCCCGAGAAGGGCGTGGCACCGGACGGCCACTATCTGCTGAAGGCCCGGTGCCCTGGCGCCGGCAACACGGCGGTGTACGAGGTCCGCACGCGCGGCGAGCGGTTCCAGAGTTCGTCGCTGGTCCTCGACCACCCGGGTCTGCGTGCGGCGCTCCAGCGCTTCGCGGACCGGTCGGCGAAGCGGCACGGCTGCCAGGCCCCCACCTCGCCCTGGGGCTGAGCCCCCGGTCCCGGGCGGCCGGGTCCCGGCGCCCTGGGCCCCTGGCCCTCTCAGAGCACCCGCGCGCCCGGCGCCGGGGAGGAGGCCACCCGTGCCGTGCGGCAGGTCCCCGACGCGAGCAGTGCCTCGGCGACCGTCCGTCCGGCGTCCGCGTCCTTCGTGAGGAAGGCCGTCGTCGGGCCCGAGCCGGAGACCAGCGCGGCCAGCGCGCCCGCTTCCGTGCCCGCCGCGAGGGTGTCCGCCAGCGAGGGCCGCAGGGAGAGCGCGGCGGGCTGGAGGTCGTTGCCGAGGGCGCCCGCGAGGGCGGTGGCGTCGCCGGTGCGCAGGGCGTCCAGGAGCTTCGGGGAGGCGGCGGGGGCGGGGACCGTCACGCCTTCGGTGAGCCGGTCGAACTCGCGGAAGACGACGGGCGTCGACAGCCCGCCGTCGGCGACCGCGAACACCCAGTGGAACGTGCCGCCGACCTCGAGTTCCGTCAGCTTCTCGCCCCGGCCGGTCCCCAGGGCTGCCCCGCCGACCAGGCTGAACGGCACGTCGCTGCCCAGTTCGGCGCAGATGTCGAGGAGTTCGGCGCGCGTCGAGTCCAGACCCCACAGCGCGTCGCACGCGAGCAGCGCGCCCGCGCCGTCCGCGCTGCCGCCGGCCATGCCGCCGGCGACGGGGATGTCCTTGGCGATGTGGAGGTGGACGTCCGGGGAGATGCCGTGCCGCGCGGCGAGCAGTTCGGCGGCGCGCGCGGCGAGGTTCGTACGGTCCAGCGGGACCTGGGCGGCGTCCGGCCCGGTGCAGCTGACCGTCAGCGACTCGGCGGGCGTGACGGTGACCTCGTCGTACAGGGAGACGGCGAGGAAGACGTTGGCGAGGTCGTGGAAGCCGTCGGGGCGGGCGCCGCCCACCGCCAGCTGCACGTTGACCTTGGCGGGGACCCGTACGGTGACGCTCACGCCTTGGCCTCCGCGATCCGGGCGAACTCCTCCACGGTGAGGGATTCGCCGCGGGCCTGCGGGGACACCCCGGCGGCGACCAGCGCGGTCTCGGCGGCGGCCGGGGATCCGGCCCAGCCGGCGAGCGCGGCGCGCAGGGTCTTGCGGCGCTGGGCGAACGCGGCGTCGACGACGGCGAAGACCTCGGCCTTCGACGCGGTCGTCTTCACCGGCTCTGCCCGCCGCACCAGGGAGACGAGCCCGGAGTCGACGTTCGGCGCGGGCCAGAAGACGTTGCGGCCGATCGCGCCGGCCCGCTTGACGTCGCAGTACCAGTTGGCCTTGACCGAGGGCACGCCGTAGACCTTGTTGCCGGGCGAGGCCGCGAGCCGGTCGGCGACCTCGGACTGGACCATGACGAGGGTCCGCTCGATGGTCGGGAAGCGGTCGAGCATGTGCAGCAGGACGGGCACGGCGACGTTGTACGGCAGGTTCGCGACGAGTGCGGTGGGCGGCGGCCCGGGAAGCTCCTGGACCTGCATGGCGTCGGAGTGGACCAGCGAGAAGCGGTCCGCGCGCGCCGGGATGCGGGCGTTGATGGTGGCGGGCAGGGCCCCGGCCAGTACGTCGTCGATCTCGACGGCGACGACACGGTCGGCGGCCTCGATGAGCGCCAGGGTCAGTGAGCCGAGGCCGGGCCCGACCTCCACCACGACGTCGTCCTCGCGCACCCCGGCGGTGCGGACGATCCGGCGGACCGTGTTGGCGTCGATGACGAAGTTCTGACCGCGCTGCTTGGTGGGGCGTACGCCCAGCTTCGCGGCCAGTTCACGGATGTCGGCGGGGCCGAGGAGGACGTCGGACTCAGTGGTGCTCACCGGTACAGCCTACGGCCGCAGTGCGGCCACGGACTCGCCCCCCGCTGCACGTAGAGCTTCTTGGCCCGGAACGTCTGCTCCGCGGCGGGCGCGTTCTGCGCGGCGCCGCTGCCGCCGAGGGCGCGCCAGGTACCGGGGTCGAACTGGTAGAGCCCGCCGTACGTCCCCGAGGAGTCCACGGCGCCGGGCCGCCCGCCCGACTCGCAGTGGGCGAGCGCGCCCCAGTCCAGACCGTCGGCGCCGGCGACGGACGAGGGCAGCGGCCTGGTGCCGACCTTGATCCGCTGGGTGACGGGCTCACGGACGATCTCCTCGCCGATCTTCCTGGGCTTCTGCTTGACGCCGTTGACGGTCCGCAGGGCGTAGGTGACGCGGCGTACGCCCTGCGCGCCCTGGCGCTCGACGACCTCGGTCCCGGCGAACAGCGACGGATCGCGGGTCTTCTCGGTGTCGTACGGGATGGGTTCCTCGCGGATCTCCTTCGTGCCGGTGATCCGCATGACGGTGATGGTCTGGCCGTCGCGGGGGAAGCTGTCGGGCGGCACGGACGTGGTGTCCTGGCCGCTGAGCGTGATGCCGGCCTGCTCGACGGCCTCGCGGACGGTGGCGGCGTTGGTGCGGATGGTGCGTTCGCGGCCGTCGGCCATGAAGGTCACGGTGCGCTCGGTGCGCACGTCGAGGGTGAGGCCCTTGCGGCTGATCTCCAGCGAGCGGGAGACCGAGAGGAAGGCGCCCTCGGCACGGACGCCGAGCTGGCGCAGGGCGCCGTCGACGGTGCGGGCCGTGGTCCACAGGCGGCGGCGCTGTCCGTCGAGGGTGAGGGTGACGGGCCGGCCGTAGCGGACGACGACCTCGTCTCCGTTGGCGAGGGCGGCGCCCGGGCCGGGGGCGACCAGGTCGTGGGCGCCGACGTCGACGCCCTCGTCGGCGAGGAGTTCGTCCACGTCGTCGGCGAAGGTGTGCATGGTGCGCGGGACGCCGTCGACGCTGAGCCGGATGGCCTTGTCGTTGGCGACGAAGGCGCTGGTGCCGCCGGCGAGGAAGGCGACGACGAGGGCCTGGGGGATGATCCGGCGCAGCCCTTCGGGGCCGCCCGGACCGGCCTTGCGGCGGCGGGCCGCCCGCCGGGCCTCGGCCCGGCCGCCCACGGGGGCGGGGGCCGGGGCCACCGCCTGTCCCGGGACGAGGACCGCTTCCTGCGTGTCGTACTCGTGGAGGGACGGCGGTGCGTCGACGGTCCTGGCGGCTCGGCGCCCGCCCCGTGCGGCTCGGTGACTGCCCTGCGAGGTGCTCACGAGGCCCGGACCCTAGCGGAGCCTCGGTCACTCTCCAAAGCAGCGCGGCTACACAGGGTCGCTGTAATGCATCAGTAATCGAATGCGCGGGCGGTATTGGTGGCGATGGCCCCGGCCAGGACGTCCTCGCCGATCCCTCGCACGGCCGCCATCGCCCGCACGGTGACCGGGATGAGGTACGGGGCGTTGGGCCGCCCCCGGTAGGGCGCGGGGGTCAGGAACGGCGCGTCGGTCTCCACGAGGACGAGGTCCAGCGGGGCGGCGGCGAGGGCGTCGCGCAGCGGCTGGGCGTTCTTGAAGGTCACATTGCCGGCGAAGGACATGAAGTATCCGGCGTCGGCGCAGACCCGGGCCATGTCGGCGTCGCCGGAGTAGCAGTGGAAGACGGTCCGCTCGGGAGCGCCCGCGTCGGCGAGGACGCGCAGCACATCGGCGTGCGCGTCGCGGTCGTGGATGACAAGCGCCTTGCCGTGGCGCTTGGCGATCTCGATGTGCGCGCGGAAGGAGCGCTCCTGCGCGGCCATGCCCTCGGGGCCGGTGCGGAAGTAGTCCAGGCCGGTCTCGCCGACCGCCCTGACCTCGGGCAGGGCGGCGAGCCGGTCGATCTCGGCGAGCGCGTCGTCGAGCGCCGCGTCCCCGCCTGCCTCGCGGGCGCCCTGCCGGGACCAGCCTCCCCCAGCCCCTGGGGGCTGGGAGGTGCCCCCAGGGTCCCCGAGGACGATCCGAGGGGCTTCGTTGGGGTGCAGGGCGACGGCGGCGTGCACGTTCTCGTACGCGGCGGCGGTCTCGGCCGCCCAGCGGGACCCCTTCAGGTCGCACCCCACCTGCACGACGGTGGTGACACCGACCGCGGCGGCCTTGACGAGCGCCTCCTCGACGGTGCCGGCCTGCATGTCCAGGTGGGTGTGCGAATCGGCCACGGCCACCGGCAGCGGCTCGGGCAGGGGCGGAGGGGCGTCCTTCGAACTCATGGGCCCGATGGTACGAGGGCCGGCGGCGGGCCTACTTCTTCTGGAAGGGGTGCAGCAGGTCCGAGAGGTGCCAGTGGTGGGGCTCGCGCGGCGCGCCCTCGGCCGGTTCGACGGACTCGGGCTGCTGGGCGACCGGTCCGGCCGGCGGGGACTCCGGCATCTTCTTGCGCGTGGGTTCCTGCGCCGCCCTCTCCATCAGGTTCCGCACGGAGGAGACCTGGCCGGCCCGCATGATCCGGACCACATGGCTTCCGCAATTGAGGCACGTGGGGCTGGAGAGCGGGGAAGGTACCCGTTCCCCGTCCGTCCTGTAGACGATGAATTCATGGCCGGAGGCGTCGATGTGGTGCTCTATGTCATACGCCTGCTCCCAGCCATGGCCGCAGCGCATACAAGCGAAGGCGTACGCCTCGTGGCCGACGGATGTGCCGGTGATCTCACTCATGCCAGCTCCTCTCCACTGACCCAGTGGACGCCTTTTCCGGCGGGAGCGCATCAGCGCCGGTCGAACAATGGAACGCTCTTTGGCGTTCCCTTGCCGAAAGGCCCGCTGCACGGTCTTGGCTTTGCCTTTTACGATAGACCTTTACTTTCCGCAGGGGCTTCTCGAGCCGCGTTCTTTGCCGCCACCACGGCATCGAAGACCTCCCGCTTGGGAAGGCCCGCCTCGGCCGCGACCGCCGCGATGGCCTCCTTGCGGCGCTCCCCCGCCTCCTCGCGGACGGTGACCCGGCGCACCAGCTCCTCGGGGCCGAGTTCGGCGGGGCCCGTCTCGGGGGCGCCCTCCACGACGACGGTGATCTCGCCGCGTACGCCCTCGGCCGCCCAGGCCGCCAGCTCGCCGAGACCGCCGCGCTTCACTTCCTCGTACGTCTTGGTCAGCTCACGGCAGACCGCGGCGCGGCGCGACGCGCCGAAAACCTCGGCCATCGCGGAGAGGGTGTCGTCGAGGCGGTGGGGGGCCTCGAAGTAGACGAGGGTGCGGCGCTCGTCGGCCACCTCGCGGAGCCGGCCGAGGCGCTCGCCGGCCTTGCGGGGCAGGAAGCCCTCGAAGCAGAAGCGGTCCACTGGCAGCCCGGACAGGGCGAGCGCGGTGAGCACGGCGGACGGTCCGGGGACGGCCGTGACCTTGATGTCCCGCTCGACGGCGGCGGCCACGAGGCGGTAGCCGGGGTCGGAGACGGAGGGCATGCCCGCGTCCGTGACCAGCAGCACCCGCGCGCCGCCGGCCAGCGCCTCGACGAGTTCGGGGGTGCGGGCCGACTCGTTGCCCTCGAAGTACGAGACGACACGGCCCGAGGTGTGGATGCCGAGCGCCCTGGTCAGCCCGCGCAGCCGCCGGGTGTCCTCCGCGGCGACGATGTCGGCGGTCTGCAGCTCGGCGGCGAGCCGTGGCGGAGCGTCCGCGATCTCACCGATCGGGGTCCCTGCGAGTACGAGTGTTCCGGTCACCGTTCCTGTCACAGGAGCCATCCTCGCAGCCCGGAGAGGCGACTCGCACAGACGCGTTCCCTACGATGGCGCGGTGACCAGTACTGCGCCAGAGGCTCTGCAGGGCCAAGACGCCGGGGAAGAGCCGCCCGCGTGGCAGCAGCGCCTGCGCCGATTCGGGTATGCGCCGCGGAAGGAGATCGGGCTGCGGGAGCGGCTGGTGCCGCCGTACACGCGGCCGTCCTGGCGGGTGTGGTCGCTGCTCGGGGTCTCCCCGGCGCTGGCGGACCGGCTGACGCGGATCGCCGCGTGGGGCGGGCCGGTGCTGGTGGCGCTGCTCGCGGGGGTGCTGCGGTTCTGGCACCTGGGCAGCCCGAAGGCGGTGATATTCGACGAGACGTACTACGCGAAGGACGCCTGGGCGCTGGTCAATCAGGGCTATGAGGGTGCCTGGCCGAAGGACGTCGACAAGTCGATCCTCGCGGACCCCTCGGCGGTGCCGGTGCCGGTGGAGCCGGGTTATGTGGTGCATCCACCGGTCGGCAAGTGGGTCATCGGGCTCGGCGAGCAGCTGTTCGGATTCGATCCGTTCGGCTGGCGGTTCATGGTGGCGGTGCTCGGCACGCTGTCGGTGCTGATGCTGTGCCGGATCGGCCGGCGGCTCTTCCGTTCGACGTTCCTCGGCTGTCTGGCGGGTCTGCTGCTAGCGGTGGACGGGCTGCATTTCGTGATGAGCCGCACGGCGCTGCTCGACCTGGTGCTGATGTTCTTCGTGCTTGGCGCGTTCGGCTGTCTGCTGATCGACCGTGACGCGGCGCGGCGGCGGCTGGCGGCTGCGCTTCCGGTGGACCCCGACGAAGACAGCGGGGTGCTGCGTCCGGACGCGGAGGTCGCGGAGACGCTGCGGCTGGGCCGGCGTCCGTGGCGCATCGCGGCGGGCGTGATGCTGGGCCTGGCGTTCGCCACGAAGTGGAACGGGCTGTACATCATGGCCGCGTTCGGTCTGATGGCGGTGCTGTGGGACGCGGGCGGCCGCCGGACGGCGGGCGCGATCCGTCCCTACGCGGCGGTGCTCAGGCGGGACCTGGTCCCGGCGTTCGTCTCGGTCGTCCCGGTGGCGATCCTCACCTACATCGCCTCCTGGACCGGCTGGATCGTCTCGGACAAGGGGTACTTCCGGGACTGGGCGGCCAAGGGACACGGCGGAGGCGCCTGGTCGTGGCTGCCGGACTGGCTGCGCAGCCTGTGGCACTACGAGACCGAGGTCTACAACTTCCACGTCAATCTGACGTCCGGTCACACGTACCAGTCCAATCCGTGGAGCTGGATCGTGCTGGGCCGCCCGGTGTCGTACTTCTACGAGGACCCGGCGGCGGGCCGCGACGGCTGCCCGGTGGACGCGACGGAGAAGTGCGCACGGGAGGTTCTGGCGATCGGTACGCCGCTGTTGTGGTGGGCGGCGTGTTTCGCGGTCCTGTACGTGCTGTGGCGCTGGTTCTTCCGGCGCGACTGGCGGGCGGGCGCGATCGCGTGCGGAATCGCGGCGGGCTGGCTGCCCTGGTTCCTTTATCAGGAACGCACCATCTTCCTTTTCTACGCGGTCGTGTTCGTGCCGTTCCTGTGTCTCGCGGTGGCGATGATGATCGGCGCGATGGTGGGGCCACCGGGATCGGACGAGCGGCGGCGGACGATCGGCGCGGTCGGGGCGGGTGTGCTCGTTCTTCTCATCGTCTGGAATTTCATCTATTTCTGGCCGCTGTACACCGGCGAGGCGATTCCGATGGATTCCTGGCGGAGCCGTATGTGGCTCGATACATGGGTCTAGCCGACCACGTCGTAAGAGGGGGCGGCCGAAGCGCTCACCGATCGCCTTTCATCTCGAGTTCCGGATGGTCTCCTCGAACGCCCGATCCATGTCGAACAGGGGCTCCCACGTGACCTGAACCACGTGGCCGTATGTCTGGTTGTGGAACGCCTGATAGCGCCCAAAGGCATCGGGATCCTCTACTTCGATCAGCACATAGCCACCCCATCCTGTGCCATACGTCTGGTGGTGCGTCACGCCCCCGTCCACTCCTCCCCAGTTGCCCGCTTGAGCGAAGGCCTTGAAGGCTTCGGCCCATGCTTGGTCGAGTTCGGACTTGCTCACACCATCCCGATACGCGAATCGCTGAAGATAGATTTGACCCATCGGTGTCTCCTCTGCGTCCCGGTTACCGCCGGTGCAGCGCAACGGCTGCCGGTTGTCGGCTGCTCGACGTTGTACGCGGACCGACCGGAGGTCGGTCCAGGACAATTCTCAGCTGCCGAACCCGCCACCGCCATCTGTGAGCCCCGGCCGAGCTCCGTTCAGGTAACAGCTGCCTTCGCCGTCGCTACTTCACGTAGAGTGCGTCCAGTCAGTCACTTGAACACGTTCAAGTGAACTCTTGGGGGAGGGACTGAACGGATGCGCAGCGGAGCGAAGGTCGCCGTTGTCGGGGGAGTCTTCGTCGTCGTCGCGGGCGGCGTCGGCTACGGCGGCTACAACCTCTGGAACGGATTGAGCGGCGGCGGCACGTCCACCAGGTCGGCCGAGGGACCCAGGAAGACCGGCCCGTTGGACGCCGAGGAGACCAGGACCACCGCGGAGGAGTTCCTCGCCGCTTGGGCCGCGGGCGAGAGCGAGAAGGCCGCCGCGCTCACCAACAACTCCGGCGCCGCCGGACCGGCCGTCCAGGGGTTCCGCGAGACGGCCCATGTCTCCAAGGCCGTCATCACCCCGGGCACTCCGGTCGGCGCCAAGGTGCCGTTCACGGTCGCCGCGACCGTCACGTACAACGGACAGTCCAAGCCGCTCACCTACTCCTCGTCACTGACCGTCGTCCGCGGCCTGACCAGCGGGAAGGCGCTTGTCGACTGGCAGCCGACGGTCATCCACCCGCAGCTCACCAAGACCGGCACGCTCAGGACCGGCGAGGCGAAGTCGGCGGAGATCAAGGCCGTCGACCACAAGGGCGTCGAGCTGACGAAGGAGAAGTACCCCTCGCTCGGGCCGATCCTGGACCAGCTGCGCACCAAGTACGGGGCGAAGACCACCGGCACCCCCGGAGTCGAGCTCTACATCGACAGCGGGGTGGAGGGCACGGCCGACACCACCCTGCTCACGCTCGCCAAGGGGAAGCCGGGCGAGCTGAGGACCACGCTCGACGCGGGAGTCCAGGCGGCCGCCGAGAAGGCCGTGCAGAAGTACGGGCACGCGTCGGTGGTGGCCGTCAAGCCGTCCACGGGCGAGGTCAGAGCGGTCGCCAACAGCCCGGCGGCCGGCTACAACACGGCCTTCCTCGGCGCCCAGGCCCCCGGCTCCACGATGAAGATCGTGAGCGCGGCGATGATGATGGACCAGGACATCGCCGGGCCCGGCACCAAGGTCGAGTGTCCGCCGACCGTCTCGTGGGAGGGGTACACCTTCCACAACCTCAAGGACTTCTCCATCCCGGACGGGACGTTGAAGGACTCCTTCCGCCGCTCGTGCAACACCGCCTTCATCAAGGCGATCAAGCCCCTCAACGCGAAGAACATCGCCGGTACGGCCCTGGGCGAGACCGCCCGGAAGTACTTCGGCATCGGCGAGAACTGGCAGACCGGCATCCCGGCCGCCGACGGGAACGTGCCGGAGTCCTCGGGCGTGGAGACCGCCGCCTCGTACATCGGCCAGGGGAAGATCACGATGAGCGCGCTCAATGTCGCCTCGATCGCCGCCACCGCCAAGAGCGGCGGCTTCAGGCAGCCCGTCATCGTCCCCAGGGACCTCGACAACCGTGAACTGGCCACCGCCCAGCCGCTCCCCGGCTCCATCGCCTCGGGCCTGCGGGAAATGATGCGGGCGGCCGCGACCGGCAACGGCACGGCGGCGGAGGCGATGGCGGGGGTCGGCGGCGACAAGGGCGCGAAGACCGGCTCGGCGGAGGCCGACGGCCAGGCCACCTCCAACAGCTGGTTCACCGGCTACGCCGACGACCTCGCGGCGGCGGCCGTCGTCCAGTCCGGCGGTCACGGGGGCGACGCGGCGGGCCCCGTCGTGGCCTCCGTGCTGAAGGCGCGGTGACCCCGCTCGTCGCAGCGGCCGTTCTCGTCGCGGCCGTCACCCACGCCAGTTGGAACGCGCTGGCGCACCACATAAAGGATCAGCTGCTGTCCTTCACCCTCATCTCGGGGGGCGGCGCGGTGCTCGGGGCGGCGACGGCGTTCCTCGTACCGGTGCCGGCCGCCGGGGCGTGGCCGTACCTGGTCGCCTCGGCGCTGTTGCACCTCGGGTACATGGCCCTGCTGATGCGCTCGTTCACGCTGGGCGACTTCGGCCAGATGTATCCCATCGCGCGGGGTACGGCCCCGCTGGTGGTGACCGTCCTCGCGGCGGTCTTCGTCCAGGAGGTCCCCGACGGCTGGCAACTGACCGGCGTGGCCGTGGCCTGCGCGGGGCTGGTGGGGCTCGCGCTGTGGGGCATCCGGGGCGGGGGGAACCGCCCCGACTGGCCGGCGTTGCTGGCCGCGGGCGGAACGGGGCTGGCGATCGCGCTGTACACGGTGGTGGACGGCGTGGGCGTCCGCGCGTCGGGCTCGCCGCTCGGCTACATCGCCTGGCTGATGATCCTCCAGGGCATGGTGATCCCCGCGTACACCGCGTACCGCAGGCGATCGGCCCTGGCCGCCCAGCTCCGCCCGCACGTGACGAGGGGCGTGCTCGGGGCGGCCCTGTCGGTCTCGGCGTACGCCCTGGTCCTCTGGGCCCAGACGAAGGCGCCCCTGGCCCCGATCGCGGCGCTGCGGGAGTCCTCGATCATCGTGGGCGCGGCGATCGGAGCGCTGTTCTTCAAGGAGCGCTTCGGGGGCCCGAGGATCGCGGCGGCGGGGTTGATGGTGGTGGGCATCGGGCTGATGCTCCACGCGGGGTGAGTCAGTGGGTGGTGCTTGAGATGAAGTCGGCCCAGGCGGTGGGGGCGAAGGTGAGGGGGGTGAGGGTGGTGTCTTTGGAGTCGCGGACGTGGATGTGGGAGGGGGTGTTGGCGACTTCGACGCAGGAGTCACCCTCACTACCGCTGCTGTAGCTGCTCTTGAACCACTCCAGCTCGGTCTTGCGGATCATCGCTCTCCCAGCAGTTGCTCGACGAAGGCCAGCGACTCCCCTGGAGTGAGAGCCTGGGCCCGGATCATTCCATAGCGCAGTTCAAGGATCCGGAGTTGCCTCGGATCGGAGACCGGGCGCCCTCCGAATGCTCCCTCTGAGCGCCCCACTGCCGTCCCGTCACCGAACTTCAGCAGTTCGATCCCGCCGTCCAAACCAGAGTGGATCTCGCGGTTGGTCGGCATCACTTGGAACGCGACGTTGCGATGCAAGTGGCACATTTCCAGTATGTGTTGAAGCTGACGACGCCAGACCATTGTGCCTCCGGTCGGACGCCGCAGGGCACTCTCTTCCTGGACGAAGTTGAGCGCCGGGGCAGGTGCCCGATCGAAGACGGACCGGCGAGCCATTCTCGCGGCGACGTACCGCTCCACCTCGTCCTGCGGGTACATCGGTTGCCGCATCTCGAACAGCGCCCGCGCGTACTCCTCGATCTGCAACAGGCCATGAATGGTGTGGTTCCCGTACACCCCGATCTCGACCGCCCGCTCCTCCAGCTTCGCCAACTCCCGGACCTTCTTCGGGTAGCGCGCCTTCTCCACGTCCTTCCTCATGGCCGAGATGAGGCCGTCCGCCCCCAGCACCTGATCCGCCCGCTCCAGGAACTCCGGGCGCGGGATGCGGTCACCCCGCTCCACCTTCCGGACGAGGTCCTCGCCATAGCCGATCGCCTCGCCGAAGTCCGCCGCGCGCAGCCCCTTCGCCTCGCGGCGGAGCTTGACCTGCCGGCCGACCGCCGCGATCACCGCCGCTCCCGATTCGTCGTCCGGGTCGACTTCCCACCCTGGCTCATCCGTGTCGCCGCTCATGAGTCCCCACCTCCGACGTGCCGTTCGTCCTCAGCGCCCTCTACCCGGGGGGTCGCGCGAGACAGTCGGGACAGGACCGGACAGTCTGCGGACAGTTACCGTACGTAAGGGCAGTGTTGCTGCGCAGCGTACGCACAACCCGCCACGCTGAGTGACATGAATCAAGAAGCCGCCCACGCTTTGGCGCCTGTACGCCAGTTCAGCATTCAGCTCTCGTCGACCCGCAGGGCAGCCCGACTGGCCAGGCTCCTGGCGGTGGAGCAACTCCGGGCGTGGGGGCTGCCGTTCGAGGACGCGGCCCATGTCGTCGCCGAGCTGGCGGCCAATGCCGTACTGCATGGGCGGGTACGGGGACGAGACTTCCGCCTGACCATCACCGCGTCCGGGGCCACGCTCCGGATCGAGGTCACCGATACACGGGGTGACCGTCTCCCGGCGCTCGGGAAGGCGGAGGGGGAGGGGGACGAGGAGTCGGGCAGGGGGCTCCTCCTGGTCGAGGCCCTCGCAAGCCGCTGGGGCACGACGGAGGGCCCCGTCCCGTGCAAGGCGGTCTGGGCGGAGCTCGCCCTCCCCACATGACCGGCCCCCAACGCTTCTGGCGCGGCCGCCCCAGAACTACCCGCTCCTGGGCATCCCCGGCTACCTAGTCCCCGCTCCGCCCCCCTCCAGCGCCTGCGCGAAGCCCGTGTTCACCGCCAGCAGGCCACCGTCCACCCGCAGCGTCACGCCGGTGATCCAGGACGCGTCCGACGACGCCAGGAAGGCCACCGCCGCGGCGATGTCGTCCGGCGTGCCGACGCGGCCCAGGGGGTAGACGCGCTCGGCGAGGACGGCGAGTTCCTTCTCGCGGCCCTGCCAGGCGCGGGTGTCGATCGTGCCGGGGTTGATCTGGTTCACGCGGACGCCGCGCGCCGCCGCGTCCCCCGCCAGGGTGCGGGTGAGTGAGGCGAGACCCGCCTTGGCCGCGCTGTAGGCGTGGTTGCCGAAGTCCTGCTCGGCGTTGATCGAGCCGATGTTGACGATCGCGCCGCGCCCGGACGCCGCGAGCAGCGGCATCGCCGCCCGGGCGCAGCGGAACGCGCCCATCAGTGTGACGTCCAGGTTCTGCCGCCAGCCCTCGTCGCCCTCGTCCTCGAAGCGTTCGGCGTCCGGTTCCACCCGGGCGAGCGCGTTGTTGACGAGAACGTCGAGGCCGCCGAGGTGTTCGGCCGCGTACGCCACCGCCGCCTCGACCGAGGCGCGGTCTGCCACGTCACAGCGGAACGCCAGCGCGCCGGGGATCGCGTCGGCGGCGGTCGCGGCCGCCTCGCTGTCGATGTCGGTCACCAGCACCCGCGCGCCCTCCGCCGCGAGTCTGCGGGCGGTCGCCTCGCCGATGCCGCGTGCCGCGCCCGTGACCAGTACGCCGTACCCCTCGAAGCGATGCGTCATAGGGCCGAACGTACCGCCCGGACCAGCGCCTGCGCCCGGGGATCCGCCGTCACCGTCTTGCGCATGCCGTTGGTGACGTAGCCGAACGCGACGCCCGACTCCGGGTCGGCGAAGCCCAGGGAGCCGCCGCGGCCCGGGTGGCCGAAGGAGCCGGGGCCCAGCAGGGGCGAGGCAGTGCTGTGGAGCATGTAGCCGAGCCCGAAGCGGGTGCCCACGACCAGGATCCGGTCCGGACCCTCGGACTCCTCCGTCCGCGCGAGGGTCAGGGTCGCCGGGGCGAAGAGGCGGAGGCCGTCCACCGCGCCGATCGTCGCCGCGTAGAAGCGGGCGAGGGCGCGGGCCGTGGAGACACCGGCGGATCCGGGGAGTTCGGCGGCGCGGTAGAGCGGGTCGTTCTCGTCGGGTGCGGGGTCGATCGCCCCGAAGGCGCGCCGGGTGAGCGAGGCCGGATCGCGGTAGGCGTCGGTGACCGCGCGCTTGGGGCGCAGCTTGAGTCCGCCGCCCTGGGGGGTCTCGGGCTCCTCGAGGGGGCCGACGCGGCCGGCCCGGTGTGCCTCGTCGGCCGGCAGCCCGATCCACAGGTCGAGGCCGAGCGGCCCGGCGATCTCCTCGGCGACCCAGCGTCCCAGCGTCCGGCCGGTGACCCGCTTGACCAGGCCGCTCAGCAGCCAGCTGAAGGTGTGCGGGTGGTAGCCGTGGTCGGTGCCGGGCTCCCAGACGGGGGCCTGCGCGGCGACGGCGTCCATGGCCGTCTCCAGGTCGACGGCCTCGGCGAGGGTCAGCGGACGGTCCAGTACGGGCAGGCCGACGCGGTGGGAGAGCAGATGCCGGACAAGGGCCCGGTCCTTGCCGGCCGCCTTGAACTCCGGCCAGTACGTGCCGACCGGGGCGTCCAGGTCGAGCTGGCCCCGCTGGTGCAGCAGCAGAGGTACGGCGGCGGCGACGCCCTTCGTCGCCGAGCGCATGACCTGCGCGGTGTCCAGCGCCCAGGGCGCGGTGCCGTCGACGTCCCGGCTGCCGGCCCACAGGTCGACGACCTTCACGCCGTGGCGGTAGACGGCGACGGCGGCGCCGCGCTCACCGCGCTGTTCGAAATTGCGCAGGAACGCGTCCCTGACCGGCTCGAATCCCGCCGTCACCGTGCCCTGGACGTCCACGTCCCACGCTCCCTCTCACGTTCGTCTCACCCCATGGTGCAACGTGGCCGGTGGGGGCCGGATTCCGGGGTTCGGACCGGCCCGGCCGGCCGCGTCCCTCATCCGCCCCGGCCCGTCCGGTCACGACCCCAGGGCCACGGACCGGGGATCGAAACCGAACGGCAGCTCCAGCCGGTGGCTGTGCATCAGCTCGGTGTCGGCCAGGATCTCCGGGGTCGGGCCGTCCGCCGCGATCACGCCGTCGCTGAGGATCACCGAGCGGGGGCACAGCTCCAGGGCGTACGGAAGGTCGTGCGTGACCATCAGGACGGTGACGTCCAGCGAGCGCAGGATGTCGGCGAGTTCCCGGCGCGAGGCCGGGTCCAGGTTGGAGGAGGGCTCGTCCAGGACCAGGATCTCCGGCTCCATCGCGAGGACAGTGGCGACCGCGACGCGGCGGCGCTGCCCGAAGGAGAGGTGGTGCGGAGGCCGGTCGGCGAACGCGGCCATGCCGACCCGCTCCAGCGCGCGGAGCACCACGGCCTCCAGTTCGGCGCCCCGGACCCCGGCGGCGGCCGGGCCGAAGGCCACGTCCTCCCGGACGGTCGGCATGAACAGCTGGTCGTCGGGGTCCTGGAAGACGATGCCGACCCGTCGCCGGATCTCGGCGAGGTTGTTCCTGGCGACGGGCAGCCCGGCCACGGCGACCGTGCCCGCGCCGCCGGTGAGGATGCCGTTCAGATGCAGGACCAGCGTGGTCTTTCCGGCGCCGTTGGGCCCCAGGAGCGCGACGCGCTCCCCCCGGCCGACGGTGAGGTCGACGCCGAAGAGGGCCTGGTGGCCGTCGGGGTAGGCGTACGCGAGCCCGCGTACCTCCAGGGACGGTTCGAGCGTGGGGGTCATAGCGTCCATCCCAGCAGACAGATGATCAGGGCGGCGGCGGGGAGGGCGGCGGCACACGCCCATTGGGCCCGGGAGGCGGTGGCCTCGTCGATGACGGGCATCGAGCCGGCGTAGCCGCGACTCACCATGGCGAGGTGCACGCGCTCGCCTCGTTCGTAGGAGCGGATGAAGAGCGCCCCCGCCGACTTGGCGAGGACACCCCAATGGCGCACTCCGCTGGCCTCGAAACCGCGCGAGCGGCGGGCGATCGACATCCGCCGCATCTCGTCGGTGATCACATCGCCGTAGCGGACCATGAAGCTCGCGATCTGCACGAGCAGCGGCGGCAGCTTGAGGCGCTGGAGGCCGAGCAGCAGCGAGCGCAGCTCGGTGGTGGCGGCGAGGAGTACGGACGCGGCGACGCCGAGGGTTCCCTTGGCGAGGACGTTCCAGGCGCCCCACAGGCCCGGGACGCTCACGGAGAGCCCGAGGATCCCGGTCTGCTCGCCGGGCACCACGAACGGCATCAGGAAAGCGAACGCCACGAACGGGATCTCGATCGCGAGGCGCTTGAGGAGGAAGCGGGCGGGGACGCGGGCCACGGCGGCGACGGCGGCGAGCAGGACGGCGTACAGCACGAAGGCCCACATCGCCTCGCGGGGCGTGGAGACCACCACGATCACGAAGGCGAGGACGGCGGCGAGCTTGCAGTGCGGAGGCAGCCGGTGCAGGGGCGAGTGCCCGTGCCGGTAGAGCTTGTGGGTGTGGCCCGCGCCCATGTCAGACCGTTTCCGTCGTACGCCGGCGCTGGGCGCGGCGGCCGCGCGCGGCCCAGAAGAGGCCGCCGCCGACGGCTGCCGTGGCGCCGACGCCGATCACACCGGCGAGGCCGCCGGAGAGCCGGGGGGCCTCGATGCCCTTGACGCCGTAGTCGGCGAACGGGGAGCCGGCGGCCGCGTGGTCCTCGGCCTTCCGGTCGATGCCCTGGTCGGCGGCGACCTTCTCGAGACCGTCGGGGCTGGCGGAGGCGTAGAAGGAGACGAAGCCGGCGAGGACGAGGGCGGTGATCAGACCGGTGATCCACAGCTTCTTGGTCGAGCCGGCGGCGACGGGGCGGGGCTCGCCGGCCGGCTCGGCGTCGACCAGTTCGCCGCCGACGCGGAGCTTGAGCGGCGCGCTCAGGCCGCGGGCGCCGTGGACGAGGTCCGGGCGCACGGCGAGGACGGCGCCGACGGTCAGCATGGTGATGACCGCCTCGCCGATGCCGATGAGGACATGGACGCCGACCATGGCGGTGAGGACCTTGGAGACCGGGACGTCGGTGGTGCCGCCGATCGCGTAGATGAGGGTGAAGGCGCCGGCCGCGGCCGGTACGGAGACCAGCGCGGCGACGAAGGACGCGATGGTCACCGAGCGGCGGCTCCGGGGCAGCACCTTGACCAGGCCGCGGAAGAGCGCGTACGCGACGACGACGGTGACGACGCCCATGACCGTGATGTTCACGCCGAGCGCGGTCAGGCCGCCGTCGGCGAAGAGGACGCCCTGCATCAGCAGGACCACCGCTATGCAGAGCACTCCGGTGTACGGCCCGACCAGGATCGCGGCGAGGGCGCCTCCCAGGAGATGTCCGCTGGTGCCGGCCGCGACGGGGAAGTTCAGCATCTGCACGGCGAAAACGAACGCGGCGACCAGTCCGGCGAGCGGCGCGGTCCGCTCTCCCCCGTGGCCTTCGGAAAGGTCGGTGCCCCCGAGCTCCCGGCGGGCCCCGCGCAGGCTGACCGCGACGGCGCCCGCCGCGACGACGCCCGCGGCGAGGGACGCGGGCGCGTTGATGAATCCGTCGGGCACATGCATGGAAGCTCTGCTTTCGGCCAGGTTGGGGGCAGAACGGAACCGTTTGATGATAGTGCCCACCTGCAAAGAGGTTGCAAGAGCGCATAGCTGACGACAGAGCGCGAGGCACACGCCTCGAAATATGCGACATTAGAGACAAATAAGACGAATGTGAGGAGCGGTCGATGTCTCCCGCCGCTGATGGCCCCGCCGTCGACAGCCATGCCGGCGCCGCGGTCGAACATCCCGCGGTCGAAAGCCCCGGGGTCGAACAGCTCGCCAAGGGCTGGCTCGTCACCGACGCCCCGCTGCCCCGCGTGATCCCGGTCGCCCTGCGCTACGACCCCCTCGCCGCCCCCTCCACGGTCCGCTTCGTCTTCCCCGGCGGCGTCGAATGGGCCTTCCCCCGCGACCTCCTCGAATCGGGCCTGCGCGCCCCCGCCCGGCACGGACCGGTCGGCGTGTGGCCCTGCGGCCGGGTCCAGGTGGTGGTCGAGTTCCACACCCAGGACAGCGTCTCGGTGGTGCAGTTCAACGCCTCGGCGCTGGTCCGGTTCCTCACACGTACGTACGCCGCCACCGCGTCCGTGACCCGGACGCGATGACGGCGTGACGACCGCCCGGCAGACCCCGTCCCCACGGGCTGCCCGGGCGAACCGGGAGCACCACCCCGCTCAGGTGGGGCCCCGGGTCCGGAGGGAGGGTCAGGCCTTGACCAGCTCCCGGTCCTCGTCCGGCGCCTCGCCCAGTTCCCTGCGCAGGCCCTCGCCCTCCACGTCCACGTTGGGCAGGACGCGGTCCAGCCAGCGCGGCAGCCACCAGGCGCGGTGGCTCAGCAGCGCCAGGACCGCCGGGACGATCGCCATGCGGACCACGAAGGCGTCGAACAGGACCGCGATCGCGAGACCGAAGCCGATCATCTTGATCATCTGCTCACTGGAGCCGATGAAGCCGGAGAAGACCGCCATCATGATCACCGCGGCGGCGGTGACCACGCGGGCCCCGTGCCGGAAGCCGGTCACGATCGCCTCGCCGGGCCGCTCTCCGTGGACGTACGCCTCGCGCATCCGGGTGACCAGGAAGACCTCGTAGTCCATCGCGAGGCCGAAGACCACGCCCACCATGAAGATCGGCATCATCGACATGATCGGGCCGGTCTGCTCGACTCCGAAGAGGGAGCCCAGCCAGCCCCACTGGAAGACCGCGACGACCGCGCCGAGGGCGGCGACGACGGAGAGCAGGAAGCCGAGCGCCGCCTTCAGCGGAACCAGGAGGGAGCGGAAGACCACCATCAGCAGCAGGAAGGCGAGGCCGACGACGAGCGCCAGGTAGGGCAGCAGCGCGTCGTTCATCTTCTGCGAGAAGTCGATGTTCATCGCGGTGGCGCCGGTGACGAGGACGTCGTCGCCGCTGGCGTCACGGATCGCGTGGACGAGGTTCTCCGTCTCGACGGAGGACGGACGGTCCTTGGGGATCACGGTGATCATCGCGGTGTCGCCGGCCTTGTTGGGGGTCGGCGGGGTGACGGCGACGACACCGTCGAGGCCCTTGATCGTCGTGACCGTCTCGTCGGCCGCCGCCCTGTCTCCGTCGACGACGACCAGCAGCGGACCGTTGAATCCCGGGCCGAAGCCGTCGGACAGCAGGTCGTAGGCCCGGCGCTGGGTGGTGGAGGTCGGCTGCGCGCCGTCGTCCGGCAGGCCCATCTCCAGCGACGCGGCCGGCAGCGCGATGGCGCCGAGTCCGATGACACCGGCCAGCAGGACGGCCACCGGGCGCCGCAGCACGAACCGCGCCCAGCGGGTGCCCATGTTCGGCCTGTCGCTCGGTGCCGCGCCCTTGCGCGTCTTGCGGCCCAGCACCCGCTTGCCCGCGAAGCCGAGCAGCGCCGGGATGAGGGTGAGCGCGATGAGGACGGCGATCACCACCGTGCCGGCGGCGGCGAAGCCCATCTTGGTCAGCATCGGGATGTTGACCACGGCGAGGCCGACCAGGGCGATGACCACGGTCAGGCCCGCGAAGACCACCGCGGAGCCCGCGGTGCCGACGGCCCGTCCGGCCGCCTCTTCGCGCTCGCGGCCCTCGGCGAGCTCGGCGCGATAGCGGGAGACGATGAAGAGCGCGTAGTCGATGCCGACCGCGAGGCCGATCATCATCGCGAGGGTGGAGGTGGTCGAACCGAGGTCCAGGACGCTGGCGAGCGCGGCGATCGTGGAGACGCCGATGCCGACACCGATGATCGCGGTGAGCAGCGGGAGTCCGGCGGCGACCAGCGAACCGAAGGTGATGACCAGGACGATCCCGGCGATGACCACGCCGACGATCTCGCCCGCGCCGGTCTTCGGCATGGCCTGGAGCGCGTCGCCGCCGATCTCGACGGTGAGCCCCTGTCCCTGGGCGTCGTGGCCGGCCTTCTCGAGCGCCTCACGGGTCGCGTCGGTCAGCTCCATGCCGCTGACCTTGTAGGTGACCGAGACGTACGCGGTCGAGCCGTCGCGGGAGACGGCCTTGCCGGTGTACGGGTCGGTGACGGTGGCGATCTGGTCCGAGCCGGACTTCAGCGCGGCGACGGCCTTGTCGACCCGGGCCTTGTTGGCGGGGTCGGTCATCTTCTGGCCGTCGGGCGCCTTGAAGACGACCCGGGCGGTGGCCCCGTCGGCGCTGCCGCCGGGGAAACGCTCTTCGAGCAGGTCGAAGGCCTTTTGGGCCTCCGTGCCGGGTATCGAGAAGGAACTGGAGGTCGCGGTGGGCGCGGTGGCGGCGCCGACGCCGGCGAGCGCCAGCAGCGCGACCCACAGCAGGGCGACGAGCCGGCGGCGCCGGAAGGCGGACCGGCCGAGCTTGTAGAGGAACGTGGCCACGGGGGCGTACTCCCATTGAGTGAGTGGGACAAGGGCATGGGGAGCCGACCCGACGGCGCGAGCGGTGACGCGTCAGGTGTTGCGGATGGTGCTGCTGTGCGGGGTGGTGCTCAGGGAGCGCCGAGGGCGGGGAGGACCACGGCGTCGAGGTACTGCCGGAGGAACTGCTGGTCGACCGATCGGTCCTCGATCAGCGGACGGGCGACGAACGCCCCGATCAGCATGTGCGGTACGAGGGTGAGGGCCGGGTTGTCCCCGGCGATCTCACCGCGCTCCACCGCCCGCCGCAGCACCTCGTCGAGCCCGGTCATCTCGGGTTCGACGATCAGCTCGCGCAGCGCCTGGAGCAGTTCGGGATGGTCGTGGACGGCATGGGCCAGGCCGCGCATCAGCGCGGAGTCCTTCTCGATCTGGCAGTCGTCGGTGCGCGCGACGATCTCGTGGAAGTCACCGCGCAGGGAACCGGTGTCGATCTCCGCGACCCCCACCGGCTTGTTGTGCCGCATCGCCCGCGCGACCAGCTCCGGCTTGCTCCCCCACTGGCGGTAGAGGGTGGCCTTGCTGGAGCGGGTGCGGGCGGCTACGGCGTCCATGGTGAGGGCGTCGTAGCCGACCTCGCGGAGAAGATCGAGGACGGCTCCGTACAGCTCGGACTCCCGTTCGGGGGTGAGCCTGCCGGCCATGATCAGCCTCCTGCGAAACGAAACGGTTTCGTACTCTTGCGGGTACGACGGTAGCCCACGCCCAGCGAAACGGCAACGTTTCGCATGTGTCCCGCACCACAAGTTGCCGACCCCCCTCCCCGCGGAAAGCATTGGGGAGTGAGTGATGACGTCGCGTATCTCCGCTATCCGCATCTGCACGACGACTTGCTGTGCTTCGCGGCCGAGGACGACCTCTGGGTCGCGCCCCTCGTCCCCGAGGGCCAGAAACCCGGACGGGCCTGGCGGGCCACCGTCGACCGGACCCGGGTGGGCCACCCGCGCTTCTCGCCGGACGGCCGGTTCATCGCCTACACGAGCTGGCGCAGCCTCGACCCGGAGATCCATCTCGCCCCGGTGGAGGGCGGCCCCTCCCGGCGGCTCAGCTACTGGGGCTCCACCGACACCCGCGTCTGCGGCTGGTCCCCGGACGGCGACATCCTCGCCGTCTCCTCGCACGGCCAGCCCTTCTCGTACTACTCCTGGGGCTACACCGTGCCCACCGACGGCTCCCCCGGCCGCCGGCTGCCCTGGGGCCCGCTCTCCGACATCGCCGTCGCCGACATCGAGGGGCAGCGGCGCACCCTGCTGCTGACGGGCAAGCCACCGCACGAGCCCGCCGCCTGGAAGCGGTACCGGGGCGGCGCGACCGGGCGGCTGTGGCTGCACGGCGAGCGGCTGCTGGCGGACCTCGGGGGC
Source organism: Streptomyces sp. NPDC033174 (assembly GCF_055577795.1). NCBI lineage: Bacteria > Bacillati > Actinomycetota > Actinomycetes > Kitasatosporales > Streptomycetaceae > Streptomyces > Streptomyces sp. NPDC033174. The sequence goes on from NZ_JBVIPQ010000006.1 coordinate 183,406, forward strand.
CACCTGGACTGCGCGATGTTCGTCGGGGGCCGGATCGCGTTCCTCTCGGACCACGAGGGCGTCGGCAACCTCTACTCCTGCCGGTACGACGGCGGCGATCTGCGCCGCCACACCGACCACGACGCCTTCTACGCCCGGCACGCCTCGTCCGACGGGCGGCGGGTCGTCTACCAGTGCGCCGGGGAGGTGTGGATCGTCGACGAACTGACCCCGGACTCGCGCCCCCGGAAGCTGGAGGTGCGGCTCGGCGGGCCGCGCACCGGCCGGCGTTCCTACCAGGTCCCCGCCGCCAACCACGTGGACGCCATCTCGGTCGACGAGACCGGCCGCGCCAGCGCCGTCTCGGTGCGCGGCTCGCTGTACTGGCTCACCCACCGCGACGGGCCCGCCCGCACCATCACCGACACCCCGGGCGTCCGCGTCCGGCTGCCGGAGATGCTGGGCAGCGGCGGCCAGGTCGCCTACATCACGGACGCCGAGGGCGAGGACGCCATCGAGATCGGCTACCTCCCCCGGGCGAGCGGTGACCGCGAGCCCCGGCGGCTCGCCTCCGGGGAGCTGGGCCGTGTCCACGAGATGGTGGCGGACCCGGACGGGGAGCGGCTCGCCATCGCCTCCCACGACGGGCGGCTGCTGCTCGTCGACGCCACGGAGGAGTCGAACGGTGAGGTCACCGAGCTGATTCACTCGATCAACGGGCCCGTGCGGGATCTGGCGTTCTCGCCCGACGGCGCCTGGCTGACCTGGTCGCAGCCGGGTATCGGCCGGTCGCTGCGGCAGATCAAGATGGCCCGGATCGCCGGGCCGGGCGACCGCACGGTCGTCGACGTCACCAACGGCCGCTTCGAGGACGAGAACCCGGTCTTCACCCGGGACGGCCGCTACCTCGCGTTTCTGTCCTGGCGCGGCTTCGACCCGGTGTACGACGTGCACACCGGCGATCTGTCGTTCCCGCTGGGCTGCCGCCCCTATCTCGTCCCGCTGTCCTCGACGACCCCCTCCCCCTTCGCGCTGCTGCCCGACGGGCGGCCCGCGGCCGGGGGGCTGGACCCGGGCGAGAGCGACGGAGAGGGGGCGGCCCAGGCCGGGGGCACCGTGATCGTGGAGATCGAGGGGCTCGCGGACCGGGTCACGCCCTTCCCGGTCGCCGCGTCCAAGTACTCGGCGCTGCACCCGGTGAGCGGCGGCGGCCTGGTCTGGCTGCGGTGGCCGATCTCGGGCGCGCTGGGCGAGACCTTCGCGAACCCGGCGGACACCTCGGGCCGGCCGACCCTCGAGTACTTCAACATCACCAAGGCGCGCAAGTCCGAACTCGTCGACCACCTCGACTGGTTCGCGGTCAGCGGCGACGGCACCCGGCTCGTCGTCGTCGACGAGGGTGATCTGCGCGCGGTCCCCTCCACCGAGTCCGGAGACGGAGACTCCACGGTCTATGTGGATCTGCGCCGGATCGTGCACCAGGTGGACCCGGAGGCGGAGTGGCGCCAGGCCTACGACGAGGCGGGCCGGATCATCCGCGCGTACTTCTGGGCGCCCGACATGGGCGGCCTGGACTGGTCGGCCGTCCTGGACCAGTACCGGCCGCTGGTCGAACGGGTCGCCTCCCCCGACGAGTTCGCGGATCTGATGCGGGAGGTCCTGGGCGAGCTCGGCACCTCGCACGCCTATGTCACTCCCGCGCGGCGCAACGAGGGGCCTCCGCACTACCAGCGCCCGATGGGGCTGCTCGGCACCAACCTGGTCTGCCGGGAGGGCCGTTGGCTGGTCAAGCGGATCCTGCCGGGCGAGTCCTCCGACTCCAAGGCGCGCTCACCGCTCGCGGGCACCGGCATCCGTGAGGGCGCGGTGCTCACCCATGTCGACGGGCGTCCGGTCGACCCCGTCACCGGCCCCTATCCGCTGTTCGCCGCGTCCGGCGGTACGACGGTGGAGCTGACCTTCGAGCCCGCCCAGGGCGAGGGGCGGGCCCGCCGGGTCGCGGTGGTCCCGCTGATCGACGAGCGGCCGCTGCGCTACCAGGACTGGGTCGCCAAACGCCGTCAGGTGGTGCGGGAGTTGAGCGGTGGCCGGTGCGGCTATCTGCACATCCCGGACATGGGCGGCTCGGGCTGGGCCCAGTTCAACCGCGACCTGCGCCTGGAGGTCTCCCGCCCGGCACTGATCGTGGACGTGCGCGGCAACGCCGGCGGACACATCAGCGAGCTGGTCATCGAGAAGCTGACCCGCAAGATCCTGGGCTGGGACCTGACGCGCGACGCGCAGCCCGTCTCGTACGCCTCGAACGCGCCCCGGGGCCCGGTCGTGGCCCTCGCCGACGAGGCGACCTCGTCGGACGGCGACATGATCACGGCCGCCTTCCGGCTGCTCGGCCTCGGCCCGGTGGTGGGGCAGCGGACCTGGGGCGGGGTGGTCGGCATGACGGGCCGGCACCGGCTCGGCGACGGCACGGTGATCACGGTGCCGATGAACGCGGCCTGGTTCGACGAGTACGGCTGGTCCATCGAGAACCACGGCGTCGAACCGGACCTGGCGATCCTGCGCACCCCACTGGACTGGGCCGAGGGCCGCCACGCCCAGCTCGACGACGCGGTACGGCTGGCGCTGTCGCTGCTGGCCAAGAAGCCCGCGGCGATGCCGCCCGGGTACGCGGGGATCCCGGACCTGCGCCGCCCGAAGCTGCCGCCGCGGGAGTGAGCCGCGGGGCGGCGGTGGGACACGGCAGGCGGTGGGACACGGCAAGAGGCGCACCCGGCGTCCCGGGTGCGCCTCTTCAGTGACCGGCGTCGGACGCCGGCATCGGACACCGACGTCAGATGTCGTAGTCCTGGTCGAACTTGTCCTGAGCCGCCTGCTGCTCCCTGAGCGTCTCCTGCTCGGCGTCGTCCTTCGCCTTCGAAGAGCGCTGCGAAGCCTGCTCCTTGGTACTGCGGGCCTTCTGCTTCGCCTGCTCCTTGAGCTGCTGCGCCTTGTCCTTTGACTGGTCTGCCATGCCCATCGAGGTTCACTCCTACAAGGGGTGTGGGGGATCGGGGGCACTGCTGCCCCCGGGGCCTCGACCAGCGTGGCACGACGGGACATTCCACGCATGTCGGCCAGGCGTCCGAGGAATCAGGCGCGCTCGGTGCGCTCCTGCTCGTCCGCCGCGCCCCCCGCCCCGACCAGGCCCTTGGAGACCCCGGCCAGCCTCGGCTCGAAGCGCTTCATCTCCCGCTGCCCCACCGTGGCGATGAGCCCCGGCAGATAGCCCCGGATCGACTGCATCCCCCGCAGCCACCACTGCGCGTACACATGCGCCGACCTCCGCTCGATGCCCTCGACGATCCGGTCCACGGCCGGGCCCAGCGGATACGTACGGTTCGACGGCCAGGGCAGCCGCTCCCGCAGCTCCCGCATCACGTCGTCCTGGTCGGCGCCCCGGACCATGTCGGTGTCCGTCCAGGACAGATAGCCGACGCCGACCCGCACACCCTTGTAGCCGACCTCGGCGCGCAGACTGTGCGCGAAGGCCTCCACGCCCGACTTGGAGGCGCAGTACGCCGTCATCATCGGCGCGGGGGTGATCGCGGCGAGCGAGGCGATCTGGAGGAAGTAGCCCCGGCTCTCCATCAGCACGGGCAGGAACGCGCGGCCGGTCACCGCCCCGCCGATCAGGTTCACCTCGATCACCCGCCGCCACGCCACCGGATCGGAGTCGACGAAGGGACCGCCGGACGCGACACCGGCGTTGGCGACGACGATGTCGACCTTGCCGAAGCGCTCCTTGACCTCCTGCGCCACCCGGGCCATCGCCTCGTGGTCGGTGACATCGGCGTGCCACCAGTCGCAGTCGGTGTGCAGCCGCCCCGCGACCGCCTTCAGCTCGTCCGGCTCCAGCCCGACGAGCGCGATCCTCGCCCCGCGCGCCGACAGCTTGCGGGCCAGCAGCTCGCCGACGCCGCGCGCGGCGCCCGTGACGACCGCGACCTGACCTTCCAGGCTCACCCTGCTCATACGGCTTCCCTCATCTCGATGTACGTCGTCACGAGCTCGCGGATCCGGGCGGTGACCGCCTCGGGCGCCTCCACCGGTGTCATGTGGCCCATCCCGGCGAGTTCGACGAGCCCGACGCAGTGGGGCAGCTCGGCCACCAGGGAGCGTGCGTGCACGGGCGGGGTCAGCCGGTCGGCGGTCCCGACGATCAGGGCCGTCGGCATGGTCAGTTCCCGGACGCCGGCCGCCAGGTCCAGCCCGGCCAGGACGTGCGACCAGGCGACGCGGGACGCCCTCGGGCAGGCGTGCACGATCCGGGCGCACGTGTCGACCCGGTCGGGTGCCGACCCCGGGCCCATCGTCCCGTACTTCAGGAACTTCTTCGACAACGCGGTGACCGGCCCCAGCGGCGCCCGTGCGCCCAGGATGGACCGGGTCAGCCGAGTGCGCAGCCCGCCGGGCCGCATCGGCAGCACGGTCGACTCGGCGACCAGTGCCGACGCGCCGGTGCTGCACAGCAGAACAGCGGCCGCGTGCTCCTGGAAGGCCGGCCGGCGGGCGGCGGCCATGAGCGTCATCCCGCCCATGGAGTGGCCGGCGAACACGGCCTTCTCGCCCGGTGCGAGGGCGGTGTCGAGCACCGCCTCCAGGTCGTCGGCGAGCGCGTCGGTGGAGTATCCGCTCCGGCCGACCAGCGGCGTGCGGCCGTGTCCGCGCTGGTCGTAGGCGATGACCCGGTGGTCGGCGGAGAGGTCGCGGATCTGCTCGGCCCAGAACTGTATGGAGCAGGTCCAGCCGTGGGCGAGCACCACGGCGGGGGCGCCGGCGGGGCCGTACACCTCGACATGGACGCGCGAGCCGTCGGCGGAGACGGCGGTCAGCTCGCGTTCGGGCTGCGGCGGAACGGGGCTGTCACGCTTCAGGAGTCGGCTCATGAGACGGCCTCGGTCTTCCGCGTGGCGTCCGCCGCGGCAGCCGTCACGGCCGGCCGGGACGGGGGCCGGAGCACTTCGTACTCGCCGAGGTCCACCTCGCGCGTCTCGCGCCGGAACTCGGCCGTCGTGCCGGGCCACAGGGTGGTGTTGCGGCCGTTCGCGTCGAGGTACCAGCTGTCGCAGCCGCCGGCCTTCCAGACCGTCCGCTCCATCCGGCCCTGGACCTTGCGGTTCCACGCGCCGACGGCGGACGGCCTGGCGGCGAGCGCGGCGCGGCCGCCGAGGACGTCGAGCTGGCGCAGATAGTCGGCCATGTAGTTCAGCTGCGACTCGATCATGAGGATCATCGAGGAGTTCCCGAGGCCGGTGTTGGGCCCGATGATCGTCATCCAGTTGGGGAAGCCGGCGGCGGTGGCCCCGCGCAGCGACTCCATGCCGCCCTTCCACGACTCCGCGAGCGTGATGCCGTCCGCGCCCACGACCCGCTCGGCGATCGGCATGTCCGTCACATGGAAGCCGGTGCCGAAGATGATCGCGTCGACCTCGGTCTCGGTGCCGTCGGACGCGACGAGCGTGCTGTCGCGCACCTCGGCCAGACCCGAGGCGATGACGTCCACATTCGGCTTGGCCACGGCCGGGTAGTACTCGCTGGAGAGCAGGATGCGCTTGCAGCCGATGCGGTACGAGGGCGTCAGCTTGGCCCGCAGCGCCCGGTCCTTGATCGCCTTGGCCATGTTGGCCTTGGCGAGCGACTCGACGAGGCCGAGTTCGTTGGGGCGCTTGGTGAAGGCGCTGACCTGCAGCTCGCGGATGCCCCAGAACAGTCCGCGCCGCGCTGTGCCGGTGAAGGGCAGCTGCCGGTGCAGCCAGCGCTCGACGCCGCTGATGCGCCGGTCCATGCGGGGCATCACCCACGGGGGCGTGCGCTGGAAGAGGGTCAGCGAGCCGGCCTTCGGCTGGATCGCCGGGACGATCTGGATCGCGGACGCGCCCGTCCCGATCATCGCGACGCGCTTGCCGGTCAGGTCGTAGTCGTGGTCCCAGCGGGCCGAGTGGAAGACCTTGCCGGGGAAGCCGGCGAGGCCCGGGACGTCGGGGATCTTGGGGTCGGAGAGCGGCCCGGTCGCGGAGACGACCACGTCGGCGGTGAACGAGCCCTGCGAGGTCTCGATGTCCCAGCGCAGCTCGTCGTTGTCCCAGCGCATCATCCGCACCTCGTGGTTCAGGCGCAGGTGCGGGCGCAGCCCGAAGGTGTCGGTGACGTGCTCCAGGTACGCGCGGATGTGGCGCTGCCCGGAGAAGGTGCGCGGCCAGTCGGGATTGGGCGCGAAGGAGAACGAGTACAGATGGGAAGGGACGTCGCAGGCGCATCCCGGGTAGCTGTTGTCCCGCCAGGTCCCGCCGACGGAGTCCGCCCGCTCCAGGACGACGAAGTCGGTGATCCCCTCGCGGCGCAGCCGGACCGCGGCCCCCAGGCCGCCGAATCCGGATCCGATCACCGCCACTCGAACATGCTCGTGCTTCGTCATGCTGCCTCCTGCCGCACAGTACCCAGCCAGACCGCGCCAGCAATCACTGGCACGATGGGGAGACTAGAGCAGTCCCCTACCGAGCGGTAGAGGTGCGGAGAGTAAAAGTTACCGGCGGTACAACATAGGCTGGCCGGCGTGGCAGAAGGATCTGGACCGGTGTCCGACGTACGCGAATACCGCATGGCGGAGCTGGCCGAAGAGGCCGGCATCACCGTGCGCACCCTGCGCTTCTACCGCGAGCGCGGACTGATCCAGCCACCGCGCCGCGAGGGCCGGATCGCCTGGTACGACAGCCACCACCTGGCCCGGCTCCGCACGATCGCCGCCCTTCTGGAGCGCGGCCACACCCTCAACGGCATCGCCGACCTCGCCACCGCCTTCGAGAGCGGCAAGGACGTCGGCGAGGTACTGGGCCTCGGCGAACCGACCGAGGAGGAGCCGGTCCGGCTCACCCCGCAGGAGCTCGCCGACTACTTCGAGGGCGAGGTCACCGCGGAGAACCTCATGGCCGCGCTGGACCTCGGCTATCTGGCCACGGACGGCGACGCGATCGTCCACATCAGCCGCCGCCTGCTGGACGTCTCGGCGGCGCTGGTCAAGGAGGGCATACCGCTGGCGGCGGTACTGGCGGCCGGCCGCCGGGTCAGGGAACACGCGGACGAGCTGGCGGGCCTGTTCACCGATCTGCTGCGCACGCACGCCGAGGAGAAGGACATCGAACGCCTCCGCCCCCTCGCCAAGAGCGTGGTGGAGGCGGAGCTGTCGATGGCCCTGGACCGTCGGCTGAGGACGGACACGGACGGCCGCGAGCCATAGGCCGGCCGGGGGTCCGGACGCCCTGAGCCGGTGGACCGAAGTCGTGAAGCCGGACAACGGGCCCCGCCCTCGCGGACCGCGGGCCGGAGCCCGCAGCTCTAGAGCTCGTAGACCGCCGTCACGGGTGCGTGGTCGCTCCAGCGCTCGCCATGGGTGGCCGCCCGCTCGACCCAGGCCTTCACCGCGCGGGCGGCGAGACCCGGAGTGGCGACCTGGTAGTCGATGCGCCAGCCGGCGTCATTGTCGAAGGCGCGGCCGCGGTAGGACCACCAGGAGTAGGGGCCCTCCTGATCAGGGTGCAGGGCGCGGACCACATCGACATAGGCGGCCTCGCCGAAGACGCGGGTCAGCCACTCCCGCTCCTCGGGGAGGAAGCCCGCGTTCTTCCGGTTGGACTTCCAGTTCTTGAGGTCGGCCTCCTGGTGGGCGATGTTCCAGTCGCCGCACACCAGCACCTCGCGGCCGTCGGCGGCCGCGCGCTCCTTGAGGGCCTTCAGATACGGCAGGAACTCGCCCATGAAGCGCATCTTCTCGTCCTGCCGCTCCGTGCCGGCCTCACCGGAGGGAAGGTAGAGACTGGCGACCGTGACGCCCGGCAGATCCGCCTCGACGTACCGGCCGCTGCCGTCGAACTCCGTCGAACCGAAGCCGACGCGCACGTGATCCGGCTCACGCCGGGTGTACAACGAGACGCCCGCGCGGCCCTTCGCGGCGGCCGGGGCGTGGACGGTGAACCAGCCCTCCGGCGTCCGGACCTCGTCGGGAAGCTGCGCCGCCTCGGCACGCACCTCCTGCAGACAGACCACATCCGCCTCAGTGGTGGCCAGCCACTCCACAAAGCCCTTCTTGGCGGCGGCGCGCAGCCCGTTTACATTCGCGGTTGTCACGGTGAGCATCCCGGCACCTTACCGACACCAGGTCACGCATAGATGTACGATGCTTCGCATGAATATCCAAAGAATCGCCTTCGACCACCCGGACGCCGTCAAACTCAACGACCAGGTCCAGCTGGAATACGCCGCCCGGTACGGCGACGAGGGCGATGTCACACCGCTGGACCCGTCGATGTTCGCCCCACCGAGGGGCCTCTATCTGATGGCGTACGACCTCCAGGACCGCCCCGTCGCCACCGGCGCCTGGCGCTCCCAGGAGCAGAACGACGAGGGCTACTCGGACGGCGATGCCGAGCTCAAGCGCATGTTCGTGGTCCCCGAGGCGCGCGGCCTGGGCCTCGCCCGCCGCATCCTCGCGGCCCTGGAGGAGGACGCGCGGGAGGCGGGGCGTACCCGGATGGTGCTGGAGACGGGCACGAAGCAGCCGGAGGCGATAGCGCTGTACGTCTCCAGCGGGTACGAACCGTGCTCCAAGTTCGGCGCCTACCGGCACTACGACAACAGCCGCTGCTTCGCGAAGCCGCTGGCCTAGCCGGACACCTCGCCGGCGCTCCCGGCGCGAGAGCCCCGCTCCCGTGCACCCGCAACCTACGCCTGACGCGCCCCTGACAAACACCCCGCTCTCGTGGCACGCTGCCTCACGCAAGCCGATCCGCACCGTTCTCATCCCCCACCTGCCCCGGCAGAAGGAGACATGCGTGAGACGCCAACGCACAGCCACGGCCATCCTGTTGACAGTGGGCGCTCTGCTCACCGGCGGCCTGTCCGCCGCGAGCGCGGCCACCGCGGCCGCCCCCGGGCCCTCCTCGGCCCCCGCCTCCCGTGCCGCGTCCGCCGCCGAGCAGCACCGCGCTCGTAGCTTCTGGACCGCCGAGCGGATGCGCGGTGCCACCCCGCTCGACCTGTTGCTCACTCCCAGCGCGCTGGGGAGCCTCAAGACACCGAAGCCGGGCGCCAGGACGACGACCGTCGCGCCCACCGCTTTCCCGCAGGCGGGCGGCGCGTGGACCGGCGGCGGCGCGGTCGTGAAGACCTCGGGCCGGGTGTTCTTCAGCTTCCAGGGGCGTACGGCCTCCTGTTCGGGCAACGCGGTCACCAGCCAGAACGCCAGCACCGTGATCACGGCCGGCCACTGCGTGAAGTACCAGGGCAGCTGGCACACCAACTGGGTCTTCGTCCCGGCCTACAACAACGGCAGCGCGCCGTACGGCCAGTGGGCCGCGTCCAAGACGCTGACCACACCCCAGTGGGAAGCGAGCGAGGACATCAACTACGACGTCGGCGCGGCCGTCGTCGCCCCGCTGAACGGCCAGAAGCTCACCTCCGTCACCGGCGCCCAGGGCATCCAGTTCAACGGCGGCTACAACAAGCCGATGTACGCCTTCGGCTTCCCGGCCGCGTCACCGTACGACGGGACCAAGCTCGTCTACTGCAGCGGGAACTCCTCGAAGGACTTCCTGTTCTCGCAGGACCACAGCCTCGGCTGCAACATGACCGGCGGCTCCAGCGGTGGCCCCTGGCTCACCGGGTTCAGCGAGTCGGCGGGCACGGGGCTGCAGGTCTCGGTGAACAGCTTCGGCTACAACTTCCTGCCGAACCGGATGTTCGGCCCGTACTTCGGCAATGACGCCAAGGCCCTCTACGACAAGGCCCAGACGTCCTGACAGACGGCGGCGGGGTCCGGCGGGCGAGCCCCACCGGACCCCGCCCTCGCTGACCCCGCCCGTTCCGGCATGATCCAACCGCCCCTGCCCCCGGCCCCGCTGATGGGCGTCGACACGTACTGCGGTGCGCTGATGGCCCGCTGGGGGTGAGCCGGCCCGGATGGCCGTGACCCGCGTCACGGCCGCCCGGATCACCGAGTCGCCGTTCACATGCCGATAAGGCACAACACAAAGATCCCGCCCGATCAATCAGATCGGACGGGATCTCTTTGTGCGCTGGTGGACCTGTGGGGATTTGAACCCCAGACCCCCTCGATGCGAACGAGGTGCGCTACCAGACTGCGCCACAGGCCCTTGCGACGTGTGAAACATTAGCATCCCGATCGGGGTGGTTGGAAATCCGTTCCCCCGCTGGTCAGCCAAGGCCCTTCACTCGTTGGCGGCTCTGGGCCGGTCCTCGTCCGCGTACTGGTCGAAGAGCGGCGTGCGGCCGTGGTCGTGACCCCGGCGCTGCGGGGCGGTGCGCCGCGGCGGCGCCGGTGGCGGGGTGGGGGTCGGGTCCGCCGCGGAGGAGCGGGCCGAGCTCCAGGTCTCCGGGTCGGTCACGTCCACACCGCTCGTGGCGCGCGGGGCGACCGGGGCGGTGACGTACGTGGGGAGCGGGACCGGGACGGGGTCCCAGCTGTCGCCGCGGGCCGGGCCGCGCTCGCGTTGCTGGTCGACCCACTCCGCGTGGTCCGTCTGCTCGACGAGCGCGCGGCGGCCGGCCTCCTGCGGGGAGAGCGCGGGGGCGGGTTCCGGTTCGGGGTGGGACGTCTCCTCGTCAGGCTCCGGCGTGGCCTGCCGGCGCGGCGGGCGGCTCTCGCGCAGGCGCTGGGCCGCCACCTCGGCGCGGCGGCGGTCCATCACGTACACGAAGCGGCGCCGCTCCTGCGAGCGCAGATGCACGATGTACGCGCTCAGCAGCACCGCCGGGGCCGCGGGGGCCCAGAGGAAGGCGAGGCCGCCGACGGCGGCGACGATCGTGCCGAGCGTGAAGGCGAGGAAGAGGACCACCGTGGTGCGTCGGCGGCGGGCCAGGACCCGGCCGCGGCGGGCGCGTTCGGCTGCCGACCGGTCGGGGCGGCGACGCCGCGCCGACGCCTGGGCCGGGACGGGGGCCGGGAGTTCGATGCGCGCTTCCGTACGGTCCGGAGGCGCGGCGAAGGCCCGGACGTCGACAGAACTCAATCGATCCGTCACGGCGTCCGGGTCCACGGCTGGAACCGCCCGCCCGTCGCCCGAGCGCCACTCCTCGTCGGCGCCGCCGTGCGGCGGCTGCTCCGACTCGGCGTCGCGCTCCCGCAGCTCCTTGGCGTAACGGCGCTCCATTCCCGCCCGTCCGGACAGCAGCCGGATGGCGGTGCTGAAGCGTTCCGTCGGACGGGCCTCGTTGAGCTCGTCCTGCCTGCGGAGCCACATCGGCACCAAGTAGGCGGCCCAGGCCCCGACAATGACTGCGTAGATGAGGCCGCTGCTGCTCACGCCTCACACCGTAGAGGGGTTCGCGCGGGGGGATCGGCCAATTGAGCCGGTGTGTCGCACGATCTGGCTGATATCACTGACTTTTTTTATGACTCTTCAGATCAGTTGATGGTCAACCGTTGATTGAATTCGAACGTTTATTTCATTTACGGGACTGTGCCGCGTGCCAGCGGCGCAGCAGTCCCTCGGGGACTTCCTCCGCCGTCAGCGCGAACACCAGATGGTCACGCCACGCACCGTCGATGTGCAGATAGCGCGGGCGCAGCCCTTCCTCCCGGAATCCCAATTTCTCGACCACCCGCCGACTCGGCCCGTTCTCCGGGCGAATGCAGACTTCCATCCGGTGCAGTCCGACCGTACGGAAGCAGTGGTCGACGGCGAGCGCCACCGCGGTCGGCATGACGCCGCGGCCCGCCACATCGCGGTCGACCCAGTAGCCGACGTGGCCCGAGCACATGGATCCCCAGGTGATCCCGGCGACCGTGATCTGGCCGACGAGGCGGCCCTCGTACTCGATCACGAAGGGCAGCATCCGGCCTGCGTTGGCCTCGGCCCGCAGATGGCGGACCATCTGGCGGTACGTGGGGCGCCGGGCGACCGGGCCGCCGGGTCCGGGCGGCGGGATGGTGGCCTCCCAGGGCCGCAGCCAGTCGCGGTTGCGCCGGTTGACCTCGCGCCAGGCCCGCTGGTCACGGTGTTTTATCGGCCGCAGCACCACATCGCCGTCGACCAGGACCGCGGGCCAGGACGGGATCATGACGTTCTGGGGTGGTCGCCGCCCCGGAGCTGATCGGCCGCGTGGACCAGCAGCCGGTCCAGGACGGCGAGTCCGTCGCGCACACCGCCGGGCGAGCCCGGCAGATTGACGATCAGGGTGCGGCCCGCGACCCCGGCGAGACCGCGGGAGAGCGCGGCGGTGGGGATCTTCTCCCGGCCGTACGCGCGGATCGCCTCGGGGATGCCGGGGATCTCGTAATCGAGGACCCGTCCGGTGGCCTCCGGGGTGGCGTCCGTCGGCGAGATGCCGGTGCCGCCGGTGGTCAGGATGACGTCGTACGCGGCGGCGACCCCGGCCCGGAGGGCGGCCTCGACGGGCTCCCCGTCGGGCACCACCTGGGGGCCGTCGACCGCGAAGCCGAGCGCGGCCAGGCCCTCGGCGAGGACCGGCCCGCCCTTGTCCTCGTACACGCCGGCGGCGGCCCGGTTGGACGCGGTGACGACCAGCGCACGGTAGGCGGCCCGCGGAGTGTCGGGTGATGCGGCGCTCACGCCCCGGCCTCCTCACCCGCGTCGCGCGCCCAGTCGCCGGACTTGCCGCCGGTCTTCTCCTCGACGCGGATGTCGGAGATCACCGCGGCCTTGTCGACCGCCTTCACCATGTCGACGACGGTCAGCGCGGCGACGGAGACGGCCGTCAGCGCCTCCATCTCGACGCCGGTGCGGTCGGTGGTCTTCACGGTCGCCGCGATCTCCACCGCGTCGTCCGCGACGGTCAGGTCCAGTGTCACCCCGGAGACCGCCAGGGGGTGGCAGAGCGGGATGAGGTCCGGGGTGCGCTTGGCGCCCATGATCCCGGCGATCCGTGCGGTGGCGAGCGCGTCGCCCTTGGGGACGCCCTCGCCGCGCAGCAGCTCGATCACGCGCGGCGAGACCAGGACCCGGCCGCTGGCGCGCGCGGTCCGCGCGGTGACGTCCTTCCCGGAGACGTCGACCATGCGGGCCGCCCCCGCCTCGTCGATGTGCGTCAGCCTGCCTTGCGTACTCAACTGGACTCCGCCTCGCGTTCTGGCGCCGGTTCCCCGCACGGCCCCGCAGGGCGGCGGAGGTCCGGGGGACGTCCCCCGGAAGGCACAGCGCAGACACGTTACCGCCACCTGGGCGTCGTCAGCGGATGAGGACCACTTCGAGCTCGGCGCCCGGGTCCACGGACGTGGTGTCCTCCGGTACGACGAGCAGGGCGTCGGCGTGGGCGAGCGCGGCGATCAGGTGGGAGCCGGTGCCGCCCACCGGAGTGACGGTGCCGCTCTCCGCGTCGTAGCTCCCGCGCAGGAACTGACGCTTCCCGGCCGGTGAGGACAGCGCCTTGTCGGCCTTCAGCACGGCACGCACGCGGGGCCGGTGCAGATCGGTGAGACCCATCAGCGCGCGGATCGCGGGGCGGACGAAGAGTTCGAAGGAGACGTACGAGGAGACCGGGTTGCCCGGCAGGGCGAGCAGGGGGGTGTGCTCGCGGCCGATCGAGCCGAAGCCCTGCGGCTTTCCCGGCTGCATGGCGAGCTTGCGGAAGTCGATGCCACTACCCGGCTCTTCCTGGTCGCCGACGGAGGAGAGAGCCTCCTTGACGACGTCGTACGCGCCGACGCTGACACCGCCGGTGGTGACCAGCAGGTCGGCGCGGATCAGCTGGTCCTCGATGGCCGCGCGCAGGGTCTCGGCGTCGTCGGTGACCGCGCCGACGCGGTAGGCGATGGCTCCGGCGTCCCGCGCCGCGGCGGCCAGTGCGAAGCTGTTGGAGTCGTAGATCTTGCCCTCGCCCAGGGCCTCGCCGGGCTGGACCAGCTCGCTTCCGGTGGAGATCACGACCACCCGGGGACGGGGGCGGACCCGCACGGTGCCGCGGCCGATGGCGGCGAGCAGACCGATCTGGGGCGGCCCGAGGACCGTGCCGGCCTCCAGCGCGAGGTCGCCCGCCTGGACGTCGCTGCCCCGGGCGCGGACGTGCGCGCGGGCCTGGACCGGCCGGTGGACCCGGACCTCGCCGCTCGCGCCCTCGGGGGCGGCGCCCGCGGGGCGCATGGTGGTGGCCGCTCCGCCGCCCGTGCCCCCGTCGGTCCACTCGACCGGCACGACGGCCTCGGCGCCGGGCGGCAGCGGGGCGCCGGTCATGATGCGCGCCGCCTGTCCGGGTCCGACGGCCGGCGGCTCACCGCTGCCCGCCGCCACGTCGCCGATGACGGTCAGGACCGCCGGGAACTCCTCGGAGGCGCCCGAGACATCGGCGACCCGGACCGCGTACCCGTCCATGGAGCTGTTGTCGAACGGCGGCAGCGCGACCGGCACCGTGACGTCCTCGACGAGGACACAGCCCTGCGCGTCGGGGAGTTGCAGCTCGATGGGTTCGAGCGGCTTCACCGCGGCGAGGATGTCGTCCAGGTGCTCGTCGACCGACCAGAGGCCGGAGGACGGCGATGACGGTGCCGGTACTGCCGTGCTGCTCAAGGTGCTACATCTCCTCGGTGACGTAACTGCGAAGCCAGGCCCGGAACTCCGGCCCCAGGTCCTCACGTTCGCACGCGAGTCTGACAATGGCACGCAGATAGTCGCCCCGGTCTCCGGTGTCATAGCGGCGGCCCTTGAAGACGACGCCGTGCACCGGACCCCCGATCTTCTCGTCCATGGCGAGTTTCTGCAGCGCATCGGTGAGCTGGATCTCGCCGCCCCGGCCGGGCTCGGTCTCGCGCAGTATCCCGAAGATCGCCGGGTCCAGGACGTACCGCCCGATGATGGCGTAGTTGCTGGGGGCGTCGGCCGGGTCGGGCTTTTCCACCAGGTCCGTCACCTTGACGACGTCGGAGTCGATGGTGGCCTCGACGGCGGCGCAGCCGTACATGCCGATCTGGGCGGGCTCGACCTCCATCAGGGCGATGACGGTGCCGCCCTCGCGCTCCTGGATCTCGACCATGCGGGACAGCAGCGGGTCGCGCGGGTCGATCAGGTCGTCGCCGAGCAGGACGGCGAAGGGCTGGTCGCCGACGTGCGGGGCGGCGCACAGGACGGCGTGGCCGAGCCCGCGCGGGTCGCCCTGCCGCACGTAGTGCATGGTGGCGAGGTCGCTGGACTCCTGGACCTTGGCGAGGCGCTCGCTGTCCCCCTTGCGGGACAGCGCTTCCTCCAGCTCGTAGTTCCGGTCGAAGTGGTCCTCCAGGGGTCGCTTGTTCCGACCGGTCACCATGAGGACGTCGGTGAGGCCGGCGACGACCGCCTCCTCGACCACGTACTGGATGGCGGGTTTGTCGACGACAGGCAGCATCTCTTTGGGAGTGGCCTTGGTGGCCGGGAGGAACCGGGTTCCGAGCCCGGCGGCCGGGATGACAGCCTTGCTGATCCTGAAGGGCGACTGAGTCATGCGGAGCACCATATCCGGTCGGTATGTGGCGAAGATGAGACTCCGATTAACTTCCTGATCATAAGGACTGATACGAGAGGTTTGTGAGTTCCCCATGCCAGGCGACATGTCCGACAAGGCCGCTCTGCGACGCCAACTGCTCGCCTCGCGGGCGCTGCTGACCGGCGACGACGTACGCGACACCGGAACGATTCTCGCTCATGTCGCACTGGAGCTCACCGAACTGGCGCACGCCCGCACGGTGGCCGCCTATGTGTCGGTGGGGAGCGAGCCCGGCACACGCGCCCTGCTGGACGCGCTGCGCGCCCGGGGCGTGCGTGTCCTGCTGCCGGTGCTGCTCGAGGACAACGACCTCGACTGGGGACCGTACGAGGGCGCCCAGAGCCTGGTGCGCGCCGGGCGCGGCCTGCTGGAGCCCGCCGGGGAACGGCTCGGCCCGGACGCCGTCCTGGGCGCCGACGCCGTGCTGCTGCCCGGCCTCGCGGTGGACGCCCGGGGGATGCGCCTGGGACGGGGCGGCGGCTCGTACGACCGGGTCCTCGCGCGGCTCGCGCGGGCCGGCGCGGATCCGGCGCTCGTGGTGCTCCTGTACGCGAACGAGGTGGTCGCCCGGGTCCCGGAGGAGCCGCACGACCACCCCGTACACGCGGTGGTGACGCCCGAGGGCGTCGTCCGGTTCAGGGCCTGGGGCCCCTCGGGCCGGAGCCCTGCCCCCCGTCCTACGGACTGAGGACCAGGGTGTCCTGCGTGGCCGCCGTGACGGCCTGCTCGCCGTAGGCCCAGTCGAGCAGCTCGCCCTTGGTCCACAGCTCGGTCTGATCGGTGTAGTGCGCGTTGTAGGCGTGCCCGGAGGCGCCGGTCAGGTTGATCCAGCGGGACTTGTCCCAGTCGCCGACGTTGACGACCATCCGCATGGACGGCACCCAGATGACGTCATAGCCGCCCGCCGCGTTCCATCCGGTGGCGTTGACGGCCGCCTCACCGCCGCCCAGGTTCCACGGCCCCCTGTTGAGCATGGACTGGAGGAAACCGGGTCCTTCCGTACCAAGGGTCCGGTTCTTCAGCGTCAGCTGGTGCAGCCGGCCCCAGCTCCAGGTGGAGACGTCCTTGCCGAGCTTGGCGGTCAGCTCCCAGCGGGCGTCCTCCATCGCGCGGGCCAGCAGCTGGTCGCGGGTCACGGTGGCCTCGTCCGTACGGCTCGGCTCGGACTTCCACCACTCGCTCTTCTCGTTCTTGAGGAGCGGGCGGACCACCTCGTACCAGCGGTCGCCGCCGTCCGGCTGCGCCGACTCCGGGTCGCGCTGACCGCACTCGCGCACCAGCTTGTTCTGCTCGTCGACCGGACCCGTGAAGTCGGCCGGGCGGACGTTTATGCAGTCGCCCTCGACCCGCAGCTCCTTGGGCAGCTTGTTGCCGAAGGCCAGCTTCAGGACGTTGCGCCAGACCGCGTTGAAGTACGCGGCGGCGGCCGAGTCGGGCTCCTGGGTGTAGTCCCAGCCCTCCAGCAGCTTCTGCGCCTCGCGGACGTACGGATCCGAGATGTCGATCTTCAGCAGCAGCGGGTTGAGCAGCGTCGCGATCTCGCTGCGGTTGTCCGTCTGCATGGTCCGCATGTCGTCCGGCGAGATCTTCCCGCCGTCCTTGATCTTCGACTCGATGAGGTCGTTGATGCGCTGGCTGCGCGAGCCGTAGCCCCAGTCCTTGGTGAGGAGGTAGGGGTACTTCTCGGCGTCGACGACGGCCTGGTTGGCGGTGACGATGTAGCCGCGGTCCGGGTCCTCCTCATAGGGAAGTTCCTCGAAGGGGACCGTCGTCCTCTTCCACGTGTACGCCGGGTCCCAGCCGGGGGCCGGCAGGGTGCCGTCGTGACCCGCCGCGCGGACCGGGATCTTTCCGGGTGCCTGGTAGCCGATGTGGCCCTCGGGACCCTTGGCGTCGGCGTAGATCAGGTTCTGCGAGGGCACGTCGAAGTCCCTGGCGGCCGCCCGGAACTCCTTGAAGTCCCTGGCCCGGTTGAGCTCCAGGACGGCGTCCATGGACTTGCCCGGGTCCAGCGCGGTCCAGCGCAGGGCCACCGCGTATCCGTCGCCGCGGTCGGGGGCGGAGTTCTTGACGGGGGCCTTCTCGCCGACCTTCTCCAGCTCACCGCTGCGGTCGGACACCAGGGGGCCGTTGTTCGTGGACCGTACGGTGATGGTCCTGCTCGTGCCCCCCGCGATCTTGATGACCTCGTCGCGGTTGGTGAACGGCACCTCCCGGCCGCCGTACTGGTAGCCCGTGTCGGAGACCTTCTCGAGGTACAGATCGGTGACGTCCGCGCCAAGGTTGGTGAACCCCCAGGCGATGTCCTGGTTGTGGCCGATGATCACGCCGGGCATACCGGAGAAGGTGTAGCCGGCCACGTCGTAGCGGCAGGTGGCCGTGACGCTCCGGCAGTGGAGGCCCATCTGGTACCAGAGGGAGGGCAGCTGCGGGGCCAGGTGCGGGTCGTTGGCGAGCAGCGGCTTGCCGGAGGTCGTGTACTTGCCGGAGACGACCCAGGAGTTCGATCCGATGCCGTTGCCGTTGGGGCCGAGCAGCGCCGGGATCTCGTCGAGGGTCTCGGAGAGCGCGGAGAGCTGCGACTGCAGACCCCGCGTCGCACCCTCCGGGCCGTTCGCACCCTCCGAGGACGGCATGCGGTCCGGGTCGAACTTCCCGGTGGCCTTGTTCACGCCGCCCTTGTCGAGGATCGGCTTGTGCAGGCCGTACGGGTAGGCCGGGTACAGCTGCTGGATCTGCGACGCGCTGAGCCTGCTGGTCATCAGCGAACGGTCGATCTCGTCCTGCATGTTGCCGCGCAGGTCCCAGGCCATCGCCTTGAGCCAGGCCACCGAGTCGACCGGCGTCCACGGCTCGATCTTGTAGTCGTTGACGAAGCCGAGGGCCGCGTACTCGACCGAGACGTCACTGCCCTCCTTGCCCCGAAGATAGGCGTTGACGCCCGCCGCGTAGGCCTGGAGGTTCTTCTTGGTCTCGGGCGTGAGCTTGGTGTCGTACTCCCGCTGGGCGACCTGGCGCCAGCCGAGCGTGCGCAGGAAGGCGTCGGTGTCCACCTGGTCCTTGCCGAACAGCTCCGAGAGCCGGCCGGAGGTCATGTGGCGCCGGACGTCCATCTCGTAGAACCGGTCCTGCGCCTGGACGAACCCCTGGGCGCGGAAGAGGTCCTCGTCGCTGGAGGCGTAGATCTGCGGGACGCCGTAGGCGTCGCGTTTGACGTCGACGGGTCCGGAGAGCCCGTCGATCCTGATCGTGCCGCTCGTCTGCGGATACGAGGCACGAACGGTACTGATGCCCCAGTACGTGCCATAGCCGACGCCCGCGACCAGCGCCAACACCAGGACGATGATGATCAGGCGGGCGCGTCGCCCCTTCTTGCTGGCGGAAGAGGCAGTGGTGTTGGCGGGCATCGCTGTCCTTCGAGGGGCAGGGTGGTCCTGGAGTGCTGGAGCAACCATAGGCGCAGCGCTCCCCCGGCCCGGACGCGGTGTCAGTAAGGAAGCGGCCGACGCACTTTCGGACGGTTGCCGGACGAATGATCGACCGTGTCAAGAAAACGTTAAAGATTAGGTAAGGTAACGAAGTACCGGCTGCTGGAGGAACGATCCGGCCGCCCGCCAGGGAAGGAACGGCCACTGACTGTCCACCAGCTCAACGAACTCCTGCTCATCTGCTCGCTCGTGCTGCTCGTCGCCGTCGCGGCGGTGCGCGTCTCGTCCCGGAGCGGGCTCCCCAGCCTGCTGCTGTACCTCGGGATCGGGGTGGCCATCGGACAGGACGGCATCGGCAACGTCCACTTCGACAACGCCGGGCTGACCCAGGTGATCGGCTATGCCGCACTGGTGGTGATCCTGGCCGAGGGTGGCCTGGGCACCAAGTGGAAGGAGATCAAACCCGCGTTGCCCGCGGCGGTCGTGCTGTCGACCGTCGGCGTCGCGGTGAGTGTGGGCATCACGGCGGCCGCCGCGCACTATGTGGTCGGCCTGGACTGGCGGCCCGCCCTGATCATCGGCGCGGTCGTCTCCTCGACGGACGCCGCCGCGGTCTTCTCCGTCCTGCGCAAGATCCCGCTGCCCTCCCGGGTCACCGGCGTCCTGGAGGCCGAGTCCGGTTTCAACGACGCGCCCGTGGTGATCCTCGTGGTGTCCTTCTCCACGGTCGGGCCGGTCGACCACTGGTACGTCCTGGTCGGCAAGATCGCGCTGGAGCTGGCGATCGGCGCGAGCATCGGCCTCGCGGTCGGCTTCCTCGGCTCGTTCGGACTGCGGCACGTCGCCCTGCCCGCCTCGGGCCTCTACCCGATCGCCGTCATGGCCATCGCGGTCGTGGCGTACGCCGCCGGCGCCATGGCGCACGGCAGTGGCTTCCTCGCCGTCTATCTCGCCTCGATGGTGCTCGGCAACGCCAAGCTGCCTCACGCGCCGGCCAACCGGGGCTTCGCCGAGGGACTCGGCTGGATCGCCCAGATCGGCATGTTCGTCCTGCTCGGTCTGCTGGTCACCCCGCACAAGCTCATCAGCGACTTCTGGCCGGCCGTCGTCATCGGCCTGGTGCTGACGGTGGTGGCCCGGCCCATGGAGGTCCTGGTCAGCCTGCTGCCCTTCCGTATCCCCTGGCAGGAGCAGGCGCTGATGTCCTGGGCGGGGCTGCGCGGAGCCGTGCCCATCATCCTGGCGACCATCCCCATGGTGTCCGGGATCGAGGGAAGCGAGCGGGTCTTCAACATCGTCTTCGTACTCGTCGTGGTCTACACCCTGGTCCAGGGGCCCACCCTGCCGTGGCTGGCCCGGGCGCTGCGCCTCGGCGACCCGTCCGAGGCGGCCGACCTCGGCGTCGAATCGGCGCCCCTGGAGCGCCTGCGCGGGCATCTGCTGTCGGTCGCGATCCCGCAGAAGTCCAAGATGCACGGCGTCGAGGTCGCCGAGCTCCGCCTGCCCGCGGGCTCGGCGGTCACCCTGGTCGTACGCGACGGGAAGAGCTTCGTACCGGCGCCGTCGACCGTGCTGCGGCGCGGGGACGAGCTGCTCGTGGTCGCGACCGATCCGGTGCGCGACGCGGCCGAGGGGCGGCTGCGCGCCGTGGGCCAGGGCGGCAAGCTGGCGGGCTGGCTCGGCACGGGCGGCGCGACCGCCCAGGGCGGGCCTTCGGCGAGGACCGCGGCTCTGAGGGGACGTATCGCCGGCGCCGAGCGCTTCTTCGGTCGGCGAACGTCCGGTTAATCACAGGTGCACAGCGAAATTGGGAGGTCTTTTCCCAGGCGCGAGGTCGTCACTCCCTGTACCATGAAGGAACACTTGATCGACCAACTCTGCCTGACGCAGAGCTGGCGCGACCGTATGGCGGCCGCGGCACCCTCACCACGGGGCCTGGCATCTACCGCAGTTCCGCGCAAGAGGACAGCTCTCGGCGGCTCCCGTACACCCAGGGGAGCGCTACCAGGCGGCAGAAAGGCAAGGACCGTGGCATCCACGGTCACCACGTCCGCCACGAAGCGCCCGGGCTACGGACAGCTCCTGCGCACCCCCGGCGCCCTCTCGTTCCTGCTGCCCGGCTTCGCGGCCCGCCAGCCCTTCGCGATGCTGACCATCGGCATCGTCCTGCTCGTCCAGCACACCACCGGCTCGTACGGCAGCGCCGGTGCCGTCGCCGCCGTGACCGGCGTCTCCATGGCGATGTTCGCCCCGCAGAGCGGCAAGCTCGCCGACCGCGTCGGACAGCGCGCCGTGCTCGTCCCCGGAGTGCTCGTCCACACCGCCTCGGTGTCGGCTCTGGTGGCGCTCGCGCTCGTCGGCGCCCCCATGTGGGCCCTGTTCCTCGCGGCCGTGCCCACCGGCGCCTCCGTGCCGCAGATCGGCCCCATGGTCCGCGCCCGCTGGGCGGCCAAGCTGGAGAAGTCGCCGCTGATGCCGACCGCCGCGGCCTTCGAGTCCGTGACGGACGAGTTCACCTTCGTCGTCGGCCCGGTCCTCGCCACCGCCCTGTGCACCGGCGTCCACCCGGCCGCCGGTCTGATCGCCGAGGCGGCCCTGACCCTCTTCGGCGGCCTGTTCTTCGCCGCCCAGCGCTCCACGGAGCCGGCGTACGGCCTGATCGCCGCGGCCTCGTCCGAGCAGCCGCACGCCTCCGCGCTGTCCATTCCCGGCGTCCGCGTCCTGGCCGTGGCCTTCCTCGGCATCGGCTCGGTCTTCGGCGGTATGCAGGTCTCGCTGACCGCCTTCACCGAGGAGATCGGCAACCCCGGCGCCAACGGTCTGCTGTACGGAGTCTTCGCCGCCGGGAACATGCTCGCCGGCATCGCGTGCGGCGCCGTCGCCTGGAAGATCGGACCGCGTCGCAGGCTCGTCCTGGGCTACGCGGGCCTGACCGTGGCGGCCTCGCTGCTCTGGTCGGTCCACTCGGTGCTGCTGCTCGGCGCGCTGGGCCTGGTCGTGGGCCTGTTCATCGCCCCGGCGCTGATCACCGGCTACACGCTGGTCGAGACGCTGGTTCCGGCGACCGCCCGCACCGAGGCCTTCACCTGGCTGACGGGCGCGGTGGCCCTGGGCCAGGCCGCCGCCGTGACGGTCGCCGGCCGGCTGGCCGACGAACACGGCGCGAGCACCGGATTCCTGGTGCCGCTGGTCGGCACCGTTCTGGCGCTGGCCACCCTCCTCGCCCTGCGGTCGCGGCTCTCGCCGAGGCCCGCCGGACGGATCGCGGCACGTGGTATCGGTCACCGAGTGCCGGTGACGGTGGACTGATTCCGCGGAATACGTCAGTATGGACAGTCGTTAGCACTCATTGAGTGAGAGTGCCAGGAGGAAGACAAGTGCCGACCTACCAGTACCAGTGCACCGAGTGCGGCGAGGGCCTCGAGGCGGTGCAGAAGTTCACCGATGACGCCCTGACCACGTGCCCGAGCTGCGAAGGACGCCTGAAGAAGGTGTTCTCCGCCGTCGGCATTGTCTTCAAGGGCTCCGGCTTCTACCGGAACGACAGCCGCGGCTCGTCGTCCAGCAGCTCGCCGGCCTCGTCGTCGAAGTCCTCGACCTCGTCGACGTCCAGCACGAGCTCCTCGTCGTCGGACGCGAAGCCCGCTGCGTCGACGTCCTCGTCGTCTTCGACGGCGTCCTCGTCGAGCGGCTCCAGCTCCGCCGCCTGACCGTATTTTTCCGCGCGTCCCAGAACCTCACCGTTTCGCACGGTGGGGTTCTCGGCGTATGCGGACGTACCGGGGCGGGGCGGACTTGGTTAGGGTGGCCGCCATGGCGACCAACGCGTACGCGGGCATAGGTGTGATCGGCGGTTCGGGGTTCTACTCCTTCCTGGACGACGTCACGGAAGTGTCCGTGGACACTCCGTACGGACCGCCGAGCGACTCGTTGTTCGTCGGGGAGATCTCCGGGCGTCAGGTCGCCTTCCTCCCCCGGCACGGACGCGGACACACGCTGCCGCCGCACCGGATCAACTACCGGGCCAATCTGTGGGCGCTCCGGTCGCTCGGCGTGCGGCAGGTGCTCGGGCCCTGCGCGGTGGGTGGCCTTCAGCCGGAGTACGGGCCGGGCACGCTGCTCGTACCCGACCAGCTCGTGGACCGCACTAAGGCGCGGGCGCAGACGTACTTCGACGGTGAGCCGCTGCCGGACGGCAGCGTGCCGAACGTCGTGCACACGACCTTCGCCGACCCGTACTGCCCGGATGGGCGCAGGGCCGCCGTGAAGGCGGCCCGCGGCCGCGGCTGGGACCCGGTGGACGGCGGCACGATGGTGGTCGTCGAGGGCCCGCGGTTCTCGACCCGGGCCGAGTCGCGGTGGCACGCGCAGGCGGGGTGGTCGGTGGTCGGTATGACCGGGCACCCGGAGGCCGTGCTCGCCCGTGAGCTGGGGCTCTGCTACACCTCGATGGCGCTGGTGACGGACCTGGACGCGGGAGCGGAGACGGGCGAGGGCGTCTCGCACACCGAGGTGCTGAAGGTGTTCGGCGAGAACGTGGGCAGGCTGCGCGAGGTGCTGTTCGACGCGGTGGGCGCGCTGCCGGAGACGGCGGACCGGGACTGCTTGTGCACGCACGCGCACGACGGATGGGACCTGGGGATCGAGCTGCCGTAACCCCTTGGGGGCGCTGTGGCGCCTGTGGGTGAGCGGGTTTTCCACAAGGGCAGGCTTGTCCACAGGCCCGAGCGGGATCGGAGCGAAGGCGGGATCGTCGGGGGGTGTTCTCCGGATGGTCCGGAGAGCGGTCCTTCGCGACAGGCGGTGTTCGCCATGACATCCGATCCCTCGTCTTTCCCGCACTCGTCCTTTCCGCCCTTCCCTTCTCCGCCCTCTTCGCCCCCTTCGTTCCCGTCGCCTTCCCCGCCCTCTTCGCTCCCGTCGCCTTCTTCGCCTTCTTGGCCTTCTTCATCCTTCTTTCCGTCGACCGTGCCCGGGATCCGGACGGTGGCGCACTTCCCGCCGCTGCGGGTGCGGGGCGGGAAGCTCCGGCTGCGGCGGGCCCTGCGGCGCCGGAGGCGGGCGCTGGCCGCCGGGCTCGCGATGACGGCGGCCGCGCTGGCGGCCATGGGCACCGGCGTCCTGGGCCCTTCACCGGGGGACGCGCCGGGCCCGGGTGCGGTGGCCGCCGAGCGGGAGTCGCGGCCGCCCGTACGGATGGTCTCCGCGCCGGTACGCATCGCGGACGCCGACTCCGTACGTCTGCTGCGGCCCGGCGACCGGGTCGATGTGATCGCCGCTGCCCCTTCGGCGATCGGGGGCGGGGGCCGACCCCGTGTGGTGGCCAGTGGGGCGCGGGTGAAGGACGTTCCGGCGCCGGGTGGGACTTCCGCGGACGGCGGCGCCCTGATCGTCCTTGCCGTTCCTCGCTCCACGGCGACGGCGCTGGCCGGCGCGGGCTCGACGTCCCGACTGGCGGTGACGGTGTGCTGATTCGCACTGACGCTCCGTCAAGTAGCTGGTCCGAGTGTACGGATTGGACTGCTATGCACCGTGAGCGGCCTAATGACTCAGCCAACTGCACACGCGAGGAAAGGCGCTTGGGTGAGCCCGAAGGAGAAGGAGAGCGTGATGGCAGGCTTCAAAGCCTTCCTGATGCGCGGGAACGTGATCGATCTGGCGGTCGCCGTCGTCATCGGCGCCGCGTTCACGCAGATCGTGAACTCGGTGGTCAAGGGGGTCATCAACCCGCTCGTCGGCGCCTTCGGCACCAAGGACCTGGCCGGCTACCAGTCGTGCCTCAAGGACCCCTGCAGGGTCAACGACGCCGGGGAGGTGGTGAGCGGTATCCCGATCCTGTGGGGAACGGTGCTCAGCGCCACGCTCAGCTTTGTGATCACGGCGGCCGTCGTCTACTTCCTGATGGTCCTCCCCATGGCGAAGTACCTGGCCAGGAGGGCCGCGATGGACAGGGAGAAGGCAGGCGTGCAGGAGACCATGGAGATCAGCGAGCTGGAGGTGCTCAAGGAGATCCGGGACGCCCTGATCCATCAGCGCGGTCCGGTCACGGCCGGGGTGAACTCGACCGGGGCGAGCGCGGCGGGCGTGGGGCCACAGGGCACCACCCCCTAGCCGGCGCGCGGCCGGCGTCAGAGGTGGTGCGGCGGCTTCTCGTCGAGGAAGCGCGCCAGGTCGGTGGCGCTGTCACCACCGGGAGGCCGCTCACCCCATCCACGGTCCGTGTCGTCCGCGGATTGCTGGTCCAGCGGATCGTCGAAGATCAGCTTCGGTGTGGGCTTCGGCTGCTTCGCGTCTCGCGGTCCGAGGGCGGGGGCGGTACTCATACGTCCAGAGTACGCCGGGAAGTCAACGGCTCTTCGGGGTCAGCGGTCCGTCGGGGTCAGCGGTCCTTCGGGTCAGCGGTCCTTCGGGGTCAGCAGCCACAGGCCGAGGACCGCGAGGAACGACAGCACCAGGAAGCCCGCACCCCACCAGGCGGTGTGGGTGTCCCCGGTCACCCACTCGTCGACGACCACCGTCAGGCCCCACAGCTGGCCGATGAGGACGGTGAGCGCCAGGACGAGGCGCGCCGGCAGCTTCGAGGAGCGCTCCGGGTCCTGCTCACCGCCGGCGCCCGAGCCCGGTCCGGTGTGGCGGATCCGGGGGTCTCCGTAGCCGCTGGTCGGGCGGATCTGCGGATAGCGCTCGCCGAGCGGCCGGTTCAGCCGCCGCTGAGCACTGCCCGGGTTGTAGGCGGGTCCCGTGGTGGGCTGTTCGTCGTTCATGTCCGCCTGTTCCTCTCCTCCATACGGTGTGCGGCTCCCGCGCCACCCCAGGCGCTCGGCCATGGCTGCCTGGCCGTCGCCGAGCTGCCGGCACAGGCCGTCCTTGACGCTCTCCCCCGACTGGGTGGTGCCGACCACCCAGACGCGGCCGTCGTCCTGCTCGACCAGGAGCACCTTGGGCAGCGCGCGGGGCGGCGGGCCAGCTGTCACCGACGACCCAGCCAGGGGTCCACGCGGTCGAGGCGCTCGCGCCGCCCGCCACACCCTCGACAAGGCCTCGCCCTCGGCCGGGGAGCTGTACTGCCCCTGCCGCGAAGGCCTCTTCGACGCCCGCACCGGTGAGGGCTCTGCGATGGCTCGGTCACCCGGTCACCGTAGGGTATTACGTACATATTTAGCCGTTTTTGGGCGGCGGGTGGGTGAGCGGGTTCCCCCGGATGGTTCAGGTGCTGTCGGCCCGGCGGGTCAAGGGGGCGGCGGGGCAGCGAGTCCGTTCGGCTGGAGCGCGCCGGCGGACCGGGTTGTGCCGCCGGCGCCCGGATCAGCGCGGCGGTGGGCCGGTGGGTCGGTGGGTCGGCGGCGGGGAGGCTCTGCTGTCCTGGGCTCATGACGCACACGCCCGACGAAACACCGCCCAGTGCCTCATCCGGCCAGGCCCGCCCCCCGATTTCCGCTCGCCCCCTGCGGCCCCTCACCTCCCGCCGCCGCGACGAGGCGCATCGCGCCGCCACGCCCCTGGAGCTGTTCTTCGACCTGTGCTTCGTGGTCGCCATCGCGCAGGCCGGCGCGCAGCTGGTGCACGCGGTCGCCGAGCATCACACCGGTGAGGGCATCGCCAGTTACGCGATGGTCTTCTTCGCCATTTGGTGGGCGTGGATGAATTTCACGTGGTTCGCCTCGGCGTACGACAACGACGACGCCCTCTACCGTGTCGTCACCCTCGTACAGATCGCCGGCGTCCTCATCCTCGCGGCAGGGGTGTCCCGGGCCTTCCAGGACCAAGACTTCCTGATGGTCTGGCTCGGGTACGTGGTGATGCGGCTCGCGCTCGTCTCGCAGTGGCTCAGGGCGGCACACCATGCCTCGGGCGCCGAGCGGACCACGGCCCTGCGGTACGCGGGAGGGGTGATGCTGTGCCAGGTCGGCTGGACCGCATTGGTGTTCGCGCCCGAAGGGGCACGCCCCTGGGTCTTCCTGGTGATGGTGGTCGCCGAGCTGTCCGTGCCGGTCCTCGCGGAGAGGAAGTTCAGCACGCAGTGGCATGCGCACCACATCGCCGAGCGGTACGGGCTCTTCACCATCATCGTGCTGGGCGAGACGATCGCCGCGGCCACTGTCGCCGTGAAGTCCGGTGTCGACGAGAACGACGGGCTGGGTGAGGTGCTGCCCATCGCGGCCGGTGGGCTGCTGATCGTCTTCGCCGCATGGTGGATCTACTTCGCGGTGCCCGCGCACAACCGGTTGTTCTCCAACAGGCAGGCGTTCCTGTGGGGTTACGGCCACTATCTGATCTTCGCGTCGGCGGCGGCGATCGGGGCGGGCATGGAGATCGCGGTCGAGCAGGCCATCGGCAAGGCCCACCTCTCGACGCTCGCCGCGTCGTCCGCCGTCACCGTCCCCACGGCGATCTTCCTGCTGACGGTCTGGGCGCTCCACGCGCGGTACTTCAAGTTCGGCATCGCCCAGCAGCTGGCCCTGCCGGCGGCGGCGCTGGCGATCCTGTGCAGTTCGTTCGCGGGCAGGTGGGCGGTCCTGGTGGCGGGCCTGGTATCGGGGGCGACGATCGTGGTCGGCATGGCGCTGACGGCTCGTATGCGGCGCAGGGAGCGCCGGGCGGTCTGAGACGGAGGCGGCGGACCAGGCGAAGGCGGAAGGCGCGGGGAGTAGTGGCGGAGGAAACGCGGTGGCGTCCGGCGCGTGGTACGCAGGCGGACATGACCAAGAATGACGCACTGACGGACGTGGTGGGACTGCGCGTCGGCCACGCGCGCGTGGCCGGGCCGAACGCGCTCAGCGGGACCACCGTCGTCCTCGCGCCGCCGGGCGGCGCGATCGCCGCCGTGGACGTACGGGGCGGGGGGCCGGGCACCCGGGAGACGGACGCGCTGGACCCGCGCAATCTGGTCCAGCGCATCGAGGCGGTGGTCCTGACGGGCGGCAGCGCGTACGGCCTCGACTCGACGGCCGGGGTGGTGGCGTGGCTGGAGGAGCAGGGCCGGGGCGTACCGGTCGGCCCGGACCCGTCGCAGGTGGTGCCGGTCGTCCCGGCGGCCTGCCTGTTCGACCTGGGGCGCGGCGGGGACTGGAAGGCCCGCCCGGACGCCTCGACCGGGCGCGCCGCGGCGGAGGCCGCGGCGGCGGTGGAGTCCGGCGCCCCGGTCGAGGAAGGGGCGGTCGGCGCGGGCACCGGCGCGGTGGTGGGCGGGCTCAAGGGCGGTGTCGGGACGGCGAGTACGGTCCTGGAGTCGGGTGTGACCGTGGGCGCGCTGGTGGTGGCCAACGCGGTGGGTTCGGCGGTCGATCCGCTGACGGGGGTGCTGTACGGGCGGTACTTCGAGGGGCGGCCCGAGTATCCGTCGCCGGAGGTCCACGCGGCGGCGCTGCGGCGGCTGGAGGAGGCGCGGGGCCTGAGTGCCCCGGCGCCGCTCAACACCACCCTCGCGGTCGTCGCGACCGATGCGGCACTGACGCGCGCGCAGGCGCAGAAGCTCGCGGGGACGGCGCACGACGGCATCGCGCGCGCGGTGCGGCCGGTTCACCTGCTCAACGACGGCGACACGGTCTTCGCCCTGGCGACGGGCGATCTGCCGCTCGGCGAGAATCCGTTGGCCCTGAACCCGATTCTCGCGGCGGGCGCGGACACGGTGACGCGCGCGATCGTCCGGGCGGTGCTGGCGGCGCGCGGCGTGGCGGGGCCGGGCGGCACGTTCCCCTCGTACGCCGAGCTGTACGGCCCCGACTTCCTTATGAACAAGGGAAGTTGAACGAGTCGCTCCGGGGCGCACGGGAACTTGCCGCGCGCCCCCTTCGTTTTGCCGAACCCCAGACGCGATGTCAGACCCAGGGACTACGTTAAGCAAGCATCAAGTGACATGCGGCGACGGCCTGGAGACCCCTCTTGAACGATCCGTACGAGACAACCGAGACACACCTCGAGCGACTCATGGGTCGGGCGCTCAACTCCTTCGATCTGCCCGACTCGACGGTCGAGCGCCTGGAATTGGCGCTGGCGCACGCCAGTTCACTGCACTCCTCCCACCACAGCGCGACGCTGCACCGGACGACCTTCCGGCACACGTATCTGCTGAGCGACGGCACGACGCTGACCCTGTGGGAACTGGCGCACAACACGGGCCGGGACTCCGGGGAGCAGTACGAGCTCTACACGGAGGAGGCGGAGGCGATTCTGGCCGCGTCGTGGCTGCCACTGACGGCCGGCCGGGGCGGGGGCGCCGAGGGCACGGTCCCCTCGACGGACGCTCGGGCCGAGGGTGCTCTGGTCGAGGACGCCCTCGCCAAGGGCTCGCCGGCCGGGGACGCCCTGGCCGAGGACATGGAGCTGGTGGCGAGACTGCTGGCGCGCCCGCTTCCGGCGGGGCCTCGTAGGTACGTGCCGGACAATTCTGCCGATCACGCCCGTCGGGTCCTGCGGCGCGCGGAGAACCCGGACCGGCCGGGCGAGGAGACCGCGACCCGCCTGCGGTCGGCGTTCGCGCACCACATCACCCAGGCCTTCGGGCGCCACTGCGCCACCGAGGGCGCGAGCGGAAGCGCCGGTTTCACGCTCTACGAGCACGCGTTCCTGCTCCTCGACGGCAGCGAGCTGAGCCTCTGGGAGGTGGAGCACACGGCGACACCGGACGGCCGGCACATGTGCGAGGTGTATGGGGAGGAGCGCGTGGCGCGGGAGGCGATGGAACACCGGGCACGAGTCCGCTGAAGCGAGCGAGGCGACGAGGCGACGGCTCGGACCACGAAGCCGCTGAAGCCGCGGAGGCCACTGAAGCCAGGAGACCGTGGGCGGCGCGCCCGGGGTGTGCGGGCCGCCCACGGCCGGCCCAGGTGGGTCCGGGCCGGGCTTCGGTACGGGTCAGGCGGCGACGGCCACCTTGGGCTCCGACCGCTCCGAAGTCGACCGAGCGGGCTTGGTCTTCCGAGCGCCCTTGAGGAGGATCACCAGACCCGCGCTGACGAGGGTGCCGGCGACGATGGCGACCAGGTAGAGCAGCGGGTTGCCGATCAGCGGGATCACGAAGAATCCGCCGTGCGGCGCCCGGAGCGTGCACTCGAAGGCCATCGAAAGAGCACCGGTCACGGCGCCGCCCGCCATCGCGGCGGGGATGACGCGCAGCGGGTCGGCCGCGGCGAAGGGGATCGCGCCCTCGGTGATGAACGAAGCTCCGAGGAACCAGGCCGCCTTGCCGTTCTCCCGCTCGGGCTCGGTGAAGAGCCTGCCGCGCACGGTGGTGGCCAGCGCCATCGCGAGCGGCGGGACCATGCCCGCGGCCATCACGGCGGCCATGACCTTGAGGGACCCGTCGTTGGGGGTGGCGAGACCGCCGACGGCGAAGGCGTAGGCGACCTTGTTGAGGGGTCCGCCGAGGTCGAAGCACATCATCAGCCCGAGGATCACGCCCAGGATGATCGCGTTGGCGCCGGAAAGGCCGGACAGCCAGCCGGTGAGGGACTTCTGAAGGGCGGCGATCGGCTTGCCGACCACCAGGAACATCAGGAATCCGACGATCGCGGACGAGAGCAGCGGGATGACGACGACGGGCATGATGCCGCTCAGCACCGGTGGCACGCGCAGCCGTTGGACGGCGAGGACCGTGCCACCCGCGATCAGACCCGCCACCAGGCCGCCGAGGAATCCGGCGTTGATCGTGAGCGCGATCGCGCCGCCGACGAAGCCGGGTACGAGGCCGGGGCGGTCGGCCATCCCGTACGCGATGTATCCGGCGAGGACGGGCACGAGGAAGCTGAACGCGAGCCCGCCGATCTGGAAGAGCAGGGCGGCCCAGCCGGCGGCCTCGCCCCAGGCGAAGTGTTGGGCGACGGAGGGGGCGTCGCTGATGCCGTAGCCGCCGATTGCGAAGCCGAGGGCGATGAGGAGGCCGCCCGCCGCGACGAAGGGGACCATGTAACTGACGCCCGACATCAGCCACTTGCGGAGCTTGGTGCCGTAGCCCTCGCCAGGTTCGCCGCCCTTCTCGACGGGCGTGGCAGCCGCGGCGCCCGCGGTGATCTCGCCGCGCTCCGCCTTGCCGCGCACCTCGGCGATCAGCTCACCGGGCCGGTTGACTCCCGCCTTGACGCCCACGTCGACCGTCGGCTTCCCGGCGAAGCGCTCCTTGTCCCGTACGGGCACGTCGTGCGCGAAGATCACCCCGTCGGCCCGGGCGATCACCTCGGCGTCCAGCCGGGTGAACCCGGCGGACCCCTGAGTCTCGACGGCCACCTCGACGCCGGCCGTCCGGCCGGCCCTCTCGAGGGCCTCGGCGGCCATGTAGGTGTGGGCGATCCCGGTCGGACACGAGGTGACGGCGACGATCCGGAACGGCGCGCGGGAGTCCACGGGCGGGGCCGGGGAGTTCGCGTCCTCGGTGGACGAGTCCGCGCCGGCGTCCGGAGAGTTCGCGCCCCCGGCCGAGGGGTTCCCGGCTGCCACCGGAGAGTTCACGCCTGCGGCTGACGGGCTCCCGCCAGGCTGCGGCTCGCTCGCGCCCACGGCCGAGGAGTTCCCGGGTGCCACGGGAGACCTCGCGCCTGCGGCCGGCGACTGCACATCCATCCCCGGCAGGCCGGTTTCCGCGGCCTGCGGGTTCACCCCGGAGTCCGACGAGCTCGCGCCCGCAGCCAACAGGGACCCGGCCGCCACCGGAGAGTTCGCGCCCGCAGCCGACAGGGACCCGTCCGCCGCCGGAGGGTTCGCGCCCGCAGCCGCCGCCCGCGCGTCCCCCGTCGGCAGGTCAGCCTCCGCAGCCGACGCGCTCACGCCTCGCGCCGGCCCGTTCGGCTCCGCGGCAGGAGACCTTCCCGTGGCCGTCGCCTGCGCCACGCCCCCGCCCGCCCCCGGCGCGATGTCGCCCGCGATCAGTGACGCCGCGATCCCCGCGTCCCCCGCGCCCCGCAGCGCCGTTGTGAATGCCTCGTTCATCAGGCGGCGAGCCAGGGCGGACAGGATCGTCAGGTGGGCGTCGTCCGCTCCCGACGGGGCCGCTATGAGGAAGATCAGGTCCGCCGGGCCGTCCGGGGCGCCGAAGTCGATGCCGCCGGTGGCGCGGCCGAACGCCAGGGTGGGCGCGGTGACATGGGCGCTGCGGCAGTGCGGGATGCCGATTCCGCCGTCCAGTCCGGTCGGCATCTGCGCCTCGCGGGCCGCCACGTCGACGAGGAAGCCGTCGAGGTCGGTGACCCGGCCCTGGGCGACCAGGCGCTCGGCGAGCAGCCGGATCGCGTCCGACTTCGTGCGGGCGGCCAGGTCGAGGTCGACCAGGTCCGCGGTGATCATCTGGCTCATCGCGGGCTCCCTTGCTCGCTGAGTACTCGGTCCAGAGGGATGTCCTCGGTCACGGTGACCGCCGACGGGTCGAGGTCGGCCGGGGTCGGCATCTCGCTGCCCGGCAGTCCGACCGCCGCCGCGCCGTGCGCGACCGCCGCCGCAAGGGCGTCCGGGCCCTCGCCGCCGGCCGCCAGGAATCCGGCGAGCGAGGCGTCACCCGCGCCGACGTTGGAGCGGACGGCCGGTACGGCCGCCGAGCCGAACCACAGGCCCGCCTCGGACACCAGCAGCTGTCCGTCCGCCCCGAGACTCGCCAGGACGGCGCCCGCGCCCCAACCACGCAGCTCCTCCGCCGCCTTGACCGCGTCGCCGACCGTGGCGAGGGGCCGGCCGACGGCCTGGGCGAGTTCGTCCGCGTTCGGCTTCACGACGTCGGGCTGGGCACGCAGCGCGGCGAGCAGGGAGGGACCGGAGGTGTCCAGCGCGATCCGCGAGCCGTAGCCGTGGGCGCGGGTGACCAGGTCGGCGTACCAGGCGGGAGCGAGCCCGCCCGGCAGGCTGCCGCAGCAGGCGATCCAGTCCGCGGCGGGGGCGTGGGCCCCCACGGCGGCCAGGACGGCTTCGGACTCGCCGGGGGTCAGCACGGGCCCCGGCGCGTTGATCTTCGTCAGGGTGCCGTCGGGTTCGGCGACGGCGACGTTGGAGCGGGTGTGCCCGCCGAGGGGGACGGGGACGACCTCGATGCCCTGGCCGGCGAGGAGTTCCGCGACGAGTGCGCCCGGTGCGCCGCCGAGCGGGATGACGGCGACCGTGCGGTGGCCGGCCGCCGCGACGGCACGCGAGACGTTGACGCCCTTGCCACCGGGGTCCATGCGCTCGGCGGAGGCGCGCAGCACGCCGCCGCGCTCCAGGGCCGGCACCTCGTACGTCCGGTCCAGGGAGGGATTCGGGGTGACGGTGAGAATCATGTACGTACTACTTCCGTGCCGGCCGCCTCGATGGCGGCGGCGTCCTCGGGGCCGAGCCCGCTGTCGGTGATGAGCAGGTCGACCTCGCTCAGGTCACCGAAGCGGGCGAAGTGCTCCTGGCCGTACTTGGCCGAGTCGGCGAGCAGCACCACGCGCCGGGCGGCGGCGACGACGGACCGCTTGACGGCGGCCTCGGCGAGGTCGGGGGTGGTGAGGCCGTACCGCGGCGAGAAGCCGTTGGCGCCGAGGAAGACGACATCGGCGCGGACCTCGCCGTAGGCCCGCAGCGCCCAGGCGTCGACGGCGGCGCGGGTGCGGTGGCGGACGCGGCCGCCGACCAGGTGCAGATCGATGCCGGGGTGGTCGGCGAGACGGGCCGCCACGGGCAGGGCATGGGTGACGACGGTGAGCGGGCACTCCAGGGGGAAGGCCGCCGCGAGCCGCGCGACCGTGGATCCGGCGTCGAGGATGACGCTGCCCTCGGCGGGGAGCTGGGCGAGGGCGGCCCGCGCGATGCGGTCCTTCTCGTCGGCCGCGGTGGACTCCCGCTCGGCGAGGTCGGGCTCGAAGTCGAGGCGCCCGGCGGGGATGGCGCCGCCGTGGACCCGGCGGACCAGGCCGGCGCGGTCGAGTGCGGTGAGGTCGCGCCGGATGGTTTCGGCGGTGACCTGGAACGCGTCGGCGAGGGAGAGCACGTCGACCCGGCCGCCCTCGCGGGCGAGTCGCAGGATCTCTTGCTGACGCTCTGGTGCGTACATGTGGGGGTACATCCGTTCCATGCCCGAACCTGTTGTTTCTCTGGCAGGCTACGACGACTCACCCCGAGAAGTAAACACATTCGGGCATGGGAAGGACCGATTCGGGCAGATACGGGCATCGGCCGGTGGGCAGCAGCACGAAGCCGCCCCCCGCCGTACGGAAACCCGTACGGGTCGGGGGGCGGCTCGTCGAACAGCCTCCGTGCCGTCGGCGCTCGCGCGCGCCTCACGCGGTCAGGGCGTCAGTACCGGCTCCCGCTCGTCCCCCGCGGCCCCGGCGCCGTTCTCGGCGCCGTTCTCGACCGCGGTCTCCACGGCGTCGGCCTCCGCGTGCCGCTTCGGCTTCGCCGGCAGCGCGAACATCACCAAGAAGATCACCACCAGCACCGCCACGACCCACCACAGCGAGCTCTGGAAGGCGTCCGCGAACGCCGTGCCGAGCGCGCCCGGGCCCTCCTGCGGCCGGGCGTCGTCGATCGCCCCGAAGAAGACCACCGAGACCAGGCCGAGGCCCAGCGCCGTACCCATCTGGCCGGTGGTGTTGATCAGCCCGGACGCCGAACCGGCGTGCTCACGCGGCACCTCCGACAGCACCGCGTCGGTCAGCGGCGCCACGATCAGCCCCATGCCGAGGCCCATGACCACCAGCGGCGGGATCATCTGCCAGGACTGGATGGCGGTGCCGTAGCGGTCGGCCTCGAAGATGTAGAGCAGCAGTCCGGCGACCATCGTCAGCGCGCCCGCCTGCAGCACCTTGCGCCCGAAGCGCGGGACGAGCTTCTGCACGGACATCCCCGCCGCCACCGAGACCGCGATCGAGAACGGCACGCCGGTCAGACCCGCCTTCAGCGCGCTCCAGCCGAGGCCGATCTGCATGTACATCGTCCAGACCAGGAAGAAGATGCCCAGCGCCACGCCGAAGGTGAGCTGCACGGCGATGCCGGCGGCGAAGCTCTTCACCCGGAACAGCGACAGCTCGACGAGCGGCGAACCGTCCTTGCGGGTCTTGTACTTCTCGTACGCGACGAACGCGCCGAAGACGAGCACGCTGCCGGCCATGCACAGGTGGCCCCACAGCGGCCAGCCCAGCTCGCGGCCGCGCGTCAGCGGGTAGATCAGCATCAGCAGGCCGAGCGTGACCAGCAGGACGCCGACCAGGTCGAGGCGGAGCGCCTTCGGGGCGCGGGACTCGATGATGAACTTCCGGCCGAGGATCAGCGCGGCGACGCCGACGGGCAGGTTGATCAGGAAGATCGGGCGCCACTCCAGACCGAAGAGGTTCCACTGGGTGAGCAGCGCGCCCAGCAGCGGACCGGACACCGCCCCCAGGCCGACGATCGCGCCGAACAGTCCGAAGACCTTGCCGCGCTCGTGCGGCGGGAAGGTGACATGGACGATCGCCAGCACCTGCGGGACCATCAACGCCGCCATCGCGCCCTGGAGGAGGCGGGAGGCGACCAGCATCTCCGGATTGGCGGCGAAGCCGCAGAGCGCCGAGGCGAGGGTGAAGCCCGCGATTCCGATGAGGAACAGCCGCTTGCGGCCGTAGATGTCACCGAGGCGGCCGCCGGTGATGAGTCCGGCGGCGAACGCCAGCGCGTATCCGGCGGTGATCCACTGGATCGCGCCGAAGGACGCGGCGAGGCTCCGCTCGATGCTGGGGATCGCGATGTTGACGATCGTGACGTCGACCAGGTCCATGAAGGCGGCGGTCATGACGATCGCGAGGGCGAGCCAGCGGCGCCGGTCGCCCTGCTCAGGCGCGAGGGTCTCTTGGGAGGAGGTCATACGAAGAAATTAGACGTCATATAGGTCAGCTAGTGTCCTAGATGGACCGGCATCCTGGAACACATGACGGACACTCCGGCACGACTCCTGAATCTGCTCTCGCTCCTTCAGACTCCGCGCGAATGGCCGGGCAGTGAGCTCGCCGAGCGCCTGGAGGTCAGCCCGCGCACGATCCGGCGTGACATCGACCGGCTGCGGGAGCTGGGATATCCGGTCGAGGCGACGAAAGGCGCGGTGGGGGGCTACCGGCTGGTCGCCGGTACGGCGATGCCGCCGCTACTCCTCGACGACGAGGAGGCTGTGGCGATCGCGGTCGGCCTGCGGGCGGGGGCGGGACACGCCATCGAGGGCATCGAGGAGGCGTCCGTACGGGCCCTGGCCAAACTGGAACAGGTCCTGCCGTCCCGGCTGCGCCACCGTGTCTCGACCCTCCAGAACGCGACGATCCCCCTCACCCGGGGCGACGGCGCGACCGTCGACCCGCACACACTGACGGCGATCGCGGCGACGGTCACCGGGCGGGAGCGGCTGCGGTTCGGTTACCGGGCGGGGGACGGTACGGAGTCGAAGCGGCAGGTGGAGCCGTACCGGCTGGTGTCGACGGGGCGGCGGTGGTACCTGGTGGCGTACGACATCGGGCGGGAGGACTGGCGTACGTTCCGGCTGGACCGGGTGAGCGATCCTTTCGCCACGGGCGCGCGCTTCACGCCCCGGGACCTGCCGGCGGGGGACGCGGCGGACCTCCTGTCCCGCTCGATGTCCCGTATGCAGCCGGAACAGGACGTGGACGTCTCCTTCGAGGCCCCCGCGGACTTCGTGACGGCCCGCCTGCCGGGGCACCTCATCCCGACGCCGACGGGCCCGACCACCTGCCGCCTGCGGGCCCGGACGGCGGACTCGGTGGAGTGGCTGGCGATCCGCCTGGCGCTGGTGGACTGCGCGTTCACGATCGAGGGGCCGGCGTCCTTGCGGACGTATGTGACGGATTTGGGGGCGCGCCTGGCGTCGGCCACGCGGTAACCACGGGCCGGGGGGGCTCGTACGGCGGAGGCGGGCGCAACCCGCCCCGGCAGGCTGGAACGCACGGGCTCAAAACCGGGGAGGCGGGTCGCCGCCTCCGCGGTGCCCGCCCCCGTTCGCCGGCCGCCCTAGGCCACCGCGTCGAAGCCCGTGTCGCGGGCCATCTTCTTCAGTTCCAGAAGCGCGTGCTTCTCGATCTGGCGAATGCGCTCGCGCGTCAGGCCGTGTTCCTTGCCCACCTCCGTCAGCGTGCGCTCACGGCCGTCCTCGATGCCGTACCGCATCCTGATGATCGACGCCGTCCGGTGGTCCAGCTGGCCGATCAGGTCCTCGAGCTCCTCGCTTCGCAGCAGCGTGAGGACCGACTGCTCGGGCGACACCGCCGACGTGTCCTCCAGGAGGTCGCCGAACTGCGTCTCGCCGGCGTCGTCCACCGACATGTTCAGGGACACCGGGTCCCGCGCCCAGTCCAGGACGTCGATGACCCGCTCGGGGGTCGAGCCGAGCTCCGACGCGACCTCCGCCGGCTCCGGCTCGCGGCCGTTCTCCCGGTTGAACTCGCGCTGGACACGGCGGATCCGGCCGAGCTCCTCCACCAGGTGGACGGGGAGCCGGATCGTGCGCGACTGGTCCGCGATGGACCGCGTGATGGCCTGCCGGATCCACCACGTCGCATAGGTCGAGAACTTGAAGCCCTTGGCGTAGTCGAATTTCTCCACCGCCCGCACCAGGCCCGCGTTGCCCTCCTGGATCAGGTCCAGCAGCGGCAGGCCACTGCGCGGATAGCGCCGGGCGACGGCGACGACGAGCCGCAGGTTGGAGCGTATGAAGACATCCTTGGCGCGCTCACCCTCCGCGGCGAGCGCTTCCAGCTCCTCGCGGCTCGCACCACCCGCGTCACTCTCGATCTCCTTGTCGAGGATCTGCTGGGCGTAGACACCGGCCTCGATCGTCTGGGAGAGCTCGACCTCCTTGGCGGCGTCGAGCAGGGGCGTGCGCGCGATCTCGTCGAGGTACATGCCGACCAGGTCGCGGTCGGCGATCTCTCCGCCCCCGGCGCGAACGCTGCTTGCCCGGCTCGTCCCGTTGGCAGCGGACTGGCGGGCGACGGCACGGGTTGCCATGCGTGCTCCCTTGCTGAGTAGGGTCGCGACACCTTTCGGGTGCCCTGCATCCGACGGAAACAACGACTGGAATCCGGACAGAATTCCCATGGCGCCCATCGATTTTCGTGATCATGCAGTACCCTGTGCCGCCACCAGGGGAGGCCGGATGCCGCCGGAACACACGGATACGCAGGTCAGAGCGGGGACCGAGGCAGACCTCGTGGCGCTGACGGAGCTCTACAACCACTACGTACGCGAGACCGCCGTCACGTTCGACACGGTTCCTCTCACATTCGAGCAGCGTCGCCCCTGGCTGCATTCCCACCCTGAAGACGGCCCCCACCGGCTTCTGGTTGCTCACGATGTCCGCTCTGGCCGGACTCTCGGGTACGTGACCAGTAGC
This sequence comes from Streptomyces sp. NPDC033174, assembly GCF_055577795.1. NCBI lineage: Bacteria > Bacillati > Actinomycetota > Actinomycetes > Kitasatosporales > Streptomycetaceae > Streptomyces > Streptomyces sp. NPDC033174. The sequence goes on from NZ_JBVIPQ010000006.1 coordinate 221,644, forward strand.
GCCTTCCGGCCGAAGGCCGCCTACTCCACCTCCGTGGAGGTCAGTGTCTACCTCTCCCCCGACGCCGTCGGCCGGGGCGTCGGCACACTCCTCTACGAGCGCCTCTTCACCGCCCTCGCCGACGAGGACGTGCACCGCGCCTATGCCGGAATCGCGGTACCCAACGACGCCTCGGTCCGTCTCCACACCCGCTTCGGTTTCCGCCACGTCGGGACGTACGGCGAGGTGGGCCGCAAGTTCGGCCGCTACTGGGACGTGGCCTGGTACGAGAAGCGGCTCGGTCCGCAGGCGTAGGCCCCGGCCGGGCGTGAGACGTAGGACCCGCCCTCCACCCGGACTCGGTCCTCAGCCCGTTACGCCCCCGGCCGGCCCGCTCCTAGAGTCCGCTCCATGGACACTTCAGCGGACTCCTCGGACTCCACGGACTCCCCGCGTCGGTCGCCGCGCCCCTCCCCGGACTCCTCGACGGTCGATGCCGCGGACACCCCGACGGACGCCTCGACGGTCGACACCACCGGGATCCTCGACGAAGCGCTGGAACGGCTCCATCTCTCCGGCCCCGAGCGCAACGGCTGGCTCTCCAACCACGCGCCGATGGCCGTCGAAGCCCTCGTACGGCACGGCCAGGCACCGGCCGTGCACCGCTGGCTGGACTACTACAAGGCCAAGCTGGAGGACATGCCGTCACCCAACACGACCATCACGCAGGCCAATTGGCGTGAAGCGCTCGGCGATCCGGCGCGGATCGGGGACTGGGCGCGGTACTTCGGGCGGGAGACCGCCGACCGGCCGTGGCGCGAGGTCCTCGCCGAGTGGTGGCCGCGCCTGCTGCCCGGCATCGCGGCCGGCGCCACGCACCCGGTCATCCGCACCGGTCACGCCGTACGGACGCTGCTGGACGGGCAGGAGTCCGAGCCCCGGGTCACCGAACTGGCCCATGCGCTCGCCTACTGGGCCGCCCGTCACCGCACCCTGCCGGATCTGCCGCCCCTCGCCGCCGCACCCGACGCCGCGTCCGCGCTCGACGCCGTACGGCCCGTACGCAGACAGCACGGCGGGATCCGCGAGCGCCTCGACCAGCTGGAAGGCTTCCCCACGTGGGGTACCGCGCCGGACCCTGAGCTCGCGCCGGCCCCGGACCTCGCGCGGCAGCGGCTGATCGAGCTCGTGACGGCGGCGACGCACCGCTACGCCACCCATGGCCATGGCGAACCGATCATGCTGGTGCACGCGGCGACCGCGCCCAACGCCGTCCTCAGGACGCTCCCCGCTCTCCCGAAGGAGTTGTGGGCGGCGAGCCTGTCGGCGGCGTGGACGGCGAGCGCGGCGGTGACGGCCGCGTACACCCCGGCGGCGCCCGCGCCGTACGCGGCGACGCGCCTGACGGCCGAGGAGCTGTTCGAGCGGGCCGCCGCGCACGGCGACGACCACACGATCAAGTTCACCGACACCGCGCTCGACGTCGGGGACCCGGTCGCGCTGGCGGCGGCGGCGCGGGCGATCGCTCTCAACACGCCTGTGTTCTAACCCCTGTTCGGCGCCCGGTCGAGGAAGAAGGCCGGTGTCCCTGGAGGGACACCGGCCTTCTCGGTACGGACGTGCGGGTCGGACGAGAGGTCAGGCGACGAGTTCGGCCTCCTCCGCCGGGGCCTCGGCGGGCTGGGGCTTGGTGTCGCGCATGACCAGCGTGGCCAGGACGGCGGCGGCGACGACACCGATCGCGCTGACGGTGAAGGTGGTCGACATCGAGGCGGTGAAGGCCTCCCGGGCGGCTTGGATCAGGCCGGTGTCGTGCTGGGCGACGGCCAGGGCGTCCCCGAGGGAACGCTTCGCCTGCTCGGGGGCGTCGGCGGGCATCTCGCGGGTGAAGCCGCTGGACAGGAGCGAGCCGAGGATCGCGATGCCGAGGGCGGTGCCCGCCTGCTGGATGGTGTCGTTGAGCGCCGAGCCGACGCCCGCCTTCTCCTCCGGGATGGTGCCCATCAGCGCGCCGACCGCGGCCGGCATCGCGAGGCCGGCGCCGAGGCCGAGCAGCCCGAGCGCGACCGCCGGGACGGTGAAGCCCGTCTCGGCCGTGACGGTGGCCAGCAGTGCGAAGGAGGAGGCCATGACGAGCATGCCGGCCAGCACCAGGAAGCGGTTGCCGATCTTGACGGCGAGCCCGGCCCCGGCGATGTTGCCGGCCAGCGCGGCGACGGCCAGCGGCACGAAGGCGAGGCCCGCCTTGATCGGCGAGTAGCCGAGTACGAACTGCAGGTACTGGGTGAGCACCAGCAGCAGACCGCCGTTGCCGACCTGAACGAGGGTCAGTGACAGGGAACCGCCGCTGAAGTTGCGGTGCTTGAAGAGGACCAGCGGCACCATCGGCGCGGAGGTGACGTTCTCCCAGACCACGAACCCGGCCAGGGCGAGGACCGCGACGGCCAGGGTGATCGCCGACCGGCCGCCGAAGGCACCGTGCTGCGGGAGCTCGATGATCCACCAGACCAGGGCGGTCATACCGGCGGCGGACAGCACTGCGCCGAGCGGGTCCGGCTTCTGCCACGGGCCCTTCGACTCCGGCATGAGGGTGAGGCCCGCCAGCACGGCCAGCGCGACGACCGGGACGTTGATGAAGAAGATCGAGTGCCAGGAGAGGTGGTCGATCAGCACCCCGCCGAGCACCGGGCTGCCGACCAGGCCGAGCATCGACACCGAGCTCCACACCGCCATCGCCTTGCCGCGCTCGTCCTCGTCGAAGACGGTGATGAGGATCGACAGCGTCGACGGCATGATCAGCGCTCCGCCGATGCCCATCGTGACCCGCGCGGCGATGACCTCGCCGGGGCTCGTGCAGAAGGTCGCGGCCAGCGACGCCGCCCCGAAGAGCAGCAGGCCGATGATCATGATCTTCCGGCGGCCGAACCGGTCGCCCAGGCTGCCGGAGGTGAGCAGGAGCCCGGCGAAGACCAGGATGTAGGAGTCGAGGATCCACTGGGTGTCCTGGGCGCTCGCGCCGATGTCCTCGGTCATCGCCGGCACGGCGACGGTGAGCGCCATGCTGTCGACCACCAGGACCAGCGTGCTGAGGCAGAGCACGACGAGGATCCACCAGCGGCGTGGATTACGGGTTTCCATGGAGTTCCTTTCGGCGGCTGGCGCACGCTGTTCCGTTGATGCGCACACTGTACGCAGAGCGGAACAGTGTGCGCAACCCTCGCTGCCTGTACGCTGGATGCGAACGATGTACGCGCAGTGGGGGACGGTGTTAGCGCCGCGCTGGACGGTGTACGCCCGCCGCGACCGACGGACGGACCGCCCCCGCGAGTGGCGCGCGCACCGCCGGGAACGGTGTCCGCCCCGCCTACGAAGGAGTGCCATGGCCGCCAAGACGAACCCGATTCCGTCCGTATGGGCCCGGCAGCAGCGCGAGCCCGACCAGCCGGCACTCAGCCGGGCCGCGATCGTCCGCGAGGCGATCCTCATGCTGGACGCCGAGGGCATCGACGCGCTGAGCATGCGAAAGCTGGCCGCCCGCCTGAACGCCGGGGCGACCTCCCTCTACCGGCACGTCGCGACGAAGGACGAGCTGATGGAGCTCGCGGTGGACGAGGTCGCCGCCGAGATCGCCGTCCCCTCCCCCGACGCCGTCCGGGGGGGCCTCCCGAAGGGCAACGCCGAGTGGCGCGCCGCCGTCACCGAGGCCGCCCGGTCCTTCCGTACGACGGCCCTGCGCCACCCGTGGCTCTCCTCGGTCCTCGGCCAGGCGGGTCTCGCCTACCTGGGCCCCAACCTGATGGCCTTCTCCGAGCGGCTGGCCGCCCTGTTCACGGCCGCCGGCTTCCCCGAGCCGAGCCGCGCGATCGACACCGTCGTGTTGTACGTGATCGGCATGAGCACCACCGAGGCGGCCTGGCTCACCACGGTCGCCCGCTCCGGCGAGACGGAGGCCGACTTCATCGCCCGCCTCATGCCCGCCGCCCAGCAGGCCGCGGCGGGTCACGACCACCTCGCCGACGCGTACGCCGCCGCCGCGGACGGCGGCGCGACCGTCGATCCCGTGGGGATCCGCGACGCCAAGTTCGCCTACGGCCTGGACGTCGTCCTGGACGGCCTGGCGTTGCGACTCCCGGACTAGTCACGGCGACGCCGGGTGGCGCGGACCGAGGAGGCCCGGACCACCCGGCGTGGTCGGCCGAAGCGTCTAGCCGAACTGCACCGAGCGCTTCGCGAGGCCCATCCAGAAGCCGTCGATGACACTGCGCCCGCCGTCGAGCTCTCCGGCCGCATCGGCGGCGCCCAGCGTCACGAACAGCGGCGCGAAGTGCTCGGTGCGCGGGTGGGCGAGCCGGCCCGCGGGCGAGGTGTGCGTGAAATCCAGCAGCGCGTCCACGTCCGTCGCCTCCAGCGCCCGCCGGCCCCAGTCGTCGAACTCGGCGGACCAACTGGGGACTCCGGGCCCGGTGTGGCGCAGCGCGGCCAGGTTGTGGGTGAAGAATCCGCTGCCCACGATCAGTACGCCCTCGTCGCGCAGCGGCGCCAGCGTGCGGCCGATGTCCATCAGCCGGCGCGGATCGAGGGTCGGCATGGAGATCTGCAGGACGGGGATGTCGGCGTCGGGGAACATCTCGACCAGCGGGACGTACGCGCCGTGGTCGAGGCCCCGGTCCGGGATGTCCTGGACCGGCATTCCGGGAGCGCGGAGCAACTTGCGTACGGACTCCGCGAGTTCGGGCGCGCCGGGCGCGGCGTACCGGACCCGGTAGTAGTGCTCGGGGAAACCCCAGAAGTCGTACACGAGAGGCACGGTCTCGATGGCGCCCAGCGCCAGCGGGGCCTCTTCCCAGTGGGCGGAGACCATCAGGATGGCCTTGGGCCGGGGCAGCCCGGCGGACCAGGCGGCGAGCTCGCCGGGCCAGACAGGGTCGTCGGCGAGCGGCGGGGCGCCGTGGGACAGGTAGAGGGCGGGCATCCGCTCCGGCGTGGTCTTCATGGTCCCACCTGCTTCAACAACACTTACTTTAAAGTTCAAGCTCACCTGACGTGACGAGCGTAGACCTCTTTAGTTCAACTTTCAAGGAGTGGTCGTAAGCTGGACGCATGACCACGGCACCCAGGGACGACGGCGGGCACGAGGCGCCCCGCTGGCTCAGCGACGAGGAGCAGCACGTCTGGCAGGCCTATCGCCATGCCACCACCCTCCTCGAGGACCACTTGGACCGCCAGCTGCAGCGGGACGCAGGGATGCCGCACATCTACTACGGCCTGCTCGTCCAGCTCTCCCGGGCGCCCCGCCGCCGGATGCGGATGACGGAGCTCGCCAAGGACGCCAAGATCACCCGCTCCCGGCTCTCCCACGCCATCGCCCGCCTGGAGAAGAACGGCTGGGTGCGCCGCGAGGACTGCGCCTCCGACAAGCGCGGCCAGAACGCCTGCCTCACGGACGACGGCTTCGACGTCCTCAAGCGGACCGCGCCCGGCCATGTCACCGCCGTCCGGGAGGCGCTCTTCGACCGGCTCACCCCCGAACAGGTGGAACAGCTCGGCGAGATCATGAAAGTGATGGCCGAGGGGCTCCAGCCCGGGGACGCGAACGCGGACCTGCCCTGGCTCCGCTGAGGAGCCAGGGCAGGGAACACACCCACCACGGCAGGTGGCCGGCACACCGGGGGGTCAGTGGGCGATGACGGGGATCTTCACCTCGTCCTCGACGCCCGAGCCGGCACCCTCGCCCGTACCCGAGCCGGTGACCGCGCCCATTCCCGGTCGCCCGGTGTTGATGAACGTCACGGCGATCGTGGCGGCGACCGCCAGGATGCCGACGGCCCACCAGATCGCGGCCGAGTAGCCCTCGACCATGCCCTGGAGCTGGAGCAGCTTCTGCGCCTGCGGGGTGGTCGCGGCGGCCGCGTGGCCGGTCAGGTACGCGGTGGTCGCCGAGGCGGCGATCGTGTTCAGCAGCGCCGTACCGATCGCGCCGCCGACCTGCTGCGACGTGTTGACCATGGCGGAGGCGACGCCCGCGTCCTGCGGGTTCACCCCGTGCGTGGCCAGGGACATCGCCGGCATGAACGCCGTACCCATACCGAGGCCGAGCAGCAGCTGCGCCGGCAGGATCAGGCCGGCGTACGAGGTGCCGACCTCCAGCTGGGTGAGCAGCAGCATGCCGACCGCGGCGGTGAGGAAGCCCGGGCCCATCAGCCAGCGCGGCGGGACGCGGGTCATCAGACGCGTACCGATCTGGGTCGAACCCGTGATCATGCCCGCGATCATCGGCAGGAAGGCGAAGCCCGTCTTGACCGGCGAGTACCCCTTCACGACCTGGAGGTAGTACGTCAGGAAGAGGAACAGGCCGAACATCGCGATGATGGCGAGGCCCAGCGAGAGGTAGACACCGCCGCGGTTGCGCTCGGTCAGGACGCGCAGCGGCAGCAGCGGGGACTTCACCTTGGACTCGACGAGGGCGAACGCGGCGAGCAGCACGGCCGAGCCGATGAACAGGCCGATCGTCGTCGGGTCCGACCAGCCCTCGGACTCGGCGCGGGTGAAGCCGTAGACCAGCGAGACCAGACCGAGGGTGGACAGGACCACGCCGGGGATGTCGAGCGGCGAGCGGTTACGCGCACCGGAGGGCTCGCGGATCACGAAGTACGCGCCGAGCGCGGCGACGATCGCGAAGGGGATGTTGACGAAGAACGTCCAGCGCCAGTCCAGGTACTCGGTGAGGAAACCGCCGAGGATCAGGCCGACGGCGCCACCGCCACCGGCGATCGCACCGTAGATGCCGAACGCCTTGGCGCGCTCCTTGGCGTCCGTGAACATCACCGCGAGCAGCGACAGGGCGGCCGGGGCGAGCAGCGCGCCGAAGGCGCCCTGGAGCGCGCGGGCGCCGAGCATCATCGCCTCGCCGGTGGCCGCGCCACCGAGCGCGGACGCGGCGGCGAAGCCGATCAGACCGACCACGAAGGTGCGCTTGCGGCCCCAGAGGTCGGCGATCCGGCCGCCGAAGAGCAGCAGGCCACCGAAGGCGAGCGCGTAGGCGGTGATGACCCATTGGCGGTTGCCGTCCGAGATCCCCAGGTCCTGCTGGGCGGAGGGAAGCGCGATGTTCACGATCGTCGCGTCGAGCACGACCATCAGCTGGGCCAGGGCTATGAAGACCAGCGCTTTCCAGCGACTGGGGTCAGGGAGAGAGGTCTCGGGCATTTTTGGCATGGGAGTAGCCACCTAGCGGTGCGAAGTGATCAAAAACGGGCGTGGTGGTGGGGGTAACGCTGTACTGAAGTCCGGTGCCCCGCAAGCGATTTACGTCCGGGGCGGGGGGTCAAGGGGTCCCGCGCAAGTCCTCCAGGGTCGCGGCGCAGCCGGGGAGGACGGATCGCGCCGGTGCCTGCAGACCGTCCAGGAACAGTTGCAGGTGCCGGTGGACGAAGCGGTCCATGTTGAGACAGCCGGTGCCCGGCAGAGGCCGGGTCAGCTGGGAGAGGGCCACCAGGAGATCTCCGACGGCGACGTCGGCGCGGAGCCTGCCCGCCTGCTGCGCCCGGTCGACGAGGCCCTGGACGGCCTCCTCCAGCCGCTCGCGCTCGACGTGCAGTTCGGGGTGGTCCTTGTCGAAGGCGCCGGCGAGCATCGGGCACAGGGCGCCGATCCGCTCGTCGGCGGCGGCGTGGGTGAAGCGCCGCAGCGCCTCGAAGGTGTCCGGCTCCTCCTCGGCCGCCTCCCGGGCACGCTCCGCGGTACGGGACATGACGGAGACGACGACCTCGTGGACGAGCGCGGCACGCTCGGGGAAGTGCCGGTAGAGCGTGGCGTTGCCGACGCCCGCGCGGCGGGCGATCTCGTCGAGCGGAACCTCGGGGCCGAACTCGACGAACATCTCCCGGGCCGCCGTGACGATCCGCTCCCGGTTGCGCAGGGCATCCGCCCGCGGTTTGGGGACGCGACGCGCGGGGCTCTCACCCGTGACGTCCGCGGCGCCCTCGCCCATGACGCCCGCGGCGTGCTCGCCCGTGGCGTCCGCGGTGTCGAGTGAGCTGCCCACGACTCCACCCTTCTGGCTGATTGCGATCCGTGTCAGGTTCCGTAACCGGGGACCGACTCCCCGCTTGTCGGAGACACAGGTGCAAACGGGGATCCAGTCCCCGGTTATTTCCCCACCTCGCTGTGACCTGAGTCACTCTCCAGTGGCGGGAAAACCCACGATCGGGCCACCCGGCGCGCGCACTCGCACCACCCGTCACAGGCTGATCGCACTGAGCGCAGCACGGACCCGGCCGGCTGCCGCGGACCCGAAGGCGACCGCATGCAGCAGCCCCGCCGGCGGATACGCAGACCCGTGGCATTCGCCGCGGCCACCGCGCTGACCCTCGCCGCGCTGGCCACCGCGAGCACCAGCCTCCCCGGCCCCCGCAAGGCCTCCGCGGGACCGGTCTCCAACCCGGCCGCCGAGCGACCGCTGGAGCCGTGCCGGATCGCCACGACCCTGGGCGTCCAGATGTCCGAGGGGCTGCCCACCGCCCCCGGGTACACCCGCTCCACCGGCCATGTGCGCGCGCTGAATCTGATGGTCGACTTCCCCGACGCGCCCGGCACCGGCCCGGCGATGAGCCGCTTCTCGGAGTTCTTCCCGCAGACCGCCGAGTGGTTCAGGACCAGCTCGTACGGGCGGCTCACCTACCGGCCCGAGGCCCCACTGGAAGACTGGCTACGGATGCCGATGCCGTTCGCCGCGTACGGGATAGAGCGCGGCTCGCCCTACGAACCGGGATACCGCAAGCTCGTCCAGGACATCGTGACCGCCGCCGACCCGAAGGTGGACTTCAGCGCGTACGACCTGGTCAACATCCTGGTCACCCCGAACGCGGGGCCCTCGGCGCTGGACACCGTCCTGTCCGTGACCTTCTCCGGAAACGACGAGGCCCCCTACGCGGACGGGGTCCCGCTCTCCAACACGTCCTTCGTCTACAGCCGCCAGGACGACGGCTCGGGGTCGTACGCCGAGACCGGATACCGGGTGCTGCCGCACGAGAACGGCCATGTCTTCGGCCTGCCCGACCTGTACACGGTCGACGGCGGCGGGACCGTCGGGCACTGGGACATCATGTCGGAGGACTGGGGGGCCAACAACGACCTCCTCGGCTGGCACAAGTGGAAGCTCGGCTGGCTCGACAACGAGCAGGTCGGCTGCGCGTCGGCGGAGGGCAGGAGCGAGTACACGCTCACGCCCCTGGCCGTGAAGGGCGGCCGCAAGCTCGCGTTCGTCCCGCTGACCGAGCGGTCCGGGTACGCGGTGGAGGTCCGCACCCGGGACGGCAACGACGAGGCGGTCTGCGAGCCGGGCGTACTGATCTACCGCGTCGACTCGGACGTGGACACCGGGCACGGCCCGGTCACCGTCGCGGACAGCGACAAGCGCAGCGGCGGCTGCACCCGCCGCCCCAATGTGCACGCGGAACTGTCGGACGCGCCGTACCGGCCGGGCGAGACGTTCACGGACCGGCAGAACGGTGTACGGATCTCAGTGCTGAGCGCGGACGGCGACGATTACCGGGTGCGGATCACGCGCAGCTGAGGCGGGGCGGTAGCGAAGGTGCGGGCGGGGGCTTCTCGGTCGGCGGGGGACTGCTACCGGTCGGGGTCGGCCGGGGCGGCCGGGGCGGGGACCTGCTGAGGCGGGGCGAAGAGGCGTGTCCTCAGCTCCCGCTTGAGGACCTTCCCGGTGGCGTTCCTGGGCAGCGGCCCGTCTTGCACGAGGATGTGCGCGGGCACCTTGAACGCGGCGAGACGCGCGCCCACATGCGTCCGCAGCGCCTCGACACCGGCGCCCGCCCCCGGCCGGAGACGGACGACCGCGCCGACCTCCTCGCCGAGCGTCGGGTGCGGAACACCGAGAACGGCGGCGTCCACGACGTCCGGGTGGTCGTGCAGGACGGCCTCGACCTCGACGCAGTACACGTTCTCGCCGCCGCGGATCACCATGTCCTTGACGCGGTCGACGATGCTGACCCGCCCGTCCCGCAGGGTGGCGAGGTCGCCGGTGCGGAACCAGCCGTCGGGCGTGAAGGCGTCCCGGGTCGCGGCCTCGTCCTCCCAGTACCCCCGCACCAGGCTCTGGCCGCGCAGCCACAGCTCACCGACCGGGCCCCCGTCCGGCGCGTGGATCCTCACTTCGGTGACGGGCGTGGGGCGCCCGACGCTGCCCGGATCCTCCCGGTACTCGTCACCGAAATTGGCGAAGACACCGCCGCAGGTCTCGGTGAGGCCGTAGCCGTTTCGGGGTTCGATGCGCTGCCCGTACAGCCGGGTGAGGCGGGCGACGAGGTCCGGCGGTGCGGCGGCGCCCCCGGTGTTGAGCATGGTCAGCGAGGAGAGCGGGTCGCCGGTGCGCTCGGCCAGATCGAGCAGCTGGAGGGCGGTGGTGGGCACGCCGGCGTAGTGCGTGACCTGGTACTTCGTGATCAGGTCCAGCGCCTTTTCGGCGTCCCACTTCCGCATGAGGACGAGCGTGCCGCCGGCCGACATGACGGAGTAGAAGGACGTGAACGCGGCGACATGGAAGAAGGGGAACGTCGCCAGGGAGACCGGGGCGGCCCCCTGCCCCGGCACCTTCCCGCGCCGCAGCGCGGAGACGGCGGCGTAGTAGCGGGGGTTCATCGCCGCGCCGGTCTGCGCGAGGTGAGTGGCGACCGCGCCCTTGGGGCGGCCCGTGGTGCCCGAGGTGTAGATGATCGTGGCGTCGTCCTCGGGCCGTACGTCGACATCGGGAGGCCCGAGCACCGGGTCGGCGGCGGGGAGGTCGTCGTACGCCTCGAACCCTTCCTCCGCGCTCCCGTGGAACACCACTCCCCCGACGCCTTCCCGCCGCGCCCAGGCCCGTACGCGGGGCAACCGCTCCCCGTCGACGAGAAGGACACCCGGCCGGCAGTCGTCGAGGGCGTGGCCGAACTCGTTCTCGGTCCACCAGGCGTTCAGGGGTACGGCGATCAGGCCGGCCAACTGGGCGGCCCAGAAGGCGATCTGCCACTCGGGGTGATTGCGCATCGCAACGACGGCGCGGTCACCGGGGCGCAGCCCGTACACGTCGGCGAGGCGCCGGGCGAGGGAGCAGGCCTCCGCGAAGAACTCCCCGTAGGTGTAGCTCCGCTCCTCACCGACCAGGAACATCCTGTCCCCGTACGCCCAGGTCACCTCGACGAACTCGCGCAGAGTCCTCGGGCCGTCCGCGTACACACCGTCCTCGACGGCGAAGGGCGCGCCCGCGGTCGTCAGCCGCGCCACGGCCTCCTTCACGTCCACCACGACAGCCCTCCCTAAGCGCTCGCTCAGCTCCAGGCGATGCTACGCCCCGGGCAGGAGCTTCGCGCGTCGCTGCTCTATCAGCTCCGCGATGTCCCCGACGGTCGCGGCTTCCAGCAACTCGTCATCGCTGATCTCGATGCCGAGCCGCTTGCTGAGCACCATGGACAGCTCCACCATGGCCAGCGAATCCAGCCCGGCCTCCTCCCGGCCGGCCTCCGGCCGCACCTCCTCCTCCAGCAGGTGCAGGTCAGTGATCAGGATGGACTTGAGTTCTTCGTACACGGCTTCTCCGTAGAAGGCTTGCGCGCTATTGGTCGTGAGTGGCGGGTCGGACGGCTGTGAGGGGTTCTACGTGATGCTCTCGATTTCGGGCCAGACCACGGTCGCGGCCCCCCACGTCAGGCCACCACCGAAGGCGGTGAGCAGGACTCGGTGCCCCGGGGCCAGGGAACCGTCGGCTGTCGCCTGTGACAGCAGGACGGGTACCGAGGCGGCAGCAGTATTGCCCACGTGTTCGATGTTCTGCGTTCTGCGGTCTGGGGAGATGCCCAGCTCCGACGCGACGACGGAGGTGATCCGGGCATTGGCCTGATGCGCGACCAGCCGGTCGACCTCGTCGAGGGTCCAGCCGGCGCGCTCCACCGCTTCGGTGGATGCCTCGGTCATCCGCTCCACCGCGTGCCGAAAGACCTCGCGACCACGCATGCGGAAGTACCCCGACCGTGCTGCGGCCGGACCTGCCGACTCCTGCCGCGGCGATCCGGTCTCGACCGCGATCAGATCACTGCGATCGCCGTCACTTCCCAGCACCATCGGCCCGATCGCACCCGGCTCCCCGGCGGACCCCCGACGCAGCACCACGGCGCCCGCGCCGTCGCCGAAGATGGGGACAGTGGTGCGGTCCTCCGGGTCCAGAAGGACCGAGAAGGTGTCAGCCGCGATGAGCAGCACCCGATCCGCGAGGCCCGCGGCGATGAACCCGGCGGCCGTCGCCATCCCGTAGAGGAAGCCGGTACAGACGGCAGAGACGTCGAAAGCGGCGATCCCGGCCAGTCCCAGCCGCGACGCCACCTCCGGAGCCGTGGCGGGGCACGACCGGTCGGGCGTCGTCGTGGCCAGAACCAGAGCTTGGACGTCGGCACCGCCTGCGGACTTCAGCGCCCTGGCCCCGGCCTCCACGGCCAGGTCGGACGTGGTCATACCCGCAGGAGCCACCCGGCGCGACGAGATGCCCGTTCTGCTGTAGATCCACTCCTCCGATGTGTCCAACCGGGCCTGGAGGTCAGCATTGGTCACCACGTTCGGCGGCAACCAGTGACCCAGGCCGCAGATGACCGCGGCATGGCCTGCGGGGCCTGCCGCGGGCATCTCACCGGCCATCACCGACACGCGCCAGGGCAGCGGGGGTTGGGGTCGAGCGACCGCAAGGCACTTCCTCCGTTGATCAGTTGGCAATCTCGCATCAGTGTAGGGCGACGCTCGTACAGAGGCCCGTGAAGGCGAAGTTCCGTTCGAGCGAGGCCCTCTCGCCCTGCGGGCATGCTCGATTCGGCACGTGACGTGGTTAACGGCGCCTGCCGATAACGCCATTGATCATGGCGAGCCCCCGAAGTACTCTCAGCCACATGACGCTCAAAGCCCTCACCGCCAGTCAGGTGGAGCAGTTCAACGATGACGGATATTGCATAGTCCCGGGCTTCCTCAGCCCCAGCGATCTCACCTATATCAAGGACTACTACCGGCGGGCCGCGGCCGCCCAGTCACCTCAGGCGGCGCCCCAGGGCACTACGGCGTGGGACACGGACCAGAGCGCGGCACCCGTGCTCCGAAGGGTGCCTGCCCCCTTCGACAACGACCCGGGATTCCGGGAGATTTTCGGCTCTTCGCGCACCCTGGATCACGTCGAGGACCTCATCGGCCCCAGCATCTACCTGCACTCGTCGAAGCTCATCTTCAAGCCGGCCCGAAGCGGTCGACGCAAGCCCATGCACCAGGATCAGGCGTACTGGACCGACATGTCGGCGCGTCAGGTGACCCTGTGGTGCGCGATCGACCCCGCGACGCCCGAGCGGGGCGGCATGGAACTCCTGCCCGGCTCCCACAAGCGCCATCTGCTCCCGCACGAGGACTTGGACGACTACCAGGTGCGCGAGGACACCCTGGATCTGACCAAGGTCCGTCCGGCCATCATGGAGCCCGGCGACGCGCTGTTCCTGGACGTGCTGACCGTACATGCCAGCGCACAGAACAGCTCTGACCACGACCGGCTCGCCACGGTCGTCAACTACTACTCACAGCCGAAGAGTTCAGAGCAGACGTCACGCTACGGCTCGACCGAACCCCTTCGCTCACCGCATCAGCAACTCTCTTAGGTGGTCATGTCCTCCATGGTGTCCAGCGAGGCCGGGGGCGGCCCTGTCATACTCGGGATTTCGTGCAGTCATGACGCCTCGGCGTGCCTGCTGCGTGGCGGTGAGCTTGTCAGTGCCATCCAGCTCGAACGCATCACGCGGGTCAAGCGAGACGGCCGTCCCTACCTCAACACACGTGCTGCAGCGGACTATTGCCTGGAAGCCGCAGGCCTGACGTACGACGACGTCGACCTGTTCGCGTTCAACACCCAGAACCTGGTGCCTACCCAGGTGGGACTGAACTTCCCCCTCGCCGACGAGAGTTTCGATCTCTTCGACCCGGTCGGCGAGCGTTCGGTGTTCGTTTCGCACCACTTGGCTCACGCCTTCGCCACGTTCTTCAGCAGCCCCTTCGACCAGGCCGCCGTGTGGGTGGTCGACGGCTCCGGTGGAAGCGTGATCGGTGCCGATGACCTTCTCCTGCGAGGTCCGGAACTTGCCGAGTATGTGAACAGGCCCTTGCCCACCCCTCGCCCGCCGTACCACGTCGAGTCCGCCTACGTGTTCGACCGGTCGGGCTTTCGTCTCGTGGATCGGGCCGTAGCGGCTTCCTTCCACCCCATGTGCGGTTCGTCCTCGCTGGGTGAGACGTACGCGTCCACCTCCCAGTACGTCTTCGGCGACTGGCAGGAGGGCGGAAAGCTCATGGGCCTCGCCCCCTACGGTGACGCCTCGAGATTCGGGGAGAGTCTGCTCACGAAGGACGACTCCGGAAGGTCCCGCTTCACCAGTGAGTGGAAGCAGGGGCTCCGCCGCGCCAACCGTCGGGGCAACCCCATGGAGTACCGCGATCTGGCCGCGAGGGTGCAAGCCGATCTCGAGGTGGCGCTGCTTGAGCGCGCTTCACGCGTCCTGGAGCTCACCGGCGAGAGTGACCTCGCCTACGCCGGCGGGGTGGCGCTCAACAGCGTCGCGAATCAGCGCATCGTCAGTGAGTCGGGAGTGCGGAAGTTCTACGCGATGCCGGCGAGCCACGATGCCGGAATCGCCATCGGCGTGGCGGCGGCGGCCCACTACCTCCTGACGGGCGAGACCAAGGGACTGCCGGTCACCAACGACTTCCTGGGCAGGTCCTACCGTCCCGAGGAAGTCGACGCGGCGCTGCACCCGTGGAGCGATGTCCTCGACACCGACGCGTACGAGCAGGCACAGATCGTCGAACGCCTCGCCCAGGGTCAGGTGGTCGGCTGGTTCGAAGGCGGCTCGGAGTTCGGCCCGCGCTCGCTCGGCCATCGCTCCATCATGGCCGCCCCATTCGAACGCGGAATGTGGGAGCACCTCAATCGTTCGATCAAGTACCGCGAGGAGTTCCGGCCCTACGCTCCGATCGTTCCCGTCGAGGTCGCCGACAAGTTCTTCGACATGGGACCGGATCCGGAAAGTCCCTACATGCTGCGGGTGGTCCAGGTACGCCCGGAGTGGCGTGAGCGGCTGGGCGCCGTGGCCCACGTCGACGGTTCGGCCCGTGTCCAGACGGTCGACCGCGTACGCAACCCTCGCTGGCACGCCCTGCTCACCGCGTTCGGGGAGCGCACGGGCATACCGGTCCTGGTCAACACGAGCATGAACGTGCGCGGCGAACCGATCGTCGAGACGCCCGGTCAGGCGATCGACGTGCTGCTGGGCACCCAGATGGACGCCCTGGTGATCGAGGACCGCGTGGTCGCCCCGACCGCGCAGGCGTCCCAGGTCGTCGAAGAGGCCTCGCTGTCCCTCGCCCCGGGCGTGGAACTCTCCGCCGCAGTGGGTGAGCACGGCCCCGAGTACCGGCTTACCAGCCGGCCCCGGGGCGGGGTGGTCAGGAATCTCCCGCTCTCCGCCTTCCTCCTGCTGGCGGCTGCCGATGGCGCGACTCCGCTCCACGACCTGCTCAAGCTGCACTGCCCGGAGCCGGCTCAACGAGCCGAGGCCCTTCAGGCCGTCCGAGACCTTCTCTCGGAGCGGCTGCTGTTCGCCGGCGGAAGGACCTCTGCGCATGTCCCGGCATGACACCCTGAACGTCGCCGTCCTCGGCGCGGGACTCATCGGCATCGACCTGGTCAGCAAGATCGGCCGCTCGGGGTCACTGAGCTGCGGGCTGGTGGTGGGGCGCAACAACGAAGCCCGGGGGCTGCGGCAGGCTGCCGCTCTCGGCTGCGCCACGGCGGCTGACGGAATCGACTCGGTGCTCGCGGCGCCCCGCCCGTTCGACATCGTCTTCGACGCCACCAACGCGATGGCGCACGCCGAGCACTGGGTCCGGCTCCAGCCTCTGGGGACGCTGGTCATCGACCTCACCCCGAGCCGGGTCGGGCACATGGTCCTGCCCACGGTGAACGGCGACGACGCGCTGCGGCACGGCAATGTGAACTTGATCAGTTGCGGTGGCCAGGCCTCCATCCCCGTCCTGCATGCGCTCGCCAAGCGGTACACGCCGTCCTATGTCGAGGTGGTCACCACCGCCGCCAGTCCCAGCGTGGGCCGGGCCACCCGTCTCAACCTGGACGAGTACATCGCGGCGACGGAGGACGCCGTACGGACGTTCACCGGCGTGAGCGACGTCAAGGCGATCGTCAACCTGAGCCCGGCGAAGCCGCCGGCGACATTCCGGGTCGCGATGTCCCTGGTGATCCCGGAGGCCACCGCCGAAACGGTGCGCGCGCTCGTCGACGCGGCCGCCGAGGAGGTCCGCGTGTACGCCCCCGGATACAAGGTCACGGCCTGCACGGTGACCGATGATCGGGTGTTCGTGGCGGTCGAGGTGACGGCCTCGGGTGATCGCATACCCAGGTACGCCGGCAACCTGGACATCATCAACTCAGCCGCTGTGCTGATAGCGGAGCAATACGCCACGAGCCAGGACCTGGTGGGGGCCGGGAAGGAACTGTCATGAGCCAGGTCCCAGGGGATGCCAATCACGCCCCGCGGCAGGTGCTGATCCACGACCCCACGCTGCGCGACGGCCACCACGCCGTGCGTCACCAGCTTGATCGTGACCAGTTGCGCGCTTACGCGGCAGCGGCCGACGCGGCCGGTGTCCCCGTGGTCGAAGTGGGCCACGGGAACGGCCTGGGGGCGTCCTCCCTCCAGGTCGGCCGGGCCAAACTGAGCGACGACGAGATGCTGTCGACCGTACGAGAGGCTCTGCCCAACAGCCGCATGGGCGTCTTCATGCTGCCCGGCTGGGGTACCACCGCCGACCTGCGCAAGGCAGTGGCGCACGGCGCCGACGTGGTCCGTATCGCCGCCCACTGCACGGAGAGCGACGTCACCGAGCGCCACCTGGGTGTCCTTCGCGAGACCGGCGTCGAGGCGCAGGGCATCCTGCTGATGAGCCACATGACCGACCCCCGGCGACTGGCCGAGCAGTGTGCGGCCCTCGTGGAGTACGGCGCGCAGGCCGTGGGCATCTTCGACTCCTCCGGCCACTTCCTGCCCTCGGACGTCACCGAGCGGATCACCGCGATCACCGACGCCGTCGAGGTTCCGGTGATCTTCCATGGGCACAACAACCTGGGAATGGCCGTGGCCAACTCGGTGGCCGCGGTGGAGTCCGGGGCCGGGATCATCGACGCCTGCGCACGGGGCTTCGGCGCGGGGGCCGGTAACACCCAGCTGGAAGTCCTGGTGCCGGTGCTGGAGCGCATGGGCTTCTCGACGGGAATCGATCTGTACACCCTGCTGGACGCGGCGGACCTCGCGGAGCGGGAGCTGATGCCGGCACCGCCGACGATCAGCTCGGAGAGCATCGTCAGCGGCCTCTCTGGGGTATTCTCGGGCTTCAAAACCCGGGTACTGGATGCCTCCCGCCGCGCGGGGGTCGATCCACGCGATGTCTTCTTCGAACTGGGCAGACGGCAGGTTACCGCGGGGCAGGAGGACCTCATCGTCGATGTCGTCATGGAGCTGCGGACCAACAGCGAAATCCGCGGTCATGGCGGATCGGGGCGAGAGCCTGCCCGGCTTTGACCGTCCGGTGACAGTCCGCACAGAACATGTCAGTCACCCGAAAACGACTATTGCTACGGTGCGTGAATCGATCCCATGAACATGTTGGCCAAGCAGAACGAAACCCGTCGCCAGGAAGTCGTCGCACTGCGTGATGCCGTCAAGGAGCGGCGACGCGCGTCGACGCCTCCGGCTGCTGGGGACTATCCGCTGGCCAAGATCAAAGCGCGGATCGAGCAGGCCCTCCGCGAGCGGTCCGGGGAGGACGTAACGCCCTGGGAGGTCGACGTCCTCGACCGCTCCCGGTTCGGTGCCGACCTGGCGGTGCGGGTGACCGGCCTTCTCCAGAAGGGCGGCGCGAAGGAGTACATCAGCTCCCATGTGCCGTGGATCATCGAGGCCCTGAGCTCCCCCTCGATGCAGGATGTCGTGAGCGAGGTCAGCCACAAGGGGATCTACGTCAACCTCCGGCTGACCGACGACTACTACCTGTCCAGCGTCCAGTCGATCATCGACCTGGGCAACCGGTTCGGTCACAACGACACCCGCTCCGGCCGTACGCAGATCGTCGACTACTCCTCGCCCAATGTGGCCAAGGTGCTGCACGCCGGTCACCTCCGGTCGACCATGATCGGGCACGTACTGAGCAATCTCTACGAAGCCAGTGGCGCGCTCGTCTACCGGGTCAACCACATCAACGACTTCGGCGGCTTCGGCTTCATGCTGGAGGGTTACCGCCGATTCGAGGCCCTCTTCCCGCAGGAGATGGGCAACAACGACCGGCTGCTCTCCATCTACGCCATCCGCCGAAGCCTCGAGCGCACGGTTGCCGCCGGAACGGACCTGGACGCCGCCGCCCCGTCCGACCGCGAGGTCATCGCCACCTACTTCCCGGGGGCGACCGACGCGGCCGCGCTGCGGAAGGCCTACGAGGACTTCGTCCACGCCTCGGACGCACGGTTCCAGCGCCTGGAGGAGGGCGACCCGGAGGAGGTGGACCTCTGGCTTCGCATGGTCGAGTGGAGCCTGGCCGACTTCCGGTCCTTCTACGACGCACTCGACATCAACATCGACGTTCTCATCGGGGAGAGCTTCTACCTCGATGCCGGAAACGAGGTCGTCGACGAGGCGATTCGCACCGGTCGGGCCTACCAGCTCACCGGGGAGATGGTGCTCGCCGAGGTCGAGCAGATCAACCGCGCCGTCGCCGACGGTGAGATGACGCCCGAGGTGGGAGCCAAGGCCACCGCCCTTCTGGAGAAGGACCTCGGCGCGATCGTGGTGCCGCTGCCCGGAGGCGAACGGATGGTGGTCCGTCGCTCCGACGGCCGGAGCATCTACGCCACCCGCGACGTGGGCGCCATCAAGCTGCGGCGCGACATCTTCGACCCCACCGACATCAACTACGTGGTGGGCCAGGAGCAGCGCGTTCACTTCTCCCGGCTGTTCCAGGCCTCCGAGGTGCTCGGTCTGTCCGATCCCGATGAGCTGAACCTCAAGCACACCTACTTCGGTTTCTACGTCGACGCACAGTCCGGCAAGAAGCTGTCCAGCCGCGACAGCGTCGCCAGCGTCACCGAGCTGCTCGCCGAGTCCGTCAAGCACTTCCGTGCCAGGACCGAGGGAAGCGGCGGAATGACCGAAGAGGAGATCGACGAGGCCGCTCACCAGCTCGCCGTCGGCTCGGTGGTCTTCAATGACCTCAAGAAGGACATGAAGACCTCGGTCAGCATCGCCAAGGACGATCTGAACTCCACGATTTCCGAGTTCGAGAAGTCGGGCGGCGCCTACCTCGTCTACTCCGCCTGCCGGGCACGGGCGATCCTGCGCAAGTACAACAGGCCGCTGCCGCAGGCCTCCGACATCGCCTCCTTCGACGTCAACGGCCAGGAAGCACTCCTGATCCTGCGCCTTCTGGAGTTCCCCGAGAAGGTGGCCAAGGCGGCTGAAGAGGACAACCCGGCCGTCCTGGTCCGGCACCTGCTCGACATCGCCGGCATCTACAACTCGTACTACGCGAGCGCGCCCGTTCTGCAGGGCGACCAGGCGAACGAGTTCCGACTGCTGATCACGAAGTCCGTGCAGTCGGTCCTGGTCAACGGTCTGCAACTCTGTCACGTCGAGTGCCCGCCCAAGATCTGAATCGAGAGACGGAATCCATCCCATGGGACGACTGACCGGGCAGTGCGCGATAGTCACCGGCGGTGCCAACGGCATCGGGCGGGGCATCGCCACCGCCTTCGCCCGCGAGGGCTGTGACGTGTTCTTCACGGCGTTGGCCGATGAGGCCGCGGCCCAGTCGACCCGCGAGGAGCTTCGCGGGCACGGCGTGCGGGCGGAGTACATGCTGTTGGACGCCGCCGACCCGGATTCCGTCGCGCGCCTGATGGACAGGGCGTCGGAGACGCTGGGGATGGCCGACGTCCTGGTGAACAACGCCGCCACGGCCACCAGGACGGCTTTCCTCGACCTGACCCAGGATGAGTACGAGCAGGTCATGGCGGTCAACCTGCGCTTCCCGTTCTTCGCCACGCAGGCGTTCGCCGCACGGCTCCGTTCCGCCGGCAACTCGGGAAGCATCATCAACATCAGCTCACTCAGTGCGACCAGCGCCATCAGCGCCATGGCCCACTACCAGAGCAGCAAGGCCGGCCTCTCCATGCTCACCCGGGGAGCGGCCTACGAGCTGGCTCCCTTCGGTATCCGCGTCAACACGATCTCGCCGGGGCTGACCGCCACCAAGTCCAACGCCTCGCAGTGGCGTGACGACCCTGAGCTCTGGCGCGAGCGGGGCAAGGACATTCCCCTGGGGCGGCCTGGCCGGCCGGAAGACATCGCGGGCGCCGCGGTGTTCCTCGCGTCCGCCGAGTCGGGATGGATGACCGGCGGCGACATCGCCGTGGACGGAGGAGAGGTCACGCTGTGAGTGCCGACTGGGCGCCGCGGATGATCGACGGGCAGGTGCTCGAGCGGGACGACCTGCTCCTACCCGTCATCGAGGCCTTGGGAGATGCCTTCCGCTCGCTACGCGCCGGCCAGGCACAGAGCGCACCCCGCACTCTGCTCCAGACAGGCTCCGAGCCACGCAATCAGCTCCTGATCAGCCCGGCGGCGTGGGAGCAGCGCGGAGTCGCCGGACTGAAGATCACCACGCTCACTCCGGACAACCCGAGCCGTGATCTGCCCCTGATCCACGGCATCGTCGCCCTGGTCGATCTGAGGACGGGCAAGGTGACGGCACTCCTGGACGGTGCCGCCCTGACCGCCCTTCGCACGGGGGCCGTCGCCGGTCTGGCGACGCGGATCTGCGCCCCGCAGGATGCCGGTGATCTGGCTGTGATCGGCGCGGGGGTCCAGGCCCGCGCGCTGCTCCGCACCATGACCGCGGTACGTCCCATCCGCTCCGTTCGCCTGTACTCCCGGACGAGGGCGAGGGCGGAGACGCTCGGAGACTGGGCCCGGGAGCTCCTGGGCCCCCTGGCGACCGTGACGGTGTGCGACGACCCCCGGTCAGCCGTTCGGGACGCGGAGATCATCTGCACGGCGACGTCCACCGACAGCAAGACACCGTTGATCGAGGCCGACTGGGTGGCGACCGGGGCCCATCTCAACGTCATCGGCGGTACGCACGAGGATGCCCTCGAGATTGCCCCGCAGCTGCTGGCGACGGCCTTCGTGGCGGTCGAGCAGCAGGCCGACGCGCTGGAGGACGCCGGCGAGATCCGGGCGGCGGTCGCCGACGGTCTGATCGGCTCTGCCCACCTCAACGACCTGGGCGCACTGCTCGACGGAGAGGCCTCGCCCGAGCCGGGCCAGACCACCGTGTATCGAAGTGTGGGCCTGTCGATCGAGGACACGGCCGCCGCGGCAGCCGTCTACGACGCTGTGCACGGGGCCCCGTAACCGGCGATGCGGCCGCTCACAGGGCCCCGTGTCCTCAGCGGTTGGTCCGGTCCGGTCGAGCCTCCCGCGACCAGGCCAGGAACGACCTCTCGAACACGATGACGGTCTCGCCCGTGGACTTGGTCCCCGTGGTCTCCACAGCCACGATGCCCTGGCCCGGGCGCGACTGTGACCACCGCTTGCTCAGGATCCGACTGGTCGCGTAGAGCGTGTCACCGACGAACACCGGCTCGTGCAACCGCACGCGATCCCAACCCAGGTTGGCCACCGCGCGAGCCGACAGCGCCTGTACGGTCATCCCGCCCACCAGGGCCAGAGTGATCGAGCTGTTCACCAGAACCCGTCCGTACCCGGCGCCCGCCGCGTAGTGCTCGTCGAAGTGCAGCGGATGCTGGTTCATGAGCAGCAGCGTGAGCCACGTGTTGTCGGCCTCCGAGAGCGTCCGGCCCGGCCAGTGCTTGATGACCATGCCGGGCTCGAAGTCCTCGTAGTCGCCGCCGTGTTCTTCGACGTACTCGTTCTCACCGACGTGCCGCAGCGTCATGCGGATTCCTCCGTGTGCGAGACGGACGAGCCGGGGCCGGACGGGCGGTCAGGCCCGAAGCGTGCCGCCCATGCCTCGCCCCGGGCGAGGGTCTGACGGGCCCTGCGCACGAACGGAGGACCCACCATGCGTCCGTCCACCAAGGTGACGCCGTCACCTGCCGTACGCACCGCGTCCATCACCCGCCGGGCTTCCTTCATCTCGGCCTCGTCCGGGCGGAAGCCCCGGTTGATGGCCTCGAGCTCCTTCGGGTGGACCGTGCCCTTGCCGTGGAAGCCAAGGGCGCGTACCTGCTCTATCTCCTCGCGCAGGACCGACGCGTCGGCGAGCTGGAAATTGCCGGTGTCGATGCAGGCGATTCCATGGCGGGCAGAGGCGAGTGCCATGGCCTGCCGGGCGGCCAGCAGTCCGGCCCAGTTGATCTCGATGCCCAAAGTGGCAGCCAGATCCGCCGAGCCCAGGATCAGTCCGTCACTGGCAGCCGCGATCCCGTCGAGCTCGTCGACCGCTTGGACGGTCTCGACTGTCACGAAGATCTCGGGATGCCATCCGGCCGAGGCGAACGTCTCCCGCAGCAACGTCGGTTCAGCCGGGGTCCTGACCATGGTCATGAACACGAACCCGGGCTTCGCCGCTCCCTCGGTGAGCCATGCGATGTCGTGGACCGCCTCCATCGAACCCAGGGGGTTGATACGGACGGCGACGTTCGTGGTGTCGGACGCCTGGTCCAGCGCCACTCGGCAGATCTCCCGTGCCTGCCGCTTGGCCGGGGCGGGCACCGAGTCTTCCAGGTCCATCAGATGAACGTCGGCGTCGTACGATCGCGCCGCCAGCACCCGGTCCAAGGACAGCGCGGGGGTGTAGAGGATGCTGCGCGCCAGGGCGCGTGCCGTGGTGGTCATCCCTCTGCCCTCGCCTGCGCCAAGGGGGCCTGTCGGGCACCCAACTCCACGAGCACCGCAGCCAGATCACGGATCTGCGCCTCGCTCTGACCAGCTCGCATCATGACCCGCAGTCCGGCTGTGCCGCGCGCGACGATGGGGAAGAAGACCGGTGACACGTAGAAGCCCGCCTCGAAGACCCGGCGGCCTGCCTCGATCACCACGTCATCCGCCATCGGGACCAGCCTGATGGGAAAGGCCGAGCCCGACTGCTCGGTCTCGACCTGGGAGTCGAAGAGTGCGATGTTCTCCCGCAACCGGTCCTGAAGCCGGGTGAGTTCAGCGGTCCGATGAATCTCGGCCGACGCGAGTCCGGCGCCCACCGCAGCGGTGTTCAGCGGCTGCGAGTAGCTGAGCGCGCCGGCGAAGCGCTCGATGACACGCAGCGTCTCCTTGGGGTGCCCATCGAGCAGTACAGCCGCGCCACTGGTCCCGAAGGCCTTGTTCAGCGTGGCCACCACGATGGTTCTGTCGTCCAGGACAGGGCTGTTGGAGCGGACGTAACCGATGCCGCGCGTGCCGTACGCCGAGAGGGAGTGGGAGTCGTCGTAGAACACCCGCAGACCGTATCTGTCCTGCAGGGCGGCGAGTTCCTTGACCGGGGCGTAGCCGCCCAGGCTGTCACTGCCGTCGCAGATGTACCAGACCTGGGAATACTCCTTACACCGGTCCTCGATGAAGTCCAGGTCGTGATGTCGGCAGGTGACGACCTCCGTCTCATCCGCGCACATGGGCTTGGCCTGCGCCATCGAGACATGGCAGTTCTTGTCGAAGATCATCAAAGGGCGTGTGCCGTCGCCGACATGCCCGGAGGCGATCAGCGGCAGCAGCCCGGCACTCGCGGCGCTGGCCGAGATGGCAGACACCACGTCGGCCGAGAACAACTCCCCGAGCGAATTTTCCAGTTCCAGCAGGGCGGGGATCTGCACCCGGCTGCGCGGAATGCAGTGGTCGAGCACACCGTACTTGCGCAGTGCGGCGACTGCCCCCTCGATCACCTGGGGATGGGAGTCCAGATCAAGGTAGGAGCAGCAACTGAAGTTGATGAACTCGTGGCCCGCTTCGGTACGCAGGACGCCATCTTCGAGGTCAGCGACGATGCCCGCCACGCCATTGCGTTCCGACATGTCCCAGAAGGAGTTTCCGATACCAACCGACTTATCATTGTTGCGGAATCGGTTGGTCGGCTGAATGGTTTTTGAGCCGGTCACTTCTTTCCACCCATCGGCGAATCCTCCGGCTGATAGTTGTACAGACCCTTCACCTTTCGGTGAACGTTCTTGTAGAGCGAGTCGGCCAGCACGAGAGGCCGACGGAATATCTTCTTGTTGTACAGCCAGAAGTTGAGGTTGATGTTCACCTCGTCAACGGCGTCGACCTGGTGCCACCAACCAATGGGGAGGTACAGCATCTGGCCCGGCTCCAGAACGATGTCCCGGCGCTGCGCAACCGCGGCCGCGATGCGCGGATAACGCGCGAGATCGACGTTGTCGACCCTGACGGTGTGCGAAGTGTTCGCAAAGCCTTGCAGAGCCGACCGGATGTAGTAGTTCTTGAATCCCGGCGGCATCACAACGAAACGCTTACGCCCTTCGAGCTGAACGTTGAAGTTCTCGAGGTCGTCGAAGTGGTTGCGCGAGCGCATCCCACCGTAATTCGCCCAGAGATTGGCCGAGCTCAACGGAGCCCGATAGTCGAACATCTTCTCGATGTCGAAACCGAGCAGATCACTGATGACTTTGGGGTGATTCTTGATGTTTGAAACGATGCGATACGTGCCGTCCGTATTCGACTTGTAGGGTTCGAGCTCGAAGAAATCCCGAAGCGGGACCTTCGTGATCTCGGCGCGCGTTTCGTTCTCCCTGGCGCGATCCTTCTTGACCAGAGCGACCGTGATGTCGCCGAGTTTCTCGAGCACGGCTGTCCGGTAGAAGCCCGGCTCGGCCGGCGGAAGGACATCGATCACCGCGGGGACATCGGCCCTGATAATGGCGTCGGGGCCCCAGGACAGGAATTCATCAAGGCTGAGCCGGGGGTAGGGAACACTCTCGATGCCGTAGAACGAGGAAAGTGTGTCGCTCATGTGGGTATCCTCTCTGCTTTGTTGGAAGGTGCGTGCGTGGCCGTTGTCGTCGAGCCCAGCCATGCCGCGTAGTCGTCGTGGACGAAGGCGGCCACACTGTCGAAGTCCGCCTGCTGATCACTGTCCAGGTCTTCCCTGGGGCAGGCGCGCTGGTCGGTACAGAAGTCGAAGAGGTCTTCCGGCCGGACCTTGAGTCCGGAGCGAGACCGGGCCGGACGGGACATCACTTCGGCCCGGGCCCGGGCGAGTTCGGTGCGCCATGCCTGGCGCACGGTGAGACTGTCGATCCGGTTTCTTGCCCGCAGACCGTACGTTCGGCGCAGTTCCTCCGAGCGCACCAGATCCAGACAGGCGTCGGCACATTCCTCCGGCGTCCGGACGAGCAGGGCGCTGTCGGGCGTGAGCAGGTCGCGTACACCGCCCACGGGAAGGGCGACACAGGGCAACCCGGCCAGCATCGCTTCCTGAAGGGCCTTTTCGCTGGTCGCGTAGGTGTACGGATTGAGCGGATAGCAGAAGATGTCCAGGCGGTTCAGGAACGCGGCCGGGTCCGCCTGGAAACCCAGGAAGCGCACCCGGCCCTCCAGGCCCAGCCGACGGGCCTCCGCACGGTAGACGTCCAGCGGGCCGTCTCCGGCGAACTCGAAGTCGACCTCCGGCGCGGCATGAATGACGCGCGCGGCGATCTCCAGCATGGCCGAGTGCATCTTGATGGGCTCGACCGTGCCGAGGTAGCCAATGGTGATCCGACCGTCAGGGCTCTTTCCCGTTCCGGCGACGCCACCCGGGCCCACGCCAAGGCCGGCGGCGGAGAACACACAACGGGCCGGCGGAAGGCCGGCAAGCAGCCGGTTCTTCTCGAAGCGCGGGTTCGCCGCGGCACTCGGAACCGTGACGGTGCAGCCGTCGACCCGGGAGAGCAACCCCTCACTTGGGCACATCAGAGGTGCGTCGAAATGCCCTCGGGAGTGCAACAGGACCCTGCCGGCCGGCAGGTCCGTGTTCACCAGGAAGTCATTCACGTACGGGTTGTTCCACCACTCGACCTGCACGAGGTCCGCATCCGCCGCGGCAGCGCGCGCCTCTTCCACACCTCCGACGACCTCGACACCCACGCTTTCGAATGCCGCCCTGTGTTCCGTGCGGGGAGGCACCAGTGAGGCGACCGTGGGAGTCACCTCGGCGGGCGTACCCGCACACATCCGCAGCAGACCCATGCTTGCGCCGCCGTCGGTCACTTCTTTGATGACATGGAGCACCTTCACCGGCCAGGGCCTCCGAGACGCCAGCGGGCCAGCAGATCGGCTCGGGTGTGGGGAAAGCCCCCGAAAATCCTGTCGTTGGCTTCCAGGGCTTCCTCGTCGGCGAGCAGCACGAACTGGAACAGACGGTCCTCGAGCATCGTCTCCCATCGGTTCAGGACAGCCATGTCCTGCGCCCGGCCGGCGTGCTGCAGCCCGTCGAACGAGCTTCCATCGCCGTAGGCACTCACGCTGTTCAGACCGCGGTCGGAGTGTTCCAGCCCCAGTGCGTTGGAGACCCTGCGCCGCTCATCGGCGTCACTGAACCAGGCGTTGAAGGTGAGGTAGGTGTAGCCGAAGGACCGGTTCTCGAGGTAGTGGGCGTACCGCTTCCAGAGGTCCAGGAGATCGCGGATGCGGTAGCGATAGGCGAAGGACGGGTCGTCATGCGCCTGACGGACAATGCTGGCAGCCGTATTGGGATAGTCGCGAAGGACCACCACCACGTCGGAGCGGCGTGCCACGCGCATATTGTGGTGGAGGGGGAACGCAGCGGGATCGACATTCTCGTATCCCACTATCAGGGTGCGCTCCTTCGGGGATATGGACATTCGACTGTATTTGTCGCGGTCCACCGTGAGGAATTCGCCCTCCGTCTCGAAGAGGGAGAGCTCGGCACTATTGAGATACCGCACCTCCGACTCGTCGAAGTGTCCGCGGATCCATTCCGAAATCGCATGGTTTGCGCCACGGCGCAAACCGAAAATGAAGATCGCCCGGTCGAACAGCGGCTGAGGTTCTGGGACAGTCTCCTGCGTCTGGCTGCGCGCCACGGCGGCCCCCAGCTCCCGTACGCGCTCACCCGTCAGCCCCTGAGACCTCGCCAGCTCCAGCGCCGCGTCCCGGAACACCAGTGCCGCGCTGAGGGGAGGCAAATCAGCCAGACCTGCCTCGCGGCCACCCAGGGACCGCAGCACCTCGTCCAGTGCACTCGAGGAAAGCAACTGGGTCAGCGCGTGGATTGCACGCTCCCGCTCGTCCTCCATTCGGGCCCGCGCGAGTTCCGCCTCAGCGAATCGTTCGTTCGACTCAGTATGCATACTTTCCCTTACATGAAACAATTCAACCTGTTGCCGAGGGGATGAATATCACCGCTGCGGATTCAGCGCCGGGCATTTAACCCGTCGACGCACGCGTGAAGGAGGTGGCGCGCACCCGAAAGGGCGGGAGCAGGCCGATCGAGGGGTCGCCTGATCGCCTGTTCATCCCTCACCGCCACCTGCGTCCGGGTGCCGTTCGGCGCGACGGCGGCACAGCCCGCCCGAGCGGTTCGCGCGACGGGGGCTTTGCGCGGCTCGGCGTGGACCGGCTCGCCCCGAGCCCCCTTGCCGCGACCATCTCCGCTCCTGCCACCGCTGCCCCCTCACCTCAACTCCCCTACGCCTTGGGCTCCCATGAGATGCCACTGATCTGGATCATGCCGGTAGACCGTATGTCTGATCCACTGTTCGATGGACGCCGATTGAGAAAATCTGTGCGGCCCGGACCCCGGCCACCGACGCGGCGCCTGTGCAAAGCAACCCATACCCGGACACCACGCCTCATTCAGTCCGGTAGACGTGAGGCGACGGCCACACTCGGTTCGCCTCTGAGCTGGGCGAACAAGATTCTTGCGGGGTCGGGAGGCCGCATCCGCTACGCTTGTCCCCGGATCACAGATCCCCCGCCTCCGTAGCTCAGGGGATAGAGCACCGCTCTCCTAAAGCGGGTGTCGCAGGTTCGAATCCTGCCGGGGGCACAGAGGAACACCAGGTCAGAGCCTGTGTGGGCACAGGGAAGGCTCTCCGTGAAGATCGCGGAGGACCTTCCTCATGTGTGCTGGGAACGCTCTGGGAACACGCCGTCAGGCGGCATCCTCAGCGGGAGCGTCGGGCTCCTCGGGCTCGTAGCCGAGCACCAGCCCTTTCGGGATCTTTCCCGTCTGCCCCGGCGAACTGCCCTTGACAAGGAAGTCAGTCGCTCTGCCAACGAATCCAGCCGAGCTGCGCCTCGCTTCCAATCCCCAAGGTGGAGGGGCCCTTCAAAGCCCTGCGGCTTGCTCTTTCGGGTGCCAGTCCGCCTCGGACCAGTCGTACTCCTCGAAGCCGTCGGGAACCTGCACGCAGGGTGCGTAGACGCTGACGAACAGCGTCGTGGTCGAGTCGTTCCACTGAACGTCGACCTGGTCGCCGCCTTCCGGGTTTTCGAATCGGAAGCCCAGCTCGCGGAAGGTTGCCCCTACACGGTCGCCTTCGTGGGTGAGTTTCCAACCCTGCTTCACCAGCCGCTGGCGCACGCGCCGCTGCGCGTCTCGTGCGGTGGCTTCGGGGATGCCGGGCACGCTCCAATCGAGTCCGAAGCTCCGGACGTCGCTGCGTGCCTCGTCAATGTGGGCGATGCCCCTTAGCCCTCGGTAGTAACAGGCGCCGGTATCGACCCTGCCCGAGTCCGCCGCGTACTTTTCGGGTAGCGCGAAGCCGTCGTACACCCCGTCGGACTGGTCCTTGAGCCGTCGCGCGACCGCGTCGGGGTCGGCCGAGGGATATGGCGCGCCGTTCCATACGGAGCTCCCCGCCTCCGCGGCAGCGACTGACAGTGCGACCAGCACAAGCCCTGTGACGGCGTACAGGACGGATCTGCCGGAGGCTCGGCCTCTACGTAGAGGGGTCTTGGACATACATGTGACGGTAGACGTCAGCATTGTGCGACGCATGAGTAGCAGTACCCAGGTGAGTTCTGAAGCACTCACGAGGTCGTTGCTGAAGCGACGAAGCGCAGAGATCCACTGGGAAGGAGGCTTCAGCGGCGGCATCAGCGGTCTCCAGCAGCCGTCGACTTCGACGCGCCGCCCGACGCATTCCTGAGGTCTCTGCGGAGCAGGGCCAAGAGGTGCGGATGGATCCAGAAGTCCGCTCTCGTCACGCACATCCGGCGGACCTACGAGATTCCCGTCAGGCGATAGCTCGCCTCAGCCCTACAAGTGCGGCCAGCCGTCCCTGTTGGAAAAGGTCTCGAAGCAGTACCAGGTTGAGGGGCGCCGTCGGCCGGCCATCCCGGAGCGACTGCGCCCCGTCGTTCCACTGCCCGGGCGGCGCCGCCCGGCGTGTCCTCGTCGGCGTCAGGGGGCAGCGCTTCGCCGACCTGTAGAAGGAGGCCACGGCGCGCTCACGCGGGAGGCGGGGCTGCCACAGCGGCGCAGGAGTCGACAATCTGCCGGGAGCGACGGCGGGTGGATCCGGAGGGCCGGACATGAGCAGTGGCGCCTGGACCGGTGTGGCGGTGGCGGGCATCACTGCCGCGTACGCGCTGGGCTCGCGTCGGCTGTCCTCGACGCCGCTGTCGCCGGCGGTCGTGTTCGTCGGCTTCGGGATTCTTCTCGGGCCGGCTGTGCTGGACATCGTCGACCTGAAGCGCGACGCCGCACCGATCATCACGCTTCTCGAAGCCACCCTGACGCTCGTGCTGTTCACCGATGCCATGACGGTTCGCAGACAGGACCTGGTGAGCAGCGGCTTTCTGCCAGGCCGCCTGCTGGGCGTCGGACTGCCGCTGAGTCTCGGGGCCGGCTGGCTGCTTGCCTGGCTCTTGCTGCCGGGGCTGACCGTGTGGGAGCTCGCGCTCGTCGGCGCCATCCTCGTTCCCACCGACGCCGCCCTCGAAAAGACCGCCATCTCCAGTCCTCGCGTCCCGGCGCTCGTACGTCATGGCCTCAATGCCGAAAGCGGCCTGAACGACGGCATGGTGCTGCCCTTCTTCGTCCTGTTCCTGGCGGCCATCCCGGGCACGCGGTACTCGCAAGAGGGCGTGGCGGGTGTCCTCTGGCGCGCACTCGTGCTGAGCACCGCGCTGGGTCTGCTGATCGGCGGGCTCGGCGGTCGGCTGCTGCAGTGGTCCCGGGCCAGGGGCTGGAGTACGTGGAAGTGGGGGCAGGTCTACCCTCTGGCCGTCGCGGCGGCGGCGTACGAACTGGCCGTCGTGACGGACGGCAGCGGCTTCATCGCCGCCTGGGTCGCCGGATTCGCCTTCGGCTTCGCCCTCCGGCGCTACCGGACCGGCCACGAGCAGGAAGACCCGGACCGCACAGCCGCGTTCGCCGAGAATCTCGGGGGACTCCTCGCGTCGATCAGCCTTCTGGTCTTCGGGGCGGTGCTGCTCGGCCCCGCACTGGAGCACCTGAGCCGGCGGATCATCCTGTACGCGGTACTCAGTCTCACCGTCGTCAGGATGCTGCCGGTGGCCCTCTCGCTCGCCGGGAGCAGGCTGCGGCCCCCCACGGTGGCGTACATCGGGTGGTTCGGGCCGCGCGGCCTCGCGTCCGTCGTGCTGGCGCTGCTCGTGGTGGAGGAACACGTCCCCGGGGTGGAACTGCTGGGCAGGGTGGTCGCGATCACCGTCGGCCTCAGCGTCCTCCTCCACGGCGTCTCAGCCGTGGCCCTCGCCGAACGGTACGGCCGCTGGCACGCGAAGACCGCGGCGATCACGCCCGACCTGCGCGAGGGCACACCCGTACCCGAGAGCTCCGTGCGCCGACGGCCCGGCCCCCTGGACGAGCCCGAGATGTGAGGCAGCGCCGAATATGTGTGTGGATCGTGCCGGGCACACCGAGGCGCCTTCAGGCGTGGGTGCTCAGTGGGACGCCCTGACGGGATCAGGACGTCAGGACCTTCTGCTTGGCGTGCTGGAACTCCGCGTCGGTGAGCTCGCCCCTGCTCTTGAGCTCGGAGAGCTTGGTCAGTTCGTCCGCGTGGCCGCCCGCGCCCGCGCTTCCGGCGCCTCCCTTGAAGTACGCGTCGAGCGACTCCTGCCGCGCCCTGGCGGCCTGCCCCTCACGCTTGCCCATGTCACGCCCGCGGGCGATCAGATACACGAAGATTCCGAGGAACGGCAGGATGATCACGAAGAAGGTCCATCCCGTCTTGCCCCAGCCACTCAGCGAGTCGTCGCGGAAGATGTCGCCGATGACGCGGAACAGCAGGCTGATCCACAGGATCCACAGGAAGATCCACATCATCGTCCAGAACGCGCCCAGGAGCGGATAGTCGTATGCCAGATACACGTTGTTGTTCATAGTCGTCCTCCTGCCTCTGCCGTGCCTCGCGGCGCGGCGGTCGTTTCCGGCCCCTGCGGGCGCTACGCGTTTTCGGCGTGGACCCGCCCGGTGCGTACGGCGTCGGCGAGTGCCTGATGGTCGCGTTCGTTCTGGTCGGCGTAGCGTTCGGCGAAGACCGTGAGTGCGCGGTCGAAGGCATCGCCGGCGCCGAGGTAGGCGGCGATGGCGATGCGGTCTCCGGAGCGGGCGTGGGCGCGGGCGAGGGTGGAGCCGCAGAGTTCGCCGAAGGCGCGCATGTCCTTGGGGACCATGAGCTGGGGTTCGGCGATGCCCTTCCAGTCCCGCAACTGACGGATGTAGAAGTCGCGTTGGCGTCCGTCGATTCCGGTGACGCGTTCCCAGCCGAGGAAGATGTCGCTGGCGGCCTGCATGAGGCGCTGCCCGGCGACGACCCGGTGGCCCTGGTTGTCGTAGACGCTCGTCCCGGCGTACGGGGCCAGCACCGACCGGTCGGCTTCCTTGGCCTGGAGCAGCAGCGGGTCCTCGTCATCCCTGCCGAGCAGCAGGACGACCCAGCAGCGGGTGCCGACGCTGCCGACCCCGACGACCTTGCGGGCCATGTCGACGACCCGGTACTGGCGCAGCAGATGGCGGCGGTCGGACTGCAGGCTGTGGCTGTACCGCTCGATCAGTTCGCGCAGCTGTTCCTCCAGCGCGTCCCGCTCGACGCCCGGCAGCAGGTCCCCCAGCGGCACGATCAGGGGCGGGTCGGGGATGATCCTGCGCCGGCCGTCGGTCACCCGCGTCAGCTTTTCGAACGCCTGGAGGCCGTCGCGGCTGCGGGCCTTGGCCATGGCCCGCCGGGTGCGCTCGCGGCCCCGCGCTCCCAGCTTCCGGTCCGCCAGCGCCTGCAGCACGTCCATGTCGGCCTGGGTGTACCAGACGGCGAGGTTGCCCAGGCCGGCGAAGTGGCGCATCCGCTCGCGGTAGGACCGTACGGTGGCCCGCACGACGGAGGCCCGTTCGCCGTCCGTGTAGCCGTTCTCGCGTCCGGCGATGGCCAGGCTGGCGGCCAGCCTCTTGACGTCCCACTCCCAGGGGCCGGGCAGGGTCTCGTCGAAGTCGTTGATGTCGAACACCAGATGCCGCTCGGGCGAGGCGAGCAGCCGGAAGTTCAGCAGATGCGCATCCCCGCACAACTGCGCGGTGATTCCCGAACGGGGCGTGTCGGCCAGATCACCGGCCATGATGGCGGCGGCGCCCCGGTAGAAGCGGAAGGGGGACTCCAGCATCCGGCCGTACCGGATGGGCACGAGTTCCGGCAGCCGGTCGGCCGACTGCGCCTCGATGGTGTCCACCGGGTCCGGTCGCTTCGCCGAGGGCCGGTACTCCGCGTGGGCGGAGCGCGGCGCGGACGCACGCGCTGCCCGGCCCCGCGCCTCCCGTTCCTCCGGAAGCCCCCCGCTGACCTGGTCGGCCATGACGCCACCTCCTGGGCGGAGCGGCCCTGTGGGGCGCCTGCCCCGTTCCGGGCCCTCTCCCACCGTTCCACACCCCACACCGGCCGGCATCTCGGCCCTCGGACCGTCCGAGGGCGGGGGCAGGCCGGATCCGTCAGGTGGGGCCGAGCGCCATCAGCGCGGCTCGCCGACTTCGGACGCACTCGCGGGCTGGGCGGGGTCCTTCGGTAGCGAGCCACGTGCCGCAAGAGGACGCTAGAAGAGGGGGCAACGTGATGGAGAGACATCCCATGGCTCGAACCAGCACAGGCCAAAAGCCGCACAAGCCATTCCTTTCCCGCCCCGGCGTACGCCGCCTCATACCGTTCGTTCTGATCACTGCGATCGCTCTGGTCTTCATCTTCGAGAACCGCGCGAGTACCGAGATCCGCCTCCTCATCCCCTTGGTGACCATGCCCCTATGGGGTGCCCTTCTGATCGCCTGGGGCCTCGGCATGCTCGCCTGTGCCTTTACGGTGCGTAGACGCCGGGACCGGCATACAAAACAACCGGTTGAGTAACGCGTCGACACCGCCTTGGCCTGCACAGATGGCCTGCGAACCGCCCGGGGTTGAGCTACCGCTCAGGCACCCCGAGGTGCGCGGCGCGCCGGACAGGAAGAGATTGGAAGTAGCCCAAGCGGCCTGGCACGAAGCGAGGTTGTGCGGGGCCGTACGACCTAAAGGAGCCGGTGATGGCCAGTCATGTGAGTGGGACCCGCTCGGGTGCGGGGGTGCGGAGTTCGGAGAGGACCGGCATCGGGAGCGGCTGGCTGGTCTTCGCCGCCGTCCTGATGATCTTCGGTGGTCTGATGACGCTCTTCGCGGGCATCGCCGCCATCGCCAATGACGATGTGTTCGTCGCCACCCGCAACTACGTGTTCGAATTCGATCTCACCGGATGGGGCTGGATCCATCTGATCATGGGCGTGGTCATCACTCTCGCCGGTGCCGCCCTGTTCCAGGGCGCCACTTGGGCGCGGGTCGTCGGCGTGGGGCTGGCCGGCCTGGCCATGCTCGCGAACTTCCTCTGGATCCCGTACGCGCCGTTCTGGGCCATCGTCCTGATCGCGATCAACACCTTCGTGATCTGGGCGCTGTGCACCGCTCCCAGTCCGTCGGAGCGATGAAGGTCCCTCGAGGCGATGAAGGTTCGTCGGAGCGATGAAGCAGGGGATGGCCTGAGGGGCGGCCCGGCCCCCAGGCCATCCACGGCTAGGGTTTTGACGAGCGGGGCTGAGCCGTCGGGATGCGGTGCGTGAAGAACATCGCGAGGAGCGCGGTGAGGGCGAGGATGGCGAGTGCGGCGCGCAGACCGTCGATCCGGGCGTCGGCGTTGGCGTCGAGGGCCGCCTGTGTCACCTCACTGCTCGCGCCGGCTTTGTCGACAGCGGACTTGAGCTGGGCGTCGGACGAGAACGGTACGCCGCTCTGGAGTTCGACGGCCGCCTGGTTCTTCACGTCGGCCGGGACCGCCGGATTCTGCTCGATGCTGGTCAGGAACGAAGACGTGAGCGCCGCGATCATGATCGACCCGGCGAGTGCCGTACCGATCGAGGCGCCGAGGTTGGTGACGGCGTTCTGGATCCCACCGACTTCCGCGCTCTTTTCCTCCGGCACCGCGGACACGGTGACCGACCCGAGCTGGGACGCCAGCGCGCCCATGCCGAGGCCGATCAACAGGAGGGGAATGGTGACGATTTCCGCGCCGGCGTCCGCGTCGAGCGCGGCCATCAGGACCACCGCGCCCGCGAGCAGCGCGAGGATCCCGATCCGCACGACCCGCCGCGGCGAGACGTCGGGCAGGAAGCGGGGGATCAGGACCGCGGCCGCCAGCAGCGTCACCGAGAGCGGCAGGATGCGAGCACCGGTCACGAGCGCGGACAGGCCCAGGGCGACCGACAGATAGAGCGGGACGACGAAGAACACGCCCATCTGAACGAGGTATTGGAAGAAGAACATCGTCAGCCCGCCGGTGAGCTGCTTGTTGCGCAACATGGCCGGGTCGACGAGTGGCTCCC
This sequence comes from Streptomyces sp. NPDC033174, assembly GCF_055577795.1. Lineage (NCBI taxonomy): Bacteria > Bacillati > Actinomycetota > Actinomycetes > Kitasatosporales > Streptomycetaceae > Streptomyces > Streptomyces sp. NPDC033174. The sequence continues at coordinate 256,582 of NZ_JBVIPQ010000006.1, forward strand.
TGCCCCGCTCCACGAGGCGTGCTTCCCAGCGGAGGAAGAGCCAGATCAGAAGCAGACCTGCCAGCATCAGCCACACGACCAGCGAAATCCCCAGGAACGAAGGCGCGTCGGGCTTCGGCCGGAACCAGCCCCATTCGCTGGTGCGCAGGACGCCATAGACGAAGATCCCCAGCCCGAGGGCGGACAGCACGGCGCCGACGAGATCGATGCGCGGGCGTTCGTCGCTCGCGGCATCGGCGATGCGGCGGGCGAGCACCACGATGCCGACCACCATCACGACCTCACCGGCGAAGACCCACCGCCAGGAGAAGTACGTCGTCGCGACACCCCCGATGAGCGGCCCGAGCGCGATCGCCACGGCCCCCGCGGCCGCGACGAGTCCGTACGCCGCGGGACGGCGTTCAGCAGCGAAGTTGCCGGCCACAAGCGCCACGATCGCGGGGAGGATGAGCGCCGCTCCGACTCCCTCGAGGAACGACCAGCCGAGCAGCAGTACGGGCAGGTTCGGTGCGAGCGCCGTGATCAGGGAGCCGCAGCCGTAGATGGAACAGCCGATCACGAACGCGCGTTTACGTCCGATCAGCGCCCCCACCTTGCCACCGGGGATCATGAACATGGCCATCACGAGGGTGTAGGCCGTGATGGCGCCCTGGATCCCCGTCACCGTCGTGCCCACGTCCTCGGCGACCGTCGCGATAGAGACGTTCATGACCGAGCTGTCGAGTGCCATCAGGAACTGACCGGCCGCGAGTGTCAGCAGGACGAGGCGCGCCGTAGCCGGACTCTCAACAGCGCCTGCCTCGGATGCCATGCGCGAATGGTCCCAGCCTCCGCGGAGGGCGGATCCGCGACCCGCCATGGAGTTCAACCGGTTGGCGGACCGAGGCTCCCGGGAGTTCGGCGTCCGGCCGTGCGGTTGTGCCGCGCGGCCGGGCGCGAGCCGGTGGCCGATGGCCCCCCTCCGGCCTCCGGCCTCAGGCCTCCGGCTTCCGGCTCGGATACGTCACACGCCGGCGACTGTCTCCGCGAACCGTGACCAGTCGGTGAACTCCCAGTCCCAGCGGCGGCAGACACGCTCCTTGGGAAGGTCGTCCCGCGAGGGATCGAGAAGCATCAGCCGGGCCTGGCGGCCGTCGCCGACCACGATGGCGAGGAGATAGCCGCCCGGTTCCGTCAGCATGAGAGACATCTCGTTGTTGGTCATGGCGAACCGCGCGTCGGGCCGGTCGACCTTCTTGACCTCGATCCGTACGGGCTTGCCCTGCGGATCCGTGCCCTCGAGGTCGTAGCCGACGTTCTGTCCGCTGACATCGCGCAGCGTCCAGCCGAGCTGGTTGAGGTACTCCTTCGCCGCGAGCTCCGCCACCCTCCATCGCTTCAGTACGGACGCCAGGGAGCCGTCGGAGCGAGGGGCCGCCTTCGTCACCCGGATTCCTTCGGCCGAGGCCGGGACGACGGGGGTCTCCTCCTGCGGGTCCGGCGGGGAGGCCTCGAGCACGAGCCTGCTCTCCACCTCGGTGAGCTTCCGGCCGTGTGCGCGGGCGAGCTCCTTGAGATGCTCACCGAGCCGTGAGCGCAGCCCGTCGGACAGGTCGGCCGGGTTCACCTCGGTCAGGGCGGCGGCGAGGTCGATGCTTCGCAGGCCCAGTACCGCCTTCAGTACCCGAGCGGCGGCCTGGTTGCGCGGCTCGTACAGCGCCGAAGGAGCGCCGCCGGGAAAGATGACGGTCACGTCCCGCGGCTCCAGCGGAAGTGGCGAGTGGGCGAACGACGGCCGCCGTGCGGTCATCTCCTCCCTCAGCGACGTCACGAGCAGCTTGCCGGCGGACGCGGTGGCCGAGACCATCATGCTGCGCAGGTCCTCGCCGTCCAGGACCAGCTCCCACAGCCGCTCGAACGCCGGGTCGCCGGGCGTGCGCAGCCGCTCCGCGATCGCCCGGGCCGCGTCGGTGAGGACCCGGCGGGTCGACGCGTCCGCCGTCACCGCGTGGGTGCGAGACGGATCGGTGAGGACGTCACCCGAGACGATCACGGGCAGTCCCACTTCGTCCTGGAGTGGCAGGAAACATGCCAGACGGCCGCGTACGCCGGTCATGGCGAGAGCGCGCGCGTCGAGCGGCACCGCCACCGTCGCCACACCGTGCCGCAGCAGACCGAACGCCGCTTCGTCCCCGCCGATGCGCAGCACGACCCGCGAGCTGTCCCGTTCGATGAGGATGTCCTGACGTGCGGTCGCGCTCGACGTCCGGATCCGCTTCACGTTCCGCAGGAACAGCGAGCTGAGCGGGTCGATCACACCGGGTGCTCCCGTGGTGCCCGGCCGGCACGTGACGGTGAAGGCCACGCCGTCGGCCGGCGCGTCGGCATGGACCTCGGCGGGTATCCGGATCAGCGGCACCGCGTTCTCGCCGGGTTCACCCAGCAGCGCCGCGGCAGCCGCCCTGTCGAACACGAAACGCACGCCCGCCGAGCGGACGTCGATCCGGGAGGCGATCGCCGCGAGCGACTTGAAACCGATGCCCCGGTACCCGATCGAGTCACCGCCGCGCGACTTGGTGGAGTTCGCGCTGCGGCACAGCGCCTCCACGTCCGCCGCGTCCAGGAACCGGCCGTCGTTGCTCCAGCGGAACCGGCCCTCCCCGAGATCCTCCACGACCACCGACGTGGAGCCGGCGTCGTCGGAGTTCTGGAGCAGTTCGTACGGCACCCGGTCGCGGTAGGTTTCGGCGAGCAGTTCCTCCATCCGCGCGATCTCGCGGAAGAGTCCCGGTGCCTGCGCGTGCTCGCGTACGAGGGTGTCCTGGAGGGCGGCGACGGCCGCCATGAGGCCGGTCACAGGTCCTCGGCGTCCAGCACGCGCACCACGACGCGGGTCGGCTCGCCGGACAGGTCGTCCAGGTCGAACGAACACTGGGCGACCCAGCGCGGCAGACGCGACGGCAACGCGGCGCCCTTCCCCACGGGGACCCTCCCGTACAGCGACACCTCCCGCTTGTCGAGCAGGAAGTCAGTGCCGTCCAGCACCTCGACGGCGATTCCGGGCATGGGAACCTCGAAGGGACACTCGGCCTCGACGTCGTCCTCGTCGTCGAGGTCGTCGCCCCGCCACGACTCCATGGCGACGAAGTCGGCCAGCAGTTCCCTGGCCGATCCGAACTCCGCGAACCCACCGAGGCGTACCTGCAAGCAGGCGTCGTGCCTCTTGCCGACGATCGTGGCGTCACACGCGGTGGGCTTCAGCCGCACGGCCTCATGAACCGTCTCGTCGATCAGCTCGACGGGCAGCGCCTTCGTCTTCGACGAGGGCCAGACCAGGTCGAGGTTTGTTTCCTCCAGGTCGAAGGAGGTCATCTGGAGGCTGATCTGCTCGGGCTTGACGGGCTTGGAGCACTCCCAGGTGCCGCTGGACTTGGAGAACCGCACCGGCCGCTTGCCGGCTTTCCTGATCGTCTCCAGCAGGGCATGCGTGTAGCTGACCAACTCGGGCCGGTCCACCGGACTCAGCCCCAGGAGAAGGGTGGGCGGGTAGTCGTCGTCCTCGCCCCGCGTGAAACGGTCGGACCAGTCCTCAGGCAGGAACCGCGCCGTGCCCGATACGACGATCTCCTGGAAGTGCGTGTCGTCGAAGCTGTCCGTGACAAGCCTCGCCCGCACGTTCTCGACTTGCCAGCCGACGAGTGACAGAGCCAGCTCGTCCACCGCCACTTCGAGTTCCTCGATCTTCTTGCCCATCGACGACCCGCCCCTCCCACGAACATTTTCACAGGTCATCCCAGCTGTGCGGGTGACGTGCAGACGATATCCCTCCCTCGCGCAACGCCTGCCGTGCGCCGCAGCGCAGGGAAAGCCATCTGTGCGAAGTGGATGGGCAGGTTCCTGATTGCCCACTAGAGTCGCCTCACTACTGTCGGTCATGGGGCCAGGACGGGCTTGCGTATGCCGAGTCCTTGGCGGGGGAGGGCCTGTAGAGCATGAGTCGTCGTTCCAATGGGTTGGTCGGTGTCTGGGCCGAGGCACAACGCCAGCAGCAGCGCCAGCGGGAGGCCGAGGCCAGGTTCCAGCGGGATCAGGAACGACAACAGCGGTCACGTGAGCGGGAGTTGGCTCGCAGTCATCGTGAGCAGAGGGCCGCGTACCGGCAGCAGCGCGAGGCGGATGCCCGACGGCGTACGGAAGAAATCGAGGCCCGGGTCGAGTCGTTGCAGGGCCTGTTGGCCGCGGGCTGCCGGGCTCCGGCGTTCAGGATCGGCACGTTCGCCCGGCCCGAGCAGGTCGAGCCCTTCTCCCCCGGCCCCCTCGCCTGCCCCATCCGGATGCCGGACCCGAACCAGTATCAGCCGCAGGGCGGTTGGACGGCCGGCCGACGGGCTCAGGCGCAGGTGGAGGCTCGGAGCCGCTTCGAGCACGACTGGCAGGCCGCGCAGGCCGCGGAAGCCCAGCGTCAGCGGCAGCTGGCCGCCTACCAGCGTCAGTACGACCAGTGGGCCCATGCTCAGCTGGCTGAGATCCGCCGGCACAACGCCGGCATCACCGAGATGACAACGGGGCTTCGCGGCGGTCGTTCCGAGGCCGCGGTGGAGTACTTCTCCGCCGCACTCTTCGCCTCGACCGCGTGGCCGGAGGATCTGCCGCGTCAGGTGTCCGCCGCGTACGACTCCGGTGCGCGGCAGCTGGTGCTGAACTGGGAACTGCCGAAGTACGACGTGATCCCGGAGACGAAGTCGGTGCGCTACATGCCTTCCACCGACCAGGACAAGGAGACGGCCCGGCCGGTGACCCAGCGCCGTGCGCTGTACCGGGACGTACTCGCGCAGTGTCTCCTGCTGGTTCTGCACGATCTGTTCGCGGCGGATGAGTTCGGCGCGCTGGACTCCGTCGCGCTGAACGGATTCGTGGACGACCACGACCCGGTGACCGGCAGACGGGGGCACATGTTCCTGGCCACCGTGATGGCCTCGCGTTCGACCTTCGCCGAGCTGCATCTGGAGCAGGTGAACGCGGTCGACTGCCTGGTGGACGGCCTCCGGGGCCAATTGTCGTCGCGCCCCGATCAGGGCGCGACGGTGCGGCCCGGGCGGGTGCCCGAAGACATGGGCAATGACGTCGTCACTCACGGAGGAGACGAGGAACCGGATCTGTACGAGATGGATCCCCTCGCCTTCGAGTCGCTGGTCGCGGAGCTGTTCAGGGCCATGGGCATGCAGGCCGTGACGACTCAGCGCTCCAACGACGGCGGTGTGGACGTCGACGCGCTGGACCCGGCCCCGATTCGCGGCGGCAAGATCGTCGTACAGGTCAAGCGCTACCGCCACACCGTGCCCCCGACAGCCGTCCGCGACTTGTACGGCACCGTCCAGGACGCCGGCGCCAACAAGGGCGTGCTGGTCACGACGTCCGGCTTCGGCCCCGGATCGCACACCTTCGCCAACGGCAAGCCCTTGGAACTGGTGGCGGGCTCCGAATTGGTCGACCTGCTGCACCGCCACGGGCTGCGTGGACGCCTGGGCACCGGCGAACGCACGGTGCCCGCCCAGCGGACCGCACCGGACGCCGGGGACAGGACGGACGACCACAACGTGTTGGGCATGTACTGGTCGGGCAACGTCGCCCTGGACGTGTGCGCGCTCGTCTGCCAGGGCAACCGGGTGCTGGACGACGACCACTTCGTCTTCTTCAACAACCCCCGCACACCCGATGGCACGGTCCGCGCGCTCACCCCCGCCGCTCCGGACAAGGCCGCCATCCGAGTCTCCTTCGACGCACTGCCCGACCGGGCCGACCGCCTCGTCATCATTGCCGCGGTCGATCCCGTGGCGAATCCGGGGGCGGATCTGTCCGGGTTCACCAGGGCCGGCATCCGGCTGCTGGACTCCTCCGGATCCCCGCTCGACCGGCTGGAGGTCTCCGACGGCCGCGCCCGTGAAACCGCCCTGGTACTCGGGTCCTTCCGCCGCCGTGCCAACGGCGACTGGACGTTCGTCATCGGAGGCAAGGGGTACGAAGGCGGCCTGGAGGAACTGGTCCGGGAGTACGGCATCGACGTGGACTAGCGCGCCCCTCCTGTCCGGGTGCGGGGCGGGAAGACCCTCGGTCGATCAAGGCTGGGGGTCCTGCGCATGGGTGCGCCCGGGGCCGGGCCCGGGTGCCGGGGTTCGAGTGGGAGTCCAGGTGGGTTCCAGAGCCGGGCGGGAGCGTGGGGGGTGTGGTCGGGTTCGCCGGCTGCTCGAGTGACGGCGGTGAGAGACATGGCAGTGGGACCGACAGCGTTCCGTGACTTCTTCGGGTCCGTACCGACGCCCGTGGCGGTGGTGACCACGGTGGGGCCGGACGGGAGGCCCCTCGGGTTCACCTGCAACGCCTTCTCCGCGGTCTCCCTCGACCCTCCCCTGCTGCTGGTCTGCGCGGACGAGCGGTCCCGGACGCTTCCGGCGCTGCTCGGGTCCGAGGTCTTCGCGGTGCATCTGCTCGCCGACGGCGGGGCGGAGCTCGCGCGGGTCTTCGCGGGGCGGTCGGAGCGGAAGTTCGACCAGGTGCCGTGGCTGCCGGGGAGCGTCGTACCGGGATGTCCGGTACTGCGGGAGGGGGTGCTGGCGCACGCGGAGTGCACGCTGGAGCGGAGTGTGCCGGTGGGCGACCACCGGCTGCTGATCGGGCGGATGGAGAGCGCCCAGGTCCGTGAGGGCGGCCGCCCGCTGCTCTACCAGCGGGGGGCCTTCACCTCGTGGGACCGGATGCCCGAAGAGATCGCCGTTCAGGCGTGACAGGCCGGCAGCCCGCCGTGGAACTCCACCATGCGGCCGAAGAGTGCGTTCATGTCCACCGGGGATCCGCCGGGCTCGCCCTGTTCCTCGGCGTACGCCCGGAACAGGTTGGGGACGAGCCTCTCGGAGTCCAGCCACGCGGCGTACGGGCCGAGGTCCGTCTCCCGCGCCAGGGCGACCGGGTCGAGACCCGCGGCGACGCCCTGCGCGGCCAGGCTCTGCAGCAGGCGCAGATAACCCTCGGTCTCGTCGAACACCTCGGGGCCCGCGACCGGGCCGTGTCCGGTGACGACCACCTCGGGGGCGAGCGCGCGCAGCTTGTCCAGGGCCTCCAGCGAGCCGGCGACCGAGCCCATGGGGCAGAAGGGCGTCACCCCGCTCATCACCAGGTCCCCGGTGAACAGCACCCGCTGGCGGGGCAGCCAGACGACCGTGTCGTTGGTCGTGTGCGCGGGCCCGAGGTGCACGAGTTCGGCCGTCGTGTCACCGATGTGCAGCGTGAGCCGGTCCCGGAAGGTGAGGGAGGGCAGGGCGAGTTCGAGCTCACCCCACTCCACGTCCGGCCACAGGCCGGTCAGATGCAGTCCCGCCCCGGCCATCTCCGTACGGACGCGTTCGTGGCCCACGACGAGCGCCTCGGGGAAGACGAAGTTGCCGAAGGTGTGGTCGCCGTGGAAATGGGTGTTGACCAGGACCTGTGGGGCGGCCGGCGCGACGGAGAGCGCAGCGGCGCGCAGCGCGCGCGCCCGGGCCTCGGTCGCCGCGGTGTCCACGAGCGCGGCCCGGCCGCCCGAGACGATCAGCCCGGCGTTGTTCAGGCACCAGCCACCGTCGGGCTGCACATACGCGAAGACGCCGTCGGCGACCTGCTCCAGTTCGGGCGTCCGGCCCTCCGGGCCCCCCGTCCCACCGGTGGTCACCCGGGCGGTCACTTGGCCAGTCATATGGGCCTCCTCGTCGACATCGTGGATCTGGCCCATCGTCGGCTCAGCGGCTGGAGCCCTGCTCGAACCCTCCCGGACCCGAATTCCCGCCTCGGCCCGGAGCCGGTTCGCCCCGCCTCGCCGCCACGCTGATGACGTAGGGGCGGGGCAGGCCCTCCCGTACGACGCGGGTGGAGAACGCCCAGCGGCCGGGGTTCGGGAGGGCCTCGCCGTCGACCAGGACCGGCCCGCCCGGGGGGTCCGCCGCCAGGCCGTCGAAGCCGAAGGTGCGCGGGGAGCGGCGCAGGCCGACCCCCAACGCCTTGGTGTACGCCTCCTTCAGCGTCCACAGCCGCAGCAACGCGCGGTCCCGCTCACTGCCCCGCAGGCCCTCCAGCGCCCGGCGTTCCGCGGGCGTGCACAGACGGTGCTCCAGTACGGACATACGCCGGTCCGCCCGCTCGGCGTCCACCCCCACCGCACCGTCCGGGACCACCGCGACGCTCAGCAGCGGGCCCGTGTGGCTGAGGCTGAACCCGAGGCCGGGGAAGTCGGGGGCGTAGGGGCGGCCCAGGGCGGTACGGGCGAGCCGCAGCTCCGCGGAACCGGGGGCGGGGGCGGTTCCGGGGCGGGATGCGGTTGCGGAGGCGGTTCCGTCGCCGGCGCCGGAGGTGGTTCCGGTGGCCGTGCCGAGGAGGTTGCCGAGGAGGGTACGCAGCAGCCGGCGCGAGGCGAGGAATCGTCGGCGCACCGCCTCGCCGCGCAGCGCCTGCCAGCGCTCCGCGTCCGCGGGGCCGAGAGGGTACGGCGGACCCGAGCCGGATGGCTCCCAGTCCGCCGTCGTCCCGTACACCGTCACCGCGTCGCCCGCTCCGGCCGCCGAACAGGCCGCGAAGGACTCCAGGACGGCCGCCCAGGGGCCCTCGGGCGTCAGTCGCAGGGGTGGCGGCGGGACCGGTGGCACGTGGTCCCGCCTCAGAACATCTGGTCGTGCGTGACCATCCGGGAGCGGGTGAGCACGCCGCTCTCCTCCACCACGAGGACGTCATGCACGACACAGCTCGGCGCGATCTCCGGCTTGCCTCCGGGACGTACGGTCACGACCAGCGCGTACACCGTCGAACGCAGCGAACCGTCGGGCTGCGGTTCGAGTGCGATGTGGTTGAACCAGTGCCGCCGCTGCACCGGGTCGCCGTCGAACCTCTTGTGGAACTCGGTCAGTTCGGCGACGATCCCGTCCCTGCCGACGGCCGGTTCGGCCTGCGGGGAGTGCTGGAAGGTCCCGTCCTCGGTGAAGGTCGCGGCGTAGTCGGCGAACCGGCCGCCGTCGAGCGCCTGCATCTGATGGGCGTAGAAGTGCTGGACCAGGGCGTAGACATCGGTCCGTACGTCGGTGGCAGTCACCGGTTCCTCCAGTACGTGAAGCGGGTGAACGGCTGCCAGCCTCGTGCGGCGGACTCGAAGTGTCCTCCACTGCGGCTCGAGCGCCGCCGCAGAGCCTCGGGCCATGGCAGACGATGAGCGCCGAGGGCGTGTGGTGTTCGAGGACGGCTTCGAGGAGGACTGGGCGGCTCCGGGGCGGCGCGCGCGGTGGCGCGTACGGCCGCTGCCATGGCTGCCGGAGGGCGACGGCCGGGTCGAGACGACAGCCGGCGGGCTGAGCGTCGTGTCCGGCGCGGTGGCCCCGGAGAGCGGGCTTCCGGCCTTCGGCGAGGTGCCCGAGGGGCAGGAGGGCGCGGCCCAGCTGCGGTGGGCGGCGTTCGCGCGTCCGGAGCCGGGCGCGGGCGGCGGCGCCGACGGTGACGACACGGGCGACGCGGCGTCGGACACCGGCGTGCTCCGCGCCGAGACCGTCCTGTCGGCCGAGATCCTGGGCGCGGACCGCCACCCCGAGGGGGACGGTCCGCGCTGCGCCATGGCCGCCATGATCTGCGTGGATCTGGAATCGGGCATGGCCTTCGACTTCGCGCTGACGAACAACGCGGTCTGGGTGCTGTACGAACGGCTGCCGCGCCCCGGCGCCCGGCACGGCACCTTCGCCTACGCCGTACCGGTGGCCGGGCGCACCCCGGACGCCTGGCACCGGCTCACCGTCGAGGTGTCCGCGTCCACCGGGTGGGCGTGGTGGCTGCTCGACGGGGTCGAGGTGTTCGCCGTGCCGGCGATCGGCCTGCGTCTGCCCTCGCAGAGATATCTGGAGCGCTCGACGCCCGGCCCCGAGGAGCGGGTCGCCCCGCGCGAACTCACCCTCGGCCTCGGCCTGCTCGCGGAGACCACATACGGCCAGGGCGCGCGACTGCGGGCCCGCAGCGCCACTCTGTCCGTCCACGAACTGCTCCAGGGCGCGCCTGTGGCCCCGGGAAGGTAACCGCCCAGGGCCCCGCGCCGGAACGGCGCGGGGCCCTGGCCAGTGGCGGCGGGACGCGGTGATCGCGGTCAGGAGGCGGAGCCGCCCCCTAACCGGCGGGCGGGGCCCGGCCCCCGCCCCACCTCACCGCCGCGGCGTCACCCCCGCAGCGTCGCCTCCGCCGCGTGTCGGAGTGTCGTCAGGCTGTTGCGGCCGAGCGCCTCGCGGACGTACGTACGGGCCTGTTCCAGGGTGGCCTCCGGGCCGAGCACCTCCGTCACCCCGGACGGGTCGATGGCGACGGTGTGCCGGGCCGTGGCCACCGCCCCTTCCGGGCTCTCGGTGAAGGTCCACTCGCCACTGTGCCCGGAGAGCAGCCGGGGCGTGCGCTGCTGCTTGTAGGCGATCCACTCCGGCGCCCGGCACACCCGTGCCGACCGTGTGGTGTGGGCCGAGCCGTCCGCCGTGACCGTGTCCATCTCAAGCCACTGCAGGCCCGGTTCGGGCTCCGTCAGCTCCACTCTGGCGACGTGGGGCAGCAGGTCGGCCCAGCGGTCGGCGCGGTCCACGAAGGTGTACGCGGCCTCGGCGCCGCCCGCCAGGGTGAGGGTGTCGGTGAAGGAGAAGACCAGGTCGCCGACGGGGTGACCGGTCTCCGCGAGGGCGGCGAGAGCGCCCAGTTCGCGAGCGCTGTTGCGGTCGAGTGCTTCCTCGATACGGGCCACCGCCTCGGGCGCGTCGTCGGCGACCGTGAAGCGGTGGCGGAGCACGATCTCCGTACGGCCGTCGGGCAGTTCGCGGAAGAGCCAGCCGCCGGACATGGACGTGACCGGCGGGCGGCTGTGTTCCTGGCGGAAGGAGACATAGCGGCGGCGCGGATCCAGGACGCGCCGGGACGTCCAGTGGGCGATCTCGCCGTTGACCTCGGCCCAGATCTCGAACCGCTCGCTGCGCTCGCCGCGTTCCAGGTGCCGGACGTGGACGGTCGGTTCGAAGACGGCGGGCCAGCGGGTGACGTCGGCGACGAGGTCGTACAGCGCCGAAGCCGGGGCGGCGACGGTCAGGGTGTGCTCACTGCGGTGGAGGGTGGGGCGGGCCATCGTGCGTTCTCCTTGTCCGGGTCGTGCGGGAAGGGGCCCGCACGGCTCGGTGCGGGCCCCTGCGCGTGCGCTGCTCAGGCGGCCTGGGTGACGGACCCGTTCACCAGGTCCAGGAGCGCTCGGGGGGTGTTCGCCTCGCTGACCTCGTCGTCGGGCAGGGAGACTCCGAACTGCCGCTCGATGCGGGCGGCGCTCTCCATCAGGGCGAGCGAGTCGTATCCGAGGTCGTCGAAGGTGACGTCGAGGATGTCGCCGGTCAGGTCGACGGAGTCGTCCTCGCCGGCGCAGGCGACGAGGATGCGGCGGAGTTCGTCAAGGGTCAGCAGCTGGGCCATGGCAGTTGTCTCCTCAGGGTGGGGAAGGCCGGGGGTCGCGGCGCCGGTGCTCACAGCGCCGGTGCGGTCACGACGACCGCCGAGTTGAAACCGTGCCGGCCCCGCGCCAGTACCAGCGCGGCGCGCAGGGGCACGTCGCGCGGATCGCCGACGACGAGGTCGAGGCCGTACTCCGCCGGCACGGAGGTGGTGTGGGCGGTGGCCGGGATCACCTGGTCGCGCAGGGCCAGCAGGGCCGTGGCGATGTCGGCGGGGCCGCCGCCCGCGTACATCCGGCCCGTGAGGGCCTTCGGGGCGGTGACCGGGACTCCGCGCGGTCCGAAGACACGGCGGATCGCCTCGGCCTCGGCACGGTCGAGCTCCGGCACTCCGGCGCCGTCCGCGAACACCACTCCGATGTCCGCGGGAGCCAGTCCCGCCTCGGCGAGGGCGAGTTCGGCGGCGCGGGCCAGCCCCGGCGGGCGCCCCGATCCGGGCGCCGGGTCGAAGGTCGCGGCGTACCCCGCGATCTCGCCGTGGATCCGCTCGACACCGCGCCGCCGGGCGGAGTCGGCGTCCTCCACGATCAGTACGGCGCCGCCCTCGCCCGGGACGTAGCCGGACGCGGCCGTGTCGAACGGCAGATAGGCGCGTTCCGGGTCGGTGGCCGTCGTCACCAGTCCGCCCGCGAGCTGGGACGACCAGCCCCACGGGTCGAGCGCGGAGTCGACGCCGCCGCTGAGCACCAGCCGGGTGCCGCGGCGTACGGTACGGCGGGCGTGGCCCACCGCGTCGAGGCCGCCGGCCTGTTCACCGACGAGCGCGGCGCTGGGCCCGCGCATGGCGTTGCGGATGGAGATCTGGCCGGTGTTGACCGCGTAGAACCAGGCGAAGGACTCATAGACGCTGACGTACTCGGGGCCCTCTCTCCACAGCTTGTGGAACTCCCGGTGGGTGAAGTCGAAGCCGCCCTGGGCGGTGGAGGTGACCACACCCATGTCGTAGTCGGTGAGCCCGTCCCCGGGCTCCGGCCCGGACCCGGTCCCGGCACCCGACGCCGGGCCCACTCCCGCGTCGGCCAGCGCCCAGTCCGCGGCGGCCAGCGCGAACCGCGTCGACACGTCGGTCTGCGGCAGCAGCCGGCTCGGCAGGTGCTCCTTGGCGTCGAAGTCCGTGATCTGCCCGGCGAGCCTCGACGGATAGCGCGAGGCGTCGAAGCGGGTCAGCTCACGGATGCCGTTCTGGCCGGCCAGCAGCGCCTTCCAGAAGTTCTCGGTGCCCAGGCCGCCGCCGGGGGCGACGACCCCGATGCCCGTCACGACCGCGCGGACGGGCCGCCCTGTCTCCCCGGTCCTCGTACCGCCGCTCATGCCGCCACCTCCGGACGGTGCAGGACCATGGCGCTCTGGAAGCCGCCGAATCCGCTGCCGACGCTCAGTACGGTGTCGACGCGCTGCTCCCGCGCGGTCAGCGGGACGTAGTCGAGATCGCATTCGGGGTCCGCCGTGTGCAGGTTCGCGGTCGGCGGGACCACATGGTGCTCGATGGCCAGCAGCGAGGCGGCGATCTCGATGGAGCCGATGGCGCCGAGGGAGTGGCCGACCATCGACTTGATCGAGCTCACCGGGACGGCGTAGGCGTGCTCGCCGAGACTCCGCTTGAACGCGGCGGTCTCATGGCGGTCGTTCTGCTTGGTCCCCGAGCCATGGGCGTTGACGTAGTCCACGGCGGTGCGGTCGAGGCGTGCCTCGTCCAGCGCGGCGCGGATCGACTCGGCCATCTCGCGGCCGTCCTTCTTCAGACCGGTCATGTGGTACGCGTTGCAGCGGGTGGCGTAACCGCCCACCTCGGCGTAGATGTGCGCCCCGCGCCGCTTGGCGGCCTCGTACTCCTCGAGGACGAACATGGCCGCGCCTTCGGCGAGGACGAAGCCGTTGCGGGTGCCGTCGAAGGGGCGGGAGGCGTGCTCGGGGTCGTCATTGCGCGGCGTGGTCGCCTTGATGGCGTCGAAGCAGGCGACGACGATCGGCGAGACGGGGGTGTCGGCCGCGCCCGCGATGACCGCGTCGGCGCTTCCCTCGCGGATCAGCTGGACGCCGTAACCGACGGCGTCGAGACCGGAGGTGCAGCCGTCGGACACCATCGTCACCGGCCCCTCCGCGCCCGCCGCCCAGGCGACTTCCGCGGGCATCACGCCGGGGCTGTGGTAGTCGAACATGTACGGGGACAGATGCGCGGGGTCCACCAGCCAGTCCCGGCCGGCGTCCGACATCACCAAGTACTCGTTCTCCAGGCTGGTCGCGGACGCCACGGCGCTGCCCAGGGCGACGCCGATCCGGTGTGGATCGAGCGCCCCCGGCTCCAGTCCGCTGTCCGCCAGCGCGTCGCGGGTGCACGCCACGGCGAACTGGGTGGCCCGGTCCATGCGCCGGATCTCCCGCGCGGAGAATCCCTCCGCCCTCGCGTCGAAGTCGACCTCACCGGCGATCCGTGAGCGGAACGGCGAGGCGTCGAAGAACGTGATGGCCCGGGTCGCGGTGCGACCCGCGGTCAGCAGGTCCCAGAACTCCTTCGTCCCCGACCCGCCCGGAGCGCGCACTCCGATTCCGGTGATCACTACCCGCCGGGTCACAGCCGGCCTCCTGAACTGCTGGGCATCGCGTAGGGCTCCTTCCGCCCGCCGTACCTCACTGACACGACGGCAGACTCCGGCCCCCGGCTCGAGAGCGGCTCGCGGACCGATGGGACGGCTCGCCGGGGCCGGGCCCTGCCTGGTGCGGCGCCCGCTCCATCCGGCTTCCAGCCCCGCTCGAGCCGCCCTGGCGACGCTCCCTCACAGACCGGACCGCACGGGCAAGGGAGACAGACGCATGACGACGGAGAAGGCCACGGACAGGGCCACGGAGAAGGCGGCGGAGCACGCGGAGACCGGGTCCCCGACGGCGCCGGTGGTGAAGCCCGTGGCCCTCGTGACGGGAGCGACGAGCGGAATCGGCCTGGCGACGGCCCAGCGCCTGGCCGCCCTCGGGGCCCGTACGTACCTCTGCGCACGTGACGAGGCGCAGCTCCGGTCGACGGTGCGGGACCTGCGGGACAAGGGCTACGACGTCGACGGCAGTGTGTGCGACGTCTCGGACCCGGCCCAGATCCGCGCGTTCGTCGCGGCCGCCGTCGAGCGGTACGGAACCGTCGACATCCTGGTCAACAACGCGGGCCGCAGCGGCGGCGGCGCCACCGCCGAGATCCCGGACGAGCTGTGGTTCGACGTGATCAACACCAACCTCAACAGCGTCTTCCTGATGACCAAGGAAGTGCTCAACCAGGGCGGGATGCTCACCAAGCAGCGCGGCCGCATCATCAACATCGCGTCCACCGGCGGCAAGCAGGGCGTCGTCCACGCCGTCCCGTACTCCGCCTCCAAGCACGGCGTCGTCGGCCTCACCAAGGCCCTCGGGCTCGAACTGGCCCGCACCGGGATCACGGTCAACGCCGTCTGCCCCGGTTTCGTGGAGACGCCGATGGCCGAGCGGGTGCGCGAGCACTACGCGGGGATCTGGGGCGTCAGCGAGGAGGAGACCTTCGACCGCATCACCGCCCGGGTGCCGATGGGCCGTTACGTCGAGACCCGTGAGGTCGCCGCGATGGTCGAGTACCTGGTCAGCGACGACGCGGCCGCGGTCACCGCGCAGGCGCTCAACGTCTGCGGCGGGCTGGGGAACTACTGATGTCCGGGGCAGCACACCGCACCACCGGCAACCAGACCGGCAGCGAGGTCAGCGGCGAAGCCGGCGGTGACGCGGGCTTCGGCGCCGGAGCCCGGGTCGCGCTCGTCACCGGCTCCTCCTCCGGGATCGGCCGCACCGTCGCCCAGCGCCTGGCGGCCGAGGGCTTCCGGGTGGTCGTCAACTCCGCCCGTTCCGTCGAGGACGGACGCAAGACGGCGGCCGGCCTGCCGGACGCCCTCTACGTCCAGGCAGACGTCTCCGACGAGGCCGACGCCCGGCGTCTGGTGGACACCGCCGTCGAGCACTACGGACGGCTGGACGTCCTCGTCAACAACGCCGGGAGGACCCGTGCCATCCCGCACGCCGACCTGGCGGCGGCCACCCCCGACATCTGGCGCGAGATCCTCGGGCTGAATGTGATCGGCACCTGGCAGACGACCGTCGCCGCCATGCCCCACCTGTCCCGCACCGGCGCGGGCTCCGTCGTCAACATCTCCTCGATCGCGGGCAGCCGCCCGGCGGGCAGCTCCATTCCGTACGCGGTGAGCAAGGCGGCCATCGAGCACATGACCCGGCTCCTGGCCAGGACCGTCGGCCCCGAGGTCCGGGTCAACGCGGTCGCGCCGGGTCTGATCGAGACGCCCTGGACACAGGGCAGCGACTTCTTCGCCCCCATCGCCGAGCACGTCCGCACGACGACCCCGCTGCGCCGCGTCGGCAGGCCCGAAGACGTCGCCGAGGCCGTGCTGAGCCTGGTCGGAGCGATGTACACCACCGGCCAGGTCCTGCTCGCCGACGGCGGCGCCCATCTGATCTGACCCCATCGCTCGCCCAGCCACGCCCCGCTCCACCCCATCCGCTCCCGCCCAAGGAAGTGCACCGTGCGGCTCGCCGCGAATCTCGTCCATCAAGGCGCCGGCGAACTGGCGCGCAGCGCCGAGGCGTTCGGCTACGCGGCGGTCCTCGCACCGGAGGGCTACCGCTCGGACGCCGCCAGCGTCCTCGGCCTCGCCGCCGGTGTCACCGAGCGGATCACCCTGATCTCGGGCGTCATGCAGATCCCGGGCCGTCCCCCGGCGATGACCGCGCTGACCGCCGCGACGCTCGACTCGCTCAGCGGCGGCCGGTTCTCGCTCGGGCTCGGGGTGTCCAACCCCGATGTCTCGGTCGGCTGGTACGGCGTGCCGTTCGACCGTCCCCTGGCCAGGACGCGGGAGTACGTGGAGGTGGTGCGGCGCGCGCTCGACGGCGAGCCCGTCCAGTACGAGGGCAGCCACTTCCAGGTCGGGGGGCCCGCCCCACTCCATCTGCTCACCGAACGGCCGCGCCGTGCGCTGCCGGTGCTGCTCGCCGCCGTCGGCCCGAAGAACCTGCGGCTGGCGGGCGAGATCGCAGACGGCTGGCTCGGGGTCTTCACCTCCCCCGAGGACGTCACCGAGGCGCTCGCCGCGATCGCTCCGGGGCGCGCCGCCGCCGGCCGGGAGCTGCGCGGTTTCGAGGTGCTGCCGAGTCTGCCGACCGCCGTCGCCGACACCGCGGAGGAGGCCGCCGACGCGCTGCGCGGCCAGTACGTCTACCTCATGGGCATCGGTGAACCCGACCGCAACTTCTACTGCGCGATGGCCCGGCGCATGGGCTACGAGCAGGAGGTCGCGCTCTTCCTCGAACGGCTCGGTTCCGGCGACCGGGCGGGGGCCGGCGCGGCCCTGCCGCTCGGCTTCATCGACCGGACGGCCCTGATCGGCCCGGTCGACCGGATCGCCGACCGGATGCGGGCCTACGACGACGCCGGGGTCACCACGCTCGGCGTGATGGTCTCCGCCGCCGCCACGTCGACGGACGGGCGGGTGCGGATCCTGCGGGCGGCGGCCGAAGCCCTGGAGCGGTCCGGCACGGCCCACTGACGACCGCTCCCCCGTCTTCCCGGCGACCCCGTTCTCCCGACCACGCACCGAGCCCCGCAGGAGCCCGAATTGACCGTCCTCTTCCATGACGACTTCGCCGAGGGACTGCGCAGCAGCGGCCCCGGCGCCCCCTGGGCCGTGCGGCCCGCCGGATCGATGCCCGCCGGGGACGGCGTGCCCCGGTCGACGCCCGGCGGTCTCGTGGTGGAGCCCGGCGGCACCGACCCGGCCAGTGGCCTGCCCGCCTTCGTCCAGCTCCCCGCCGGGGAACCGGTCGACCATCTGCGCTGGGCCGCGTTCGCACCGGCCGTCCCCGCCCCCTCCGATGCGCCCCGTGGGCCCGTCGGCGGCCTGCTGACCGTCTCCGCGACGCTGTCGGCCGAGCTGTTCCACACGGACCGCGGCGACGCCCGGTCCGACGCCGAGGCGGACACCGACACGGAATTCAGCCGTGGTTCGGCGGCGCTCATCGCCCTGGACCGCACGGCGGGGCTGATCCTGGACTTCGCGCTCACCAGCACGCGGGTGTGGGCGCTGTACGGACGGGTCCCGGGGCCGGACGGCGCGCGCGGCGGTTTCTCGTACGGCATTCCGGTCGCCGAGCGGAGCCCCGAGCTGTTCCACGACTGCGCTCTCGTCGTGGACACGGACGAGGGCCGGGCCCGCTGGGTGCTCGACGGCGAGGAGGTGTTCGCCGTGGACCGGCTCGGGCTCGCCCTGGCCGACTCCGTACGCCCGGACTGGCTGATTCCCGGCCCCCTCGATGTCGTACGGCCCCAGGCGCTGGCGCCGGGCCTCGCCCTGCTCGCGGACCGGCTCTTCGGACAGGGCGTCCGGCTCACCGTCCGTGAGCTGTCCGTGGTGTCCGCCACCGCGGGGACGCCCGGAGAGGGAAGCTGATGCCGATCACCGATCTCGCGGAATTCCACGCGTGGTTCGCGGACCGGCGCGCGGCCCATCGCTACTCGATCACTCCGGCGCGGCTGGACGCCCTCGACGGCTGGCGCATCGTCCCGGAGACCGGCGACGTCCGGCACAGCACCGGACGCTTCTTCTCGGTGGAGGGGCTCGAGGTCGACCGGGAGGCGCCCGTACCGGAGTCCTGGAGCCAGCCGATCATCCGCCAGCCGGAGACCGGCATCCTCGGGCTCCTCGTCAAGCGGTTCGGCGGTGTACCGCATCTGTTGCTCCAGGCGAAGATGGAGCCCGGCAACATCAACACGATCCAGCTGTCGCCGACGGTCCAGGCCACGTTCAGCAACTACACCCGGGTGCACCGGGGCGGCTCGGTCCCGTACGTCGAGCACTTTCTCGCGCCTCGCCGCGGCCGGGTCCGCCATGACGCGCTCCAGAGCGAGCAGGGGTCGTGGTTCCTCGGCAAACGGAACCGGAACATCATCGTCGAGACCCCGGACGAGATCCCCTTCCACGAGGACTTCTGCTGGATCCCGCAGGATCTGCTCCCGCGGCTGCTGCGCGTCGAGAACCTGATCAACATGGACACACGGACGGTACTGGCCGGTCTGCCGTCCGACCCGCGGCCTCCCCACGGGCGCGCGGAGCGGCCGCTGCACGACACCACCCGGCTGCTGCACTGGTTCACCGAGGCCAAGGTGCGCCACCGGCTGCACCGCCGCCCCATCCCGATGAACGAGGTGAAGGGGTGGCACCTCGATCCGGCGGAGATCGCGCACGAGGACGGCCGGTACTTCCGGATCATCGGGGTCGACGTCGAGGCCGACAACCGTGAGGTCACCTCCTGGTCGCAGCCGATGCTCGCGCCGCGCGGCCGGGGCGTCATCGCCTTCCTCGGCAAGGACATCGGCGGAGTGCGCCATCTCCTGGTGCGGGCGCGCTCCGAGGCCGGCACCCTCGACGCCGTCGAGCTCGGTCCCACCGTCCAGTGCGGGCCGGGGAACCTCCCGCAGGACGGCCCGCGCCCGGCGTTCCTGGACGCCGTCCTGTCCGCACCGCCCGAGCGGGTGCTGTTCGACACCGTGCACTCAGAGGAGGGCGGCCGTTTCTACCACGCGGAGAACCGCTATCTGCTGGTGGACGCGACCGGTACGGCGCCCGACGTCGGGGACGTGCCGGAGGACTTCGTGTGGATGAGCGTGCGGCAGCTGACCCGGGCCGCCCGGCTCGGCGGCGTCGTCAATGTCGAGGCCCGCACCCTGCTCGCCTGCGTACGTTCCCTGGGCGAGGAGGGCGGCGCATGACCGCCACCCCGGCCGCCGGGCCCGTACGCGTGGGGGTCGTCGGCTGCGCGGACATCGCCGTGCGCCGGATGCTGCCCGCGATCGCCGCCGCCCCGGACGCCCGGCTGACGGCGGTCGCCAGCCGCACCCCGGCCAAAGCCCGTACCGTGGCGGCGTCGTTCGGCGGCGAGCCGGTCGTGGGATACGAGCGCCTCCTCGACCGGGACGACGTCGACGCGGTGTACGTGCCGCTGCCCGTCGCCCTGCACGCCGAGTGGACCGAACGCGCCCTCCTCGCCGGCAAGCACGTCCTCGCCGAGAAGCCCCTGACCGGCGGCTACGAGGAAACGCGCCGTCTGCTGGCGCTCGCCCGGTCGCGCGGCCTGGTCCTCGCCGAGAACTACATGTTCGTCAACCACACCGCGTACGGGACCGTACGGGACCTCGTCGCACGCGGCACGATCGGCGAACCCCGGGCACTGACGGCCTCGTTCACCGTCCCGCCCCGCCCGACCGACGACATCCGCTACCGCGCCGACCTGGGCGGCGGCGCCCTGCTCGACATCGGCGTCTATCCGGTGCGGCTCGCCCAACTGCTCCTCGGGCCGGGGCTCGACGTGCTCGGCGCCACGCTCCGGCACGACCGGGCGCGCGGTGTGGATCTGGGTGGTGCCGCCCTGCTGCACCGCCCGGACGACGGCGTCACGGCCCAGCTCGCCTTCGGCATGGAACACGCGTACACGGCCCGCTGGGAGCTGCTCGGCAGTGAGGGAAGTCTGGCACTCGACCGCGCCTACTCACCGCCCGCCGATCACGAGCCGGTCCTGTCCGTCGGGCGGGGCGGCGCCAGGGAAGAACTGCGCCTGCCCGCCTACGACCAGGCGGCGGCCGGGGTCACCGCGTTCGTCCGCGCGGTGCGCGCGACGGGGGTGGCGCAGCCGGGGCCGAGGGCGGGCGAAGAGGAGTCCCGCAGACAGGCCTGGCTGACCGAGGAGATCCGCCGTGCCGCCCGGGTCACGGAGATCTGAACAGTCACCCGGGACAGGTGCGTCGGCCGGGCGGCCGCGAGCCACCGGCCCTCACCTCGCACACCCCCTACTTCTCCCCTACCCACATGTCACCAGCCAAGGAGCTGACCAGGATGCCGAGCCAGACACCGGCCGACGCCGGCCCCGCACCCACCGCCCCCCTCTCCCCCTCCACCTCCTCCTCCCCGGACTCCGGCCTCGTCGCCTCGGCCGCCGATGTCGCCAAGGTCGCCGCCGAACGGGCCGATGCGGCCGAGCGCGAGCGCCGGCTCTCCCCCGAGGGGGTACGGGCGATCCTCGACGCCGGGTTCGCCCGGCACTTCGTACCCCGCCGCTGGGGCGGCGACGCCGGAACGTTCGAGGAGGTCACCCGCGCCGTCGCCGTCGTGGGTGAGGGCTGTACCTCGACCGCGTGGGCGGCCTCGCTGACCGCCGCTCTGGGACGGATGGCCGCGTACCTGCCGGCGGAGGGACAGGCAAGGATCTGGGAGGACGGTCCGGACACCCTCATCGTCGGGGCGCTGATGCCGCTCGGCCGCGCCCGCCGGGAGGAGGGGGGCTGGCGGATCAGCGGCACCTGGCCGTACGTCAGCGTCGTCGACTTCGCCGACTGGGCGCTGGTCTGCGCGATGACGACGGACACCCTGCCTCAGGCGCGCTACTTCGCGCTGCCCCGGGGGAGTTACCGCACCGAGGACACATGGGCGTCGGTCGGGATGCGGGGCACGGGCAGCAACACGCTCGACGTGGCCGATGTCTTCGTTCCCGAGGAGCTGTCGTTCACTCGCGACGCCCTGGCCACCGGCACCCCCGACGCCGCCCAGTCGTCCGGCGGCGGGGAGGACACCGCCGCCTGCCACCGCGTACCGCTGAAGGCCGTGAACGGCCTCTGTTTCGCGGCTCCCGTGCTGGGCGCCGCGCGCGGCGCGCTCGCCGCGTGGAGCGAGGGCATCGCGCCCCGCTTCACCTCCGCCTCCAGCGGGCTGTCCGCCTCGGCGGCGTCCGCCTTCAGCCGGGCCGCGGCCGAGGCGGACACGGCGGCGCTGCTCCTCGACCGGGCCGCGCGGGTCGCCGACCACGGCCAGGTCGGCGCGCTCGACATCGCCCGCAGCGGCAGGGACTGCGCGGTGGCCGCGGAACTCGCCACCTCGGCCGTGGACCGGCTGTTCGCCTCGGCGGGCACCCGAGCCCACCAGGACTCCTCGCCGCTGCAACGGCACTGGCGGGACGCCCACTCGGCGGCCAGCCATGTGGTGCTGGGCTTCGAGAGCGCGGCGGAGGCGTACGCGCGCGAGGTGTTCCCGGTGGGCTGTTGACGCCCGGAGGGACGCGGTACGGGGCGGGCCCCGGCGGCTGGGACCGCCGGGGCCCGCCCCGTGCCGCGTCCGCGCCTACGCCCCGGAAGCGGCTCGCGAGGCGGCTCCGGTCACCGCGCCCGAACTCCCCTCGGGCAGCGTCACCGGCTCGCCTTCCGACGCCGTATCCGACGCCGGCACCAGCCCAGCCGCCGCCTCCGACCCCGGCCCCGGCGTGCCGCACCCCGCGCTCGTCCCACCGCACGGCTCGGCCTCCACCGGGGCGCCGGCCCTCGGGCCGGCGGGGCGGGCCGGGTCGCGCGGGGCCCCGCGCAGCAGACGGCGGGGGCCCGGGCCCTCCTCGCCCAGGACGTCGAAGGGGTTGGTCAGCGGGCAGTCGCTCACCGACAGACAGCCGCAGCCGATGCAATCCGTCAGACCGTCCCGCAGGGCCGCCAGCTGCTCGATGCGGGCGTCCAGGTCGGCGCGCCAG
Organism: Streptomyces sp. NPDC033174; assembly: GCF_055577795.1. Classification (NCBI taxonomy): domain Bacteria; kingdom Bacillati; phylum Actinomycetota; class Actinomycetes; order Kitasatosporales; family Streptomycetaceae; genus Streptomyces; species Streptomyces sp. NPDC033174. The sequence goes on from NZ_JBVIPQ010000006.1 coordinate 278,670, forward strand.
CGCTCCGAGAGCCGGGCCCAGTCGGCACGGTTGGGTGTGCGTCCCTCGGGGAGTTCGGAGAGTGCCTCGCGGACCGCGCCGAGCGGGATGCCCATGCGCTGCGCGACGCGGATCACCGCGACGCGGCGCAGCGTGTCGCGCGAGTAGCGGCGCTGGTTCCCCGGCGTGCGGCGGCTCTGGATCAGCCCCTTGGACTCGTAGAAGTGGAGCGCGGTGACGGCGACTCCACTGCGGGCCGAGAGCTGGCCGACGGTGAGTTCGGTGACGGAGTGCGCGGGGCGGGCGGTCGTCATGTCAGCTGGCCCGGACCAGCGAACCGTAGAACTGCTCCACCGTGGGAACACCGGTGGCCACGCGCTCGCCGTCGACGAAGACGGTCGGCACGCCGCTGACGCCCCGGCGCATGGCCATCTCCTCGTCGGCGCGCACCTCGCGCGCGTAGGCGTCACTGTGCAGCACGGCCTCGGCCGCCACCGGGTCCACGCCGGCGTCCTCGGCGACACGGACGAGTACGGCGGGGTCGGCCACGTTCTCCTGTTCACCGAGGTACGCGCGGAACAGCCGCTCCTTCATCGCGCCCGCCGAGCCGCTCTCGGCGGCGAGGTGGACGAGGCGTTGGGCGTCGAAGGAGTTGACCGGCCGGACGCCGGTGAGCCGGATGTCCAGACCTTCGGCGCGGCCGAGTCCCTCGATCTTCTCGAAGAGTTCGACGGTGGCATCCGCTTCGAGACCCAGCCGCTCCCGCATCATCTCGCCGAGCGTCGCTCCCGGGGTGCGGGGCTGCTCCGGCCTGAGTTCGAAGCTGCGCCAGACGATGTCCACCGAGTCGCGGCTCCCCAGGCGGTCGAGCGCCTTCTCGAGGCGCGCCTTGCCGATGTAGCACCAGGGGCACATGATGTCGGACCAGATCTCGATCTTCACATTCTCTCCGATCATGGATTCGTGTCGTGGATCCGCGTCGTGGTTCGTGGATCTTGTCCGTCCAGCATGAAACCTCGACCGAAGTAGAGGTCAAGGTGGAAATCAAGGCAGAAGTCACCACGACAAAGGCGCCGGCCTGCCCCCGGGGGGAGGGGCAGACCGGCGCGGAATGACGCTGGTTACTTGACGAGCGTCTTGGTCAGCGCGATCGGCTGGTCGGGCCAGCAGGCGAGCGTGCCCTCGGTCGGCCAGTTGACCGGCGTGAAGTTCCAGGTGAAGCCCGGGTCGTCGTGCGAGGTGCCGCCGAAGGCGGTCTCCAGGGTGGTCCGGGTGTACGGCGCCTTCAGCTTGAAGGTGACCTTGGGGAGGTCGAAGGGCGTGTTGGAGGCGTACGGACCCGCGGCGCGCAGCACGGCCTTGGTGCCCTCGACCTGGAGGGTCGGGGCGCCCGCCTCGTCGCCGCCGTCGACCTGGTAGGAGACGACCGTGGCGCCGGCCGGCAGCTTGAACTGCAGCGCGACGTTCTTGACCTCCTTGTTGTAGGCCGGGTTCGGGGTGATCGGCGCCGGGTCGAGCGTGACGTCGAAGGTCGCGCCGGGGCGGACCGTCGCGGGGGCGACGGCGTCCACGTAGGCGCTGTAGGCGAGGCCGGTCGTGGTGCCGACACGGCAGTCGAAGTAGGTCTTCACAGGCGCGGCGTGGGCGCCGGAGGCGCCGGCCATCAGACCGGTGAAGGCCAGCGGCAGGGCGAGGACGGCGGCACGAGTGCGCAGTGCGGGCATGTTCTGTTCCCTTGGTTCGGTGACGCGTGGATCGCGTCGGCGTCGTGATGGAGATGCGTGGATATGGATCAGCAGGGTGTGCTGCGGCGCCGCGTCCCGGTCAGGGAGCGCGCCAGAAGTCGGGGTGGTCGCGGTACCAGTCCACGACCGGCCCCAGCCCGCTCTCGAGCGACCAACGGGGCTCGTAGCCCAGCTCCTCGCGGATCTTGGAGTCGTCGATCGCGTAGCGGAGGTCATGTCCCTTGCGGTCCTCGACATGGCGCACCATGTCCCAGTCCGCGTCCAGGAGTTCGAGCAGTCGTGCGGTCATCTCCCGGTTGCTCAGACCGGTGCCGCCGCCGACGTTGTAGATCTCACCGGCCCGGCCCTTGGTGAGGACCAGGTGCAGGGCCCGGCAGTGGTCGTCGACGTGCAGCCACTCACGGACGTTGCGCCCGTCGCCGTACAGCGGCACCCGCTGCCCGGTCAGCAGCCTGGTGACGAAGTGCGGGATGAGCTTCTCGGGGTGCTGGTGAGGTCCGTAGTTGTTGGAGCAGCGGGTGATACGGACGTCGAGGCCGTAGGTGCGCTGGTAGGCCCTGGCGAGCAGGTCGCTGGACGCCTTCGAGGCGGCGTACGGGGAGTTGGGGAGCAGAGGGCTCTGCTCGGTCCATGTGCCGGCGTCGATGGAGCCGTACACCTCGTCCGTGGACACGTGCACGAACGTCCCCACACCGGCGTGCAGCGCGGCGTCGAGCAGCTGCTGGGTGCCCGCCACATTGGTGCGGATGAACTCGTCCGGTCCGGTGAGCGAGCGGTCCACGTGCGACTCGGCCGCGAAGTGGACGATCGCGTCATGGCCGGGCACGACCCGGTCCAGCAGGGCCCGGTCACAGATGTCCCCGTGGACGAACCGCAGCCGGGGGTGGTCCGCCGGGAGGTTCTCGCGCCGTCCGGCGTAGGTGAGCCGGTCGACGACGGTGACGGTGACGCCCTCGGACTCCGGGTAGCTGCCCTTGAGGACTTCGCGTACGTAGTGCGAGCCGATGAAACCGGCGCCGCCGGTGACGAGGATCCTCATGCGGCCACCTCGGCCTGGGTGTGGTCGCCGATGATCAGCCGCCGGTCGGCCGCCTCGCCGGTGCGGACCGCCGCGGACCTGCCGATGAGCGAGCCGGACAGCCCACGGACGCCGTGGATCGACACCCCGTCCAGGACGATCGAGTCGCGTATCCCGGCGTCCTCCAGCAGGCAGTCGCGGCCCAGCGCGGTGTACGGGCCGAGGGTGCTGTCGCGCACCACGCTGCCCGCCCCGATCACCAGCGGTCCGGTGAGCTGTGAGCGGACGACGACCGCGCCGGGTTCGATGACGACCGGCCCTTCGACGGTGCTCGCCGCGTCCACCTCGCCGGAGGTGCCGGGTGCCAGGTCACCGAGCAGCACCCGGTTGCACTCCAGCAGGTCGTCCGGGCTGCCCGTGTCCTTCCAGTAGCCGGTGTACTCGTCGGCGACGACGTCGTCGCCGCGCTCGACGAGGTACTGGATCGCGTCGGTGATCTCCAATTCGCCGCGGACGCTCGGCACAATGGCCCGGACCGCCTCGTGCACGGCCGAGGTGAAGAAGTAGACACCGATGACCGCGAGATCGCTCCGCGGCTGCTGCGGCTTCTCCACCAGCCGCAGGACCCTGCCCGTGTCGTCGACCTCGGCGACGCCGTACGCACGCGGGTCGGCCACCTTGGTCAGCAGCAGCTGGGCCGCCGGCCGGGTCTCGCGGAAGCGGCGGGCGGCCTCGGTGATGCCCTGGGCCAGCACGTTGTCGCCCAGGTACATCACGAAGTCGTCGTCGCCGAGGAACTCGTGGGCGATGGCGACGCAGTGGGCGAGCCCGAGCGGGGCCTCCTGGCGCAGATAGGTGACGTCGAGGCCGAGGGCCGAACCGTCGCCCACGACGGCCTGGATCTCGGCCGCGCGGTCGCCGACGATGATGCCCACGTCCCGGACGCCGGCGTCCCGGATGTTCTCCAGGCAGTGGATGAGGATCGGTTTGTTGGCGACGGGCACCAACTGTTTGGGCATGGAGTAGGTGAAGGGACGCAACCTGGTCCCCGTCCCTCCAGACAGAATCAGCGCCTTCATGGCAACCCTTCACTCGCCTTCGCCCGGGGGTTCTCCGTTACGGCTCGATTCTGGGAGCGGGCGCTCGAGAGCCGGTCCAATCCGACTGGACCCCCGCCGAGGCCGTATCGCGGCCGGAAAAAGGCGAGTTGGGCCCGGAAACGCCGGCAGGGGGCCGGCTCGGGGCCGGCCCCCTGTCGCGGCGGGGAGCCTCGGGGACGCGTCGTTGGGGAGTGAGTACGAGAGTCGGGTACGGGCGGGACGACGGGCAGGGACGGGGGAGGGATCCCCGCCCGTCAGTCCTTGGCCGTCGCGCTCGTCGTCTCGGGCTGCTTGGCCGCTCCCCCGGGACCCCCGGCGGGCGCCGCGCCGGGCCTCTTCTCCCGGGGGATGACGGCCAGTACGAGCGCGAGCAGCAGCAGCACACCGCTGACCACGAACACGGTCTGCATCGCCTCGGCCATGCCCTCGAGGAACGGCTTGGCCAGGCGCGGGTCGGCGTGCTCGAGGAAGGAGCTGTTGTCCAGCGGGACCGATCCGTCGCGGCCGTCGAGCAGCACCCTGTTGGCAGCCTGGCTCGCCACCGCGGGGTCGGCGGCGGCCGCCGCGAAGGCGGGGTCGGAGGCGGCGGCCCGGTACGCGGCGGCCACCTTCTCGCCCACCGCGCCGAAGAACATCGACAGGAAGACCGCGATGCCCGCCGTGCCGCCGATCTGCCGGAAGAAGGTGAACGACCCCATGCCCGCGCCCATGTACTGCGGCTCGACACCCTTCTGGATGGCGATCAGCATGACCTGCCAGCACAGTCCGATACCGACGCCCATCACACCGGCGGCGATGCCGGTCTGCCACAGCGGGGTACTGGCCGCGAGCGTCCCGAACCAGAAGGTCCCGATCACCATCAGCAGGACGCCGCCGACGAGGATCGCCTTGTAGCGGCCGGTCTTGGTCACGAAGGGGCCGCACAGCCGGCCCGCGGCGACGATGCCGAGCGTCTGCGGCAGCATCATCAGACCCGCCTGGGTGGGCGAGAGGCCCTTGACCATCTGCAAGTACAGCGGCAGGACGGACAGCGCTCCGAAGACGGCCGCGCCGACCAGGACGTTGACGCCGTTGTAGACGGAGAACAGCGGGTTGCGGAACATCGGGGTGGGCAGCAGAGCGGCGCCGCCGGCCCGCCTCTGCGCCAGCAGGAACAGCACGAGGCCCACCGCGCCCAGGGCGAAGAGCCCGAGCGTTCCGCTGTCCGCCCAGCCCCACTTGGGGCCCTGCTCCACCGCGAAGAGCGCCGGCAGCAGGCAGGCCAGGAGCGCCAGCAGGCCGAGGATGTCGAACTTCTGCGGCGTCCGGCTGGGCTGGATGCGGACGAGTGTTCCGATCAGCAGGGCAGCGGCGAGACCGATCGGCACGTTGATGTAGAAGGCCCAGCGCCAGCCCGAGGCGCCCGCGAAGCTGTCGAGCCCGGCGAAGAAACCGCCGGCGACGGGCCCGATGACGGCCGAGACGCCGAAGACGGCACCGAACCAGGCCTGGTAGCGGCTGCGTTCGGTGAGCGGCACCAGGTCGGTGAGGATCGCGAAGGCGAGGCTCATCAGACCACCGGCGCCGAGGCCCTGGATGCCCCGGAACACCGCGAGCGACGTCATCGACTGCGCGAGACCGCAGAGCACCGAGCCGAGGACGAAGACCGCCACGGCCGTGCAGTAGACGGGTCGCCGCCCGTAGATGTCGGAGAGCTTGCCGTACAGCGCGGTGGTGACCACCGACGTGATCATGTACGAGGTGTTGGCCCAGGCCTGTTCCGAGAGGCCGTTGAGGTCGTCCGCGATGGTGCGCAACGCCGCGGAGATGATGGTCTGGTCGAGTGCGGCCATGAAGAGGCCGAGCAGCAGACCCGTCATGATCAACCGGATTCTGCGCCGGTCGTCCGCGGAGAGGCCGGACCCGGGCGCGGACGCGTCCGGCTTGGCTGTGTCAGTCATCGGAGTTCTTCCCTTAAGTACGGCGGTGGAGGCTGTGCCATGACAGGTCCAGGCCACTGGGTCGGTTCAAGGATGAAACCTCGAGTGCGATAGAGGTCAAGCGGGATTGTGGGCGCCCCGCCTAGGGCTCGACTCGCGCTCGACTCGGACTCGCCCGCCGCACCCGCACCCGCACCGCACGTGGACCGCCGCCGCGCCCGCCTCCTCCAGTACCTCTCCAGGACGGCTCGACCCCGCCGCCCTAACGTCCGCGCCCATGAGATTCCTTTTCGTATCCGGAGGAAGCGCGGGAGCGGTCTTCCCGATCACCCCGCTCGCCCTGGCGGCGCGCAACGCCGGCCACGAAGTGATCGTGGGGGCGACCGAGAACGTCATGCCGCTGGTCGCGGCGACCGGACTGCCCGGCGCGCCGATCACCCCGCGGACCATGTTCGACTTCATGCAGCGGGACCGGCAGGGCAATCCGCTGGAGATCCCCAAAGACCCCCACGAGCGGAATCTGTTCAACGGGCGGGGCATGGCCCGGCTCGCCGTCGGCAGCATGGAGGGCCTGGTCCCGCTGGTGGAGCGGTGGCGGCCGGACGTCCTGGTGGCCGGCGCGCTGTCCTACGCGGCCCCGCTGGTGGCGCACCGGTTCGGCATCCCGTGGGTCCGGCAGGCCCTCAACATGGGCGAGCCCGCCATCATCGACCTCTCCGCCGCGGCCGAACTCGCCCCGGAACTGGCCGAGCTGGGCCTGGACGCCCTGCCGGCGCCCGACATGTTCGTGGAGATCTGCCCGCCCGGCGCCCGGCGCCCGGACGCGGGTCCGGCGCAGTTCATGCGGTACATCCCGTTCAACACCCAGCGCGCGCTGGAGCCCTGGATGTACACCAGGGGCGACCGGCCGCGCGTCCTGGTGTCGGCGGGCAGCCGGATCACCGCCGACTACGAGTTCGACGCGCTCAAGGCGCTGGTGCGGAAGGTCGCCGGGCTGGACGTCGAGCTGCTGGTCGCGGCTCCGCAGGAGATGGCCGACGCCCTGGGCGAGCTGCCCGACAACGTGCGCGCCGGCTGGCTGCCGCTGGACGTCGTCCTGCGCACCTGCGATCTGCTGGTCCACCGGGCCGGCGGCAACACCATGCTGCACGCCATCGTGTGCGGGGTCCCGCAGTTGGTCATCCCGGCCATGCCCAAGCAGGTCGGCATGTCGGAGCGGCTGGCGGAGTACGGCGCGGCCATCATGCTCACGCAGAACGTCGACGACTCCCCCGAGAACGTCGTCAAGGCCTGCCAGGAGCTGCTGGAGAACGCGTCCTACCGGACCCGTACCGAGGAGCTGAGCCGGGAGATCGCCGCCCTGCCGAGCCCCCACGATGTGACCTTGGCCATTGAGGAGTTGGTACGGGCCAAGTCCTGACAGGGGACATGAATCCCTCATGCTCAAGTCATGAACAAATCACTGGTCACGGGCCGTCTCGCGTCCTGAGAATCCAGACAAGGCACTGGGTCGAAGAGCCTTGCCCCCCACTCATGGATCGCTCATGGATCACTTCAGGGAAGGAACCGACATGCAGCACGTCCGCACGGCGGACCCGTACACCGCGCTCGCCGAACTGGGCCTGGTGTCTCCCGAGGGCGGTGCCGCGACCGCCGCCCCGGCGGCCACCCTCACGATCGAGGACCTGGACGCGGCGCCCGCCGACGCCACGGCCCTGTTCACCGTCTGCATCCTGGCGCCGGAGCCCAGCGAGCTCTGCGCGGCGTGACCGAGCAGGGGGGCCGGACGCCTGCGCACTCCCCCGGTGACGAAGGCCCCCGCATCGGCTTCAAGAGCCATCTGCGCGGCGTCGTCGTCCCGGGCGAGGCCGTCTATCTGGTCTCCGCCCGGGGGGTGTCCGCCGTACGCGGCGCACCCGCCGAGGCGCTGGCTCCCCTCCTCGACGGCACCCGCACCCTCCCCGCCGTACTGCGGGAGGCCGCCGAGGCACCGGGCTGCGACCCGGACCTGCTCTGGCAGGCGCTGCGCGACCTGTCCGGCGCCCAGCTGATCAGGACGTACGACTCCGGGCCCGAGGGCGCCGACGCCGTCGCCGACCCGGCCGCCGACGCCTTCTGGGACCTGGCCGCTGTGCCCGGCGGCCGGATCGGCGACGGGGGCCCCGCCGCCGTCCACCTCACCGTGCTCGACGACGGCCCCGTCACGCACGAAGAGGCGCGCGCCGCCTGCGCCGCCTCTGGTCTGCACGTCGTGGAGGACGAGGCGGACAGCACGTTCTCGCTGGTCCTCTGCGCGGACTACCTCGATCCCCGGCTGGCCGGGATCGACGCCCGGCAGCGTGCCGCGAAACGCCCGTGGCTGCCGGCGAAGCCCGGCGGCCCCGACATCTGGACCGGGCCCGTCTTCCGGCCCGGTGAGGGACCCTGCTGGTCCTGTCTCGCCGACCGGCTGCGCCACCACCGAGGCGGCGAGGCCCCCCTGCGGCGGGCCCTGGGGCTCGACGGCCCACTGCCGCGCCCCGAGACGTCGCTCCCGGCCGGCCGGGCGATCGGGTTGAGCGCCGCCGTCCTGGAGACCGCCAAGTGGCTGGCCGGGGTGCGCCACCGGTCCCAGGACTCCGTCCACGTCCTGGACACCCTCACGCTGTCCGGAGCGCACCACCCGGTGACCCGCCGGCCCCAGTGCGCCGCCTGCGGCGACCCGGGGCTCGTCGCCGAGCTGGTCCGCTCCCCCTTCGTGCCGGTCTCCCGTCCCAAGGCTGCGGACGCGGGCAACGGCCACCGCGCCCTGACGCCCGCCCAGATGCTCCAGAAGTACGCCCACGTGGTGGGCGGCGTCACCGGTGTCGTCCGCGAGCTGCGGCGTGATCCGCGCAGCCCCGCCTTCACCGAGAGCTATCTCTCCGGCCACAACCTCGCCGTCCGCTCGCACACGCTGGCCGGGCACAGCGCCGGGCTGCGCGCGCTCAGCGGCGGCAAGGGCCTCACCCCGGACGAGGCCAGGGTGAGTGCCGTCTGCGAGGCCGTGGAGCGGTACAGCGGCTCCCGTCACGGCGACGAGCCGGTGGTCCGGGACACCTTCCGGGCGCTCGGCGCCTCCGCCGTGCACCCCGACGCCTGCCGGCTGTACGACCCGCGCCAACTCCGCGACCGGGCCCGCTGGAACGCGTCCGGCTCGCCCTTCCAGTACGTCGGCCGCCCCTTCGACGAGGACCGGGTCGTCGACTGGACTCCGCTCTGGTCGATGACCGAGGGCGTCCACCGGCTCCTGCCGACCTCCCTGCTCTACTACGACGCCGATCCCTCCGCCCCGCTGCGCGCGGACTCCAACGGCAACGCCGCGGGCTCCAGCAAGGAGGACGCGTTCGTCCAGGGCTTCCTGGAGCTGGTGGAGCGCGACGCCGTCGCCCTGTGGTGGTACAACCGCACCCGCGCGCCCGGCATCGACCTCGACTCCTTCGCCGAGGAGTGGATCGAACGCCTCCGCACCGGCTACCGCTCCGTCGGGCGGGAGATCTGGGCGCTGGACCTGACCTCCGACTTCGGCATCCCGGTCGTCGCGGCGCTGTCCCGCCGGACCGACAAACCCGCCGAGGACATCGTCTTCGGCTTCGGCGCCCACCTGGACCCCCGGATCGCCCTGCGCCGCGCGCTCACCGAGATGGGGCAACTGCTCCCGGCGGTCGCCGAGGTCCGGTCCGACGGCTCGGGCTACGCCATCGACGACCCCGAGCCACGGGCCTGGTGGGCCGGGGCCACCCTCGCCGACAATCCGTATCTCCAACCCGACCCGGCCCTTCCTCCGAGCTCGCCCGGCACCTGGTCCTACACACCCCGCCCCGACCTCGCGGACGACGTCGCCGACCTCACGGCCCTCGCGCGCGGGCGCGGTCTCGAGGTGCTCGTACTGGATCAGACCCGGCCCGACATCGGGCTACCGGTGGTGAAGGTCGTCATGCCGGGCATGCGCCACTTCTGGCCGCGGTTCGCCCCCGGCAGGCTCTACGACGTGCCCGTCGAGCTGGGCCGGCTCCCCGGGCCCACGCCGTATGAACAGCTCAATCCCGTACCGCTGTTCATCTGACCCGGGACCGCGCCGACCGTCCCTCGCGGCACCGCGCCGGTAAGGGACGCTCGGCATGAGTGCCGCTGACGTCGGCACCCCTCGCTGAGGTATCGTCCCGGTATGCTCGATCAGTCTCCGCAGAGAGGCCATCACGCCCGATGAACGCAGGTGATCGGTCCGGCGACGAGTCGGATTCACCGGCCCCGCCCGTCGTCCGCGAAGACTCGGACGTACCGGCCCCGCGACTGGCACGCATCGTCCTGCTGGCCGCCCTGGCCGGCTACTCCCTGATCACCGTTCTCAACATCATCAACGAGGACCTGCCTCCGGCCGGTCTCGTCGTGGCGCTCGCCGGCCTGGCCGGTGTCCTCGCCCTCCAGGTCGCCCACTCGGCACCCGGCGCCCGTCATACCCCTGCCCTCCGGCGCGCGTTGACCCTGTCGCTCCAGGCCGCTCTCACCTACGGCCCGCTGGCGCTGTTCCACACGGCGTGGGGAGCGATGGGCGGATTCCTCGCCGGCTCGGTCCTCCTGCTGCTGCCCGGCCGGGTCGCCTGGCCGCTGTACGGGATGATCGGCCTGTCCATGTTCTCGTACAGCCTCCTCGGGGACCGCTCGCTGCTCGACAGCGCCTACCTCGCGGAGTCGACGCTCGTCACCGGTCTCGTCGTGTTCGGTCTGAGCAGCCTCACCGGGCTGGTGAACCGGCTGCACGCCAACCGCGCCGAGCTGGCCCGGCTGGCCGTCGCGGGCGAGCGGCTGCGCTTCTCCCGCGATCTGCACGACCTGCTGGGCTACAACCTCTCCGCGATCACGCTAAGGACCGAACTGATCCGGCGGCTCGCCCCCGACCTGCCCGAGCGGGCACGGGAGGAGGTGGAGTCCGTGCTGTGCCTGTCGCGGCAGTCGCTCGCCGACGTCCGCAAAGTCGCCACCGGCTACCGGGACATGTCGCTGCGCCAGGAGGCGGAGGTCACCCGCTCCATGCTGGAGGCGGCCGAGATAAAGGTCGAGACGCACATAGCGGTCGGGCCGCTGGCACCCGAGGTCGACACGGTGCTCGCCACCGTGCTCCGTGAGGGTGTCACCAACGCCCTGCGGCACAGTCATGTGCGGCAGTGCCACATCCGTGCCACCGAGAAGGACGGGATGGTCACGCTCTCGCTCGGCAACGACGGGGTGACCACGGGGGACGACGCGCCGGGCCCGTACGGCGACGGCGCGAGCGGCAGCGGACTGCACAACCTCGCCCATCGGCTCACCCGCATCGGCGGGAGCCTCACCACGGAGCTGGGCGACGACGGCTGGTTCCGGACAACCGCACGCGTCCCGGCCGGTCCTTGACCCGGACCTGACCCGATTCGGACCACCACCGATCCGGCCACGCGGTCTACGTCACGGCCGGGAACCGCCGGTTCGTGAAAGGATCAATCCGGGTTTGTTGTGATTCCGGGGGGAGCCTGAGAAGTGATACGCATACTGCTGGCCGAGGACATGCACATGGTCCGCGGAGCCCTGGTGGCCCTGCTGACCATGGAGGACGACCTCGAAGTCGTCGCCCAGGTCGAGCGCGGGGACGAAATCGTGCCGGCGGCGCTGGAACACCGCCCCGATGTCGCCATCCTCGACATAGGGCTTCCCGGGCTCGACGGGTTGAGCGCCGCGGAGCGCCTCGCCGACGAACTCCCCAGCTGCCGCACCCTGATCCTCACCAGCCTCAGCCGCCCCGGTGTCCTGCGCCGGGCGCTGGCCTCGAAGGTCGCGGGCTATCTGCCCAAGGACGCCCCGCCGCAGGAACTGGCCGAGGCGGTACGCCGGATCGCGGCCGGCCACCGGGCCATCGACTCGCAGCTGGCGCTGGCTGCCTGGGACAGCCTCGAAAGCCCGCTCACCGAGCGCGAACACGAGGTGCTGCGGCTGACCGCCGAGGGCAACGAGGCGCCGGAGATCGCCGCCCGGCTGCATCTGTCGGTGGGGACCGTGCGCAACTACGTGACCTCGGTGGTCACCAAACTGAACGCCCGCAACCGGGTGGACGCGGTGCGCATCGCCCAGGAGTCCGGCTGGCTGCTGTGAGGGCGGGCAGCCCCACCCGCCCGCCACTCCCCCCACGCCCTCCTTGTCGAGGCCGCCGGCTCACGCGCTCCGGCCGAGGGGCCGCAACCCCCTGGGTTCCGCGTCCAGTTCACCCGCCAGTACCGCCTGGTGCAGCCGCTGCAGACGCTGGGAAGGCTCCACGCCCAGCTCGTCGATGAGCGTTCTGCGCAGCTGCTGGAAGACGTCCAGCGCCCGCCACGCACCGCCCGAGCGGTACAGAGCGGTCATCAGCTGAGCCGTCAGGTTCTCGTTCATCGGATGCTGGGCGACCAGCATCCGCAGCTCGGCGAGGAGCGAGGAGTGCCTGCCCAGGAGCAGATCCGCTTCGATGCGCTGCTCCAGCGCGCGCATCCGCTGCTCGTCCATGCCGAGGATCTCCATCCCCAGTACGCGCCCCACCGGCACGTCCACCAGCGCGGGCCCGCGCCACAGGGCCAGCGCCCGGCCCAGTACGGCGGACGCCGCCCGCGCGTCACCGGCCTCCAGGGCCGCGGACCCCCGCGTGGCGAGGTGCTGGAACTCGCGCAGGTCGCTGGTGTCCGGCCGCAGGGCGAACTGGTAGCCGCCGAAGGAGGTGGTGAGGACGTCCTTCGCGGTTCCCCGCCGGCCCCCGCGCAGCCCGGCGGACATCATCCTGCGCAGATGCAGGATGTACGTCTGCAGCGTCGTCGCCGCGCTCTTCGGTATCGCGTCCCCCCAAATCTCTTCCATGAGCGTGGGAACCGTCACCACGCGCCCCGCGCGGATCGCGAGCAGGGCGAGCAGCTGACGCGGTTTCCCGGCGCTGGGAACTATCGACTCCCCGTGCAACCGGACTTCCAGCGGGCCCAGAATCCCAATGTCCACGACACATCCCCCAGAGACGTCTGACTGACCGTATCGATCTGACCGGTGTGGCCATATCCGACGATCGCATCCCGTCCCTCTGGCACCCAGTGTCACGGTCATGGATTGGGGTGTGAGGATCTCACTCGAGTGGAATTCAAGCCGCCCTCCAGGCCGGTCCGACCCTTCAGCCGGCGGCGGAACGCAGCCCGGCGGGTGAGTCACCGCAGGTCAGACGCATCTGGGCGGCCGCGTGGTGCGCACCGATCCGGGAGGCGTCCCCCCAGTCCCGGCCACGGTCCAGGAGGCGGACGGTGAAGGTGTCCGAGCGGGTGGGGTAGCTGCCCACCGGGACCAGGGTGCCGCGGTGGATTGTCTGCCGAAGGCCGAAAATCGCGTATGGCGAGCCGTCCGACAGGACCTGATAGACCGTGGGATCACCGGCCGCGTCCCGGGCCCGCGGGGGATGCGGAACGTAGATCGCCAGCGCGCACGAGGTGTAGCCGTCGCCGATGCGCCAGGACCAGATGGCAGCGTTGTCACGGTCCGCCGTGGGACTGCCCGACATCGGGATCGCGGAGAAGCGGCCGTCGCATCCGGCGCCCTCGAACCCACCGGACGCGACCGTGTACCAGCCCGCGTCACCGTTCGAGAAGCGCCCCTCTTCCCGGTAGTGGCCGCCCGAGCAGCCCGGGCCCGCCCACACGTCGTAGCGCGCGGGCGGGGACGTGGTCGGCGCACTGGGCGGGGACGGGGACGCGGGCGAGGAGGGAGAGGACGGGGAGGCGGAGGCGGAGTCCGACGGCGTCGGGAACGCCGTCGGCGCGATCCTCGTCGGCGCCCCGCCGCGCCCCGGATCGTCCCGTCCGGCCGCCTGGTCCGACTTCTGCTCCTCGCCGCCCACCAGCGACACCGCCGCCACCAGACAGCCCGCCGCCGCCACGACTCCCGCTATGAGCAAGGTCTTTCGGGCGCGGCGCGGCGGTGGAGGGGGGTCCGGGCTCCAGGGGTCGTCTCCGCACACGGGACAGACCATCCCCGGCAGCGGACCCCTTCGGCCACGTCCGCAGCACCTTTCACATGCCATAACAGGCCACTATGCAGGACGGGGCACAGCCCTGGGGAGTATCAGCGCAGTTCTTCCGGACAGGCAGTGCCGCGCGGGAAGAGCTTGTACGGTGCCGCCAGCCGGTACACACCGGGCCTGGGCGCCAGCAACTCCGTCCACTCGTCGCCCTGCGCGTCCTCCTCCGCCTTCAGCAGGCAGCCGTCCTTGTTCACGAAGGTCTTCGGCACGTCGTCGTCCGTGCGCGCCTTCGACGCCTCGGTCTCCTGCGGCGGCTCGACCTTCTTGCCCTCGTCGTCGAGGAGCGCCAGCCAGGGCGAGTACGGAACGCGGATCAGGACCCGGCCCGGCGACTCCAGCCGGATCGTCACCTCGTTCGCGCCCGCCCGGTCCACCTTGGCGGGCGGTGCGGCCAGCGGCGTCGGGTCGGCGACCGCGAACAGCCGCCAGTTGGCGTCCGACCAGACCTGCTCCAGGTACGGCAGGCCGTCGGCGACGAGCTTCGCCTCCTGTTCGGCTCCCGAGTCCGGCGCGCCCGTCGGCAGCACCACGTAGTGGACGGCCCAGCGGGACAGCCACTCCTGGTACGCGGCGGCGTTGAGCGTGTCGTCGTAGAAGACCGGGTTGCGCTCCATGTCCGCCTGCCGGTTCCAGCCCCGGGCGAGGTTGATGTACGGCGTGAGCGCGGACGCCTCGCGGTGGCTGCGGGCGGGGACGACCTCGACCCGCGCCTTCTCCGCGCCGCGCACCTGCAGCTGGTTGATCAGCGGCGCCGCCTCGCGCGCCCAGGACGCGTCCGGCGCGGTGCGGACGACGTCGTCGACGCCCTTGAACCCGATCCAGAGGTTCAGTCCGGCGAAGGCCAGCACGAGCGCGTACCACCCGCGCGAGCGCGGGGCCGTGTACGGCAGCGCCGCCAGCAGCACCACCCCGGCGAAGAGCATCGGCAGCCGCGAGACGTTCGAGCCGATCTGCGAGTCGATCAGCCAGGTGAGAAGCGTCCCGAGCGCGTACACGGCGGCGGCGGTGCGGACCGTGCGCCACTGCGCCGGTACGAGGACGAGGACGAGGACCCCGAAGAGGAACGGCAGCACCGTCGAGCCGAACGACATGGGCTGCGTACCGGAGAAGGGGAACAGCCAGGCGGAGAGCGCCACGACCGCGACCGGGGCGAGACCGAGGGCATACGCGCCCGGGCGCCGCTTGTTGAGGAACAGCGCGGCGGCGACCACGCCGAGGAACAGCCCGGCGACCGGGCTGGAGGCGGTGGCCAGTCCCGCGAGCGGCGCGGCCGCGGCCGCCTTCGCCCACCGTTTCGTACGCCAGCGGTGCGGCCAGCAGAAGACGGCGGCCACGGCTCCGAGCGCGAACATCATCCCCAGGCCGAAGGTGACCCGGCCCGACAGCGCGTTGCACAGCAGCGCGAAGACCCCGGCCAGGGAGCACGCCAGCGGATTGCGGACGGCCCGGACCCGGACCAGGATCAGCGCGGTGAGTCCGGCGGAGACCGTGCCGACGGCCATCATCGTCGTACGGACCCCGAGCAGGGACATCAGATACGGCGACACGACGCTGTACGAGACGGGGTGCATTCCGCCGTACCAGGCGAGGTTGTAGGCGGAGTCGGGGTGCCGGCCGACGAATTCGGCCCAGGCGTCCTGGGCGGCGAGGTCGCCGCCGCTGTTCGCGAAGACGAACACCCACAGCACGTGCGTCAGCGCGGCGAGGGCCGTCGCGACCAGAACCGGATGCCGGAGCCGTCCCCACCGGCCGGCGGAAGCGGCCGGGGCGGGCACCGGCGGCCGCTGGCCCGGAAGGTGTATTCGCGGGGGGAGGCCGACGTGGGGCGCGGGTGCGGGTACGGCGGCGGAGCCGTGGGAGATGGGTACGGCGCCCGGCCCGGCTTCCGTCCCGTCCCCGGCGCGTGTCGGCTCAGTGGTCGTCACTGCGGCTCACTCCGTCTTGTCCCGGTACTCCTGAAGGGGACGCCGTCCCCGCGTGCGGAGTTGCCCGGGAACGCTAACAGCCGGGCGCCCCGGATTCCGGGGCGCCCGGGAATGTCAGCCGATGCGGGTCAGCTTCGTGTCGAAACCGGGCTCGACCAGCTCGCGCTGGAGGGCGACGGGCGCGGCGACCTTGCCCGTGCCCGTACCGATCGAGATCTCGCCGACGACCGTGCCCTTCTTCGCGGCGTGGGGGATGCCCTTGCCGCCGTCGGTCAGGGTCAGGTCGACCTTGAGGCCCGGCCAGCCGATCGCCCTCAGGTCCTTGGTCGCGACGATGGGGGTCTGCCCGCCGAGGCCGTCGTCGATGTGACCGACGACCTGACCCTTCTTCACGACGGCGTCGGAGGTGACGTCCCGCTGGGCGGTCTGGATCAGCTTGAGGCTGTTGTCGATGGCCAGCTTCAGCTTCAGGCCCAGTTCGGGGGCGTCCTTCGCGCCCATCACCACACCGATGATCCTGCGCTCCTTGCCGTCGACGACCGTGTCGGCCGACCACAGGAGGTTGCCGCCGGCCGGGGTGGACGAACCGGTCTTGATCCCCTTCACGCCGGGCTCCAGCAGGATCGTGTTGTTGTTCTCGATCCGCTTGGGGATACCGGGGATGGTGAGGTTCGGCATGTCGACGATCTCCCGGAAGACGTCGTACTTCATGACGGCCTTGCCGAGCTTGATCTGGTCCTGCGGCGTGGAGACGGTCGTCGACTTGAGGCCACTGGGGTCGGTGTACGTCGAGCCGGTCATGCCGAGGTCCTTGGCGGCGTCGTTCATCTTCTTGACGAACGCGGCTTCCGTGGTGGCGTCCCAGCGGGCGAGCAGCCGTGCCACGTTGTTCCCGGACGGGATCATCAGCAACTGGAGCAGCTGCTTCTCGGTGTACTTCTCGCCCTTGCGGATGGGGGCCGTCGACTCGGCGGCGCGCTTGGCCTCCTCGCCGGCGGTCTTGTCGACGGTGATCTCCGGGCCGGTCCCCTCGCCCTTGATCGGGTGGTCGCGGAGGATCACGTACGCCGTCATGGTCTTGGCGACACTGGCGATCGGCGCGGGCTTCTGGGCGCCGTAGGTGCCCATGCTGCCGACACCTTCGACCTCCACGGCGCCCTGCCCCTCGGCGGGCCACGGCATCTTCAGCTCGCCGCCCTCGAAGGTGTACGAGGGCGCGGCGGTGAGCGAGAGCTTGGGCGCCGGGAGCGGGCGCACGGTCTGTACGACCGCAAAGACGATCAGCAGCAGGACGACGAGCGGCGTCCAGATCTTGAGGCGTCGCACGACCGTCCGCACCGGCGTCTGCGGCGGGGGCGGAGTGTTCGTCAGCTCGGCGAGCAGATCGAGCGGGGGCAGCGGCGGCATCGGCTGCTGCTTGGTCCGCTCGGCCTCGCTGAGGGAGGCGGGCGCGCCGGAGGGCGCGGGGGCGGAGATCCGGACGGGTGCGGGAGCCGGGGCCGGAGCGGTGGGCGGGGTGGCCCGGGTGGTCGGCGTCCGGGGCGTGTCCGGCTTCAGCGCGATGAACTTGCTGGTGCGCTCGGCGTCCGACTCGGGCGTGGGGGCCGGCTTGGGCGTCGGCTTGGGCGTCGGCTGGGGCGCGGCCTTCGGCTCAGGCTTGGCTTCCGGCTTGGCCTCCGGGTGCGGGGCGGGGACCTTGAGGGTGGTGGTGGGCTGGTCCACGGCCGAGGGCCGCACGGCCTTGAAGACGGCGGTGGCCTGGTCCATACCGGCCTTGGGCTTCTCCGCCTCGGGCTTGAGCGTCTCAGCCTTGGGCTTGTCCGCGTCGGGCTTGGGCGTCTCAGCCTTGGGCTTCGGCGTCCCGGCCTTGGGCTTGTCCGCCTCGGGCTTGGGCTCGGCCTTCGGCTCGGGCGTCTCCGGGCGCTTGGCCGGGGCCGGGACGACCGGGGCGGCGTCGGCGGAGGGCGTGGCGGCACGATCCTGCACGGACGTATCGCCGGCTTCCTCACCCTTGCCGGAATCACCCGATGTGCCGGGATCAACCGATTGAGCCGACTGGCGGGACGCGACCGGCTCAGCCGCCCCCTCGCCCTGCCCCTCGCCCTGCCCCTCGGCCTTGGTGTCCGCCTTGGTGTCGGCCACCCCGGCGTCCGTGTCGCTGTCGCCGGCGGACTCGCTGCCGGCCTCGGTGTCGGTGTCGGTGTCCGCCGCGTCGGCGCTCTGCACCCATGCCGCGACCGCCGCCCGCAGGCGCACGTCGCCCTCGGTGCTCCCCGACTCCGTCCCCGGCTCGGGCGTGCGCGGGGCGACTGCCTTGAAGACGGCCGTCGGCTGGTCCGTCTCGCGCTCACGGAAGACGGAGAGCCGCGGGTCGTGTTCGCCCGGAGTCGTCTCCCCCGAGGACTTCTGCTGCTCCGACTTGTCGGGGGACTCGCCCGCCACCGTGCCTCCTTCATGAGTCATACGTTTAGGTTCGGCGCTGTCCGAACCATCTACCAGTGTCCTGTGTGAGCGCTTGGCCCCCGTGCTAGACGAGAACGACATACCTGCCGGTTCCCGTGCAAAGCACCCAGGCGCTCTCGACAGACCAATGTGAGAGGGGTCACCCTGTCATTCATCCACGCGGGGAGGCATGGATGGGCAGGAGCCGCAGAACAATTCCGGAGGAGCTTCTGCTGCTCGCTCTGGACCCGGCCACGGGTACCACAGCGCAGCCGCAGTCGCTCGACCTCGGCCTCGCCGGGGCTCAGCTAGTGGAGCTGGCTCTGGCAGGACGGATAGCCCCTGACGGGGATCGTATCGCCGTGGTGATGCCACGGCCGACCGGAGATCCGACTCTGGACTCCGCACTGGAACTGCTGCGCAGGCGCGGCAGCCCGGTACGGGCCGTCCACTGGATCGGCGGGCCCCGACTGGGGCTGCGCCAGATTTACCTCGCTCATCTGGAGCGGTGCGGCATGGTGCATGCCGTGGCGGGCCAGATGTGCGGAGTGCTGCCGACGACGCGCTACCAGGCGACGGAGACGGCGATCAGCCGGGACATCAGGGCCCGGCTGGACAGTGCGATCCGCACCGGCGTACCGCCGGACCCGCGGACCGCGGCGCTTGCCGCACTGGCCCACGCGGTCGGTCTCGGCAAGCACCTGTATCCCGGCAACGAGGGACGCTCATCGCGTTCCCGGCTCCGGGACCTGATCAGGCACGACCCGATGGGCGGTCTCGTCGCGCACGCCGTGATGGACGTCCAGAACGGTGTGGCGGCACAGCCGCGCCGCAGCCCCGCCCCGGGCGGTGGCCGCCAGGCAGCCGTGCCGATGCAGGAGCGACCGCGCCACGGAACCATGGCACGGGTCGCCGCGCACTGAGCAGGGCAGTACCCGTACACCGGCACCCCTGTGTACGCCAGCACGACGCACACCGCACGATCCGCCGCGCCGACGTCGTCCCCACGACCCGGTCCGGGAGCCGCACAGAGCGCGCGGGGCAGCCGCACAGGCCGCCCCGCGCGCCCGCGCGTGTGGCCATTTCCCAGCGCGCCCCCCGCCTTTGGTGGCAGTCTGCTGAGACGTAGATACGCAGAGCTACGCCAGCAACAGCCAAGCAGCCGGAGGTGCAGTTTCCGTGGCGTCCAATGTCAATCCCACCGTCAGGCGACGCCGATTGGGCCAGGAGTTGCGCCGGCTTCGCGAACTCAAGGGCATGACGGCGGAAGAGGTGGCCGAGCGCCTGCTGGTCTCGCAGTCGAAGATCAGCCGCCTGGAGAACGGCCGCCGCTCCATCAGCCAGCGCGACGTCCGGGACCTGTGCGGGGTGTACGAGGTCGAGGACCACCGCATCGTCGACTCGCTGATGCAGATGGCCAAGGACTCCCGCCAGCAGGGCTGGTGGCACGCCTTCGGCGACATCCCGTACAGCGTCTACATCGGCCTGGAGACGGACGCGGCGTCGCTTCGGGTGTACGAGTCGCTCATCGTTCCCGGTCTTCTCCAGACCCGGGAGTACGCGCAGGCGGTGATCGAGGGCATGTGGCCCGAGGCCACGCCGAGCGAGATGGACAAGCGCATCCAGATCCGGCTGAAGCGCCAGGACCGGCTCTCGGACCCGGTCAACCCCCTCCGGTTCTGGGCGGTCATCGACGAAGCGCTCCTGCGCCGTGTGGTCGGCAACCCGCACGTCATGGCCGATCAGCTTCGACACCTCGCCCAGTTGAGCGAGAAGCCGCACGTCACCCTCCAGGTTCTGCCGTACGAAGTGGGTGCCCACCCCGGGATGTACGGGAAGTTCGCCATCTTGGAGTTCCATGAGGCGATGGACGCCAGCGTCGTCTACCTGGAGGGGGTCACCAGTGACCTGTATCTGGAGAAGGCCAACGACGTCCAAAGCTACGCCGTGATGTACGAGCACCTGCGCGCGAAGGCCCTGAGTGCGGAGCAATCAAGAGAGTTCATTCTCAGCGTGGCCGCCGAGCTGCAGGCGGAGTAACGGAATCCGAGGAGCGGGCAGAGTACACCCCCATAACCAGCGAGCACAGACATCAATGGAATATGCCATCCGGATGGGTGAACGCGCCGCGTCAGCAGTGATGTTGCAGCGTAGCGTCCACAGCAGAGCCGCTGCCGAAGCGGCTGGATCTCGCTACACCCCACCCCACTGGCACAACCATCGGAGTCACGATGCTGTTTCGGCACGAAGCGCTCACGGAATGGACCAAGTCCTCGTACTCGGCCGTCAACGGAGACTGCGTAGAGGTAAAGGCGCAGGGACACCACCTGGTCGCCGTTCGGGACTCGAAGGACATCACGCGCTCAGGTCTCGGCTTCACCGCGGCGACCTGGTCGGCGTTCATCCTCGATGTCAGCGAGCGCGACCGTCCCGGCGCCTGACACAGGCCGCCTACCCGCACCCTGAGAAGCCCTCTCGACTGGATCGCCGTCCTGGCCGAGGGGGCTCGGCCGTGCCCGGGCGGCCGCCCCGGCCACAGTGACCCCGGCCCGGTCACCGCGACAGGTCATCGCAACCGGTCGACGTACCGGTCGGTCCCCGGCACCGTCGGGATGAACGGCGCCACCAGTTCCACCCTCCCCAGCCCCGACGCGTCGACCTCCGCCCCCAAGTCCGTGAAGTGGTCCTGCCAGCAGGTGTGCGGATCCTGTTCCATGAACCAGAGGAGGGTCAGCCGGGTGTCGACGCCCTCGACCTGTTTCACATAGGTCATCCGGTCGCCCGGCAGCGGTGTGGGGCGGAAGACGGTGACCATCGCCGCCGGGGAGCCGGCCAGACGCCGCGGCAGATGGCGGGTGCGCAGCCATTCGAGGAGTTCGGCCCGTCGTTCGGCGTTCTCGGCGTCGATGACCTCGAGGATCAGGCCCGCGTAGGGGTGGTCCAGGGCGTGGTGGTCGCGAGGGCCGGCGGCGCCGTCGCGGTAGACGGTCACCGCGTGGTCCTGGAAGGCGGTGAAGACGTGCGTACGGTCCTGGTAGACCCGGGCGTCGCGGTTCAGGCGCTTGTTGATGGCGACGGTCCACTTCATGTGGTCGTCGTAGCGGCCGTCGGTGATCCAGTACGTGGAGAGGTAGCAGCCGGCGGTCACCGGCTGGGCGACGGCCGACTTCTCGGGAAGGCGGAGTTCCTGGAGTGAGCGCGGCGCGACCCAGCGCCGCCCCGCGTAGATCCAGGGCATGGCCATGGCGCCCGCGTAGTAGTGGTCGTCCTCGTACCAGCGGTTGTACGCGTACTCATGACCCGGGTGGGGTTCGACCATGGTGATCAGGGAGTGGCCCGGGCGCACTCCGTACGGGCCCACCGACGCCAGCTCCGCGTACACCTCGCTGCGGGTCTCCTCGCTCATACCGAACCCCTTCCCAAGTCGTCTGGAGCCACCTAGCCTGACGGGCCGTCAGGTAATTCGCCAGAGTCGGGAGGCGACCGGATGGTGCTCCAGGGGAAGACGGTCATCGTGTCGGGCGTCGGGGCCGGGCTCGGTCACCAGATCGCGGCGACGGTCGTACGGGACGGGGGCAACGCGGTCCTCGGCGCGCGGACGACGGCGAATCTGGTGAAGTCGGCCGCCGAGATCGACCCGGAGGGGCGGCGCACCACCCATCTCGCCACCGACATCACCGACGCGGCGCAGTGCGAGGCCCTCGCCGCGCTGGCGGTCGAGCGGTTCGGGGGGATCGACGCGGTCGTCCATGTCGCCGCGTGGGACAGCTACTTCGGCGGCATCGAGGACGCCGACTTCACCACCTGGCAGGGGGTTCTCGACGTCAATCTGCTCGGGACGCTGCGGATGACGCGGGCCTGCCTGCCTGCACTCAAGGAGCGCGGCGGCTCGGTCGTCATCATCGGTACGCAGTCCTCGGTGGCCGCGCCCTCGCAGGTGCGGCAGGCGGCGTACGCGGCCTCGAAGGGTGCGCTGACCTCCGCGATGTACTCGATGGCGCGGGAGTTCGGCCCGCACCGGATCCGGGTCAACACGGTGCTTCCGGGCTGGATGTGGGGCCCGCCGGTCCAGGCGTACGTGCGGTTCACCGCGGACACCGAGGGCGTTCCGGAGGCGGAGGTGCTGGAGCGGCTCACGGAGCGGATGGCGCTGCCCGAGCTGGCGACCGACGGCGACGTGGCGGAGGCCGCGGTCTTCCTCGCCTCGGACCGGGCGCGGGCGATCACGGGGCAGTCCCTCCTCGTCAACGCCGGTGAGCTGATGCGCTAGGGAGCCGTACCTGACCCTCGGGCCGCACGGGCGGACATCGCCGTGCGGCCCTTTTCCACCCATTTGAGTTCAAGAATATGAACACAGGTCAACAACTGGAACGATTTTACTCGCTCTTGACCCCTCCACGCGTTGTCGAGGCCGTTCAAATGCCCACACCATGAACGGCGTTCACAAGACAGACCCCTGGAGGGGGCAGGCATGAACAGTCTCGACTGGGCCGTGCTCATCGGCTACTTCGGTGTGATGGTCGCGATCGGCGTCTGGTCCCACAAGCGCGTGGACGACGTCTCCGACTTCTTCACCGCAGGCGGCAAGATGCCGTGGTGGCTCTCGGGCATCTCCCACCACATGTCCGGGTACAGCGCGGTGATGTTCACCGGGTACGCGGGCATCGCGTACACCTACGGGGTCACCTCCTACGTCACCTGGTCCTTCCCGATCGCCGTGGGCATCGCCGTCGGCGCGCATCTCTTCGCCCCACGGCTCAACCGGCTGCGCTCCCGGCTCCATGTGGCCTCCCCGCTCGAGTACCTCAAAAACCGCTACAACCTGCCCACCCAGCAGGCCCTCGCCTGGTCCGGCGTCCTGCTGAAGATCGTGGACGTCGGCGCCAAGTGGGCCGCCATCGCCACCCTGCTCTCCGTCTTCACCGGCATCTCGCTCAACCAGGGCATCCTGATCACCGGGATCATCACCGGCATCTACTGCACCGTCGGAGGCCTCTGGGCCGACGCGCTCACCGAACTGGGCCAGTTCGTCATCCAGTTCTTCGCCGGCATCGCGATGCTCGTCGCCGTCCTGTCCAGGCTCGGCGGCTTCAGCGCCCTGTGGACCGTCTGGGACCGGCCGGAACTCCAGGGGCACACCGCGCCCACAGCCGGCCCGTACACCCTGACCTTCCTGCTCGCGTATCTCTTCATCAAGACCTTCGAGTACAGCGGCGGCATGTGGAACCAGGCCCAGCGCTACATGGCGACGCCCAGCGCCCGGGAGGCCACCCGCTCCGGGCGGCTCTCCGCGCTGCTCTGGCTCGTGTGGCCGCTGGTCCTCTTCTTCCCGATGTGGGTCGCCCCGCTGCTCATCGAGCCGCACAAGGCGGACGCGTCCGACGCGTACGCCCTGATGACCGAACAGCTGCTGCCACACGGCCTGCTCGGGCTGGTCGTCGTCGGCTTCTTCTCGCACACCATGGCCATGTGCTCCTCGGACGCCAACGCCATCGCCGCCGTCTTCACCCGGGACATCGCGCCGGTGCTCTCCAGGGCGGCGAGGAGCTGGACCCACCGGGCCGGGCTGCCGGCCGCGCGGTGGTCGACGATCGCGTTCCTGGGTCTGTCGATGGCCGTCGCCACCCAGGTCAACTCCCCCACCTTCAAGGACATCATCACCGTCGTCATCAAGTGGGTCGCCGGACTGATGGGGCCGATCGCGATCCCGTTCATGCTCGGGCTGCTGCGTACGTTCCGCAAGTCCGGTCCGACGGCGGCGCTGACGTCGTGGGCGGCGGGGCTCTTCGTCTTCTGGCTCACCAACTACGGCCTGGACGGCATCGAGCTGCAGATCCAGATCGTCTCGCCCCTCGCCACCTCGCTGGTGCTCTACGTCCTGATCGGTCTGGTCAAGCCGGAGGACACCCCCGAGCGGGACGCGGTCCTGGACGTGCTCCACTCCGACGGCGGGGGCGCGGCGGCGACCGTGCCCGGTCCGGCGGAGCCGGGCGACAGCAAGGTACGGGAAGGCGCCGGCGGCTGACGTACGGGAAGCGCGCTACGCGCGCGGGTAGCGCGCCAGCCAGCCCGGGGCCGAGACCGCCGGGCCGTGCAGCGCGGGCCCCTGGGTCATCTCCATGGCGAAGTCGTCGGCGAGTTCGAGGACGGTCGAGCGCCCCTCCAGATCGGCCAGCCACGCGGGGGGCAGCGCGGTCTCCCCGTGCAGGGCGCCGAGCAGTGCTCCCGTGAGGGCACCGGTCGTCGAGGACGGTCCGTCGTGGTTGACCGCGAGGCGCAGACCGTGGCGTACGTCCTCGCCGACGAGCGCGCAGTAGACGGCGACGGCCAGGGCATGTTCGGCGTGGCCGTCGCCGCCGGCGAGGGCGGCGATCCTGGCGGGTCCCGGAATGCCCTGGCGTACGGCTCCGAGGGCGTGCTGGAGGGCCTCGGTGACGGGCTGGTGGCCGGGGCGCGGGGCCAGCTGGCCGAGGGCGCGCTGGACGGAGCCGTCGACCGTCTCGCCCCGGGCGAGCCCGTGCACGACGACCGCGAAGGCCCCGGCGGAGAGGTACGCGGCGGGGTGGCCGTGGGTCTGCGCGGCGCACTCGACGGCGAGCTGGCAGACCAACTGCGGCTCCCACCCCACGAGCAGTCCGAACGGCGCCGAGCGCACCAGCGCGCCGGCGTCGCGGGCGGTCGGGTTCTTGGGCGCGTCGAGGGTCCCGAGGACCTCGTCCCCGAGCCCGGTCAGACAGGCCCGGGCGGGGTCGCGCCGGGCGTAGAGCCACTCTTCCCGGGCGAGCCAGCCGTTGTCCTTGCGCCGCTCGTCGGGCCCCCAGTCGCGCTGGGTGGCGGCCCACCGCAGATGGGCGCGGTGCACATCGGTGGGCGGATGCCAGGCGCCGGTGTCCCGGCGGACCTGGGCGCGTATCAGCCCGTCGACGGTGAACAGCGTCAGCTGCGTGGCGGCGGTCACGGCCCCGCGCCGCCCGTAGGCGAGCGCGGGGTCGGCCACGCCCTGGGGCCCGTGGGCGGCTCTGATCTCCTCCAGGGAGAGCGTGTCGACAGCGGCCCCGAGGGCGTCACCGAGAGCCCCGCCGAGGAGACAGCCGCGCACCCGTGCGCGGAAGTCCTGCTGCTCGACACGGCCCCAGACGGCTGTGGATGCTGTGGTCACCGCATGCCTCCCTCCGCGCGACGCGGGTCTGCCGCAGCACTGTAATCGACCGCGAAGGGTCGGTTGAGGATGCCTTTTCGGTCGGCAGGGGTATGGGACGGGACGCCCTCCAGATCGCCGTACGACCGCTTTTGACCGATCTGGCACCGGTGCCGCGGGCCGGTCGTGTCGTCACAGGCCCGCCGGCAGATGCGGCCCGCCTCAGTCCGGCAGCAGCGGCAGCAACTCCGGCAGGTGCCCGTCCGACGCCCGCGCCACCGCCACCCGCTCCTCGGGAACCTCGCCGTACAGCGTCGTACGCGGCCGGGAGGGCCGGCCCGCCGCCTCGGCGATGCCGATCAGGTCCTTGACCGAGCGGTACGAGCCGTAACCGCTGCCCGCCATCCGGGAGATGGTCTCCTCCATCAGGGTGCCGCCGAGGTCGTCGGCGCCCGAGCGGAGCATCTCCGCCGCGCCCTCCGCGCCCAGCTTCACCCAGCTGGTCTGGATGTGGGGGATGTGGGGGTGGAGGAGCAGCCGGGCCATGGCGGTGACGGCGCGGTTGTCGCGCGTGGTCGGGCCCGGGCGGGAGATGCCCGCCAGGTAGACCGGGGCATTGGTGTGGATGAAGGGCAGGGTCACGAACTCGGTGAACCCGCCGGTCTCCTGCTGGATGGCGGCCAGCGTGCGGAAGTGGCCGAGCCAGTGGCGCGGCTGGTCCACATGCCCGTACATCATCGTCGAGGAGGACCGGATGCCCAGGTCGTGCGCGGTCTTGATGACCTCGATCCAGGTGGCGGCCGGCAGCTTGCCCTTGGTGAGGACCCAGCGGACCTCGTCGTCCAGGATCTCGGCGGCCGTGCCGGGGATGGAGTCGAGGCCGGCCTCCTTGGCGGCCGTCAGCCACTCGCGGATGGACAGGCCGGTGCGGGTCGCGCCGTTGACGACCTCCATCGGGGAGAAGGCGTGGACGTGCATCCCGGGGACGCGTTCCTTCACGGCCCGGGCGATGTCGAAGTACGCCGTGCCCGGCAGGTCGGGGTGGATGCCGCCCTGCATGCACACCTCGACCGCGCCGACGTCCCACGCCTGCTGGGCCCGGTCGGCGACCTGGTCCAGGGAGAGGGTGTAGGCGTCGGCGTCCGTGCGGCGCTGGGCGAAGGCGCAGAAACGGCAGCCGGTGTAGCAGACGTTGGTGAAGTTGATGTTGCGCGTGACGATGTAGGTGACGTCGTCACCGACGGCGGACCGGCGCACGTCGTCCGCGATCCGTGTCAGCGCGTCCAGCGCCGGGCCGTCGGCGTGCAGCAGGGCGAGGGCCTCGTCGTCGGTCAGCCGTGTCGGGTCGTCCGCGGCGGTGGCGAGGGCGGCCCGCACGTCCGTGTCGATGCGCGAGGGCACCATTCCGGGTGCGGCCTGCTCGCGCAGCGCCTCCCAGTCGCCGTACACCTCGTCGAAGTCGTCGCGCCGGTCGTGCGTACGGCCGGTGGTGTCGATGGTGCGGTGCAGGTCCGTGCGCCCGGAGGCGGCGACGTACCCCTCGTCCGGCTCCTGCCAGGGCAGCCCCCGGACGGGGGCGTCGGGGCGGGCGAGGCCGGTGTCCGGGTCGGCGAGGGCGCGCACGTGCGGCAGCAGCCGGGGGTCGAGCCAGGGCTCGCCGCGCCGGACGAATTCCGGGTAGACGCAGAGCCGTTCCTGGAGACGGAAGCCCGCGGCCGCCGACCGTTCGGCCAGGAGCTCGATCCGCGGCCAGGGCCGCTCGGGGTTCACATGGTCGATGGTGAGCGGCGAGACGCCGCCCCAGTCGTCGATACCGGCGCCGATGAGGCGTCCGTACTCCGCGTCTACGAGGTTCGGCGGGGCCTGGAGACAGGCCGAGGGGCCCATGATGTGCCGGGCCACGGCGACCGTGGCGACCAGGTCGTCGAGGTCCGCGTCGGGCATCCCGCGCATCGCCGTGTCCGGCTTGGCGCGGAAGTTCTGGATGATCAGCTCCTGGATGGAGTGGTACGAGCGGGCGACGCGCCGCAGCGCGAAAAGGGAGTCGGCCCGCTCCTCGTACGTCTCCCCGATCCCGATGAGCAGCCCACTGGTGAACGGGACGGAGGACCGCCCGGCGTCCTCCAGGACCCGCAGCCGCACGGCGGGGTCCTTGTCCGGCGATCCGTAGTGCGGGCCGCCGGGCTCGGACCAGAGCCGGGTGGCGGTCGTCTCCAGCATCATCCCCATCGACGGGGCGACCGGCTTGAGCCGCTGGAAGTCGGTCCACGACAGCACACCGGGGTTGAGATGGGGCAGCAGCCCGGTCTCCTCCAGGATGCGGATCGACATGGCCCGCACATAGGCGAGCGTGTCGTCGTAGCCGTGCGCGTCCAGCCACTCGCGCGCCTCCGGCCAGCGGTCCTCCGGCTTGTCCCCGAGGGTGATCAGGGCTTCCTTGCAGCCCAGTTCGGCGCCCTTGCGGGCGATGTCGAGGACCTCGTCCGGCGACATGAACATCCCGTGCCCCGCGCGGCGCAGCTTGCCGGGGACGGTCACGAAGGTGCAGTAGTGACACGTGTCCCGGCACAGCCTTGTGAGCGGAATGAAGACACTCTTCGAGTACGTGATGACACCGGGGCGGCCCGCCGCCGCCAGGCCCGCGTCCCGCACCCGCGCCGCCGAGGCCGTCAGGTCCTCCAGGTCCGCGCCGCGCGCCTGGAGCAGTACCGCCGCCTCGGTGACATCGAGGGCGACACCGTCACGCGCGCGCTTGAGCGCGCGGCGCATCGCGTTCGCGGTCGGTCCGGTCTGGCCGGTTGCGGGAGTCGTCATCCTGCGAGCATACGATCGCGCGCCGACAGTCGATCCGCGGAGTCGGAGTCTGCCTCCGCACATGCGTGGGCCGCCCTCCGCACACGCCGGCGCCCGGGGCAAGATTCCGGCCAATCACCACAATGCCCCCTTGGTGACCGTCTGTTGCTGCGCCGATACTGACCGCGCTCAGGTCCGCACCACTCGACGATGAGGATGGGAACTGACGTGACTTCAGAGCGAATCCGGCCGGTGAGCCTCTACCCGGAGCTGGACGAGGCGGCGCTGAGGCAGATCGTCGCGGCGCTGGAGACGGGGGACACCGGCGCCCTGGCGCCCGCGCGGGCCGAAGAGGTGGCCGAGGTTCTGCTGTTGGCGCCGCCCCGGCGGGAGCGGATCGCCGGCGAGGGCGGTGTCGAGCTGGACGCGATGCTGTGGACGCACATGGACGGCCGGCCCCGTCCGGCGATCGTGATGCCGTCGCCGTGGAGCGGCCTCGGCTGGCTCGTGTACGCGGTGCAGGCCACCCGGTTCGCGCTGAAGGGCTACCACGTCCTCGCCTACACCGCCCGGGGGTTCGGCGCGTCGGGCGGCGAGGTCGAGGTCGGCGGCCCGCTCGACGTCGCGGACGGCTCCCGCGCGCTGGACCATCTCGTCCAGCGGGCGCCCGGCCAGATCACGAAGGTCGGCTTCCTCGGCGACTCGTACGGCTCCGGCATCAGTCAGCTCGTCGCCGCCCACGACCCGCGCGTGGACGCTGTCGTGGCGCTGAGCTCCTGGGGTGATCTGGGCGAGGCGTTCTACGAGAACACCACCCGCCATGTCGCCTCGGTCCAGGCGTTGGTGAAGGCCGCCGAGCGGGCGAGGCTGAGTGAGCGCACGCGGCAGACCTTCGACGACGTCCTCGCCAACCGGAACGTCTCGGACACTCTGAAGTGGGCGGAGGTCCGCTCCCCGTTCGCCTACTGCGAGGCGCTCAACAACCGCCAGGTCCCGGTGTTCTTCGCGCACGCCTGGCACGAGACGCTGTTCCCGTCCAACCAGACCCTGCGGATGTACCACGCGCTCACCGGCCCCAAGCGGATCGATCTGTCCATCGGCGACCACTCCTCCCCCGAGATGTCCGGCGTCTTCGGCCTGCCGAACCGGATCTGGGAGGACGCCCACCGCTGGTTCGACCACCACCTCCTGGGCGCCGACAACGGCGTCGACACCGAGGGCGAGGTCGTCAGCGAGATCATGTGGAACCAGGCCCTGGAGTCCCGGCCCACCTGGGACACCGTCACCGGCCGCACCGAGCGGCTCTATCTGGCCGGGGCGGGCGAGCCCGGCGGCGACGGCACCCTGACCGACAAGCCGGCCGCCGACTGGCACCTCACCTTCCAGACGGGCGCCGACACCCCGGCCACCGTCGCCGGGGCCATCATCAGGACCGGGTACGCGGAGATGGCGGGCCGGCCCCTGATCTACCCCACGGACGACATCAGCCGCGCCGACGCGGGCATCTGGGTCAGCACGCCGATGGCCGTCGTCACGAAGCTGCGCGGGATCCCCAGGCTGCGACTGACGTACACGCCGAGCGCGGGCCGCTCGACGCTCGTCGCGCACCTCTTCGACGTCGACCCACAGGGCGACGCGCACATCGTCACCCACGCCCCGTACACCGCGCTCGACGGCCTCCCCGGGCGCCCGGTCACCGCCGACTTCGAGCTGCAGGCCACCGGCTACGACCTGCGGGCCGGGCACCGCCTGATGCTCGTCCTGGACACCAAGGACCCGTTCTACGGCGACGCGAACGAGCCGGGCGCCACGATCTCGGTGTTCGGGTCCGAGGACGACCCGTCCCATCTGGATCTGCCCATGGGCTGACACCCACGCGCCGGCAGGGGCGTTCCGGCGCGGGCGGGGCGGTGGTCCGGCGCGGGCGGGACGGTGGTCCGGCGCGGGCGGGACGGTGGTCCGGCGCGGGCGGGGCAGGGGTTCTAGAGGTACTGGGCGTAGTCGTCGAGGACCCGCAGGATCTCCGCCTCCCCGGCCGGCGGAAGCTGGAGCACGACCTCCTCCAGGCCCAGCTCCGCGTAGTGGGCGAGCTTCCCGGGGCTCGGCCGGACCGCGTACGGCACCACTTGGAGCGCCCCCGGGTCGCGCCCGGCCTTCTCCCACTCCGCCCGCAGCACGGGGACGGTCTCGCTCAGCCCGCGTCCGCCGATCGGCATCCAGCCGTCCCCGAACTCCGCGACCATCGCGAAGAGCTTCGGCCCGGCGGCTCCGCCGATCAGGGTGCGCGGGGCGCCTCCGGCCGGCTTCGGGTAGGCGTGCGAAGCCCGGACGGAGCCGAACTTGCCGTCGTACGCGGTCGGTTCGGGCGCCCACAGCGCCCGCATCAACCCCATGCGGTCCCGGCCGAGCTCGCGCCGGGTCGACCAGGTGACGCCGTGGTCGGCGGCCTCCTCCTGGTTCCAGCCGAAGCCGACGCCGAGGGTGAACCGCCCGCCCGAGACGTGGTCGAGAGTGGCGATCTGCTTCGCCAGGGCGATCGGATCGTGCTGGGTGACGAGCGTGATCCCGGTGCCCAGCGTGAGGCGTTCGGTGACGGCGGCGGCCTGGCCGAGGGCGACGAAGGGGTCGAGGGTCCGACCGTACTCGCGCGGCAGCTCACCGCCCGCCGGGTTGGGCGTGGTGCGCTCCAGGGGGATGTGCGTGTGCTCGGGAAGGTAGAGACCGGCGAATCCGCGCGACTCCAGTTCGCGGGCGAGCCGCACGGGCGTGATCGTTTCGTCGGTGAGGAAGATCGTCGTGGCGATGCGCATCCGGGCCCCTCCGTCGTATGGCTGTCGGCGGGCCCAAGGTATGCGGTACGGCTTCCGATGTCCCCCTTCCGTTGCCACGTCATTGGCCGGGCGAGCCGGGCGGGCTCGCGGCCGTGGACGCCCGGGGCCGCGCGGTCGGCATGGGGCAGCGGCCGCTCTGACCTGCGGTTCTTCGTCGCGCCAAAAAGAATTCCGCTGATCGGTCACATCCACCTCTCCCGAAGAGTCAATGAGTCGGAAGCAGCGAAGAGCGCGACGAGACTCCAGGAGAAGCAACCATGCAGGCACGTATGAGCAACCCCGTGACCGTCCTCCCCGAGGCCATGCCCCCCATCCTGAACCTGCTGAAGGCGGCGAAGAAGGGCGGCGTCCCCGAGGAGACGCTGGAGCTGGTCCACCTGCGGGCGAGCCAGATCAACGGGTGCGCGCCCTGCGTCGACGGAGGCGTGAAGTCCGCCAAGAAGGCGGGCATGAGCGACGAGCGGCTGCACGCGGTCGCCGCCTGGCGGGACGCTCCGTACTTCACGGACGCCGAGCGCGCCGCCCTGGCTCTCGCCGAGGCATCCACCCGGCTCGCCGACAGCGCGGACGCCGTACCGGACGCGATCTGGGACGAGGCTGCGAAGCACTACGACGAGAAGGGGCTCGCCTCGCTCGTCCTGATGATCGGCGTGACGAACCTCTTCAACCGTCTCAACGCCACCACCAGGCAGGTCGCCGGCGCCACGTGGTAGCCGCCGGGGTTCTCGCCGGGCCCCACGGAGAAGTGACCCGCGCCGGATCCCGGCGCGGGTCACTTCATGAGGACTCAGGGCGTGGTGCGGAAGGTCAGTCGGCGACGACCAGCGAGGGGGTCTCCTTGGTGAGGATCTCGCCCCGGAAGAACGCCGGGCTGCGGCGCTGCATCACGAGCATGATCACCACGCCGAGCAGCAGCAGTCCGACACCGATCACGAAGACCGAGCCGACACCGAAGACGGCGGAGCCGCTGCCGTAGGCCGGGTCCCACATGTCGTAGAGGGTCTTGCCGAAGACGGCGGTGAGCATGAGACCGCCGAGCGCCGGCAGGACGCCCTTGAAGAACGCGTCCCGGGCGGAGTTCGTCAGCTCGCGGCGGAAGTACCAGACGCAGGCGAAGGCGGTCAGCGCGTAGTAGAAGCAGATCATCAGGCCGAGGGCGTAGATCGTGTCGACCAGGACGTTCTCGCTGAGCAGGGTCATCGCGGTGTAGAAGACGCCGGTGGCGACACCCGCGATGACGGTGGCCTTGCCCGGGGTCTTGAACCGCGGGTGGACCTTGGTGAAGGAGTGCGGCAGGGCCTCGTACGTCGCCATGGACAGGACCGTGCGGGCGACCGGGATGAAGGTGGTCTGCAGGCTGGCGGCGGCGGAGGCGAGGACCGCGATGAAGAGGGTGATGCCGAGGACGCTGCCCATGACCGGGCCGGCGAGGGCGGCGAAGACGTTGTCGGACGTGTCGGGGTTGGCGAGGCCCAGGCCGGTGTCGCCGGAGCCGACGACCATCTGGGCGGCGATGCCGGTGGCCAGGTACGAGCCGACCAGGACGACCATGGTGATCAGAGCGGCGCGGCCGGGGGTCTTGGCGCTGCCGGTGGTCTCCTCGTTGGTCGCCATGCAGGCGTCCCAGCCCCAGTAGATGAAGATCGCGAGGGAGAGGCCGGCGGTGAAGGCCGAGAAGGACTCGACGGCGAACGGGTTCATCCAGGACCAGGAGAAGTCGACCCCGGTGGAGAACTCCGGCGTGCCCGCCTTCATGAAGGCCAGGACCACGAAGACGGCCAGGACGGCGAGCTGGAGGCCGACCAGGGCGTACTGGACGCCCTTGGTGGCCGTCATGCCGCGGTAGCTGATGGCGGTCGCGATGGCGATCAGGGTGAGGCAGGTGAGGATGTGGACGGCCTTGTTGTCGTCCAGGGCCGCGATCGACGGGTTACTGGTGATCTCGCCGGCCAGCAGCCAGAAGTAGGAGGTCGCGACGCCCGCCAGGTTGGACAGGACGATGATCGTCGCGATGACGAGGCCCCATCCGCACATCCAGCCGAGGCGGGGGCCGAAGGCCTTCACCGTCCAGGTGAAGGAGGTGCCGCAGTCCGGCATCACCTTGTTGAGCTCGCGGTACGCGAAGGCGACCAGGAGCATCGGCAGGAAGCCGGCCAGGAAGACGGCGGGCATCTGCAGTCCGACCTCGCCGGCGGTGGCGCCGAGGGTCGAGGTCAGACAGTAGACGGGGGCGACGGTCGAGACGCCGATGACGGCACTGCCGACCAGCCCGACGGAGTTTCCGCCGAGGCCCTTCTTGCGGACGCCGTGGGTGTCACCGGGGGCGTCGACGCCCCTTACCTTGTCTCCGGCCTGGGGCCGCATGTCCACCTGAGTCATGAACAGGACGTTAAATGCTGCGGTTTCCTTATCCGGAGCCCTTGACTCCGGGATCTTTGCCTTGCATTACGAGGACAGATCGCCCATCGATCAGTGATTGAAAGATCGACCATCGGCATCACTGCTCGATTGAGAGGCGAAACCAGGGACCGTTCGATATGCGGGAATCGCAGCTCTGTCTGTTTTGCCCCGTTTCAAATTTTCCAGTGGCCTTCATCTCCTCACCCAAAGTCACCCACCGTCACCGCTGGGAAAGCACTCAGCCGGGCCACACCACGGCCTGCGTCTCGCTGTACGCGCGCAGGGCGTACGAGCCCACGTCCCGGCCCACTCCGCTCTTCTTGAAGCCGCCGAAGGGGGCCTCCATATTGCGCCCGACGGTGTTCACCCCGACCCCTCCGGCCCTCAGCCGGCCCGCCACCCGGAAGGCACGCGCCACATCGCCCGACCAGACGTAGTCGAGCAATCCGTAGTCGCTGTCGTTGGCCAGCGCGATCCCCTCCTCCTCGTCGTCGAAGGGGACGACCACCACGACCGGTCCGAAGATCTCCTCCCGGACCACCCGCATGTCGTTCGTGCAGTCCGCGAAGAGGGTCGGGGCCACATAGAAGCCACGGTCCATCGCCGGCCGCTCACCGCCCGCCACCAGCCGCGCGCCCTCCTTCTTCCCCAGCTCGACGTACGACTCCACCCGGTCGCGGTGCGCCGCCGAGATCACCGGCCCCACCACCGTGCCCCGCTCCGCCGGGTCGCCGACCTTCAGGTGGGCCACATAGCCGGACAGCTTCTCGACCAGCGCCTCATAGATCCCGCGCTGGGCGATCACGCGCGTCGGGGCCGTACAGATCTGTCCGCTGTAGAAGGAGAACGTCGTCCCGATCCCCATCACCGCCGACACCAGGCCGGCGTCGCCGACGTCGTCGAAGACGACCGCCGCGCCCTTGCCGCCCAGCTCCATCAGCTGCCGCTTCATCCCGCGCCCGCAGACCTCGCCGATGCGCTGCCCCACGGCGGTGGAGCCGGTGAAGCTGACCATGTCGACGTCCGGGGAGTCCACGGCGGCCTCCCCCGCCTCCGCGCGCGAGCCCGACACCACGTTGACGACCCCCGGCGGGGCGCCCGCCTCCTGAAGGGCCCGCGCCATCGCGTACACGGACAGCGGGTCCTGCGGCGCCGGCTTCACGACGACCGTGTTGCCCATGGCCAGGGCCGGGGCGACCTTGCCCGCCGGATTCGCCCAGGGGTTGTTGTACGAGGTGATGCAGGTGACGACGCCCACCGGGCGGCGTACGGCCACGGCTCCGAAGACACCCGCCGCCCCCATCGGGCCCGCCTCGTTGATCTGCGGGGGCAGCGCCTGCTCGACCGGCTCCAGCGCGCCGCGCGCGTACCGCCGGAAGCGGGACACCCCGACCGCCACCTGCATTCCGCGCGCCGTGCCGGTGGTGGCCCCCGTCTCTGCCTGCGCGAGGCGGGCGTACGGCTCAGCCTCCCGCTGGATGATGTCGGCGGCCCGGTCGAGGATCGCCGCCCGCTCCTCGGGCCGGGTCCGGGACCAGGCGCCGAAGGCCTCCCGCGCCGCCGCCGCGGCCGCGTGGACCTGCGCGCGGCTCGCCTCGGGAGCGAGGCCGACGACCTCCTCGGTCGCCGGATTGATCACTTCGTAGTGTCCGCCGTCCGGCTCGGTCCACTCGCCGCCGATGAACAGCCGCTCCGTCGTCCCGCTCACCTGGTCGACACCGTCCTCGTGTCACGGCCCGAGCGCAGGACCTTTCCCGGGACGGCGCCCGTCACCCGGTCCTCCCGGATCGTCTCCACGCCGTTGACCCGTACCGACACGATGCCGATGGCCCGTGAGTCCAGCCGCGGGCTGTCGCCCGGCAGGTCGTGCACGAGGGTCGCCGGACCCGCGTCGATCCGCTCGGGGTCGAAGAGGACGAGGTCCGCGTGGAAGCCCTCGGCGACCCTGCCGCGTTCGCGCAGCCCGAACAGCCGGGCCGGATCGTCGGTGAGCATCCGCACCGCCTGCTCCAGGCCGACGAGCTTGCGGCCGCGCAGACAGTCGCCGAGGAAGCGGGTGGTGTACGGGGCGCCGCACATGCGGTCCAGGTGCGCGCCCGCGTCGGAGCCGCCGAGCATCACGTCCTCGTGTTCCCAGGTCTCCCGGCGCAGGGCCCACGAGGCGGGGTCGTTGTCGGTGGGCATGGGCCACAGCACCGTACGGAGATCGTCGTTGGCGCAGATCTCCACGAGGCAGTGGAAGGGGTCCTGGCCGCGCTCCGCGGCGATGTCCCGGACAACCCGTCCGGTCAGGCCCTCGTTCTGCCGGCTGTAGGTGTCACCGATGACGTACCGGCCGAAGTGGGCGAGACGGCGGAAGACCCCCGCCTCCTTGGAGTCGGCGCGGCGCAGCATCTCCTCCCGTACGGCCGCATCGCGCAGCTTCGCGATCCGCTCGGGAACGGGCAGACCGAGGATCTCGCCCCAGCCGGGGATGAGGTTGAGTGCGCAGAAGGTGCCCAGCGACATGTTCATCGGCGTGAGGATCGGCATGGTGAGCGCGACGATCCGGCCGCCGGACTTGCGGGCCCGCTCGCTCGCGGTGAGCTGGCGTGGGACCCGTTCGGGGACGGAGGCGTCGATGGTGAGGACGTTCCAGTTCAGGGGACGCCCGGCGGCCGCGCTCATCTCGACGAAGAGGTCGATCTCCTCGTCGGCGAACTGGTCGAGGCAGCCGGCGACGATCGCCTCCAGCTGGGTGCCCTCGTGGTCGGCGACGGCCTTCGCCAGGGCGAGCAGCTCCGCGGGCCGGGCGTGCCGGGAGGCGACGGGCCGGCCGTCGCCGTCGGAGTGGGTGGAGGACTGGGTGGTGGAGAGCCCCCAGGCGCCGGCCTCCATGGCGTCGTGGAAGAGCGCCAGCATCCGGTCCATCTGCTCCTCGGTGGGCTGCCCGCCGACCGCCTCCGCGCCCATGACGTGGCGGCGCAGGGCGCAGTGGCCCACCATGAAGCCGGCGTTGACGGCGATACGGCCCTCGAGGGCGTCGAGGTACTCGCCGAAGGTGTGCCAGTTCCAGGGCGCGCCCTCTTCGAGCGCGACCAGCGACATGCCCTCCACCTTGGACATCATGCGGCGCGTGTAGTCCGCGTCCTCGGGGCGGTCGGGGTTCAGCGGGGCGAGGGTGAAGCCGCAGTTGCCGCCCGCGACGGTCGTCACGCCGTGGTTCATGGAGGGCGTGGCGAAGGGGTCCCAGAAGAGCTGGGCGTCGTAGTGCGTGTGCGGGTCGACGAAGCCGGGGGTGAGCACCAGGCCGGTGGCGTCCTCGGTGGTACGGGCGGACTCGGTGACGGTGCCGGGCTCGGCGATGACGGCGATCCGTCCGTCGCGTATGCCCACGTCGGCGGTGTAGGCGGGCGCGCCGGTGCCGTCCACGACGGTGGCGCGCCTGATGAGGTGGTCGAGCATGGCGTCCCCTTCTTCTTACTGGGCGCTCGGTTCGCCTCCGAGGCCCTGAAGCGGGTGCCGACGGTCGATCGTGCTCGGTCCCTCGTTCCTCGGGACCTCCGCGCGTTCTCCCTCTCGGCACCCGCGGGTCTCTTCGGCTCACTCGCGCTACTGGCTCCGGCCGGGGGGGGGGGGGGGGGGGGGGGGGGGGGGAAGGAGGGGGGGGGGGGGGGGGTTTCCCCCTCTCCCTCCGCCTCCGCGCGCACCGTATTCTT
>NZ_JBVIPQ010000006.1:315740-500012 GCF_055577795.1 Streptomyces sp. NPDC033174
ACCCCCCCCCCCCCCCCCCCCCCCCCCCCCCCCCCCCCCCCCCCCCCCCCCCCCCCCCCCCCCCCCCCCCCCCCCCCCCCCCCCCCCCCCGGCCGGTACGGGGCAGCGGTCCGGGAAGACACCGCCCCGCGTTCCTGGAGGCCGGCCCCTTACTCGCCGGCCGCCTGACGGAACCGGGTCGTCCGGTGCACCGGGTCGGTGTCGATCTTCGGGATCACGTGCTCACCGATCAGCTTGATCGTGTTCATCGTGTCCTCGTAGGAGATCCCGATCGGCAGCCCGAAGGAGAGCTGGTCGGCCCCGGCCTGGTCCCAGCGCTTGCACTGCTGGAGCACCTCGTCCGGGTCGCCGCAGATCATCAGCTCCTCGGCGATGAGCAGCTCGATGATCTCCTCGCTGTACTCCGGGAGCAGCTCGGGCCACTCCGGGATGCCCTCCGGCCGGGGGAAGGTGTCGTGGTAGCGGAAGAGCAGCGACTGGAGGTAGTTGAGCCCGCCGCCGACGGCGATCTCGACGGCCTTCGCGTGGGTCTCGGCGCAGATGGCCGTGGAGGTCACCATGACGTTGTCGTTGACGAAGTCGCCGACCGCCTGGGCCTCCTTGACGGCCGACTTGTAGGACTCGACGACCCACTCCATGTCGGAGACCTTCTGCACGCTGAAGCCGAGGACGCCGAGGCCTTTCTTTCCGGCCATGGCGTACGAGGAGGGAGAGCCGGCCGCGTACCACATGGCCGGGTGGGACTTCCCGTACGGCTTCGGAAGGATCTTGCGTGGCGGCAGTGACCAGTGCTTGCCCTGGAAGCCGACGTACTCCTCCTGGAGCCACATCTTGGGGAACTCGGCGATGGTCTCTTCCCAGATCTCCTTGGTGTGGTTCATGTCGGTGATGCCCGGCATGAACCCGAGGATCTCGTGGGAGCCGGCGCCGCGCCCGGAGCCGAACTCGAAGCGTCCGCCGGAGAGGTGGTCGAGCATCGCCACCTTCTCGGCGACCTTGACCGGGTGGTTGACGGGGGCGAGGGGGTTGAAGATGCCCGAGCCCAGGTGGATCCGTTCCGTGGCGTGCGCGAGGTACCCGAGGTACACGTCGTTGGCCGACAGGTGCGAGTACTCCTCCAGGAAGTGGTGCTCGGAGGCCCAGGCGTACTTGAAGTTGGACTTGTCCGCCTGGATGACGTACTCCGTCTCCTCCATCAGCGCCTTGTGCTCAGCCTCGGGATCGGTCTCGGCACGCTTTCCGACGTATCCCTGTACAAAGAGCCCGAATTCCAAGGTCTTCTCCTTCGGGTGTTTCTGACGAAGCGTCAGATACTTGGTGCCGTCGACTCTGGCACCGCGGGGAGGGAGCGTCAATACCTGACGATCAGTCAGACAGGGCGCTCGTCGGGCGGGGCTTCAGAACAGGCTCACGCCCGCCAGCCAGCCCCCGTCGATGACGAACGGCTGCCCGGTGATGTACGAGGAGTCGTCGCCGGTGAGGAAGAGCGCGAGCGCCGCGACCTCCTCCGGGCGGCCGATCCGGCCCAGCGGGACGAGCTTCCCGTAGAGCTCGGCCACGGCCGCCGGGTCGACCCCGTCCGGATTGCTCATCGGAGTGTCCACCGCCCCCGGGCAGACGGCGTTGACCCGGATCTTCTTCGCGGCCAGCTCCACGGCGGCGACCCTGGTCAGGCCCAGCACCGCGTGCTTGGTCGCCGCATAGGCGCCGACGCCCGCCATGCCCGTCAGCGCGGTGTACGAGGCGGTGTTGACGATGGTCCCGCCGCCGGCGGCCTCGATCTCGGGCGCGACCGTCCGTATCCCGAGGAAGCAGCCGACCTGATTGACCTGCACGACCTGCTGGAATTCCTCCAGCGGCGTGGACACCAGCTCGTTGAAACGCAGGATGCCCGCATTGTTGACCAGGCCGTCGATCTTCCCGAAGGCGGCCTTGGCGGCGGCGACGGCGGCCTGCCAGTCCGCCTCCCGGGTCACATCCAGACGCACATAGCGGGCACTGTCCTCGCCGAGCTCCTTGGCGAGCGCCTCACCCTGGTCGTCGAGTACGTCCCCGAGGACGACCTTGGCGCCCTCGGCGGCGAACAGCCGGGCCTCCTGCTCGCCCTGCCCGCGCGCGGCGCCGGTGATGACGACGACACGCCCGTCCAACTTACCCATGGTCTTCTCCTCGGCTCAGGTTCGGGGCGACCTCGGCGGCGAAGGCCGACATCTGGTCGGTGAGTTCGGTACGGCTCCGGGAGCGGAACCGGACCTGGATCTGGTCGACGCCCATCGCGCCGTAGGCCCGCAGCGACTCGGCGAGCGCCTCCGGCTTGCCGGTGAGCGTGCGGCGCCCGGTGTCCCACCCCGGCTCGCCCACGTACAGCGGTTCGGCGATCGCGCCGATCACGAGGGGGCCGGCGATCCCCGCGTCGGCGCGCAGCCGGCGGATGCGGGCGATCTGGCCGGGCAGCCGGTCACGGGGGTCGCCCTGCGGGAGCCAGCCGTCCCCCTTGAGGGCGGCGCGGCGCACGGCGGCGGGCGAGGACCCGCCGACCCAGAGCGGGACGCGCGACTGGGCGGGCCTGGGCCGCTGGCCGAGGTCCTTGAAGGAGAACCGCTCTCCGGCGAACTCGGGAAACTCCTCGGGCCCGAGCGCGGCCCGCAGCGCGTCGATCGATTCGTCGAGGACCGGTCCTCGGCGCTCGAAGTCGGCGCCGACCGCCTCGAACTCCTCCTGGACGTGCCCGGCGCCGACGCCGAGGATCAGCCGGCCGCCGGAGAGGTGGTCGAGGGTCGCGTAGGCCTTGGCGGAGACGAGTGGGTGGCGCAGGCCGACCACGGCCACATGGCTCATGAGCCGGACGCGTTCGGTGGCGGCCGCGAGGAAGGAGAGGGTGGCGACCGGGTCGTACCAGACGGTGCCCATCGGGCCCGCGAGCCTGCGGGGGATCGCCACATGGTCACAGGAGGCGATGTACCCGAATCCGGCCCGGTCGGCGGTACGGGCGATCTCGATGAGGTCGTCGGGGCCGGCGCCCGCTTCCCAGGGCTCGGCGTAGATGGTGCTCTGCGACTGGACCGGGAGCTGCATCCCGTACATGACCATGCGGGCCACCCTCATCTGACGGTTCGTCATAAACGATGAGCCCCATCGTCTTTGCTGACGCTCCATCAGACAAGGGTGTTGCCGGAACCTACCCCACGTCGTAGCCCAGAGCCGTGGCGATCACAGCGGCCTGCTCGAGGTCGATCCGCGCCCCGGCGGCGCGCACGGTGAGCGGGTCGAGGGACGACAGATCGCTGCCGCGCAGATCGGCCCGGTCCAGCCGGGCGCTGTGCAGCATCGCCCCGGAGAGATCGCAGCGGACGAGCGTCGCGCCCTCCAGCCGGGCGGCCGTCAGGTCCGCCTCGCGCATCCGCACCCCGTCGAAGACGGTCTTGCGCAGATCCGCCCCCCGCAGCCCGGCGTACGACCAGTCGCCGCCGGTCACCTCCAGCAGGGCGTACGTCGACTCCTGGAACTGGCTGCCGACGACCTTGCACCGCTCGAAGCGGGTGTCGAAGAAGGCGCACGTACGGAACGTGCAGTTGGTGAAGGCGGCGCCGGTGTGCCGCGACGCGTTGAACCGCACCCCGGAGAAGGTGCACTCGTCGAAGACGGCGCCCTCATTGACCAGCTCGGTCCAGTCGGTGTCGAAGAAGGTGCACCGGGTGAACGTCCGGCCGGCCCCCAGCTCCCGCCCGTACCAGTCCTCGCCGCGCACGACGCGCTCCTCGACGGCGGCGGGAGCCCGCGCGGAGAGAGGACGGACCTGATCATTTTCACGCTCGGAGGACATGCCCCGATTGAATCCCGGGGATGCCCCCTCGTGCGGCACGAGGGGGCATCGGGAAGGAGGAGCAGCGGTTCAGGAGCCGAGATCATATGGTCAGAACTCGCCGCTGCGGCACACGCGTTCGAGCTTGATGTGCGTACAAAAGCGATCAACGTGCCGCTCCGCCGCGCGGCCCTACCCCACCCACAGCCCCTCGTCCGACAGGCCCAGCAGGTCGATCGCGTTGCCCCGGACTATCCGGTCGATCACCGCCGGGTCCAGGTGGCCCATCTGGGCCTCGCCGACCTCCTTGGACTTGGGCCAGGTCGAGTCGGAGTGCGGGTAGTCGGTCTCGTAGAGCACATTGCCCACCCCGATCGCGTCGAGGTTCCTGAGCCCGAACGCGTCGTCGAAGAAGCATCCGTACACATGCTCCGCGAACAGCCCCGACGGCGGCCTGTGGACCTTGTCGGCCACCCCGCCCCAGCCCCGGTTCTCCTCCCAGACCACGTCCGCCCGCTCCAGGATGTACGGGATCCACCCGATCTGGCCCTCCGCGTACATGATCCTCAGGTTCGGGAAGCGCTCGAACTTGCCGCTCATCAGCCAGTCGACCATGGAGAAGCAGCAGTTCGCGAAGGTGATCGTCGAGCCCACGGCGGGTGGCGCGTCCGGCGACGTCGAGGGCATCCGGCTCGATGAGCCGATGTGCATGGCGATGACGGTCCCGGTCTCGTCGCAGGCCCGCAGGAACGGGTCCCACGCGTCCGTGTGGATGGACGGCAGCCCCAGATGGGGCGGTATCTCGGAGAACGCGACGGCCCGTACGCCCCGGGCGGCGTTCCTGCGCACCTCGGCCGCCGCGAGCTCCGCGTCCCAGAGCGGGATCAGCGTGAGGGGGATGAGGCGGCCGCGCGCCTCGGGGCCGCACCACTCCTCGACCATCCAGTCGTTGTACGCCCGCACGCCGAGGAGCCCCAGCTCACGGTCGGCCGCCTCGGTGAACGTCTGCCCGCAGAAACGGGGAAAGGTGGGGAAGCACAGGGCGGACTGGACGTGGTTGACGTCCATGTCGGCGAGCCGGTCGGGGACGCTGTAGGAGCCCGGCCTCATCTGTTCGTAGGTGATGACCTCGAGCCT
The DNA here is from genome assembly GCF_055577795.1 of Streptomyces sp. NPDC033174. Lineage (NCBI taxonomy): Bacteria > Bacillati > Actinomycetota > Actinomycetes > Kitasatosporales > Streptomycetaceae > Streptomyces > Streptomyces sp. NPDC033174. The sequence continues at coordinate 320,680 of NZ_JBVIPQ010000006.1, forward strand.
GATCTCGTCGCGGTCGTAGCCGACGGCCGTGTCGAGGCGGGTGAGCGGGCGGTGCAGATCCTCGTACACCCACCAGTCACCGATCGGCCCGTCGTCCCCGGGCGCGCCCATGACCGGCGCGAACTTGCCGCCGAGGAAGGTCATTTCCTTGAGGGGCGCGCGGACGATCCGCGGGCCGGTGTCCTGGTACTTCGACGGGAGCCGGTCCCGCCAGACGTTGGGGGGCTCCACCGTGTGGTCGTCCACCGAGATGATCTTCGGGAAGGTCTCCATGCCCACCACCGTAGCGCTGATCTGACGGTCCGTCAGCTCTCCGGTCGGCAGATCATGTCCAGACCTTGTGCAGAGAGTCACCCAGTGCTGACGCATACGCTCCGGACAAGGCAGACTGTCGGGGGCGAAGCCAGCGGCAGGACCAGGGGTGCGAGCAGGGGGAGCTATGGACCGTGACAACGGGCCACGAGTGCCGGAGCAGCGTGCTCCGCTGACAGGTCACAGCGGTACGGGCAGCGACCTGCGGTTCGGTGTGCTCGGTCCGGTGCGCGCGTGGCGCGACGGCGAAGCCCTGCCCTCCGGGTCCCCGCAGCAGCGCGCCCTGCTGGCCGCGCTGCTGATGCGCGACGGACGCACCGCCACCGCCTCCGAGCTGATCGACGCGATCTGGGGCGAGGAGCCGCCCTCCCAGGCACTGGCGGCCGTACGCACCTACGCCTCCCGGCTGCGCAAGATCCTGGACCCGGGCGTGCTGGTCAGCGAGTCCGGCGGTTACGCGATCCGCGCCCGCGCGGACTCCCTCGACCTCAACACCGCCCAGGAGCTGGCCGCCGAGGCGGAGAAGCTCCGGGCCGCCGGCGACCGCTCGGGCGCCCGCTCGCTGATCAACAAGTCGCTGGGCCTCTGGGACGGCGAGCCCCTCGCCTCGGTCCCCGGACCGTACGCCGAGACCCAGCGCGCCCGGCTGGAGGAGTGGCGCCTCCAGCTCCTGGAGACCCGTCTCGACCTGGACCTGGAGGTCGGCTGCCACGCGGAGGCCGTCTCCGAGCTGACCGCGCTCACCGCCGCCCACCCGCTGCGCGAGCGCCTCCGCGAGCTCCTCATGCTCGCGCTGTACCGCAGCGGCAGGCAGGCCGAGGCCCTCGCCGTCTACGCCGACACCCGCCGCCTCCTCGCCGACGAGCTGGGTGTCGACCCGCGCCCCGAGCTCTCCCGGCTGCAGCAGCGGATCCTCCAGGCGGACGCGGAGCTGGCCCGGCCGGTCGAGGAGACCACCTCCGCCCCCGCGCCGGCCCGCCCGGCCCAGCTGCCGGCGACCGTCTCCGACTTCACCGGCCGCGCCGCGTTCGTGCGGGAGCTCGGCGACCGGCTCGCCACCGCCGAGGGCTCGGTCATGGCCGTCTCCGCGCTGGCCGGCATCGGCGGGGTCGGCAAGACGACGCTCGCCGTGCACGTCGCGCACGACGCCCGCCCGCACTTCCCCGACGGCCAGCTCTACATCGACCTCCAGGGCGCCGGAGCGCGGTCCGCCGAGCCCGAGACGGTCCTCGGCTCCTTCCTGCGCGCCCTCGGCACCCCCGACACGGCCATCCCGGACGGCCTCGACGAACGGGCCGCGCTGTACCGCTCCACCCTCGACGGCCGGCGCATCCTCGTCCTTCTCGACAACGCGCGCGACGCCGCGCAGATCCGGCCGCTGCTCCCGGGCACGGCCGGCTGCGCCGCCCTGGTCACCAGCCGCACCCGCATGGTCGATCTGGCCGGCGCGCACCTCGTCGACCTGGACGTGATGTCGCCCGAGGAGGCCCTCCAGCTCTTCACGAAGATCGTCGGCAGGGAGCGGGTCCAGGCCGAGCGGGAAGCGGCCCTCGACGTGGTCGCCGCCTGCGGTTTCCTGCCCCTCGCCATCCGTATCGCCGCCTCCCGGCTCGCCGCGCGCCGCACGTGGACCGTCTCGGTCCTGGCCGCGAAGCTGGCCGACGAGCGCCGCCGTCTCGACGAGCTGCAGGCCGGCGACCTGGCGGTCAAGGCCACCTTCGAGCTGGGCTACGGCCAGCTGGAGCCCCAGCAGGCCCGCGCCTTCCGCCTCCTGGGCCTCGCCGACGGACCCGACATCTCCCTGGCGGCCGCGGCCGCGGTCCTGGGCCTGCCCGTCCAGGAGGCGGAGGACCTTCTGGAGGCCCTGGTCGACACCTCCCTCCTGGAGTCCGCCGCTCCGGGCCGCTACCGCTACCACGACCTCGTCCGCCTCTACGCCCGCGCCTGCGCGGAGCGCGACGAACAGCCCCCGGTCGAGCGGGAACTGGCCCTCTCCCGGCTGCTGGACTTCTACCTGTCGACGGCCTCGCGCGTCTACGCGATCGAACGCCCCGGCGACCGCCTGGTGGACCACCTGGAGCCCACGCGGTACGACGGCCGGGCCTTCACCGACCGCCACGCGGCCCAGGACTGGCTGTACGCGGAGGCCAACTGCCTCCTGGCATGTGTCCGCCAGTCGACGGGCGGGAGGACCCTGCGCCGGTCGGTGGACCTGCTGTGGGCCTCCCTCGACCTGGCCGAGTCGGGCGCGAACTCGAAGGAGTACGAAGCGGCGGCGGCGGGCCTGCGGGACGCCGCGAGGGAAGCGGGCGACACCCGGGCGGAGGGCCGGGCCGCGCTGACCCTGGCATACGTCCACCATGTGTCGGGCCGCTTCGACCAGGCCGACGAGGAGGCACGGGAGGCCATGGGCCTGGCCAAGACGGTCGGCGACCCGCTCCCGTACTGCTGGGCCGCCAACACGCTGGGTGTGATGGCGGTCTACCGCAATCGCTACGAGGACGGCGAGGGCTACCTCAGCCGCGCCATCGACGCCTTCCGCGACTGCGAGGACCGCCCGGGCGAGGCCAGCGCGCTCTGCAACCTGTCCCGCATCCACCTCCTCACCGGGCGCACCGCGAGCGCGGTCACCCTCGCCCGGCAGGGCACGGAGATGTACGACGGGATGGGCCATGCCCTCAAGGGCGCGAACGGCCGGTACGCCATGGGCGTGGCCCTCACCCGGGCCGGGCAGCTGCCCGAGGCGGCGGACAGTCTGCAGGCGGCCCTGGCCGTCTTCCGGGACAGCCGCCAGCGGCTGTGGGAGGGAATGACGCTCTTCCGGCTCGCGGAGGTCGACGTCGTCACCCAGCGGTTCGCCCAGGCGGCGTTGAACGCCGAGATGGCGTTGACCGTACTGAGGGGCATCGGGGGCGAGTGGCGGCGCGGGAACGTCCTCACGGTCCTGGGCCGGGCCCTGCACGGCATCGGGCAGCTCGGCCGCGCGGAGGTGTGCTGGCGCGAGGCGCTCGGCATCTACGACGTGCTGGGCTCACCGGAGGCGTCCGACGTACGGGCGCTTCTCTCCCCGGCCGCGGCGGCCTGAGGCCGCGGCAGCGGGCGTTCATCGTTCGTTTATCGCCGCCCGGCATTCTCTTACTCATCGATCCGTCGCGTCGGGGGGCAGACGGGTCAACGGTAAGGCCGTCGCTCCGACGCAATAGGGTGAGCGGCCCTGCACTGAGGCCCGTCCGGCCGTCCACGGGGGAACAGCCGGGCGGGTCTCGCAGACCACCGCAGCGACTACTCATGGGAGTTGACCACCATGGCCGACGAGAACACCACCGACCCGATCGTCAAGCCGACCAACATCCACGTCACCGGCGGTGGCGAGGGCGGCATCGAGACGAAGAACATCCACGTCACGGGTGGCGAGGGTGGCGACGCGATCGCCGAGAAGATCGGCATCAAGAACATCCATGTCACGGGCGAGCCCGAGGGTGAGGTCGCGCCGGCCAACATCCACGTGACGACGGAACCCGCCAAGTAGACCTTCACGCACGGGGTGCGGCCGCGGCGGCGCGGAGGGGGAGCCGTCGCGGCCGCGGCGTGTAACGAGCCATTAGTTGTCCGGAAGCCACGGCAACCATCGATCATCCGACCAACAAGCGCCTAGGGTCAGTCATGTCCGGAATCGATCCATCCCTGCGGAGGCCCGCATGACCCGCGCCAGGCACCTGATCCTCGGTGCGCTCGTCGCCGCGGCCCTCGTCACGGGCTCCGCTGCCCCGGCTCTGGCGAACGTCCACGTCACCACGCCCACGGCCGGCGCCGCGAACGTCCACGTCACCGCCCTGCCCGGCTGACCGCCCTGAGTTCGCCCTTCAGTACCTTCCCGCTCGCGTTCCGCGGCAGCTCCGGTACGAACTCCACCTCCCTCGGGACCTTGTAGTTCGCCATCTCCCGCCTCGCCCACGCGATCAGGTCGTCGGCCGTCAGTGTCGAGCCCGACCGCCGGACCGCGTACGCCTTGCCCACCTCACCCAGCCGGGCGTCCGGGACACCGATGATCGCGATGTCGGCGATGTCCGGGTGAACGCCCAGGAGCTGCTCGATCTCCGCGGGGTACGCGTTGAAGCCGCCGACGATGAACATGTCCTTGATCCGGTCGGTGATCCGGAGGTTCCCCGCCTCGTCGAGGACGCCCACGTCGCCCGTGTGGAGCCAGCCGTCCGCGTCCAGGACCTTCGCCGTCTCCTCCGGGTCCTCGAAGTAGCCCCGCATCACATGGTGGCCGCGGACGAGGACCTCCCCGTTCTCGACGCGGATCTCGGTGTCCGGGATCGCACGGCCCGACGTGGAGGCGATGACGTCCGCCGGATCGCCCTGGCGGCACATCGTGACGATCCCGCTCGCCTCGGAGAGGCCGTACGCCGTCAGGACGGTGGCGATGCCCAGCTCGGAGCGGAGGCGCTCGACGAGCTGGAGGGGCACGACCGCCGCGCCCGTGACCACCAGCCGCAGGGCCGACAGGTCGTGCGCGGAGCGGGCCGGGTGGTCGAGGAGTGACTGGTGGAGCGTCGGCGGGCCGGGGAGGACCGAGATGCGTTCCGACGCGATGTTCGCGAGGACCGTGTCCACGCTGAAGACCGGCTGCGGCACCATCACCGCGCCCCGCATCAGGCAGGCAATGATCCCGGCCTTGTAGCCGAAGGTGTGGAAGAACGGGTTCACGATGAGGTAGCGGTCGCCCTCCCGCAGGCCGGCCAGCTCCGACCAGACGTCGTAGCACCGCAGCGTCTGCGAGTGCGTGATCACGGCTCCCTTCGGGGCGCCCGTGGTACCCGACGTGAAGATGATGTCGGAGGGGGAGGAGCGCAGGACGGAATCGGCCCTCACCCGGACCTCCTCCCCGCTCACCACCTCTCCCCCGGCCAGGAAGTCCTTCCAGGTGCGGTAGTCCTCGGGGGCGGTGTCCGCGAGCACCACCACCTGTTCCAGGTGCGGGAGTTCCACTTCGGCACGGCGCAGCGAGGCGACGTACGAGGTGCCGAGGAACGTGCCGGTGATGAAGAGCAGCTTCGCCCGGGAGCGCTGGAGGACGTACGCCGCCTCCGCCCCCTTGAAGCGGGTGTTCAGCGGGACGAGGACCGCGCCCGCCGACACCGCGCCCAGGGCCGAGACGATCCAGTCGAGGGTGTTGGGTGCCCAGATCGCGACCCGGTCGCCCGCCCGGACGCCCGACGCCATGCAGGCCGCCGCCGCCCGTTCGACGCGGTGACCCAGCTCCTCGTACGACACCCGGGTCCGTCCCTCGACGACCGCCTCCCGGCTTCCGTACCGCTCGGCCGCCGACCGCACCAGCTTCGGTATCGAGCCCCACTCCAGGTCGCCGCGCATCCCCAGTCCTCCCACCCAGACGCAGTAGCTGACTATCCGTCAGATTAGCTGTAGCCTGACGCGCTGTCAGCAGCTCGCGATCGGGGAGGTTGCAGTGCTCAAGGACCGGACAGCCATCGTCGGCATCGGACAGACCGCCTTCGCCAAGCGACTCCCCGAACCCGAGAAGACCCTGGCCTGCCGCGCCATTCTCGCCGCCCTGGACGACGCCGGCATCGCGCCCTCCGAGGTCGACGCCTTCGCCTCGTACACGATGGAGGAGACGGACGAGGTCGAGGTGGCCAAGTCCATCGGCGCCGGTGACGTCACCTTCTTCTCCAAAGCCGGTTACGGCGGCGGCGGTTCCTGCGCCACCCTCGCCCATCTCGCCGCCGCCGTCGCCACCGGCCAGGCGAGCGTCGGCGTCGCCTGGCGCTCCCGCAAGCGCGGCAGCGGACCGAGACCCTGGAAGAACACCGCCGTCCAGCTCCCCACTCCCGGCCAGTGGACCCGCCCCTTCGGCCTCCTGCGCCCCTCCGACGAGATCGGCATGCTCGCGCGGCGCTACATGCACGAGTACGGCGCCACCCGCGACCATCTCTTCAACGTCGCCCTCGCCTGCCGCAACCGTGCCAACCAGAACCCCGCCGCGATCATGTACGAGCGGCCGCTGACCCGCGAGATGTACATGACCGCCCGCTGGATCAGCGAGCCGCTCTGCCTCTTCGACAACTGCCTGGAGACCGACGGCGCACTGGCCTGCGTCATCGTCTCCGCCGAGCGCGCCCGCGACTGCCGGCAGAAGCCCGTCTACATCCACTCCGCCGCCCAGGGCCTGCCCGCCCAGCACCACGGCATGGTCAACTACTGGAACGACGACCCGCTCACCGGCCCCGCCTGGACCGCCGCGCGGCACCTGTGGAAGAACGCCGACCTCACCCCCGAGGACATCGACGTCGCCCAGATCTACGACGCCTTCACCCCCCTCATCCCGCTCTCCCTGGAGGGCTACGGCTTCTGCGGACGAGGGGAGGGCGCCGCCTTCACCGAGGGCGGGGCGCTGGAGATCGGCGGCCGGCTGCCCCTCAACACGGGCGGCGGCGGGCTCTCCGAGGCGTACGTCCATGGCTTCAACCTCATCAACGAGGGTGTGAAGCAGCTGCGCGGCACCAGCACCGCCCAGGTCCCGGACGCCGCGACCTGTCTGGTCACCGCCGGCGAGGGAGTGCCCACATCGGCCGTACTGCTGAGGAGTTGAGATGCTCACACCCGTCACCGACGAGGACGGCGCGCCCTTCTGGGAGTACGCCGCACAGGGCGAGCTGCGCGTCCAGACGTGCGCGGCCTGCGACGAGCCGCGCTTCCCGCCCCGCCCCTGCTGCCCGCACTGCCAGTCCTTCGACAGTGAGTGGCGCAGGACGAGCGGCCGGGGCCGCATCTGGTCGTACGTGCTGCCGCATCCGCCGCTGCTCCCCGACTACGCCGCCCAGGCCCCGTACAACGCGGTCGTCGTCGAGCTCGTCGAGGATCCCCGGATCCGGCTCGTCGGCAATGTCGTCGCCGCGCCCGACGCCCCGCTGAACTCGGTGGACCCGGACCGGCTGCGCATCGGCGCCGCCGTCAGGGTCGCCTTCACCGAGATCGACGGCATGACGGTTCCGCGCTGGCTGCTGGAGCGCTCATGAGCATCCGCGTCGAGACGGACAAGGAGTCGGGGGTCGCGCTCGTCACCCTCGACCGCCCCGAGCGGCACAACGCCCTCACGCTCGACATGGCGGCCCGACTGGGCGATGTGTGGCGGGAGTTCAGGTACGACGACACGGTGCGGGCCGTCGTGCTCACGGGCGCCGGGGGCAAGGCCTTCTGCACCGGCATCGACCGGGGCGCCGAGGTCCCGCAGCCCTCCTCGCCGTACACGATCGACGACCCCTTGATCGCCATCGGCCCCAAGGCGAACGACCTGTGGAAGCCGGTCGTCGCGGCCGTGGAGGGGATGGCCTGCGGCGGCGCGTTCTATCTGCTGGGCGAGTCCGAATTCGTGGTTGCCTCCCAGGAGGCGACCTTCTTCGACCCGCACACCACCTACGGCATGGTCAGCGCGTACGAGGCCATCTCCATGGCCCAGCGGATGCCGTTCGGCGAGGTCGCCCGGATGTCCCTGATGGGCACGGCCGAACGGGTCTCGGCACGGCGGGCGTACGAGACCGGCCTGGTCTCCGAGCTGACCGGCCCGGGCGAGGCGGCGCACGCGGCCCGCCGGGCCGCCGCCGTCATCGCCGCCTGCCCGACCGAGGCCGTGCAGGGCACGGTCCGGGCGGTGTGGTCGGCGAAGGAGGCGGCCAGGGCGCAGGCCCTCGCGCACGCCCCGCAGCTGATCGCGCTCGGGAACCTGCCGCCGGAGCGGCAGGCTGAGCTGTTCACAGGCCGGGGCAGGGCGGACTTCCGGCTGCGTTAGCCCGACACGACCCGGCTCGCGCTGACCACGAGGCACTTCTTGTACTCGGAGCCGTCGCCCTTGCCGGTGTACGGCGTGGACGCCTCGGTCGACTGCGACCCGTTGGCCGGCACGAGCAGGTCGTCCACCTTGGCGAACGCGACGTCGGCGCTGGGGCCGCCGACCTCGCCCTTGAACTGGACGCTGACGTCGTACTTGTACGCCATGGCGTCGCTGTTGGTGATGGTGAGCTTCACCGTGAGCTTGTCGGCCGAGATCAGGCAGTCGTCGATCCGCACATCGCGCTCCGCCTTGCGGGCACTGCTGGAGCCACCGGACACGGAGCCGGTGGTACCACCGGTGGTGCTGTCGTTGCTGTTGCCGTTGTTGCTGCTGCTGCCGTGGCTGCCGCTGGAGCTCGAACCGGAACAGCTGCCGCCGTGCGAGCCGCGGGCTCCGGTGAGTGCGAACACAGCGATACCGAAGACGGCGACCGCGCGGACATGGCGAAGCTTCACTCTTCAACCCCCGTTGAAAGTGTCAAAAGTTCAGAGGCCCGTGTTGACGGGCGCACGTCACCCTAACAGCGCAACGGGACCGCTCAGTCCCTCAGCTCGACCTGGCCCAGCACGCACTTCTTGACGCGGCTCACGCTCTTGGGGTTCTTCATGCCCACCTCCACGGACGTGGTGGCGCCCGGCTCGACGACCACCTCGGCCTGCCCGGAGTCGACCGAGGAGCCGCTGACACCGGCGAAGTTCACCGTGACCCGGTACGTGTGGCGGACCGAGTAGCGCGACGTGAGCCGGACGGTCGCCGAGGTGTCACCGGCGGACGTCCTGGTCTTCTTGCCCTTGCGCCTGCTCTGCTTGGCGTCCACGCACTCGCTGATCACGACGTCGAGGAGGGAGGTCGAGGTGGGCGTGGGCGTCGGCTCACCGGTGTACGAGCCACTCGAACCGCTGGACGAACCGCTGGACGAGGAGTCGTAGTCGTCGTCGTTGTCGTAGTCGCGGTAGCCGCCGTTGCTCTTCTTCGAGCTGGAGCAACCGCCGCCGCCACCGCTGCTCCTGCTGCTGCCGCTCTTGCTCTTGCCCCGGCCGCCGCTCTTGCCCCCGGTCGAGGTCTGGAACCCGGTCAGCGCGAGCACCACCACCACGAGTACCGCCGCGAATCTCAGACGTCGGCCCACCATGCCACTCACCCCTGCCACTCCACCGCGGTTGTCGCGCGCCACCTTAACGAGCCGCCGCGTGGCGGTGCGTACCCACCCGGCGTAGCGTCGTGATCGAGAGCCGACCCCAAGGAGGCCGACGATGATCCGTAACGTCCTCGGCTCCATTGCCGCTCTCGCCGGAGCGACGGCCGCCGTCTGGAGCCCCTTCCGAGCCTGGTACGACGGCCGTCACGGGCGGGACTACCGCATCGAGGACCTGTTCGGCGGTATCACGGACATCAAGTCGGACCTGTGGATCTCGGTCCTGCTGCCGTTCGTGGTGGCCGCGGTGATCACCCTGCTCGGACTGATCTTCCGCTCGCGTCTCCTGGTGGCGCTCGCCGGCGTCATCGTGCTCGGCTTCACCATCCTGTGGATGGTCCAGCAGGGACAGGAGGCGGGCAGCCTCACGGCCGGCGGCACCGACAGCGACGGGCTGGGCTCGGGCGTCGGCCTCGCCCTCGGCGGCGGACTGCTCCTGCTCCTGGGCGCGGCGATCATGTCGGGCCGCCGCCGTACCGGTCGTACGGAACCGGAGCCGGCGTACGCCGACGAGCGCGCGTACCCGGACGAGCGCGGGTACCCGGACGACCGCTTCCCCGACGAGCGCGGGTACCCGGACGACCGCGCCGGAGAACGCCCGACCTCGGCCTACCCGACGCATGACGACCCCTCGCAGGACACCAGGGCGTGGGACAACCCGCCCCGGGACCAGCGTGACGACTGGCCGCCGCACGACCGCCGCCACGAATGACCGCCAAGGCCCGACCGGCCCGCCTGACCGGGGCCCGCGACCGCGCCATGGAGGTCGGCCGTAGAGCGACCGCGCCCCCGCGGAGGTCAGGAGCGCGTCGCCGTCCCCTTCACCGCGTCCAGTGCGTACACGCACCGGTCCTTGCTGCACGCGTACACCACGCCGCCCCTGGCCACCGGCGACCCCGTGATCTCGCCGCCCGTCGCCAGCTTCCACCGCAGCTGTCCGCCGCTCGCGTCCAGCGTGTACAGCACATGGTCCGCCGAGCCGAAGTGCACCCGGCCGTCCGCGACCACCGGTGTGCCGATGAGGTCTCCCCCGGCCGCGAAGCGCCACTTGGGCGTGCCGGTGACCGCGTCGAGCGTGTACAGCGCGCTGCCGCTGCCGACGTGGACGTTGCCGTTGACGACGAGGACGGGTTCGACGGACTGGCGGCCCTCGGTGGCGATCCGCCACCGGTCCTTGCCGGTCGTCGCGTCGAGCGCGTAGACGGTGCCCAGGTAGTCGGCGAGGTAGACCCCGCCGCCCGTGACGGCGGGCCCGGGAGCAAACGCCGGCGGGCACAGGAACACCGCGGGCGCCTCGAAGCGCCAGCGGACGTGCCCGCTCACGATGTCGATGGACAGCACGCGCGTACCGGCCGAGACGTACACGCAGCCGTCCTCCGCCGGGGCGACCCGGATCGGGACGTTGCCGCAGGACGCCGCGTCACCGACGGGGTACGACCAGCGCTCGGTGCCCGTACGGGCGTCCAGCGCCTGGAGCCGTGCGTCGCGCCAGACGTAGACGGTGTCGCCGTGGACGGCCGGCCCGGCCTCGGGAGTCTCGAAGTCCGTCTGCGCCCCGCTGATCTCCCAGAGCTTGGCGCCGTTGGAGGCCTCCCAGCCCTGGACACCGCCGCCGCGCGTACCGGTGACGACCGTGCCCCGGTCGACCTTGAGCGAGTACACCCAGGCGTCGGTCCGCAGCCGCCAGCGTTCACTGCCGTCGGTGGCGTCGAGGGCGTAGAGCGTGGGCCCGTCGGAGGCGTGGACGCGCCCGCCCGCGACCGCCATCGACCAGGCGACGTCCCGGGTCTTGAACTGGCGCCGGCCGCTCGCCACGTCCAGGGCGTGCACCTCGAAGGAGGTGACGTAGAGCAGGTCGCCGTCGACGACGGGCGTGCCCCACACGTCGTTCGACATGCGGAACCGCCAGGGGCGCCAGTGCCCGGGCTCGGCCGGGGCGGGCGGCTGTCCCTCCGCCGTGGGCGCGGACGCGGGCGACGGGAGGGGCCGGGTACCGGCCGTCGGACCGGGCTCCGCGCCGTTCGAGCCCCCGCCCGGACGGCGGATCCAGCCGGTCGCGGGGCCGGCGTCGGCGACGATCGCGGCGCGGGTGTCGGCGACCCGGGGGCCGGGGCCGATGGGCACGGCCGCGCCGGGCAGCCGGACGGGCCCGGCCTCCGAGGGCGAGCCGGGTCCCGCGTGCCGCCCGGGGCTCCGGCCGGGGCCGGGGGACGCCTGGCCCGTACGGGGATCCTCGTTGCCGCGCCAGGCCGCGTCCCTGTCCGGCGCGCGCCGGGGAGGGCGCGGCGGCGCGGGCGGCGGAGTCGGCGGCGCGGCGGGCGCGGGCGCCGGGACCCGGCCACCGCCCCGGCGCTGCTCGATCATCGCCGTGGCCCGCGACGGCAGCCACGCGGACGCGGTGCCGCTGTCGTCGTTGCCCGAGCCGAACAGATGCGGGGCGAGCTGCGCCTGGAGGTCGGCGGGGGTCGGCCGCAGGGAAACGTCCATCTGCATACAGGCGTCGATGAGCGGCCTGAGCTCGTCCGGGAGCCCCTCGAGGTCGGGGCCCTCGCGCAGCAGCATGAAGACGGTCTCGACCGGGTTCGCGCCGTGGAAGGGGGCGTGCCCGGTCGCGGCGAAGACCAGCATGGAGCCCAGCGAGAAGACATCGCTGGCGCCGGTGACGCTGCGCGAGTCGCGCGCCTGCTCCGGAGACATGTACGCGGGGGTGCCGACGGCGACGTTGGTCATGGTCAGCCGGGTGTTGGAGACACCGGAGGCGATACCGAAGTCGATGACGCGCGGGCCGTCCTCGACCACGAGCACGTTCGACGGCTTGAGGTCGCGGTGGACGAGACCCGCGCCGTGGATGGACTGGAGGGCCTCGGCGACACCGGCCGCCAGCCAGCGGACGGCCTGGGCGGGCATGGGCCCGCACTCATTCACTATTTCTTCGAGGGAGGGAGCCGGGACGTAGGCGGTCGCGAGCCACGGCACCGCCGCGCGCGGATCGGCGTCGACCACGGCCGCCGTGTAGAAGCCGGAGACCGCCCGCGCGGCCTCGACCTCACGCGTGAACCGGACGCGGAACAGCTGGTCCTCGGCGAGCTCGGTCCGTACGGTCTTGATCGCCACACGCCGGCCGGACGCCGACCGCGCGAGATAGACCAGACCCATGCCGCCGGCACCGAGCCGGCCCAGCACCTCGAACGGTCCGATCCGCCTCGGGTCGTGCTGCGTCAGCTGCTCCACTTGCCTGCCACCTCCCCGTAGGGCCATGAGGGTACGGCCCCGCGCCCCTGATTGTTCCTTCCGGAGGCGGCGGTGGCGAACCCGGGGGCGGATCGGGGTGTCTCAGCTCATATCACCCGTCGGACCCCTTACCGCCCGGAGCCTCCGCGGACCGGGCGGGGTCGGCGGTCACGGCGGCCTCCGCGCCCCCGGCGGGCGGGGCCTTGGCGACCGGGGCCTCGGTGTCCGGACCCTTGGGGGGCTGGGCCCCGAGGGCCGCGGCCGGCCGGAACGGCTCGGCGGGCGTCACCGGCTCGGCGAGGACCGCGAAGGCCGCGCCCTGGTTGTCCATGAGTGCCGCGATCCGTCCGTAGGGCGTGTCGAAAGGCGGTTCGGTGACGCGGCCGCCGAGCCGGACGGCCGTTTCCGCCGTGGCATCGCAGTTCTCGACGGCGAAGTAGACGAGGAAGTGGCTGGGCATCTCGGCGGGGAAGGCCGAGTTGATCACGCTCCGGCCGCCGATCGCCTGGTCGTCGCCGTTGGCGCTGCCCGCCGGGGACCAGACCCGGAAGTCGATGGGCTCGCTCTCCCCCTCGGCCTCGATGTCCCTCACCTCATAGCCGAAGACCGATTCGTAGAAGGCGTCGACGGCCTCCTTCTCCCTTGTGTAGACCTCGGCCCAGCAGAAGGAGCCGGGCTTGTTCTGCAGCTCGAAGCCGCCGTGGGAGCCGGGCTGCCAGAGCCCGAAGACCGCTCCTCCCGGGTCCGCGGCGAGCGCCATGAGACCGAAGGGGCCGACCGGGAAGGGGCTCAGCACCATCCGGCCTCCGGCCTCCTCGATACGGGTGCCGAGCGTGACCGCGTCGGGGGTGGCGAGGTAGACGTTCCAGGTGGTGGGAAGGCGGCCGTCGCGTTTGGGCACCAGGGCGGCGACGCGCTTCCCGTCGCGGAGGGCGGTCGTGTAGTGCCCGTAGTCCGCGCCGGGGTCGTCGCCGAACGTCCACCCGAAGAGCTCACCGTAGAAACGCTTGCCCGCCTCGAGGTCGGGGAGCTGCGCGTCCACCCAGCACGGTGTGCCCTCTGCGAATGCGGCCATGGGCGGTTCCTTCCCTGGTGCGACCCGTGTGGTGCCCGTCACAGTCAAGCTAGCGGCGCCGCGCGGCCCACGCAGGGAACATAATCGAACAAACAGGCACCTTTCGGGCCGGGGCCCGGGATTCCCATGGCTTGTCCACCGAAGTTGTCCACAGGCTGTTAATAATCCTATTGAGTGTCACGGCGATGAGGACGACGGTTGACGCCGGCGCCCGGAGGGCCGTCGCCGGGGCCGCCCGAGGCCGGGAGGAGGGACCGCACCCCATTTGCAGTCGGCCGAATCGCGCGCCGATCACCCCTCGGTAAGCTGACGGCATGACAGGACAAGTACGCACCGTCGACGGCCGCGTGGCTGGCCGACGCGGCCAGGCGACGCGGCAGAAGCTGCTCGACTGCCTCAGCGAGATGCTCAGCTCCTCGCCGTACCGGGACGTCAAAGTCATCGACGTGGCCCGGAAGGCGGGCACTTCACCCGCGACCTTCTATCAGTACTTCCCCGATGTCGAGGGCGCCGTCCTCGAAGTGGCCGAGGAAATGGCCAAGGAGGGCGCCGGGTTGACCGAACTGGTCTCCGGCCGCTCCTGGGTCGGCAAGGCCGGCTGGCAGACCGCGGAGGAGCTGGTCGAGGGGTTCCTGGACTTCTGGCGCCGCAACGACGCCATCCTCCGGGTGGTGGATCTGGGGGCCGCGGAGGGCGACAAGCGGTTCTACAAGATCCGCATGAAGATCCTGAACTCCGTCACCAACTCCCTTACGGACGCGGTGAAGGAACTCCAGTCCAAGGGCAAGGTCGACAAGGACGTCAGCCCCGCGGCGATGGCCGGTTCCCTGGTCGCGATGCTGGCGGCGGTCGCCTCGCACCAGAAGGGCTTCCAGGCCTGGGGCGTCAAGCAGACCGAACTCAAGCCCAATCTCTCCCTGTTGGTCCACCTGGGAATCACGGGCAAGAAGCCGACGAAGTAACGTTCTTCGGCCCTCTGCACGTCCTGTCACGCCGACGGCGGTCCCGCACGATGCCGACCGCCGTCGGCGTTCCCATGTCCGGAGCCCCGCAGGGTCCGGAGGGCAGCCCTCAGCGCCGGGTCAGCCGGAACAGCCGGATCTCCCGCTCCACCCGCGCCTGGTACGTGGCGTACGGCGGCCAGAACCTCAGCACCTCCCGCCATGCGGCCGCCCGCTCCTCCCCCGTGAGCAGCCGCGCCCTCACCGGTATGTCCGCACCCCGCCAGCTCACCTCGGCGTCCGGGTGCTTCAGCAGGTTCCCGGTCCAGGCCGGATGCCCCTCGCGCCCGAAGTTGGAGCCGATCAGGATCCAGCTCCCGTCCTTCTCCGGCATACAGGCCAGGGGTGTACGGCGGGGCTGCCCCGACTTCGCGCCGCGCGCCGTGAGGACCACACCGGGCAGCATCTGGGCGCTGAGCATCACCCTGCCCCGCGTCAGCCGGTGCACGGTGCGGTCCATCGCGGGAATGAAGTACGGAGCGATCCTGGCGAAGGCGCGCGTCGAGGACACCTTCTGCATGAGGCGGACTCCGGGAGGCATCAGGCGGCCGCCTTTCGTGGGGTGAACAGTCCGGCTTCCTCGGCCGCGCGTGCGCGCAGCCGGTGGACGGGACCGAAGAGCAGCTCGTCGGCGGCCGCCCGTTTGAAGTAGAGGTGCGCCTCGTGTTCCCAGGTGAAGCCGATGCCGCCGTGGAGCTGGATCGCCTCCCCGGCGACGGTGCGCAGGGCCTCCAGGCCCTGGGCGAGCGCGAGGCCGCCCGCGGCCGGGTCCCAGGCCGCGTAGTACGCCGCCGAGCGGGCCGCCTGGACGTGGACGTACAGATCGGCCAGCCGGTGCTTGACCGCCTGGAAGGAACCGATGGGCCGGCCGAACTGCTCGCGGGAGCGGACGTAGTCCACGGTTCGCTCCAGTGCCGCCGCTGCCGCGCCGACGGCCTCGGCGGCGAGGACGGCGGCGGCCTCCCGGCCGGTGGCGGCGAGCGCCCCGGCCACGTCGACGCCATCGTGCCCGAGCAACTCGGCCGCGCAGTCTCGCAGTTCGAGGCGGGCGAGCGGCCGGGTCTCGTCCAGCGAGGTGAGCCGTACGCGGGACAGGCCCGGCGCCCCGGCCCGCACGAGGAAGAGCAGGGCCCGGGCACGGGCGAAGCCACCCGTGTGCGCGGCGACCAGCAGCAGCCCGGCACTGTGCCCGTCGAGGACCTGCGCCGCCTCCCCGTACAGCTGCCAGCCGTCCCCGGCCGGCCGCGCCTGCACGCCTCCGGCCCGGCCGCCACCGGCCCACTGGCCGTCCGTGGTGTCGTCGATGAGACCGAGCGCGGTGGCGAGGTGCCCGCCGGCCACCGCGAGCGTCGCGGTGAGCGAGCCGTTCGCGATCCCGGGGAGCAGCGCGGTGCGCTGGCTGTCGGTGCCGAGCCGGTCGATCAGGGGCGCGGCCAGCGCGGCGGTGGCGAGCAGGGGCGAGGGCAGCAGGACCCGGCCGGTCTCCTCGCAGGCGAGGGCCAGTTCGGCGAGGGAGCAGCCGACTCCGCCGTGGGTCTCGGGCAGGGCGAGTCCGGGCAGGCCGAGCCGCGCGGAGAGCTGGGCCCACAGCTCGGGGTCGTGGCCGTAGGCGGTGGCGACCGCCGCCCGGACCTCGGCGGGTCCGGACCGTTTGGCGAGCAGTTCGCGCAGGGTGCGGCGGATCTCGTCCTGCTCCGCGGTGAAGGCGGCGTCCATGGAGCTCCCCTCCGTATCTGACGGGCCGTCATGTTAGAGCCGGCCGGGTCGGATGCCCAGGGGTCGGGGGGTACGAGCCTCAGCAGACGCGGCCGGGGCCGGCCGCCGTCGCCCGCAGCAGATCCCGCACGAGAGCGAAGTCGACGGTCTCCGTACGACGGAACCGCAGGCAGCCCTTGCCCATGTCCTGGTCCGAGAGCCGGCCCTCGAAGCCTTGGCGCACGTCGGGACGCATCAGATAGAAGGAGAGGTAGTGCTTCTGGTTGCCGAAGGCGATCTCGGGCTCGCCGCCGGGGAGGCGATAGGCGGGCATGCCGTAGGCCATCACCTCCTCGTAGCCGCGCAGTTCCGTGCGGCACAGCTCACGCAGCCGCACGAGGACCGTGAGCCGGTCGGGCTCGACGACCTCGGCGAGGTACTCGTCGACATCTTCAGCGGCACTTCTCGGCATACGCGCGAGCTTATCTGATGTACCGTCAGATTCATGCCTGCCACCCCGCGCAACCGGCGCAGAGTCGCCGTCGTCGGCATATCGCTCTCGGACTGTGGCCGCGTCGACGAGGCCACCCCGCACGCCCTGCACGCCCAGGCCGCCCGCCGCGCCCTCGCGGACAGCGGGCTCGACCGCTCGGTGATCGACGGTCTCGGCTCGGCGGGCCTGGGGACCCTCGCCCCCGTCGAGGTCGCCGAGTATCTGGGGCTCCGCCCCCGCTGGGTCGACTCGACCGCCGTGGGCGGCGCCACCTGGGAGGTGATGGCCGCCCACGCCGCCGACGCCATCGCCGCGGGCCACGCCAACGCCGTCCTCCTCGTCTACGGCTCGACCGCCCGCGCGGACATCCGGGCCGGGCGCCGCACGTCGAACCTCTCCTTCGGCGGACGCGGACCGCTGCAGTTCGAGGTGCCGTACGGCCACACCCTCGTCTCCAAGTACGCGATGGCCGCGCGCCGCCACATGCACGAGTACGGCACGACCCTGGAGCAGCTCGCCGAGGTCGCCGTCCAGGCGCGGGCGAACGCCGCCCACAACCCGGACGCGATGTTCCGCGACCCGATCACCGTGGACGACGTCCTGGGCGGACCGCTGATCGCCGATCCGTTCACCAAGCTGCACTGCTGCATCCGCAGCGACGGCGGCTGCGCGGTGCTGCTGGCGGCGGAGGAGTACGTGCCGGACACGGCGAAGGACCCGGTGTGGATCCTCGGGACCGGTGAGTACGTCTCGCACACCACGATGTCGGAGTGGGACGACTTCACGGTCTCCCCGGCGGCGGTGAGCGGCCGGCTCGCCTTCGAGCGGGCGGGTGTACGCCCCGGGGACATCGACTTCGCCGAGATCTACGACGCCTTCACCTATATGACGCTGCTGACCCTCGAAGACCTCGGCTTCTGCGCGAAGGGCGAGGGCGGGCCGTTCGTCGAGAAGAACCGCCTGACGCTGGCCGGCGGGCTTCCGGTGAACACCGACGGGGGTGGCCTGTCCGCCTGCCATCCGGGCATGCGAGGGCTGTTCCTGCTGGTGGAGGCGGTGCGGCAGCTGCGCGGGGAGGCGACCGGGCGGCAGGTGCGAAGGCCCGGCGGCGGGCTGCCGGAGCTGGCGGTGGCGTCGGGGACGGGCGGCTGGTTCTGCTCGTCCGGGACGGTGGTGCTGGCACGCGGCTGAGCCCCGCGCAAGAATCCATACAACCGTCATAGACAGCCGTGTAGGACGTGCGTATAGTCATGTGCACGGCGCCGGAAGCGGCGCCGGACACCACCGACGAGGAGTCCCGCCATGACGCGCACGCCCGCTTCCAAGACCGTCCTGATCTCCGGCGCCTCGATCGCCGGCCCCGCCCTCGCGCTGTGGCTGCACCGCTACGGCTTCGTCCCGACCGTGGTCGAGCGCGCCCCGGAGCCGCGCCCCGGCGGCTACAAGGTCGACATCCGCGGCACGGCCATCGAGGTCTGCGAGCGGATGGGCATCATGGACGACGTGCGGGCCAGGTCCACCGACATGGACGGCGGTTCGTACGTCGACTCCGAGGGCCGGACCATCGGCGAGCTGCCCGCCGAGATCTTCGGCGGCCGCGTCGAGGGCGACGACGAGATCATGCGCGGCGACCTCGCCCGCATCCTGTACGACCGCACCCGCGACGACGTCGAGTACCTCTTCGGGGACTCGATCGCAGCGCTCGACGAGGACGCGGACGGCGTCGAGGTCACCTTCGAGAGCGGAACGCGCCGCCGGTTCGACCTGGTCGTCGGCGCCGACGGCATGCACTCGAACACCCGGCGGCTCGTCTTCGGCGACGAGAAGCAGTTCACGCGCCACCTCGGCGCGTACATCTCCATCTTCTCCGGCCCCAACCGCCTGGGGCTCACCCAGTGGGAGACCTACCACGCGGTCCCGAACAAGCTGGTGTTCGCCTACCGTTCCGCCCGCGAGACCACCGCGAAGACCGGCTTCGTCTTCTCCACCCCGCAGGAACTGGTCTACGACCACCGGGACTCCACCCAGCAGAAGCGGCTGCTCGCCGACAACTTCACCGGCGTCGGCTGGGAGATCCCCCGCTTCCTGGAGGACGCCGCTGCTGCCGACGACTTCTACTTCGACTCCCTCAGCCTCATCGAGATGGACCGCTGGTCGAAGGGCAGGGTCGTGCTCCTGGGCGACGCCGCCCACTGCGCCTCCCCCGCCTCCGGGCAGGGCACCGGCCTCGCGCTCATCGGCGCGTACGTCCTGGCCGGCGAGCTCGCGGCGGCCGGCGGCGACCACACGACCGCCTTCGCCGCCTACGAGCGGGAGATGCGGCCCGGCGTCGAGCTGAACCAGAAATTCGCCGCCGGCTTCGCCAAGGAGATGACCGTCTCCTCGCGCCGCAAGATCGCCCTGCGGATGTTCATGGTCCGCCTGCTCCCCCGCACCCCGTGGAAGAACCTGATCGCCAAGAAGATCCGCGACGACATCCAGAAGGCGGCCCGCGCGATCCCGCTCAAGGCCTACGCGGTCGCCTGCCCCGCCGCGTGACGGGCCGGCCGCCCGGCCCCTGCTCCGACCGGACCACCGGCCGGCCCGTCGAAGGCGGATGACACCTATGACTAACCGGAATCATCGCCTCCAGGCGGACCTGCCGCGAGCGGTTGCCGGCCGGCGCGAAAGGATGGGGCCCATGACCGAGTCGACCGCGTCACGCTTCCGCTCCACCCTCCGCTCGCTGCGGGTGTGGGACATCGACCTGCCGGACTTCGACCCCACGTCCGCTCCCGCCGAGCCGCTGCCGCTCTTCCAGGAGTGGCTCGTCGAGGCCGCCGAGGCGGGCCAGCCCGAGCCGCACACCATGTCGCTGGCCACCGTCGACGACGACGGACGGCCGGACGTACGGACCCTGATGCTCCACGACGCCGACGCGCGCGGCTGGCACTTCGCCTCGCACGCCACCAGCGCCAAGGGCCGCCAGCTAGCCGCCTCGCCCCACGCGGCCCTGGGCTTCTACTGGCCCGTGCGCGGCCGCCAGATCCGCGTCCGCGGCCAGGTCGTGACCGGCACCCCCGAGGAGGCGTACGCCGACCTCCACGCCCGCTCGACGGGGGCGCTGGCCTCCGCGCTGGTGGGCCGCCAGAGCGAGGTCCTGGACTCCCCGGAGACCCTTGCCGAGGCGAGCGGCGCGGCGTGGGAGCGGGCCGAGGCCGAGCCGGACGCCGAGTCGGCGACCTGGACCCTGTACGTCCTGGAGCCCCGCGAGGTCGAGTTCTTCCAGGGCGACGAGCGTCGACGGCACGTGCGGCTGCGGTACCGCCGGGAGGGGGCGGGGTGGGTGCGGGAGCTGCTTTGGCCGTGAGGCGGCCGGGTGGCTTCGGTCAGCTCGGGTCCGGCTTGAGGACCTCGGCCCACACCGTCGCCTTCGCCTCGATACCCGCGCTGAAGTCGTCGCTCGCGGACGTGACCTCGAGCCTGGCGATGCGCCGCTCTTCGGTCCTGACACAGAGGACGGTGCCTGCCTTGACCGCGACCTGGTCGATGCCCTGAGCGGAGACGAGCTCTGCGCACTGCTGCCGTCCAGGCAGGACGCCCTTCGTGGGCCAGACCGCGATGTTGCGCTCGTTGTCCAGGCTGTCCGAGTCGCCGACCTGCGGCGGGAAGATCAACGCCAGCCCTAGGTCGCGGTTCTCCCGGCCGAGCGTCGGTGGTCTGGAGTCGAGCCGCGGCCCGCTTTCCGTGATGCGCACGCCCCCCGTCCACCGCACGCTGTCGGAGCCGTCCGCGCGCTCGGTCTCATCCGCCGAGGTCCCCGAGGACGACGACGTGACCGCTCCCGGCCCCGCACCCCGGGCGGCGTCACCGTCCGGCCCGATCAGCTTGACCCAGGCCAGCACCGCCCCGCAGATCACGACGAGGGCGGCCGTCCCCGTGACCAGCATCCACACCTTGCTGCGCGGCTCGGCGTAGTGGTTGTACTGGGTGCTGTACGGGCCCGTCTGCGCCGCGTTCGATCCGTGAAAGGTGTTCGGGGGGTTCGGGGGTCTCGGAGGTCCCGGCGGCCTCGGGGGCACGGAGTCGTTCACGCACCACGCCCGAAGTGGTTGACCTGGTGGCTGTGGCTGCCGGTCTGGACGGCGGTGGGGCCGTGGAAGACGTTGCCCGACAGCTCACCGCCCGCCGCGCCCGACGGGCCGTCCTGTTCCCCGAGCACGGCGCGCAGCTCCGCTACGGCCCGCGCCCGCTCGTCCTCCGGCAGCCGTTCCAGCAGTTCCTCGAAGCGGCCCTGCCAGAAGCCTTCCTGGCGCGTCCTGGTCCGGTCGGTCTCCTCGGGCGCCGCTGCGTCGAGCGTGGCGGCCGTCCGGTCGAGCCGCTCCAACTCGGCCCGCTCGACCTCGCCGTCGCCCCGGCCGAAGACCCCGGCCACCCGGTCACGGACAGCGGTCCAGGCGTCCGTACCGGCTGCCTGGACCACGGCGGCACCGAGCGCTGCCGCCAGAGCGGTCATTCCCTCTGCGAACATGCTTCCCCCTCGTTCCACGCGCTTCGTGCGCCCGAGGGCATCGTACGACCGAACTCGTGCCTGCCGGAGGGATGTTGGGCAGACGCCTAGCGCGTGCCCTGCCCCTCCAGGAAGGCGCTCCAGGCGGCGGGTGCGACGGTGAAGACGGGGCCGTCGGGGACCTTGGAGTCACGAACGTGGACGGCCTCGGGATGGGCGGCGACCTCGACGCAGTTGCCGCCCTCGTTGCCGCTGTAACTGGACTTGAACCACGCCAGCTCGGTACTCATAGCTGCCCCGCCATCCTCTCGATCAGGTCCACGGACTCCCAGGGAGTGAGCGCCTGGGCCCGCAAGGCGCCGAAGCGATCGATCCACTGGTTGACGTCCTGCGGCGTGGAGATCAACGTACCGCTGCCCTGGCCCTCCTCATACGCGAAATTCCGTCCCTCCGGCGTACTCAGGAGAGCCATGGGCCCCTGCAACGCCGCGTGCACCTCCAGCCCCGTCGGCATCACCTGCACCGTCAGATGCTGCATCGCCCGTACACACTCCGCCACATGCCGGAGCTGCTCCTTCAGCACCTCCCGACCTCCGATGGGCCGTTGCAGCACCGACTCGTCGATCACATACGCCACCACGGGTAACGGATCGCGTCGCAGCACCGCTTGCCGTTCCAACCGAGCCTGTACGTTCCGCTCGATCTCGCCCTCGCTCAGCGACGGCACCCGCACCCCGTACAGCGCCCGTACGTACGCCTCCGTCTGGAGCAGACCCGGGAACAGCATGTTCTCGTACGCGCCGATGCTCCGCGCGTCCCGCTCCAGCCGCACCCAGCCGATGAACGTCCGCGGGTACTTCTCCTCCTCCATCAGCCGGACGCACGACATCAGCGCGCCCTCCGCGCCGAGCACCTTGTCCGCGTCCCGGAGGAAGTCGGAGGTCGGAATCCGCTCCGCGCGTTCGTACGCGCCGGCCAGCGACTCCGAGATCAGCAGGCGTTCCGCCGCGTCCTTCTGCGTCAGGTTCGCCCGCTTGCGGAAACCCTTGAGCAGTTCCCCCACATGCACGCGCGCCGCCGACGGCTTCTCGCTCGCGACCACAACGACCACCACTCTCCCCACATCGGCCCGATGTGCACCCGCTCCCTCTGGTCACGCTACGCAACCATCGGAATGCTCGTAGCCATGACGAGCAACAAACTCCCCGATTGGGTGCCGGCGTCGGGCCATCAACTGCGTCTCGCCGGTGTCCACTTCGACGCCATCCGCGTGCGCGGGGTGCGCGGCGAGGCCGTGCTCCACCACCTGGCCGACCTCACGGACGGGCAGCCCGGGCCGGTGGTGCGGGAGGTGGCGGGCGGCCGCTGGACGTATTTCCTGATCCCGCCCGGGACCAGCAAGGAGTACGCGTGGCCGCCGGGCGCGACCTGCTTCGGCCCCTCGGCCCGCGACCAGTACGTGGGAGTCCCGGCCGCCCACGGGAACACGTACCCCTTGTCATGGCGCTGCGCCCCACCGGCCGAGGGCGAGTTCGTCGACCCGGAGCTGCTGAACCTGGTGGTCACGGCCCAGCTCTGCGTGGCCCCGGACGAGTGAGCGGCGCACCATGGAGGGGAGACCTCACGAGCACGGAGGTGTGGGAGCCATGGCGACGTACATGGACGTCCACCACGGAATGGTGGGTATTACGGCGGAGCAGCTGAAGGAAGCGCACCAGGCGGACCTCGCCATCGAGAAGGACGAAGGCGTCCACTTCGAGAAGGCATGGGCCGACCCGGAGTCCGGGACGGTCTACTGCCTGTCCGAGGCGCCGTCGGCCGAGGCGGTGATGCGCATCCACGAGCGCACGGGACACGCGGCCGACGAGATTCACCCCGTACCGCTCAAGGTCTGAGCGCCCTCAAGGTCTGAGCGCGCTCCAGGTCTGCGCGCGCTCACGATTTGAGTGCGCTCACGATGCGAGTGCGCCGGCCGGCCGGAACACCGGGACGGCGATGCCGTCCGTGTCGTCGGTCCGGAAGGTCACCTCCAGCTCCATGCCGACGCGGAGGTCCGCCTCCGCGCACTCCACGATCTCGGTCATCAGCCGCGGGCCCTCGACGAGGTCCACGACGGCGGCCGTGTAGGGCGTGCGCATGCCGAAGGGCGGCAGGTCGTTGCGGTGCACGACGGACCACGTGTAGAGCGTGGCCCGTCCGCTCGCCTGCTCCCAGGCGACGTCCTCGCTCCAGCAGGACGGGCAGAACTCGCGCGGGTAGTGCGGGGCCTTTCCGCAGGCGCCGCAGCGGATGATCAGCAGTCGGCCGTCGGCGGCGGCGTCCCAGTAGGGCCGGGTGAAGGCGTCGATCCCGGGCGTGGCGGCGGTGGTCGTGGTCGGTTTCGCGCTGGTCATCAGAACAGTCCGATCGCGTGGTCGAGGGACCAGGCCTGCCAGGACATCGCGAACAGGGCGACGAAGGAGATCAGCGCCATCATCGCGTTCTGCCCCTGCTCGGCCCAGTCGTGGATCATCAGGACCAGATAGAGAAGGTTGAGGAGCAGGCCGCCGACGAGGGCAACCGGGGTGAGGAAGCCGAGGACGAGACCGAGGCCCAGGGCGAGTTCGGCGTAGACGACGACGTACGCGATCACTTTGGGGCGGGGCGCGACCACTCGGTCGAAGCCGGCTTTGACCATGGCCCATTTGTGCTTCGCGGCGACGCCCTGCGCCCACGCGATGCCCGTGCCGCGCTCGAACCAGCCCTTCTTGTCCTTGTGGCGCCAGCTCTCCAGCCACCACAGCCCGAGCCCGATCCGCAGGACGGCGAGCCACTCGCCGCCGGTGAGCCAGATGGTCCGCATGGGGGCCCCCTCCCGATCGATCTGACGGTACGTCAGTTCAGCGGATGCAACCGTTGTGCGCAAGGGGCGTGCGGGCGTGATCGATTCGCAACCGAAACCCCTCTTGACCGAGACCCACGATGTGAGCACGCCATTACGCTCAGCATTCATGGACATGACCACCCATGACAGACCCGTCTACGTCGTCGGCGGCGGACCCGGGGGCCTCGCCGTCGCGGCCTCACTGCGCGAGCGCGGCGTCCGGGCCGTCGTGCTGGAGAAGTCCGACTCCGTCGGCGCCTCCTGGCGGGGCCACTACGACCGGCTGCGTCTGCACACGACCCGGCGGCTCTCCGCGCTGCCCGGACTGCCGATCCCGCGCTCCTTCGGGCGGTGGGTCTCCCGGGACGACGTCGTGCGCTATCTGGAGAAGTACGCCGAGGTGCACGAACTGGAAATCGTGACGGGGGTCGCGGTCTCCAGGATCGAGCCGGCCGACGGTGACTGGGTGCTGCACGCCACCGGCGGGCGCAGGCTCACCGGGCGCGCGGTCGTGGTGGCCACCGGCTACAACCACACCCCGCGGCTGCCCGACTGGCCCGGTCTCGACGCGTACGGGGGTGAGCTGCTGCACGCGGGCGCGTACCGCAACCCGGCCCCCTATGCGGGCAAGGACGTCCTCGTCGTCGGCGCCGGCAACACGGGCGCCGAGATCGCCGCCGACCTGGCCGAGGGCGGCGCGGCCCGGGTACGTCTCGCGGTCCGCACCGTGCCCCACATCGTGCGCCGCTCCACGGCCGGCTGGCCGGCCCAGCGCACCGGCATCCTGGTGCGGCGGCTTCCCGTCCGCCTCGTGGACCGTCTGGGCGGCCTGATGTCCCGGATCGCGGTCCCCGACCTGTCGGCCCACGGCCTGCCCCGGCCGGACACGGGCCTGTACTCCCGCGTCCGCCAGGGCGCGATCCCGGTCCAGGACGTCGGTCTGATCGACGCGGTCAGGGCCGGGAAGGTCGAGGTGGTGGCCGCGGTCGAATCCTTCGACGACGGCAAGGTGGTCCTGGCGGACGGCACCCGCCTCACCCCGGACACGGTCATCGCCGCGACCGGCTACATCCGCGCGCTCGAGGACCTCGTCGGCCACCTCGGCGTCCTCGACGCCCGTGGCCGCCCGGTGGTCCACGGCGGCCGCACCCCGTCCCAGGCGCCCGGCCTGTACTTCACCGGCTTCACGAACCCGATCAGCGGCATGTTCCGCGAGATGGCGATCGACGCCCGCCGGATCGCCAAGGCCCTCGCGCGGTAGCCGGGGGCGCCTGCGGGACCGGTCGAGGTGACCGGAACTCACCCTCCATGACAGGCATTTGGGCCCGCTGATGGGTCCTCAGACCCACGACAGGGACGGTCCGCCCGCTCTAGTGTCGGTCTCATGTCGCCTGAGACTATTGCGCGTTGGGCCCGTAGGCGGTGGCGTACGAGCGGCTTCCGCACTGAGGCCCGGTTGTTGGGGTTGCGGAAGTCGCAGCGTGGTCAGGGTGCGTTGGAGTACCTGGGCCTTGTCATGGTTGTCGTGGCGATCGTCGGCGCTCTGGTGGCGACGGGGATCGGTGCGGAGCTGACGCAGAAGATCAGCGCGCAGGTCTGCCGGATCAGCGGCGGTGGTGACTGCGGGGACGGCGGCGGCGGTGACACCCAGGCCCAGGGTCCCGGTTCGGGCAAGCCGGCCTCCGACAACAGTGGTCAGCCCAAGTCTCAGGCGCAGCTTGATTACGAGAAGGCCGTCAAGGATCTCGAGGACGCGCAGAAGGCCGAGAAGTCGGACTCGGACAAGGCGAAGGAAGCCGCCAAGGAGCTGGCGAAGATCCTGGCCGAGGAGCTCGGGATCAAGGATGCCTTCGACTGCATCACCAAGGGCGACATGGGCGCCTGCACCGAGACCCTCATCAACATCCTGACCAGTCTGATCGGTGGTGCGGTCGGGAAGCTGGCGGCGAAGTACGGGGCGCCGTGGAAGTGGAAGAAGGCCGCCGAGCTGATCGGGAAGCTGAAGAAGCACGGCGGGAAGCTCTATGACGGTCTGACGGGTCTGATCAAGAACCGTAAGAAGGTCAAGGACGCCGAGAAGAAACTCGAGGACGCGAAGAAGAAACTCGACACGGAGAAGGACCCGCCCAAGAAGCCCGACGAGCCGACCACGTGCCCGGTCGGTCACAGCTTCCCGCCCGGCACCCGGGTCCTCGTCGCCGGCGGGCTGAGCGTGCCGATCGAGTCCGTACGCATGGGCGACCAGGTCGTCGCCACCGACCCGGCGAGCGGGCTCACCACGCTCCGCACCGTGACCCGCACCTTCACCACCTACGACGACAAGGACTTCACCCGGCTGACGGTCCTCACCCCCGAGGGTCCGTCCGTCGTCACGGCGACCGACACCCACCCGTTCTGGGCGGTGGACCTGGGCCGCTGGGTGGACGCGGGGGACATCCGGCCCGGCGCGCTGCTGCGCACGTCCGCCGGCACCTCGGTACAGGTCGGAGTCGTAGAGCGGTTCGCCAAGCGCCTGACGACACACGACCTGACCGTCGACGGGATCCACACGTACTACGTGGGCGTCGGGGCCGGCTCGGCTCTCGTCCACAACAACGACTGCATCACCAAGTACAAGCTCAAGCTGAAGACGCGTGGCGCCAACTACGGAAATCCCAAGCAGCGCGCCTATCAGCGGAAACATGCCGGCGACACCGAATACCAGGTGGAAGGCGGCGGCGAGAAGGTCTGGGCGGACGGCTTCGACTCGAACACCGGCGATCTGATCGACGCCAAGCTGGTGGACAACCCGGACAGGAGTCCCTTCATCAAGGATTCCAAAGCGCCCGACTTCATCCGGCAGAAGGTCGACGCCGACGTCGACGACGAGTTCCGTCGGTACGCTGCCGTCCTCAAGGACAAGAACACCCCGGTGAAGAAGCTGCGCATCGTCACCAATGACCCACGAGCCGTGGCCTACTTCCAGGAGAAGATGCGCAAGTACGGCATCCCAGGGGTGGTTGACGTCAAGCCGTGAAGAAGTGGATCCGCGAGGGAGTGGCGAGATGAACTATCTGGTCGTATTCGACAGCGAGGAGTGGAGCGTCAGCCAGGACGCCCTCATCACCTCCCTGTCGGCCACCTGGCCGGATGCGTCCGTGCGACGCAAGGAGCTGCCTGAGGACGTGCGGGTCCGCGACGTCGAATGGGAGCTGGAGCGCGACGGCGAGACGGTCGAGGGCCACACGCACGTCGACGGCCGGTGCATCTACCTGGACGGTCACATCGGCCTGGTCGCCGAGTTCGCGCTCTGGTACCGCACGCTCGTCCCGAAGGACATCGAGCTCATCTTCTGCGACGAGGGGTACAGCTTCGACGTGCCGGTGGACGAGTCGACCACGAAGGAAGACCTGGTGACCGCCGCCGAGGGGTGAGCCGGTCCCGCGGTACGCGGGCGGGCGCCCCGCCGGGTGGCCGGGGCGCCGGCCACCGGGCGCCCCGACCCGGTGAGGGACGCCGCCCCGCAGAGAAGTGCCCCCGCACCTGTTCCTGACATGCCGTCAGGTCTGTAATCTGACTATGCGTCAGTTCAGTTGACCGAACGAGCAGGAGCGGGGCGGAACGATGCTTGGATCAACCCACGGCACCTTCACCACCGATCTCCGCGCGCGCGTCGTGGCCTGCGGGGAGCAGACCGGCACCGCCGTCCACGGCACCGCAGCGACCGAGGGCGACCTGGATGTCAGCGGACGCCCGCTCTACGCCTCCGTTCCCGATCTGGACCGGTTCTTCCGGCCCGAGTCCGTCGCCGTCGTCGGGGCCTCCGACACCGAGGGGCGGCCCAACACCGGCATCACCCGGCAGCTCGTCGCCTGGGCCGACCGCGTCGGCGCGCGAGTGCATCCGGTGCACCCGACCCGGACGTCGGTCTTCGGCATCGACTGCGTGCCCTCCGTCGCCGAGCTGCCCGAGCCCGTCGATCTGGCCGTACTCCTCGTCGCCGATCCCCTCCCCCTCATCGGCGAACTGGCCGAGGCCAAGGTGAAGTTCGCCGTCGCCTTCGCTTCCGGCTTCGCCGAGACCGGCGACGCCGGAGCCCTCGCGCAGGCCCGCCTGGCCACCGCGGTGCAGCGCTCGGGCCTGCGGCTGCTCGGCCCGAACACCAACCTCAACGCCTTCGAGCGGTTCCGCGACGACCTGGAGGGCCCGGCGATCGCCCTGATCACCCAGTCCGGCCACCAGGGGCGCCCGGTCTTCACCCTGCAGGAGCTCGGCGTACGCCTCTCCCACTGGGCGCCGACCGGCAACGAAGCCGATCTGGAGACCGCCGACTTCATCTCGTACTTCGCCGAACGCCCCGAGGTCGGGGCGATCGCCTGCTACGTCGAGGGGCTCAAGGACGGCCGGTCCTTCCTGCTCGCCGCCGACCGCGCCGCGCGCCGGGGGGTGCCGGTCGTCGCCGTGAAGGTCGGCCGCACCGAGACCGGAGCCCGGATGGCCGCCTCACACACCGGCAAGCTCACCGGGGCGGACCAGGTCGTCGACGCCGCGATGCGGCAGTTCGGCGTGATCCGCGTGGACGGCCTCGACGAACTCCAGGACACCGCCGCCCTGCTGGCCCGGGCCCGCAGGCCCGCCGCCGAGGGCGTGGTGGTGTATTCGATCTCGGGCGGCACGGGCGCGCACTTCTCGGACCTGGCGACGGCGGCCGGACTGCGCCTGCCGACCCTGAGCGCGGCCAAGCAGGCCGAACTCCACCAGTGGATACCCGAGTACCTGAACGTGGCCAACCCCGTCGACAACGGAGGCCACCCCGTCGGCGACTGGCGCGGCCGGAAGATCATCGACGCGATCCTCGCCGACCCGGAGGTCGGCGTACTGATCTGCCCGATCACCGGCCCCTTCCCGCCGATGAGCGACAAGCTGGCGCAGGACCTGGTGGACGCGGCGGAGACCACGGACAAGCTGGTGTGCGTGGTGTGGGGTTCGCCCGTGGGCACCGAGGAGGCCTACCGGACGACGCTGCTGGGCTCGTCCCGGGTCGCCACCTTCCGTACCTTCGGCAACTGCGTCACCGCCGTCAAGGCCTACCTCGACCACAGCCGGTTCACCACCGCTTACCGCTCGCCCTTCGACGAGGCGCCGCGCACCCTCTCGCCGTCCTTCCGCAAGGCGCAGGCACTGATGCGTCCGGGCCACCGCCTGAGCGAACACGCGGCGAAGCAGCTTCTGCGGGCGTACGGCATTCGCGTACCGCGCGAGCAGCTGGTGACCAGCGCGGCCGCGGCGGTCCGGGCGGCCGGCCTCGTCGGTTACCCGGTGGTGATGAAGGCGTCGGGCGCGCGGCTGGCCCACAAGACCGAGCTGGGCCTGGTCAAGATCGGCCTGACGTCGGCGAGCCAGGTCCGCGACGCCTACCGCGAACTGGCCGACATCGCCCGCTACGAGAACATCGATCTCGACGGCATCCTGGTCTGCCAGATGGTGGAGCGGGGCGTGGAGATGGTCGTCGGCGTCACCCAGGACGCCCTCTTCGGACCGACGGTGACGGTGGGTCTCGGCGGCGTCCTGGTGGAGGTCCTGAACGACGCCGCGGTCCGGGTGCCGCCCTTCGGTGAGGGCCAGGCGCGCGCGATGCTCGGCGAACTGCGCGGGCGGGCCCTGCTGGACGGCGTCCGGGGAGCGCCCCCCGCGGATGTGGACGCGCTGGTGGAAGTGGTGCTGCGGGTGCAGCGGATGGCCCTGGAACTGGGCGACGAGCTGTCGGAGCTGGACATCAACCCGCTGATGGTGCTGCCGCGCGGCCAGGGCGCGGTGGCCCTGGACGCACTGGCGGTCTGCCGCTGACGCCACCGCCTCGGGCACCCGCGCCGGCGCCGTTGCCCCCGCCGGCCCTGCTGACCGCGCTGATCCCGCTGATCCCGCTGACCGTACGCACCACAGGAAGTGGAGCCTCTCCCCCATGACGTCCTCCCCCGAAGAGTCCCTGGAATCCCTGGAATCAGCTGAGTCATTGGTACTGCACACCACTGACAACGGCGTCTCGTGGATCACGCTCAACCGGCCCGAGGCCATGAACGCCGTCACCTGGGGCCAGCGGGAAAGGATCATCGCGCTGCTCGCGGCGGCCTCCGCGGACCCCGCCGTACGGGCCGTCGTCCTGACCGCCACCGGCAAGGGCTTCTGCGCGGGCGCCGATCTGCGGGGCACGCCCCCGACCGGGCGGGAACGGGTCGCGGGCGATGTGGCGCGGACGATCCGGCTCGGCGCGCAGCGGCTCGTCGCCGCCGTCCTCGACTGCGAGAAGCCGGTGATCGCGGCGGTGAACGGGACCGCGGCGGGGATCGGCGCGCATCTGGCCTTCGCCTGCGATCTCGTCCTGGCGGCGGAGGGCGCGCGGTTCATCGAGGTGTTCGCGCGGCGCGGGCTGGTGCCGGACGGGGGCGGGGCGTATCTGCTGCCGCGGCTCGTCGGCCCCCAGCGCGCCAAGGAGCTGATGTTCTTCGGCGACGCGCTGCCGGCGGCGGAGGCGCAGCGGATGGGGCTGGTCAACCGGGTGGTCCCGGCGCCGGAGCTGGAGAAGACCGCGCGGGAGTGGGCCGAGCGGCTGGCGCAGGGGCCGACGCAGGCGCTCGCGCTGACCAAGCAGCTGGTGAACGCGTCGCTGGACACGGACCGGGCCACCGCGTTCGCGGCGGAGGCCGCCGCGCAGGAGATCAATATGACGACGCGGGACGCGAACGAGGGCGTGGCGAGCTTCGTGGAGCGCCGCACGCCTCGGTACCTCGGGCGATGACCCGGACCGGGTGGTCCGCACACCTTCCTATCTGACGATCCGTCAGCTTCAATGGGTGATGTGATGGGACACGCCGGGATGGCGGCCACCGCCGTCCGATACCTCAGCTCCGTCGGGGCACGTACCGCCGTCGAGCCGCTTCCCCGCCCGGATCTCCGGGCGGTCCGTGACGACGAGCGGCTGCCCGTCGATCCGGCCGAATTCCGGCGGGTCCTCGGGCACTTCGCCAGCGGCGTCACCGTGATCACCGCCCTCGACGAGAACGGCGACCCGGCCGGCTTCGCCTGCCAGTCCTTCGCCTCGCTCTCCCTGGACCCGCCCCTGGTCGCCTTCATGGTGGCCCGCACCTCGACGACCTGGCCGAGGATCGCCCGCGCCGGGGCGTTCTGCGTGAACATCCTCGGTGCGGACCAGGGTGTGCTGTGCCGGGGCTTCGCGGTGAGCGGCGCGGACAAGTTCGCGGGGGTCCCCTACGGGCCGGCGCCCGTGACCGGATCGCCCCGCCTGGACTCCGTCCCGGCCTGGATCGACTGCGCGATCCGCACGGTCCACACGGGCGGGGACCACCTGATCGTGGTGGGCAGGGTGGAGGCTCTGGGCGCCCAGGAGGAGGGCGCGCCCCTGCTCTTCCACCGGGGGCGCTTCGGCCGCTTCACCGCATAGCCGCCGGCGCCGGTCGCTCAGCGCCTCAGCACGTACCACTGCGGCGAGTCCGGGTCCCCGACCAGGTAGTCGAGCTCCGGCCGCTCCTCGGTGCCGCCGACCGTCCACTCCCCGAACCAGCAGTCGCCGATGTCGATGTCGACCTTCTGGTCCCAGGTGTCCCCGCCGGCCCTGCCGGGGTCGTAGTCCCAGGTGCCGGTGCCCACGCAGTTCTCATGGCGCGTGTCACCCCGGAAGGTGTCCAGGGCCACCCCGTGGGCAGTTGCCCGGCCGCCCTCCTCGAGCACCAGGGTGCCGCCGCGTCCGTCCGTCCAGGTGCCGGTCACCGTGACGGGGCCGAGGGCCGGCGGGCGGTACTCCTCGACGAGTCCGGTGGCGTAGACCGTGCTGCCCAGGGCGAACACCACCGCCGCGGCCAGACATCCGTATCCGTACACCCGTGCCTGCAGCGCGGCCTTCCGGCCCGCCTCCCGCCGCACCACCGCGAGACGGACGACCAGCGCCGGCACCGTCAGCGCGACGGCCCCGAGGAGCCACGCCCCCACCAGTACGGCGGCGCCGGCACCGCCCCCGACCGCAAGGGCGATCGCCGGCAGCGCCGCGACGGCGGCGGCCACCGCCGGCACCCACCACCACGCCTCGCGCCCGGTGAACCGCCGTCCCAGCCATGCCGCGACGGCGGCGGTGGGCCGTACCACCGCGACGGAGCCGACGGCCGCGAACGGCAGCCCGAAACAGGCGATGAACGGCAGCGACACCAGGAACATGCCGGGGTCCGCGGGCCGCATCCGCGTCTCCCGGGCGAGTTCCACGAACCCGAGCACCTCGACCACGAGTACGGACTCCACGAACAGCACCGACATCGCCAGTAGCAGGGGCGCCGAACTCCCCTGTCGCAGCTTCTCGGCCCCCATGCGCAACACCCCTCCCACCGGGGATTTTCCACCCGGGGGGAGGGGCGCGGGGAGGCGGGTCCGTCAGACGGTCACCGGCACGGGCGCCGGGCGCCTGCGGATCACCAGGGCCATCAGGGCCGCCGCCGCGCACAGGGCCCCCGAGGCGTACCAGACCACGTCGTACGAGCCGAAGAGGTCCCGCGCCAGGCCGCCCGCGAAGGCCACCACCGCCGCGCCCACCTGGTGGGAGGCGAGGACCCAGCCGAAGACGATCGCCGAGTCGTCGCCGTAGTGCTCGCGGCACAGGGCGATCGTCGGCGGGACCGTGGCCACCCAGTCCAGGCCGTAGAAGACGATGAAGAAGACCATCGGCGGGTGCACGGACGGGGCGAGGAGCATCGGCAGGAAGAGCAGCGAGATGCCGCGCAGCGCGTAGTAGACGGCGAGGAGACGGCGCGCCTCGAAGCGGTCGGTGAACCAGCCCGACGCGATCGTGCCGACGACGTCGAAGACGCCGATCACCGCGAGCAGCGACGCCGCCGCCGTGATGGGCATGCCGTGGTCGTGCGCCGCGGGGACGAAGTGGGTCTGCACCAGGCCGTTCGTCGAGGCGCCGCAGATCGCGAAGGTGCCGGCCAGCAGCCAGAAGGGGCCGGTGCGGGCCGCCGAGGACAGCACCGTCAGCGTGCGCCGCGCCGCCCCCGTGACCGGCGCCGGCTTCTCGACGAACTCCGTTGCCCCGTAAGCCGCCTGTCCCACGTCCGCCGGGTGGTCCCGCAGCAGCAGCCAGACGAAGGGGACGACCGCCAGCGCGGACAGCGCGACGGTGATCGACGCGGGGCGCCAGCCGTGGTGCTCCACGAGCCAGGACAGCAGCGGCAGGAAGATCAGCTGACCGGACGCGGACGCGGCCGTCAGGATGCCGGTGACGAGCCCCCGGCGCTCGGTGAACCAGCGGTTGGTGACCGTGGCCGCGAAGGCCAGCGCCATCGAGCCGCTGCCGAGGCCGACCAGCAGGCCCCAATAGAGGATGAGCTGCCAGCTGGAGGACATGAACACGGTCAGGCCGGAGCCGACCGCGATGACCGTGAGCGCGACCGCGACGACCTTGCGGATGCCGAAGCGGTCCATGAGCGCCGCGGCGAACGGCGCCGTCAGGCCGTACAGCGCGAGGTTCACCGAGACCGCGAGGCCGATCGTGCCGCGCGACCAGCCGAACTCGCCGTGCAGCGGGTCGATCAGCAGGCCGGGCAGCGAGCGGAAGGCCGCGGCGCCGATGATCGTGACGAAGGCGACGGCCGCCACGAACCACGCGCGGTGGATGCGGCGCGGCGTCGGCAGGGGCCGCTGGGACGACTCGGGGAGAGAGGTTGTCTGGGTCACGTCACACAGAATCGTCGAAGATCACCAGGCCGGACCACTGGCCCGAATGACAGCTTTCGATACGATCGGGCCATGGCCGGTTTCCGGAAGCACCGCATCGTCGTCCTCGCCCTCCCCGGACTGCTCCCCTTCGAGCTCGGGATCCCGCACCGCATCTTCGGCCGCGCCAAGGACGCCGGGGGCCGGACCCTGTACGAGATCGTCACCTGCGCGACCGCCGCCGGCCCGGTCCCCACCGACGCCGACTTCGCCATCCAGGTCGAGCACGGGCCCGAGGCGCTCGCCTCCGCCGACACCGTCATCGTCCCCGCCTCCTACGAACTGGGACCGGTCTACGACGAGGGCCGCCTCACCCCCGAGCTGGCCGCCGCCCTCGCCCACATCCGGCCCGGCACCCGGCTCGTCTCCATCTGCACCGGCGGATACGTCCTCGCCGCCGCCGGGTTCCTCGACGGCCGGCCCGCCACCACGCACTGGTCGGCGGCCGAGCACTTCCAGCGACTGTTCCCCAGGATCCAGGTCGACGCGGGTGTCCTCTTCGTCGACGACGGCGACGTCCTCACCTCGGCGGGCGTCGCCGCCGGCATCGACCTCTGCCTCCATCTCGTGCGCCGCGACCACGGCTCGGCCGTCGCCAACGAGGTCGCCCGCCGGACCGTCGTCCCCCCGCACCGGGACGGCGGGCAGGCCCAGTACATCGAGCGCCCCTTCCCCGAGCCCGGCAACGCCACCACGACGGCGGCCCGCGCCTGGGCCCTCGCGCATCTGCACGAGCCGATCCAGCTGCGCGACCTGGCCGACCAGGAGGCGATGAGCGTACGGACGTTCACCCGCCGGTTCCGCGAGGAGGTGGGGATCAGCCCGGGCCAGTGGCTCACCCAGCAGCGCGTCGAACGGGCCCGCCATCTGCTGGAGTCCACCGACCTCGGCATCGACCAGGTCGCCCAGGACGCCGGCTTCGGCACGGCCCAGTCGATGCGGCAGCACCTACAGGCCGCGCTCGGCGTCCCGCCGACCGTCTACCGCCGTACCTTCCGGGCCGGCGCCGGCGCCCACGCCGCCCCCAGCGGTCACGGCAGCCCCGACGGTCCCGGCGCGGCGCGCTGAGCGCATCCGCCGCTCGCCCACCGCCCCCGTCACGGTCAGCAGCAGCGTGAGCCCCACGCCCGCCAGGATCGCCGTCGACGGCGCCACCCAGCGCAGCAGCGCCCCCGTGAGGCTCCCGCTCGCCGCGTAACCGGCGCCGACCGCCGCGTACATCACCGAATACCCGGCGGCCAGGGCACTGGGCGGCAGCACCTCGCGCAGCGTCAGGTTCCGGGTGAGCATCGCGGGAGCCTGGAGCAGCCCGGCCGCCAGCAGCCCGGCGGCGATCAGCCCGGTCCACGGCAGTACGGCGACCAGCGCGATGCCCGCCGCGACCCCGAGCAGCAGCACCAGGCTCTGGGTGGGCAGCCGGCCGGGCCAGCTCCGCAGGCCGTACAGGAACGCTCCCACCGCCGAGCCGATCGAGAACCCGGCGAGCAGCGGCCCCGCCCACCCGATGCCGATGGACCGCTGCTCGAGGAGCGCGGGCAGGATCAGTTCGGCGAGCGCGAGCAGCGTGAGGCTCGCCGCGCCCGTGACGTACACCGGCCAGGCGCGGACCAGAACCCGCGCCATCGACGTGCCGCTCGCGTCCGGCGCCTCGGCCTTCCAGCCGGCGGGCAGCGCCCACAGTCCGGCGACGGACACCGCCATCAGCGCACCGGCGAGCAGCGGCGGCACGGACGGGTCGACGCCGAGCGCCAGGCCGGTGGCGAGCGCGGGAGCGGCGGCCCAGATGCCGAAGGTAAGGACGGACTCCAGGCTCATCGCCTGGGTGACGGCCTTCTCCGGGACCATGCCGGTGAGGAGCGCGCGCAGCCCGCCGGGCGCGGCGGACGGCGCGCATCCCGCCACGAACGCGAGCACGCCCAGCACCACCGGGTGCGCGCCCTGCGCCACTCCGAGCCCGGCGAAGGCCAGGGCTCCGCCACTGAGACCGGCCGCGAGCTGCGGGCGGGCCCGCTCCGCCCGCATCCGCATACCGAGAACCGGGGCGCCGAGGATCTCGCCGACGACATAGACGGCGGCGAGGACGGCACCGAGGGTGTATCCACCCGGCCGTTCGCGCACCAGGAAGACAAGGGCGAGGGGCGCCATGGCGACGGGCATCCGCGCCCCGGCGGCGACGGCTGCCCAGACGAGAAC
Source organism: Streptomyces sp. NPDC033174 (assembly GCF_055577795.1). Taxonomy (NCBI): domain Bacteria; kingdom Bacillati; phylum Actinomycetota; class Actinomycetes; order Kitasatosporales; family Streptomycetaceae; genus Streptomyces; species Streptomyces sp. NPDC033174. Next base: position 356,838 of record NZ_JBVIPQ010000006.1, read on the forward strand.
GGGCCGGGTGACGATTTCTCGGTAGGACATGGCCATGAACGTAACGGGCCGACGGTGCTGGAACCCAACCCCTTTTCCCGCCCTGGGGCGCCAGGAACGCCCTGGAACGCCTGGAGCGCCTTAGAAGGTCAGCACCCCGCGCGCCACCCGACCGTGGTGCGCGTCGTCCGCCGCCTTCGCGAAGTCCTCGACCGGGTATGTCTCGGTGACCAGTTCGTCCAGGAGCAGCCGGCCGTCCCGGTACAGCTGCGCGTACAGCCTGATGTCGTGCTGGGGACGGGAACTGCCGTACCGGCAGCCCAGGATGGACTTGTCCAGGAACATCGCGGCGGGCAGGAAGACCGCCTCCGCCGTCGGCGCGGCCATTCCCAGCAGGATCGCCTGACCCCGCCGGTCGAGCAGGTCGATCGCCTGCCGGATCAGCCCGGTGTGCCCGACACACTCGAAGACGTGGTCGGCACCGGTCGGCAGGACCTCGCGCACGTCGTCCGCCGACGCCAGGAAGTGCGTGGCGCCGAACTGCCGGGCCACGGCCTCCTTCGCCGGGTTCGTGTCGACGGCGACGATCACGGAGGCACCCGCGATCCGGGCGCCCTGAAGGACGTTGAGGCCGATGCCGCCCGTGCCGATGACGACGACGGTGTCGCCGCGGTCGACCTTTGCCCGGTTGAGTACGGCCCCGACGCCCGTGAGCACCCCGCAGCCGATCAGCGCGGCGGAGGTGAGCGGGATGTCGTCGGGGATCTTCACCGCCTGGACGGCCCTCACGACGGTCCGCTCCGCGAAGGCCGAGTTGGACGCGAACTGGAACAGCGGCTTTCCGGCCCGGGAGAACGGCTGCCCCGGCATCCCGATCGCCTTGCGGCACATCGTGGGCCGGCCCCGGTCGCAGTCCGCGCAGGCACCGCAGTTGGCGAGCGTGGACAGCGCCACGTGGTCGCCCGCCACGACATGGGTGACGCCCGCGCCGACGGCCTCCACGACACCCGCGCCCTCGTGCCCCAGCACCACCGGCGGCGGGAAGGGGATCGTCCCGTCGATCACCGACAGATCGCTGTGGCACAGCCCCGCCGCGGCGACCGCGACGAGGACTTCGCCGGGCCCCGGGTCGCGGACCTCCAGGTCGTCGACGACCTGTGCCTGCTTCCCGTCGAACACCACGCCTCTCATCCTCGCTCCTTCGGTTCCCTCGGCAGACCGAGCACCCGCTCGGCGATGATGGTGCGCTGGATCTCGTCCGAGCCGCCGTAGATGGTGTCGGCGCGGGTGAAGAGGAACAGCCTCTGCGACGGGTCGAGTTCGTACGTCCTGGACCACGGGCCGGGGCCGGTGGCGGCGGTGGCGCCCCGCACCTGGACGGCGAGCTCACCGAGTCGCCGGTGCCAGCGGCCCCACAGCAGCTTGGCCACGCTGGGCGCGCCGGGGTCGTCCGTGCTCCCGAGGGTCCGCAGCGCGTTCCACCGCATGGTGCGCAGCTCCGCCCACTGCCGTACGAGCCGGTCCTTGAGTACGGGGTCGTGGACGGCGCCGGACTCCACGGCGGCGCGGGTCACTTCCGCGAGCTCCGCCTCGAAGCCGATCTGCTGGGCGAGGGTCGACACCCCGCGCTCCAGGGCGAGCAGCCCCATGGCGACGCGCCAGCCGTTGCCCTCGCCCCCGACGACGTCATGGGCCGCCGCCCCGTCGAAGAACACCTCATTGAACTCGCTCGTTCCGGACATCTGGCGGATGGGCCGCACGTCGACGTGGCCGGGCTGGTCCATGGGGACGAGCAGGAAGGACAGACCGTCGTGCCTGCGGGACCCCTCCGTGGTCCTCGCCAGGACGAAGCACCAGTCGGCGTCCTGGGCGAGGGAGGTCCAGATCTTCTGACCGGTGACGCGGTACGTGCTCCCCTCACGGACGGCCTTGGTCCGCAACGAGGCCAGGTCGGACCCGGCGCCGGGCTCGCTGTACCCCTGGCACCAGAGCTCCTCGCCCCGGGCGATGCCGGGCAGGAAGCGGTCCTGCTGCTCCTGGGTGCCGTACGCCAGCAGCGTGGGCGCGAGCAGGTTCTCGCCGATGTGGCCGACGCGGGCGGGGGCGCCGGCGCGGGCGTACTCCTCGGCCCACACGACCTGCTGGGTGAGCGTGGCGCGCCGGTTTCCGTACGCCCCCGACGCCCACCCGATCCCGACCCACCCATGCGCCCCGAGCTCCCGCTCCCACTCCCGCGGCTCCCACCCCCCGGCCGGGTGCGCCCGCAGCCAGTCGCGGGCGTCCCCCCGAAAGACCTCGTCCTCGACCCCGAACTCAAAGTCCACGAACGCCTCCTGTGGTGGGGGCGGGGTCCTTTCCCCCACCCCGCCCCTTCCCGAAACCCTGCGGGGCCGGGTGAGTGCCGGCCCCGGGGCCATGTGCCCCGGCCGCCCAAGCGGCAGCTCCGCGCCGCCGACGGGGACCCCGAGCCGGTGTCGCCGGCGACCGGCGCCGTACCGCCCGGCTCATCGCCCCGGTCGACGCGACCGATCGGGCACCACCGAAACGACCCGCACCCCCGGTGCCGCCTCGCCCCGGCCGCCGACCGATCGCACACCCGAACCGACGCTCCCGGCCGCCGACCGATCGCACACCCGAACCGACGCTCCCGGGCGCGCCGCCCGCCGATCGCGCACCCCAGCGCCGCCCGCACGCCCCGTGCCGTCCCGCCCCCGGGCTACCCGTTCGGCCGCTGCCCCGACGCCGCCGCCCTCGTCATCTCCTCCAGGCGCGTCAGCAGCGGCATCGGGTCCGTGCCCACCGTTCCCGGGAGGAAGTCCGCGATGCGCTCCGGGGTCCATGCGCCGGACTCCGCGTAGCCGGCGCGGAGTTCCCTCGGCTGGGCCCAGACCGCGATCTTGGGGCCCGCGATCGTGTAGACCTGGCCGGTGATCCGTTCCTCGCGGGCGCGGTCGGAGAGGAGGTAGACCACCAGCGCCGCCACGTCCTCCGGCTCGCCGATCTCCTTCAGTTCCATCGGGACGTTCGCGGACATCCGGGTCCGGGCGACCGGGGCGACCGCGTTCGCGGTGACGCCGTACTTGTGGAGGCCGAGCGCCGCGCTGCGGACCAGCGAGATGATCCCGCCCTTGGCCGCCGAGTAGTTGGCCTGCGCGACGGATCCCTGGTGGTTGCCGCTGGTGAAACCGATCAGCGTCCCCGTGCCCTGCTTCCGCATCACCGCCGACGCCGCCCGGAAGACCGTGAACGTCCCCTTCAAATGCGTGGCGACGACCGGGTCCCACTCCTCCTCGGACATGTTGAAGAGCATGCGTTCGCGCAGGATGCCCGCCACGCACACGACCCCGTCGATCCGCCCGTACTCCGCGAGCGCGACGTCCACGATCCGCTGGCCGCCCGTCATCGTGGAGATGTCGTCGGCGACGGCGACGGCCGTCCCCCCGGCCGCCTCGATCTCCTTGACGACGGACACCGCGACATCCGACGTCGGCCCGCCTCCCTCGATCGAGACGCCGTAGTCGTTGACGACGACCCTGGCTCCCTCGGCCGCGCAGGCGAGGGCGACCGCCCGGCCGATACCGCGCCCCGCTCCCGTCACGGCGACGACCTTGCCTGCCAAGAAGTTCCCCACGTCCGGCCCCTTCCCGCGGTTTCTGACGACCCGTTAGATTTTATGACCCGTCAGATACCGGAAGACAAGCCCCTCGGAGGACCGATGTCACTTCCCGCCGAGTTCCACGACATCGCCAAACGGTTGAACAACTGGGGCCGTTGGGGCGCGGACGACGAGATCGGCACGCTCAACCTGATCACCGACGAGGTCGTCCGCACGGCCGCCGCGAGCGTCCGCAGCGGCCTGCGCGTGCCGCTCGCGCTGGACCTCAAGCAGGACGGCGTCCAGACGGGAATGATCCCGGGCCGGGTCAATCCGCTCCATGTGATGGTCCAGGTCAATCAGGAGATCTTCGGCCCGGGCACGGTCGCCACCAGCGACGACGCCGTGACCTTCGGCCTCCAGGCCGGCACTCACTGGGACGCGCTTACCCATGTCTCCCACTCGGGGAGGATCTACAACGGACGCCCCGCCGCCTCCATCACCCCGCACGGCCGCAGCGAGTTCAGCGGCATCGAGAAGGCGCGCCACATCGTGAGCCGGGGCGTCCTGCTCGATGTCGCGCGCGCGAAGGGGGTCGACCGGCTGCCGGGGGATCATTCCGTGACTCCCGAAGACCTGGACGAGGCAGCCGAGTTCGGCGGGGCGACGGTGCGGTCCGGGGACATCGTTCTCGTCCGCACGGGTCAGATCCAGCAGTATCTGGCGGGGGACAAGCACGCGTACGCCTATCCGTCGCCCGGGCTCTCCGTCCGCACCCCGGAGTGGTTCCACGCCCGCGATGTCGCCGCCGTCGCGAACGACACCCTCACCTTCGAGATCTTCCCGCCGGAGATCGAGAACCTCTGGCTGCCGGTGCACGCCCTCGATCTCGTCGAGATGGGGATGCTCCAGGGGCAGAACTGGAATCTGGAGGGCCTGTCCACAGCCTGTGCACAGGAGAAGCGGTACGCCTTCCTGCTCTCCGCCATGCCCGAGCCCTTCGTGGGCGGTACGGGAACGCCGGTCGCGCCGGTCGCCGTGCTGTAGGCGCGGGCGGAGCGTCGGCGGGTGGCGGCGCGCTCATGCGCACCCCGAGCACGGCACGGCGGCCGCCACCCGGCTCCGGCGTACAAGCCCTTGTCCGACGCCGGGCCACGACCCGCACTCGTCGAGGGCAGAACCCTCGGCGTCCCCTCGCAACGAATCGCTCACTCAAGGGTGATCAGCGAGCAACGGCCCGTCAACAGTACGGCGGAGATTTAACCGTTAAGCGCTATGTGTGACGGCGTGCGCCGGTTCGTCCACGGGGTAGTGGCGCAGTCCGCACGCTCCGGGCTCACGCACCACCGCTGTCACGGGCGGCGCACACCGGTCCACTTCGCACCAGATGCGCTTTCCGGCGCCTTCGGGCTGCCATCCCCACCGGTCGGCGAGGCCGTCGACCAGCTCCAGGCCCCGGCCGTTGGTGTCGTCGCCGTCGGCGTGGCGCGGCATCGGCGGGCGGGCGCTCGCGTCGGCCACCTCCACCCGCACGGTCCCGGCCTCGGCCGCCCCGGCTCCGAAGAGCATCCTCAGGACGGCCGGACAGCCCGTGTGGACGACCGCGTTGGTGACGAGTTCGGAGATGATCAGGACCAGGGTCTCGGCCAGCGGCTCGTCATCCCCTATCCCCGAACCGGCGAGCCGTGAACGGGCCCATCTCCGCGCCCGTCCGACCTCCGCGGGATCGGGCCCGACCTCCAACTGAACCTGAAGCACCTGCACCGCTCACACCATCCGAACCGGCGGACACATCGCCTCGCGCCTCACAGCCATCACGGAATGTGATTCCCTTGTGAGACAGCATGGTTGACGTACAGTCACCGCAACAAGCGCTTCGGGCATATTCCAGCGCGAAGGAGTACGCATAGTCCATACTGTGCGACGCACGCTGCGGGTAGTCGAACAGGCGGGCGCACAGCGCCCACCGCGCTTGTGGGGGCTGCGAACGGCGGGCATTCCCGGGTCCGGGGCCGCCGCAGGGGCAACACCGGGACGACCCAGCCTCAGAACCACTCGCATCCCACGGAGCGTACCGGAGGCAGGCCCCGACTCCGGCCCGTGACGACCCCTCGAAGGACACAACCCGGTATCGACGCTCTGTTACTCCCTACAACGCTTCGGCCAAGGCTGCGGCCAGGATCTCCTCGGCGGCCGTCGCGGGGAGCCACCGCTCGGCCCGCACCCAGGCGCGCTTGAGGTGGAGATGGACGTCGGCCTCCCAGGTGAAGCCCATGCCTCCGTGCACCTGGAGGCAGTCACGGGCGCCTCGCACGGCCGCCTCGTCGGCCAGCAGCTTGGCTCCGGCGATGTCGGCGGTGTCGCCGGTGACGGCCGCCGCGTAGACCGCGGCACGGGCCACCTCCACCCGTACCAGCATCTGCGCGCACAGGTGTTTGACCGCCTGGAAGGCGCCGATCGGCTGCCCGAACTGCTCCCGTTCACGGGCGTACGCCACGGCCATCCCGGTGGTGCGGCCGGCGCTGCCCAGTTGCTCGGCGGCGGTGAGGAGACCCGTCATCGGGTCCGCCGGGGTTCCTCCGGTGGCGGGCAGCCGGTGCAGGGGGGTGAGCGGGTCCACCGAGCGGATGGGTACGGCGTCGCGCACGTCGCCCACCACCACGTCCGCCTCGTCGAGCCATTCCACGAGGCACTGGTCGGCGGCGGTCACCACCGCCTCGCCCTCCGCGGCGCCCGGCACGCTCCCCGCCGCCAGGTGCGTGGCGATCAGCGGTCCCGGCAGCAGCGCCCGTCCGGCCTCCTCGAAGACCAGGACCGCCTCGACCGGCCCGAGCCCGACCCCGCCCTCCTCCTCAGGCAGCCCCAGCGCGAAGAACCCGGCCGCGCCGAGCTCCCGCCACAGGGCCCGGTCCAGGGTTCCCGAGTCGGCCGCCGCCCGGAGCGCGTCGCGGTCGAAGCGCCGGTCGAGCAGTTCCCGTACACCCGCGCGCAGGGCCCGCTGGTCGTCCGTCGGCTGGAAGCGCACCGGGTGCTCACCGCCCCTTCGGCAGGCCGAGGATCCGCTCGGCGACGATGTTCCGCTGGATCTGCGAGGTGCCCGCGGCGATGGTGTACGAGAGCGAGGACAGCCGGTCCAGGGTCCAGTCGCGCGACAGGTCGAGCGCGTCGGCGCCCAGCACCCGGGCCGCCGTGTCGTACAGCTCCTGGCGGGCGTGCGAGTAGCGGAGCTTGAAGACGGAGCCGCCGACGCCGGGGACGCCTCCGGTGGCCTCGGCCTCGCTGACGTTCCACTGGATGAGCCGCCACAGCGCCCGGAACTCGGCGTTCAGCCTGCCGAGGGCGCGCCGCAGCGCCGGGTCGTCCCAGCGGCCGTTCTTCAGGGCGGCGCGTGCGAGGTCGCCGAGGACGCGGCGGCAGGCGACGACCTCGCCGACGAAGGCGGTGCCCCGCTCGTACGACAGGGTCACCATGGTGACGCGCCAGCCGTCGTTCTCCTCCCCGACCCGGTTCTCCACGGGCACCCGGACCTCGTCGAGGAAGACCTCGGCGAACTCCGTCGATCCGGCGAGGGTGCGCAGTGGCCGTACGGTGATCCCCGGCGCGTCCATGGGCATCGCCAGCCAGGTGATGCCGCGGTGCTTGGGGGCCGACGGGTCGGTGCGGACGAGCAGTTCGCACCAGTCGGCGACTTCGGCGTGCGAGGTCCAGATCTTGGAGCCGCTGACCACGTAGTGGTCGCCGTCCCGAACGGCCCTGGTCCGCAGGGAGGCCAGGTCGGAGCCGGCGTCCGGTTCGCTGAAGCCCTGGCACCAGACCTCGTCGCCCCGCAGGACGGGGGTGAGCCAGCGCTCCCGCTGCTCCTCGGTGCCCTCGGCGGCGATGGTGGGGCCCGCGTGGAGCAGTCCGACGAAGTTGGCGCCGACGTAGGGCGCGCCGGCCTGCTCGGTCTCCTCCAGGAAGATCAGCCGCTGGGTCGGGGGCGCGTCCCAGTGGACGTCGCCGTAGCCCGCGTCGTACAGCATCCGCTGCCAGGCGGTGTCGTACGCGCGCCGGCCGGGCCAGTCGAGCGGGTCGGGCCGGGGTGGCAACGTGGGCAGGACGCCCCCGAGCCAGGTCCTCAGACGCGCCCGGAAGGCATCCTCCTCCTCGGTGTACGAGAGGTCCATCAGACGAGGTCCAGTCCCAGCATCCGGATGGCGTTGCCGCGCATGAGCTTGTGGACGGTCTCGTCGTCGAGGCCCTTGACGTGGTCGAGGGCGACTTCCCTGGTGTGCGGGAAGGTGGAGTCGACGTGGGGGTAGTCGGTCTCGAAGGTGGCGTTGTCGCGGCCGACGACGTCGAGCGAGGCGATGCCGTGCTTGTCGCGGAAGAAGCAGCAGAACATCTGCCGGTAGTAGTACGTGGACGGCGGCTCGGGGATCAGATCGCGCACCCCGCCCCAGGCGCGGTGTTCCTGCCACACGTCGTCGGCGCGTTCGAGGGCGTACGGGATCCAGCCCATCTGGCCCTCGCTGTAGGCGAGCTTGAGCCGGGGGAACTTCACCAGGACCCCGCTGAAGAGGAAGTCCATCATCGAGGCCATGGCGTTGTTGAAGCTGAGGCTCGCCTGGACGGCCGGTGGCGCGTCGGGCGAGGCGGCCGGCATCTGGGAGCTGGAGCCGATGTGCATGTTGACGACCGTGCCGGTCTCCTGGCAGACGGCGAAGAAGGGGTCCCAGTAGCCGGAGTGGATCGACGGCAGTCCGAGGTAGGTGGGGATCTCGGAGAACGTCACGGCCCTGACGCCGCGGGCGGCGTTGCGCCGGATCTCCGCCACGGCGAGGTCGATGTCCCACAGCGGGATGATGCAGAGCGGGATGAGCCGGCCGCCGCTGTCGCCGCACCACTCCTCGACCATCCAGTCGTTGTAGGCGCGGACGCAGGCGAGGGCCACTTCCTTGTCCTGGGCCTCGGCGAAGGTCTGGCCGCAGAAGCGGGGGAAGGTGGGGAAGCAGAGGGACGCCTCCACGTGGTTGAGGTCCATGTCCTTGAGGCGGGCGACCGGGTCCCAGCAGCCCCGGCGCATCTCGTCGCGGGTGATGCCTTCGAGGGTCATGTCGTCGCGGTCGAAGCCGACGGCGGCGATGTTGCGCTTGTACGGGAACTTCAGGTCCTCGTAGATCCACCAGTCGGTCGGCGGTCCGTCGGGGTCCATGGTGATCTGGTACTTCCCGCCGGTGTAGGCGAGCTCGCCGATGCCCGCCGTGAGGGGCTTGGGCCCCCGGTCCCGGTACTTGGCGGGCAGCCAGGTCTCGAAGAGGTGGGCCGGCTCGATCACATGGTCGTCGACGCTGATGATCCGCGGCAGTTCTGTCATGATCCCCTCCGCATATCTGATGACCCGTCAGATAGCAGGCTAGCCCCGCACCCCTGGACCGACAAGGAGCGGGGGCCTACGCTCTGCGCACCATCTGACTGTCCGTCAGCTCTCATTCGGCTACGAGGGGATCGTCGTGACCGACACCGCACACGCCCTGGGCGCCTCCCGCACGCTCTGGGAGCTCGTCGAACGCCGCGCCGCCCTCACCCCCGACCGGCCCGTCCTCCTCCAGGACGATCGCGTCCTCACCTTCGGCGAACTCCGCGACCGGAGCGAGCGGGTGGCGGCCGGCCTGTACGCCATGGGAGTGCGGCCCGGCACCGTCGTCGCCTGGCAGCTGCCCACCCGGATCGAGACGGCCCTGCTGTCCTTCGCGCTCGCCCGCGTCGGAGCGGTCCAGTCACCCGTCATCCCCTTCTACCGGGACCGGGAGGTGGGCTTCGCCCTGCGGGAGTCCCACGCCGAGTTCTTCGCCGTACCGGGCCGGTGGCGCGGCTTCGACCACACGGCGATGGCCCACCGGCTCGGCGCCCAGGGCGTCTTCGAGGCGTACGACTCGCTCCCCGACGGCGACCCGGCCGTCCTGCCGCCGCCGCCGGCCGAGGGCACCGGCATGCGCTGGATCTACTGGACCTCGGGCACCACGTCGGACCCCAAGGGCGTCCTGCACACCGACCGCTCACTGATCGCGGGCGGCTCCTGCCTCGCGCACGCCCTGCGCCTGACCGCCGGCGACATCGGCTCGATGGCCTTCCCGTACGCCCACATCGCCGGCCCCGACTACACGGTGATGCTGCTCCTCTACGGCTTCCCGGCGGTGATGTTCGAGCAGTTCGCGCTGCCCGACGCCCTGGAGACGTACCGCAAGCACGGGGTGACGGTGGCCGGCGGCTCCACGGCCTTCTACTCGATGTTCCTGGCCGAACAGCGCAAACGGCCCGGCGAGAAGATCATCCCGACGCTGCGGCTGCTGGCCGGCGGCGGGGCGCCCAAACCGCCGGAGCTCTACCACGCGGTCGTACGGGAGATGGGCTGCCAACTCACCCACGGCTACGGCATGACCGAAGTCCCGATGATCACCATGGGAGACCCGGACGACACCGTGGAGAACCTGGCGACCACGGAGGGGCGGCCCCCCGAGGGGATGGAGATACGGATCGTCGACGGCGAGGTCCGGCTGCGCGGCGAGGCCGTCTGCCAGGGCTATCTCGACCCCGCCCAGAGCGCCGAGGCCTTCGACGCGGACGGCTTCCTGATCACTGGAGACGTGGGACATCTGACCGACAGCGGTCATCTCGTCCTCACCGGACGGATCAAGGACATCATCATCCGCAAGGGCGAGAACATCTCCGCCAAGGAGATCGAGGACATGCTCCACCGCCACCCGGACGTCGGGGACGTCGCGGTGATCGGACTGCCCGACGCCGAGCGGGGGGAGAGGGTGTGCGCCGTCGTCGAACAGCCCCCGGGCGCCGCGCCGCTGACGCTGGAGTCCCTCACCGCGCATCTGCGCGACGAGGGACTCTCCGTGCACAAGCTCCCCGAACAGCTCGAGGTCGTCGACGCGCTGCCGCGCAACGAGACCCTGCGCAAGGTGCTCAAGTACAAGCTGCGCGAGCGGTTCGGGGGTTGAGGGACCCTTCCGGCCCGGCCTACGCGTCGGGCAGGGGCGTCACGTAGTACGCCGCGAACGCGGCCAGGACCTCGTCCTCGGTGATCCGGCCGTCGCCGTCCGCGTCGAGGGCGCTCGCCACCCGGGGCGCGACGGCGGGCTCCACGCCCAGGGCCTCCAGCACCCGCCGCGCCGCGTCGGTGCTCACGCCGTCGCCCCGCTCGTCGGCGACGGCGATCACCGCGTGGAGGAACGGCCGGGCGATCTCCGCGAACCGCTCGGGATTGTCCCGCAGTCGCTTGACCGCACCCGTGACGAACTCCGGGCGGGTGACCTTTTGGTCCCCGTCGACATCGGCGATCCCCGCCATCCCCTGCCAGAACGCCTCCGCGCCACTGTGCAGCGCCTGCCCCTTGTCGCTGCGGGCGGGCGTCTCGAACGCGGCGAGGACGGCGGCGGTGGCCGCAATGAAGTCCTGGCGGTCGATCCAGCCGTTGCCGTCCTGGTCGAAGGTCGCGAACCGATGGGCGATCCTGCGCTCGTACTCTGCGCTGTCCATGCGGGGAGGGTAAGGCCTCGGGCGCGGATCGCGCCCCTGTTACGCGGACAGGGCCTGCAGCTCGTCCCCGTCCTCGTCGGTGGCCGCGTCCAGGTCCGGGAACACGTCGAAGAGGCGGCGCACACCGAGCGCGGACAGCACCCGGTTCACGTGCGAGCCCTCGATCGCGCCGCGCGCCGGGAGGATGAGCCGCAGCCGGCCCTGGCAGGAGCGCATCAGACGGCGGCTGGCGATCAACATGCCGATGCCGCTCGAGTCGCAGAACACCACGCCCGACAGATCGAGCACCACGTCGTGGCGCCCGACGGCCACCGCGTCGTGCACATGCTTGCGGACCATGGGGGAGGTCACGAGATCCAGCTCACCCCGCATACGCACGACGGTCCATGCGCCCTGCTCGGATTCGACGACGTTGAGCGTCACGCGTCCGGCCTTTCCTGGGAAACGGAGGGAGTTGTTCCCATCCCGCTGCCCCGTCCCGCCGGGATGAAACCAACTCGGCCCGGAGTGACGTGTTCCCTACCATCGCGGGAAAGACCCCGGGGCGTACTTGCCGTAAAGAGCGGGCCTTGGGCGGTACCGCCCACTACATTCGAAGGGACTCGGGCCGGGAGGACGTCATATGGCGAAGGACACACCGCCGCGCTGGGACCGCAGGATGCAACAGCGGTTGGCGCGCGGTGAGGCGGCCGCGCTCGGCGAGCTCTACGACCGGTACGCCTCCCTGGTCCACAGCCTGGCCCACCGGGTCCTCGACGACGACGAAGCGGCGGACCAAGTGACCCGTGAGGTGTTCGGCCACATCTGGGAACACCCGGACACCTACGACCCCAAGCAGGGCAACCTGCGTTCCTGGGTGGCCAAGCTCACTCACCGGCACGCTGTGCAGCGCCTGCGGGAGACCGAGGCGGCGGCGTACGAGGAGACCGGCGAGGGCTCGGCCGAGGAGCTCGAGCAGAAAGTGCGCCGGGCGTCCGTCGCGGCCCGCGCCGACTACATCGTGACCTCCATGCCCGCTCCGCTGCGGGCCGCCCTGGAGCTGGCGTACTTCCAGCGCCGCGACTACCGCCAGACAGCGGCCGACCTCGGCGTCACCGAGGACGAGGCCCGGCGGCGCCTGCGGCTGGGTCTCCAGCTGCTGTCCACCGCGAACACCCGCCCCCTGGAGGGCTCCTCGCCGCCCGGTTACGGACGCAACCTGTGACCGGCCCGCCGAGCGGCGGCCATGGCGGCCCGGACGACGACAAGGGACCCGACGAGGTCCGCGGCGCCCCGCGCATACCGGCGCCCCGGCACGCGGCCGACGACCACGCGGACCTGTCCGGTCCGCCGGCCGCCGCGCCCCCGCGCCCGGTGGAGCCGGAGAAGCCCGATGGCCTCCAGGAGCCCTCGTCGGAGGTCCCGCACGTGTCGCACGGTGTCCTGAAATCGCTGCTCGGGGCATGGGCGCTGTCCGCCTGTTCCCCCGAGGAGACCCGGGCCGTCGAGGAGCACCTCACCGAGTGCGCCCCGTGCGCCGACGAGGCCCTGCGGCTGCGCGACGCCGTCGGGCTGCTGCACTCCGAGCGGGATCTGGACCTCGATCCGTTGCTGCGCTCCCGGGTCCTGGAGAACTGCCTGGTCCGCCGCCCCGCCCGGATCCCCGTGCCCGACTGGGCCACGCCGTACGACGCGGAGACCGCGCGGCTCGACGCGCTGCTCCGGGACATCGGCGACTCCGAGTGGCATGCCCCGGTCCGGCTGAAGTGGTTCGAGGGCGAGCGGCAGGTGAGCCGCCGCACCACGGTCGCCGGCGTCATAGGGCATCTGATGACCGTGGACGGCCTGGTCGCCACGTCCCTCGGCCTTGACGACCCCCTGAGCCCGGGGCCGGCCTCGAACCCGCCCTCGGCCTACGCGACGCGCTCGCCGACCGAGCGCACCGAGGCGTACTGGCGCGACGCCCACTTCCCGCCCACCAGAACCGTCCGCGGCCCCTGGCGGGACCAGAGCCACACCCTGATCCGTACGGTCTCCTTCGCGGGCCGCGGGGTCGCCGAACTGTCGGTCTCCTACGGGGACTTCGCCCTGCCGCTGCGGGACTCGCTGCTCGACCGGGCCTTCGAGTGCTGGTTGCACGCGGACGACATCGCGGCCGCGGTGGACTACCCGTACGACCCGCCGAGCGGCGCGCATCTGCACGGCATGATCGACCTGGCCGCGCGGCTGCTTCCCGCCGCGCTCGCCGACCGCCGCCGCAGCGGACTCGCGGCGCCCGCCCGGCACCTGGTGGCCGCGGGCGCCCCGGGCCGCTCGCTCCATCTGGAGGTCGAGGGCTCGGGCGGCGGCCACTGGTACATCGCTCTGGACTCGCCCGCCGCCCTGGGCTCACCGGACCGGGCGGTGGCCCAGGTGGCGATGGACGGCGTGGAGTTCTGTCAGCTCGTGGCGGGCCATGTCTCCCCGGAGGAGGCGGCCGCCGGCCAGGACGGCGACCGGGAGGCGATCAGGGACGTCCTGTTCGCGGCCGCGTCCCTCAGCAGGCTGTAGGCCCCCGTGTTCGCCGAGGGGGCCGGGCATGGGTGAAGGGGCCTAGGTGAAGACGACCGTGCGGCGGCCGTTGAGCAGGATGCGGCGCTCCGCGTGCCACTTCACCGCGCGCGCGAGCGCCTGGCACTCCACGTCCCGGCCGACCGCGACCAGCTGGTCCGGGGTGACGTCATGGCCCACCCGCTCGACCTCCTGCTCGATGATCGGGCCCTCGTCGAGGTCGGCCGTCACATAGTGCGCGGTCGCGCCGATCAGCTTCACACCGCGGGCGTGCGCCTGGTGGTAGGGCTTGGCGCCCTTGAAGCTCGGCAGGAAGGAGTGGTGGATGTTGATGATCCGGCCGCTGAGCTGCTTGCACAGATCGTCCGAGAGCACCTGCATGTAGCGGGCCAGGACGACCAGTTCCACGTTCTCGGCCCGGACCAGTTCGAGCAGCTCGGCCTCGGCCTGCTCCTTGGTGTCCTTGGTGACCGGGATGTGGTGGAAGGGCACGTCGTACGAGGCGACGAGCTCGGCGAAGTCGGTGTGGTTGGACACCACGGCCACGATCTCGACCGGCAGCGCGCCGATCCGGTGGCGGAAGAGGAGATCGTTCAGGCAGTGCCCGAACTTCGACACCATCAGCACGACGCGCATCCGCTCGTCGGCCCGGTGGATCTGCCAGTCCATCTGGAAGGAGTCGCCGACGGCGGCGAAGCTGGCGCGCAGCTTCTCCACGGTCACCGGTGCCTCGGCCGAGAAGTGGACGCGCATGAAGAACAGACCGGTGTCCCGGTCTCCGAACTGCTGACTGTCCTCGATGTTGCATCCCGTGATGAACAGATAGCTCGACACGGCGTGCACAATGCCCTGCTTGTCAGGGCTGGAAAGCGTGAGGACGTACTGGTCGGTCATCCTCGCAGGATGCCACATCCCGCCGCGCACGGCGGACGCCGGTCCGTCAGGCGGACCTGTTCATGATCCGCAGGATGTCCAGGGAACGCGGCGGCGCGTCCGGGTCGTCCCCGTCGCTCGCCGCCAGCCGCACGTGCGCCTCGCGGGCCGCCCGTACCGCCTCCGGCCAGCCGTGGTGCTCCATGTACGCGGAGACGGGGGCGTCCGGGCCGACCTGGTGCATGATCCGGAGCACCCGCAGCACGGCGACGTCGACGAGCGCGGCCTCGCCGGAGTCGCGGAAGATCGTCCCGACGTACTTCTCGGCCGACCAGTTGTCGAGCCAGGTGTCCTCCACCAGCCGGTAGACGGCGTCGGTCACGTCGCCGTACCCCTCGTGGCCCGCCAGCCAGGTGTCCTGGTGGAAGACGGGATCGGAAAGCATGTGCAGCGCCGAGCGCACGTTGCTGCGCCAGCGCCACCACGGCATGTCGTTGAGCGGCATGCCGCCCATGGTGGAGGAGCGACGGCCGCGACGGGAAGAGTTCACCGAACTGGACACGTTTCGATCGTACGTTCCCCCCTCGCACCTGCTGACCAGCCCCCGCAATTCACCTTCCTGTCACCCACCGTTGAACCATGCTCACTGCTGCGTTACCCGTGGGGCGGAATTGTGCATGACCATGACCGGTAGGCGACGCCCCTCCACTTCCCGCTCCTCCAGGCCCGTGACCTCACTGCTCGCGTGTACGGCGGCGATGGCGGCCGGCGCGGCTCTCCTCACCGCCTGCGGCGCACTCCCTGGGGCCACGGGGGGCTCCAGGGAGCCCGTCACCGTGATGACCTGGGCCCCCGATGGCACAAAAGCAACCAATATGCCGGGTATGCCCGCCATGGCCCAGGCGTACGCGCGCTGGGTGAACGCCAACGGCGGCATCGACGGCCACGAGCTGCGCGTGCTCACGTGCAACGAGGGGAACACCACCGCCGGGGCGGCCGCGTGCGCACGGCGCGCGGTGAGGGAGAACGTCACCGCCGTCGTCGGCTCGTACAGCCAGAACGGCCGCGCCTTCATGACACCCCTGGAAGTCGCCGGCATCCCCTACATCGGCGGTTACGGCACCACCGACGAGGAGTTCACCAGCTACCTCTCCTACCCGGTCAACGGCGGCCAGGCCGCCCTCATCGCCGGCCACGGCATGCAGCTGGCCGACCAGTGCCGCCGGGTCTCGCTCGTCCGGCCCGACACCATCACCGGCGACAAGATGCCCGACCTCCTCAACTCGGGCCTGCGCCACGGCAGTCACCGCACCGCCGTCGACATCCCGGCCGTCGAGGACGCCGACGAGTACATCGAGCAGGCCCGCCGGGCCCGCAGCCGGGCCGGCAATGAGGACGGCTGCGTCACCGCCGTACTGGGCGAGCACACCCAGAGCTTCTTCGACTCCTTCCGCCGGCTCCCCTCGGACGGGCGGAAGGTCCGCGTCTCCTCGGTCCTCGGCAGCGTCGGTCAGCAGCTCGTGGACCGCACGGGCGGGGCGAACAGCCTCTACGAGGGGGCGTACGTCACCGGTTGGTACCCCGACGCGGGGGACGTGCGCTGGGAGCCGATGCGCAAGGTGATCCGCAAGCACGCCTTCGGCGACAACCGGATCGACCCGGCCGACGCCGGGGTGCAGACCACATGGATCGCGTACACGGTGTTCAAGCGGGTCGTCGAGTCGCTCGACACCGAGACCGTCACTCCGGCCAAGGTCACCCGCGCCCTCGACAAGGGCGTCCGGGTCGACACCGGCGGCCTCACCCCGCCGCTGCGCTGGCGCTATGCGGACATGCTCGGCACCGCCGGGATGCCGAGGCTCGTCAACCACCAGGTGACGTTCCAAGTCGTGCGCCAGGGCCAACTGGTGGCGCAGAAGCCGGGCTTCGTGGACGTCGCCGAGACGGTGGGCGGAACGCCGTAGCGGCGGCCCGCCGCCGCGTCCCGCAAACGCGTCGTCCAGCTGCGTCCTACAACTGCGTCGAGCCGCGCTTGGTCAGGCCGTACCGCTCGGCGATCGCGTTCCACCGCGTCGACGCGTCCTTCTTCGCCGCCGTCGCCTCACCACTCGCCCTGGTGGCCAGCCCCGTCTGCGGCGTGGTGCGCGCCTTGCCGTCCTTGCAGCCCTTCTTGCCCTTCACCTGGCCCGCCCAGGCGGCGTAGTGGTCGTCGGCGGAGGCCGACGCCTGCCAGGCCTTGGTGAGCGCTGCCGTCAGCTCCGCGTTCTGCGGGAGCTTGTCGACGGTGATGCCTTCGAGCCGGGTGACCAGGCTGCGGCGCTGCGCGGCCGCGCCCCGCAGATCGCTTGCCGCCTGGTCGAGGTTGTCGCACTTCTTGATGTTCTCCACCGAACGGATCACCGCCGCACGGCTGTTGTTGCTGTCGGCAAGGAGCTTGTCGAGCTCCTTCGCCTGCTGCTCGGCCGGGTCGACGGCCTTCTTCGTGGGGTCGCCGGACGGCGCCTGGGAGCTGGACGCCACGGTCTGGCCGGCGCCCTTGTCCTTGTCGTCGCCGCCGCTGAGCAGGGCGCCCGCGCCGAGGCCCACGACCGTGCAGCCGATGACGACGGCGGCGATCAGCGCGACGGGCGACTTACGGCGGCCCTCGTCGGGCTCGGAGTCGTAGGGCTGCGGCTCGTACGGCGCGCGCTGGTACTGCTGCTGCGGCGCCTGCTGCTGGTACGCGGGCGGCGGCTGCCGGAACTGCGGCTGCTGCGGAGCCGGCTGCGGCATCTGCTGGGTCGAGTCGCTGCGGAAGAGGCTGTCGAACTCGGCCGGGGGCTGACGCTCGTCGGGCGTGCCGGGCCGGATGCCGTACGGCGCTCCGGGGGGCGGAGTGGGGATGCCCTGTGCCGGTATGGGGGCTATGTACTGGGTGGCTTCGGAGTCGGCGTTCGAGGCGGCGGGCGGCACGAGCGGACCGGTGCCCAGGAACTGGGTGGATTCCGTGGGCCGTTCCTCCGGGGTGCCGCCCGGCATGGGACCCGGCATGGGACCCGGCATGGGACCCGGCATCGGGCCCCCGGCCGGCGGCATCGCGCCGGGGCCGACCGGCGGCAGGTACTGGGTCGCCTCCGCGCCGGACGGCTCGGGCGGGGACGCGGACGCCTGCGGAGGCAGCGGCGACGCGCCCGCCCCGTACGCACCGGACGGCACCGGCGGCAGGTACTGCGTCGCGTCGGCCCCCGTCACCCCGGGAACGGCCTCCGGCGGCAACGGCTGCGCTCCGTAGGGCTGGGCGGGCTGCTGGGCCGGGGGCTGCGCGGGCGGTCCCTGCTGCTCTCCCGGGCCCCACGCGCCGCCCCAGGGCAGGCCGCCGGCCGGCGCGGCACGGTCACCCGCGCCACCGGCCACCCAGGGCTCGCTGCCGTCGGACGGCAGCACGACACCTTCGCGCGCGGGCCGCACCGCCGGAAGCTGCGGCTCCTGGCCCTGTCCGCTTTGCGTCACCGGGACTCCTACCCATCAACCTACGGAATCGTCGGCTCACGCTACCGGGTGCATCCAGGGCTCCGCACACGCGTGTGACCCCGGTAACAAGAACCCCGGGAAGGGCGCTGTTATCAACCCTGCCTGTGCCCCGCGCTCGCGAGCCGGCGCATGCCGCCGCCACCGTGCAGCCACTCCACCGCGTCGTGGAGATCGTCGTCGGACATTGCCGACAGCATCACGTTGCGTGCCACCGCCTCCGCGCCGGCCGGGTGGTACAGCTGACGCCCCAGCTCACGGGCGAGGTGCTGGGTGCGGGCCGTCCGTTCGCGCCGCTCGGCGACGTACTTCTCCAGACGCTGCGGCACCGTGTGGTCGCAGTCGAGGAGCTCGCCGAGGACGACGGCGTCCTCCAGCGCCATGCAGGCGCCCTGGGCGGCGTATTGGAGCATCGGGTGCGCGGCGTCACCGAGGAGCGCGACCCTGCCGTCGGACCAGTCCTCGACCGGGTCCCGGTCGCACAGCACCCATGAACGCCACGACTCGCCGAGCTCCAGGAGCGCCCGGGCCCGCTCGCTCATCCCCGCGAACTCGCCGAGGACGTGGTCGCGGGCGGCCGGCCGGGCCACGACCGCCTCGGTGGCGCCGTCGTCGCGGGTCGCCGCGAGGTTGAGGGAACGGCCGCCGTCGATGGCGTAGTGGACGAAGTGCCACCTGGGCCCGGCCCAGAGGGTGACCGCGTTGGTGCGCAGCTCCGCGGGGACGTTCTCCATGGGGATCACCGACCGGTGGATGGTGTGTCCCGAGACGCGCGGCTCGCCGTCGCCGATCATCCGGCGGCGGATCGCCGAGCGGATGCCGTCGGCGCCGATGACGGCGGCTCCGCCGTGGCGGGCGCCGTCGTCGGTGACCGCCCAGGCGCGCTCGTGGTCCTGCTCGTAGCCGACGACACCGCTGCCGGTGCGCAGCTCGATCCGGTCGCAGGCCCGGGCGGCGTCCAGCAGCGGCTGGTAGAGATCGCCCCGGTGCACGACCGCGTACGGATTGCCGAACCGCTCCCGGTACGCCGCGGTCAGCGGGAGCCGGACCACGCGTTCGCCCGTGGTGCCGTCCATGAGCTGGAGCGCGTCGATGAAGACGGCGCGGGCACGGACGGCGTCCCCGACCCCGAGACGGTCCAGGGCGTGGAAGGCGTTGGGTCCCAGTTGGATGCCGGCGCCGTATTCGGAGAACTCCTCGCGGCGTTCGAGGACGGTCACCCGGTGGCCGCGTCCGGCGAGGCCCACCGCCGCTGCCAGCCCGCCGATCCCTCCGCCGGCGACGATTATCTTCGACATGTTCTGCTGCGTCCCTTCGAACCTGGTGGGCGACGGCATGGCGCGCCGTCGCACGGGGAGCCGGCCCGGGGAGCGGGCCGGCGGTGGGCGGGGGCGCCGGGACGGCAGCGCCTCCGCTCAGGTGTGCGTCGCGGTCGGGCTCAGTCGGCCCGGACCGCGCGCGGGGCACCGATGCGGCTGACCACGACGGCGATCAGGCCGACGGCTCCGCAGCCGGCCAGCAGCCACGGAAAGGAGAAGGCGCTGATCACGGCGCCGCCGATGCCCGCGGCGACCGAGATGCCGAGGAACAGCGCGGCGCTGTTCCACGCCAGTACGGCACTGACCTGCCGCGGGAAGAGCTGGACGAGACGGCTCTGCTGGGCCGGGAAGGCGGCGAACGCGGCGAAGGCGAAGACGAGCAGCGCCAGGCCGACGCCGACGGAGGTCTCGGCGCCGAACGCCAGCGCGACGACGAACTCCAGCACGGAGAGCCCGAGAAGCGCGGCGGTCAGGGTGCGGCCGGCGCCCTTGGTGTCTGCCCAGCGGCCGCCGAGGAAGATGCCGGCGATGGCCCCGACGCCGTAGCAGCCGAGCAGCCACGGAGTGGCGCCGTCCATCGGGGAGGTGTCGAGTGCGACACCGAGGAAGGTGTAGAGGCCGTAGACGGCGGCGGCCCACAGCCCGCACACGGAGACGGCGACGATCGCGAAGCCCTTGGAGAAGGCACCCTCCTCGGCGCCCTCGGGTGCGGGAACGACGGCCGGCCAGGCCTTCAGGTTCACCGCGACCAGGACGACCGCGATGACGCCCATCGCGCCGAAGATGGCGCGCCAGCCGACGTGGTCGACGAGCGCGGCGCCGATCGGGGCGCCCGCCCACAGCGCGGAGAGCAGCCCGGAGACGGTCACGGCCATCCAGCGGGCGCGCCGTTCCGGCGGGGCCATCAGGCTGGTGAGGGCGTACAGCGTGGGGCTGGCCGCGCCGGCCGCCGCGCCGGAGACGACCCGGGTGATGACGACCCAGGTGTAGTCGGGGGCCAGGGCGGTGCCCAGGTTGGCGAGAGCGAAGACGGCCATGGCGAGGACCAGCATGCGGCGCTGTCCGATGCGGCCGGCGAGGCTGCCGAGGAGCAGCGCGGCGAGGAAGTAGGCCACGGAGAAGCTGGTGGCCATGAGGCCCATGCCGTTGGGGGTGAGGCCGTAGTCGTCGCCGATGCTCGGCATCAGCGGCGTGACCATGTAGAGCGCCAGCCCGATCATGAAGTTGGTCGCCCATGCGACGGCCAGGCGTACGCCGCCTCTGGGCGTACCGCCAGTTTCCGTCCCGGCGCTGCCGCTCTTCGTACCGGTGGATGCTGTGTTGCCGGTCATGCCGGATTGCCTTTCTTCGGTGAGGTGGGGGGCGCCGCGCCCCGGGGGCGTCCCGCGGTGGGGCGGGGTGGGCGCGGCGACCCGGTCAGGCGACGGCCGCGGGGGACGGCCGGTCCTCGCCGGAGCCGAGCCGCGCGGCCAGCTCCAGGCGCCGGATCTTCGAGGTCGCCGTACGGGGCAGGTCCGCGAGCCGCAGCTGTACGGGCGGTGCCAGGTCCGCGGGCAGGTCGGCGACGGCGGCGCGCCACCGGTCGAGGTCCAGCGGAAGGTCGTCGCGGGTGCAGAGCACCGGCACCGGCTCCTTCCCGGCGCCCGGGACGAAGACCAGCTCGGTCAGTTCGGGCAGCCGGCCGAGGACGGTGTCCTCGGCCTCCAGCGTCGAGCGCAGGGACGGGATCAGATCGACTTCGCGGTCCAGGAGATGGACGCAGCCCTTGGGGCTGAGGTAGCCGACGTCGCCCGTCCGCCACCACTCGCCGTCGACCTGCCTCCGGTAGCGCTCGTCCTCGCCGTGGTAGGTCAGGGCCCGTCCGGGGGTGCGTACTTCGATGTGGCCCGGGGTGTCCGGTCCCGGCTCGGCGCCGTCGCGGGCGACCACCCGGATCCGCGAGGTCCCCGGCAGCGGGCGGCCCAGGCAGCGGCCGTCGATGTCCGCGGCGCCGCGACGGGTGTAGGGGCGCCCGGCGACGGGCCCGCACTCGCTCTGCCCGTACAGCTGGTGGAAGAGCGGGAAGCGGCGTTCGGAGGCGGCGAGGAGCCGCTGGATCGTGCCGGGGTGGATGGCGTCGAAGGTCGAGCTGAAGTACTTGACCGTCGCGAAGGGTTTGCGCGGGTCGTCGGCCAGGTGCTCCCACTCCATGAAGCTGTTGGGGTGGGTCTCCAGGAGGCCGGGCTCGGTCTTGGCGCAGAGCGCGGCGACGTGCTCCGGGTCGCCCTCGCGCAGCACGATGGCGGGGTTTCCGCGCGGCAGCAGGACGGCGAGCGCCAGGAAGAGCCGCGAGTGCACGAACGAGACGTGGATCAGGGCACGTTCGTCCTCACGGATGGCGGAGGCGAGCCGTTCCTGCGGGCGCAGCCGCCCGAGCAGGGAGCGGGCCGTGTGCACCACGAGCTTGGGAATGCCGGTGGTGCCCGAGGTGTGGGTCATCAGCGCCGGACTCTCGGGCCCGGTGCGCACGGCGTCGACGGCGGGCGCGCCGGCGAGGTCCGCCAGGGACACCGCGCCGGGGTGCCGTCCGGCCGGGACAATCACCGTGCAGGCGAGGTCCGTGAGGTCGGTTCCGGCCAGGTCGCCGGTGAGCTTGGCCGTGTCGGTCAGCAGGTGCGGGCGGCCGAGGCGGCGCAGCAGTACGGCGACGGTGTCGCGGTCGAGCGCGGGCGACAGCATCGCGGGCACGGCCCCGATGCGGGCGGCGGCGCAGGCCAGGATGCAGAGGTCGAAGTTGGCCGACTTGTGCAGCGCGATGTGGTCACCGGGGCGCACGCCCGCCGCCCACAGCCGGGCGGACATGTCGGCGACGAATCCGGCGAGTTCGGCCACGGACATCTTGCGGCGCGCGTCGGGCAGGGCGTCGAGCTGGTGGTCGATCACGACGATCCCGTCGGGACGCCGGACCACTGCCTCGTCGAGGAGGCTGCCCAGCCACAGGCCGGTGCGCTCGTCGCCGCTCACGCGCCGGCCTTGTCGGACAGCCGCTGGGCGAGGGCGGGGAAGAGCCGCAGCGCGTTCCCGCGCTCGACCAGTGCGCGCTGTTCGCCGGTCCAGCCGGTGTGCGCCTCGATGCCCGCCCGGGACTCGGCCACCTCGGGCTGCTTCATGAAGGGGAAGTCGGTGCCGAAGAGGACGTGCGTCGGGTCGACGAGCCGGTCCAGGGTGGGCAGCGCGAACTCGTTCGCCGACATCGCCGTGTCGTAGTACAGCCGGCGCAGCGACCCGATGAGGTCGGCGGGCTGGCGGTCCTTGAGGTGGGCGCCGATGGTGGGCCCGTAGGTGAGGCGCTTGGCCAGGAAGGGCACGGTGCCACCGGCGTGGGACAGGATCAGCTTCAGGTCGGGGAGCCGGTCGAGGACACCGTTGAAGAGCAGGCCGGCGACGGTACGGGTGGTCTCGAAGACGAAGTCGTAGAGCGAAGGCGGCAGATCGAAGGAGCGGACGTCCTTGGCGGGCGGGCTCATCGGGTGGACGTGCACGGGGACCCCTCGCTCGGCGAGCTCGGCGAGGACCGGCTCGAACTCGGGGTCGCCGAGGTAGCGGTCGCCGTAGCTGGAGAAGAGGCCGACGCCGTCGAGCTTCAGCTCGTCGAGGGCGTAGGCGAGTTCTTCCTTGGACGCGGCGGCGTCGGGCAGCGGAAGGACGGCGAACGCGCCGAAGCGGGTGGGCCGTTCGCGGACGATCTCGGCGAACGACTCGTTGACCTCGCGGGCGGCGCGGCGCGTGGCCCCGGCGTCGCCGAAGTGGATGCCGGGCGCGGTGATGGACAGGACGGACGCCTCGATGGCGTTGTCGTCCATGATTTCGAGGCTGCGCTCGGCGGTCCAGGCCGGGTAGTCGACACCGGGCAGCGGCACACCGCTCGGCAGCGCCCGCACGAAGGCCTCGGGCATGGCGTGGTGGTGGATGTCGATCAACCAGGGGCGGGCGCTCATCGTGTGTCCTATCAGCAAGCCGGTACGGATTTCGGAAACTAACTTCCATTTCCGAGGCGCGCCCAGGCTGCTGATAGTTGTAAGCGACAGCAATGATCGATTCAACAATTTGTCAAGTATGGGGGGCCGTTGGCGGCCCCCCACCCCTACGCCGCCTGGATCTCCAGACGGGCCGAGAACTCACGCACCGACGGCTCCCTCCCGTACGGCTCCAACCGCAGCTGCAGATCCTCCAGATACTCCGCACCCCGCATCGACCGCAGCGTGCCGAGCAGCTCCAGCGCCCTCGTGCCGGTGTGGCACGCCTGCTCCACCTCACGCTGCTGCACCTGCGCCGAAGCCAGCAGGATCAGACCGATCGCCCGGCGCCTGGCCCGCGACTCGGGGTGCCCGTCGAGCGAGTCCGCCGCCGCCCGGGCCGCCGCGTCGGGCTGCCCCAGGTCCCGGTGGCAGTGCGCCAGTTCGTCCGAGAGATACGCGTGGTCGAAGTGGGCGATCCACACCGGGTCGTCCCCCGCGTCCGGATCGGCCCGGTCCAGCGCCGCCAGCGCCCTCCCCGCCACCTCCTGGCAGGTCCGGGCGTCACCCAGCAGCGCGTGCCCGCGCGCCTCCGCCGCCAGGAACATCGCCTCCGCACGAGGCGTCACCTGCCCGCGCGCCCCCTCCTGCGCAGCCCTCGCCAACTGCGCGATCTCCCGCGGGTTCCCGAGCTGCGCCGCGAGATGACTCATCGACGCGGCCAGCACATAGCCGCCGTACCCCCGGTCCCCCGCCGCCTGCGCGAGCCGCAGCGCCTGGATGTAGTACCGCTGCGCCAGACCCGGCTGACCGGTGTCCACCGCCATGTACCCGGCCAGCTCCGTCAGCCGCGCCACCGCCGCGAACAGCCGTCGTCCCACCGACTCCCGGTACGACCCCGAAAGCAGCCCCGACACCACACTGTTGAGGTAGTGCACGACCACCGGACGCACATGCCCGCTGCCGAAACGATGGTCGAGATCCACCAGCGCCTGGGTCATCGCGAGCACCGCCTCCACGTCCGAGACGCCCACCCGCGCCCCGGCCGCCCCGGCCGACCGCGCCACCTGCGCGTCCGCGCCCGTGATCAGCCAGTCCCGGCTCGGCTCCACCAGCGCCGACGCGGCGACCGTCGACCCCGACAGGAAGTCCCGCCGGCCCACGTCACTGCGCCACAACTCGCAGACCTGCTCGATCGCGCCCAGCACGGTCGGTGAGAACTGCAGCCCCACGCCCGACGCGAGGTTCTTGCCGTTGGCCATTCCGATCTCGTCGATCGTGACCGTACGCCCCAGCTTCCGCCCGAGCGCCTCCGCGATGATGCCCGGCGCCCGGCCGCGCGGCTGCTGTCCGCGCAGCCAACGGGCCACCGATGTCTTGTCGTACCGCAGATCGAGGCCGCGCTCCGCGCCGACCATGTTGACCCGCCGGGCGAGCCCTGCGTTGGAGCACCCGGCTTCCTGAATGAGCGCCTGCAGCCGTTCATTGGGCTGACGAGCGACGAGAGGCCTGGCTGCCATGACTACCCCCTGAGGCCGTGAGCGATCACTGGCGTGATCACTGCCCGGCGAATATGCGGTCAATGCAGATGTGTACGCACCAATGCCGAAAGTTCGCCCGATCCAGAAAGTTCATAAAACATCGGGCACTACGGGTGGTTCCGGTGGTTCCGGTGGTTCCGGTCGTTCTGGCGGTACGGATGATCAACGACGCGGCGGCCGCATCGACGCCTCACCGGTTCTGGCTACCCGCCCACCGCTCCCCACCCGCACGCGCGCCCCCGCCCGTGCACCCATGCGCCCCATATGCAGGATCGATGCACCGACCCCCGGCGCGCCGCGCCCGTAACCCGAGGTGGTGGCGGGAGTTGTGCTCTTCGTGGAAGAGACCATCGGAGTCACGGAAGCCGCACAGATCCCCAAGCAGCGAGGTGAACAGCTGCTGGACAGCGCCGTGCGGTACGCGGAAGAGCGGCACTGGGACGTGTTCCCCGGCACCTGGCTGGAGGCGGTGGACGGGGCGGAGAAGTGCTCGTGCGGCGCGGACGCCTGCCCCGCCCCCGGCGCCCACCCGGCCAGGCCGGACTGGGCGACGCAGGCCACCGGCAGCGCCGTGGCGGCCCGCCGGCTGTGGGGCAAGACCCCCAAGGCGTCGATCCTGCTGCCGACCGGACGGACCTTCGACGCGCTCGACGTGCCCGAGTCGGCCGGGTTCCTGGCGCTCGCCAGGATGGAGCGGATGGACCTCACCCTCGGCCCGGTCACCTGCACCCCCGACCGCCGGATGCTGTTCTTCGTCCTGCCGGGCGCGGCCGCCAAGGTCCCGGACCTGGTCCGCAAGCTCGGCTGGAGCGCCAGTGCCATCGATCTGATCGGTCGCGGCGAAGGGCACTACGTCGCGGCGCCGCCGACCCGGGTCGGCGGCCACGGTGCTGTCCAGTGGGCCCGCCGCCCCACCCCCGCCAACCGGTGGCTGCCGGACGCGGAGGAGCTGATCAGCCCCCTGGCCTACGCCTGCGGACGCGAGGCAGCAGCGGCGCGCGCTCGCCGACCGTAAGGTTGCCCCCGGGCGAACGGGGACGATCGAAGGGCTGAGCACATGCCTGACGGGACAGTTGGCAAAGAGGCGGAAGAGGCTACGGAAGAGGCGGGCGAAGCGTCGGAAACGACGCCGCCCGCCGTTCGCGTCGAAGGGCTCTGGAAACGGTTCGGGCCACAGATCGCCGTGGCCGGCATCGATCTCGTCCTGCCCTCGGGCCAGTTCATCGGCCTCGTCGGGCCGAACGGCGCGGGCAAGACCACCACCCTGTCGATGGTGACCGGTCTGCTCCGGCCGGACCAGGGCACGGTCGAGGTCGGCGGGCACGACGTCTGGCGCGACCCCGTCGCCGTGAAGTCCAGGATCGGCGTCCTCCCCGAGGGGCTGCGGCTCTTCGACCGGCTGTCGGGCCGCGAACTCCTCGCGTACACCGGGCGGCTGCGGGGGCTGCCCGGCGCCGAGGTCGACAAACGGGCCGCCCAGCTCCTGGACGTACTCGACCTGTCGGGGGCGCAGCACAAGCTGGTCGTGGACTACTCCACCGGTATGCGCAAGAAGATCGGCCTCGCGGCGGCCCTGCTGCACAACCCCCAGGTCCTCTTCCTCGACGAGCCCTTCGAAGGGGTCGATCCGGTCTCCGCACAGACCATCCGGGGCGTCCTGGAGCGTTACACCGCCTCCGGCGCGACCGTCGTCTTCTCCAGCCATGTGATGGAGCTGGTGGAGTCCCTGTGCGACTGGGTCGCGGTCATGGCGGCCGGGCAGATCCGCGCGCAGGGCACGCTGGAACAGGTACGCGGCTCGGCCCCGTCCCTGCAGAGCGCGTTCCTCGAACTCGTCGGAGCGCAGGGCCGCGACGCGGGGGAGTCCCTCGACTGGCTGGGCGGTCCGGCGCGATGAGTACCCGCACCGTCTCCCCCCAGGCGCCCGTCCCGCCCACCACGGCCTCCCTCACCCCCCTCTTCGTCCGGCTGAAGCTGTCGCTGCTGCGCAACGGTCTGCGCCAGTCCTCCAGCCGTACCGCCGCTTACGTCACGTCCGTCGTCCTCACCCTGCTCGCCGCCGCCGGACTGCTCCTCGGACTGGTCCTGCTGCGCGGCAACGCGCACGCCGGAGCGCTCGCCGTGCTGCTCACCGGAGTTCTCGCGGTCGGCTGGGCGGTGATGCCGCTGTTCTTCCCCAGCGGCGACGAGACGCTGGACCCCACACGCCTGGTGATGCTGCCGTTGCGGCCGGGGCAGCTGGTACGGGCGTTGCTGGTGTCGTCCCTGGTGGGCGTCGGCCCGCTGTTCACCCTGAGCGCGGCGGTGGGCTCGGGGGTCGCCCTGGCGCGGGGCGCCCTCGCCGTGACGGTCGCGGTCCTGGCCGTACCCCTGGTCCTGCTGGTCTGCGTGGCGTTGGCGAGGGCCGTCGCCGCGGCCAACATCCGGCTGCTGACCTCCCGCAAGGGCCGTGACCTCGCCGTCCTGAGCGGCCTGATCGTCGCCGTGGGGATCCAGGTAGTCAACTTCGGCGCACAGCGGCTCGGCAGCGGCGACGGGGGCGGCCTGGCGGCCCTCGACCCGGTGGCGGATGTCGTGCAGTGGCTCCCGCCGGCGTCGGCGGTCGGCGCGGTGCGCGCGGCGAGCGAGGGCGCGTACACCACCGCGGCCACCCAGCTCCTGCTCACCGTCGCCGCGTTGGGACTGCTGCTGTACGTGTGGCAGCGCAGCCTCGTCAAGCTCATGACCGCGCCGGACGGCTCGACCCTGCAAGGCGCCGGACCGGCGCGCAAGGAGTCGGCGTCCGGCGTCGGGCGGCTGCTGCCCGAGGGCCGTACGGGCACGGTGATGCAGCGCAGTCTGCGCTACGCGTGGCGCGATCCGAAGACCAAGGCGGCCTGGGTCGCCTCGCTCGCGATCGGGCTGATCGTCCCGCTGTTCAACGCCCTTCAGGGCTCCGGGTCCGTCTACCTCGGCTGCTTCGCCTCCGGGATGCTCGGCATCCTGATGTACAACCAGTTCGGCCAGGACACCTCGGCCTTCTGGATGGTGGCGCAGACGATCTCCACACCGCAGGACGCGTACGTCGAGTTGCGGGCGCGGGCGCTCGCGCTGCTGGCGATCACTCTGCCGTTCACGGCGCTGGTCATGGGCGCGACCGCCGCGGTCCTGGGCGACTGGCGGTCCCTGCCGGACGCGCTCGGCGTCGCCCTGGCGCTGCTCGGCGCGATGCTGGCCACCGGGGCGGTGGCCTCGGCGCGATTCCCGTACTCCATCCCGCAGGACAGCGGCTACAAGAACGTGGCACCGGGGCAGGCCGGGCTGGCCTGGATCTCCATCATGGGCGGGATGGTCGCGGCGGGGCTGCTGTGTGCGCCGGTGATCGCCGTGACGGTCTGGCTGCACGCGGCGGACCTGGAGGCGTGGCTGTGGCTGCTCCTGCCGGCGGGCACCGCGTACGGCGCGGTCATCGCCTGGGCGGGGCTGCGGATCGCGGCGCCGCAGGTGTCGGCGCGGTTGCCGGAAATCCTGACGGCAGTAAGCAAGGGTTGAGCCCGACAGACGGCTGAGGGGCGTGGGTTTCCGGTCGACCGGCTCCCATCTTCACTCTTTCAACACACAATCAATTCTGAATACGCGCAGGTCAGCAGCTCGTACGAGATTGAACCAAGCCGGAGAGTCCACATGCTGGACGCCCCTCCTTGGCCCCTGAAGCCGCCTCTCAACTGCCCGAACGACCAGTCGGTCGGGCATCCGGAACGTATGCGGCCGGAAACCGGCGCTCGATGTGCGATCACCCTCCGCGCCAGCAAGACTCCTGTCCGCAATCGCACCCACACTCGAAAGGGAAAAACTCGTGCGTTACCTCCGCAACACAATCGGCGCCACCACTGCCGCCACCGTGACCGGCCTCGCGCTCCTCAGCACGGCCACAGCGGGCATCGCACACGCCGAGCCCGTGCGGCCGGCCTCCCTCTACGCCCCTTCGGCGCTCGTCCTCACGATCGCCAAGGGCGAGAAGGCCTCGACGGCCACGGTCCAGCGAGCCGTCACTCTGAACTGCGCCCCCACCCCGAGCGGCACCCACCCCGCGCCCGAGCAGGCCTGCGCGGAACTGGCCGCGGTCGACGGCAGCTTCACCCAGCTGACCGCGGGACCGAGCAACGTCCGCTGTACGCGCATCTGGGACCCGGTCACGGTCACCAGCGACGGCGTGTGGCAGGGCAAGCGGGTCCGCTGGTCGGCCACGTACGGCAACCCGTGCGAGATGGTGGGCACCATGGCGGGCGGCACGGTCTTCTCGTTCTGACGCCCTAAGTGGTCCCCGCGGCTTCCGCCACGAGTGCCCGCCAGGACGCCCTGGCCAGGTGCTCGGCCGGACGGCCGGCTCCACGACCGGCAGCCTGCGACCGGCAGCGAGGGCAGTGCGTCTCGTCGCCGACAGGCCGGAAGACATGGTCGTCACCGGGTCCCTCGCAGGCGACCAGAGCTCCCGGAGCGGGCCCCGCCGGACGCGGCGGGGCGATGGGCAGCTTCTGGATCAGGCGATGCCGCAGGAAGCCCACCGCCGAACGGACCCCGTCGCGGGGCAGCGAGGATGTCAGGGCGTGCCGCAGATCGGCGGCACTGACTCCCGCTCGCAGCCACTCCGCAGCCAGCTCGGCAAGACCCCGGACCTCGCGGAAACCCAGCAGGAGTTCCCGGTGGCTGTGCCGCAGCGTCAGCAACACCCTCTCGGCCTCGGCCACTTCCGGTTCCACGGGAGCGGCCGGGGCCGTGACCTGTTCCGGGGCCGGTTCCGGGGCCGCTTGCGGCTCTGGTGCCGGTGCCGGTGCCGGTGCCGGTGCCGGTGCTTCGGGGGGTGGGTGGGGAGTGTTCTTCTCACCGTCTTTGTCTTCCGGAGGAGAACCGCCGAGTTTCCGGCCCGCCGTTTTACCGACCGTCCGTTTACCGGCAGTCGGAGACTCGGACGGTGCGGGATCGAGGGGTACTCCGCTCCTCAGCCGGTTCGCCTCCTCACTCGTGAGAGGGACGTTCGCGAGCAGCTGACCGGTGAGCCAACGCCCGCGCGTCGTCTGCCACTTCCACTCGTGAAGGAACCCGCACGCCACCAGCGCTTCCTTCGCCCGCTGGTACGCCCGGGGCTTCATGCCCAGGTCGGCGGCGTGCTCGCCGAGCGGCTTGGCGCCGGAGCCTTCGGGGAGCCCCTGGACGTGGACGATCAGGATCTTCGCGTCGCTGTTGAGACGTGGATGCCGTACGACATCGTGGGAGATCTGGGTGAAGCGCCGAACCGGCGCGATAACATGCCGAAGCATTTCTGGTGGAAGTCCGTCCACTAGTGGTGAAGGTCCTCGGACGGTGTTGGCGCACCCCCGGGGACCGCTCCTTTTAACGGAGCGTGATGTCGCGGTTACCGTACAGCATGTAGGACCATTTCATGCAACAAGTCCGGTTCCACGAACGGCACTTCCTCCGTCGGCCGCGATCTCCAGTCCAGCGGCCACGTCAGCCCGTCGTACGCGGGCACCCCCACGAAGGCCGCACCCCGCCCGTCCCGGCTCAACGCCCGCGCGGGCGCCGGCCAGGCGAGCGCGGACGCGCTCTGCGGCGGCAGCAGGAAGTAGAGGTACCGCTCCCCCGTCAGCTCACGGACGATCGGGCCGGCCTGGAAGTCGGTGAAGTCCATGAGCCGGTACGCGACGTCCTCGCCGAGAACACCGGGGATACGTACGGCGTCGAAGTGAACGCCCGCATGACGGAGCGAATGCCCGGAGGCGGGAACCCAGGACGGCACCCTGTCAAGTGACTTGCGCTGATTCATGCGGCCAGCTTTGCGGCGCGGCTTTACTGTGACCAGCGCCACACGGTGTTTGTGCGCGGTTGTGCACTTGGGGAGGCTGGGTGTGAACATCGGGAACAACGGGAGTCCGGGGGCGGCGAAGGCCTTCGGACGGCTGCTGAAGTTCCACCGCGAGCGGGCGAAGGTATCGCAGCAGGTGGTGGGCCAGCACACGGGATATTCCAAGTCCCAGGTAGCGATGATCGAGCGCGGGGAGCGGCGCCCGAGGGGCAACTTCGTCGAGGTGGTGGATGAGTTGCTGGGTGCACAAGGTGCACTGTTGGAGGTCGCGGAGGAGGTCACGGCGAGCGGGGTGGCGGCGTGGTTCGAGGATTATCTGGTGGAGGAGGCGAAGGCGGTCGGCGTCCATACGTACGAGACCCACCTGATCCCCGGTCTGCTCCAGGTGGAGGAGTACATGCGGGGCGTCTTCCACAGCGCCGTACCGGCCCTTGACGACGACGAGATCGAAGCGATGGTTTCGGCGCGGTTGGACCGACGCCAGGTGTTCTTCCGCAAGCCCGCGCCGCGCATGACTTTCGTCTTGGAGAAGGCAGCACTCATCAAGCCCATCGCCGGCCGGGCCGCACTCAGGAAGAACCTGCTGCACATCCTCGACATCGGGGAGCTGCGGAACGTCGAGACTCAGGTGATGCCGGAGGGTCGGCAGACCCATGCAGGGCTGAACGGCCCCTTCGTCCTGCTGGAAACCGCCGAGCCCCACAGCCAACTCGTCTATGTCGAGGGGCAGGGCGGCCGGTACTTTCTCAGCGAACAGCCGGACGTCGGTGATGCCTTCGCACGGTATGGCACCTTGCGGGCGCAGGCCCTCGACCCGGAAGACTCCGCGAGACTGATCGAACAGGTGGCACGAGAGCTATGAGCACCGACCTCAACTGGTTCAAGAGCAGCTACAGCGGCGACCAGGGCGGCAATTGCGTCGAGGTCGCCGTCTCCTGGACCAAGTCCTCTTACAGCGGCCCCCAGGGCGGCGACTGCGTCGAGGTCGCCACCTGCCCCCACACCGTCCACGTCCGTGACTCCAAGGACCTCACCCGCCCCGCCCTCACCATGGCCCCCGCCGCCTGGGCCGCCTTCGTCCGTACGGTCGACGCCCGATGACCGGGATCGCGCCCGCCCCCGTACAGGCGCTGATCGTCGTCGACATGCAGACCGCCTTCCTCACCGGAGGGGGCGCCGTGCCCGAGGCGGGCCGGGTGCTCAAGCACACCGAGGACCTGATCGCCCGGGCGCGGGCGGCCGGGGCGGTGATCGTGCAGTTGCAGAACGACGGGCCGCCCGGCGCGGACGACGAGGCCGGGACGCCCGGCTGGGAGCTCCACATCGCTCCCGAGGCGGGTGACTCGGTGATCCGGAAGACCGTGGACGACGGGTTCCACGAGACGCCGCTGCGGGAGCTGCTCGACGCGGCGGGCGTACGGGAGTTGGCCCTCTGTGGCGTGATGTCGGAGATGTGCGTCAGCGCCACCGCGCGGACGGCCCTGGACCTGGACTACCGGGTCGTTCTGCCGCATGACGCCCACGCCACGCAGGACATCCCGGCGGCGCCCGGCATCAGTGACATGGTGCCGGCGCCGGTGGTGTCGCGGGTGGCGGAGTGGGCGTTGGGGGACGAGGTGGAGGTCGTCGCGCGGGCGGCGGACGTGTCCTTCGTGCGCCCCTGATCAGGGGGTGAGGACGCCGTCCAGGAACGGTTCGATCGCCAGGCGCCACGCCTCCGGTCGGTCGTAGTGGACGAGGTGGCCCGCGTCGGGCACCTCCGCGTACTGGCCGTGGGGCAGGACGCGGACCATCTCCTGGGCCTCCGCCCGGCCCAGTTCGCCGTCCAGGCCGCGCACCACCAGGGTCGGGCAGTGGACTTGGGCCAGTGACTCCCAGTGGGCGTCGTGCACCCACGTCTCGCGGGACTTCAGCATCTGGGCGCGGGAGAAGACCGGGCGCCAGCCGTCCGCCCGCTCGGCCATGACCTCGGCGAAGAAGGCGCCGCGCGCCGGATTGGGCCGCTCCACCCAGGGATCGTCCTCACCGAACCACTTGCGGACGTCGGAGAGCGTGGCGAACGGGAGCGGCCACGACCGGAACCAGTCCTCCCACTCCCGCTGGGACGCGGCGCCCAGCGCCGAGGCCCGCATGTCGCAGATGACCAGGGCGCGGACGAGGTCCGGACGCTCGGCGGCGAGCTGCCAGGCCGTGAGGGCGCCCATGGAGTGGCCGATGAGCGTCACCGGGCCGAGGCCGAGCTGCTCGACGGCGGCCGCCGCGTCGGCCACGTACGCCTCGCGGGTGTAGGGGCCTTCGGCCGGCTTGTCACTGCGGCCGTGGCCCCGCTGGTCCAGGGCGACCGCGCGATGGCGCTCGGCCAGCCAGCGGGCGGTGGGCGCCCAGTGCGAGGCGCGGCCCATGAGCCCGTGGAGCAGTAAGACGCCGGGGAGCGCGTCCCCCTCGCCGTACCCCTTGGGTGGCTCGGCGAACTCCCAGGCAGCCAGGCGTACGCCGTCGGTTCCGGTTACGTCGATACGTCGCACCATGTGTCCCTGGCACCCCCTCTTCCGTCCGCGTCGTGCAGCGTCGTCAGACTATCGAACCCGCATTCGAAAATAGGGTCTCGGCGCATAACACCGCTCGTTCGAGTGACCGTCCTCAGGGATTGACGCCCATCGCCGGGGGGAGATCTTCAGCGGGAGGCGGACCGCTCGGGGAAAACGGTCCGAAGGAGCCGACCCTGGGAGCTCGGGGCTCCGGGTCGGCATGGGGGAGGACAGGCCCCGGCGCCCATGGGCGCCGGGGCCCTCCACATCTGCGTACCTGCGCGTGGACCGCTGTCCGTACGACGGGCGCATCGCACCGCTCCCTCCCCGGAGGCGGACCCGACTGGCAAGTCTTGGACCAGCGTGGCACGCGATACGCCCGGCCGCTGCCATTACGGCCGAAACCGCGACTTCCGCGGTACGGCCCAAGGGCTCCGGCCCGCTTCCGGGTGCGGCCCGCGCCAAGGCGGCGGCGTGGGCCCTCGCGCCGGCCTGCCGCCGTCAGCGCTTGGCGACGAAGACGTGCGACGCCACATCGGCCCCCAGCTCCGCGGCCTCGCCGCTGCTGCCGACCAGGACACCGCCGGGCGACTCCGTCACGCTCACCACGGAACCGGGCTGCACGCCCGCGCGCCGCAGCGTGTACATCAGCTGGGCGTCCGTCTGGATCGGCTCGCCGATCCGGCGGACCACCACGGTCTTGCCCTCGGATCCCGCGTCCAGGTCCGCCAGGCTCACCATGCTGTCGTCCAGGAACGACTGGGCCTCCGCCTTCTCGCCCAGCTCCTCCAGGCCCGGGATCGGATTGCCGTACGGCGACTCCGTCGGGTGGCGCAGCAGCTCCAGCACGCGCCGCTCCACCGCCTCGCTCATCACGTGCTCCCAGCGGCACGCCTCGGCGTGGACCTGCTCCCACTCCAGGCCGATCACATCGACCAGCAGGCACTCGGCCAGCCGGTGCTTGCGCATCACGCGGGTGGCCAGCCTGCGGCCCTCGTCGGTGAACTCCAGGTGGCGGTCTCCCGCGACCGTCACCAGACCGTCGCGTTCCATCCGCGCCACCGTCTGGCTCACCGTCGGGCCGCTCTGGTCGAGCCGCTCGGCGATCCGGGCGCGCATGGGGACCACACCTTCTTCTTCGAGCTCGAGGATGGTGCGGAGATACATCTCCGTGGTGTCGATCAGTCCGGACATACGTGCCCCTCGATGCTGTGACATGAAAATCGTCGTGCGATGGCCCTGCCTCAATTCTGACGCATGGCGCTGACAACCGTGCCTCGCCGTGTGCTCGCCGGTGGGATCGCCCGCCGTGAGTACCCCGGAAGACACCGCGGACCGGGGCAGCCGGTATTGACAGAGCAATGGTCCAGACCGCAACGTGATCCGCGACACTGGAGAGACCGAGGAGAAGGAGCTCCAGGCCATGAGCGAGAGCAAGCTGGCCGATCAGTTCTTCGATGCCGCGATCGGCCTGCTCCAGCGCGTGCGGGACGAGGAGTCCGGCGGGATCGCCGCCGCGGGCGCCGCCATCGCCGACGCCGTCGCCTCGGGGGGCCGTCTCTTCGCCTTCGGCGCCGGGCACTCGTCGCTGGCCGCCCAGGACGTCGTCTACCGGGCGGGCGGTCTCGCCCTGATGAACCTGCTCGCCGTGCCCGGTGTGGTCGGCGTGGACGTCATGCCCGCGACCCTCGGCTCCGCGCTGGAGCGGGTCGACGGCCTGGCGGGCGCGGTCCTCGACTCCTCGCCGGCCACCGCCGGCGACGTCCTGATCATCATCTCCCTGTCCGGGCGCAACGCCCTGCCCGTCGAGATGGCGATGAACGCGCGGGCGCTGGGTCTGACCGTCATCGGCGTCACCTCGGTGGCGTACGCGACGGAGACCAGGTCACGGCACGCCTCGGGGACGTACCTCAAGGACCACTGCGACATCGTGCTCGACTCCAAGATCGCCATCGGCGACGCGGAGCTCACCCACGAGGGCATCGAGGCGCCCTTCGCGCCGGCGTCCACCGTGGTCACCAGCGCTCTGATGCAGGCGACGATGGCGGCCGCGGCCGAGGAGATGGTGGCGCGCGGGATCGAGCCGCCGCTGCTCAGGTCCGGGAACGTGGACGGCGGGCACGAGTGGAA
The DNA here is from genome assembly GCF_055577795.1 of Streptomyces sp. NPDC033174. NCBI lineage: Bacteria > Bacillati > Actinomycetota > Actinomycetes > Kitasatosporales > Streptomycetaceae > Streptomyces > Streptomyces sp. NPDC033174. Next base: position 392,206 of record NZ_JBVIPQ010000006.1, read on the forward strand.
CGGCCGCGTGATGACCGAGTACCGCGACCGGATCTTCTTCCGCCACTGAGCGCGCCCCTTCACCGGCGGCCCGTCCGTCACCGCGCGCCGGGGCCGTACGGGAAGCGCACCCGGACCGTCAGGCCGCCGCCCTCCTCGTTGGGCGTCGCCGTGGTCGTCGCGTCGTGCGCGCGGGCGATCGAGTCGACGATCGACAGGCCGAGACCGGTCCCCTCGCCGGGGCCGTGGGTGCGGGCCGTCAGGCGCCGGAACGGCTCGAAGAGCAGCGGGACCGTGTCCGGAGGAATGACCGGACCGGTGTTCGTGACCTCGATGCCGCCCGGGCCCGTACGGATCTCCACGCGGCCGTCCGGGACGTTGTGGCGGATCGCGTTCGCGACCAGATTGTGGACGAGCCGGTCCAGAAGGACCGCGTCCCCGGCGACCGTCAGCGGCCCCGCGTGGACCGAGACGCTCACGCCGCGTTCCTGCGCCTCGCCCTCCAGGGCTTCGGCGGCCGCCCGCGCGACCTGGTGCACCGCGACCGGCCGCCTCTCCCGCAGCCCCTGGTCGGACGCGGCCAGCAGCAGCAGCCCGTCGATGATCCGTTCACTGCCGTCGGCGACGTCGATCAGCTTGCTCCGGATCCGGGCCACCCGCTCCTGGTCGGGTGCGCCCGCGAGGCCGATCTCGGCGGCCGCCCGCTGCACGGCCACCGGCGTGCGCAGCTCGTGGGCGGCGTTGGCGGCGAAGCGCTGCTGGGCGGACACCAGCTGTTCCATCCGGCCCAGCATCCCGTCGAAGGTGTCCGCGAGCCGCTTCAGCTCACCGGGCGGCCCGTCGAGCGCGATCCTCTCGTGGAGGTTCTCGCCGGAAAGCCTGCGGGCCGTCTCCGTGATCACTGCGACCGGGCGGAGCACCCGGCCCGCCATCCACCAGGCGAGCGCGACGGACAGGACCGCGTAGACGGCGAGGACGATCACGGAGACCATCAGCAGCCGGTTCAGCGCGGCGCTCTCCACCGCGTCGCTCACCGTCCTCGTGACCGCGAGCGCGTCACCCTTGATCACCCCGGGCGGCAGTGGCCCGGGGCTGGCCGGCTCGGCGGACGGCCAACGGGGTGTGGCCGAGGGCAGGTCCTCCAGCCGCTTGGCCGGCACCGCCGTGGTCACGGCCAGGCTGATCGTCGAGTACAGCCCCTGCTTCACCAGCAGATACACCAGCCCCGTCAGCAGCCCGCCCGCCAGGACGAGCAGCCCGCCGTACAGCGCCGTCAGGCGCCCCCGCTCACTGGTCATCACCCGGCGCACGGCACCACCACCGCCGCCGCCACTGCCGCCATGACGGCCACCACCGACGCCGCCATGGCTCATGACGCGATCCGGTAGCCCTCGCCGGGCACCGTCTCCACCACCGGTGGCTCGCCGAGCTTGCCGCGCAGCTTGCTCAGCGCCACCCGCACCGCGTTGGTGCGGTAGCTGGTGTGCTCCTCCCACACCTGCTCGATCAGGTCCTCGCCGCTGACCACCGCCCCCTCGGCCCGCAGCAGCGCCTCCAGCACGGCGAACTCCTTGCGGGACAGATGCAGGTGCCGGCCGTCGCGGCTGGCCTGGCGGCGGGCGGTGTCCAGCACGATCCCGGCCCGCTCCAGCACGGGCGGCAGCGCGGGCCGGGCACGCCGGCCCAGGGCCAGGACCCGGGCGAGCAGCTCGTCGTACGCGAACGGCTTGGCCAGATAGTCGTCGGCGCCGAGACCGAGGCCCTCCACCCGGTCCCGTACCGTGCCTGCCGCCGTCAGCATCAGCACCCGGGTCATCAGCCGCTGCTCCACCACCCGGCGGCACACGTCGTCGCCGTGCATCCCGGGCAGGTCCCGGTCCAGGACGAGGACGTCGTAGGCCCCGAACTGCATCTTCCGCAACGCCTCGAGACCGTCGGCCGCGACGTCCACGGCGAGCGCGTCGCGGCGCAGCCCCTCGGCGATCATCTCGGCGAGAAACGCCTCGTCCTCCACCACCAGTACGCGCATGGGCCCTGTGTATACGAAGGGGGGCTTTCGCCGGTGTAAGCGAATCCGCTGAGGGAAGCGAAACACCCCCGCACGGCACGCTCCCGCCCATGACGACTCGACAGCGACACCTCAGGCTCGTGGCCGCCACCGCCGTGGCCGCCCTCTCCCTGCTCACCACGGCCTGCGGCGGCGAGAAGACGGCCGGGGGCAAGGAGACCGTGAGCGACGAGGGCAAGCAGGCCGACCAGGCCTTCGAACACCGCAAGTGCCTGCGGGAGCAGGGGCTCGACGTGCCCGAGCCCAAGCCCGGCGAGAAGGGTGTCGGGCTCACCATCGGCGGCGACGGCATGTCCAAGGAGAAGATGGAGAAGGCCTTCAAGGCCTGCAAGGACAAGGCCGGCACGAGCGCCGGCAAGGAGCTGACGCAGGCCGACAAGGACAAGATGATCAAGTACGCGCAGTGCATGCGCAAGAACGGCTTCAACATGCCCGACCCGAAGTTCGAGGGCGGCGGCATGACGGCGGCCCAGCCGATACCGCAGGGCGCGGCGAAGCAGAAGTTCGACCAGGCCAACAAGGCGTGCGAGAGCGTGTCGCGATGACCCGGCGCAGGCTCGTGGTCGCCCTGGTGGCGATCGTCGTGGTCGCGGGCGGCGGGGCGGCCGTCACCGCGCTCACCGCCCCCGGGGAACAGCGGGTGGAGGAGGACTCGGGCCTTCCCCGCGCTACCGCGCCCGTGATCCGCGGCGACCTCAGCAACAGCACCCAGCAGGACGGCACCCTCGGCCACCTCGGCGAGCGGAAGATCAACGCGGGTCCCGCGGGGACGCTCAACTGGATCGCCGGCGGCGGGTCCGTCGTCGAGCGGGACGAGCGGCTGTACGAGGTGGACGGCAGGCCCGTCCGGCTCATGTACGGCGCCGAGCCCATGTACCGGACCCTCAAGACCGGCGACCAGGGCAAGGACGTCCGCCAGGTCGAGGAGAACCTGGCCGCCCTCGGCCTCACCGGCTTCACCGTCGACGACGAGTACAGCGCGAAGACGGCCGCCGCCGTCAAGCGGTGGCAGAAGTCCCACGACCTCAAGCAGACCGGGACGATCGGCCCTGACCAGATCGCCTTCGCCGGCAGCGCCGTACGGATCAAGGAGGCGGGCGCCGCGCCGGGTGATCAGGTGGCACCCGGCAGGCCGGTGCTCACCGTCACCGGATCGGAGCGGATCGTGCGCTTCAAGATCCCTGTCGCCGACGGGGCGTTGGGCAAGGCCGGCACCCCTGTCTCCGTACAGCTGCCGGACGGCACCGAAGCGCCGGGGAAGGTGTCCTCGGTCGGGAGGACCGCGTCGGCGGGCAGCGACCCCCAGGACAGGACCCCCAAGATCGACATCACCGTCGCCTTCGACGATCCCGACAAGGTCAAGGGGTTCGACCAGTCCCCCGTCACCGTGAACCTCACCGGCGAGACCCGGAAGAACGTCCTGTCCGTGCCGGTCAACGCGCTGCTCGCGCTGCCCGGCGGCGGCTTCGGCGTCCAGGTCGTCGAGAACGGCACGGCCCGTGACGTGAAGGTCGAACTCGGCATGTTCGGGCAGGGCCGGGTCGAGATCAGCGGCCCCGGCCTGCGCGAGGGCATGAAGGTCGGGGTGCCGTCCGCATGAGTACCCCCAGCAGTACGGTCGTACGGCTCCGCGGGGTCACCAAGGAGTACGCGGGCGGCGTCCGCGCCCTCGACGGGGTCGATCTCACCGTCGGGGAGGGCGAGTTGCTCGGCATCGTCGGTCCGTCCGGCTCCGGCAAGTCCACCCTGCTGCACCTCGTCGGCACCCTCGACCGGCCCAGCGCCGGGACGGTGGAGATCGCGGGCCATGACGTGGCCTCGCTGACGGACCGCCGGCTCTCCGCGCTGCGCTCCCGGCACATCGGCTTCGTCTTCCAGGCCTTCCATCTCGTGCCCGGAGTCGGCGCGTTGGAGAACGTCGCGGAGGGGCTGCTGTACTCGGGTCTGCCGAGGGCGCGGCGGCGGGCGATGGCCGCGGAGGCGCTCGCCCGGGTCGGTCTCGCGGACCGGATGAAGCACCGCCCCCACGAACTGTCCGGCGGGCAGAAACAGCGCGTCGCCATCGCCCGGGCGGTGGTCGGCAGCCCCGACCTGCTGCTGGCGGACGAGCCGACCGGGGCGCTGGACTCGGCGTCCGGGGAGGCGGTGATGGGGCTGCTGCACGATCTCCACACGGAGGGCGCGACGATCGCGGTCATCACGCACGACACGGAGATCGCGGGGAGCCTGCCCCGGCAGGTGAGGATCCGCGACGGGCGCGTGGTGGCGGACCTCCGGAGCGGGGGCGACGGCGTCCCCCGGGCGGGACTCGGGCCCGGGGCCGGGGAGGTCGCTGTCTGATGGCTCGTACGCGTACAGAACGCACGCATCTGCGGGCGGCCCGGCTCGGGCCCCGCGACATCGTCCATGTCGGCTCGGCCGGGCTGCGCAGCCGGCCTGTGCGGGTCGTCCTGTCGGCGCTGGGGATCGCCATCGGCATCGCCACGATGATCGCGGTCGTGGGCATCTCGGCGTCCAGCCAGGCGCAGCTGCTGCGCCGGCTCGACGCGCTCGGGACCAACATGCTGGTGGCGAAGCCGGGCGAGGGGATGTTCAGCGGCCAGGAGGTCAAACTCCCCAAGGACGCCCCCGGCATGGTGGGCCGGATCAAGGGGGTCGAGGAGGTCGGCGCGACCGGCGACCTCAAGCACTCCGTGCGGCGCTCCGAGAAGATCCCCGAGGCGGAGACCGGCGGTATCGCCGTGAACGCGGCCACGGAGGGCCTGCTGAAGGTCCTGCGGGGCGAGGCGGCGGCGGGCACCTGGCTGAACGGCGCGAACGGCCGGTACCCGGCGGTGGTCCTCGGCGGCGTGGCGGCCGAGCGGCTCGGCATCACCAGGCCGGGGCAGCAGGTGTGGATCGGCGGCCGGTACTTCACCGTCGTCGGCATCCTCGCCCCCCTGCCGCTCGCACCGGACATCGAGCGCTCCGCGCTGGTGGGCTGGGAAGGGGCGCAGAAGCTGCTGGGCTTCGACGGACACCCGACGGCGGTCTACGAGCGGTCGACGGACGCGTCCGTACGCACCGTCCAGAAGCTCCTCGCCCCGACGATCGACCCGCGGAACCCGCAGAACGTGGCGGTCGGCGACCCGTCGGCGGCGCTCAAGGCGAAGGCGGCGACGGAGGGGGCGTTCTCGTCGCTGCTCCTGGGGCTGGGCGGGATCGCGCTGCTGGTGGGCGGGGTGGGCGTGGCCAACACCATGATCATCTCGGTCCTGGAGCGGCGCCATGAGATCGGGCTGCGGCGGTCGTTGGGGGCGACGCGCGGTCAGATCCGGATCCAGTTCGTCACCGAATCCCTGATGCTGTCGGGTCTCGGCGGCCTGGCGGGCGTGGCCCTCGGCGGCGCGGCGACGGGCGTGTACGCGTCCACGGGCGGGCTGCCGTGGGTGGTCCCGCCGTGGGCGGTCGGCGGCGGCTTCGCGGCGACCCTCCTGATCGGCACCGTGGCGGGTCTCTACCCGGCGGTCCGCGCGTCCCGGCTGTCCCCCACGCTGGCCCTCCAGGCGGCGTGACCGCCGGAGGCGGGGCGGGGGTCACCGGCGAGCCGGCCCCCGCCCTCTCCCCGTTTCCCGTTCCCTACTTCCCCGCCAGGTCCAGGCTCGCCGCCACCCTGACCGCGACCGTTTCCGCGTAGGACGCGTCCGGGCGTTCGAAAGGGGGACGGGAGGCGGAGCGGAGGAAGGTCAGGACCCCCAGGGTGCGGGCGCGGCTGCGGAGCACCACGCACAGGGCGTGGACCGCGTCGCGCGGCCATTGGCGGGTGGCCGCCCAGTCCTCGGCCGCCTGGGCGGACGAGGCGCCCGCGCTCGCGCGGACCGGGCCGATGCGGTCCACGGCCTGCACGGCGGGGTGGCCCGACCGGTAGCGCGCCGGGATCCCGCCGCCGGACACCACCGTCACCGGCCCCGGCGCACCCGTCGGCGTCGCGGCGGCACGGACCAGCCGCTCACCCGCGCACAGATCCACCAGCACATGGTCCGCGAAGCCCGCCAGGGCGAAGTCCAGATACGACGTCGCCGCCTCCATCGGATCCTCGCACTCCGCCGCCGCGACCCCCGCCCGGTGCAGCTGACTGGAGCGGAACCGCAACCGGTCCGCCTCCTGCTGCGCCAGCTTCGCCTCGGTCACGTCCTGGAACATCCAGCCCACGCCGAGCGGCACCGGCTCCTCCGCCAGCGGCGACGCCAGCCGCAGGAACCCGCTCCGCCAGCACCGGCGCCGCTCACCGTCACCCGTCCGCAGCGTCACCCACACCTCGGCCGGCTCGCGCGGCGCGCCCTCGGCCAGTACGTACTGCAGGGCGCACTCCAGCTCCTCCACGCCCTGGACGAGGAACTCCCCGAGGGGTCGGCCGAGCAGCGAGGTCCGCCCGGCACCGAGCGCGCGGGCGGCGTGCCCGTTCACCACGGTGGGCCGCAGGTCCACGTCGACGAGGACGACCCCCCAGGAGGCATCCGCGAACAGCGCCTCGCTCAGCGCGATGGACCGCTCCAGGTCGATCTGGGCGTGCACCTCACTGAACGCGCAGTACACCCCGGCGGGCTTCCCGTCCGCCGCCCGCACCCCCGCCGACTGCGTCCGTACGAGCACCCGCCCGCCGTCCTTGCGCAACAGCGCGAACTCGTGCACCTGCCGCCCGGGCGCGTGCATCGCCCCCATCAGCCGTCCCTGCACGTCCTCGGCGTCCGCGCTGCGCACGGCCCACCCGGCGAATCCACGCCGCCCGACGGCCTCCTCGGCGCTCCAGCCGAGGATCCGCTCGGCCTCGCGGTTCCAGTGGGTGACGGTTCCGTCCGCGTCGAGCGCGCAGAGCGCCGCGTCCATCCCGTCGAGCAGCGCGGCCAGCAGATCGGACCCCGTCGCCTCACGCTCGGGCCCCTCGCGCTCGGAGTCCTCGCCGTCCGGCTCGCCCGGCCCGACGGCATGGGCCGTTCCACGCCACGAAGCACTCATCCCGGCACCCCCTGCAGGACGTGTGTCACGCGTGCTACTGCACGCGGGGCCATTCAACTGGAACGTGACCCAGGACACACCCGGTTCAGCGAAATCGTTGCGCCCGGGAAACAGGAGCGCGCCGTGCGGGCGCGCGAGCACCCGCGGCAAAAAAGGGGTTGATGCGGCCCCCGTCGATGCCTAGTGTCGATTTCACGCATGAAAGGAGGTGATCCGGAAGTGATTTCTCACCGGACCAGCGAGGTGACTGCGGGCTGACGCCTGCCGTCGCACTCTGTGCACCCCGGCAGGCCGATCTGCCGAACATCCACGCAGTCACCCGACCCGTGGGCCGCCGGTAAGTCCGGCCGGCTTCCTGTCGTCCCGTACGGCAGGAACCAAAGGCCCACGGGTCGTCTGCGTCTCCGGGCCCGGCGCCGGCGCGGGCGGGTCAGACCGCGACGATCTCGACGCCCTGCTCAAGGCCCTTGAAGTCGTCCGGATTGCGCGTGTAGAGCGGCAGGCCCTCCGCCGCCGCAGTGGCCGCGATCATGAGGTCGATGCGGCGCGGTCCCGGGTCCCGGCCCGCTCGGAGCGTGAGGGCGACCAGCGTGCCGTACCGCCGCGCGGCCTCGCGGGTGAACGGAATGGCGTCGAAGTCCGCCTCCGCGTCGGCGAGCCGCTGGGCCCGCGCCAGGGAGTCCACGGGGTCCTTCGCCATCGCCACCCCCTGCGCCAGCTCGGCGAGGACGACCGAGGGAATCGCGATCTCCCTCGGCAGTCGTGCGGGATCGAGGTCCGGCAGGTCGATGACGGCGCACGTGTCCAGCAGGCCGCGGGCGCGCCTCTCAGTCACGGTTGCGCTCCCACGGATCCGCCTCGGGGCCGAGGCGGTCGTCGCCGCCGAAGAAGTCGTCCGCTTCCTCGCGCATGGCGGCATGGTCGACGCGTGGCGCGGCGCGCCACTTGCGCTGCAGCTCTTCGACCGGGATGAAGCGCCGTCGCGTACTGAGGGGGCGGACCTCGGCGATCTCCATTCCGTTGCGGGTGATATGGAACGTCTCGCCCGCCTCCACCTCGTCGAGGACCGCTTTGGAGCGGGCGGCGAGCTCCCGTTGGGTGATGGTCTTCATGGGGTGAGCGTAGTACGCCGTAGCACGGTGCGCTACGCGGAACGGGGCGGCGCTCCGGCGCCCGTCACGCGAGGCCCAGCTTGCCCGTCCGCTGGACCCGCGCCTCCCCCAGCCGCAGGATCACGGCGGACGCCGCGAGCAGCAGGGCGCTCAGCGCGCCCAGGCCGGTGAGCGGTAGGGCCAGGTCGGCGAGGGTGCGGCCCTCCAGGAGGGCGCCCCGCACCGCCAGCAGGCTGCCGGTGAGAGGGAAGGCCGCTCCGACGACCTGGACGGCCGTGGGGAGCGCGAAGGTGGGCAGGCGGACGCCCGAGACGAACCAGAGGGGCTCGTCGAGGATCGTGTAGAGGAACGCCGAGTCGCGGGAGAAGACCAGCACGCTGTTGAGGAACGCGCCCCAGGCGACCGCCGGGACCAGCAGGGCGAGGAAGACGACGGCGAGCATCCACCAGGACGCGACGGTCAGGGAGCCGAAGCCGGTGAGCGCGGCGACGGTGAAGCAGGTCAGGAGCCAGGCGTTCTGGAGGAGCGCGCCCGCGCCGTTGGCGATCATCAGGGTGAGCCGGCCGGCCGGGGAGAGGAAGAGGAGTTCCAGGGTGCCGGTGGCCCGTTCGAAGGAGAAGTGCCAGGCGGACTGGACGAGGGAGAAGAAGAAGGCGTACGCGAGGGTGCCGGTGGCGAGGAAGGCCAGGAGGCGGTCGGGGTCGGCGGCCATCGGCCAGTTCGCGGCGGCGGGGGACGCGGTGGCGATGGGGCGCAGCGTGTAGTAGGTGGTGGCCAGTTGGAGGACGGGCCAGACCAGCATCGAGAAGACGACGAGCGGCTGGCCGAAGAGGCGGCGGTGCTGTTTGAGGGCCTCGGCCCTGAAGACGCGCAGGGCGTGGCTCATACGGACACCGCCTCGGGGGTGTCCGTGAGGGTGAGGATCGCGTCCTCGAGGCTGGCTTCGGCGATCTCCAGGCCGCCGATCTGGCCGCCCGCCTCGATGATCGCCGCGGCCAGCGGGCCCGCGATGTTGTCCGGGTGCCGCAGGGTGATCAACTCGCCGCCGTCGGCGAGGGGGTGGGAGGTCGCGCCGAAGCGGGTGACGGTGTCGGTGACGGCCGCGCCGGGGTTCGTCACCGTGATGCGTACGGTCCGGTGGCTTCCCGTGGCGGCCTTCAGCTCCGCGGGGCTGCCCTCCGCGAGGTGTCGGCCCCGGGAGATCACGTAGACGTGGCCGCAGAGTTCCTCGACCTCGGCCAGATAGTGGGAGGTGAGCAGGACGCCGGTGCCGGTGGCCGCGAGGTCGGCGACGACGCGGCGCAGATCGCGGGCGATGGGGGCGTCGAGGCCGAGGGTGGGCTCGTCGAGGAGGAGATAGGCGGGGCGGTTGATGAGGCCGCGGGCGATGGCGAGGCGCTGGGTCATGCCGCGCGAGTACCGCTCGACCATGGTGTCGGCGGCGTCGGACAGGCCCACCAGCGCGAGGAGTTCCTCGGTGCGGGCGCGCAGTTCGGGCTTGGGGACGTCGTAGAGCTGGCCGAAGTACCAGAGGTTCTCGCGTCCGGTCATCCGGGTGTAGACCATGCGTTCGCCGCCGGCGATGAGGTTGATGCGGCGGCGTACGGCGCGGGCGTCGTCGACGGTGTCGAGGCCGTCGACGCGGATCGTCCCGGAGGTGGGGCGCAGGAGGGTGGCCAGCATTTTGATGGTGGTGGTCTTGCCTGCGCCGTTGAGGCCGAGCAGTCCGGTGATGCGGCCGGGCGGGATGTCGAGGTCGAGGCCGTCGACGGCCCGCTTGAGCGTGCGGGGACCGAGGATTCCCTTGTCGCGTACGGGGAATTCCTTGCGCAGCGCGCGAACGGCGATGCCGGGTGTGCTCATGGTCAGTACGTCCTTTCGACGGCGCGGGCCTCCGCGCGGGGCAGCAGCTTCAGGCCGGCCAGCAGGTATACGGCGGTCAGGGCGGCGCAGACGCCGAGCCTCGGCAGCAGGTGGGGGAGGCTCTGGCCGCCGGTGAGTGATCCGTGGAGTACGTCGACGGCGGAGGTCACCGGGAGGAGTTCGGCGAGCCACTGGGCGGGCTCGGGCAGGTAGGCGCGCGGGAAGGTGAAGCCGCAGAGCAGGCCGAGGAGCATGAAGACGGTGTTCTGGGAGATGTGGGCCTCGCCCGCCGCGATCATCAGGGCCCCGAGGCCGACGGAGAGCGCGAAGACGGCGCAGATGAGGGCGGTGGCTCCGGCGAGCGCGCCGAGGGGTGAGGAGACGGGGGCGGTGATGCCCAACAGCGCGATCACCACGCCCAGGCCGAGGAATTCGACGAGGCTGCTGACGACGGCGAAGGCCGTGAAGCCGAGGAGGTAGGGGAAGCGGCCGGCGGGGGCGATGAGCAGGGCGCCGAGGGTGCCCTGGCGCTGTTCGGTGATGAGCGCCTTGGCCGACCAGAGGATGAGGCGGACGGTGAACTGGAAGGCGGTCGCGCCCACCGCGATGTAGGCGAGATAGGCGCTGGTGCCGCTGCTTTCGGCGAAGTCGTCGCCGACGCTGCCGCCGCCGATGGCGTCGTAGGCGAGGGCGGCGAGGGCGATGGCGAGTGCGGCGGGCAGGACGGTGCCGACGGCGTAGGTCCATGGGTAGGCGCGGCGGGTCATCTGCCAGGTGCGCCAGGCGGTTGCCCAGGCTGTGGGCACGGATCTCTCCCCCGGAGTCAGTGAGTTTCTTTTGGGAACTTACACTGAGTTTCTATCGGGAACTTACCCGGTGGCGCAAGATGGACCGACGCACCGAGGGAAGGGAACGCCGATGGGCCGAGCAGTACCCGAGCGCGACGCCGCCTGTGCCATCGCCCAGGCCGCGGCCGTGATCGGCGACTGGTGGAGCCTGCTGCTGGTACGCGAGACCGCCCGCGGCCGGCACCGCTTCGACGAGCTCCAGCGCGAGCTCGACATCTCCCGCAAGGTGCTCACCGAACGGCTGAACCACCTGGTCGACAGCGGGGTCCTGGACAAGGTCCCGTACCAGCAGGGGCCCGTCCGGTACGAGTACCGGCTCAGCGACATCGGCCGCGCCCTGCTGCCCGTCCTCGTGTCCATGCAGGACTGGGCCGACCGCTGGCTGCTCGGCGACGGCACACTCACCGGCACCGCCGGGGAGGAGAGCGCCGAGGCGCACCGCCTCCACGACCTGCCCGGCACCCGGCTGCCGCGCCTCACGCTGCCCGCGCACACCGGCGGCGACCTCGACCCCGTGGACCCGGAGGCGGCCGCCACGGTCCTCTTCTGCTACCCGGCCACCGGGCGGCCGAGCCCCCTGCCGGAGAACTGGTCCGACATCCCCGGCACGGTCGGCTGCACCCTGGAGAACCGGCTCTTCCGCGACGCGTACGCCACCTTCACCGCGGCCGGAATCGCCGTGCGCGGCCTCAGCACGCAGCGCCCCGACGAGCAGCGCGCGTTCGCCGAGGCGGAGGACATCCCCTTCCCGCTGCTCTCCGACATGGACAGCCGGCTGTCGGCGGCGCTGCGGCTGCCCACGTTCCGCGCCGGTCAGGCGCTGCGGCTGAAGCGGGCGGTGCTGGTACTGGACCGGGAGCGCACCGTGCGCCATGTGCAGTTCCCGGTCACGGACATCCCGCACGCGGTGGAGACGGCCCTCGCCGAGGGCCGGAAACTCTCCCCGTGACCCCGGGGCTCACGGGGACAGGCGCTCGACCGTCCAGCCCGACTCCCCACCGGTGTCCCGCACGTACCGCAGCCGGTCGTGCAGTCGGTTCTCGTGCCCCTGCCAGAACTCCACCGTCTCCGGCACGACCCGGAAGCCGCCCCACTCCGGCGGCACCGGCACCTGCTCGCTCTCCGGGTAGCGGGCGGCCAGCTCCTCGTACCGGCTCAGCAGCTCCTCGCGGGAGCCGATCGCCGACGACTGGTGGCTCGCCCACGCGCCCAGCTGCGAGCCGTGCGGACGGGTGCGGAAGTACGCGGCCGTCTCGTCGCGGCCGGTGCGTGCCGCCGTACCGGTGATGATCACCTGGCGGGCCAGCGGATGCCAGGGGAAGAGCAGCGAGACGTGCGGGTTGGCGGCCAGCTCATGGCCCTTGCGGGAGGTGTAGTTCGTGTAGAAGACGAGGCCCGCCTCGTCGTAGTGCTTCATCAGCACCGTGCGCGACGACGGCCTGCCGTCGGGCGTCGACGTCGACACGACCATGGCGTTCGGTTCGTGGATGGCGGCGGTCGCGGCCGCCGCGTCCTTGAACCAGCGGGCGAACTGTTCGATCGGGTCGGGCGCGAGGTCCTCCACGTGCAGCTCCGTGGTCCGGTACTGCTCACGCATGTCAGCGGGATCGAGGGCGTCTGTCACACCCCCATCCTGCCGCAGGGCGCAGTCTGCCCGGCACCGAGTGCCGCTAATCCTTGTTGAGCGGAATGGCGCAGTGTGCCGGTTGTCACGCTTCCCCGCATCGGCAGAACCCGCCAAACTCTCCGCTGGGCCACTGTGGCCCCCCTACGACGCGGTGGGGGTGACCGCTCGCCGCACGGGGCATCACCCCCCAACGAGCTTGTTCGTCTGTCGTACCCATTTCTGAGGAGCCGCCTGATGTCCGACTTCGTACCCGGACTCGAAGGAGTCGTCGCGTTCGAAACGGAGATCGCCGAACCCGACAAGGAGGGCGGTGCCCTCCGTTACCGGGGCGTCGACATCGAAGACCTGGTGGGCCATGTGTCCTTCGGGAACGTCTGGGGCCTGCTGGTCGACGGGGCGTTCAACCCCGGCCTGCCGGCCGCCGAGCCCTTCCCCATTCCGGTGCACTCCGGTGACATCCGGGTGGACGTCCAGTCCGCGCTGGCGATGCTCGCGCCCGTCTGGGGCCTGAAACCGCTCCTGGACATCGATGCCGAGCAGGCCCGCGACGACCTCGCGCGCGCCGCCGTCATGGCCCTGTCGTACGTCGCCCAGTCCGCGCGCGGACAGGGCCTGCCGATGGTCCCGCAGAGCGAGATCGACAAGGCGGAGTCCGTCGTCGAGCGCTTCATGATCCGCTGGCGCGGCGAGCCGGACCCCAAGCACGTCAAGGCCGTCGACGCCTACTGGACGTCCGCCGCCGAACACGGCATGAACGCCTCCACGTTCACCGCCCGCGTCATCGCCTCCACCGGCGCCGACGTGGCCGCGGCGCTGTCCGGCGCCGTCGGCGCCATGTCCGGCCCGCTGCACGGCGGCGCGCCCTCCCGGGTCCTCGGCATGATCGAGGAGATCGAGCGGACCGGCGACGCCACCGCGTACGTCAAGCAGGCCCTGGACAAGGGCGAGCGGCTCATGGGCTTCGGCCACCGGGTCTACCGCGCCGAGGACCCGCGTGCCCGCGTGCTGCGCCGCACGGCCAAGGAGCTCGGAGCGCCGCGCTTCGAGATCGCCGAGGCCCTGGAGAAGGCCGCGCTGGAGGAGCTGCACAACCGCCGCCCCGACCGCGTCCTCGCCACGAACGTCGAGTTCTGGGCGGCGATCATGCTGGACTTCGCCGAGGTCCCGGCGCACATGTTCACCTCGATGTTCACCTGCGCCCGGACGGCCGGCTGGTCGGCCCACATCCTGGAACAGAAGCGCACGGGCCGCCTGGTGCGCCCCTCCGCGCGCTACGTCGGCCCCGGCACCCGCAACCCCCGCGAGGTCGAGGGCTACGGGGACATCGCGGGCTGACGCTCCTGGAGCAGCAGGCCCGCGTGGTGGCGGGCGGCGACCAGGGGATGAGCGCGCAGCTTGCCCTTGAGTTCATTGCGGCCGTACTCGGCGAACAGCGGGTTCGCCGGGTCGGCCGTGACCCCGGGCGCGTTCCGCGCGTACGGGAACGGCACGCGCTCGATCCTGGCGTCCAGGCGCGGGTTGTAGAAGAACGGCACCGAGAAGCGCTCGGTGGCCCCGGGCGGGCTGACCACCCGGTGGTTGGTGGCGAGCAGATAGCCGTCCGTGGCGACTTCGAGGAGCTCGCCGAGGTTGACGACGAAGGCGCCGGGCAGCGGCGGAACGTCGTGGAAGAGACCGTCCTCGCGCTGCACCTGGAGGCCACCGACCTGGTCCTGCAGCAGCAGGGTCAGGAAGCCGTAGTCCTTGTGCGCGCCGACGCCCTGGTCGGCGCCGTCGTTCGCGCTGCCCGGGTAGCGGACCATCTTGAGGTGCGGATGGGCGCGGGGGCCGAAGGCGTCGTCGTAGAAGTCGGCCGGGGCGCCGATGGCCACGAGGAGCTCGCGCAGGAGCCGCTCCGCGACGCCGCTGAGCCGTTCGACCCAGTTCAGGGCGGCGGTGCGCAGCTCCGGGAGGGCGTCGGGCCACTGGTTGGGGCCCTGGAGCCACCAGTAGGGGGCCTCGCCCGGGCCGGGGACGTGCGCGGGGCGCTCGGCGCCGATGTCGAGCTGGTCGCGCCAGTCGCGCGAGCCGCCGGTGCGCTCGTCGCCGATGCGGGTGTAGCCGCGGAAGTGCGGCGAGTTGATGTTGTCGATCGCCAGCCGGTCGGCCTCGGGAAGCGCGAAGAAGGCCCGCATCGCCCGCATCAGGGCGTCGGTCTCGGCGTCCGTGACGCCATGTCCGACGAGCTGGAAGAAGCCGACGTCATGGGCCGCGCTGTGCAGCTGGGCGTGGAGCAGCCGGCGCGCCTGGGGGGACTGGTCGACGGCCGAGAGATCGATGATCGGAAGCTGGGAGTACGACTGCGAGTCCGTCATGGTTGCATCCGCGGGGTGTACGGGTGCCCGGGGCGGCGCCATGGGGTGGGGCGGGGCTCCGGGTGCCTGATGGAGAGGGGGGCTTCGAAGATCAGGTGGAGCGTCGACAGCCCATGCTCGTAACGCGGACGAAGTCCACGTGGCGGCGGCGTACGAGCGAAAGCATGCCCTCAGATTACTGCGCGGCGCGCGGATGGCTAGTGACCCGGATCACACCCCTGCCCGGGCCTCCGGGTTCAGTCCAGCGCCTCGTCGAGGAGAGCGGCCCACTGTGCCACCACGCGCTCCCGGCGGGCCGTGTCGTCGGTCAGGAGAGTGGCCAGGCCCAGACCCCGGGCCATGTCCAGAAGTCCCTGGACCGTCTCGCGCACACCCGGGCGGGACTCGTCCGCGCCGAGAAGTTCGACGGCGATCCGGTGCGACTCACGGCCGACGCGGGCCTCCAGCTCGGTGACACGCGGGCGCAGCTGCTCCTCGTTCGAGGCGGCGACCCACAGGTGCAGGGCCGCGCGGAACAGCGGACCCGTGTACAGGTCCACCAGAGCGCCCACGACGGCCGCGCGGTTCTTGGCCGGAAGGGTGCGCAGGGCATGCGAGCGTTCCTCGGCGACGTATTCGACGGCCGCCGTGAAGAGGTCCTCCCGGGTCGGGAAGTGGTGCTGGGCCGCGCCGCGCGAGACGCCGGCCCGTTCGGCGACCACCGAGACGGTCGAGCCCGCCCAGCCGTGTTCGGCCAGGCAGGACACGGCCGCCTCCAGGAGCCGTTGCCGGGTCGCCCGGCTGCGGTCCTGTTTGGGGCTGGTCACCACACCCATGCGGGGTCCCGTCGTTCGAGGAAGGCCGTCATCCCCTCGCGCGCCTCCGCCGAGGCGAAGAGCGTCGCGGAGCGCTGGACCAGGTCCTCCGCGTCCCGCTCGAAGGCTGCCAGCACCCTAGCCGTGACCAGGCGCTTGGACTCCGCCAGCCCCTGCGGGGAGGCCTTGCGCAGCCCGTCCAGGATGCCGTCCAGCGCGTCGTCGGTGGCCGTCACCAGGCCCATCCGTACCGCCTCGGCCGTGTCGAAGCGCTCCCCGGTGAGGTAGTAGCGGGCGGCGGCCCGTGGCTCCAGCTTCGGCAGCAGCGTGAGCGAGATGACGGCCGGCGCCACCCCGATCCGTACCTCCGTGAGCGCGAAGTCCGCGTCCGGCGACGCCACCGCGAGGTCGCAGGCGCCGACCAGGCCCATACCGCCGGCCCTGACGTGCCCGGCTACCCGGGCCACCACCGGTTTCGGCAGCTCGACGATCCGCCGCAGCAGCGCCACGAAGGCGTACGGACTGGGCGGCGCCTTCAGATCCGCGCCCGCGCTGAACGTCGAGCCGGTGTGCGTGAGCACCACGGCCCGCACCGCCTGGTCCTTGGCGCACTCCTCCAGTGCCCCGGCCAGCTCGGCGACGAGCTGCGCGGAGAGCGCGTTGCGGTTGGCCGGTGAGTCCAGGGTCAGGGTGGTGATGCCGCGCTCGTGGGCGCTCTTGACGTACGTCATGCGCTGTCTCGCTCCCCTTCTCGGTCCCTCAGCTCCCGACGGAGGATCTTCCCCGAAGCGGCCCGGGGTACCGCTCCGATGAACTCCACACGCCGGATCTTCTTGTACGGGGCGACCTTTCCGGCCACGAAGCCGATCAGGTCGTCCGCGGTGAGGCCGTCCGCGGTGGGCCGGCGCACCACGAAGGCCTTCGGGATCTCGTTGCCGTCCTCGTCCAGGACCCCGATCACCGCCGCGTCGGCGACCTGTTCATGGGTGAGCAGCAGCGCCTCCAGCTCGGCGGGGGCCACCTGGAAGCCCTTGTACTTGATGAGTTCCTTGACCCGGTCGACGACGAACAGCCAGCCGTCCTCGTCGACCCGCCCGATGTCTCCGGTGTGCACCCACCCGTCGGCGTCGATCATCGCCGCGGTGGCCTCGGGCCGTCCCAGATAGCCTTTCATGACCTGTGGGCCGCGGATCGCGATCTCGCCCTCCTCGCCCACCCCGGCGTCCCTGCCGGGGTCGTCGATGGACAGCAGCCTCATCTCGGTACCCGGGAGCAGCTTTCCGACGGTGCCCGGCGGCGGCGCGTCGGCGTCCAGCGGGACGACGTGCGTGCCGGGCGACAGCTCGGTCATCCCGTACGCCTGGCGCACCGGCGGCAGGCCGAGGCGTGCCGAACAGGCCTGCGCGAGCGCGGCGTCCAGCGGGGCGGCGGAGCAGACGATGTACTCCAGCGACGACAGGTCGTGCCGCGCCACCGACGGATGCTTGGCGAGGGCCAGGATGATCGGCGGGGCCACGTACAGGCCGTTGATGCGGTGCTTCTCGATCGCGGCGAGGAACTGGTCGAGGTCGAAGCGGGGCAGTACGACGACGGTGGCGCCCTGCCGCAGCGGGGCGTTCATCAGCGCGGTGAGGCCGTAGATGTGGAAGAACGGCAGCACGGCGAGGATCCGGTCGCCCGGACCCATGGGTATCAGCGGGGAGAGCTGCGCCAGGTTGGTGGCGATCGAACGGTGGGTGAGCATCACGCCCTTGGGGATGCCGGTCGTCCCGGAGGAGTACGGCAGGGCGGCGATGTCCTCGGCCGGGTCGATGGCGACGGACGGCTCGGGCGCGGTCGAGCCGAACGCGCCGGGCGCGTCGCAGACGAAGATCTCCTCGATCCCGCCGACGAGTTCCGAGGCTCGCCGGGCCACGTCGAGGAGCGGTGAGACGGTGACGATCCAGCGGGCCGCCGAGTCGCGCAGCTGCTTGGCGAACTCCTCCGCCGTGGACAGCGGATGGACGGTGGTCACCGAGGCGCCGGCTCGGGTGGAGCCGTAGAACACCGCCGGGTAGAGCACGGAGTTGGGGCTGTGCAGCGCCACCACATCACCCTTGCGGACGCCCGCCTCGGCGAGCGAGGCGGCGATCCGCCGGTGATGCGCGTCGAGCCGCGCGTAGGTGACGGCGGTGCCGGTGACGCCGTCGACCAGGGCGACCGCGTCGCCGTACTCGGTGGCCGCCCGGCCGAGTACGGCGTCGTGGATGGGAAGGGAAACGGCCGGCACATCCGCGTACTCGCTGGAGAACACCGCTGAAGACATGAACAGCCCCCTCGGAGAAGGATCGGACGGCCAGAATCGTGCCTCTCAGTACGACTTGGGGAGACCCAGGGACTGGTGGGATACGTAATTGAGGATCATTTCGCGGCTGACCGGTGCGATCCGGGCGACGCGGGACGCCGTGATGAGCGAGGCGAGCCCGAACTCACGGGTGAGGCCGTTGCCGCCGAGGGTGTGGACGGACTGGTCGACCGCCTTCACGCAGGCCTCCGCCGCTGCGTACTTGGCCATGTTCGCGGCCTCTCCCGCGCCGATGTCGTCGCCCGCGTCGTAGAGGGCGGCGGCCTTCTGCATCATCAGCCGGGCGAGCTCCAGCTCGATGTGGGCCTGGGCGAGCGGGTGTGCGATGGCCTGGTGGGCGCCGATGGGGGACTTCCAGACCTGTCGCTCCTTTGCGTAGGCGACGGCCTTGCCGATGGCGTAGCGCCCCATGCCGATGGCGAAGGCGGCGGTCATGACCCGCTCGGGGTTGAGACCGGCGAAGAGCTGGAGCAGCCCGGCGTCCTCTCCCCCACAGCCTTCGGCGTGGGAGGCGCCCCCACCCACGAGCGCGTCGGCGGGGAGGTGGACATCGTCGAGGACGAGTTCGAACTGCTTCTCGTGCGCGGCCAGTTCCATGTCGATCCGGCGCCGCTCGAAGCCTTCGGCGTCCCGCGGGACGATGAAGAGACAGGGCCTGAGGGACCCGGTGCGGGCGTCCGAGGTGCGGCCGACGATGAGGGTGGCGTCGGCGATGTCCACACCGGAGACGAAGACCTTGCGGCCACTCAGGACCCACCCGTCCTCCGTCCTGCGGGCGGTGGTGGTGATCCGGTGCGAGTTCGAGCCCGCGTCGGGCTCGGTGATGCCGAAGGCCATGGTGCGGGTGCCGTCGGCGAGGCCGGGGAGCCAGGCGCGCTTCTGCTCGTCGGTGCCGAAGCGGGCGATGACCGTGCCGCAGATGGCGGGCGAGACGACCATCATGAGCAGCGGGGCACCTGCCGCGCCCAACTCCTCCAGGACTATGGAGAGCTCGGCCATGCCGCCGCCTCCGCCGCCGTACTCCTCCGGCAGGTTCACGCCCAGATAGCCGAGCTTGCCGGCCTCCGCCCACAGCTCCTCCCGGTCGAAGCCCCTGCCGTGGCGCTGCCCGAGGGCGGAGACGGCGGCGCGCAGCGCGGTGTGTTCGCGGCTCTCGATGACATGGCTCATGAGGTCTGCTCCTCCTGTGCTTCGTTCTGTACGACGGCGAGAAGGGCACCGACCTCGACCTGGCGGCCGGGGGCGGCGTGGAGCGCGGTGAGCGTGCCGGAGGCGGGAGCGGTGATCCGGTGCTCCATCTTCATGGCCTCCAGCCAGACGAGCGGCTGCCCGGCGTCGACCCGGTGGCCGACCGCGATCTCGGCGACCCGGACGACGGTGCCGGGCATGGGCGCGAGCAGGGATCCGGGCTCGGTACGGTCCCGCGGATCGGCGAAGCGGGGGCGGGCGGTGAGCCGGTGGGCGCCGACGTGCACGACGTCGCCGTGGCGGGCCACGTCGAAACGCCGGACGACCCCGTCGGCCTCCAGGCGCACGCGCCCCGGCGCGGCCTCGACGACCCGGATCCCCTCCGGAGCCGTGACCACGTACCCGTCCCTGCTCCGGCGGTACCGGACCTCGTGGTCCCCGTACACCTTCACCTGGTCCTGCGACGCCACGTTCCGCCACGCCCCGAGTCCCCCGCCCGCGGCCGCGTCCGCGAGAGCCGCGGCGACGGCGGCGTGCGCCTGACCGGCGGCATCCGGGCGGGTGAGCGCGTCGAGGTTCCGCTCGTAGAACCCGGTGTCGAGGCGCCCCTCGACGAACTCCGGGTGCCGCAGCGACCGCACGAGCAGCTCCCGATTGGTGACGGGCCCCTCGACCCGGGCCTGTTCCAGGGCGTGCGCGAGCTTCCGTACGGCCTGCGCCCGGGTCGGTGCCCAGACGATGGCCTTGGCGAGCATGGGGTCGTAGTGGACTCCGATGTGGTCCCCGGAGGCGTAGCCGGTGTCGAGGCGCACGCCGGGTACGGACAGCCGGTGCAGGGTGCCGGTCTGCGGCGCCCAGCCCTTCGCCGGGTCCTCCGCGTACAGCCGGGCCTCCACCGCGTGGCCGCGGGCCACGGGCGGCTCTGCGGGGAGCTCGCCACCCTCCGCGACACTGATCTGGAGCGCCACCAGGTCGACATCGAACACGGCCTCCGTGACGGGGTGTTCGACCTGGAGACGGGTGTTCATCTCCAGGAAGTGCGCGCGGTCGCCCGCGACCAGGAACTCGACCGTCCCCGCGCCCACGTATCCGACCGCCCGCGCCGCCCGTACCGCCGTCGCGTGCAACCGCTCCACCAGCGCGTCCGACAGGCCAGGGGCCGGGGCCTCCTCGATCACCTTCTGGTGGCGGCGCTGCAGCGAGCAGTCGCGGGTGCCGAGCGCCCAGGCCGTGCCGTGCCCGTCCGCGAGTATCTGCACCTCGACATGGCGGCCGCCCTCCACGTACGGCTCGACGAAGACCTCGCCGTCCCCGAACGCGCTCAGCGCCTCCGCCCGGGCCGCCTCCAATTCGGCGTCCAGCGAGGCGAGTTCCCGCACGACGCGCATACCGCGGCCACCGCCCCCCGCCGCCGCCTTCACGAGCACCGGCAGGTCCGCCGCCGTGACCTCCGTCAGCGGGGCGAGGCCCATCAGCTCCTTGGCCCGCGTCTTCGACGCCATCGCCTCGATCGCGGCCGGCGGCGGCCCGATCCACACCAGCCCCGCGTCCGCCACCGCCGCCGCGAACTCCGCGTTCTCGGACAGGAAGCCGTACCCCGGGTGGACCGCGTCCGCGCCCGCCGCGAGCGCCGCCTTCACGATCAGGTCGCCGCGCAGATATGTCTCGGCCGGCGTCACCCCCGGCAGCCGTACGGCCGCGTCGGCCTCCCGGACGTGCAGCGCGGAGGCGTCCGCGTCCGAGTACACCGCCACCGTCCCGATGCCCAGCTCACGGCAGGTGCGGAAGACCCGGCAGGCGATCTCGCCCCGGTTCGCGACCAGGACGGAACGGATCAACGACTGAGTCGACTGAGTCATCAGGGGCCTCACATTCGGAAGACGCCGTAGCCGCCGCGCGCGCCTTCGACGGGGGCCGTGTGGATCGCGGACAGGCACAGCCCGAGGACCGTGCGGGTGTCACGGGGATCGATGACCCCGTCGTCGTACAGCCGCCCCGACAGGAACATCGGCAGTGACTCGGATTCGATCTGCTGCTCCACCATCGCGCGCAGTCCCGCGTCCGCCTCGTCGTCGTACGGCTGCCCCTTCGCCGCGGCCGACGCGCGCGCGACGATCGACAGGACACCGGCGAGCTGCTGCGGCCCCATGACCGCCGACTTGGCGCTGGGCCAGACGAAGAGGAAGCGCGGGTCGTACGCCCGCCCGCACATGCCGTAGTGCCCGGCGCCGTACGACGCCCCCATCAGGAGCGACAGATGCGGGACCTTCGAGTTCGCCACCGCGTTGATCATCATCGCGCCGTGCTTGATGATGCCGCCCTGCTCGTACTCCCTGCCGACCATGTAGCCGGTGGTGTTGTGCAGGAACACCAGCGGGACGTCCCGCTGGTTGGCCAGCTGGATGAACTGCGCCGCCTTCTGGGACTCGGCGCTGAAGAGCACGCCCTGCGCGTTGGCGAGGATGCCGACCGGGTAGCCGTGCAGCGACGCCCATCCGGTCACCAGGCTCGTGCCGTACAGCGGCTTGAACTCGTCGAAGTCCGAGCCGTCCACGATCCGCGCGATCACCTCACGCGGATCGAAGGGCGTCTTCAGGTCCCCCGGGACGATCCCGAGCAGTTCGTCCTCGTCGTACGTGGGTGACATGAACGGCCCGGGCGCGGGGCGCGCCTTGCGGTGGTTCAGACGGGCGACGATCCGACGGGCCTGGCGCAGCGCGTCCGGCTCGTCGACGGCGTAGTGGTCGGCGAGCCCGGAAGTGCGGGCGTGCATCTCGGCGCCGCCGAGGGACTCGTCGTCGCTCTCCTCGCCGGTCGCCATCTTCACCAGCGGTGGCCCGCCGAGGAAGACCTTCGACCGCTCCTTGATCATCACGGTGTGGTCGGACATGCCGGGGACGTACGCCCCGCCCGCCGTCGAGTTGCCGAAGACCACCGCGATCGTGGGTATCCCGGCCGCCGACAGGCGCGTGATGTCCCGGAACAGCGCCCCGCCGGGGATGAAGATCTCCTTCTGCGACGGCAGGTCGGCGCCGCCGGACTCCACGAGGGCGATGCACGGAAGCCGGTTGGCGTACGCGATCTCGTTCGCGCGCAGGGCCTTCTTCAGCGTCCAGGGGTTGGAGGCACCGCCCCGGACGGTCGGGTCGTTGGCGGTGATCAGGCACTCGACCCCCTCGACGGTCCCGATGCCGGTGACGATGGACGCGCCGACCGGGTACTCGCTGCCCCAGGCGGCGAGCGGCGACAGTTCGAGGAACGGCGTGTCGGGGTCGACGAGCAGCTCGATGCGTTCGCGGGCGAGGAGCTTGCCGCGCGCCCGGTGCCGGGCGACGTACTTCTCGCCGCCGCCCGCGAGCGACTTCGCGTGCTCCGCGTCGAGCGCGGCGAGCTTGTCGAGCATGGCCGCGCGGTGAGCGGCGTAGTCGGGTCCGCCGGTGTCGAGGGCGGAGGCGAGCACGGTCACAGGAGTTCCTCCGGGATGTCGATGTGCCGCGAGCGGAGCCATTCACCGAGGCCCTTGGCCTGCGGGTCGAAACGGGCCCGGGCGGCGACTCCCTCCCCGAGCAGGCCGGTGACGACGAAGTTCAACGCCCGCAGCTCCGGGAGCACATGGCGTACGACGTCCAGGCCGGCGGCCTCCGGGAGGAGCGCGCGGAACCGGTCGACGGTCAGGGCGTGGGCCAGCCAGCGCCAGCTCGCGTCGCTCCCGGCCCAGACGCCGACATTGGCGTCACCGCCCTTGTCGCCGCTCCTGGCTCCCACGACCAGACCCAGCGGCGCCCGGCGGGTCGGCCCCCCGGGGAGCGGCGCGGGGAGCGGGGGCTGCGGGACGGCCTCCAGCGCGGCGGTGTGTACGGGGGCGGGGATCACCTGGCGCGACCCGTCCGGCAGCACCGCCGTGTGAGTGACCTCCCCCGCCGGGACGTACGCGGCCTCGAAGACGCCGTACGGCGATCCCTTCCCCGGCGGCGCGGTGACATGGAATCCGGGGTAGCTGCCGAGCGCCAGCTCGATCGCCGCGCCACTCAGCGCGCGTCCGACCGCCTGCGGGTCGGAGTCGCGCACGACGAGCCGCAGCAGCGCGCTCGCGGTCTCCTCCGTGGCGGCGTCCGCCCGGTCGGTGCGGGCCAGCTCCCACCGCACATGGTCAGGACGGGACTTGGCGCGCGCGAAGGCGTCCTCGATCTGGTCCTTCACCAGCGCGGCCTTGGCCTCGATGTCGAGCCCGGTCAGGACGAACACGACCTCGTTGCGCCAGCCGCCGAGCCGGGTCAGCCCGGCCTTGAGGGTCGGGGGCGGGGCCTCGCCGCGTACGCCGCTGATCGCGACCCGGTCGGGGCCCTCCTGGGTGAGCCGCACGGTGTCGAGGCGGGCGGTGACGTCCGGCCCGGCGTACCGGGCGCCCGCCGTCTCGTACAGCAGCTGCGCGGTGACCGTGCCGAGGTCGACGACCCCGCCCGTACCGTCCTGCTTGGTGATCACCGAGGTGCCGTCGGCGTGGATCTCGGCGACGGGGAAGCCCGGGCGGCGCACGTCGTGGCCGGTGAAGAAGGCGTAGTTGCCGCCGGTGGCCTGGGTCCCGCACTCCAGGACGTGCCCGGCGACGACCGCGCCCGCAAGCCTGTCGTACTCCTCCGGGCCCCAGCCGAAGTGCCACTGCGCCGGGCCGGTGACCAGGGCGGCGTCCGTGACGCGGCCGGTGACCACGACATCGGCGCCGGCGTGCAGACAGGCCGCGATCCCGCCGCCGCCGAGATACGCGTTGGCGGTGAGCACGCCGTCGGGCGCGGGGAGCTGATCGCCCTCGACATGCGCGATCCGGACGGGCAGACCCAGGCGGTCGGCGAGCGTGCGCAGGGCGGCGGCGAGCCCGGCCGGGTTGAGCCCGCCCGCGTTGGTCACCAGCTTCACGGCACGCTCCCGCGCGAGACCGAGGCCCTCCTCCATCTGCCGCAGGAACGTGCGCGCGTACCCCGCGCCGGGGTCCTTGAGGCGGTCGCGGCCGAGGATGAGCAGGGTGAGCTCCGCGAGATAGTCACCGGTGAGGACGTCGAGTTCGCCCCCCGTGAGCATCTCGCGCACGGCGTCGAAGCGGTCACCGTAGAAACCGGAGGCGTTCCCGATGCGGAGGGGGGCCGGTGCGTGCGGCGGGGCCGAATCGTCGGGGAGGCCGCCTCCGGTGCCGGGCCGGCCCGGGATCGGGTCGTCGCCGTGACGCCCGCCGGTCACCGGCCGCTCCGGGGTGCGCGGCCGGGTCCTGCCGGGCCGGCGAAGGCCTGGGCGATCTCCAGCCACCGCGTGGCGTCGGCGCCCTCGGCGCGCAGGGCCAGGTCGTCGCGGTGCGCCCGCTGGGTGACGAGGAGACAGAAGTCGAGGGCCGGGCCGGTGACGCGCTGGGAGGCGTCGGGGGGCCCGAACAGCCACTCCTCACCGTCGGGGGCGACCAGCTCCACGCGGAACGGCTCGGCGGGCGGCTCGATGCCCCGCACGAAATAGGCGTAGTCCCGGGCCCGTACCCCGATCCACGCCACATGCCGCAGCCGGTCGGTCGGTTCGCGTACGACTCCGAGCGCGTCGGCCACGTCCTGGCCGTGGGCCCAGGTCTCCATGAGGCGGGCCGTACCCATGGAGGTCGCGCTCATGGGCGGCCCGTACCAGGGGAAACGGGCACTGGCGGGCGCGGCGCGCAGGGCCTCCTGGAGCTGCTCGCGGCCGGCGCGCCAGCGGGCGAGAAGCTCGGCGGGCGGCAGGGCGGCGCCCGTCTCCGCGCCCTCGTCGACGAAGGAGTCGGGGGCGGTGGCGGCCTTCCGCGCCTCGGCGGCGAAGGCGTCGGGATCGGTGACGGCGAGGAGCGCGGCGCCGTCGGTCCAGGCGAGGTGGGCGATCTGGTGGGCGACGCTCCAGCCGGCGGCGGGAGTGGGCGTGGCCCACCGCTCCGGACTCGAACCCGCTACCAGGGCGTCGAGCTCCTGGCTTTCGCTGCGCAGATCGTCGAGGACGACGGCAGGGTCGGACACGGTGCGCTCCCCTCGGGACACGGCTGTGTGCCGAGGAGCATGGCAGCGCCCGGAGAAACAATCAAGCGTGCTTGCTTTACTTTTTGGCCGTCCCTGCCGGGCCCCGGGACCGCCACGCCCTCCTGGAGCGCCCCGTCCTCGCCGGCATCTGGGAGCGGACCGCGCCCATGCTCGCTGCGATGACCAGGGCGATCGCCACGGCGTCGGTGGCACTCAGCGCCTGATGGAGGACCAGGAACCCGGCGGTCGCCGCGATGGCCGGTTCCAGACTCATCAGAACGGCGAAGGTGGGCGCCGGGAGGCGGCGCAGCGCGAGCAGTTCGAGGGTGTAGGGCAGGACGGACGACATGAGGGCGACGGCCAGGCCGAGCCCGATGGTGGAGGGCGCGAGCAGCTTGGAGCCGGACTCGGCGAGGCCCAGGGGCAGGGTGAGCACGGCACCGACGGCCATCGCGAGAGCGAGCCCGTCGGCCTGCGGGAAGCGCCTTCCGGTACGGGCACTGAAGACGATGTACGCGGCCCACGCGGCGCCGGCGGCCAGCGCGAAGGCGGCGCCGAGAGGATCGAGCCGGCCGAAGCCGCCGCCGCCCAGGAGGACCACGCCGGCAAGGGCCAGGCCGGCCCACACCACGTTGATCAGGCGGCGCGAGGCGACGACGGAGAGGGCGAGCGGGCCGAGGACCTCCAGGGTGACGGCCACGCCGAGCGGGATCCGGGCGGTGGACTGGTAGAAGAGCAGGTTCATCGCGGCCATCACCGCGCCGAAGACGAGGACGGTCGTCCAGTCGGAGCGGGTGTGACCGCGCACCTTGGGACGGCAGACGACCAGCAGGACGACCGCGGCGAGAACGAGCCGCAGGGTCACGACACCGAGAGCGCCCGCGCGGGGCATGAGCAGAACGGCGACGGCGGAGCCGAACTGCACGGAGAGACCGCCGGCGACGACGAGGGCGACGGAGCCCAGGGCGCCGCCGCGAGGGGCGGACGGCGCGTCCGGCTGAGCGGCGACGACCTCGGGCAGGGCGACGGCGGATGCGGCGGAGGGTGTGGGGGCCGGGGCCGGGGCGGACGCCGGGGCCGTGCGGGGATTGTTCGCCGTCACCGGAACGCTTCCTTCAAGATCAGTTCATCGGGGTGGACCTTCAGTCCAAGATACTGCACCAGGGGGTGTGGAGGGATTTCTCGCGGCGGGCCGGGTCCGTCGGATGCGGACGGGCCCCCCGACGAACTCCACCGCCCTCGAGCCCTACTCCCCGAGCTGCCACGGCAGCCCCGCCGCGTGCAGGACCGTCAGCCCCGAGACCGCCCTCGTCAGGGCCACGTACAGGCGCCGGAGGCCCGTACGTTCGTCCGGCTCCGCGTCGACGACCGCCGCCGGCTCGTCCAGGACCACGTAGTCGTACTCCAGACCCTTCGCCAGGGACGCCGGGACCAGCGTCAGCCGGGATTCCTGGGTCGTCTCCTCGCCCGGGGACAAGGGGGAGAGGCCCGCGGCCTCCAGGGCCGCCGCCAGGGACGGGATGCGCGGGTCCGCGGCGATCAGGCCGATCGAGCCCTCGTGGCGCAGCGACGCGACACAGGCCGCCACGACCGCCGCGTCCAGGTCCTCGACCCGCTCGACCGCCCGGATCTCCAGGGACCCCGGCGTCTCGCGGACCGAGGAGACGGGGGCCAGGCCCGGGGACATGTGGGGCAGCAGGCGCGACGCGTACGCGATCACCTCGCGGGGTACGCGGAAGCCCGCCGTCAGCTCCTCGACCACCGCGTCCGGCTTGCCCAGGTGCCGCAGCGCCTCCGCCCAGCTCTCCGTCGCCCAGGGCGTCGTGCCCTGGGCCAGGTCGCCGAGGACGGTCGCCGAGCCGGTCGTGCAGCGGCGGCCCACCGCGCGGTACTGCATCGGGGAGAGGTCCTGGGCCTCGTCGAGGACGACATGGCCCAGGGAGTGCGTCCGTGCCACCAGGTCCGCCGCCTCGTCGATGAGGACCGCGTCCGCCGCCGACCACTTCGCCGACTTCACCGACCGGCCCGGCTTCCGCCACAGTAGGAGCTTCTGCTCGTCGTCGGTGAGGATGCCGTCGGCGTGCGCGGCCAGGAACTCCGGCTCGGAGAGGAGACGCAGGACGAGCTTCGCCGGGTCCACCGGCGGCCAGAGCATCCTGACGGTCGCCTTCACCGCCGCGTTGCGCGCCACCGCGTCCTGGACCCGGTCGTCCGGCGCCTCGCCGGCCTGTTCCATCCGGACCAGCACCGCGTGCGCGATGCGCTGCGGGAGGGCCTCGCGAGCCGCCCCGTAGCGGATGTCCCGGTCCAGCAACTCCTGGACGATCTCTTCGAGTTCGTGGGCGGGGACGCGCCAGCGGCGCGATCCCCTCACGACCATCAGCGGTTCCTCGGGCAGGGTGACGTGGGAGCGCAGCGCCCGCCGCAGCACCTCCGCCATCCGTTCGTCACCCTTGATCACCGCCGTCGCGGCCTCGTCCGTCCCCCGTACCTCGACATGCGCGACCAGGTCGGCGACCGTCGCCTGCTGGACCTCCAACTCGCCCAGCGCGGGCAGCACTTGCTCGATGTAGTGGAGGAAGGAGTCGTTCGGTCCGACGACGAGGGTGCCGGTTCGGGCCAGCCGCTCCCGGTGCGCGTACAGCAGATACGCCACCCGGTGCAGGCCGACGGCGGTCTTGCCGGTGCCGGGCCCGCCCTGCACACAGACCGTGCCGGACAGGCCCGAGCGGACGATCTCGTCCTGCTCGGGCTGGATCGTCGCGACGATGTCCCGCATCGGGCCGACACGCGGGCGTTCGATCTCCGTCTGGAGCAGCTTGCTGGTCCGCGCGGCCTCCGACGGGTCGGTGAGGTGTTCGTCCTCGTACGCCGTGAGCTCGCCCCCGGTGTAACCGAACCGCCGCCGCAGCGCCACGTCCTGCGGGTCCTGCTTCGACGCCCGGTAGAACGGCTGCGAGACCGGCGCACGCCAGTCGATCACCATCGGGTCGCCCCCGGCGTCGTGGACGTGACGGCGGCCGATGTAGAAGCGCTGACCCTCCTGTGTCGTGTGGAGGTAGTCGAGGCGGCCGAAGAACAGCGGGGTGTGCGCGAGGTCGGCGAGCGCCTTGATCCTCTCCTCGATCTGGGCCTCCAGGACGACGGCGTTGACCCAGTTCGCCGTGACGTCGCGGATGTCGAGGGCCTGGACGTCCTCCCGCATGGCGCGCAGCGCGGCGCGGGAGGAGGTGAGGTGGGCGCGCTCGTGCGCCAGGGGATCCTGCGGATCCAGGGGGTGCTCGGGGTCGTGCGCGGGCACGGCTCTGCCTCCGGTTCGGGGTTGCGTGGATGCACGTCGTGGCTGCCGCCGGTTTCCGTCCGGACGGCGGCGCTCCGCGAAGGAGGCGGGGGAAGCTGGCGATTCTAGCCCTCGGCCACGGCCGGGTCGAACCGTTTTACGGGCCGTCCGGGGGCCGTCCGGGGGCCGCCCGTACGACCCGTAGGGGACGCCGTATGCCTGGAGTCGTACGCGGGCGGCGCCGCGGTTCAGTCCTCGGACCGACGCCGTTCGGGGCCCCGGGGACCACCATGGAGTCATGAGCACAGCAACCTTCACCCACGCCCCCGGCGCCACGGCCACCGGTGCCGGCCCGCGCCCCGCCCACCGGGTCGGCAACGCTCTGCGCGCCGCCAAGGTCTTCGTCCGCGCCGCCTTCAGCGTCGCCGTCCTCGGGGAGTACGCCGAAGAGGCCGGGGTCAGGCACCGCCACTGAGGCCGCCGCCCGTCACCACCGAAGAAGGCACCCATCCTCAGGGCCGCCACCGAACCGGGCAACCCGCTCGCAGGGCCACCCCCGCCGCTCGCCGCGCCAGGCACCGCCCGCCGATCTGAGTACCCGCACTCCCCCGGCTGAGTACGCCCGCCGAGGCCCGCGTCCTCCTCGCCCTGATGTGATCAGGGCATGACGACGACGCCCGACCCCGCTGCTCCGCAGGCCACCGACACCGCCACCGCCCCCGTCTCTCAGGCCGCGCTGCGGTTGACCGCCCTCGGTGGCCTCGCCCTGCTCCTCCTCTCCTTCATCGCCACCTGCGTGATCATTCTGGAGGACTCCATCGGCGGCGACGGAGTCGCCGGTTCCGCCAGCACCGCCGCCATGTGGGCCGTGGGCCTCGGCAGCGTCATCGGCGTTCTCGCCGCCGCCGTCCCCCGCGACGCGCTCGACATCGGACCGCGGGCCAAGGCCGTCCTGATCCAGTACGTCCTGGCCTTCGTCGCCCCGGTCGTCGCGCTGCTGGACTGAGCCCGGGCCCCGGGCCGTCCCGCGATGCCCGGCGCCTCAGCGCAGCAGCTCGTCCGCGTCCACGATCCGGTACGCGTACCCCTGCTCCGCCAGGAACCGCTGCCGGTGCGCCGCGAAGTCCTGGTCGATCGTGTCCCGCGCGACGACCGAGTAGAAGTGCGCCTGGTGCCCGTCCGCCTTGGGCCGCA
The DNA here is from genome assembly GCF_055577795.1 of Streptomyces sp. NPDC033174. Classification (NCBI taxonomy): domain Bacteria; kingdom Bacillati; phylum Actinomycetota; class Actinomycetes; order Kitasatosporales; family Streptomycetaceae; genus Streptomyces; species Streptomyces sp. NPDC033174. The sequence goes on from NZ_JBVIPQ010000006.1 coordinate 421,872, forward strand.
GCACCCGCCCCAGCCGCTGGGCCTCCTCCTGGCGCGAGCCGAAGGTGCCCGACACCTGGATCGCGACCGTCGCCTCCGGCAGGTCGATCGAGAAGTTCGCGACCTTGGACACGACCAGGACCGAGATCTCGCCGTTGCGGAAGGCGTCGAAGAGCTTCTCGCGCTGCGCGTTGGAGGTCTCGCCCTTGATGACCGGAGCGTTCAGGTGCTCGCCGAGCTCGTCGAGCTGGTCGATGTACTGGCCGATGACGAGGGTCTGCTGGCCCGCGAACTTCCGTACCAGCGCCTCCGTCACCTTCCGCTTCGTCGCCGTCGTCGCGCAGAAGCGGTACTTCTCCTCCGCCTCGGCGGTCGCGTAGGCAAGCCGCTCCGTCTCGGTGAGGTTGACCCGCACCTCCACACAGTCGGCCGGGGCGATGTAGCCCTGCGCCTCGATCTCCTTCCAGGGCGCGTCGAAGCGCTTGGGGCCGATGAGCGAGAAGACGTCGGACTCGCGGCCGTCCTCGCGCACGAGGGTCGCCGTCAGGCCGAGCCGGCGACGCGCCTGGAGGTCGGCGGTGAACTTGAAGACGGGCGCGGGCAGCAGATGCACCTCGTCGTAGACGATCAGGCCCCAGTCGCGGGAGTCGAAGAGCTCCAGGTGCGGATAGACGCCCTTACGGCGGGTGGTCAGCACCTGGTACGTGGCGATGGTGACCGGCCGGATCTCCTTCTTCGTACCGCTGTACTCGCCGATCTCGTCCTCGGTGAGCGAGGTCCGCTTCACCAGCTCGTGCTTCCACTGCCGGGCCGAGACGGTGTTGGTGACGAGGATCAGCGTCGTCGCCTTGGCCTGGGCCATGGCACCGGCTCCGACCAGCGTCTTTCCGGCGCCACAGGGGAGGACGACGACACCGGAGCCGCCGTGCCAGAAGCCCTCGACGGCCTGCTTCTGGTACGGACGCAGGGCCCAGCCGTCCTCGGCCAGGTCGATCCGGTGCGCCTCGCCGTCCACGTAACCGGCGAGGTCCTCCGCCGGCCAGCCGAGCTTCAGCAGGGTCTGCTTGATCTGGCCGCGCTCGGAGGGGTGCACGGCGACCGTGTCGGGGTCGAGCCGGGCGCCGACGAGCGGCTGGATCTTCTTCGAGCGGAGGATCTCCTCCAGGACCGGACGGTCGGTGCTGGTGAGGACGAGGCCGTGGGTGGGGTGCTTGGAGAGCGTGAGGCGGCCGTAGCGGGCCATCGTCTCGGCGACGTCGACGAGCAGCGCGTGTGGCACGGGGTACCGGGAGAACTCGACCAGCGCGTCCACGACCTGCTCGGCGTCATGGCCGGCGGCCCGGGCGTTCCACAGACCGAGCGGGGTGACGCGGTAGGTGTGGATGTGCTCCGGCGCCCGCTCCAGCTCCGCGAAGGGAGCGATGGCGCGGCGGCAGGCGTCCGCCTGCTCGTGGTCCACCTCGAGCAGGAGTGTCTTGTCGCTCTGGACGATCAGTGGTCCGTTCACGCCTCACCCTTTCCGTACGGCCGCCTCGTCCGGTCGCCGGTCGGCCAAACATCCAGTGTCGCTCATCGCGTACGCGGAGGGGTACGGGCGCGTGCGCGATCAGCGGCACGGGCGGGTAAGGGAGAGAGCGCGGGCGCGTACGGGGCCGCGGAGGGGCGCGGAAATCCGGCCACGCCCGGGTGCGCGAGGGCCGCGTCCGGGCTCCGAGGGCGGTCGCCGAAGGGGGAGCCGGCCTCCCACAGAAGGCGGTTCCCATGCAGGTCAGCACGGGTGCTAGGTTCCCTCAGCACTTCACACGCGGCATGTCCGCATCATTGGAGGGGGAACCTCATGTCTCAGCCACTCGCCAGCCGCAGAACCATCCTGACCGGCCTCGTCGCCGCCGCCGGGGCCCCGCTGCTCGCCGGCTTCAACGCCTCCCCGGCCGCCGCCGCCGGGGGCGACCTCTACGCCTCGAACACCGACCTCTACCGCGCGACCGTCGAGGGCACGGACTTCGGCCGCCGCTTCAAGCGCCACGAGCTGGCCGACAACGACAGGACCGGCACGCCCCGGCCGATGCTCACCACGATCCTGGCCGTCCACGGCGGCGGCATAGAGCCGGGCACCACCGAGCTGTGCCTGGCGATCGCCGGTTACAGGCCGAGCGATCTGGGCGTCACGCCGGGAGCCCCGGTGTACGACTACTGGATGCTGGAGGGGCTCCGCTCCAGCGGCAACCAGGACCTCCACGTCACCTCCTCGCACTGCGACGACCCGACGGCCCGCTCCATGGCGGCGGCCAGCGCCAACGTGCTGAGCCTGCACGGCTGCACGGCGAGCGCCGCGGGCGCGCCCGCGGACAAGCCCGAGGCGGTCGTCGTCGGCGGCCTCAACGGCCCCTTCCGCTCCCTGCTGGCCGGCAAGCTCGCGCAGGCGGGCTTCCAGGTGCTCGGCGGCGACCCGGAGGACCTGAACGGCGACCTGGCGGCCAACGTCTGCAACCGCACCCTCCTCCCCGGCGAGGGCGGCGGGCAGCTGGAGCTCACCACCGAGCTCCGCAAGAGCCTGTTCGCCCCGGACAAGTTCAGCGGCGCCACCAACCGCGCCAACAACACCAACGAGCGGTTCGACGCCTTCGTGGCCGCCTGCCGCGCGGCCGTCGCCGCGCACGAGGCGGCGCTGCTGGCGCGTCCCAGCCTCTTCACCGCCTAGGGCATACGGGGCGGGCGGGGCTCAGGCCGGGTCCTCGGCGAGCTCCGCCACGCCCGTGATCCGGTGCAGCGGATACGTGCGGACTTCGTCCGCGGTGTGGTCGTACGCCGTGACGAACCCGCCCTCCACACGGACCGGCGCGATCACCCGCTGGCTGGCGGCGCCCTCGGCGTTGACATAGCCGATCCAGAGGACCGAACCGGTCATCGCCGCCGCCTGGACGGTGGCGAGGGTGTCGGCGGGGGACGTCCGCGGCAGCTCGCCCGGGGTGTGGCCCGGGGTCTGAGGGGCTTCCTTCCGTACGACCGTCGAAGCCAGGTCACCGGCGCGGATCGCCCTCACGGCGGCGCCGAGGAGCGTGGCGTCGGGGGTGGGCGGGCCGTCCGGCACGGGAGCCGGGGCGGTCCGCGGCGGGGTGCGGTAGGCGTGGGCGCGGGTGATCAGCACGTCGCCCTCGGCGGACTCCGCGGCGGGCGCGTAGCCCATCGACCGCAGTCCTTCGAGCAGGGCCCCGGGGCCCGTCTGGGCGGCCAGCACGGTCGGCGCGAGGCGGCGCAGCCGCAGGGGCGCGGACCGCTTGTCGGCGAGGATCTCGCCGAGCACGGCGTCGTCGTCGCAGCGGACGTACGCGGAGGCGGCGCCGATCCGCAGGTGGCCGTGTCTGCGGGCCACGTCGTCGATGAGGTACGCGAGGGGCTGCGGCACGGGCGTACGCGAATGCGCCGAAAGGAAGTCGTGCAGGTCGGACGCGGCCTGACCCGAGTCGAGGGCCCGCCGTACGGAACCGGGCGTGAAGCGGTACACGGTCGCCCCGCCCTTGGACTCGACGTCCGCGAGCACGGCCAGCATCTCGGCGAGCGGCCGCCGCAGAGGCCCCGGGGCCACGGCGGTGAGGTCCGCCTGGAGCAGGACGTGGTCGACGGGCTCGGGCAGCAGGGGTGCGAGGGCTTCGGCGGCGAGACGGGCCCGGAGGGCGAACTCGGCCTGCGAGGCGGGGATGCCCGGATCGGCGAGGGCCCGGGCGTCCGCCGCGGGGACCTCGTCCGGAGCGAGGCCCAGCAGCGCCCGCGCCGGGGTGGCCAGCGCGCCCCGGCCGGTGATCCCGAGGTGTTCCGCCTCCATCAGGGTCCAGGAGGCGATCCTCGCCCGCGGGTCCGAGCCGGATCCGGAGCCGGAGGCGCTGCGCAGGGGCCGGTCCCAGCGCAGGCGCGCGAGGAGGGACTCGGGGTCCGCGGCCGTGCCCGGCGGAAGGGTGGCCTGGAGGGTGAGCACGCGATGGCGGACCTCCGGGGCCGCGCCCCGGTCGAGATCCGGGCCGAGGACGGAAAGGGTGCGGCCCTTGGCGTCCTGGCCGCCGACCAGGCCCGCCGTGCGGGTCGCGGTCAGCCAGGCCGTGACGAGGCGGGCCCAGCGCTCCGCCGCCGGGAGCGCGAGCCAGTCGTCGGCCTCCGGCGTCGGCGCGTACCGCTCGTCCGCCTCGCCGTCCGACGCCAGCAGCCCTGCGCCGTAGGCGAGTTCCAACCAGAACGCGGCCATCTGCTCGCTCACGTCCAGCGCGACCGCGGTGCGCTTGAGGTCCCGTACGGACAGGCCACCGGCCCGCAGCACCGCCGGGCCGCCTTCGTTCCACTCCTTCAGCAGTTCCTCGACCGTCGCGAGCGCCGTGTACGCCTGGCCCGCCGCCGCGCCGTCCACAACCTGTGGACGGTATTCGCGCAGCGCCGTCACGACCGGCGGCAGCGGCTCGGGCACGCGGTGGGCGCGCCCGGCGCGCAGATGCAGTGCGGCCTCGCGCGGCAGCACCACCGTGCGGGGCGAGGTGGGCAGCAGCAGCCCCCGGTCCCGGAGCCAGCGCACGGGGGGCGCCGGGTTGGCCGTCACCTCGCCGTACGGCGGGCCCCACACCAGCCGGTCCAGTACGGTCAGCGCCTCCGTCGGCGCGGTGTCGAGCAGTTCGCCCATGCGCTGCCGGTCGGTGAAGAGGTCCGCCAACGCGGCGACCGCCGACACCGGATCGTGTGTCGACGGCAGGCCGGCCGCCGCGATGATCTCCTGGAGGCGGCCGGGCGACATCCCGGCCGTGGCCTCGGCGACCGTCGGACCGAGCCCGGTCGGTGACGGGTGCTGGGGCGAGGGCGCGAGCAGTTCACGGGCCGTGCGCACCAGGCGCAGCCGGTCGTCGTCCCCCCACACCAGGGCCTGCTCGCGCAGCAGTTCCACCGTGCGGGGCAGCGCCGCCTCGATGTCGGCGTCGCCGTCGTCGCCGGCGAGCAGCGCGAGAAGCACGGAGTACGGAGCCGGGTCCGGCGCCACCGCCAGGGCCTCCGCCGTCTGGAGCGCGAACCGGTCCAGCCTCTCCAAAGCCCGTACGACCGACGCGCGTGTCCCGGCGCGGGTGGCGAGCTGGGTGAGGTCGGTGGGTACGGGGGACAGCAGATCGGGGCGGGCCCGCAACAGCGCGGCCAGCCCTTCGTCGCCCCGCGCCCGCAGCGCTTCCGCGAGGGTGCGCGGTGCCGTACCGCCTGATCCTTCGGGCACGTGCGCCTCCCGATTGCGCCGACGGGTCCCCATCCGGACCACGTTAGCCCCTGCGCAGGCGCTAACGTCGGGCACAGGCGGCTGTGGACGCGCGCGGAGGGGCACTGTGGGGATCGAGAGCGACCAGTTGGTCTTCGACTATCTGAGCCGGGTCGGCGATCTGGCGCAGCAGCGGCAGCTGCCCTCGAGCACCCGGATGCGGCTGGTGTCGGCGCTGCGCAGCGAGATCGAGCAGAAGCGGTCGTCGGACGGCGGCGACAGCCCGGCCGCCGTCCGCCGCATCCTCGGAGGTCTCGGCACGCCGGACGAGGTCGTGGACGGGGTCGCGCACGCGGGGTCCGGTGAAGCGGGGGCTGCCGTACGGGAGTTGCGGAAGCCGGCGGCGCCGAAGCGGGCGGTGCCGGAGCAGCGGAGGCGGGGGCGGCGGGTCGTTCCTCAGCCCCGGAGAACGGCGGAGCCGCCGCCCGCGCCGACGGGCCCTCATCTGGCGGGAATGGACGAGGTCGGCTCGTCCGGCGGCGAGGAACCGGACTGGTGGCGGCTGGACGCGGACGGGCCTGATGTGCCGATGGTGCCGGGCTTCGTGGGCGGGGTGGAGATCCCGGACATCCTGAAGCCGCCGCCGGTGGACGGCGACGACGCCGAGAGCGAGGCCGGGGCCGGGGACGGCGTGGAGGCCGAGGACGAGGACGAGGCGGCCGAGGGCGCTCGGCGTGAGCGGTGGCGCCTGCGGCTCCGCCGCAAGGAGTTGGCCGCCGCGCCCGCAGAAGTCGTCGAAGCCGCGACACCGCCCGGGCGCGTCGCGCTCGCGCACCCCTTCCTCCTGCTCGCCGCGCTCTTGCTCATCGGCGGAGCGGCCTTCGGCAACCTCCTCGCCCTGGCCGCCGGCTGGGCCCTGGCGTACATCTCCCGCCGCATCAGCCGCGCCGAGGCGAAGTGGGTGGTCCTCGGCGTGCCGGGCCTGGTGGCGGCGGGCGGGGCGGTCTGGCTGTGGGGCAGGTTCGACGGCCGCTGGGGCACCCCGATCGCCCCCGGCGACGGAGCCCTCTCCGAGGCCCTCTCGACCACCTGGCCCTGGCTCCTCCGCACAGCGGCACTCACCTCGGCCCTCTACCTGCTCTGGCGCTCCCGAAGGCCATAGCCGGAACTCGGGGCGACGCCGGCACGGGATCCGGGTGCCCGCCGGGCCGCGTCGCGTCGCGTCGGGTTGCCTGCGCCGGCACTGGATCCGGGTGTCCATCGGGCCTCGCCCCGTCGCGCCGGACTGCCACCGGCCCCTCGGCCCGCGTCAGCGCGGCACGGCGGCCGCCCGGTGCGCTCTTGCCGACACGCGGCGACGCCGGCACTGGATCCGGGCGTCCATCGGGCCTCGCCCCGTCGCGCCGGACTGCCACCGGCCCCTCGGCCCGCGTCAGCGCGCCACGGTGGGCGCTCGGTCCGCTGGTCAGCGGGTACGCGGCGCCCCCCTGCCGCAACCGGCAGGAGAGCCGCGGTGCCCGAGGCCGCGTCCGCGGCCGCGCGCAGGATCCAGCCACAACGGCCCGGGGGCACGTCAGCGCGCCGCAACCCGGCGACGGTCCACCCTGAGCGACGGCGGGCGCCCCGGGCCCAGGCGCCCCGGCGGCGGGCCGCCGTGGGCGTTCAGGCGCGGGCGCCCCGCCGACGCCGCCACCGGGCGCGTCATCCGCCTGGGCACAATGGCCCCTATGGCTTCGCACACGACACTCCCGCTCACCGTCGGTTTCGATCTGGACATGACCCTGATCGACTCGCGTCCGGGCATCAAGGCCGCTTACGAGGCGCTGCGCGCCGAGACCGGCACCTGGATCGACGCCGACCTCGCGGTCACCCGGCTGGGTCCGCCGCTGGAGCAGGAGCTGGCGTGCTGGTTCCCGGCGGCGCGGGTCCCGGAGATGGTGATCCAGTACCGCGCCCTCTACCCGGCGTACGCGATCGCCCCGACGCTCGCCATGCGCGGCGCGAGGGATGCGATTCAAGCCGTTCGGGACGCGGGTGGCCGGGCCGTCGTGGTCACCGCCAAGAACGAGCCGCACGCCAAGCACCACCTCACCCACCTGGGTATCGAGCCCGACGCGGTCATCGGCGGACTGTGGGCCGAGGCGAAGGCCGAGGCGCTGCGCGAGCACGGCGCGAGCGTGTACGTGGGCGACCACACGGGTGACGTCCGAGGAGCCCGTACGGCCGGGGCCCTGTCCGTCGCCGTACCGACCGGCCCCTGCGACGAGGAGGAGCTGCGCGCGGCGGGCGCGGACGTGATCCTGCCCGATCTGACGGCGTTTCCGGCGTGGTGGGAGAGCTACCGGGGCTGAAGCGCGGACCTCGCCTCGCGGCGCTGGGCCGCGATCGAGCGCAGGACGCCCGCGGCGGCGATCAGGAACCCGACTCCCATCAGCATGCAGACGCCGTAGGCGACCGACGGGAACGGCTCCGTGCCCAGGAACAGGGGTGCCACAGTGACCAGAGTGGCGACCGCGCCGATGATGAAGACAATCGCACCGGCACGGACGAGACCGTCACCGGGAGCGCCGCTGTTCGAAGGGGTTTCACTACGCATTCAGCCAGGGTAGTTCCCAGGCCGGAGGAACAAACCAGCGACGTCTTGTCACCAGCCCCTGGACCATTAGCCTTGGTGCAACGCGGGTCCGGGCGACCCGCTGTAGTGCTATCCAGAGCCGATTTTTGCGGCGTCACCCATCGAGTACGAGGACGAGGACAGACGTGCCTACCGGCAAGGTCAAGTGGTTCAACAGTGAGAAGGGCTTCGGCTTTCTCTCCCGCGACGACGGCGGCGACGTCTTCGTCCACTCGTCGGTGCTCCCTGCCGGAGTCGAGGCCCTGAAGCCGGGCCAGCGCGTGGAGTTCGGTGTCGTCGCGGGGCAGCGCGGCGACCAGGCGCTCTCGGTGACGGTTCTCGACCCGACCCCCTCGGTCGCGGCGGCGCAGCGCCGCAAGCCGGACGAGCTGGCGTCGATCGTCCAGGATCTGACCACCCTCCTCGAGAACATCACCCCGATGCTGGAGCGGGGCCGCTACCCCGACAAGGTGCAGGGCAAGAAGATCGCGGGCCTGCTGCGGGCCGTCGCCGACCAGCTGGACGTGTAGCCCGTACGGCTCAGACGAACGCCAGGGCATCGCGGCCGAGGGGAGGTACGAGCCCCTCGGCCGCGGCGCGCGTCAGCAGACCGCGCACCGCCGCGTAGCCGTTCTCCCCGAGGTCGGCCGTGAACTCGTTCACGTACAGCCCGATGTGCTGGTCGGCCACCGCCGGGTCCATCTCCTGGGCGTGTTCGAGGACGTACGGACGGGACGCCTCCGGGTCGTCCCACGCCATTCGTACGGATGTGCGGGCCGCGTCCGCGAGCTGCCGCAGCGTCTCCTCACCCAGCGACCGCTTGGCGATGATCGCGCCGAGCGGGATCGGCAGGCGGGTGGTCTGCTCCCAGTGCTCGCCCATGTCGGCGAGGCAGTGCAGGCCGAACTTCCCGTAGGTGAACCGGGCCTCGTGGATGACGAGTCCCGCGTCGGCCTTGCCGTCCCGGACGGCGGGCATGATCTCGTGGAACGGCATGACGACGACGTTCCCGACGCCCCCGGGCACCATGTCCGCCGCCCAGAGCCGGAACAGCAGATAGGCCGTCGACCGTTCGCTCGGCACGGCGACCGTTTTGCCGGTGAGGTCCATGCTCCGTTCGCGGGAGAGCACGAGGGGGCCGCAGCCCCGGCCCAGCGCGCCGCCGCAGGGCAGCAGGGCGTACTCGTCGAGCACCCAGGGCAACACGGCGTACGACACCTTCAGCACGTCGTAGTCGGCCGTGCCGTTCTCCGCCCAGGCATTGGTGACGTCGATGTCCGCGAAGGTGACGTCGAGCGCGGGCGCGCCGGGCACGCGGCCGTGCGCCCAGGCGTCGAAGACGAAGGTGTCGTTGGGGCAGGGCGAGTACGCGATGCGCAGGGTCACGGGGCCTCCGTTGCCAGGAAGACGGTGGGGCTGATCAGCTGGAAGGCGTACCTCAACGATTCCATGGCCTGCCCGATCCGCCAGGCGGCGCGGTCGCGGGGGCCGACGGCGTTGGAGACGGCGCGGATCTCGACTACGGGCACGCCGTGCGCGGTGGCGGCCTCGGCGACGCCGAAGCCCTCCATCGCCTCCGCCGCGGCACGCGGATGACGCCGTGCCAGCTCGGCGGCCTGGGCCGCGGTGCCGGTGACGGTGGAGAGGGTCAGGACGGGCGCGACGACGTGCCGCTGCTTGCCGGCCGCCAGGGCCCGGGCCAGCCGCTCGGGCAGGCCGTCCGGCGGCAGGTGCGTGGACCGCCCGAAGCCGAGCTCCTCGACGGCCAGGTAGCCGTCGGGCGTCTGGGCCCCAAGGTCGGCGGCGACGATCGCGTCGGAGACGACGACGCACCCGAGGGGCGCGTGCGCCGTGAACCCGCCGCCGATCCCCGCGGAGACGACGAGGTCGTACGGATAGGGGGCGCCGGCCAGCGCGGCGGTGGTGCCGACCGCCGCGGCGGCCGGTCCGACGCCGACGGCGACCAGATCCACCAGGGCGGACGGGTCGGCGGGTCCGCCGCCGGGCACCGGCGGGGCGCCGTAGAGCGGGCCGCGGGCGTACGTCGTCACCGTGTGGCCGCTCGGCAGTGTGCGCGGCGACGGGTACGGGGCGGGCCCGGAGAAGCCGACGAGGCCGGCGGCGACGGAGTCCGCCTCCGCCGCCACCGCCGTCACGACCAGAACCCGCAAGGTCAGGACGACTTCTTCAGCTCGAAGTGCCAGATGCCGGTCAGCTTCTTGCCGTTCGTCTCGACGATGCTGATCTGCGCCTTGTTGGACGTCTCGCCGCTCTGGCTGGAGAAGAACGCGCTCGCCGGGATCGTCCGGTACGACTTCTTGTACGGCTCCTGCTCGGCCTGCTGCCCGCCGATGAAGAGCGTCCAGCCGTGGTCGGCGATCTCCGGGTCGACACCGAACCGGATCTTGTCGTCCATGGAGACCGTGATGGTCTTCTCGGCCTTCTTGTTCAGGCAGGTCTGGATCTGCGACTCCTTGATGGCGTCGCCGTCGTTGTAGCAGGACGCCTCGCTGTTGACCGAGTCGCTTCCGACCGTCACGGTCGCGAGCGGCGTCGGCTTGTCGCAGGCGGAGAGTACGAGGAGCCCGGCAGAGACAGCGCCGAGGGCGGCGGCGGCCCGGCGGCGGCCACCGGAGAAGAACGCAACGGTCATGGGCCGAAGGCTATCGGGCTTGGGCCCGGCCGACGCATGGGGGGCGCCGTCGCGTGGCGCCGCCGCTACGCCACCCGTGGCCGGCGGGGCCTGTCCGGGGCCCCGCCCTTCGCCGCCCACAGCAGGCCCCGGACCGAGATCACCACGCCCAGGGCCAGGATTCCCGCGGCCACCCCCATCCCCACGGAGCCGTTCAGCGGCAGGGAGATGCCGATGGCGCCGCCCACCACCCAGGACATCTGGAGCAGCGTCTCCGAGCGGGCGAAGGCGGAGGTGCGGACGGACTCGGGCACGTCCCGCTGGATCACCGCGTCCAGGGAGAGTTTCGACAGGGCCTGCGCGAGGCCCGCCACCGCGCCCAGGACCGCCACCATCACCCCGCTGAAGAAGATCGCCGCGCAGACCGCCGCCGTCAGGGCCACCGCCAGCATCGTGGCGATGATCAGCTCGGGGCCCCGGTCCCGCAGCAGCGACCCGATCGCGGTGCCCAGCGCGTTCCCGACCCCCGCCGCGACGCCCACGATGCCCAGGGACACCGCCGCGCTCTGGCCGGACAGGGGATGGTCACGCAGCAGGAACGCCAGGAAGAAGATCAGGAACCCGGAGAGCATCCGCAGCGCGGCGTTGGCCTGGAGGCCGTGCAGGACGGACGGGCCCACGGTCCGCAGGCTCGGCTTCTTCTCGCCGTGGGTGAGCATGTGGGCCTTGCGCTCGCCCTTCGCCGAGTCCACCTTGTGGGGGAGCGTGAACGCCCAGTACGCCCCCAGCAGGAACAGTGCGCACGCCCCGTACAGGGGCCACTCGGGCCCGATGCGCTGCAGCCCCACGCCCGCCGGGGCGGCCGCTCCGGTGGCGAGGAGTCCGGCGAGCGTCACCCGGGAGTTCGCCTTGACCAGGGCGAAGCGTGGCGGCAGCAGACGGGGCACGACGGCGCTGCGGACCACTCCGTACGCCTTGGAGGCCACCAGGACCCCCAGCGCCGCCGGATAGAGCTCCAGGCCGCCCGTGGCCACCGCGCCGGACATCGTCAGGGCCAGCACCGCGCGGGTCAGCATCGCGCCCGCCATCGCCGCGCGGCGGCCGTGCGGGATGCGGTCCAGGAGCGGGCCGATCACGGGGGCGAGCAGAGTGAACGGCGCCATCGTGACGGCCAGATAGAGCGCCACGCGTCCGCGCGCCTCGTCCGTCGGTACGGAGAAGAAGACCGTGGAGGCCAGCGCGACCGTGATCATGACGTCACCGGCGCCGTTGACGGCGTGCAGTTCGATCAGTTTGCCCAGACCCGACTCGCCCGCCCCGTGCGCGTGGGTGGCCCTGCGGATGCCCCGGGCCGTGCCCGTGAAGGGCCGGTGCAGGGCACGGCCGACCGACCGGCCCGCTCTGCGGAGCGGCCCGGCAGCGTCGGACGACCTGGCGGCTGCCACCCCGTCATAGTGCCCCAACCCTCTCGCCACCGAACCGCGATGCGGGCCACTTGGGACGGGCAGGTGGGCGGCGGGCGGCAGAGGGGGTAGCGTGCGTAGCGCGCCACCGGCGGAAGTTCCCGGCCGCGCGCCTCTTCGGCATCCCGCAGAATGGATGACGATAGGTGTGCCCGAGACAAGTCGGGCGCGGACGTCGATGCGGCCCCCTGGTCCGCTCCGCCCGCCGCTCGTACTCCGTGACTCGGCCGGCGCACCCGTGAGACGGCGTAGGAGAGAAGCGAGACCTGTGAGTGCTGCGACGACGCGAAGCCGTACCCCCGACCGCCTGTGCGCCGAGGCGGTAGACCTCGCCAGGGAGGCCGCCGAGGAGGCCGCCGCTCCCGGCGTCGTCGGGAAGCATGTCGAGGCGGTCGCCGAGGGCGACCGGGTCGTCACGCACTTCTTCGACTGCGAGGAACTCGGCTACCGGGGCTGGCGCTGGGCCGTCACGGTCACGCGCGCCTCCCGGGCCAAGAACGTCACCCTCGACGAAACCGTCCTGCTCCCCGGACCCGACGCGCTGCTGGCCCCCGAGTGGGTGCCGTGGAGCGAGCGGCTGCGGCCCGGCGACCTCGGTCCCGGTGATCTGCTGCCGACCGAGGCGGACGATCTGCGCCTGGAGCCCGGGTACAGCGGCGACGACGTGCCGCCGCCGGACTCCGCGGTCTCCGAGGAGATGGCGGAGCGGGTCGACGCCGAGGACGCCGAGTTCGTCTCCCGTACCCCCGCGCGGGGCTCGATCGCCGCCGTGGCGGAGGAGCTCGGTATGCGGCGCGCCCGGGTGCTGTCCCGCTACGGGCTGCACGTGGCCGCGGACCGCTGGGACGAGGCGTACGGCGCGAAGACGCCGATGGCGCAGGCCGCGCCCGCGTCCTGCCTCTCCTGTGGCTTCCTGGTGCCGCTCGGCGGCTCGCTGAAGCAGGCGTTCGGCATCTGCGCCAACGAGTTCTCCCCCGCGGACGGCCATGTCGTCTCGCTGACCTACGGCTGCGGCGGGCACTCGGAGGCCGCGGTCATGCCGAAGCCGCCGCGTCCGGCGCCGCACGCCCTGGACTCCATGGCCACCGACGCCTTCCCCTTGCGCCCGGACCGCGACAGCGGCTCGGTGCCGCCGCAGGCGGACGGCGAGTCGGAGGACCTGGGCCACTCGTAGGCCCCGGCCCCCACGCCCTGACCCCGCCCGGTGCGCGCCCGCGCCCGGGCGTGTGTCCGTGCGCGCGCTCCGGCGAACCGGTGGGGCCGGTTCCGCCTGCCGCCGCCCGCTCACGGGTGACTCCAGAATTGATTCGCGCACCGGCGCGATACCTTCGGGCCGCAGCCCCTTCCCGGGCGGCACGGACAGAGCGGAGTCACAGCGTGAGCGTCAGGACGACGGACGGAGCCGACCCCTTCGGTACGGCGCGGCTGCGGCGCGGGGTGCTCGACGCGTGGGGCGCCAGCCCCGCACGGTTCCGGGAGGACGCCAACGCCGAGGAGGACCTGGCGCTCGGCGGTTACCGGGACCGGCTCGTCGTGGAGCTGGCCCAGAACGCCGCCGACGCCGCCGGACGCGCCGGGGTCACCGGACGGCTGCGCCTCACCCTGCACCCGGCGGGCCCCGACGGACCCGCCGTCCTCGCGGCCGCCAACACCGGCGCCCCCCTCGACGCCACCGGCGTCGAATCGCTGAGCACCCTGCGTGCCTCGGCCAAGCGGGAGAACGACACCGCCGCCGTGGGCCGGTTCGGTGTCGGCTTCGCCGCCGTCCTGGCCGTCAGCGACGAGCCGGCCGTCCTCGGGCGGCACGGCGGTGTCCGCTGGTCCCTGGCCGAGGCGGCCGAGCTGGCCCGCGAGGCCGCGCAGGGCAGCCCCGGGCTCGGCGACGAACTGCGCCGCCGTGACGGCCATGTGCCGCTGCTGCGGCTCCCGCTGCCCGCCGAGGGCACCGCTCCCGACGGCTACGACACCGTCGTCGTCCTGCCCCTGCGGGACACGGCCGCCGTCGACCTGGCCGAGCGGCTGCTGCGCTCCATCGACGACGCCCTGCTGCTGACGCTCCCCGGCCTCTCCGAGATCGTGGTCGACACCGGCGACGGCGTACGGGTGCTGCGCCGCTCCCAGCAGGGCCCGTACGTCCACATCGACGACAGCCTCGACGGGACGAACCGCTGGCGGGTCACCGCCGCGGGCGGCCCGCTCGACGCGGACCTCCTCAAGGACCGGCCCGTCGAGGAGCGCCTGCGCCCCCACTGGTCGGTCGTGTGGGCGGTGCCGGTCGACACCGACGGCTCCCCGCGGCACCCCACGACCGCTCCGGTGGTGCACGCTCCCACCCCCACCGACGAACCGCTCGGCGTCCCGGCCCTGCTGATCGCCTCGCTGCCGCTGGACACCACGCGCCGCCACCCGGCGCCCGGCCCGCTCACCGACTTCCTGGTGCAGCGCGCGGCCGACGCGTACGCGGAGCTGCTCGCCGAGTGGGAGCCCGTGTCGGTCGCCACCATCGACCTCGTGCCGGGGCCGCTCGGCAAGGGCGAACTGGACGGCGCGCTGCGGCAGGCGATCCTGGAGCGGCTGGGCCGGGTCGCCTTCCTCGCGCCCGCCGCGGAGAGCCTGCGCGACGACGCCGAGCCGGCCGACGACGCGTACGCCGAGACGTACGGGACCGACGCCGCCCCGGTCGGACCGCGCCGCGAGATCCCGCACGCCCTGCGTCCCATCGAGGCGGAGGTCGTCGAGGGCGCGGGCGCCGACACCGTACGGGTCCTGGCCGAGGTCCTGCCGACACTGCTGCCCGCGGGCCTGGAGCGCCGCGTCGAGCTGCGCACCCTCGGGGTCGCCCGGCTGCCGTTGACCGAGGCCATCGACCGCCTCGCCGGCATCGAACGGGAACCGGGCTGGTGGTGGCGGCTGTACGACAGCCTCGCCGGCGTCGACCCGGACCGGCTCACGGGTCTGCCGGTGCCGCTCGCGGACGCGGAGGGCGCCGACGAGGACGCCCGGGACGGCGCCCCGCGCCGCACGCCCCGCACCACCATCGGCCCCCGCCAGGTCCTCGTCCCGCTGCCCGAGACGCCCACCGACCTGGCCCGCCTCGGTCTCAAGGTCGCCCACCCGGACGCCGCGCACCCGCTCCTGGAGAAGCTCGGCGCCCTGCCGGCCACGCCCCGGGCGGTCCTGACGACGCCCCAGGTACGGGCCGCGGTCGCCGCGTCCCTCGACGCCGGGGAGATCTGGGACGAGGACGCCCTGGACGCCGAGGAGCTGGCGGAGACGGTCCTCACTCTCGTACGGGACGCGGACCTGGAGCCCGGCGACGAGCCGTGGCTGGGCGCGCTCGCCCTGCCCGACGAGGACGGGGAGCCGGCGCCGGCCGGTGAACTGGTGCTGCCCGGCAGCGCCTTCGCCGCCGTCATGCGCGAGGGTGAACTGGCCCTGTGCGACGCCGAGCTGGCCGACCGCTGGGGCGAGCAGCCGCTCGCCGCGTGCGGGGTGCTGGCCGGTTTCACGCTCGTGCGGGCCACCGACGTCGTCCTCGACCCGGACGAACTGGAGCCGCGCGAAGGGGACTTCGCCGAACCCGACGACGTGGGCCTGCTCGACGCCGTCGACGTGTGGTGCGAGGACGTCCTCGACCGGCTGCCCGAGACGCCGGTGCCGCCCGTGGCGACGGAGATCGTCGCCGTACGCGACCTGGACCTGGTCGACGACGACGCCTGGCCCCAGGCGCTCGCCCTGCTCGCCCTGCCACCGCTGCGGGACGCGCTCACCCAGCCCGTACGGGTCCTGCTGCCCGACGGCACCACGGAGACCGTGCGGTCGTACACCGCGTGGTGGCTGCGCGACCACCCCGTGCTGGACGGCAGGCGCCCGGCGGGCCTTCGGGCGGCCGGCACCGACCCGCTGCTCGCGGGCCTGTACGACTCCGTCGACGCGACCGGCTTCGAGGACGAGCAGGTCCTGAAGGCCCTCGGCGTACGGACCTCGGTCGCCGTGCTCCTCGACGAGCCCGGCGGCGCGGCGGAGCTCCTGGCCCGTCTCGCCGACCCGTCCCGCGAGGTGACCGGAGCCCAGCTCCACGCCCTCTACACGGCCCTCGCCGACCTGGATCCCGAGCAGGTGACGCTCCCCGACGAGCTGCGCGCTGTCGTCGACGGCGAGACCCGGGTGGTCGACGCGGCGGACGCCCTGGTCGCCGACGCCCCCGACCTGCTGCCGCTCGCCGAGGGACTGGCGCTGCTGCCGGTGTCGCCGTCGCGCGCCGCCGACCTGGCCGAGCTCTTCCAGGTCCGGCGCCTCGGCGAGACGGTCGAGGCGGAGGTCACCTCGGTCGGCGAGGAGCACGACGTACCGCCGTCGGTCCACGCCCTGCTCGGCCCGGCCACCCCCGACTCGTACGTCGAGCACGACGAACTCCTCGCGGGCGGCACCGAACTGGACTGGCGCCGCACCCCGGACGGGGTCATCCACGCGGCCACGCTGGAGGGGGTGGCGGCGGGGCTCGCCTGGGCGGCGGGCCAGTGGCCGCGCCGCTTCGAGGTGGCGGCGCTCCTGGAGGACCCGTCACGGACGGCGGAACTGGCGCGGGACCGCTGGTTCGACTGACGCCGCCGCACGGCACAGGGGCCCCGGCCGGGAACGGACCGGGGCCCTTCGCCGTGCCCGGGCGTCACCGGGGCATGGGGCACGGCATGGGGCATCGGACACCGGGCGGGGTTCACGCCGCGAATCTGCGGTCGACCCACCGCCACGCGACCTCCAGCAGCACAGCCCCCGCCGCGGCGATCCCCACCGCCGTCCACGGCATGGTCACCCCCACCAGCTTCAGGGCGAAGAAGTCCTGCAGCCAGGGCACCACCAGGACCAGCAGGAACGCCCCACCCATCGCCGCCACCAGGCCGACGCGCCACCACGTGTAGGGGCGGGCGACGATCGCCAGGACCCACATGGAGACCAGGAACAGCGTCAGGGTCGCCGCGCTCGTCTCGGCGTCCAGCGCGCCCGGACCGCTGTAGTGCGAGCGTGCCAGCAGATAGCTGAGGAAGGTGGCGGCCGCCGCGATGACGCCGCCGGGAATGGCGTACCGCATCACCCGTCGGACGAAGTGCGGCCTCGCGCGCTCCTTGTTGGGGGCCAGGGCCAGGAAGAAGGCCGGGACGCCGATGGTGAGTGTGGACAGCAGGGTCAGGTGGCGGGGCAGGAACGGGTACTCGGCCTGGGAGCAGACGACGAGGACGGCGAGCAGCACCGAGTAGACCGTCTTCGTCAGGAAGAGGGTCGCCACGCGGGTGATGTTGCCGATGACGCGCCGGCCCTCGGCCACCACCGAAGGCAGCGTCGCGAAGCTGTTGTTGAGGAGGACGATCTGGGCGACGGCCCGGGTCGCCTCCGAGCCGGAACCCATCGAGACGCCGATGTCGGCGTCCTTGAGGGCCAGGACGTCGTTCACGCCGTCACCGGTCATCGCGACCGTGTGGCCGCGCGACTGGAGCGCGCCGACCATGTCCCGCTTCTGCCGGGGGGTGACCCGGCCGAAGACCGCGTGGTCGTCGAGAGCCCGCGCCATCTCCTGCTGTTCGGTGGGCAGACGGCGGGCGTCGACGGTGTTCTCGGCGCCGGGCAGGCCGAGTTTCCCGGCGACCGCTCCGACGGAGACCGCGTTGTCGCCGGAGATGACCTTGGCGGCGACCTTCTGGTCGGCGAAGTACGTGAGGGTGTCGGCGGCGTCGGGCCGCAGCCGCTGCTCCAGGACGACCAGGGCGGTGGCCCGGGCCTCGCGGGCCACGTCCGGGTCGTCCAGGGCACGCGAGGAGCGGGCCAGCAGCAGGACGCGCAGACCCTGTTCGTTGAGACGGTCGATGTCGGTCAGGAGGGGGTCGTCGTCCGGGAGGAGGACGTCGGGCGCGCCGAGCAGCCAGGTCGAGTTCTCGCCATCGCCCTCGCTGAAGGCGGCGCCGCTGTATTTGCGGGCCGAGGAGAAGGGCAGGGACTCGGTGCAGCGCCAGTCCTCGCTGTCCGGGTAGGCGTCGATGATCGCCTGCAGCGAGGCGTTGGGGCGCGGGTCGGACTCGCCGAGCGCGCCGAGCACCTTGCGTACGTACGTCTCGTCCGCGCCGTCGAGGGGCCGCAGTTCGGTGACGTCCATGCCGCCCTCGGTGAGCGTGCCGGTCTTGTCGAGGCAGACGACGTCCACCCGGGCCAGACCCTCGATGGCGGGCAGCTCCTGCACGAGGCACTGCTTGCGGCCGAGCCGGATCACCCCGATGGCGAAGGCGACGGAGGTGAGCAGGACGAGCCCTTCGGGGATCATCGGCACGATGCCGCCGACCGTGCGGGCGATCGAGTCCTTGATGTTGGTGTCCTTGACGACGAGCTGGCTGATGATCAGGGCCAGCGCCGTCGGGACCATCATCCACGTCACGTACTTGAGGATCGTGGAGACGCCGGAGCGCAGCTCGGAGTGGACGAGGGTGAAGCGGGACGCCTCCTCGGCGAGCTGGGCGGCGTACGCCTCCCGTCCGACCCGGGTGGCCGTGAACGCGCCGCTGCCGGCGACGACGAACGACCCGGACATCATCCGGTCGCCACGCCTCTTCGTCACGGGGTCGGCCTCGCCGGTCAGCAGCGACTCGTCGATCTCCAGACTGTCGGCCTCGGCGACCTCGCCGTCGACCACGACCTTGTCGCCGGGCCCGAGTTCGATGAGGTCGCCGAGCACGATCTCGGAGGTGGTCACCTCGGCGGAGACTCCGTCACGGCGGACGGTGGGTCTGGCCTCGCCGATGACGGCGAGACCGTCGAGGGTCTTCTTGGCGCGCAGTTCCTGGATGATGCCGATGCCGGTGTTGGCGACGATCACGAAGCCGAAGAGACTGTCCTGGATCGGTGCGACGAGGAGCATGATCACCCAGAGGGCGCCGATGATGGCGTTGAAGCGGGTGAGGACGTTGGCGCGGACGATGTCGGTGGTGGACCGGCTGCTGCGGACGGGTACGTCGTTGACCTCGCCCCGCGCGACCCGCTCGGCGATCTCGGCGGAGGTCAGCCCGCCCGGCCGGTGCCGCACGGGCGGTGGCACCGGGTGGACCGGGTCGAGCTCGGCCGCGGCCCCGCTGCCCGTGCCGCCGGGCTCGGGTCCGTCCGTGTCGATCTTGGCCCGCTGAGTCATGTTTTCGACGTTACGGGCGTCCGCGCGCCTTCACCCCCCGAGCGGGCGGGGGATCGGACCCGGGGCGGACGGAGAGGGTCCCGTGGGACTACGCGCCGGCGTCGGGGGCCCTGCGCGCGGCCTCGGCACGCTTGATCGCCGCGTCCCGGCCCCGTACGTACCAGATGCCGATGAGTCCGAGACCGGCGCCGGCGAGGCAGGTCCAGATCCACCAGGCGGCGTTCCGGTCGGCGAACCACGCGTAGAAGGGGACCTGCACCAGGAAGAGGACGAACCAGAGGATCGTGCCGCCGGTGATGGTGGCGACGACGGGCCCCTCCAGGGGCTCGGGTGCCTCGTGCTTGGGGGTCCACTTCGCCATGGGCTCAGTGTAGGCGGAGCCGTTCGAGCGGCCTTCGACACAGTCGGTCCAAGGGTCTACGCGCGGAGATGGACGGGGTTCCGTTCATGTGTTCATACTGAAACGGTTTGCCTGTGGCGGGTTTCTCTCGTACGAACCGCCAACCTCGCACCTTCGAAGAGGACCGCATGAGCACGCCGGCCCCCGCCACGGCCCCCGCCCCCGAGCCCTCGTCGCCCCACGGGCCGACCAGCGGGCTCGACCGATTCTTCAAGATCTCCGAGCGCGGCTCTTCGGTCGCCCGCGAGATCCGCGGCGGTTTCGCGACCTTCTTCGCGATGGCCTACATCATCGTGCTGAACCCGATCATCCTCGGCAGCGCCAAGGACATGTACGGGCACCAGCTCGACAGCGGCCAGCTCGTCACCGCGACCGTGCTCACCGCGGCCTTCTCGACGCTCCTGATGGGCGTCATCGGCAATGTCCCGATCGCGCTCGCCGCCGGCCTCGGCGTCAACACCGTCGTCGCCCTCCAGCTCGCGCCCCGGATGTCCTGGCCCGACGCCATGGGCATGGTCGTCATCGCCGGCTTCGTCGTGATGCTGCTGGTCGCCACCGGGCTGCGGGAGCGCGTGATGAACGCCGTGCCCGTCGGCCTGCGCAAGGGCATCGCGATCGGCATCGGCCTCTTCATCATGCTCATCGGCCTGGTCGACGCGGGCTTCGTCTCGCGCATCCCGGACGCCGCCCACACCACCGTCCCGCTCCAGCTCGGCGCGACCGGTCACCTCGGCGGCTGGCCGGTCCTGGTCTTCGCCCTCGGCGCGCTGCTCACGCTGGCCCTGATCATCCGCAAGGTGCCGGGCGCCATCCTGATCTCCATCGTCGTGATGACCGTCGTCGCGATGGTCATCGACGCGGTCGCGACCGTCCCGTCCTGGGGCCTGACCACCCCGAAGTGGCCCGGCAACCCGGTCGCCTCGCCCGACTTCGGTCTGGTGGGCGAGGTCAGCGTCTTCGGCGGCTTCGAGAAGGTCGGCGCGCTCACGGGCTGCCTCTTCGTCTTCACCGTCCTGCTGTCGTGCTTCTTCGACGCCATGGGGACGATCCTCGGCGTCGGCGACGAGGCCCACCTGATGGACAAGCAGGGCAACTTCCCCGGCATCAACAAGGTCCTCTTCGTCGACGGCATCGCCGTCGCCTCCGGCGGCGCCACCTCCTCCTCGGCCACCACCTGCTTCGTGGAGTCCACGGCCGGCGTCGGCGAGGGTGCCCGGACCGGACTGGCGTCGGTGGTCACCGGCGCGCTCTTCTCCGTTGCGCTGTTCCTCACGCCGCTCGCCACGATGGTCCCGTCCCAGGCGGCCACCCCCGCCCTGCTGGCGGTCGGCTTCCTGATCCTGGCCGGATCGGTCAAGGACATCGACTGGAGCGACTTCACCATCGCGGTGCCGGCGTTCCTGGCGATGGTGATGATGCCGTTCACGTACTCGATCACCAACGGCATCGGCATCGGCTTCATCGCCTTCAGCGTGCTGCGAGCGGCCGCCGGGCGGGGCCGCGAGGTCCCGGTCGCGATGTACATCGTGTCGGCGGTCTTCGTCTTCTACTACGCGATGCCGGCGCTCGGCCTGACCTGATCGCCCGGGCCGTCGAGCCCGGCCCGTTGAACCCGGTCACGGCGAGGCCGGTCATGTCGAGACCGGTCGTGTCGAGGCCATCACGTGAGGCCGTAGAACTTCTCCGTCTCGTCGACGGCCGCCTTGAACCGTTCGTCGAAGTCGTCGCGCATGAGCGTCCGGACCACATAGTCCTGGACGCTCATGCCGCGTTTCGCGGCATGCCCCCGAAGCCGTTCGAGCAGCTCACCATCTATCCGCAGGCTGAGCACCGTCGATCCCATGTCGGCCAGAGTCGCCGCAGGATCGTCCCGGATGCGTCACTTTCCAGATCCGGCTCACTCATTCGGGTGACACATCTCCCAGGGGAGTCCGCGGGGCACCCCTCCGCTGGTCTTTAGCATGGGTAATGAGTTATGCTAACGAACATGCCTGACCTGTCCCACGGCAACGCCATCGACGCGGCCGCCGTGAACTCCCTCCGCTCGGCCGTCATGCGACTGGGCCGACGCCTCAAGCACCAGCGTGTCGACGAGTCGCTGAGCCCCACCGAGATGTCGGTGCTGGGCACCCTCGCCCGGTGCGGCTCGGCCACCCCCGGAGAGCTGGCCCGCAAGGAGCACGTCCAGCCTCCTTCGATGACCCGCATCGTGGCGCTGCTGGAGGCGAAGGGCCTGGTCAGGCTGGAGCCGCACCCCGACGACCGCCGACAGAAGGTGGTCAGCCAGACCGAGCAGGCAGAGGCCATGCTGGAGGAGAGCCGCCGCAAGCGGAACGTCTGGCTGGCGACCCTGGCCGAAGGTCTGGACGAGGACGAGTGGGCGAAGCTGCGCGCAGCCGCCCCAGTCCTGGAGAAGCTCGCCCACCTCTGACCACCGCGCGCCACAAGGAGGCGAACGCACTTTGAGTACGGGATCCGGAGCAGACTCCGCCCCCGCACCGACCGCACCTACGTCCATGTTCAGCTCGCTCGGGATCCGGAACTACCGGCTCTTCGCAAGCGGGCAAGTCGTCTCCAACACCGGCACCTGGATGCAGCGCATCGCCCAGGACTGGCTGGTGCTCAGCATCACCGGATCCGCCTCCGCGGTCGGTATCACCATCGCGCTGCAGTTCCTGCCGATGCTGCTCTTCGGGCTGTACGGCGGCGTCCTCGCCGACCGGCTCCGCAAGCGGCCGCTACTTCTCTTCACCCAGTCCGCGATGGGTCTGGCCGGGCTCGTGCTGGCCGCTCTCACGCTCAGCGGTCACGTCCAGGTCTGGCACGTCTACGCCACCGCGTTCGTCACCGGCCTCGTCACGGTCGTCGACAACCCGGCCCGGCAGGCCTTCGTCGTCGAGATGGTCGGCCCCCGGGACCTCCAGAACGCGGTCTCGCTCAATTCCGCCAACTTCCAGTCCGCGCGGCTCGTCGGCCCCGCCGTCGCCGGTGTACTGATCACGGCGGTCGGCAGCGGTTACGCCTTCCTGCTCAACGGACTGTCGTTCATCGCGCCCGTCGTGGGCCTGCTGATGATGCGCACCTCCGACCTGCACAAGGTCGAGCGCGCGCCACGCGCAAAGGGCCAGCTGAGGGAAGGGCTGTCCTACGTCTCGCGGCACCCCGAGCTGATCTGGCCGATCGTGCTCATCGGCTTCATCGGCACCTTCGGGTTCAACTTCCCGATCTGGCTCTCGGCCTTCGTCGACGACGTCTTCCACGGCCAGGCCAGCACATACGGCCTGCTCAACACGCTGATGGCGATCGGCTCCCTGGCCGGCGCCCTCCTCGCCGCCCGGCGTGGCACCTCCCGGCTGCGGCTGCTGGTCGGCGCGGCCGCGCTCTTCGGTGTCCTGGAGATCGTGGCGGCCGCCGCCCCGTCCTTCTGGATCTTCGCGGCGCTGCTGGTGCCGATCGGGATGTTCGGCCTGACGGTCAACGTCACGGCCAACTCCAGTGTGCAGATGGCCACCGACCCGGCGATGCGGGGCCGGGTGATGAGCCTGTTCATGATGGTCTTCACGGGCGGTACGCCGCTGGGCGCCCCGCTCTTCGGCTGGATCACCGACACGTACGGCCCGCGGATCGGCTTCGCGGCGGGCGGCCTGATCTCCTTCGCCGCGGCCGCGGCGGTCGGCCTGATCCTGGCCCGCCTGGGCGGCCTGAAGGTCGCGGTCGGCTGGCACCGGGGCCACCCGCAGGTCCGGTTCGTCGAGCGTGAGCGGCTGACCACGGCCGCCTGAGCCCCGCGGCACGGCGGAAGGGGCCCGGCTGTCGAGCCGGGCCCCTTCGCGTGGGCCTTCGCGTGGGCCTTCGCGTGGGCCTTCGCGTGCGTCACACCCGCTGCTCCAGGATCTGCCCCCGCCAGTCGCCGACCGTGAACGTCTCCGTCGGGGTGAAGCCGTTGCGGACGTAGTACGCGACCAGCCGGCCCTGGCTCCCCGCGAAGCAGTCCACGCGCAGCAGGGAGACGCCCTGCCGGCGGGTCTCCTCCACCGCGTGGGCGAGCAGCGCGCTGCCCACCCCCCGGCCGTGGAAGCGGGCGTCCGTCGCCAGGATGCGGACGTACACCTCTGGCTCGTCCGCCGGGGCGACCTCCGGCCCCGGGCGCGGGGTCAGCGTCAGCGTCCCGGCCGGCACGCCGTCGATCTCGGCGATCCACGGGGTGCCCTCGGCGACGATGTCGTGGACCCGCTGCACCGCCGGGGGTCTGGCCGACCACGGGCTCGTCCCCCACTGGTCCGTGATGCCACGTGAGTTGAGCCACACGACGGCACTGTCCAGCAGGGCGAGTATCGCGGGGACGTCGTCGGCCCCGCCCTTTCTGATCTCCATCCGGGGAGGCTAGATCAGGCGGGGGGCAGTGCTCCAGTGTCATTGCGCGTCCCCGCCTTTCGGCAGACTGCTCCCCATGAGCTCTGTGAGACTCTTCGCCGCCGTCCTTCCGCCCGCGTCGGCCGCCGATGAAGTGGGACGCGTCGTCGACCGGCTGCGCGCCATGCCGGGCGCGCGGGACCTGCGCTGGACCGGGCGTCCGGGCTGGCACTACACGCTGGCGTTCATGGGCAATGTCGACGAGGAGCTGGTGCCCGAGCTGCACGCGCGTCTCGCCCGCGCCGCCCACCGGAGCGACCCGTTCCCGCTGCGGGTCCACGGCGGGGGACACTTCGGCCGCCGAGCGCTGTGGGCGGGAGCCGCCGGCGGTCTCGACGAGCTGCGGCTCCTGGCCGAACGCGCCGACGCGGCGGCCCGCCGGGCGGGCGTGGCGATGGACGAGCACCGCCGCTACCAGGCCCATATGACCCTGGCCCGCAGCCGCACGGACACCGACCTGCGCCCGTTCGTGGAGGAGCTCGACCGCTTCGAGGGCAGCCGCTGGGAGGTCACCGAGCTGGCGCTCGTGCGCAGCAGGCTGCCGGTGAGCGGTGTGGCGGGGGAGCATCCGCGCTACGAGACGGCCGGTTCCTGGCCGCTCGGAGGCGCGGGTTAACCTCAACGGGTGGACCCGAAGACCCGAAACCGGATCATGGCCGGTGTGCTCGTGCTGATGTTCGTGATCGTCGCGGTGGCGGCCGCGGTCGGCCAGTGAGGCGCTGACCGCGACCGCCCACGCGTTCCTCCGGGCCTGAGCGCTACCAGGCGAAGGCCTCCGGAGACGGACCGGGGCCCGGGAAGATCTCGTCGAGACCGGCGAGTACGTCCTCCGACAGCTCCAGCTCGACCGCCCGCAGCGCGGAGTCCAGCTGGTCCGCCGTGCGCGGGCCGACGATCGGGCCGGTGACCCCGGGGCGGGTGAGCAGCCAGGCCAGGGCCGCCTCGCCGGGTTCCAGGCCGTGCTTGTCGAGCAGGTCCTCGTACGCCTGGACCTGCGCGCGGACGGCGGACTCTGTAGGATTCCTGGCAGGTCGCCGCCGTCACTCCCGACTGCACGAGACCGAGTCCGGGGCGGAAGCCTTGGGCGCCCTGTCTCTCCAGCGGCAAGAAGCAGCAGGGGCGGGGCAGCGCCCTCAGGGACAAGAGCAACGGCGCGAAGAAAAACGGCAGGGGGCGGCCTACCGGTACCGGCCGCAGCTCACGGCCGTACTGGACTACGCCCGACCGGGCGACGTCCTGTGCGTGTGGAAGCTTGACCGGCTCGGCCGGTCGCTCATCGACCTCGTGTCCATCGTCGACGGCCTGCGCGAGCGCGGCATAGGTTTCCGCGTGCTCGACGGTGCGCTCTCCTCTGTCGACACCACGTCGGCCGACGCCCGCCTGTTCTTCCAGATCATCGCGGCCATGGCGGAGTTTGAGCGGTCGCTCATCAAGAACCGCACGCTGGCCGACTGCAAGCGGCCAAGGCACAGGGCCGGACCGGCGGCCGGCCGTCCGTGGTGGACGAGGACGTACTCACCGTGGCCCGCGCCAGGAAGACCAAGGGCGAGAGCGTCAGCGCCGTCGCCAAAGCCCTCGGAGTCTCCCGAGCCACGCTGTACCGACACCTGGGAGAGAACGCCTGAGACAGGCGCACAGCAGTTTCAGACAGGCCCCCGGCTACGTCGGGGCCGTTGTCGTCCGTGGACGTACAAAACGGCCTTACTAGGCCCGCACCACCATGGCGAACGACGTACAGATCCGCCGGAAGCCGCGATGGTTGCTCAGGCCGGTATGGCTCATGCAGTCAACGTCGACCGCCGCACCGTCCGTTGACGGCTCTGCCTTCCACTTGCAGTGCAGGCACTCCGCCTCGAAGGTCACGTCCGTGTCCGGATGCTGCGAGATCCGGTGCGAGTCGAACCGCAGGACCGTACGCGCCATCACTCGGCCCCGTGGTCTTCCCGCAGGTGCGTGCGGAGCACGACGTTCGCGTCCGTCGCCTTCGAGTAGTCGCCGACCGATCGGGCGTTGGCTCGGGTCACGGCGACGCCGAGGCACTGACGACATCCCGCGACGGGGTTCGGATCTCCCATGGGAAGGGGCAGGTTCACCGGCCCCGCCATCGTCGTCCTGGGTGTGCTCATCCGTACGGCCTCCCGACTGCTCGCCTGCCGAAGGATGATCCCCCGGGGTGCGCACGGAATGGCGCTTCAGTCGCGTAGTCGACTGAAGTCATGCACGGCAAGCAGCGGACCACTCGGCGAGCCGTGCCCGAAGGTCTTCGCCGAAGAGGGCGTGCTCCTCGTACCCGGCGAATTCCTTCAGATACGCCTGAACGTCTCGGCCGTCGCGGAGTACGAGACTTCCCGCTGTCGTCTCGATGGTGACCAACGCGGCGTCGTAGATGGTGAACGTGCTCAGAGGGGTTCGGGGCGTCGGTGCCCCTACGGGGATCACCCCGATCTGAACGTTCGGGAGGTAGGACAGGGACGCCAGCCGGTCCATCTGCTCGGCCAGTGCCAGTGGGGAGACGACCGGCCAGCGAACCGCCTGTTCGGTCAGAACGAACGTGAACCGCTTCGAGGCGTCGTAGAGGACGGCTTGCCGTCCCAGCTTCCCCGCTATGGCCTTGCTCGTGTCGGCCGTCGAGTGAGCCAGACTCGCCCGTACGTACTCCGGTGTTGCGAGCAGGCCAGTGACCATCGAGAGCAGGAAGTACCGCATCTGCGTGGAGGAAGCTTCAAGGGACTTCAACTCGGCCTGTCTCGTACCGAGCCCCTTGCGCCGAAGTTCTCGGAGGTTCCGCCACTCGGTGTTCGCCATCCTGGCGAGGGCGGACACCTCCGCGACCAGCTCCGACGGAGCGTCCAGCGCTCGCAAGATCTGTTCGACATCGACCAGGGACGGCCGTGTCCTGCCGTTCTCGATGCGAGACACCTTCGACTGGGACATGTTGCAGCGCGCTGCGAGCCGGTCCCCTGAGAGGCCGGCTCGCTTGCGCAAGTCCCGAAGTAGAGACACGAGTTCGGTACCGGACTCGCCAAGCTGCTCAGCTTCGAACGTCACTCCGTCACGCGCTCCGCGTACTCCAGGAAGGGAACCGACTCGGCAACGGCGATGCGCTGCCACTCGGTGAAAGGCGCAGGGTCACCCTCGTACAGCTCCCGGCTGATCTGCGTGCCGTCACCCTCGTAGTGCATCAGGACGACCGTCGAGCGGTCGAACATCCAGAAGTCCCCGACTTCCGGCAACGGGTTCTCTCGCTCGGTCACGTCAAGGATGCGGATGTCCTCCCCGGCGAGCACGTGCGGGGCGTAGTACCGCGAGAACTCGAAGCGCAGGTACTCGGAGAGCGGTCGGGTCAGGACGTGCACTCGCCCCTTGCTCTTGCCCTCGCCGCGCAACCGCTTCAGGTCTTCCGTGTACGCGGACGAGTAGCCGTGCGGGTCGACGCGCTTGCCCGCCCGGAAGGCTTCGAGCTCTTCCGCCTCCTGCGGTACGAGGTACTGGGGCAGGGCCTCCAGCCGCCACGCCTCCGACTGGAAGCCCCGGAGCATCGCCCGCCAACGCTCTCGGGGATCTCCACGAGCCCTTCCCCCTGCGGGGGCGTGAAGACGTCGGACACGTCGCCCTGAACCACGATGGAGCCGGAAGCGGTGCGGTAGACGTTCGGGCAGTCGTCCTCTCCGCACGTGCCGTTGCCGTTGCCGGTGAGCCGAGTCGTCCTTCGCGTGCCATGCGGAACCCCCTTGACTTGTCGGCCCGGCCGGGCCGCCCTGGGACGACCGTACGGGGGCCGCTCGCGGCCGTCCATGCACTGACGTGACTCATGCACGTTGTCGCATAAATGGGCGGCTGAGTGGTCGGCTCTTGCTTGGAGTGGGCTCGAAGCAGTTGGCTTGTGCCTCATGAAGTACACGCAGCTCGGACGCACCGGACTCAAGGTCAGCCGACTCGTCCTCGGCACGATGAACTTCGGCCCGCAGACAGACGAAGCGACAAGTCACGGCATCCTGGATGCCGCGCTCGACGCAGGTCTGAACTTCGTGGACACGGCCAACGTGTATGGGTGGGGTGAGAACAAGGGCCGCACCGAGGAGATCATCGGGACGTGGTTCGCCCAGGGCGGTGGCCGGCGGGAGAAGACGGTCCTCGCCACCAAGGTCTACGGCTCCATGTCACGTGAGGGTGAGAGCTGGCCCAACGAGGACCGGCTGTCGGCGTTGAACATCCGCCGGGCCGTCGACGCCAGCCTCAAGCGGCTGCGGACGGACTACATCGACCTGTACCAGTTCCACCACATCGACCGCCGCACTCCCTTCGAGGAGATCTGGCAGGCCGTCGACGTGCTGATCCAGCAGGGGAAGGTTCTGTACGCGGGCTCCTCCAACTTCCCCGGATACAAGATCGCCCAGGCCAACGAGACCGCCGCCCGGCGCGGTTTGGTTGGCCTGGTCAGTGAGCAATGCCTGTACAACCTCTACGAGCGGCGCGCGGAGATGGAGGTGATCCCGGCGGCGCAGGAGTACGGGCTCGGGGTCATCCCCTGGTCGCCCCTCCATGGCGGCCTCCTCGGCGGCGTACTGAAGAAGGAGACCGAGGGCAAGCGCCGCACCGAGGGACGCGCGGCGGAAACGCTCGCCGACCCGACCGCACGGGCGAAGTTTCAGACGTACGAGGACCTGCTCGACAAGCACGGCCTGGAGCCGGGCGAGGTCGGGCTGGCATGGCTGCTGACCCGGCCCGGCGTCACCGGCCCGATCGTCGGCCCGCGCACGGTGGAGCAGTTGGAGAGCGCGTTGCGCGCCCTGGAGCTGGAGCTGAGTGACGAAGTCCTGACTGGTCTGGACCAGATCTTCCCCGGCCCGGGGCCGTCACCGGAAGCCTTTGCCTGGTGATCGAGTAGCGCCTGGTAAGCACGGCCGTCGCCCGCTCAGATGGGCGGCGGCCACAGTGTCACTCGGGCGTCAAAGTGCCCGCTTGGCCGTGTCGAAGAAGTGGACGCCGCGCCGAGCGCGGCGTCCATGATCGCGTGACTGCCGGCTTCGTCGGTCTGCGGTCCGAAGTTCATTGTGCCGAGGACGAGTCGGCTGACCTTGAGTCCGGTGCGTCCGAGCTGCGTGTACTTCATGGGGTCCAAGACAACGCCTTCGAGCGCACTCGAGGCAAGGGGGTTACGGCGTCAGCTGATGCGGCCCCGGGAGCCCCGACCTAGACTGGCCGGGCCATGGAAGAACCCCCGAACAGGGAGACGCACACCATGTCGAAGCGAGGCAACAAGCGGCGCGCCCGGAAGAAGAAGGGCGCCAACCACGGCAAGCGGCCCAACACCTGAGCCGCGCCGGTTCCTTGAGCGCCCCGGACCTTCCGGTCCGGGGCGCTCGTCCGTGGTCGCGGCCCGGTCCGTCAGGCGCCGCCGAGCCAGCTCGTCGCGTCGAGGCGGTAGGCGGTCTCGGGCGGGACGACGGTACGGAGCGCGTCCTCGATCTCGCGGACGCGGCCCGCGCCGAGCGCGGCCGCCCACTCCGCGTACAGCTCGTCGAAGATCGCGGAGGAGCGGACGAGGGCGTCCCGGCCGCGCGCGGTGAGCCGGACGAGTTTGCGGCGGGCGTCGGTGGGGTCGTCGGCGCGCTCGGCGTAGCCCAGGGCGACCAGCCGGTCGGCGGTCTTGCCGGCGGCCTGCTTGGAGACGCCGAGCCGGCGCCCGATGTCGCTCGCGGTCGCGCCGGCGGGTCCGCCGGCCGCGATGGCCTGCATGGCGAAGCCGTGGGCGGGGCGGGCGTCCGGGTGGCCCTGGCGGGCGAGTTCGGCGTGGAGCCGGTCGATGAGGGTGCGGAACCCGGCGAAGAGGAGCAGGGGCAACTCGAAGCCCCGGCCCTCGGGACCGGCCTCGGCATCGGTCTCAGGAAACCCCTTGCCCAGATCGACAACCTGGTTTACTTTTTCGTCATCGACTTCGTCAACCATGTTGTCCATTCTAGTGCGCCCCGACCGTCACAGGAGATGCCTTGTTCGTCGACCACACCCACGAGACCGCCCCCGCCGCCTCCCGCCGCTCCATGGAGGCCGTGACCAAGAACCTCGGCCACCTTCCCCAGGCGGTCGCCCGCATGGCCGCCTCGCCGCACGTCCTGGACGGCTTTCTGAAGATGAGCGCGCTCTTCGAGCAGACGACGCTCGACCCGCACGCCCGGGAGACCGTCATCCTGACCGTCGCCACCCGCAATCAGTGCCACATCTGCATCGACATGCACCAGGCCAAGCTCGCCAAGCTGGGCCCGGCCGACAGCGATGAACGGCTCGAAGCCGTACGGCACTTCACCCACCAGGTCATCGCGTCCTCCGGAGCCGTCAGCGACGAGGAGCTCGAGCGGTTCTTCGCCCACGGCTTCACGCGACAGAACGCGCTGGAAGTGGTGCTGGGCATCGGCGCCTACACGCTGTCCACCCTGGCGAACCGGCTCACCCGGTCGGCGTGAGCCGGGCCGCCGGCCCGTCGGCCACCGCGCTGTAGGGGGAGCCCAGTCCCCACGCCTGGTGCATCGCGCCCGCGAACGCCGCCGCGAGTTTGTGCTCCCCCGACGGGCCCGGGTGCGTGCCGTCGTAGGTGTCCGTGTGGATGTCGTACGCCTCGGGGCGCGACGCCAGCAGCAGTGGGGAGGCCGCGGTGTCGAGGTCGGCGACGGCCTTCGCGAGAAGTTCGTTGAAGCGGTCGCACTCGGCCGCGAACGGGGCGTCGGACTCGGCCCGCACATTGGGGATGACGGGCAACAGGACAGCCCGTACACGCGGGTTCGCGGCGCGCGCGGCGGCGATGAAACGGCGGGCGTTCAGGGCGGTTTGGGCGCTGTCCGTGTAGAAACCCAGATCGATCAGGCCCAGCGATATCAGCAGCACGTCCGCGCCGGCCGCCGTCACCGCCTCGCCGATCAGCGGAGCCATGTGCAGCCAGCCCTCGCCCCAGCCCGCCAAGTGTCTGCGGGCCGGGGCGGGGAAGGCGGGATCGGCGTACGCGTGGGACAGCGGCGCGTCGGCGGCCGTGTCGTACAGCTCGGTGCGGGGACCGACGATCTCGTACGGGCCGTCGAAGGACGTGCCGAGGTGCTGCCACATCCGATAGCGCCAGGTGAAGTCGCCGGCGCGTCCGATGGTCATGGAGTCGCCGACGAACATGAAACGCATGCGGTCATCATGACGGACCGCGTGTCGGGGCTGCGACGTGATCCCCGACACCACGAGGGCGGCGCCGGTCAGCGCGGCCACTCCTCCCGGGTGACGGCGTACTCGACCTCGCCCTGGTCCGAGCCGTCGATCACGTCGGCCCAGTCCCCGAAGTACGTCCGCACGAACGTGAGACCGGACTTCTCCATCACCCGGCGGGAGCGGGAGTTGACCGTCATCGTGTTGGCGGTCACGCGCTCGACGCCCAGGGTGGTGAAGCCCTTGTGGATCAGGGCGCGGGAGCCCTCGGTGGCGTATCCGCGTCCCCAGGCCGCCCGGTTGAGGCGGTAGCCGAGCTCCACGACCGCCGGGCTGTCGTCCTGGAGCGGGCGGAACTCGAACCACCCGAGGAATGTGCCCGAAACCCGCTCCTCGGCGGCCCAGTAGCCGCACGTGCCCAGCGCCGGATACGTACGGCGCAGCCGGGGCAGGACGCGGGACTCGACCTCCTCGCGGGGTGTCGGCCGGCCTCCGTTGATGAAGCGCATCACCTCGGGGTCCCCGTCGAGGGCCACCAGATGGTCCACATCGGCGTCGGTGAAGGCCCGCAGGGCCAGGCGGTCGGCCTCCAGGAAGATCGGCATGCGCCGATGGTGCCGGGGACGCGGGGCCGGCGCCAACGGAATTGCCGGGTTCGCGGGCCGGGCCGGTGAGGCCGCGGGACGCCGGACCGCACATGGCACGCTTGGGTCATGCGATCGCTTCCGTACGTCACCGGTGCCGCGGCCCTCGTGCTGCTCGGCGCGCTGCCCGCCGCCGCCGACGACAACGTCGACCGCTTCACGATCAAGGACGCGAGGATCACCGAGTCCAGCGGCCTGGTGGCCAGCCGCGCCCACCCCGGCGTCTACTGGACGCACAACGACCAGGACGCGCCGCTCATCTACGGCATCGACTCCAGGACCGGCGAGACGGTCGCGACGCTCACCATGAAGGGCGTCGGCAAGCCCCGCGACATGGAGGCGATCTCCCTCGGCCCCGACGGCGACCTCTACGTGGGCGACATCGGCGACAACCTTGACGGTTCCTGGGACCACGTCTGGATCTACCGCTTCCCGGAGCCCAAGGAGCTGAAGGACCAGACGGTGCAGGCCCGTCAGTACGACGTGAAGTACGCGGACGGCGCCCGCAACGCGGAGGCGCTGATGGTCCATCCCAAGACCGGCCGTGTCTACATCGCCAGCAAGAACGAGGACGGCGGCGGGCTGTACGAGGGCCCGGCGCGGCTCTCCTCGTCCGGCGCGAACGTCTTCCGGCGCGTCGGCGAGATCCCGTGGGTCACGGACGGCGCCTTCTCCCCCGACGGGAACGAACTGACCCTGCGCGGCTACCTCAGCGCCCGTGCCTACGCCTGGAAGGGCGGACGTCTCGGCGCCGACCACGCCGTGCGGGCGCCGTTCCAGGGACAGGCGGAGTCGGTGACGTACACGACTGACGGGTCGGCGCTGATGTTCGGCTCCGAGGGACGGCAGAGCGAAGTCGTCCGCGTGGAGGTGGAGGAGAAGTCGGGCGGCGCGCCGCCGGCCTCCCGCCCGCCGGGCCAGGCCGACAAGCCCGCGGCCGCGGACGACGGCGGATCGCGGGGCAACTTCGCCCTCGGTGCCGTCGTCCTCGGCCTCGCCACCGCGCTGGTGGTCGGCTTCAAGCGGTTGCTCCGCCGGGGCTGACCCGGGAGCCGGTCTACGCCGGGCACTCCTTCCAGGCCAGCCGGTAGACGGTGTTGATCTCACCGTCCGTCGAGTCCATGGTGATGAAGCTGTTCGCCCTCGCCGGATCGGACGTTCCGGCGTTGACCCGCAGCTCGGTGTTGATGTTGAAGTTCCGCTTCACCCCGCAAGGCGCCCACACCAGTTGGCCCCATTCGGTCGTGTCGGTGGCCTGCCAGTTGTTCTCGTACGGGCCGCTGAAGGGGTGGTTTCTGACCGCGGTGTCCGGCGACCCCTGGAAGTAGTACGAGGCCTTCTGGACGGCGTTGGCGCCGCGGGCCAGGTGCGCGAAGCCGCGGTAGTCGGCGCTGGCGACGGCGTAGGTGAAGCCCTGGGGCACATGGACGATCAGGTTGAGCTGGCAGTTCTTGCGGAAGTCGGTCGGCTTGGAGCCGGGGCCCACCTGGGCGAGGTACTCGCTGTAGGTGACGGTGAAGGCGGTGTTGTCGGGTGCCACGGCGACGGCGGCGGTGCCGGCCGGGCAGCCCGAGCCGTTCACGGTGGCGATCTCGATGACGATCCTGTCGGGCGGTGCGACGATCCGCTCGGTCGCGGAGGACGAGGGCAGGGCGACGAGCGTGGAGGCGAGGGCCACGGTGGTGGCGGCGCCTGTGAGCAGTGCACCGGGCATGATGCTCCGATCGGTGGGTGTCGGTGGCCTTGAAGGACGTGTGGGGAGTCCAGCCGAGCAACATGTTCACGATTCGTCGGTTGAGACATGAACATGTCAATGTTGGCGGTCCGGGCAGGTGCGGCGCACCGGATCGCCAGTGATGCTAGGGACCGCGGGGCACCTCGGACAGCGCGGTTATCGGCCGCACCCAGGACGACCGAAAGGGGCCCCGCGCACCTGGTGCGCGGGGCCCCTCTCCATGCGGTCGTAATCGGTTACAGCTTCTCGATCACATAGTCGACGCAGGCCGTCAGCGCCTCGACGTCCGACGGGTCGATCGCCGGGAACATCGCGATGCGCAGCTGGTTGCGGCCCAGCTTGCGGTACGGCTCGGTGTCCACGATGCCGTTGGCGCGCAGGGTCTTGGCGATCGCCGACGCGTCGATGTCGTCCGCGAAGTCGATCGTGCCGATGACCTGCGAGCGCTTCGCCGGGTCGGTGACGAACGGGCTCGCGTACTTGGACTCCTCGGCCCAGGTGTACAGGCGCGACGACGAGTCGGCCGTCCGCGCGGTCGACCAGTCGAGGCCGCCCTGGCCGTTGATCCACTTCAGCTGCTCGTTCAGCAGGAAGAGGGTCGAGAGCGCAGGTGTGTTGTACGTCTGGTTCTTGAGGGAGTTGTCGATCGCCGTCGGGAGGCTGAAGAACTCCGGGATGTGCCGGCCGGACGCGTGGATCCGGGCCGCGCGCTCCAGGGCCGCCGGGGAGAACGCGGCGAGCCACAGGCCGCCGTCCGAGGCGAAGGACTTCTGCGGGGCGAAGTAGTAGACGTCGGTCTCGGTGATGTCGACCGGCAGGCCGCCCGCGCCGGAGGTCGCGTCCACCAGCACCAGCGCGCCCTCGTCGGCGCCCTGGACCCGCTTCAGCGGGGCGGCGACACCGGTCGAGGTCTCGTTGTGCGTGTACGCGTAGACGTCGACGCCCGCCTCCGCCTTCGGCTCCGGGTGGGTGCCCGGCTCCGAGGAGATGACGGTCGGGTCCGCCAGCCAGGGGGCCAGCTTCGCGGCCTTGGCGAACTTCGAGGAGAACTCGCCGAAGGTCAGGTGCTGGGACTTCGACTCGATCAGCCCGTGGGTCGCGATGTCCCAGAAGGCGGTGGAGCCGCCGTTGCCCAGGATCACCTCGTAGCCCTCGGGCAGCGAGAAGAGGTCACGCACTCCGGCACGTACCTCGCCGACCAGGTTCTTGACCGGGGCCTGGCGGTGGGACGTGCCGAGGAGGGAGGTGCCCGTGGCGGCCAGGGCGTCCAGCGCCTCCGTACGCACCTTGGAGGGGCCCGCGCCGAAACGGCCGTCGGCGGGCTTGATGTCAGCGGGAATCTGGATCTCAGCCACGAGGCGGAGCGTAGTCGGTTCCGACAGGTGCCGGCCGTCCCTGTCCGGCGGATGAGACGAGGAAGTGAGACGGCCGGCGTCGTCCGGGAGGGGATCAGCGCAGGTGAACGGGCAGGTCGCGGAGATCGTTCTGGGTGACGACCGGCTTGTGACGCAGCTCCGACCGGGGGACGGCGAGGGTGAGCTCGGGGAAGCGGGCGTACAGCGCGGGCAGCGCCACCCCGGCCTCTAGACGGGACAGGGCCGCGCCCGGGCAGACGTGCGGGCCGTGACCGAAGGAGATGTGCCGGTGGGCCGAGGTGCGGATGATGTCGAACTCCCCGGCCGTCGGGCCGTGCGCCCGCTCGTCGCGGCCGATCGCGCCGTACGACACGATCAGGGCCTCGCCCTTCGGCAGCACGGTGTCGCCGACCGGGACGTCCTCGGTGGCGAAGCGGATCAGGACGTGCGAGGTGGGCGTGGAGTGGCGCAGGGTCTCCTCGACCACCGCGTCCCAGCCGGCCTGCCCCGACCGTACGAGAGCGAGCTGCTCCGGATGGGTGGACAGGTTCACCACCGCGTTGACGATCAGCGAGATCGTCGTCTCGTGGCCGGCGGCGACCATCAGCTGGAGCGTGGCGACGATCTCCTCGTCGGTGAGGCGGTCACCGTCCTCGGAGGCGAGGATCAGCGCGCTGGTCAGGTCGTCGCCGGGCTCCGCGCGGCGGGCCGCGACGACCTTGCCCATGATCCCGGCCAGCTCGCCGAGTGTGGCGACGACCTCCTCCGGAGGTGTCTGGGTGGAGAAGAACCTGTCGAAGAGCACCTTCAGGCGGGGGTGGTCGGCCTCGTCGATGCCCATGAGGTCACTGATGACGTACATGGGCAGCGGGTACGCGAACTCCGCCTTGAGGTCCACCGTCTCGCCGGGGCCGTGGACGGTGAGCGCGTCCAGCAGTCCCTCCGTCAGCTCGGTGATCCGCTCCCGCATCCGCTCCACCCGGCGGGGCGTGAGCGCCTGCGCCACCAGGGTGCGCAGCCGGTGGTGGTCCTCGCCGTCGACGGTGAGCATGGAGCGGCCGGGGTTGGCGAGCCCGATGAGCGGCCAGTCGGGGGCTATCTCGCCGCGCTGCCAGGCGCCCCACACGTTGATGTCCTTGACCAGCCGCTTGTCGGTGAGGAGGGCGCGGGCCTCGGCGTGACGGGTGACGGCGTAGCACGGCACACCGCCGGGCAGTTCGACCCTGGCCAGCGGGCCCGCGGCGCGCAGGGCGGCGCTCTCGGCGTCGAAGTCGGTGACGAAGGGGTCGAGGGCGATCATGGACTCCGCGGCGGGTGTGGGCTCTGTGGTGGTCATGGAGTGCCTCCGGTGGCAGGGGTCTCGGTACGGCGCCGGCGCGGGCGGCGGCGGGCGCGGGGGCCGTCCCGGCGGCGCGCCGGGTCACCGCGCGGCGACGGGCGTGAATCTCACCG
Source organism: Streptomyces sp. NPDC033174 (assembly GCF_055577795.1). Classification (NCBI taxonomy): domain Bacteria; kingdom Bacillati; phylum Actinomycetota; class Actinomycetes; order Kitasatosporales; family Streptomycetaceae; genus Streptomyces; species Streptomyces sp. NPDC033174. The sequence goes on from NZ_JBVIPQ010000006.1 coordinate 458,127, forward strand.
GCAGTTCCGTCAGGCCGCGCAGCCACGGCGACGGGCGGCGGGTCAGGGACTCGGCCGGTACGGCGAGGTCGACGTCGGGCAGCCGGTCGAGCAGCACCTCGATGCCGGTCCGGGCGATGACCTCGGCGATCTCCTGGGCGGGGAAGGGGCAGCGGTGTTCGCCGTGCCCGAAGGAGAAGAAGGCGCTGTTGCCGCCGGTGAGGGCCGAGTTGTCGATGTGCACCTGCGGGTCGGCGTTGGCGGCGCCGATGCCGAGCAGCAGCAGATCGCCGGCCTTGATGTGCTGTCCGCCGAGCCGGGTGTCGCGCGCGGCCCAGCGCCCGGCGACGTTCTGGGTGGGGGTGTCGGCCCACAGCACTTCGTTCATGGCCTCGCCGACGCTGTGCCGGCCGCCGGAGAGCGAGGCGGCGAACCGGTCGTCCGTGAGCATCAGCCGCAGCGAGTTGCCGATCCAGTCGGCGGTCGGCTGGTGGCCGGCCGCCATCATCACCATCAGGTCCTGGGCGATCTCGTCGACGCCGAAGCCGGAGGTGTCGGCGAGCATCCGGGAGACGACGTCGGGGCCGGGCTCGGTCTGCTTGGCCGCGAGGAGCGCGTACATCGACTCCGCGAGGTGCTTCTGGCCGGCGAGCGCGTCCTCACGGCCGTCGATCATCCGGTTCATCGCGGTGACCAGACCGGGACCCTCGTCGTCGGGGAAGCCGTAGATCCTCGCCAGGACGCGTACCGGCAGCAGCATGGCGTACCGCGCGATGATCTCGGTCTCGCCCCTGGCGCTGAAGCCGTCGATGAGCGCGTCCGCGAACGCCTCGGCATGGCGGCGCAGTTCGAAGGGGTCGACGGCTTCGAGGGCGTGCCCGATCATGGCCGCGCGCTGTCGGTGGCGTTCGCCGACCGTGTAGAGGACCGACGCCTGCTTCCGGCCGATCATCGGCAGCAGGGGCCAGTCCTCGGGGATGCGCTCCCACTGGTTCCACAGGTCGGAGTCGCGGCTGAACAGGACCGGGTCGCTGGTGACCTGGTGCAGCTCGCGGTAGTCGAGGACCAGCCACGCCGGTACGTCCCCGTCGAGGACGACCGGGGCGACGGCTCCGTGATCGCGGCGCATCTCCCGGTAGAGCCCGGCGGGGTCGCTCTGGAAACGCGGCCCGGACAGGGGGACGGGGGCGGCGGTGGTCATCGGGTCTCCCGGGCGGGGGCGAAGAGCGTGCGCAGATGCTCGACGAGGGTGATCAGGACGTACTTGCTGGAGGACCGGTCCCGGGCGTCGCACTCGACGAGCGGGACGTCGTCTGCGAGGTCGAGCGCCTCACGGATCTGCTCCTCGGTGTGGAGCGGGCCGCCGAAGTCGTTGCAGGCGACGATGAACGGGGTGCCGTGGTGTTCCAGGCGGTCGATCGCGTACCAGGAGTCCGCGAGGCGGCGGGTGTCGACGAGGACGACCGCGCCGAGGGTGCCGGAGAACAGCCGGTCCCACAGGAACCAGAAGCGCTCCTGCCCGGGGGCGCCGAAGAGGTACAGGACGTTGTGCGCGTCCAGGGTGATCCGCCCGAAGTCGAAGGCGACGGTGGTGGCGGACTTGGAGTTCACATGGGCGATGTCGTCGACCGTCTCACCGGCCCGGGTCATCGTCTCCTCGGTGTTCAGCGGGCGGATCTCGCTGACCGAGCGGACGAGGGTGGTCTTGCCGACGCCGAATCCGCCGACGACGACGATCTTGAGGCCGTTGTCCGCGGTGGTGCGCAGTGGCGGCCGTGCGGTGTCAGCGATGTCAGAGGTTGCGGAGTCCAACGAGCACCTGCTCCAGGATGTCGGGGTCGGGGAGGTGGTGGCCCGTGCGGGCGGTCCGGGGATGACGGGCGCCGATCCGGCCCGTACCGAGCAGGTCGGACAGCAGGACGCGCACGATGCCGACCGGCAGGGCCAGTTCGGCGGCGATCTCCACGACCGCGGTGGGGCGGCCGCACATCCGCAGGATCGCCGCGTGCTCGGACTGCATTCCGGGCGCCGGCTCCGACTCGGCGACCACCAGGGTCACCAGATCGAACGGGGTGTCCGGGCCCGAGCGGGTGCGCCCGCCGGTCAGCGTGTAGAGCCGGTCGGGGGACTCGTCCCGGGGGCCTTGGTGGCCCTTGGGCAAGCCGCTCACGGCGTACGGGGCTCGGCGCTGAGGTGCTCGCCGAGCTGCTCGACGAGTTCGCTCATGTTGTGGCCGACCAGGCCGACGTCGGAGTCCTCGTCGGCGACGACCGCGAGGTGGGCACCGTCCCCGGCCTCGACGATGAGCAGGATGCCGCCGTAGAACTCGGCCATCGCGGACCGTACGCCGCCGGTGCCGTCGCCGAACTCCACGGACGCGCCGTGCGAGAGGCTCTGGATGCCGGCGGAGATCGCGGCCAGCTGGTCGGCCTGGTCGACGGAGAGCTCCGGCGTGCGGCACAGCTTGAGGCCGTCCCGGGACAGGACGAGCGCGTGGCGGGCGCCGGGGGTCCGCTGGAGGAGGTTCTCCAGCAGCCAGTGGAGCTTGTCGTCGGTGGTGGTGCCGCTGGTGCTGCTCATCGGGGGGAGGTGCCTTCCGTGGGGATGTTCCGTACCGCTTGGCGGAAGCTGCTGAAACGGGCCGCGCGGGCCTTCGCGTCCCGCGTCTCGACGGGCGCGGCGCCGGATGTCCGTACGGCGCCGGTGCGGGAGCCGGTGTCCGGGTCCTCCGCGGGGTGGGCGGCGGCGAGGGTACGGCCGCGGCGGCGCTTGGGCAGGCCGCTCTCGCCCAGTTCGACGGTCTCCGCCGGGGCGGGGGCTTCCCCGGAGCGCTCGTGGGTCCCGGGGTCCGGCGCGGCGCTCAGGGTGCGGGCGGTCTCCGGTTCCGTGAGGGCCCGTGGTGTGCGCGAGATCAGCTCCTGCGGGAGCATGACCAGGGCGCCCGTGCCGCCGCGCGCCGACGGCCGGAACGAGACGGTCAGTCCGTGCTTGTGGGCGAGCCGGCCCACGACCGCGAGTCCCAGGCGGGTGCCGGAGAGGCCGGAGAGGTCCGACTGACCTGCTCCGACGGCCCGTTCGGCGCGGCGCAGCTGCACCTCGCTCATGACGAGCCCGCTGTCCTCGATGGTGATGACGACGCCCGCCGGGACCTCTTCGACGTACACATGCACTTCGGCGGTGGGCGGCGAGAAGTTCGCAGCGTTGTCGAGGAGTTCGGCGAGGGCGTGCATGACCCCCTCGGCCGCGTGGCCGGCGATGGCGACCTCGCTGGTGGAGTGGAGCCGGACGCGCTGGTAACCGCCGATGCGGCCCATGGCGCCGCGCAGGATCGATTCCATGACGATCGGCTTCGCCCAGCGGCGGCCGGACCGGGCCCCCGTCAGGACGGCGAGGGAGTCGGCGAGGCGGCCCGCCTGGGCAGTGCGGTGGTCGAGGTGGAGGAGGTCGGTGAGCACGTCCTCGTCGCTGTGCCGGTGCTCCATGTCGCGGAGGTCGGCGAGCATGCTGGTGGCGAGGGCCTGCATCCGGCCGGCCGCGTTGGCGCAGGCGGCCACGGCGGCGGCGCGCAGCGACTCGGCGCGTGCGGCCCGCGCGGCTGCCGCGGCGGTCTCGGCCCGGGCCTCGTCGATCGCCACGGCGGCCGCTGCCTTCGCCTCGGCGGTGGCGCGGGCCCCTTCGGCGCGGGCTTCGGCGACGGCCTGGGCGGCGTTCGCCCTGGCCTCGGCGGTGGCGAGGGACGCGGCCTCGGTGGCGCGGGCGGTCTCGGCGGTCGCGCGGGCGGTCTCGGCGGTGGCGTACTGGGCCTGGGAGAGCAGCGCGGTGTTGTGCCGGCGCAGCCGCCGGGTGCTCTCCAGGGCGTACGCGGTGGTCGTCGCGGCGGCCGTCAGGAGCACGGCGGCGGCCCCGAGGCCCCAGGCGAGGGCGGTCCGCGCGGCGTCGGGAGCGACGGACACCGCGCCCGCGCAGAGGAAGCCGGTGACGGCCGCCGAGATCAGCAGGACCGGCCAGACCGGCCGGAGGGAGGGGCGCAAATCGTCCGTCCTCTGGGGTGGAGTCGGGGGGTGAGGTGTCAGCCGAGCCGTCGATTCACGATCAATTCGTGGTCACTATAGGAGAGTTGACGATCAGTTTGGGAAGGTCTTGTGGCCTTTTTCGACAGGCGAGAACACGACACGGACGGTGCGCCGGGTCGTCCGCGAGCCGCCCCGCCCGGCCCGTTGGCATCCTTGCCCCATGGCTGAACAGCGCGAGGTCGAGCGAGCACTGAGGGCCGCCGTGCGCGGTGAAGTGGACTTCGGCGCCGCCGCGCGGGCCCTGGTGACCATGGACGCCTCCAACTACCGGCGCGTGCCCCTCGGCGTCGTCGCTCCGCGCGACGCGGACGACGTGGCCGCGGTGCTGGCCGTCTGCCGCGACCACGGCGTCCCCGTCGTGCCGCGCGGCGGCGGCACCTCCATCGCCGGTCAGGCCACCGGCACCGGCGTCGTCCTCGACCTCACCCGCCACCTGACCTCCGTCCTGGAGCTGGACCCGGAGTCACGCACGGCGGTCGTCCAGCCCGGGGTCGTCCTGGACACGCTGCGCGCGGCGGCCCGCCCGCACGGCCTCACCTTCGGCCCCGACCCCTCCACCCACAGCCGCTGCACCCTCGGCGGCATGATCGGCAACAACGCCTGCGGCGCGCACTCCGTGGCCTGGGGGACGACCGCCGACAACATCGCCGCGCTGACGGTCCACACCTACGGCGGTGCGGCGCACCGGCTCGGACAGGGCTGGTCGGGCGCTCCCGACGGCCTGCGCGAGCTGGTGGACTCCCATCTCGCCCTGCTGCGCACCGGCTTCCCCACCGGCCTGCCCCGCCGGATCTCCGGATACGCCCTCGACGCACTCCTCCCCGAGCAGGGCCCCGACGGTCCCGACCTCGCCCGCGCCTTCTGCGGCAGCGAGGGCACCTGGGGCGTCGTCACCGAGGCCGTCGTCCGCCTCGTCGAAGCACCGCCCGCCCGCGCCCTCGCCGTCCTCGGGTACGCCGACGAGAGCGCCGCCGCACAGGCCGCCCCCGGGCTGCTCCCCCACCGCCCGCTGACCGTCGAGGGCATGGCGAGGGACCTGGTCCCCGACCCGGGCGCCCTGCCGCGCGGCGGCGCCTGGCTGTTCGCCGAAACGGGCGGCTCCGCTCCCTCGGAGGCGCGGGCGCGGGCCGCCGCGCTCGTACGCGCCGTCTCCTTCGACACCGTGGACGGCACGGTCGTCTCCGATCCCGCCGGGCAGCGGGCGCTCTGGCGGATCAGGGAGGACGCGGCGGGCACGGCGACCCGGATGCCCGACGGCACCGAAGCCTGGCCGGGGTGGGAGGACTGCGCGGTGCCGCCGGCCCGGCTGGGACCGTACCTGCGAGAATTCCGGGCGCTGTTGGCGCGGTACGGGCTGCGCGGGACGCCGTACGGGCACTTCGGCGACGGCTGCATCCACGTCCGGATCGACTTCGATCTGCTGAGCCGGCAGGGCGTGGGGCGGTTCCGCTCCTTCTCGCACGACCTGGCGGACCTGGTCGTCTCCCACGGCGGATCGCTCTCCGGGGAACACGGGGACGGGCAGGCGCGGGCGGAGCTGCTGCCGAAGATGTACGGGCCGGAGATGGTCGGCCTCTTCGCCCGGGCCAAGGACGTCTGGGACCCGGCGGGCGGCATGAACCCCGGAATGCTGGTCCGCCCGCACCGGCTGGACGAGAACCTGCGCTTAGAGGTGCTGCCCCGCGCGCACATCGGCACCGCCTTCGCCTACCCGCAGGACGGCGGCGACTTCACGGCGGCCGTACGCCGGTGCGTCGGAGTCGCCAAATGCCGTGTGACGGACGGAGGTCCGAGCGCCCAGGTCATGTGCCCGTCGTTCCGCGCGACGGGCGAGGAACAGCACTCGACGCGGGGCCGGGCGCGGCTGCTGCACGAGATGCTCGCGGGCGAGATCGTCACGGACGGCTGGCGCTCGCGGGAGGTACGGGAGGCGCTGGACCTCTGCCTGGCCTGCAAGGGCTGCCGCAGCGACTGCCCGGTGGGCGTCGACATGGCCACGTACAAGGCGGAGTTCCTCCACCACCACTACACGGGCCGGCGCCGGCCGGCGTCCCACTACTCGATGGGCCGCCTCCCGCGGTGGCTGCGGGCGGCGGCGCCCTTCGCGGGGCTGCTGAACGCGGCGGCGGGCGTGGGCACGCTCGCGTCCCTGGGCAAACGGGTGGCAGGGGTCGCGCGGGAGAGGGAGATCCCGCGCCTGGCACGGGAGACGTTCACCGCGTGGTGGAAGCGGAACGGCCACCCGGGCGCCTCGCTCGTCCTGTGGCCGGACACCTTCACCGAGTTCCTCTCGCCCTCGGTGGGCCGTGCGGCCGTGACGGTGCTCGGCGCCGCGGGCCTCGGCGTCCGGCTGCCGCCCGGACGGGTCTGCTGCGGCCTGACGTATGTCTCCACCGGTCAACTCGACCGCGCCCGCCGGGTCATGGGCCGCACCCTCGGCACGATGGAGCCACTCCTGGACACCGGCGTACCGGTCACCGTCCTGGAACCGAGCTGCGCGGCGACCCTGAAGACGGACCTCCCGGCCCTCCTGCCCGACGACCCCCGGGCCGCCCGCCTCGCGGCGTCCGTCCGCACCTTCGCCCAGACCCTGGAGGAGTACGCCCCGGAGTGGACGCCGCCCCGCGTCGACCGCCCCGTCGCCGGCCAGACCCACTGCCACCAGCACGCGGTCCTCGGCGTCGAGGCGGAACGCCGGCTGCGCGAACGGGCGGGCCTGGTCGGCGACCTGAGCGGCGGCTGCTGCGGCCTGGCGGGCGACTTCGGCTTCGAGCGGGGTCACTACGACGTCTCGGTGGCCTGTGCCGAGGACCGGCTGCTCCCCTCGGTCCGCGAGGCCCCGGCCGGCACGGAACTCCTGGCGGACGGCTTCTCCTGCCGCACGCAGCTGGGGCAGTTGGGCGGCTACGCGGCACGGCATCTGGCCGAGGTCCTGGCGGAAGGCCTGGAGCGGGAGCAGCGGAAGGGAACGGCGGGGTGACCCCCCGCCCCGCTCCTCACTTCTCCAGGGCCGCGCAGAGCCAGTCGTGGGTGGATCCCGGGGTCGGCGCCGGGGGGCCCGACGGCGGGGCGGTCAGCTCGGCGGTGAGCTGCCAGTAGCGGTCGATCCGGGGGTCCGCCGCGAGCTGGCCGCTGAGCACGCGGCGGAAGGCGGGAGTGTCCCGCGTGCCGCGTGATCGGGCGTAGGCGGAGACGAAGCAGTCCAGCGCCTCGCCCGCGCGCGGTGCCCGCTCGGCCCGCATCTCCGCCGCCGCCAGCGCGTACGCCTCCGCGAGACCGTCGTAGAGCACGGCCGGACGGTAGCCCTCGTCGGGCCGGTGGACCGCGGGCTGGCAGGGGTCGGATCCGCCGCAACCGCCGGAGGTGAGGGCGTGCAGCCGGGCGAAGGCCAGTACCTGCGCCGGGGTCGGATCCGCGGGCGGCTGCGGAACCGCCGCTTCGACGACCGCGGCGGCCACCCGGGCCGGGAGCCGCGCGGGCAGCCACCGCCGCCAGAAGCGCGCGAGCGAGTCCGTGCTGGGCGGGGTGGAGATGGAACCGATCAGACGCAGCCGGTCGGCGCGTTCCTCGGCGGTGCAGTCCTGGAGGAGTCGGAGGGCGGCCTCCCGCCAGCGCAGTGCGGCCATCTTCGAACCGAGCTCCCGCAGTTGTCCCGCGATGACGCCCTCCAGCGCGTCCTCCCGCTCGAGGACCCGGCCCACCTCCGGGACCGGCAGGTCCAGGGTGCGCAGTGAGCGGATCAGGCGGAGCCGGTCGAGTGCCTCCGGGCCGTACCGGCGGTGGCCCCCGGCACTGCGGGCGGCCTCCGGCAGCAGACCGCGGTCGGAGTAGAAGCGGACGGTCTTGATGGTGACGCCCGCGTGCTCGGCGAGCTCTCCGATGCTCCACATGCCGTCAGGAAACACGACTTGAACCTCCCTCAGGGGGAGTTCCTACGGTACGCGAGAGCGCGGACGGCCCCCCGGGGCCGGTCGGGCGGACCAGGGCATACGAGGAGGCGTTCATGACGACGTTCGTGTTGGTGTCGGACGGCTGCACCGGCGGCTGGATCTGGCGGGACGTGGCCGCGCGGCTGCGGGAGGCGGGAGCCGAGGCGCACCCGGCGACGCTCACGGGCATGGGTGACCGCCGCCATCTGGCGGGGCCGGACACGGACCTGGACACGCACATCGAGGATCTGGTGCGGCTGATCGACCATGTGGACGCGCCGGAGGTGGTGATCGTCGGGCACGGCATCGGCATCCACCCGGTGCTGGGCGCCGCCGACCGGCGCCCGGACCGGATCGCCCGGATCGTCTACCTCGACGCGGGTCTGCCGCAGGACGGCGAGTCGGTACTCGACCTGATGCCGGACCCCGCGGTGCGCGACCGGGTCGTCCAGGGGGCCGAGGACGGCTGGCGGGTTCCCCCGCCGGCGCCCGACGAATGGCCGGCCCGGGGCAGCCTGGCGGGCGTCTCCGAGGAGGCGCTGGCCCGCCTGGTCCGTCTCGCCGCACCCCAGCCGCTGGGCACGCTCACCCAGCCACTGCGGCTGTCGGGGGCGGCCGCCGAGGTGCCGACGACCGGCATCCTGTGCACCGCCAACGGGTCGAGCATCGGCGTCGTCGAGGCCGTGGCGGCCCTGGGCGACCCTCGCTTCAAGGGGCTCACCGATCCGCGCGTGGGCTTCTTCGAACTTCCCACCGGGCACTGGCCGATGCTCTCCGTCCCCGGTGAACTGGCCGACGTACTGCTCCGGGCCGCCGCGGGAGAGGGGCGCCGGCTGACCGTCACGAGCGAACAGCCCCCGCATCTTCGGCCCTTCCTCCTGGACGTTCCGGACATGCCTCGCGAACGCGTGGGAGGGGTCGACCTCCATCTGCCCGAGGCCGACGGGCCCCGTCCGGCGGTGGTCTTCGTCCACGGCGGTCCCGTCCCGGCCGAGGCGCGGCCCACGCCCCGCGACTGGCCGGCCTTCGTCGGCTACGGCCGGTACGCGGCGAGCCAGGGGGCGGTCGGCGTGACGCTGGACCACCCGCTGCACGGACTGGGTGACTACGGCCGCGCGGCCGACTTCATCGCCGAAGCGGTGGAGCTCGTACGCGCCGATCCGCGCGTCGACCCGGACCGCGTCGCCCTGTGGTTCTTCTCCGGTGGCGGCATCCTGTCGGCGGACTGGCTCGCGACGCCCCCGGCGTGGCTGCGGTGCGTGGCCGCGACCTACCCCATCCTCGCTCCGCTCGCGAACTGGGGGCTTTCGGACTCGCGGTTCCGGCCCGCGGCCGCGCTGAGGACATCGGGGCGCCTGCCGGTCGTACTGACCCGGGTGGGGCTGGAGCACGCGGAGATCGCGGCGACGGTGGAGGAGTTCCTGACCGCCGCGAAGGAGTGCGGGGCCGGGGTCGAGGTGATCGACGTGCCGAACGGCCACCACGGGTTCGAGACGGTGGACCACCCCGAGGAGGCCCGCGAGGCCGTGGAACACGCGGTCCGCTCGGTCCTGGGACACCTGACGGCCTGAGCCGTCCCGCCCCCGACCCCTGCCCCGGCCGTACGCCGATGGGGCGGGAGGCGTTCGGGCGGGAGGGGGCCGCCGGGCCGGGTCCGGGGCGAACACGCGCTCACGCGCAGGGCGGTCGATCGGCCGACTCGGGGGCGTGCGCCCGCGGCCGGCGCGACCGGTCCACGACGGCCCGGCCCCGTGCCCGGGTCCGGCTCGGGGTCTTGGCCCCGGCCCGGCTCCGGGCCCTTGCGCCAGGATCCGGCTCCCAGTCTTGGCCCGGGTCCCGCTCGGACGGGCGAGAGACGTTGGCGTCCGGCCCAGCGCCCGGGTCCGGCTCGGGGTCTTGGCCCGGGTCCCGCTCGGAGGGGCGAGAGACGTTGGCGTCCGGCCCCGTGCCCGGGTCCGGCTCGGGGTCTTGGCCCCGGCCCGGCTCCGGGCCCTTGCGCCATGATCCGGCTCCCAGTCTTGGCCCGGGTCCCGCTCGGACGGGCGAGAGACGTTGGCGTCCGGCCCCGTGCCCGGGCCGACGCCCGGAGGCTCAGGCGTCCAGCGCCCTGCGCCAGGTGCGGACCGCCTCCGGGTCCACCGGGGACGACCAGCCCTTCGGCCGGGCCGCGCCGCCGATGTGGAAGGCGGTGAGGCCGGCCGCCCGGAGCGTGGGCACGTGGGGGAGGTGCAGGCCGCCGCCCACCAGGATCTGCGGTTCGTAGCCGGGCTCGTCGTGGCGGGCCGCCTCGGCGATCAGGGTGGGCAGGCCGTCCTCGACGCCGTCCGGGGAGCCCGCCGTGAGGTAGGTGTCCAGGCCCGGCAGGTCCGCGAGCTGCTTGCGCAGGGCGTCGCGGTCGGCCGCGCGGTCGATCGCCCGGTGGAAGGTCCAGCGGCAGCCGTCGAGTTCGGCGACTAGACGCTCGACCGTCACGAGGTCGGGCGAGCCGTCCGGCGCCAGGAAGCCGAGGACGAACTCGTCGGCGCCCGCCGCGCGCAGCGCACGGGCCGCCTCCACCAGGGCGTCGACATCACCCGCCGCGAAGCCGTCCGCCAGTCTGAGCATCACGCGCAGGGGGATGTCCACCGCGGCGCGGATCGACGCGAAGGTCTCCACGGACGGGGTGAGCCCGTCGGCCGCCATGTCGGTGACCAGTTCGAGGCGGTCCGCCCCGCCGGTCTGGGCCGCGACCGCGTCCTCCGCGTCGAGGGCGATCACCTCCAGCACTGCACGGTTGCTCATTGAGCCCATTCCTCCATGGAGACGGCCGAGGATCGGCCACAGGGTCCGGCCCGCAGGCCGAAGCTACAGGTCTAGTCCAATGACCAGCCTACGCGTGCGAGTGGCCTCCCGCACCGCTCCCCTGCCCGGCCGCGCCGTCCCCATGCCCGCCCGCGTGCACGGTGAAGGCCGCAGTCCGCACCTTCCCCTCGTGCTGGAAGTCCAGGAACAGCCGGTACGCGCCCGCGCTCGGCGCCGTCGCAGTGAAGGAGACGTCGGGGCCGGGGCCGCCGGGGTTGGGGTGGACGTGCAGGTAGGCGAGGTCTCCCTCGCGCAGGGCGACGAGATGCCCGTACGCCCCCAGGTACGGCTCCAGGTCCGTCACCGGCTTGCCGCCCCGGCTGACTGTGAGCTTCAGCCCGCCCGGCCTCCCGGGGTCCAGCGTCCCGCCGAGGGCGACCTGGTAGCCCTCCACGGTCGCCGTCGGCGCGGCGGCCGGCAGCGGCTGGGGCGCGTACGCACCCGGGACCGAGAGGTCCGCGCCGAGCGTGACGCCCTTCGCGCCCTTGGCGGCGGGCGTGAAGTCGGCGAACACCTTGTACGCGCCCGCGGCGGGCAGGTCGACCGGCGTCGACCAGGTCCCGTCGGCAGCCCGCACCGGGTGGAGGTGGCGATAGACCGTGAGATCCCGCGAGGCGACGATGAAGTGCAGCTCCTTGCCGTGCGCGGTCTTGTACGCGGTGACCTTGCGGCCGCCGCCGTCCTTGACCGAGAACGTCAGCACGCCCCGGTTCGCGATCTTCGGCGTGTCCAGGGCGAGCGTGTAACCGCCCTCCGAGACCTGGAGCCCTCCGGCCGCCGGCGCCTGGGCCGCCTCGTCGTGCCCGCCGTGCCCGCCTCCGGCGTCCGGCTCCGCCGCCGCGTGGTCCGCGTGCGCCGGCCTCTTCGGTTCGTCCACGGGCCCTACGCCCTTTCCGACCCCGTACGCGGTCCCGAAGGTCGCGGCGAGCGCGGCGGCGAAGGCGGTGATCTTCACTCCGGTGTTCATGACTGCTCTCCCGTCCAGCGATCCAATGCACCTCACCATACCCCTGGGGGGTATCAAGTCAAGTCGAGGGAGACGCTTGCGCCCCATACGGGCGGGGGGTATACATGGTCTCAGCCGGATACCCCCCGAGGGTATTGGCCGGTACCGGTCCTCACGGGCCGTGTCCCTCCCGCGTGTCCCTACCAACGAGGAGGACCCATGTCGTCCTGCTGTACTCCCGAGGGCAGCTGCCACACCAGCGCCGACGCGTCCACGACCGCCGTCGCCGTCGCCGAAGGCACCGCCACCACCTACCGCGTGTCCGGCATGACCTGCGGACACTGCAAGACCGCCGTCACCACTTCGGTGAGCGAGCTCGCCGGGGTCATCTCGGTCGACGTCGACGTGGCCGGCGGCCTGGTCACCGTGACCACCGGCGGCGAGCCCGACGACGCCGCGATCGCCGCCGCCGTGGACGACGCCGGCTACGAGCTGACCGGCCGCGTCTGACCAGCGGAAAAGCCCCACCTGGCCGCCGGGGCCCGTCCCGTACAGCCCGGGCCCCGGCCCCCACTCCCGCCCGAACGAGGAGCAGGAAATGACGACCACCACCTCCGGCGCCGCCCAGGTCGAACTCGCCATCGGCGGCATGACCTGCGCCTCGTGCGCGGCCCGTATCGAGAAGAAGCTCAACCGCATGGACGGCGTCGAGGCCACCGTCAACTACGCCACCGAGAAGGCCCGGGTCACCTTCGCCGACGACATCTCCGTCGAGGACCTGATCGCGACCGTCGAGGCCACGGGCTACACCGCCCAGGAGCCCCGGCCTGAGCGCACCGGGAGCGACGGCGACGGCGAGGCCGGCGGTGCCGAGAAGGCCGACGAGGAGCTGCGCCCGCTGCGGCAGCGGCTGGTCACGGCGGCCGCGCTCGCCGTGCCCGTCATCGCGATGGCCATGGTCCCGGCCCTCCAGATCGAGTACTGGCAGTGGCTCTCGCTCACCCTGGCCGCCCCGGTCGTCACCTACGCCGCCTGGCCCTTCCACCGCGCCGCCTGGACGAACGCCCGGCACGGCGCGGCCACCATGGACACCCTGATCTCGGTCGGCACGATCGCCGCGTTCCTCTGGTCGCTGTGGGCGCTGTTCTTCGGGACCGCCGGTACGCCCGGCATGACGCACCCCTTCGAGTTCACGATCGCCCGCACCGACGGCGCCGGGAACATCTACCTGGAGGCCGCGGCCGGCGTCACCGCCTTCATCCTCGCCGGGCGCTACTTCGAGGCCCGCTCCAAGCGCAAGGCCGGTGCCGCGCTCAAGGCGCTCCTGGAGCTGGGCGCCAAGGAGGTCACCGTCCTGCGATACGAGGAGGGGGAGCGCGAAGCGCTCTCGGTCGAGGGTAGTGGCGGGCGACGGGCGGGCGGCCGCGAAGTCACCGTCCCCACCGCCGACCTGCAGGTCGGCGACCGCTTCCTGGTCCGGCCCGGCGAGAAGATCGCCACCGACGGCACGGTCGTGGAGGGCTCTTCCGCCGTGGACGCGTCCATGCTCACCGGCGAGTCCGTGCCGGTCGAGGTGTCCGTCGGCGACACCGTCACCGGCGCGACCCTGAACGCCGGCGGCCGGCTGGTCGTCGAGGCCACCCGCGTCGGCGCCGACACCCAGCTCGCCCGTATGGCCAAGCTGGTCGAGGACGCCCAGAACGGAAAGGCCGCCGCCCAGCGCCTCGCCGACAGGATCTCCGCCGTGTTCGTGCCGGTCGTCATCGGCCTGGCGCTGGCCACGCTCGGCTTCTGGCTCGGCTCCGGATCCGGCCTGACGGCCGCGTTCACCGCCGCCGTCGCCGTCCTGATCATCGCCTGCCCCTGCGCCCTCGGGCTCGCCACGCCGACCGCCCTCATGGTCGGCACCGGCCGCGGTGCCCAGCTCGGCATCCTGATCAAGGGCCCCGAGGTCCTGGAGACCACGCGCAAGGTCGACACCATCGTCCTGGACAAGACCGGCACGGTCACGACCGGCCGGATGACCCTGCTCAAGGTGCACACCGCCGACTCCACCGAGGAGAGCGAAGTCCTGCGGCTGGCGGGGGCGTTGGAGCACTCCTCCGAGCACCCGATCGCCCGGGCCGTCGCCACCGGCGCCGCGGCCCAGGTCGGGGCGCTGCCCACCCCCGAGGACTTCGCCAACGTCCCCGGCCTCGGCGTCCAGGGCGTCGTCGACGGGCACGCCGTCCTCGTCGGCCGCGAGAAGCTGCTGACCGAGTGGGCCATGGAGCTGCCCGCCGCACTGAGGGCGGCGAAGGACGACGCCGAGAAGGCCGGCCGGACCGCCATCGCGGTGGCCTGGGACGGCGAGGCCCGCGCGGTCCTGGAGGTCGCCGACGCGGTCAAGGAGACCAGCGCCGAGGCGATCCGTCGGCTGCGCGCCCTCGGCCTGACGCCGATCCTGCTGACCGGTGACAACAAGGCGGTCGCCGAGTCCGTCGCCGCCGAGGTCGGCATCGACGAGGTCATCGCCGAGGTCATGCCGCAGGACAAGGTCGATGTCGTCAAGAGGCTCCAGGCCGAGGGCCGCAGCGTCGCCATGGTCGGCGACGGCGTCAACGACGCCGCCGCGCTCGCCCAGGCCGATCTGGGCCTGGCGATGGGCACCGGCACGGACGCCGCGATCGAGGCCGGCGACCTGACCCTCGTACGGGGAGACCTGCGGGCCGCGGCCGACGCGATCCGGCTCTCCCGCAGGACGCTCGGCACCATCCGCTCGAACCTCTTCTGGGCCTTCGCCTACAACGTGGCCGCCCTGCCGCTCGCCGCGGCCGGACTGCTCAACCCGATGATCGCCGGAGCGGCCATGGCCTTCTCCTCCGTCTTCGTCGTCGGCAACAGCCTGCGCCTGCGCGGCTTCCGAGCCGCCGACAACTGACCCTCACCACCCCGGGGAGACCGCCGTGGCCGGTTACGTACAGCACAAGGAAGACATCATCAGGCGCCTCAGGCGCATCGAGGGCCAGGTCCGTGGCGTCCAGCGGATGGTCGACGAGGACGTCTACTGCATCGACGTCCTCACCCAGGTCTCCGCGATCAACGCCGCGCTCCAGTCCTGCGCGGTGGCCCTGCTGGACGAGCACCTCAGCTGCTGCGTCACGGAGGCCATCGCGCAGGGCGGGGACCAGGCACGGGTCAAGGTCGGCGAGGCGTCGAAGGCCATCGCCCGGCTGATCAGGACGTAGACCCCCGCTCCGCGCCACTCCCACGCACCACTCAACCGCCCTTGCGCGAAGGACAGTCGGCGGAGAGCCGGACGCTCAGACGCAGACAGAGTCCGAGCACCCGGCTCAGGAGCACCAGCTCCGCCGAACCGGGCAGACCCGGCCCGCAGACCTTCGCGCAAGGGCGGTTTCGCATGGCCGGAAGGAGTTCCCGCGTGAGGGTCGCCATCGAGCCATTCTACCCCTGGGGGGTATATCGGGGCCGACGGGGCGGCCCGTACGATGAGCCGCCCGCAGGGGCGAGAGCCCGAGGGGGACGGGGGCCGAGGGGGATGCGCGTGCGCCGGCTGGGAGAGCTCGAGGCCGAGATCATGGACCGCTTGTGGCTGTGGCAACGGCCCGCCACCGTCCGCGAGATCGTCGACGACATCAATCTGGGGCGCCGGGTCGCCTACACCACCGTGATGACCGTGGCCGACATCCTGCACCGCAAGGGCTGGCTGCGCCGCGAGAAATCCGGCCGCGCCTGGCTGTACGAGACGGTCCGCAGCCGTGAGGAGTACACGGCGGCGCTGATGCAGGACGCCCTCGGCGACAGCCAGGACCGCAGGGCCGCGCTGCTGCAGTTCGTGGAGCGGATGTCGCACGAGGACGTCGAGGCGCTGGACGCCGCCCTGCGGGCCGCCCGCCGCGCCCAGCCGGGCGGTCCCGTCACCCCAGCCCCCGCCCGCGACAGGCCCGGGGGCGAGCGGTGAACCACCACATCCTTCCGCCGCTCGGACTCGCCCTGGCCAGCGGCATGATGATCCCCTGGATGCTGATCCGGGCCCGTTGGGCCCAGCAGGTGCCGCGCCTGGCGCTCGCCGTCTGGGCGGCGAGCGGCGCGATCTTCGCCTGCTCGGCGGCGATGCTCCCGGCCCAACTGCTGCTGCCCGGCAGGAGCAGCCACCGTCTCGCCGACATGATCCTCACCCTCAGCCTCCCTTCCGTGAACCGGCTGACGCATCCGTCGGGCCGCGAGGGCCTGGCCGCGGCCACCGCGCTGGCGGTCCTCGCGCTGCCGGTCGCCGGTTTCGTACGGGAAGTGCTGCGGGCGCGCCGGGCCCGCTCCCGGCACGCGGGGCTGCTGCGCCTGGTGGGCCGGTACGATCCGCGGCTGCGCGCGACCGTCCTGGAGGACGCGCGGCCCGCCGTCTACTGCCTGCCGGGCCGATCGCGCCGGGTCGTGGTCTCGTCGGCGGCTCTGGACACGCTGACAGCACCCCAGTTGGACGCCGCGCTCGCCCATGAGCGGGCGCACATCGCGGGCCGTCACCATCTGCTGGTCGCGGCGGCCGGGGCGTACGCCACCGTGTTCCCCCGGCTGCCGCTGGCCCGGCACGGCGGCAGGGCCGTACCGCTGCTCCTGGAGATGGCCGCCGACGACCGTGCGCTGCGCCGGTGTTCGCGGGACGCGCTGGCCACGGCGCTGTACGCGCTGGCGGCGGGGCAGGCGCCCCGCAGGGCGTTCGCGGCGGGCGGGCCGTCGGCGGCCCTTCGGATGCGGCGCATCCTGACTCCCTCGTCCGCCGGACACCCGGTGCTGCGCGGCCTGTTCACCGTGGGCGCGGCGGCGGGCGCGGTCGCACCGCTGATCGTGGCTTGTTGTTCGATACCTGGCTGAGGTATCCCGACATCCCGGCATCCGCCACGAAGAAGCGACCGACTCGCGTCAACTCCTTGAATTACTAAGCGAATTCGTAGACTTCACATTGGGTCCGTCGCGTCGAATTCCCCGCTACTGTGTGCCTGTGGGCGCGCAGGACCGGCACGGCGAGAGGTACGAATCAATGCGGCTGGCTGACGTGCGAACGGCAGCTCCCGGCGACGCCACGGCGATATCCAGGCTCCTCGCCGACGGCATTCGGGACAGCTACGGCGAAATACTCGGCGAAATCCCCGCCGGCCGCCTGGTGTCCACGCAATGCGCACTGCCCCGTATAAGGGCGGAAATTGAAATTCCGGGCGGCGCGCCCGGCTGGCTCGGCTGGCTCGTCGCCACCGACGCGGAGGGCACGATCGTCGGCGTGGCGGCGGGCGGCGTCCCCGTCTCCGACGAGGGCGAGATCTACGCCCTGTGCACGGCTCCCGCCCGCCGCCGCGAGGGCATCGGCACGGCGCTGCTCGCCGCCGTGACAGACCGGATGCGGGCGCACGGCGCGACCGCCCAGCGCATCAGCCTCCCCGTCGAGCGGGACCCGGCCCTCCCCTTCCTCACCCACCACGCCTTCGCCGCCCTCACTCCGACCCGCCTCACCCGCCCGCTCTGACCGGCCGGCCCACCGGCCCCGCTCGGGCCCGCCCTGCGCTCCCTCGTCCTCCCGAGGCGCTGGCATATCCACGCCATCGC
This sequence comes from Streptomyces sp. NPDC033174, assembly GCF_055577795.1. Classification (NCBI taxonomy): domain Bacteria; kingdom Bacillati; phylum Actinomycetota; class Actinomycetes; order Kitasatosporales; family Streptomycetaceae; genus Streptomyces; species Streptomyces sp. NPDC033174. Next base: position 475,490 of record NZ_JBVIPQ010000006.1, read on the forward strand.
GTGTTCACGCAGCCCCTTTCGCTGGCCCGGGGCGCCCGCCGCAGGACACGATCTCCTCAGCGGCGCGGCCCCGGCGGCACGGGAGCCCGCCCGGACGGCACGGACCGAGCGAGCCCCTGGAGGAGCGATGCACACACCGAGCGGCACTTCCCTGCCCGTCGTGCCCGCAGCGCTCGCCCCGGTCCTGCCGTCCCGATACGGCACCGGCGCCGGTACGCCCCCGGGCGCCGGGACCGGGATGCGCGTCACGCCGGACACCCTGCCCGGTCTGGAGTCCGTCTCCCCCGTCGACGAGGACTCGGTCTGGCTCCATGACGCACTGCTCGGCCCGCACAGCGCGGACATCGTCCGCTATCTGAGCCTTGCGCGGACCACCGGCGGCCCGGTCCTCGACCTCGGCTCGGGTGCGGGCCGGCTCGCCGTGCCCTTCGCCCGGCACGGCTTCACCGTCGAGGCCGTCGACCGCGACGCCACCAGCCTGGAGCGGCTCCGGGGCTGGGCGCGGCGGATCGGACCGCAGGTCGCCGGGCTGGTGGTCGCCACCCGTGCCGATCTCGCGGAGCTGCGCCTCCGGCGCACCTACCGGCTGGCCCTGCTGGCCGGCACGATGGTGGCGGCCGTCCCCCCTGGGGCCCGGCCGGGGCTGCTCCGCGAGATCGCCGCCCATCTGGAGACCGGGGGCGCGCTCGCCCTCGACTACACGGCGCACCTGCTGCCGGGCCTGGCCGAGGAACCTCGGCGCAGCTGGGCGTTCCCGGTGCCCCGGTTCGACGGGGTCGAGGAGTGGGTGGTGGCCCGGCAGGACTTCGACCTGCCGACCATGAGCGAGCGGATCACCTACTACGCGGCCCGCACCGGCAAGCGCGGCACCGAGCGGGTGGTGCTCACCACGGACAAGTGGATCATCGATCCGGAACGGCTGACAGCCGAGCTGCACTCGGCGGGCCTGCACATCGAGGGCCGCCGCCGGCACCGGATCGACGAGCGGACCGAGAGCGTCCTGCTGGTCTGCAGGGCCGACGACTGATCCCCCCACGGGACCCCGCCCCCGGGCCCGCGCCCGTGCGCCGGAGCCCCTCCATCCTGGTCGGCCAAGAGGTACGATGCCCACAAAAGTTTGGGCCGACCAGATGGAACCGGGTGGCCCACCAGAGGGCAGATGGTGGCGGAGGAATGGCTGTCGTGGATGAGCCGACGGGCCGCGAAGCGGTGATCCAGCGCCTCCGTGACGTGGGCCTGCGCGTCACGGGGCCGCGCCTCGAAGTGCTTCAGGTACTGGCCACGGGCGGCCATCTGGACGTCGAGGCGATCACCGCGACCGCCCGCGAGCGGCTCGGCACCCTGACCAGCCAGGCCGTGTACGAAATGCTGCGCCACTTCCTGGAGACGGGCCTGGCCACCAAGTTCGACCGTCCGGGGCTGCCCGCCGTGTTCGAGATCTCGGGCCCGCCCCATCAGCACGCGCTCTGCGTGCGGTGTGGCCGGGTGGAGAACGTCGCGGCGGACGCGCCGAAGCCGCCCCGCAAGGGTCTGACAGGCTGGCAGATGGACGGGGCCGAGGTCGTGTTCAAGGGCATGTGCCCCGACTGCCGTCGCATCGAGGCCGGTTGACGAGTTCCGGCCAGGCGACCGGAAACCATACTTCGAAGTATGTGACCTGCATCACGCGTGCGCATCAACCGGAGCCGTATCGAACTCTCGTATGGCAAGGTCTGGCGGGGCGATTCAACGGGATCCACGCAGGATCCGAGGGGAGTCTGCTGCGCTGTGAGCAGATACGGGACCGGAACGCGAACGGGAAGTGACCAGGGCCTCGCGGTCTACCTCGAACTGCGCGCGCGGCCGGACGCCGCCTTCGACGAGATCGCCGCGGGTCTGGGGCTGACATCGGACGAGCGCGAGCGATGTCGCGACGAACTGATCACCCTGGGCCTGATCGGCGCGGAGAACCACGCGGCCGCCGCCGGACCGGCCGTCGTCGACCCGGACATCGCCCTGATCCAGCTCCTCCAGCGCGAAAGGGACCGGCTGCGGGAGCAGTTGGCCGAGACCAGTCGCGCCCACAGCACGCTGGAGACGCTAGCGGGGCCGTTCCTGCGGGCCGGTGCGACGCCCCGCCCGGAGGTCGAGGTGGAGATCATCGCCGACCCCCACCGCGTACGACGGGAACTGCTGGAGCTCACCGGCACCGTCCGGCGCAGCAGGCAGTCGATGCACACCGGATCCGCACGCCGCGAGGACGCCGACCTCGCGCTGGAGCACGACCGCCGCCAGCTGGAGCGCGGCGTCCGCGTGCGCGCGATGTACAGCCGTCGCAGCAGCGCCGTACCGGAGATGGCCCAGTACCTGCGGGCCAGGTCGGACCTGGGCGTGGACATCCGGCTCTCGCCGGTCGTCCCCATGAACGTCGTCCTCGCCGACGAGAACTTCGCCCTGCTCCCCACCGACCCGGACGATCCCGCGTCCAGCATGATCCTCGCCCGCGGACCCGCACTGGTCCGGTCCTATCTGGCGCTGTACGAGTACTGCTGGCACGCGGCCACCCCGTACGGCGACGAGGAGGCGCCCCCGCGCGGGGGTGACGGCCTGTCCGAGCAGCAGCGGGCCGCCCTGCACATGCTCGCGTCCGGCATCAAGGACGAGAAGATCGCCCGCAATCTGGGCGTTTCCCTGCGCACGGTGAGCCGCCTGCTCTCCGAGGTGATGCAGGAGTTGGGGGCGGCGAGCCGCTTCGAGGCGGGGGTGAAGGCGGCCCGGCTGGGCTGGCTGGACGGGAACACGGGCACGCCCGACGCGTAGGTGACGCGTGTCACATCCAAGATCGGCATCAGGGGGACCCGTTCAGCCGTGTGACAAGGTGAGACGGGGCGACTCGGAAGACGAGGGGGGTCACTTCGCCATGGTCACGACGGGCGGCAAGGTCGTCGGCAGGGATTCCACCGACCTGGTACTGACCCTCTATCAGGCCCTGCGTCAGCGGGGCGTGTCGAGCTTCGAGGCCGTCTGCTCGGAGCTGGGGCTCGCGCCCGAGGAGTACGAGCGATGTCGCACCGAACTGATCTCGCTCGGTCTGATCGCGCCGACGACGGCCACCCACGCCAGTCGCTTCGACCTCCAGGACGTGAGCTGGAAGGCCGACGCCGACACCGTCGCCGTGATCGATCCCGAGATCGCGCTGCTGCGGCTCCTGGAGCGGGAGCGCGAACGGCTGCGCGAGCATCTCGCCGAGGCGGACCGGGCGTACAGCACTCTGGAGACCCTGGCCGGAACCTTCCTGCGCGCCGGATCCCTCGCCCACTCCGAGGTCGATGTCGAGACGCTCACCGACTACCGGCGCATCCAGCAGGTACTGGAGGACATCACCGATGTCATCCAGGGCAGCCTGGTCTCCCTGCACCCCGGCGGGCTCAACCGCCAGATCCCCGAGCGCATGCTGGACCGGGACCGCCGCCAGGTGGAGAACGGGGTACGCGTCCGCGCCGTGTACAGCCGGCAGGACGCCGCCACGCCGGAGGTGGCCGAACTCCTCAGGCGGCGCGTTGAGGTGGGAGTGGAGATTCGTCTCGCCGGCTTCATCCCCATGAACCTGATCATCGCGGACCAGCAGTTCGCGATTCTTCCCATCAGGCCCGACAACCCCGGCGAGGGCGCGGTCCTCGCCCGCGGTCCGGCGCTCGTGCGGTCCTATCTGGCGCTGTACGAGCACTGCTGGCACACCGCCACCCCGTACGGCGACGACGTGGCACCCGATCGGGGCGGAGACGGGCTGTCCGAACAGCAGCGGGCCGCGCTGCAGATGCTGGCCTCCGGAATGAAGGACGAGAAGATCGCCCGGAGTCTGGGCGTCTCGCTTCGGACGGTCAGCCGCATGCTCTCGGAACTGATGCAGGAGCTGGGCGCTTCGAGTCGCTTCGAGGCCGGGGTGCGCGCTGTTCGCCTCGGCTGGATCGAATGATCTCCCGCCCCCGTGCCGGGCCGATCGCCCTCTTGCGAAATGCGGGATTCAGCAGTACGCCCTCAAGGAAAAAATGAAGGCCCCGGGAACGCGTGGCAGCGCGATCCGGGGCCTTCATGAGTGCCGTTGACGCGTCGGTGTGAATTCGGCTCCTGAATACGTCAGTTCGTGGGGGCGGGCGTGACATGGGGCCAGTCGTTGTCGGCGCCGACGGCGACCGCCTGCGGGGAAGCCGAGGCCGCGTCCGGTGCGGTGGCCACCGCCGCACCCGCCGCGACCGCGGTACACAGCAGGAGCGCGGCGGCGAACTGGCGGGTGGTCCTGCGAATTCCGGCGATACGCACAGCAGACATGATTCCTCCAGGAAGTTGGAAAGTGAATTCCGCCTTCTAGGGGCCCGTGCCGCCGGGCTTCCCTCGAAGACATCTCCATTCTTGCCCGCCCCCCGAAACGAATCCAGAGTTCCTCCATGCGTGGACCCGCCATGGCGTGGATGCGACAACGCGGAATTCACAGATCCGCACTTCACCATTCCTTTGGTTAGACCAAAAGAGATGCTAGGCTGGAGTTCCGGCCTTCTCGTTCCTCCAGGAGAGAGGGGCCGGAGGGGCAGGAGCGTGCCGCCGCTCCTGCCCCGCTCGTGTACGCACGCTCACGCCGGGCCGCCAGCGCGTCCCCGTACACCTCCAGCGTCCGCGCCGCCGCCACCTGCCAGCTCATGCCCCGGGCATGGCGCACCGCCGCCTCCCCCATGGTCACGCGCGCCTGCGGATGCTCCGCGAACCACCGCAGCCGGCGCGCGTACTCCACCGGGTCGTGCCCGCGCACCAGCATCCCCGTCACCCCGTCCCGTACGGCCGTCGGCAGACCACCGACGGCCGCCGCCAGGACCGGAGTTCCACAGGCCTGCGCCTCCAGCGCGACCAGCCCGAACGACTCGCTGCGCGACGGCACCACCAGGACGTCCGCCGCGCGGTACCAGTCCGCCAGCCGCGACTGCGGTACGGGAGGGCAGAGCCGCAGCACATCCATGACGCCCAGCTCCCGCGCCAACTCCTCCCAGCCGCTTCGCCGCCCCGCCCCCGAGTGCCCGCCCACCACGGGCACGAGCAGCCGCCCGCGCAGCCGGGGAGCCGTGCGAAGCAGCTCCGCGACGGCGCCCACCAGCACATCGGGGCCCTTCAGCGGCTGGATGCGGCCCGCGTACAAGGGGATGAAGGCGTCGGCCGGCAGCCCGAGCCGGGCCCGCGCCACCGCCCGCCCCTCCCCCACTGCGAAGGTGCGCAGATCGACGCCCGGCCGGACCACCTCGGTCCGGCGGGGAGCGGCGCCGTACAGCGTCCGCAACGCCCGGGCCTCGTCGGCCGTGTTGGCGATCAGCCGGTCGGCGCTGCCGATGACCTGGTGCTCGCCGCGGATCCGCAGCTCGGGCTCGGGGGTGTCGCCGTCGGCGAGGGCCGCGTTCTTCACCCGGGCCAGGGTGTGCGCGGTGTGCACGAGCGGTATCCGCCAGCCCGTGGAGGCGATCCGCCCGGCCTGCCCGGAGAGCCAGTAGTGCGAGTGGACCAGGTCGTAGCGCCGGTCCGCCTTGAGCAGCGCCAGCGAGAACGGCACCACCAGGCGGGGCATGGCCTCCTTGGGGAGTGCCTCGCGCGGGCCCGCGTGCAGATGGCGGACCCGCACGCCGGGGGCGAGGTCCACCCGGGGCGGGTGGCCTTCGCCACGGCAGCGGGTGAACAGATCGACCTCGGCGCCCTGTTCGGCGAGGGCGCGGGAGAGTTCGACCATGTAGACGTTCATGCCGCCCGCGTCCCCGGTACCGGGCTGGTGCAGCGGCGAGGTGTGGACGCTGAGCATGGCGACGCGCAGGGACACGTGGAGCTCCTACGGACGGGCCACGTGTCCCCGCGCCGCCGGATGGCTGTGCCGACGACGCACGGCCACGCGGCGGGTGGGGGTTGTGCCGGGATTCAGGAAGCGGGGAGCGGCGGTCAGGGGGTGGGGATCAGGCCGAGGGGATCAGGCAGTCGGGATCAGGCAGTGGGGTTCAGAAACCGAAGACGGGTCCGGACGGGGGTGCTAGCCGGGTTCCCGGGGCGGGTGCGGTCAGCGCCGCCGCGGACACCGGGCGGCCCGGTTCGCCCCTGAGCGCCGCCGCCAGCCGGTCCGCGCCCTCCGGCATCACCGGCCGCGCCCAGGCGCTGAGCGCCGAGGCCACCGCCAACTGCGCCGCCAGCGCCGGAAGATGCCGGCAGGCGGTGGTCGGACGGCACACCTCGTGGGCGTTGACGTGACCGAAGTCGGCCACCGAACGGACCATCTCGTCGAGCACGGCGACGGCCCGGCGCGGATCGAACGCATCGGGGCCGTACGCCTCCCGAAGGTCCTCCACGCCCCGCAGCAACCGCCGCTCCAGCACGTCCCAGCCGGTGCCACCGGGCACCGCCGCCGGAACGAGGCCGGCGCACTCCTCACGCACGGACGCGAAGAGGCGGGACAGCCAGCTGTTCCAGTTCTCGTCCAGCTCCTGGCGGGCGGCTGCCAGCCTGTCCACGTGGAAGGCGGTCCGCCGGCCCAGCGGACGGGCTTGCAGGACATGGCGCCGCAGCGTGTCGGAGCCGTACTCGGTGAGCAGGTCCAGCGCCCACAGCTTGTGGCGGGAGACGGAGTCGGCACCGGTGGTGATGGTCCGGTCGTCGATGACGTACGACTCGTTCACGCAGAAGTCCTGCGGCAGCTTGATGCCCTGCGCGAGGAGCAGCACCGGCAGCAGCACGGCGTGGCAGAAGACATGGCCGAAGCCGCAGAAGTGGATGGCCCGCTCGGGCAGCGACCGGTCCTCGCCGTAGCCGAACAGATGCATCGCCGCGGCTTCGAAGCAGCCGTCGATCCGGTGTTCGGGGAAGCCGTCGACCGGGACCGCGAGGCCCCAGTCGGCCGGGTGCGTCACCGCGATGTCCGGCAGGCCGTCCTCGACCAGCGACTCGCACAGCGCGGCGAGGCGCGGCGGGAGGCCGGTGGCGTCCCAGTACTCCGCGAGGGCGTCCCGGAACGGCTCCAGTGGGACATACAGGCGACGGCAGCGCTTGGGCAGCGCCGGGGTGTCGCACAGCACGCAGCGCGGATGGACGAGGTCGCCGCCGTCGTTGGGCCGGGCGCACTCGTGGCACATTCCGCCGTCGCTGAGGGCACCGCAGTGCGGGCAGGAGCCGGTGACGTGCGCGCCGTACAGCCAGCGCTCGCACGGCTCGCAGTACGGCAGCAGCCGGGTCCGGGCGGCGATGACGCCCTCCGCGTACAGCCGCTGGAAGAGGTCCTGCACCCAGCGGCCGTAGCCGCGGTCCTGGCGCGGCCGCACGATGTGGTCGAACGCGACACCGGAGCGCAGCCAGTCCGCGGCGATCGCCGCCCGGTAGCCCTCGGCGACCTCCTCCGGCTTGCGCCCGGCGCGCAGCGCGCGCACCTCGACCGAGCTCGCGTGGTCGGCGGTACCGGTGGTGAACAGCACCGCCTCGCCCTCGGCGCGCAGATAGCGGCAGAGGACGTCGGCGGCGACGTACGGTCCGGCGAGATGACCGATGTGGAGTTCGCCGTGGGTGGCGGGTGGGGTCGCGGTGATCCAGACAGGGGTGCTCATGGGACCTCCTTGACGCTGTCGTGCGGGGTGCTCAGCGAGGTTCGAAATGGAAGGAGCGGATGAAGCAGTCGCGCGGCTGCTCGACCGCGTAGACAATGCATTCGAAGAGCGCCTGGGTGGTGAGTTTCTCGTCGGGCGCCGCGCCCTCCCATTCCGCGAATCGCGGATCGGAGGTGGAGAAGTCCGGCGGATAGAGCGAGAACACCCGGACACCGGACGGGCGCAGCCGCCGGGAGAGAATGTCGGCGAATCCGGCCTGGGCACTCTTCGCCGTCCAGAACGCCTCGTGCGCGGCGGACGCGGAGGAGCCCTCGGCGTCCCGCACGGCCACCATGTTCACGATGTCGGGGCGCTGCGACGACCTGAGCAGCGGCAGGAAGTGCTTGACCATGAGGACCGTGCCACCGGCCGTCGACTCGATCGTCTCCACGATCTCGTCGTCCGACGCCGCCTCCAGGTCCATCCCGTCGAGCCAGCGCGCACCATTGTTGACCAGCAGGTCCACCCGGTCGGTGTGCTCGCCGACCCGGCGGGCGAACTCCCTGATCTCGGCCGGCCGGCTCAGGTCGCAGCCGAAGGCGTGGATACGGTCGCGTGCGGAGCCCATCACTTCGGTACGGGTGCGCTCGGCGGCCTCGACCGTACGGGCCGACACATAGACCTCGGCCCCGAGATGGGCGAATCCGATGGCGAGCGCGCGGCCGAAATAGCGGGAGGCGCCGGTCACCACGACCCGCATGTTCTCGAATGTCATCCTCGTCTGGTCTCCCCACTGGGACGCGAATGCGGTCGAATTCCCGCCGTGGCCTTCGGAATTGAGGGCGGCGGTGATGCGACTTCAGCGTGACAGAGGGAAGAAGGGAACGGCCCGGTGAGAGACCTGCGCATTCACGCCGTTGCGTGGATACGCCACGGCAGGTCGAGCCGGTCGAGGATCTCGGCGCGCTTGTGGTGCACGCTCACACGGTCGGGTCCGGCGGAGAGGGTGACAGGCCCGCCGGGCGTGTCGACGGTGCCGTCCACCGGCGGGACGACCGTACCGGGCAGCCCCGCGGCGGCGGCGAGGGCGGCGGCGCCGGTGAGGGCCAGCGACGGGTGCCAGCCGCCGACGGTGACGGCCCTGACGGCCGTACGGCCCCCGCTGCCCGTGAAAGCCGCGATCTTCGGCAGGGCGGAGTGCGGGGGGAGCCCCAGGACACGGGCGGCGGCGGCGCGCAGGGCGAGCAGCCGCCGCTGGGTGGGCTCCCCGGCCGCGAACAGGGCGTCGCGGCCGTGGATCCCGAGGTGGGCGGCGTCGACGAAGACGTACGGGTTGCCGTACCGCACGAGTGAGACGGGGACAGACCCGAGGACGTCGCGGGGCCGCCCGGTGGGCAGCGTGCCGGGTGCGCCGGGGGCGCGCAGGAAGTGCAGGGTGTGGGCGGGTGCTGCCGGTCCTTCCCGATTCCCGGCCTCGCCGAGCAGGGCATCGGTCCGCGTCAGCGGCCGCCCGACGAGCCGGCGCAGCCGCTCGGCGTGGGCGGCGGTCACCGCCCGGCTGCCGGACACCGGTCCGGACTCCTCGGCAGGCGGCTCCCCGGCGGGCGGCTCCTCGGGCTCGCAGAGGACGTCGTCGCCGGTGGTCACCGCTCGTACCGACACGGCCCCCGGCAGCCCGGACGCCTTGACGCAGGCCAGCAGCGAGTGGCCGCAGCCCGTACGGAAGTCGAAGTCTCCGCCCGGAAGCGCCTGGACGAAGCGGTAGTCCAGGTCCCGGTCCGGGCGCCCGGCACGCCCATAGAGGGCGATCTTGTTGAGACGGGCGTACGGGGTCGGGGCCAGCACCGCTCGCAGCTCGGCGAGTTCCGCGCGCAGCGCCAGCGCCCCGCGCGGGAGTGCGGAGAGCTCCACCACGAGGGTCGGGCCGGGGGCGTCCACGGCCCGCACCACCGTGGCGATCACGCCGCGCAGCCGACCGGAATGCGCATCCCCTGGACGACCTCCGTCCACAGCTCGTGGACGGCCAGCGCCCACAGGGTGAGCGCGTCCCGGTCCGAGGGGCGCTCCAGCTGGCGTGCGAGCAGCCGCTGCACCCGCTCGGGCCGCACCTTGCCGCCGCGCCGGAGCCGCGCCGGCGACAGGAGCTCCCGTACGGGTTCCAGCAGCGGGCTGCCGGGGGTGAGCATCGCCGCCACGGGGAGGGTGAACGGTTGCTTGGGCCGGTTGAGTACGGACGCGGGCAGCAGCTCGCGGCCCGCTTCGTACAGCGCCCGCTTGCCGCGACGGGCGGGGGGCGGAAGGGCACGGGCGTGCGCGGCGACGGCCGGCTGGCAGAACGGCAGCCTGGCCTCGACCGCCCAGGCCATGCTGAGGTGGTCGACGCGGCGGAGGTGATAGGCGGGCAGCCGCCAGCGGGTCTCGAACGCGGTGATCGCGGTGAGCCGGTCGGTGCGCGCCGAGCGCAACTCCTGCTCGATCCGGTCGGCGGCGGAGCCCTGGTCGGCGACATGGGCGCGGTACGCGGATGTGTAGAGGTGCTCGCGGACCATCCGGGGCGCGGCGGACAGCGCGTCCGCGTAGGCGGCCGCCCAGTCGGCGCCGGGGGGCGCCTGGAGGGCGTCGCGCATCCGCTCGTACCCCCCGAAGAGTTCGTCGGCCCCGTCACCCGCGAGGGCGACGGTGAAGCCCGCTTGCCGTACGGCCCGGAACAACGCGTAGGTGCTCAGCGCGATGGGATCGGCGTTGGGCTGCCCGAGGTGCCGGACGGTGCGCGTCAGCAGCGAGCCCAACTCGTCCGGGTCGACGACCACTTCGTGGTGGACCGTCCGGGCGCGGCGGGCGACGGCGCGGGCGTGGGTGTGCTCGGAGCCGGGCCACTTGCCCCGGTAGGTGAGATGGAAGCTGTGCAGCGCGGGCGCCCCCGTCTCACGGGCGTACTCCGCCGCCAGCGCGGTGACCAGACCGGAGTCGAGCCCGCCGCTGGTGATCGCGCAGACGGGCACCTCGGCGCGGGCGAGTCGCCTGACCTCGCGGCGCAGTACGTCCTCGGTGGGCGCGGCCGGGTGCGGGCCGTCGGCAGGGGCGGAGCGGTGCGGGGTGCGGCGCCGGACGAGCGGCTCACGACCGGGCCGTACGACGGCGGTGGCTCCGGGGGGCAGGACGCTGATGCCGTCGAGGGCCGTTCGCGTGGAGAAAGGGGTGCGGGTGGCGAGGACGGTGTCGAGGGTGTCCTCGCGCGGGTCGATCCGCACGCCCTCGAAGGCGAGGAGCGCGGGGATCTCCGAGGCGAAGCGGAGGGCGCCGTCCGGGGAGCGGTGGAAGTGCAGGGGCTTCATGCCCATGTCGTCCACGGCCAGGACGAGTTGGGGAGAGCGGAGGTCGAGGACCGCCACCGCGAACATGCCGTCGAGCCGCTCGGCGAAGCCGGGCCCGTACTCGGCGTAGAGCGCGGGCAGTACCGTGCCGTCGCACAGGTCGGGGAAGCGGTGGCCGCGCGCCGCGAGGTCGCGCCGCAGCTCCGCGTGGTTGTAGATCTCGCCGTTGAGGACTGCGACGATCCCGGGGAGATGGGGCAGCCGGTAGGGCTGCTGTCCGCCGCAGGGGTCGGTCACGGCGAGCCGGTCGCACCCGAGCGACCAGCCGGTCCCGCTGAGCACCTCGTGCTCGTCGGGCCCGCCGTGTCGCTGCCGGGCGGAGACCGCCGAGAGCTCGGCCGGCTCGGGGCGGGCCGCCCCGGCGGCGAAGGAGCCGAAAATCCTGCACATGCCGGTCGCCTCCGGTTCTACTTCTCACATGTGTTGCGCCCAATGATTTGAATCTACCAATTTTTTGTATGGCGCGTAAGTGTCATGGCGCGAGTACGCCAGGGCGGTCGCCTTGCGAGCCCCCGGACCGCCCAACAGGCTGGCCGCATGGAGGACTTCGCGACCGAACTCACAGACCGCAGCGCCCCCGCTTCCCTGCTGGTGGTGGCCGCGCACCCGGACGACATCGAGTTCTGCGTGAGCGGCACGGTCATGCGCTGGGTCGCCCACGGCACCCGGGTCACGTACTGCATCGTCACGGACGGTGGCGCGGGCGGATACGACGAACAACTGCCGCGCCAGGCCATGGCGGATCTGCGCCGCGCCGAACAGGTCCACTCGGCGAAGCTCAGTGGGGTCCAGGACATCCGCTTCCTCGGCTACCCCGACAGCCTCGTCGAGCCGAGCGTGGAACTCCGCCGGGACCTGTGCCGGGTGATCCGGGAGGTCCGCCCGCAGCGCGCGATCATCCCGAGCCCGGAGATCAACTGGGGGCGCCTCGCGGACCTGCACCCCGACCACCGCGCGGTCGGCGAGGCCTCCCTGCGCGCGATCTACCCGGAGGCCCGCAACCCCTTCGCGCACCCCTCGCTCCTCAAGGAGGAGGGCCTCGAGCCGTGGATCGTCCCGGAACTGTGGCTGATGACGGGCCCGACGCCCAACCAGTACGTCGACGTCACCCCGGTCTTCGACCGCAAGGTCGAGGCCCTGCGCATCCACACCTCCCAGACGGCGCACTTCGACGACCTGGCGGGCCTCCTGAGGACCTGGCTCGGCGAACACGCGACGGCGGCGGGGCTGCCGGCCGGGCGAATGGCGGAGGCGTTCCAGATCGTGAGGACGGACTGACGGACCAAGGGTCCTCTATCCGCGATCCGAAGGTCGCGTGGCGGTGCCCCCCGAGGTCGCTTCCGGTTTCGTGTAGAGGACCTCGCGGGCCTGCTCTGCGGCACGGATCATGCTCTCGCCGACGAAGTCGACGAAGCGGGCGATGTTCTCGAGGCGGGTGGCGGCCGGTGAGTCGGGGCCGAGGAGGCTGACGCCCTGCCGTGCGGTCTCGGCGAGCTGGGCGTGGGACCGGGCGCTGGCGACCATCCCCTGGTACCAGACGTCATTGTCGACGAGATAGCGCTCGCGGCGGCCCTCTTCGCGTTCCCGGCGGATGAGGCCCTGGCCTTCGAGGAGCGTGACCGCCTTGGAGATGGACGCCGGGCTGACCTGGAGGCGCTGGACGAGTTCGGACGCGGTGAGGCTGCCCGCGTCGGTGGTGTAGAGGCAGGTCAGCACCCGGGACATCATCTTGGGCAGGCCCGATTGCATGAGGAGCGTGGTGAACGTCTCCTCGTACTCGCGCACGGCCTCGGCGTCCCGTCCGTCGGCCTGCGGGGGCGCCTGCGGCCCTCGGGGCGCGGCCTGCCTGCGCTGGTGGGCGCGGCGTTCGGTGGCGCGGTGGGCCAGGTCGGCGCGGTAGGCGGTCGGACCGCCGTTCCGCATCACCTCGCGCGTGATCGTCGAGGTGGGGCGGTCGAGACGTCTGGCGATCTCCGCGTAGGCAAGGCCGTCGGCCAGTCCCAGCGCGATCTGCTGGCGTTCCTGCTGGGTGAGCCTGCCTCCCGGCATCGCGATCTCCCTTCGTGGGTCCCTGATGGCTCCACTATAGCGTTCACTTTCCATTCATTGCAACGAGCACATCACCTTCTGTTGCATTGAATTCACGACCATTGCAACGATTCTCCGGCTTTGACCTGCAGTGATGTTGATTCTTCGCAACGAACATATTGAAGGATCCGCGAATGCAACGTAGCGTTTCCGGCGTAAGAAAGAACGAGCAGCCAGGAGAGAATCATGCAGAAGTTCGACACCTCCGCCCCGATCTCCGCCGTCCTCGACATCCCCGCGGGACGCGTCCGGTTCATCGCAGCCGACCGGGCCGACACCACGGTCGAGGTCCTTCCCACGGACGCCTCGAAGAGCCGCGACGTGAAGGCGGCGGAGCAGATCGAGGTCGCATACGGCGACGGCGTCCTGCGGATCGAGGCCCCGGCGGCGAAGAACCAGTACTTCGGCCCCTCCGGATCCATCGAGGTCACGGTCCAGCTGCCCGCCGGCTCCCGCGTCGAGGCGAAGGCGGCCGCCGCCGAATTCCGGGGCGTCGGACGGCTCGGCGACATCGCCTTCGAGAGCGCCCAGGGCACGGTCGAGCTCGACGAAGCCGCGAGCCTGCGCCTCACTCTCCAGGCCGGCGACGTCTCGGTCGGCCGCCTCGGCGGCCCCGCGGAGATCAGTACCCAGAAGGGCGACCTCCACATCACCGAGGCCGTGCGCGGCACGGTCACGCTGCGCACCGAGCACGGCGAGATCTCGGTCGGCGCCGCCCACGGAGTCTCCGCCTCCCTGGACGCCGGCACCAGCTACGGCCGCATCCACAACGCGCTCAAGAACACCGACGGCGACGCCGCCGGCCTGAACATCCACGCGACCACCGCCTACGGCGACATCACCGCCCGCAGCCTGTAAAGGAGCACCCCCCATGACGAACCTGGCCATCGCGGCGAACGGGCTGCGCAAGTCCTACGGCGACAAGACCGTCCTCGACGGCATCGACCTGGCCGTCCCCGAAGGAACGGTCTTCTCCCTGCTCGGCCCGAACGGCGCCGGCAAGACCACCGCCGTCAAGATCCTCTCCACCCTCATCTCCCCCGGCCCGGCAAGCGGCCGGATCCACGTCGGCGGTCACGACCTCGCCACCGACCCGCAGGCCGTGCGCGCCGCGATCGGGGTCACCGGACAGTTCTCCGCCGTCGACGGCCTGATCACCGGCGAGGAGAACATGCTCCTCATGGCGGACCTGCACCACCTCTCCAAGCGCGAGGGACGGCAGGTCACCGCCGAGCTGCTTGAGCGCTTCGACCTCACCGAGGCCGCGAAGAAGCCCAGTTCCACCTACTCCGGCGGCATGAAGCGCCGCCTCGACATCGCCATGACCCTGGTCGGCAACCCGCGGATCATCTTCCTCGACGAGCCGACCACCGGCCTCGACCCGCGCTCGCGGCACAACATGTGGCAGATCATCCGCGAGCTCGTCTCCGACGGCGTCACCGTCTTCCTCACCACCCAGTACCTGGAGGAGGCCGACGAACTCGCCGACCGCATCGCCGTACTCAACGACGGCAAGATCGCCGCCCAGGGCACCGCCGAGGAGTTGAAGCGGCTCATCCCCGGCGGACACGTCCGGCTCCGCTTCACCGACCCGGCCGCGTACCAGAGCGCCGCCTCCGCCCTGCGCGAGGCCTCCCGGGACGACGAATCCCTCGCGTTGCAGATCCCCAGCCGCGGCAGCCAGCGCGAGCTGCGCTCTCTCCTCGACTGGCTGGACTCGGCCGGCATCGAGGCCGACGAGCTGACGATGCACACCCCCGACCTCGACGACGTCTTCTTCGCCCTGACCGGCGGCGCCGGCACCAACCGACCCGACAAGGAAAGCGTGGCTGTCCGATGAGCTCCCTCTCCCTCGCCCTGCGCGACTCCTCCACGATGCTGCGCCGCAACCTCCTGCACGCCCGGCGCTACCCGTCCCTCACCCTGAACCTGCTGCTCACGCCGATCATGCTGCTGCTGCTCTTCGTCTACATCTTCGGCGACACCATGAGCGCGGGGATCGGCGGCGGCGGTCCGGACCGCTCCGAGTACATCGCCTTCGTCGTCCCCGGCCTGCTGCTGATGACCATCGGCAGCACCGTGGTCGGCACCGCGGTCTCCGTCTCCAACGACATGACCGAGGGCATCATCGCCCGCTTCCGCACGATGGCCATCCACCGCGGCTCCGTGATCATCGGGCACGTCATCGGCAGCGTGCTGCAGTCCATCGCCAGCGTGGTCCTCGTCGGCGCCGTCGCCGTGGCCATCGGCTTCCGCTCCACCGATGCCACCCTCCTGGAGTGGGTCGCGGCGTTCGGACTGCTCGTGCTCTTCGCCACGGCGCTCACCTGGATCGCGGTCGGCATGGGCCTGATCAGCCCGAACGCCGAGGCCGCCAGCAACAACGCCATGCCCCTGATCCTGCTGCCGCTCCTCTCCAGCACCTTCGTCCCCCTCGACGCGATGCCGGGCTGGTTCCAGCCGATCGCCGAGTACCAGCCGTTCACGCCCGCCATCGAGACCCTGCGCGGTCTGCTGCTCGGCACCGAGATCGGCAACAACGGATGGCTCGCCGTCGCCTGGTGCCTCGGCCTCGCGGTGCTCGGCTACTTCTGGTCGACGTCGAAGTTCAACGACGACCAGAAATAACCGCCATGACCACGCGGGCCCACCTCCCGCAACTCGTCCCACCCGAGGGCGGCGCACACCGACACCGGTCGGCGTACGCCGCCCCGTTCGTATGCGGCCCTCTTTCGGCGCGTTGCGTTCGCCGAAGGGCCCGCCACCCGGGCGGCCCCCCAACGTCCTTCGTCTCAGTGCCCTTCGTCAGCGCCCTTCGTCAGCGCTCGAAGTTGGTGAGCACGCAGCCCTCCACCCGGGACTTCTCCAGACGGTAGCCCGCCGGCGCCGTGAAGCCCGGCTCGCAGTTCAGCGTGAGGAACTGCAGCTGGTAGAGGCCGTGCCGGATGTCCTTGTTGTTGGTCTCCACCGCGATGTTCTCGCCGACGAGCAGCCTGCTCGCCGTCGCCGAGAGGCGGCCGTCCTTCAGATCCTCCTGCTGGGCCGCCTTCGCCCTGAGCTGCAGCGTCTTCATGTCGTCGACCAGGTCGAGCCAGTTCAGATTGTGGGCGCGCTGCGCCCCCGCCGGAGTCCCGCAGATCGCACGGGCCTCGACGCCCCATGAGCGGTACTCGCCCACGACGACGGGCTGGTAGTCGATGGACTCGGTGGCGAGGGACTCCTGCTCCGTGGAGTAGTTCGTGCAGTCGACGGTGTGGGGGTGCACCAGCTTCTTCAGCTCGTCCAGGCTGTCGGCACTGGGCAGGCCCAGGCTGCCCTGCGCGGGCTGCCCGGGCTTCTCGGACCCGCCCTCCGCCGCCGGGTCCCGGGGGGTCTCGAAGTTCGGACTGCCCTTCCCGTCCTCGCTGTTGACGAAGTCGCTGAGAACGCAGCCGTCGACCAGCGCCTTCTCCCGCTTGTACCCCTCGGGCACGGAGCCCGTCGGATTACAGGTCAGGATGCGCAGATCGGACCGTGACAGCGCCACGGCCGTCTTGGTCCCGGTCGGCGTGATGGCGAAGTTCTTGCCGACGAACACACGGCTGAACAGCCCGTACGTGGGCTCCCCCGCCTTGATCCTGGCCATGACGCGTTCCTTGTAGCCCGTCTGGAACGCCTTCATGTCCGAGGCCATGTAGAAGATGATCTCGCCGCGCTCGACACGGTCGCTGCACACGCCCCGCTCGGTCACGGACCACTTTCCGACGTTCGTGAACTCGGTCAGTGGCAGCCGCCCGTCGTTCGGCTCGGTGCTCATGTCCTCGCAGGAGGCGTACCGCTGTACGTACCGCTGCGCCTCGGCCAAGGAGCGCGGGGCCGACTCGGTTTCGGCCGTGGGAGCCGCGGCAGGCCCGGCGGAGCCGGCAGGACTGGTGTCCTCGCACGCGGCGAGCGCGGGGAGCAGGGCGAGGGCGGCGGTTGCGGCGAGTATCCGCGTGAGGCGCATGGGTCGCTTTCGTCCAAGGGAGCAGGGGGTGACGTGCACAGGCTAAACAGCGCCGAGGAGGCCGACCAAAGCCCCCACCCCCAACTGCCCGCGCCCCCGCACCGCTTCAGGGCCCTTCAAAGACTTGCCGACAGGGCATCCACCGTACGCAACACGCCTGCCCACGCTCGCGCCGGCGACTTCCGCCCACTTCCCCTGTGCCCTCAAGCACGGCCGCCTCTGACCAGCAACCCCCGTTCCAGCGCCACCACCACCGCGTGCGTGCGGTCGCCGACGTCGAGCTTCGCGAAGACCCGCAGGAGGTGGGTCTTCACCGTGGCCTCCGCGATGACCAGGCGTTTGCCGATGTCCGCGTTGGAGAGGCCGTCGGCCACCGCGTTCAGGACCTCCACCTCGCGGGTGGTCAGGGCCACCGGAGCGGGTCGGCGCATCCGGGCCACGAGGCGTTCGGCGACACGGGGCGCGAGGACCGTTTCGCCGCGGGCCGCGGCGCGGATGGCGTCGGCGAGCTGCTCGCCGGTGGTGTCCTTGAGGAGGTAGCCGACGGCACCGGCCTCGACGGCCCGTTCGATCTCGACGTCGGTGTCGTACGTGGTGAGGATCAGTACCCGGGTCGCGGCCGGCCCGGCGACGATCTCGGCCGTGGCGCCGACCCCGTCGAGGACCGGCATCCGCAGGTCCAGCAGGGCCACGTGGGGCTCGAGGCGCTCGACGAGTCCGACGGCCTCGCGGCCGTTGTCCGCCTCTCCCACGATCTCGATCGCCGGGTCCGAGGCGAGCAGCGCGGCCACTCCTGCCCGCATGACCGTGTGGTCGTCGGCCAGCACGATCCGGAGCTTCACCGGGGCTTTTTCCTGCGGCACTTGGGGCATGTCACACCTGTCCGTCGAGGGGAATCATGGCGAGGACCCGCGTACCGTCCCCCACCGAGCTCGTCACCGTGAGCTCGCCGCCCAGTTCGGCGAGCCGCTTGCGCATCCCGTCGAGGCCGAAGCCCCGGGACTCCTCCACCACGAAGCCCCGGCCGTCGTCGGTGATCTCCAGTTCGACGCCGTACGGGTACGGAGTGAGCACGACGCCCACCGTGGAGGCGTCCGCGTGCTTGCGCACATTGGCCAGCGACTCCTGCAGACAGCGCAAGAGCGCGATCCGGGCCGGCTGGTCACATGCGACGTCCGGCAGTTCCGCGTCGACGGCGAGACCGGTGTCCTCCGCGAACCGGTCCAGGGTCCGGCGGAGGGTGACGGCCACCTGGCCGGGGGTGAGGCCGCTCTGCGGGGCGGAGCCGACCAGGACGCGGGCCTCGGCGAAGTTCTCCCGTGCCGTGCTCTCGATGGAGAGCAGCTGCTGGGCGCTTCGCCCGGGGTCGGTGCCGAGGCCCGCGCGGGCCGCCTCGGCGAGGACGATGATGGAGGCGAACCCCTGGGCGAGGGTGTCGTGGATCTCCCGTGCCAGCCGTTCGCGTTCGTCGGTCGCGCCCTGACGGCGCAGCGCCTCGGCCTGGGTCTGCTCCAACCGCTCCTCGGCCGCCTCCAGTTCGGCGGCGAGGCGACGGGCCCGCTCCTCGCTCTCCGCGACGAGCCGCCGCATCCCGAGGCCCAGCAGCACGCTCGCCGCGTAGCCGATCAGAGTGGCGACGACGTTGCCGGTGAGGAGTTCGCCCTCCGGGCCCGGCCGCAGAAGGTGACCGGCCACCGTGGCCGCCGCACCCAGGCCGCTGAAGGCGACCGACGCCCCCGGGCTCCCCGCGTAGATCCAGAAGTGCGGCAGTGAGATGACGAACAGCGCCGCGCCACCTTTGAGCAGGCAGGACATCAACCCGAGGCCGAGGACGAGCACGCACAGGTAGCCGCGCGGGCGCAGGACGGTGTTTCCGGGGAACAGTCCCACCGTCGCGTACGCCACGGCAAGCACGACCAGCAGCCCGAACACCCCCGCCTTCGTAGCGGCGGGTGCGTCCGCCACGGAGATCGCGGGCGGCGTCAGGCCCAGGAGCACCCACAGCACGGCGTTCCACCGGTGCAGCGCCGGTACCGGCATCTGGCGTGCGGGCCGCGGGCGTTGATCCATGCCGGTCAGCCTACGTTCACCGGTCGGCCGGCCGCCGGGGTGGAAAGTCGCGCCCGACCCACACCGCGCGACGGCCACCAGCTCGCCTCACCGAGTATCAGCACGAGGGCCGGCAGGATCACCATGCGGATGACGAAGGCGTCGAGCAGGACGGCCACCGTGAGGCTGAAACCGATCTGCTTCATCTCGATGAGGTGCAGGGCGGCGAAGCTCGCGAACACCGTCACCATGACGACTGCGGCGCTGGTCACCACTCCGGCGGAGCCGCCGATCCCGTCGAGGACGGCCTTGCGGGTGGGCACCCCGCTCAGCGCGGCCTCCCTGATCCGGCTGATCACGAACACCTGGTAGTCCATCGACAGACCGAAGAGGATCACGAAGAGGAAGAGCGGGACCCGCGAGCCGATCGACCCCGTGGAGGTGAAGTCGAGCAGCCCCTCGGCCCAGTCGCCCTGGAAGACCAGGACGAGCAGGCCCAGCGAGGCGGCCGCCGAGAGCAGGTTGAGGACAACCCCGACCAGCCCGAGGACCACGGACCGGAAGGCCCACACCGTCATGACGAAGGTGACCAGGAGCAGCGCGCCGATGATCAGGGGCAGTTTCCGCTTCTGGTGTGCCGGATAGTCGGCGTAGCGGGCGACGTCCCCGGTCACCGCACTGTCGACGCCGGGGAGCAGGCCCACGGTGGCCGGCAGGTGGGTGTGCCGGAGGCGTTCCAGGGAGTCCTGGGCCGCTTCGGTACTCACATGGTGCGGTACGCGCATCTCCAGCAGGGTGATCCGCCGGTCCGGCGAGACGCGCAGCAGGGGAGCCTGGGAGTGGGCGGCGCGGGCGAGTCCGCGCAGGGCGCCGGCCACCTCTTCGGCACGGTCCGGCTGGGCGCGTACGACGACCTGGTGCATGGCCTTCAGCTCGGGGAACGCCGCGTTCAGCCGGTCGTAGGTCTGCATCGCGGGGATGGCGCGCGAGTGGGTCTCGCGGCCCATGTCGGTCAGGTTCAGGCCGAGCAGCGGCGCCGCGAGGGCGAGCAGGGCGAGGACACCGACGGTCAGCGTGGCGGCGGGACGCCTGCTCGTGGCTCCCAGGACGGCGGCGGTGAGGCGGCCGGGGCCGGTCCTGTGCCGCCTCGGTCGTACGGTCGTGCCCTGGCGCCGGGCCGCCCGTCGCTCGGCCCGGTCGCCGAGCTTGGCCAGCAGCGCGGGCAGCACCGTCAGCGAGCTGACGACGGCGACGAGCGTGACGACGATCGCGCCGGTGGCGATGGAGGAGAAGATGACGTCGTCCGCGAGGTACAGCGTCGCGCTGGAGACGGCGACGGCGAGACCGGAGACGACGACGGCCCGTCCTGAGGTGGCGGCGGCGAGCTCGACCACGGCCCGGGAGGTGAGCCGTCCGCCGGCCTTGGCCCGTTCCTCCCGTTCGCGCTTGAGGTAGAAGAGGGTGTAGTCGACGCCGACCGCCAGACCGATCAGCAGGATGACGTTGGTACCGACGCCCGCGTCGGGGAAGGCGTGCGAGGCGAGCATCGACAGGCCCACCGCGGCGGCGATCGAGGAGAGCGCCAGCAGCAGCGGCACGGTGGCCATCGCGACCGACCGGAAGACGAACAGCAGGGCGATCAGCGTGACCGGCAGCGCGATCATCTCGGTGCGTGAGAGGTCGTCGCCGCGCAGCTCGTCGACGCCCTTGCTGATGGACGGGCTGCCGGTCTCCTCCACCCGGAGACCGGGATGGGCGGCCCGCACCTCGGCGGTCTGCGCGAGCAGCGGGTCGACGTGCTTCTTGCCGTCGAGCTCGGGGCCCTTCAGCGTGACGTCGACCCGGACCGCCGTGCGGTCGGCGGAGCGCACCGGCGCGGCGACCGACAGCACTTCGGGCAGTCTCCTCATCCGCTCGGTGATGTCCCGTGCGGCGGCGTCGGCCGCCGCCGGGTCCCGTACGGCCGTACCGGGCGCGGCGGTGATCAGCACGCGTTCCACGGGCCTCTGCTGGAGCCCGCCTTCGGCCGCCATGGCTTCCGCGCGGCCCGCCTCCCCGACCCGGAAGTGCTCACTGGTGGCCGGATTGCTGCCGACGGAGAGCCCGGCGACGAGGCACAGGACCACGAAGAGGAACCAGCCGCCGATCGCGCGCCAGGGGTGTCCGGCGCTCCAACGGGCCATGCGTACAGTGGGGTTCGTCATGGCATCCATGCTGGTCGGAGCCGTAGGACTGCCGACAGCCTCGCCCGGTTGAACCTCATGTCCACCGGTCGGTGGACCCCCGCCCCCCAGCCGGTCGCGCCTGCCGCCGGACCAGCAGGCCGCCCAGTGCGGTGCGGCGGTGCAGGACCGCCCGTCCGGCGCGGACCGTGGTGATCAGTCCGGCCGCGCGCAACGCGCCGGTGTGGGCGGAGACGGTGGCATTGCTGACGCGCAGCCGCCGGGCGAGCTCGCTCGTGGTGTGCTGCTCGGCGAGCAGGAAGAGAAGGTCGGCGCGGGTGCGGCCGAGCACCCCGGTCAGCGCGTCCTCGACACTGCCCGGTCCCTCGGGCGACAGCGGCAGGCCCGGCCCGGCCGGGTACGTCAGCGTCACGGGCCGCCCGGGCAGGTCGGAGACCAGCGGATGGCCACCCCAGTGGAACGTGGGCCGCAGCTCCACGCCCCGGCCTTGCGGGCTGATCTCCCGGTCGAAGGGCGCCTCGAACTCCCAGACCCCCTCTCGCAGCCGGGAGCCTGGCACCAGGGCGGCGAGCGCCGCGCCGATGCCGTGCTCGGCCACGGTCAGGGCGTGACGGGTGAACTCGCTGCGGTGAAGGTCCTGCACCACCGGCCAAACGGGCCGTACGACCGTGTCGAAGGCCGCGCGCTGGGCGCGCCGCAGGAGGCGCCAGGCGTCGTCGTCGCCGCGGTGCAGATCGCGGACCCACGCCCGCGCGGGGAACGTGGCGTGGACGCGCTCGATCTCGGCGCGGACGAACGCCGTGCCGAACGTCCGAACGGTGTCCAGACCCTCTTCCAGGTCATCGCTGAACACATCGAGGAAGGACGGTGCGTCGCGGCCGGGGACCAGATCCCCCAGCGGTTCGACGGCGGACGGCAGGGCGTGGAGCAGCCGTCGTCTCCAACGGCCGAAGAGCACGTCGTGGTCCGGGCGGACCATCCTCATGAGGGCGGCGTTCAGCTCCGCCAGCGGCGCCGGCCGGGGCGCGAACCTGACCGCGGCGAGGTCCGCGGACGTGACATGGATCCGGATCACTACGCTCCCCCGCGCCCACGCGCCATCGTTGAGGGCGGGGCCTCAACCCTCGCCCGTTCTCCCCACCCGGCACCAGCATGCCGGAAGGCGTACGACGCCGACCCACGAGAGATCGACTCACCGAGACATCAAGGGGGAACACGTGCTTCACGACAGGTTCCACGACAGGCCCGTGAACCGGCGGACCGTCACCAGGACGGCCGCGCTGGCCGCCGCACTGCTGGTCACCGGCGCGACGACACCCGGGGCCGCGCGGGCTCAGGCGGCGCGGACCCGGCCCGCGGGGGGCCGCCCCGGTCGGGGAAGCGCCCGAGGGGGTGCCCGGGACGGCCTCACGCTGCAGCTGCCGGCGCCGACCGGACCGTACCGGATCGGCGTCACCACCCTGCACCTCGTCGACCGGGACCGGCCCGACCCGTGGGACAGCGCACTCGGCTTCCGCGAGGTGATGGCCACGGTCTTCTACCCGGCCCGTACCGGCCCCGGCCACCCGCGCGCCCCGCAGATGACCGAAGGCGCCGCCCAGCGGTTCGCGGCGATCGACACCGTCCATGTGCACCCGCAGCTGCCGAAGAGCGGAGTGAACTGGGCGGCCACCCTCACTCATGCGCACGCCGGCGTCCCCGCGCTCCCCGTCCGCCGGCCGGTCCTGCTCCACAGCCCCGGCGGCGGCGACCCGCGCACCCTCGGCACCGGTCTCGCCGAGGAGCTGGCGAGCCACGGCCATGTCGTCGTGAGCGTCGACCACCCGGGCGAGACCAGCGAGGTGGAGTTCCCCGACGGCCGGGTGCGGTGCCTCCAGGGCCCCCCGGGGACGGACAGCGCGTTCTTCCGCAAAATGATCGGCACCCGGCTCGCGGACATCCGCCTCGTGCTGGACCGGCTCGGGGAGGTGGCGGCGGGCCGCACCCCCGACGCGAGCGGCCGTGCCCTGCCCGCGCACCTCGGCCGCGCGTTGGACCTGCGACGGGTGGGCATGTACGGCCACTCCGCCGGCGGCACGACCGTGGCCCAGGCGATGTACGAGATCCCCGGCATCGGCGCGGCGGTCAACATGGAGGGTTACCTGGACACCCCGGCGGGGGAGCTGCTCCCGGTCGCCCGGGACGGGGTGGACCGGCCGCTGCTCCTGCTGGGCACCGACGGCTTCCGTGACGACCGGATCGACCGCTCCTGGTCGGCGGTGCTCGCCCACCCCGGCGGACGCACCCACCGACGGCAGCTCGCCGACGCCGCGCACTGGGTGTTCACCGACTACGGGGTGATGGCGCCGCAGTTGCGGACCGCCGGGCTGATGACGAGGGCGCAGCGCGACGCGCTGGTGGGCGCGATCACCCCGGCGGAGTCGGTGCCGTGGGTACGGGGGCGGGTGCGGGCGTTCTTCGCCCGGCACCTGCCTCCGTGCTGACGGGCTTCCCCCCAAGGACGCCTGCCGACAACCCGTGTCACCGGTAGATGAGCAGTTCCTTCTCCGTCGCGCCCGTCAGGGTGTAGCGGGTCGCGACCAGCGGGCGGCCCGCGTAGAGGCGGATCAGGGTGGACGCGTCGCCGTGGAAGCGGGCCGGGGGCCGGCCCTCGATCGGGTTGCCCAGGTCCAACCACTGTGGCGTCCCGGCCAGTTCGGCGACCAGGCGCGGGGTCTCGCGCCTGCGGCTGGCGGTGATCAGCAGGGGCAGGGCGAGGGGCAGGCTCTCCCCGCAGTAGGCGCCCGGCTCGCCGAACGCCTCGCGGACGTCGCCCGCGTGCACCCACTCCCCCAGCGCCACCGCGTCGAGCGTGCCGTCACTCGCGGCGATCGCCGGGCCGGCCTCGGTGAAGCCGCGCTCCAACTCGTCGAGGATCCTGGCCAGCGGCCACTCCTCCCGCTCGGCGACGTCGGACGCGTTGGCCTCGGGCAGGAAGACGCCCTCCTCCAGGCGGCCCTCGACGATCCGTACGAGGGCCGCCCCGCAGTGGGCGAGCACCTGCCGGACGGTCCAGCCCGGGCAGGCGGTGCGCAGGTTGTACGCGGCCGGAGGCGTGCGGCGCAGCAACGGCATCAGTGCGTCCCGTTCGGTCCGCAGCAGCCGGTCCGGGAGCCAGGGGTCGCGTACCTCGTCGGCTGCCATCGGGATCAGTAGCGGTAGTGGTCGGGCTTGTACGGGCCCTCGACCTCGACACCGATGTACGCCGCCTGCTCCGGACGCAGCGTCGTCAAC